>NZ_JBFRHG010000006.1:0-254320 GCF_052115745.1 Paenibacillus sp. 2KB_22
AGAGATTCGACAAGCTGTGGAAGATTATATGTACAATTACAATTACCGACGTTTTCAAGCCAAACTCAAACAGCGCGCACCGATTGAATATCGATGCGCACTGGCAGCATAGCTTTTTTCATCTGTCTGCTTGACAGGGGTAAGACCAACTTCACTCAAAGCCTTGGTTTTTTTGTTGTTACCAGGGTAGGTGGGTAAATTCTAGTTCTATACTTCCCGGTATCATTTAACAGACAGTATTTCTTCTGCATATATAATTGTTGGACTCTGGTCTTAGATTTTGGACGCAGGGCAAGAGTTGAAAGTTTCAATTTCTATAAATTCAATTTATTTTTAGTTATGGAAATAATGATATATTTTAAAACTTTACTATGATATAGTTACTCTACATTTAGAAAATAAAACCATAAAAGAGGATATTATGAAAAAGACATTTTTGCTCAGTTTAGCTATGTTCCTACTACTTCTCCCTTTTTCCTCAACAACATTTGCGTTCCAAGAAAGACTTACGGTTTCTGAGAATATGACCTTTACAACAAGGTTATTATCGGACAATTCTAGATATCTATTCAATTTCAATGTGCAAGGTGACGTTGAGTTGAGAAATGTAAAGAAAAAAACTTTGATCTGGAGCACCAATCTCAAGGAACGCAGAGTTGTTATGCTTGTTATAGATCAATATAACGGAAGACTGAAATTGACGGACTATAGCAATACTCCCTACTGGACATCCGACAATCAGGCGTGGGCCAATGCGTGGTATGGCCCGGGAAATGTACCTGAAAATCTTGTGGGCGACCTGCTAATCATGCAAAATGATGGAAATCTAGTTCTCTATAATACAAAGAATATAGCTAAAGGATGGTATCCTGTCTGGGCTACTAACACAGGTGGAGGAATACACGATTAATCCATCCTATTTGACCCGTGAACATTAAAGATAACAAGACATCTAACATATTTGCTATGTCCACAAAGGCATGTGTGATGACCAATAATATGGTTATCACACATGCCTTTTATTTTTAACATTTTATTTTGAGAAATAATCCCCTGCCCTCTTGATCCGCTGTCCGCCCCCCATCCATACCATGACAAAGATCACATCCATCTTCCCTGTTCAAGTGCTACAGTTGTTAACGACCAACTGACCATAATAGTAAAACGGTCACTAAAGGATTTACCTTACCATTAGCCTTTCAACCTACAAGGAGGTGTATATGTGATGAAAACGATAGATCGAAGGCAACAGGTGATGGATTCTGCCGAGAAATCCTTTGCCTTGTTTGGCTACAAGGCCACAACGATGGAGCAGGTTGCGAGACTTGCCAATGTGGGCAAGGGAACGATCTATACTTTTTTCGAAAATAAAGAAGAACTGTTCAGCGAGATTCTGCGCTCGATCATTGCGGATATGAGACAGATTACAGAGCAGACGGTGAAGGAAGAGAACTCCTTTCTGGATAACGTGCATATGAGCATGGATTCTCTGCTGGAGTACCGGGAGGAACATGAGCTGTTGATCAAGCTCTTTCAGGAGGTTAACGAGTTCGGTACTCCGCAAGCCAAGGAAGGTTTGCAGCAAGTGGAGACAGCCATTCTCGAATATTTGGAGCGTCAGGTCAGCCGTGCCATGGAGTTAGAGCAGATTCGGAGGGATGATCCCAAGTTGGTTTCTTTTGTCCTGCTGAAGCTGTATGTCACCTTAACCTCAGATTGGAACAAAGCGCATCCTACGTTGCACAAAGATCAGATCAAGGATTTTGTGGGCCTCTTTCTCAAGAATGGCTTATCCCCCACCTAGAGAAAGGCATGCCAATAGATTCACAACTTAATAGAGATAGAACAAACGGATTAGCGTAAGGATAGGGAGAGAACATGATGAAATCATTCCACGTATTTGGGCAGGATCTGAAGTCCGCCTTCAAGAAACCAAAAGTATTTATTCCGATTCTCGTTGTACTGTTCATTCCGGTATTGTATAGTGGCCTGTTCCTGAATGCATTCTGGGACCCCTATGGCAAAATGAATGAATTACCTGTAGCCGTGGTCAACACGGATCAGGGCGCAGTCTACAATGACAAATCACTGGAGGTCGGTCAGAATCTCGTCGATGAATTGAAAAAAAGTGATGATTTCGACTGGCAATTCGTGACTCGTGAACAAGCAGAACAAGGCATGCAAGACAACATGTATTATATGACGATTGTGATTCCGGAGGACTTTTCCACCAAAGCAACAACCCTGATGGATGAGCACCCCGAGCCGGCCGACCTGATCTACGAACCCAATGAAGGATACAACTTCCTCGCAGGTCAGATTGGTGGCACGGCGGTCAAACAAATTCGCTCCAAAGTCGCTGCCAAAGTCACAGAATCGTATACCGAAACGTTATTGGATCAGATCGAAAAAATCTCTGGCGGTTTGGCGGATGCAGGGGATGGCGCAGGTCAGATTCATGATGGTGCGATCAAGCTGGATGACGGTACTGCTACATTAAAAGAGAACCTGTCCAAACTGGCCGCTGGCACCGACAAGCTGGAAACCGGCATAGTTCCGTTAAAAGAAGGTGCGTCCACTCTCGCCCAAGGCACACGTGATCTTCATACGGGCGCGAGTGCCCTTTCCAGTGGGCTGTCCCAACTCGCAGCAGCAGGTACGAAGCTGAGTGATGGAGCAACCCAGGCTGAAACTGGCGGCAAACAGCTACAGGCTGGCATTCAATCTGCTCAAGAAGGCGCAGCTAAGCTAGATGCTGGATTGGCGGCTTCCGAGGAAGGCAGCGCAAAGCTGACTGCTGGGCTGCAAAGTTCTGTTGTGGGCAGTGGCAAAGTTAGCGAGGGGGCAAAAGCGGTTGCGCAAGGTCTTGCCCAATTAGCCGAAGCGAGTCCAGAACTGGCCGCAAGTCCAGCTATGAAGCAGCTCCTGGCAGCAAGTCAGGCAGTTGCCGCTGGTAGCGAGCAGGTGTATCAGGGCGGGCAACAATTGGTCGCAGGCAGTCAAAACCTGTACGCTGCACAGCAGCAACTGCATCAAGGCAGCAGCCAGTTGGTACAGGGTGAACAACAACTCGTACAAGGTGCCACGCAATTATCCGCCGGACATGAAAAGCTTGCGACGGGACTACAGCAATTCAATTCCAAATTATCCGAAGCAGCGTCTGGAGGAGCCAAACTTGCGGACGGTTCAGGTCAATTGAATGCGGGTGCAGGCAAGTTGGTTGCGGGTGTAAGCCAACTTACAGATGGAATCACAACCCTTGCAGATGGCTCACATAAGCTGGATGACGGTGCAGGTCAGTTAAAAGAGGGTACGCTCAAATTAACCGACGGCTCTGGCGAACTTGCCACTAAGCTCAATGAAGCGGCTGAGCAGACGGCTAGTGTGAAAAAGACCGATGAACTGGTAACCATGTATGCAGAGCCTGTTCAGGTCGATGAGCATAAATATAATGAGGTACCCAATTATGGTACAGGATTCTCGCCATACTTCCTGTCACTGGGGCTGTTTGTCGGGGCATTGATTGCCACTTTGGTTGTGCCAACTCGCGGCAGCACGGTTAGCGAGGCAAGTGGCTGGAATCGTTTTGTGAGCAAAACGCTGGCTTTCACACTCATGAGTGCTGTGCAATCCCTGCTTGCTTCATGGCTCGTATTGTACAGCTTGGGTCTGGAAGTTCAGAGCGTTCCGTTGTTCCTCTTGTTCAGCTTTGTGACCAGTCTAAGCTTCATGTACATCATTCAGGCTTTGGTGACTTGGCTGGAAAATCCGGGACGATTCCTCGCCATTCTGATGCTGATCTTCCAGCTCACCACCAGTGCGGGCACTTTCCCGCTCGAACTGATTCCAAACTGGTTGAAGGTGTTTAATCCATGGCTGCCTATGACCTATTCGGTAACAGGTTATAAAGCAGTTATCTCAAGCGGACAGTTCGGCGTGGCTTGGGATCAGATCGGTATTCTCTGCATCTTCGCTCTAATGGGTCTGGCAGGAACTTTAACGTACTTCCTGATGCACCGGACCACGGAGAACGAAAACGTCAGCAGTGAAGTCGCAATTCACCTGTAAAAAAGGAATATAAAAAGCAAAGGCGTGTACCGATGCCACACACTCTTCTGGACAACAGAGGTGTTGGCTAAGGTACGCCTTTGCTTTTTTAGTTAGAGATACAATCTAGGTTTGCTAACTTCAATATTTCTAGTATGTAGAGTACATATCAAAGCCTGTGACAGCGAAAGTAAACAATAGCACGAATGCAATAAGTAATACATACATCGCCGTACCGATTATTCCACAAACAAGTCCAGCAATGGCTAATCCTCTGCCTTGCTCCATGCGAACTCTGATCTCTTTGAAGGCCAAAGATGCAAATATAATCGCGGCGATTCCGATTAAAATTCCCACGTAAGGAATCGTGACGGACAGAATCCCCAAAACAAGTGATACAATCGACTTACTATTGGTCTTTGGTACTACATAAGGCGGTGGTGGCAATGTGTCGTTATAATAACGATCTACATCATTTTCGCGATGTTCCAAGGTAAATCCTCCCTGTTCTTTACTTATAGATTGTACTTCAAGGATATGAATGTAAGAACCCCTTTATCCGTGTGATGATATAAATCAAGAATACCTCTAACATATAGATATTATTATAGTCGTAATACTTTTCTGAATATCTTTGGGGGATCACTACGATGAAAATCGATAAAGTCATGAATATACTTATGATTGTGATGCTTGTACTTATTGCTTTTTATCGGAATAATGTGGCTGTATTATGTTTTAGTATTGTTATGTTTGGAATCATGAGTTATACCACTTATCGAGTTCGAACACATTGGAATGTAGTAACTTATATCGTGTTGACCCTGGTATTGATGATCTGGAACATATACCTGTGGACATAAGCTATTACTTTCAAAAAAAAGAACGCAATCCCTTATTACTCATAGGATTGCGTTCTTTATATATTTCTTAGATTGGAATGCCTTTTATCCTTCCACTTCCACCCGCTGCAAAAATGTCCGGGTACGCGCAAGCTTTGGATTGCCGAAGATCTGTTCTGGCGGTCCCGCCTCTGCAATCTCCCCGTTATCCATGAAAAATACACGATCCGCAACGTCACGGGCAAAGCCCATCTCATGCGTGACGATCATCATGGTCATGTTCTCCTGCGCAAGCTGTTTGATGACACGCAGCACCTCTCCCGTCAGTTCGGGATCGAGTGCCGACGTCGGCTCATCAAACAGGAGAATGTCGGGCTGCATCATGAGTGCGCGGGCAATAGCTACACGTTGTTTCTGTCCACCGGACAGATTGGCTGGATACGCGTCAGCCTTGTCCGACAGCCCTACTTTGCCGAGTAATTCCAGACTGCGATTCCGGATGATTGCCAAGCTTTCTTTTTTCAACGTCTTTGGTGCGAGTTCCAGATTAGCTTGTACAGTCAGATGCGGGAACAAGTTGAAATGCTGGAACACCATGCCCATGCGATCCGTCATCTTGCGAATATCTGCGGCACCCGCGTAACGGCCATTATCAACCAACGTCTGATCCTGAATACGAATTGTTCCGCCCGAAATATCCTCCAGATGAATCAGGCTGCGCAGCATCGTACTTTTCCCCGAGCCCGAAGGCCCGATGACGGCAATTACTTCGCCTGGTTCCACGTTGAAGGATACCTGTTTCAGCACATCAAGTGTACCGAATGATTTTCTCAACTGATTTACTTCTATTATATGTGTCATAAGCAGACAGTCCTTTGATTGATCAGATTTAATTTATTCAAATGAAAACCGCTTCTCCAGTGCCTTGAACAGCACCGTGAGCACGAGTGTCATGAGTAGATACATAACCGCTGCCACGAAGAAAGGGATCAGCTGCAAGTCGCGATTTACCGCCGCTTGGGCGTAATACAACAGCTCAGGTACAGCCACGGCATAGAGCAGTGCCGTATCCTTGATGAGCGTAATGGACTCATTGGCCGTTGCAGGCAATACTACACGAATCATCTGAGGAATAATGACTTTAGTCATCGTTTGCCACTTTGTTAACCCCAGTACCTTCGCTGCCTCATGTTGACCTTTATCAATGGAAAGCAGTCCGCCCCTGAAGATTTCAGCGAAGTACGCCGCATAGTTCAGGATGAACGCAATCCCCGCTGCTACAAAGCGATCAAACACCAGATACTCTCCAATCACCGGCAGCAACGGTAAACCGAAGCAGAAGAATAGAATTTGGAGCAGTAGCGGTGTTCCTCGCATCACATATACATACGTATGGGCAATCCATGCCAGTAGTTTAATCTGGCTTCTCATCGCAAGCGTGACCGCAAATCCAAGCGGCACGGATAACACGATCGCGAGCAAGAACATGAAAATGGTGGTCTGCGCACCCTCTAGCATCGGTTTTAAAATGGTCGATAGATAATCCCAACTCATTGTTTTGTCTCCTCTAATCTGTTAACCCCGCATTCCTCCGAAGCATAAATCGCTCCAGCGTGGAATACGGGGTCCGTTTTGTTTCTAACTATATATCAGGTGTGTAACCTGCCTATTTCAGAACCTTGTCTTCACCCAACCATTGAGTGGAGATCTTAGCTGCTGTTCCATCTGCATTCAGCTCATCCAGCGCTTTTTGCAGCTGATTCAGAAGCTCTTCATTGCCTTTTTTGATACCTATTCCATATTGTTCCGGTGCAAGAGATTCATCCAGCAGTTTGAATGTTCCCTCTTCCTTGGACATGTAGTATCTCGCGACCACTTCATCAATGATGACCGCATCCAGACGTTTTGTTTTCAAGTCAGTCAGAGCAAGCACGTTATCTTTGAATTCGGAAGCTTTTACTTTATCCTTCAGGGGACTTGCTGCCAGTGCATCTGCCGCTGAGGACAATGCCTGCAATCCCACATTTTTGCCATCGAGTTCATCCAGCTTCGTAATTGGCGAGTCTGCCAGTGTAATGGCTACCTGACTGTTTTCCAGATACGGCTTCGTGAAGAGCACTTTCTCTTTGCGCTCATCCGTAATGGTATATCCGTTCCAGATCATGTCGATTCGCCCACTGTTCAGCTCTGACTCTTTGGAAGACCAGTCGATCGGCTGGAATGTGATTTCTTTACCCATTTTCTCCGCTGCAGCTCGTGCGTAATCAATATCGAAACCAACAATTTCATTCTGCTCGTCCCGGAAACCCATTGGAGCAAACTTGTCGTCAATTCCTACAACAATCGTGTTATCGTCTTTGCTTGCGGAACTGGAACAACCCGCCACAATCAATACACATATACTAATGAATAATAGTAGAATCGCTTTTTTTCTCATCTCTCGAACCCCTCCATGTCTATAACCAAAACCAAAACGCTTTAGTTCGTTACCACGTTATCAGAGATTTATAATAACATAGCATGGGAGAAGAGTCGAGTCTCTTGCCTATTTCATTGGATTCCATGCAGCTTAATTGTCAACAATTTGTGAAAAAACTTCTTTCACTTGTGCTGGTTCTACCAGCTTCTCGCGTACAGTCAAATCCCATAACTCCGGGTTCTGAAGCTCCTTTAATTCCGTACCTGTCCATTGTTGAGCGGATTTACGACGTAAGGTATAGCTGGTATTCTCTAACTGGTAGACGACCTGCTCCAGATTATCGATCATCACAAAGTTCGCAACCGCATTATATACAAGTATCCGCTCAAGTTCCTCTGCATCCATCTCATGTGTATCCAAGCTATAATTCACTTGAGCCGCGAACGTCTCCGGGTACAGTTGGTAACCATTCAATCTTTCTCGTAAAGGTAAAGCCTGATTCAGATGACTAAGGTTTGAATTATCACCCATATAGGGACTGCGATATTTGGCTAAGGCGGTAAAATCATGCGTCAGCGGATTTTGCTGTTCTGCTTCATATCGATTCTGCTTTGCCTCGTTCCTCGGATTAACGAACCCCTCAACGAACACGAGGCCAACCACACCGAGAACAACGAGTGCAATAATCCATATATTTTTCCCTCTCATGACACATCACTCACTTCATATTTGCTAATGATCCGATACGCACGATGCACTACCAAAGGAATAATAACGCTCAGTAACGGGATAGCAAAGGCAATCGCCATCACAGCAAACTGATAAGGTCCATCCACTTGAATGGGTCGATTAAACCAGATGTTGCTTCCAAATCGCAACGCCGCCTGTGTTCCCCATAGTACAATCATGAACACCGCCCACAACCACCAAATTCTGCGATTCCACTGCATGAAGGCATGGGTTCGAATCACTGTGGTTTGCACTGAAGTTGCTGGATCATTCGTCCTGTTGGTCAACATATACAATACATATGCCCCCCCAACAAGGAAGCTCACGAGCATAAGCAGGTTGTTTATGGCGGAGCCATGCATCACCACTCTCGTTGGAATGGTTATGATCCAGGCTATAAGGCTATAAATCAGAGCAGACTGCAACAACGCTGTCCAGTAAGGAACACGTTGTACCCTTCGATGGTCACTCATCACTTGATCCATACCAGCGATATGCTGAATGGCGGTCTGGAATGCCTTTTCTTCACTCATCCCCTGAGAGATATAATCGTCAATCCGGGCAGCGAGATTACTGTGAATCTCTTCTTTTAATTCCCGATTGTCCAATGTATCTTGTGCGTGAGCGAACAGCCGATTCACATGACGGGTAATCCGAACTTCCAATCTCATAGGTCTTCATCTCCTTTTACTCCAGTGACAATCATGCAATCAATCAGTGCCTTGGCTGCATGCCAAGCTTGAACCTGTTCTCTATAGGCTTCGAGGCCTTGCACTGTAATTCGGTAATATTTGCGTCGTCCTCCCTGCGTCTCTTCCCCCCAGTAGGACTCCACATATCCACTCTTCTCCAGCCTCTTCAAACTGGAATAAAGCGTAGGTTCCTTCAATTCAAACTGCTCTCCACTCTTGCGATAGATCTCCTTAATAATGCTGTAACCATAGTTATCAGAAGGTATAAGTACACTCAGAATGATGGGGTCAATATTGCCCCGAATCAGATCACTGTTAATCACTTGAACATCCATCTGCAAAATTCACCGACTTTCTTCCATCCTGCGTATACTATAAGACATATTACTATGTCTGTAAAGGTAATATGCATCACATGGTAAGTATGCCTCACAGTGAGCAACATTAGCAACATTCCTCTCTTGTTTTTCATCTGGATACGAATGTCCCCCCTGACGAGTTCACTCTGGTTGAATATGTGAATGGGAAGGCACGTCCCATCTCTTTGCGAGAAGGTTCATTCCAGTTGTCACAGGAAAAAGGAACTCATTATTATGGAGCCTTTGCCCGGTGGACATCCGCTCAAAATTCGCAGGTTTCCTTGGGTGATACCTCTTTTGCCTTTGTTATCCGTGGTGTCGAAAAAATAAAACAAACAGGGCCCCTCCAATTTCGGAGAGGCCCTTACGCCTTTGTATCTATTGCTGCACTTTCTCACGATCTTTGCCTTTATCGGATTCACCTGCGTTTTTGTTGGCAGCATCACGATCCTGTTGCATCTCTTCAACGGTTTTCACCTTAAGACGTGCTGCACCTTCATACTCCTTCGTCGGAATAAGATTACCCGCAGCAAGTCTTGCTTCTGCGGCAGCAATCGCATCTCCGTATTGTGGTAGCCACTGAGCCTGTGCAACCAACATCTCGTCGACCATCTGCCAGATCTCTTTTGGATTACATACAGCACCCACGAGCGGGTCCATCATGAACGCCTGACGAAGTAATTGATCATCTCCGTTCATCGCAGCTTCGACTGCAAGCCGTTGCACGGAAATGCTCACATTACATACCGCGGCTGGTCCCAATGGCAAATCGCCCACATGCGGCATAGAGATGCCATTGCGATCCACATATCCCGGTGCTTCAATAATCGCATCATCTGGCAGGTTCGAGATGACTCCATGATTAACGGTATTAAAATGTCCGCGATAGACACGTCCCGTCTCCAGCCCTTCGATAATATAGGAACCGTGCTCCTCGCCCCGTTTTTCCGGAATGAATTGCATCGGTTCATCCTTCATCCAGTTAGGAAAATCAGTCTCGAACCAGTTGCGCCCCTCTGTACATACGCGCAGATAGCCACCTGTCTCTCCGTTAATCCAGTTGCCCAGGTCGATCCATTCGTTGATCTCTTCCGGACGTTTGCGGTACCACGGCACATATTCACTCAGGTGACCATTCGATTCCGTACTGTAGTATCCGAAGCGGCGCAGCATATCGATCCGCACTTTCTCGGTACGGCTGTACTCTGGATGTTTCTCGAAGGCTTCGAGCAGGTCACCTGTAAGGTCTTTCCCTTCATGAGAAGCCTGAATATACCAGGTCTGATGATTAATGCCGGCACAGACAATATCCACTTCACTCTTTTTCAAACCAAAAGCTTCCGCAATCTGATGATGACCATGCTGTACGCCATGACACAGTCCGATTGTCCGCACACCACCATACTTATTGCAAGCCCAAGTGAGCATCGCCATCGGATTGGAATAGTTCAAGAGCAGCACGTCTGGTGCGCTCTGTTCACGAATATCTTTACAGATGTCCAGCATCTCGGCGATTCCGCGTTGTCCGTACATTATGCCCCCTGCACACAGCGTATCGCCGACACATTGGTCTACCCCATATTTCAGTGGAATATCCACATCCGTTGCAAAAGCTTCCAGTCCCCCAACACGAATCGTACACAGAACATACTTCGCATCTTTTAACGCTTCTTTACGATCCGTTGTCGGCTGAATCTGAATATTCAATCCGTTCTCCCGGATATCCCGCTGACACAGTTCAGTCACCATGTCCAAATTGTGCTGGCTAATATCGCAGAATGCAATTTCAATGTTGTTAAACTCCGGTACCGTGAGCAAATCCCGCAGCAATCCCCGTGTAAATCCGATACTTCCTGCCCCGATAAACGCCACTTTAAACGACATGTCTATGTCCTCCCCTAATCCGAATCTTTCCCTTCGATTAATGACTCTCTTCATGAAATCATTGTACCAACGCCAATAGGGGAAGCGTTATCAAAATCATGACCTGTTCCAGTCCCTGTTGTCAAAAATCCTAACTTATTCATTCGTCGGGTACTGACTGACATGTCGTTCCATCGAGGAGCGAAATTCAACAGGCGTACGGCCGGTATATTTTTTGAATAACATATGAAAATACTGACGACTCCCTACTCCAACATAGTCGGAAATTTCAGAAATCGGAATATTCGTCTGCTGTAGCAGCATCTTGGCCTTCTCCATCCGAAGCATCGTCAGGTAATCGGTTGGTGTTCGCTGCGTGTGCTGACGGAAAATGCGATGCAAATAACCCGGATGCAGATTGACGGCTGCGGCAATGTCCTTCATCTGAATATTGCGATCCATATTATGATGCATGAATTCGATCGTTCGTTTGACATACAATTCCGCCTGATCTGGCGCACTTCGGTTCATTTCCCCACGCAGACGTGCCACACGGACGATCAACTGGATGAACAACGTACGCACCAGCATGCCCTGTTCCGGGGATGAGAGATTCCGGGCTTCGCGTTGATGCGACCGTTCCTCTGGTGGAATAATCCTCATCGGTGCAGTCGATCTTTCTTGTTCCAGCAGACCGCGCTGATCGAGTTCCAGCACCAAACTCTTCATAATGTGATACACCTCTTCCGGGTCAGGCAGTACCAGATATGGCGAAGCATTAGTGAGCAGCGTATGGACTTCTTCCTCTTCTTGCGCGAGTTGACGGATGGATAGTTGTCCGGGAGGTGAGCTGGCGAATCCAAACTCCACATTGAGCATCCGGCAAGGCACCCCATCTTCTACGAGCAAACGATGCGGGACACCTGCATCGAGCATAATGAACTGTCCTTTTTTCAAAACGCTCTGCTCTGAGCTCCCATCCGGCATCTGTACATCCACCCGGCACATTCCCGAAATAATATACATGATCTCCGTGGAATCATGATTGTGATAGGACATACGGTAGTTGTCCCATTGCTTATAATAGTACGCGTAAAAACGTGGCCCACAATCCTCTGTTCGCAATGCCTCCTGATACAGGCTTCCTGTCCAGCGCTTCGAGATGCTCATGTCCATACCTCCAGTCCTTCAACGATCGATCCTCACTTTTCTCCATTGTAACAATTATGTAGGTTGGATATAAACGTCCTGACTCAAATGATGATTGTATTTTATAATTAGACAAATATATAATTAGTTTTTCATCTAATGATTTGTTTGAACTATTTTTACTTATGGAGGTTTCCAATTATGAGTACCACCTTTCATCTGGTGAGGCACGGCCTCAAAGAACGACGAATCGGTGATGTCCCCCTCACTTCCGAAGGGGCGTTACAAGCCGAAGCCACAGCACTTCATTTTGCCAGAGTTGCCCTTACTGTTACTAAAATTCTTACCAGCCCACTTCGGCGTGCCCAAGAAACTGCAAATATGATTGCCCGCCATACCCATGCCCATATAACCGAAGATCCTCGCCTGCGTGAACGTGCCAATTGGGGAGATTGTCCCGATCAATCATTCGAAGAATTCATTGCGATGTGGGATCGATGCACATCTGACCCCGTTTACATTCCACCCGTGGGAGACTCGGCCAAACAGGCAGGTGAACGTCTGGCCTCCCTCCTGACCGAATTGGCTAATGAAGAGCAGGAGAACAGTAACATTATTGTGGTTGCACATGGAGGACTCATTACTGATTTTCTGGTGCAAACCTTTACCGAGCGCGAGCTTAACGTCTTGCATTCCGATTTTATAGCTATGCAGAACCAATTGATCCCTGAGTGCTCTATCACCACACTAATCCATGATCAAGGAAACTACACCATTGAAGCGTTCGCTTCAACCGAACATCTAGAATTAACGGATGCACAAGAATGACGTAACATGATTGCCGGGAACATACCAGGCTCTATCCCCAACTCCCTCAGATCCTCATGTAAAAAAGCTCTGAAGCCTCCATGTGCCGAGACACATGGGAGACTCCAGAGCTATAGAGCACTTCAAAATGCTTTAGTGCCTACTCGTAAGCATTGACGTCGCTTCTTTACGTTACAAATCTGATCGAGTTTTACGCTTTCTTACTATTGCGGATCCGGCCTGTTTATTTTCCGCCCTTACCTGGCGTGTAGAACTTAGGTAGCGTTACCTTCGACCAGTCGATATCCGATGCCATGTAGAAGGACGGATAGGAAGGCTGGTTGTATCCACTGTTCTGTCCGGCAATGCCCACGCGATACATCGCATCATGCATCAACGTATACAGCTTGCGGTCTGTCTTCTCGGTACTCAGATAGATACGGATCGCTGAGCTGTCCGTGGTTCTCACCAGCATCTCTTCCCGCCAATCTCCGAAAATATCAGCTACAAGAGACGGCGTACCTTTGGTGTAATTGTTAGTCAATGTGCCTGTGGCCGTCAGTAACGTGCCACGATTCCAATCCTTGATGGTTGGTGTAACATCAATGGCACCATCTACGATCTGTGTCGTCATATCACCAGACCAACGGATATTCATATTCGTCCCCGGTGCTTGATCACTGATTTTCTGCCCCTGTGCTGTCCACAAGCCTACAGCCCATGTCTCCAGACCGCGACGGGTTGGATCAACATCACCCACCATGCCGCGTCCCGTATCTTTCCCTGTGTATCCGCCATAGATTACTTCTCCGGTCTTCGCATCCCTTAAGGAGTAGCCATATGGCGCCCACGGACCACCCTCGTGAACCATGAATATCTCAAGTCCCGGACGATCCGGGTCGATATCTGCTACATGAAGGGCATCCCCATGACCCAGACGGGCAATCGTTCCCGGTGCAGCACTTTCGGCTGGCATCAGGTCAGTAGAGCTGTACAGTACGCTGCCGTCATGATCAATCGTGGCGGAGCCATAGATGATCTCTTGTTTGCCGTCTCCATCTACATCCGCCACACTGAAATAGTGCGCACCTTGAGTAGTGATGGAGCCGTACACTGGATCTGTGCCATCCACGCCATGCGGCCCGTCATTGAACGGATTTTTCATCGGTGTCCAGCCGCTGTCCACTTTCCATTCCTTTTTCAGCTTCTTGCCATCCCAGTTGTAGGCAACCATCGTTGAACGTGTATAGTATCCGCGTGCAAAGATTGCAGATGGTTTCTTGCCATCCAGATACGCCACGCCTGCCAGGAAACGGTCCACCCGATTGCCCGGTTCAATCCGTGCCATGGCATAATCGCCCCACATCAGGCCATCGTCATGACGTTCAGGTTCGTAGGGGATCGTCTCCAGCTCTTTGCCTGATTTCCCTTCAAATACCGTAACGTACTCCGGTCCGTCCACGATAAAACCCTCAAACTTACGCAACTCATTTCGGTTGCTGCGTTCTACCGCATAGACATCAATGAAGTAATCGGCCAAGCTCTCGGCATCCTGCTGAGATAATGGATAGTTATACTTTTTCTCTATTCCAAAAGCCTCTTCCAATGTCGCAGGCCAGTTGCCCTTCACAACCTCTTCGTGTTTATGCCAGTTTCTGAACATATCCACCACGTGATCGTAGTACCCGTCAGCACTTAAACGATAATCATCCTCGTTCTTCACGCCTGCCTTGCGGTCTTCCTTCGGTAAGGTGATATACTTCTCGGATGTCACTTTTCCTTTTTTGTTATATTTGATAATCTTCGTTCCCGGAGCGGTTTTAAACATTATCTCAGCCTTGCCATCCCCGTCAAAATCATAAACGAGCATCTGTGTATAGTGAGCACCTGCACGAATGTTAACCCCAAGATCGATTCGGTACAACAACTGTCCATCCAGGGTGTACGCATCAATGTAGGTTTTACCAGTGTATCCTTTTTGCGATACGTCCTTCGCGTTGGAAGGGTCCCATTTGACGAAAAATTCATACTGGCCATCCCCGTCCACATCCCCAACACTCATGTCATTGGCCGAATACGTATAAGCTTCTCCCGCAGGTGTCACACCATCGGCCGGTTTTTGTAATGGAATATCCACGTAACCGTTCGCCCAAGGTTTGACGGATGCACTGCGTTTGCTTTCCTTGCCCTTCTTGTTCACCGCTGCCACTTCATAACGGGAAGACGATTTGCCTCCGATATCTACATAGTTCGTGCTGTCGGTGACCGTAGCGATCTTTTTGCCATCACGGTAGACGTTAAAGTCCGTTCCTGTCAGCCCTTTATCGCTATATCCTGTGGCCTCGTCACCAAGCAATCTCCAACTGAGAAACACCCCTTCAGATGTTGATGCAGCCACCAGTCCCCGATCCAGATATTCCAGCTGAATCTCTTTCACATGACTGCCTCCCTTATGTGATTGCAGTCCAGCCTCTGTCGTACTATTTCCATTCGAAGCTTCTGCTCCAGTGATTCCCGCTGTTCCCCCAACTAGCAAAGCTACGCTGAGTGCCGAAGAGAGCACCTTGGCTGCAAGTGGCATACGCGCCTTCCTGCGACCGGATTGCTGACCTGAAGCCGATCCCTTATGTACCGGCGCTGTTGTTTCTGAGTTCATCCACCTTCACGCTCCTTGAGACAGAATAGATGATGCTGATACACTTTGATGATGATTGAACATTCGATTACCCATGTAGACCTCTTCAACGAATGATTCCAAACTTTAATGATTACAAAATTAAAAAAGAGAAATCAGCTTGCCCGACTACCAGAGTGCGGACCTCCTTTCATTCTCTTTCCAATCTGAGCGAGGTGATCCCGCCCATCGGGTTCTATTATAGACATCCTTCCTGCCAGACCCTAGGCAAATATCCGTCCAAAACGATCAATAATCAGTGTTTTTAAGAGTCATTTTGGAAATCAAACCGATGAACGATTCAGGCTGAAGCATGATTCAGACTCAACGCCAAGTTTTTTCTAACGAATCTCAGTAACCTTATTTGGACCAGAACTAGTTTATGAAGATCAAAATCTACCCAAATTAACTGAATAGCATGTCTACGATTCGTTAGATTTTTCAAATGCATCAATTCAACTGAATAGCGTGTCCTCTGTTCGTTAGAAAAGAAATAGGGCTGGCCCCTGCTCATTTTCATGAACAGAGGACAGCCCAGCCTGATACGCCCGCTCTTACATCCCTAATTCCGGATCTTCAAGCGATTATACATACATTGTTCATGTGAGAACTTCACTTCTCACGACCTTACCTTCATTAGTTACGTTAGTTATAAGTTCCACTTAAGGCTCAATGCCCCACACCAGGTTTCCACCTTGGTAGAGTGTTACTTTGTTCCAATCCTGATAGGATGTTTTCGTTGGATCGAAGGAGTAATCATTCGTCTCGTCAAAGTTGGACCAGTCTGTTTTGTACATGCGAAGCTGGATGTCTCCAGTCTGTCCACCAGCCTGAATGCTGCCAGCGCCAGATGTGAAGCTCAGTTCCACATACGAGTCTGTGAAGGTCCGCTGGATATTGGCTCCGCCAACTTGAGCGTAATCAATGGCAGAATCCATTGCGGCCGACCCTTCTTTCGAGAAGTAATACCGGATCTTCAGATCACTCAGATTCACAGCCGTACTGCCCAGATTTTTGATGTTGAAATACGGTTTGATCTGGCTATCCTGCGCATTGGTATCTCCAGCACGATATTGCAGGACAAGATCACTTGTCGGTACAACGACACTTTGAGGTGTCGCGGAAGCTACAGCGGAATCGGCACTTTGCCCTGCTGTGTTCACTGCACTTACCACATAATGATACGTTGTTCCGTTCGTCAGGGAAGTGTTGGTGTAAGACGTACCACTCACATTCGTCGCGATCGTTGTGAACGGACCTGATGCACTGATCGCCCGTTTCACATTATAACTTGCTGCACCTGTAGATGCAGTCCACGTCAGGCTCACCTGTGCATTGCCTGCGGTTGCTGTGAGCGCAGTCGGTGCAGCTGGCGCCGTTACACCTGCAACCGGTGTAGCTGTTGCTGTGGCAGAGTTGACACTTTCACCTACAGCATTCGTTGCCGTTACTACATAATAATAGGTTGTGCCATTGATCAGGCCGGTGTTGCTGTAAGATGTTCCACTCACATTGGCTGCGATCGTTGTAAATGGACCTGCTGCACTCAGTGCCCGCTTCACGCTATAACTCGTTGCACCTGCAGAAGCAGTCCACGTTAAGGAGACTTGAGCGTTACCGGCAGTAGCCGTCAATGCTGTGGGTGCTGCTGGAGCGGTATTACCGCCTGGAGGATTGCCACCGTTACTTGCAGGCAGCACAGGGAATGAATTCTTCACCAATGCCACGAATTGATCATGGAACCAGTGACCGGATACCGGAGCATTAGGCAATGCACCTGTTAATACGCCATCCCGAGTTGTGAAGGTCGGATCACACATCCGGTCGAAACCTTTACCTTCATTATTCGGAATTTCGGAGCTGGAGCCATCGGATTCACCCGGAGGTTTCACCCAGACATAAGCATCCAGATGCGCTGGTCCTGGCGCTGCCTTAGGCACTTCCCCTATGCCAGCTCCACTGGCATTACACCAGTTCCCCCGATGCTCCCGGCGATCTACACGTCCGGAATTCACATAATCATTAATGTTGCTGCCCGTAGCCGATGTTGGACGGTCTACCCCACCCCAGCCGTTCCGGCTAGTATCGATCAGGAAACCTGTGCTGCTTGGCCAGCCGGCTTGTACGAAATCGGCATACAGCGCAGCAGTGAAATCGGTTTCGTCAAAATATGGATTCCACTCATAAAACTTGGCCGATTTAATCGGTTGTCCACCGATATTGAGATCCGGGTTAGACAGGTTCGGCTCTCCCAGCGGTGTGGTGTTCGCTGTATTCGTAATGAAACCATCTGCACTGCTCAGACCCGCGGCTGTCCCTTGTACAACACTTGTATACAGCGCGACTGCTGCAGAGCGGTTGTTATCCCATCCAAGCCAGCCGGAGTGACCGATATCCAGATAGTTGTACACATTCGGAATGGCGTGCAGCTTGTCCAGTGCATACTTCACACCCGCCTCATAGATACCTGTTGAGCTGGCTTGACCACAAGCTGGTGTACTCAGGTTGGTTACAAGGTTAGGCAGACTGTCCGGTTCAATGACGGCGATAATGCGAATATCCTGATACTTCGGATCTGCGAAGATATCTGCGAGCACATCAATATAATCCGTTTTATATGTCTGCAGTGCTGCCTGTGTTAGTGGAAGTTCACCATTGGATGCAAGTGCATGGCAATCCCGTCCAGGCAAGTTATAGATAACGAATGAAGCCGTTATTGGCGTACCAGGTTTCTTTTGGGCCAGAACGGCATCAAGATGTTCCTCTACACTTTTGCGACCAGCGTTGTCCGGGCCACCATAGATTGCAGCAATGCGGTCAACCCATACTGCGGTTGGATACGATTTGACCGTTTCCATCTTGGCCTTCAACGATGCATCGTTGGTCAGCGCAATAGACGTATCCACGAGAGCCGAATAATCCTGGTTCAGATATGCCGTGGCCCCTACAAATGGATTATCCACATGTGCTTCAGCCGCCTGAGTCAAGCCCGGAGACATCCCCGGGAAAATCCCCGCCGCCAGCAGTGTTGCCGCCAACATTTGCTTTACTCCTTTGCGCAGGATCTTCTTACCTCTTGATTTGGTTTTCATTTTAGTCTTCATAGTTCCACCTTTCCTTTAGTTAGATTGGGTTGTACTCATGTCTGATCCTCTGTGTCATTATGATGCTTAGCACGAAGAGAACGTTCGGATGAGTTGGTTGTATCACCTCCATAAGGAATAGTTGTATAACTGGAATCTTGATCAAACAAATTGTGTGAGGGCGAATCATGTGAATGAGTATAATGTGGTGGGTGAGGTTGAACGTGTGTTAAACATGAAGAAGTGTGGAAAATGGATTAACAGGTTACCTGATTTTTCGTTCCGGTAAGCGCTTTCTTTAAACGATTTAAAAAAAAGCCTTCGCCTACCCATCTACAAACATGATGTTCGGTGTCACCTCCTTATGTATGATTATACGACATGTAAATATTACTGTAAATTGAATTATATAAATTTAATTATATTTTTTTCCATAATTCAGGCAGGAATTTGGACACCCCTTGCCCCTAACCACACCAAAGGCTCATCCTGGCAATATGCCACAATGAACCTCTTGTTGATCAAGGTCGAAGTAACCCGCTTGTCTAGGGCAGAACGACGATATCTCCCGGTTTTAACCCGCTTACCACTTCCGTCTTGTCCCCCGATTCCATTCCAGCCTTGATGGTCAACGGCTCTGTCAGTCCGTTCCCTTTGTCTAACAAGACGTAAGGTTCGGTCTGGTCACGCATGATGGCCAGGCTGGACACAACCGTTACTTTGTCCTTCCGTGTCGTCTCAATATCCCCTTCCAGACTCACGCCTCCATACATCCTGGCATCCGGCTTCAGATCAATGACCACGTCAAACTGGGAAGCCTGCTTGAGGTCTGTATCGGTACTCTTCCGGGCGAACTTGGACACCTTGCTTACCTTCCCCGTGAATTGCAGGTCTTTCTGCGCTGTCATTCGTACCTTAACCGGCATTCCCACCTTAAGTCTGAACATCTCTTCTTCACCAACAATCGTCATGAATTTCAGTTTGCTGATATTGGTAATGGACCCGATTAGCTGTCCTTCCGTCACTGCACGTGTCTTGCTGTCCTCTTCATTCATCTGAAATATACCGGAGGCTGAAGCATACACAATGGACTTGCTCATCACGGCCTGCTTTTTCTGTATCTCCTTCTCCTTGAGGGCCAGCGCTTTTTGATTCAACTCATTCGTCAGACGTTTGCCTTCCCGATCCGCAAATGCCTTCTTGCGCTCCTCTTCCGTCACGCCAAGCGGCTCGCTCATATTCGCCTGATCCAGGCTAACCTGATTCATCTTATTTTCCAACTGGGCTTTCTCCAGATCGCTCTGCAATTGCTCTACTTCCGTTTGTAACGTGGACGTGTCGAGCGTAAACAGGATATCCCCCTTGCTCACCTGCTCACCACTTTTCACGTGCCACTGCTTGATGTTCGAAGCATACGGAGCATAGATATCCGTCTGATCGGTATATACGGATTTCCCTTTCACCTGAATCGTTTGCGTCATCGTTTCTTGTGTAACATCAAACGTAATTGGCGGCGGGATCTCAACAGGTGCCTCCGGTTTTGGTTTGTACTTTTCATACAGCCAGTACCCCACACCTGCCAAAAGTACAACCGTGATGATAATTTTAATCCATTTCTTCATGTGCCCAATTTCCCTTTCGCTGATAAAGTTACATCGATTTGATCACAGTTAATGCGTTGGTCCGCGATGCGCTAATTGCCGGATATATTCCCGATACAACACCGACCAGCACAGCAAACACGATGCCGAGTGGCAGAGCGGATTGCTGAATAACTACGGTCATGGGACCATTGACCTGATCTGCCATCTGACTCGCGAGCAGACTGTTCACCCCGCCGAGGGCAGCAAAGGCAATTCCAACACCTGCCAAGCCGCCCATTAATCCAAGCATCGCTGCTTCCGTAATAAACATCTGGCGGATCTGCCACAGATTCGCCCCCAGCACCTTCATCACACCAATCTGCTTACGCCGTTGATGCGTAGACATGATCATCGCTACAACAATGGACAACGAGGCCAGTAACATGATAAAACCACCGATGCCCAATGCCGCCTTTTGATACATCGCCAGTTGGCCAGCCATTGCTTCCTCCTGGAAGAGATTGCTCTGTGTATTTAACGTCAGCTTTTGGATCTGTTCTTCAACCTGGGATACATAGCGTTTATCCTCGACTTTGACCAAGGCAGAGTTCAGACGCTTGGCAGCACTACGATCCGCCTGTTGCAATCCAAGCTCATCCTGCAACGCACGTGCTGTGTCCAGCGGCAGATATACTTTTTTGTCGCCCTGAGCACTCATCTCATCCATGTTGGAAGGTTTTGTAAGCTCGCCTGATACACGTACAGAGCCACTCATTTTGGTTTTACTCGCATCCGCATAATCTTCATATCGGAACTGAACACGCTGCTGAACCAACTGATCCTGCTTGGATGACATTTCCGTATACTGCTGCAGGAGCTCATTGTTATATGGATCAGCATTCAACTGCTCGAATAGCTTCTGAGTTACTTTCGGGTCTACAAGTCCGAATGCGGCCCCATAACTGGTCACCGCCATACGACCATCCTCCGCCCCACGTCCCTCGGCATATTTATATCCGAACCCGCCCAGGGTCTGCAGCTCCGTACCAATAACTTCAACGTATGTACTGCGACCATCCGGAAGCACCATCTCCAGCGAATCCAGCTTTAACATGGGTGCCACAGCAGCAACATGGGGAATTCTCTGAATAATCTGAATCTTCTCCAGCGTCAGCGCACCGCGTTCAAAAGTCGAGCTCTGACCGCCCCCCTTGCTGTTACCCGTACGAATGCCTTCATTGGGTGTAATTATAATCTCATCCATCTTGTAATTGTCGTTTAATGTTTTCTCACTATAGGTCTGTACGGACTGCCCCACACTAAGTGCAATGATCATGGCAGCAGAACCGATGGACAGCCCCATCATGCACAGCAGTGTGACCATTTTTCTGCGAATGATCTGTCCCCAGGCCATACGTGCTACATCCCGTATTCTCACATTTCCTCTCCTTTTGCCTCAAACTTCCCTTACAGCCTCTTCAACCAATATTCCATGTTGCAATGTAAGTACAACCTGCATCTGTTCCGCGACTTCTGCTTCATGTGTCACAATGACAAAGGTGGTATTCAACTCCCGGTTAAGCTGCTGCAAAATCGCAATAATCTCTTCCTCTGTCTCCGTATCCAGATTTCCCGTTGGCTCATCCGCGAAGATAACCGAGGGTTCGGTAATGAGTGAGCGTGCAATACTGACACGTTGTTGTTGACCGCCCGACAATTGGGACGGGAACAAGTTTGCTTTTTCACCCAGTCCAACCTGTTCCAGCAGCTTTAATGCTTTTGCTTTGCGCTTCGCAGGACTGATACCCATGAACACCAACGGTAACTCTACATTTTCCCGAATCGTGAGATTGGACAGCAGCTCATACGACTGGAAAATAAATCCGATATGACTGCGCCTGAACTCAGCCAGGCGATTCTCACTGAAACGTACGATATCTTGTCCCGCAATGAGAATCCTGCCTTGATCTGGTTTCATCAACCCCGCCATCAGATTCAGCAGCGTCGACTTGCCTGAACCTGAACTGCCCAGCAGGGCCACCATTTTGCCTTCTCCAATTGTCAGGTTGATATCTTGAAGCACCGGTACGATTCCCTGAGCATTACGGAACGAGTGGGATAATTGATCAACTTGAAGCATTACTGCATGTCTTCCTTTCTACTTGCCAAATATGTACAGAGGTTGTTCAAAAAGTCCGATTTTCTCGATACGGAAACGGGTCTTATATGAACTTGTATGTATGAATTCGCGTAGCACATTCCCTTTTATTATAGGGTGGAGATGTATCCAGGCTGACCGGAGTTGTATCCAATTTGTAAAATGTCACAACAAAAAGACCTTGTCCGCATGGGAGCTGTCGCCAGCCTCATCCAGACCAAGGTCTTATATTCTTATGCGATTCGACTCAGCTTACCAGGCTCTGAAACTAAAGCGGTACATCTCACTTTTATCCATCGTGCTGCCCACTGCAAATAGCTCATCATCATTCCATCTGAGTTTGATGAAGCTATCAATATTACGGTAGATCACCGTATCTGACGAAAGCTTGCTGTCATTCAGATAGGCAATATGCAATTCATTCTTCTGATTCTGATTATCCATTGGCAAAAAATAAGCAATTCGCGATTGATCTGCATCCAGTTCGAAGCTCCAGATGGACCCTTTCAAGACCAGATCATATTGCTTCTGTTCTGCGCGATACCGATATAATCCCTGCACCTTATTCATCGTTCCCTGGATAAGCATGTCCCCATTTTTCAGCAACTTGAATTGTTGAATGTCTTCCATTGCCGCATATGCCTTCACTTCAAGCGCATCCTCAAGGGATACACGATAGATGACATAATTGTCTTTCAGCATCACCAGCATATAGAACTGCTTCAGATCTTCACTGACCTCCAAGACATCCATAACGATAAATGTATCACTCGATCCTTTTCCTTGTCCTGTTCCTGCAAACATACTCATCAGCTCATCATGGGTGTAGATGGTCTGACTCGTTCCCTGCCTCAGATCGACTTGTTTAAATAAGAGATCATCTTGACCGATGTAGGATTCATTCCCTGTAAACACTCTGTAATACGAGTTATCGTTCGAAAGTTTGCGACGTTCCCCGCTCTGAATCATATACTCATACGTCGTCTTCTGCGCTTGACCCGCCCGATATTGAGAGTATATCAACTTTTTGTGATCCGGGCTGATGACTACACCGTAATCCGTATTCGTTGCAATATTTTTCACTTCATTATCATCCAGATGCAGGAGAGACAGCCGCAGTCCAGAATAGGAAGGTTCCGGTTGATTTAATATAATTGTATTCCGGTCTACCACTTCAAAATCATAGATTGCGAAGTCATTCGGAATCTTGGTTGCCGACTCGACTTGAATCGTACTGCTGGGCGGCGGCGCCAGACGGCTGTTGAATTGCTCGCTTGGCATAATCACCGTTCTTGGTTTGAGATTCCCCATACTGAACAGGCTGCCGATTCCGAAAATTCCACTGACAAATGCGATTAACAGCCCCGACAACATCAATTTGTCACGGTGCTTTCGCCAGAATCCGGGATGTCTCATGCGTTCATTTCCCCCGGAAGACTGATATTTACTTGTGTCCCTTGCCGCATGATGCTCTTCATCTCCACTGTTCCTCCATGACGCTCCACGATGTTCTTCACAATAGACAAGCCCAGCCCGGCGCTGCCCTTCTCGGCCCTGTTGATTCCTTTATCCTGGTAAAAGGGTTCAAATACATGCTGGAGCGCTTCAGCTCCGATTCCTTCCCCCTGATCACGGATCAAAATAGCGATGGTCTCACCTAACCGGAAGGATTGTACTTCAATGATTGAATTGACATCACTGTATTTGACCGAATTATCCAGAACGTTGAGGAATACCTCCTTCAGCTTGTCCCGATCTCCCTGTAGATACTGATGTTCCTCCAGCTCATAGTGAATGCCTATATTGTACTTACCCGCCTTAATCGACATGTCTTCACAAGCTTCACGAATGATATCCGATACATCGATACGTTCGAATCGGTACGCCTGAATGACCGCAGAGGAGACCGAGACCTCCAGAATATCCGCAACCATCGTGTTGAGACGTTGGCTTTCCTTGATAATATAATTCATGCCTTTGTCAAAAAAATCCTGATCGGTAAATCCGTTATCCCGCAAAATCTGGGCGTATCCCAGGATGGTCGTTAGTGGTGTCTTCAATTCATGTGTCACATTGTCAAAAAAGACTTTGCTTCGCGCCTGTACTTGATTCACTTCGTCCCGCTCCCGCTCAATCACATCAATCTGCTCCCGCACACGATCAATCATAATGGTGAAGCTTGAAGCCAGTTCACCAATCTCATCCTTGGTGGTTATCTGAATGTCTGCATTCAGACTCCCCTGAGCCACTTCCGCAGAACGTTTCGTGAGTACACGGATAGGTTGGGTGATTTTCCGGGAAATAAAGATGGATGCGATAAATACAAACACAAAAATCACCGCTGCGAACAATTTGATCGTATTTTGAAAACGCAGGTTGCGTTTGAACAAATCCGTGTAATCCTTCTCCATCTGCACAATCCCGATCAATTGTTGATCCATCTGAAGCGGAAAGGACAGACTGGAGGTGACCCGACCTTTATCCACAACTGTGGTATACGCGATCTTGGATTGTATGGCCGCCTCCACATCAGGATGGCCAGACCGCTTAGCGACATTAACTTCACTGCCAGCAGATCCGTATGGCGAAGCATCGGGGCGATATACGGTAATCTTCCCGCCAACGGCTGAACCAATCTGCTCCGCAAGCTCGCGGCTTCCTGCTTCGAGCGAGTCTCTGCTCATACGTTTGTTATGAATCAGGAAGTACTGATTCAGCGCGATATCCAGATTTTTCTTCGATTGCACCATGTCCTCATGCACTTCCCGGTACATATTCTCCTGCGCCACCTTATTGGACAGAATCAGCAGAACGGAGAATCCGATAAAGACGATAACCGAGAAGAGCACCACCATTTTGAACTGGATTGTCCACTTCATGTCTGCACCTGAATATTCAGCTTATACCCTACACCAAATACGGTCTCGATCATCGAAATGCCCTGCACACCACTATCCAATTTCTTGCGAATCCGTTGTATATGAATATCCACCGTTCGGGTATCCCCTGCAAAATCAAATCCCCATACTTTGTCCAACAGTTCAGAACGTGTATGTACCTTACGATGATGAGTCACGAGAAATAACAACAGGTCATATTCCTTATTGGTGAGTCCTGCGCGTTCCCCGTCTTTCCACACTTCCCGTTCATCCTTGCGAATCTCAATATGCTTGCCAAGCCTTACCACCTCATAGGACTGATTCTCCAGCGTCTCGCTGATGAGATCAATCCGGCGAAAGATCGCCCGAATGCGTGCCACCACCTCACGGATATCAAAAGGCTTCGTGATATAATCATCCGCCCCAAGCTCCATGCCAAGTACCTTGTCCAGCATGTCAGACTTCGCAGTGATCATGATGACGGGTATCTTGGAGTTCACAGATAGTTGCCGGCACACATCAAAACCGCTCATATCTGGCAGCATCAGATCCAGCAGGATCAGATCTGGCTTCGAATCCCGAAGCAGACTCAAACCCTCTTTACCCGTAGCTGCTTCCTTGATCTCAAATCCTTCCTTACGTAACGAATAGGACAAAATATCGCGAATGGACTCCTCGTCCTCAATAATTAAAATCTCTTTTGGTCTCATGATACCCTCGTAATCTCCCTGCTCTATGAATTTCATCTGTCTATATTTTGTATCCCAAGCCTTGTACTTGAATAGAGGGAAGCACGAAATGTTACAACTCCGATACAACTCTGAACCGTTTGGAAACAACCTCCCGATATACTTGGATCATAAGAGACTCATACCAGACCGGACCCAAGCCTGATCTGTATCCAAGGGGGATTCACATCATATGAACACTGCACAAATCAACGATGCTTATGTCAACTATAAATCAGAAATCACACGGTATCTATCCCATATCGTCAAACAGCCGCAAGACGCAGAAGATCTGGCTCAGGATTGTTTCATTCGACTGATGAATGTGACCGTGGATATTCCTGAAGATCGGCTTCTCTATTATCTCAAACGAATTGCCCGAAACCTTGCCATGGACAGTTTCCGCAGGCGAACCCGTACACTTAAACGTGACAGCCGTCTGGAGGCACCTACCCATCACCTCGATACACCCCACCTTGAAATTAATGAAGGTGTCAACGATCTGGTTTCCCATATCAACAACACGGAACACCGTAAAATATTAGAACTTCGCCTCATCCACGGATACTCCATTAAGGAAACGGCAGAGCTGGTGAATCGCAGTGAAGGCATGATTAAATCCTCTGTCTTCCATGCCGTCAATCGAATTCGGGCCAAAGTCATCTCATAGAGATGGCTTTTTATTTATGCAAAATCAACAGTGACGCCGGATGGGAGTGTTAAGACAGGATCGAAATACCTATCGATATGTCAAAAGACCCAATTTTACAAATATCGAGTTAATTTTTACAAATTGTTATGACTATGTGAGATTTTCATGTGGTAGAATATGGACGAACTCATGAATCAACTAATATTTGGGAGGGATTTGGTTGGGTAAATTAACAGGTATGCGAGGAGTATTTCTAAAATCACTCCTGGCATTGTCCATGGCTTTGCCGCTTCAGATCGGATTATGGAACGGAGATGCATCGGTTCATGCGGAAGGACCGACAGACCCGGCACCGTTCATCCAGGCGAAGGTTGTGAACCAAAATGCAGGTAAGAAAGTATTGTTCGACAACTCACACGGCCAGACGGCTGGAGCAGCAGACTGGGTCATCGATGGAGGTTTCTCTGACTTCGGGAATGCACTCGCGAATGACGGTTATTATGTCAAAGAACTTCGCAAGACGACTCCATTTACCTATGATGATCTGAAAGAGTATAACGTATTCGTTATTGCAGAGCCTCAAATTCCTTTCAAAACATCCGAACAAGCAGCACTCAAACAATATGTTGAAACAGGCGGCAGCATCTTCTTCGTTGGAGATCACTATAATGCCGACCGTAATAAAAACCGCTGGGATGGCTCTGAAGTCATCAACGGCTATCGTCGGGGAGCATTCGAAGATCCAGCCAAAGGCATGAGCACAGATGAGCGTAATTCTGAAGCAATGCAAAATATAACAAGCTCGGACTGGTTGTCCGATAACTTTGGCGTACGATTCCGCTATAACGCACTTGGCGATATCAATGCCAATATCGTTGTACCGGCAGATCAAGCCTTCGGCATCACAGAAGGCGTGTCGGCTGTAGCCATGCATGCCGGCTCAACACTCGCAATCACTGATCCGGAAAAAGCAAAAGGCATTGTGTACCTGCCAAAAACCAACGCAAAATGGAACAACGCAGTGGACCAAGGCGTATACAACGGCGGCGGGATCGAAGAAGGTCCTTACGTAGCCGTATCCAAGCTTGGCGCAGGTAAGGCTGCCTTCATCGGTGACTCCTCTCCAGTAGAAGATGCATCGCCTAAATACTTGCGTGAAGAGACTGGCACACGCAAAACAACTTATGACGGTTTCAAAGAGGTCGATGATGCCGTATTGCTCGTGAACACCGTGAACTGGCTTGCTACACAAGAGAACTACACGGACTTCACTCAAGTAAACGGACTTGAACTGGATACAGCTACAGCGCTGTTGCCATTCGAAGAGCCGGCTGCTTCTACAGAACCACAGGCTGAACCTTGGGCAGCACCTGCTGCCGGATACAAGTGGTACGATCGTTCCACGTTCAAGGCTGGTTCTTACGGCGGCCCTGCATCCAGCGCAAATGCTTCTTACAGCTTCGTGAAACAGGATACGCTTCCGAATGCAGAAGACTTCCAGATTCGTGTCGTTGTGGAGAACATGGCTCCAAACACAACCGTATCCGGTTATAGTGCTGGTATCTATCTGACTGGCGGAACACAGGTAGCCATGATTCAGAATGAAAGTGGTACTTGGCCGACATCGTACGGTTACAGCTCCACATTCAGTGTAACCTCGGATAGCCAAGGTCGCGGGATCAAAGATCTGAATGTACGTATCAAACCGGGTACAACTGGCGCTGCGAGCTTGCGTCTGCGTCTGAACGGCAGTAACCTGATCACCAATGCCGTGACTGTTGGCAATGTGCCAGCTGAACAGCTTCCGGAAGAAGAAGGACCGATTCCAGCAGCTATTACCGTTGCTGAAGCACGTACCAAAGCGGTTGGTACGACCGTAACTATCGAAGGTGTTGTGACGACAGAACCGGGTGCATTTGGTGGACAAGCCTTCTATCTTCAAGATGAAACTGCCGGAATCTACGTGTTCCAGCACACAAGCGGTTTCCATGCAGGTGACAAGGTGAAAGTAACGGCTGCAACAACTATCTATAACAGCGAGTTCGAGCTTACCGACATCGTTGCGATTGAGAAAACGGGTACGGCTTCCGTACCTGCTCCAATCGAAGTTACAGCCATTACAGATGCGAACCAAGGACAACTCGTTCAGTTGAAAAATGTAACCATTGAGAATATCATCAGTGCTACACCAGTTGGATCTTTTGAATTTGACGCAGTGGCAGCGGATGGGACAAGCACACACATCCGTGTAGACACCCGTACAGGTGTGACAGATACTTCCTTCCCTTATACTGCTGGGGACAAAATTGATATCACAGGCGTTTCTGCTATTTTCAAAGACGTATATCAATTGAAACCTAGAAGCTTGAATGATTTTGTACCTGCTGAAGATCAAGGTGGAGGCGAACAGCCTTCCACTCCAGCTGCAGAAGCGCCGGGTAAACCGGTGCTTTCTTCTGATAATGGATATACCACTGGCCTGTTCGAAGGTTCGTATAACGTAAGCATGAACCTCTGGTGGGGTGAAAATGGTTCCGAGTACAAACTGTATGAGAACGGTGTTCTGATTGATACGCAGAAGTTGACTGCGGCTTCTCCATCGGCTCAGTCCTCCAAAACGGCTATTACAGGCAAAACGAATGGCACGTATACTTACGTTGCCGAGCTGACTAATGACAAAGGTACAACACGCAGTGACGTACTGACCGTACAAGTAACGAACGCCTCCCCTGGCAAAGCGAACTTGTCCCAAAACAACTGGGATGGTGACGGCAACTACAACGTATCCATGAACCTCTGGTGGGGTACGAACGCGACCGAATACCGTCTCTATGAAAATGATGTGTTGATTGATACACAAGCATTAAAAGCTGCTACACCTGCTTCTCAAAGTGCTACAACGGAATTGTCGGGTCGCGCTAACGGAACATATACGTACCGTGCTGAGCTGATCAACGCCGCAGGCGTGACCAGCACCGAGACGATTACGGTTCAAGTAACCAAAGCGTTGCCTTTGGCTAGCTAATTCTCAATAAAGAAGCCTGACGTTTAACCATGCAACTAAAAAACCGAAACCAACATTGCCTGCTTCACAGGGCAATATGGTTTCGGTTTTTTAGTTGAGCAGAGGAACATCTGAATACTTTGAACTTTGACTTATACGGTACCAATTCACTCATGACGCTAAAGTGACTTGTTACTTATGAATCTCAGGGGCTGACGCTCTTGGGATCGCGGGCTTCTCGGCTCATTGACTCGCGCGCTTATGTATTGGGAATTTCACGTGATACCCTTACCCCTTAACGTCGCTAACGAATCTGACAGATCTTATTCAGCCATTTTGGCCGAATTCTAAGATCTAACGAACCTCAGTGTCGCTATGTAACTATATTCCCGCTCCTAGAGGGTTAATTCAGGTTAGACGCAACAAATAGCGTCACTACGATTCGTTAGAATGCCAGTGACGCCTTATGTTACCAAATAAGGACTCTCAAGTTCGTTAGACCAGCTCCTGCGACGCTACTTTGGTTACATATTGTTAATGCAATGCAGAGCGTGGGTTCATTTCAAACGTTCAGGCTCATATCCATTTCTCACAAATAGAATGCTGTTCCATAGAGCAAAACAAGCGGCCACAGCGATAACACTAATCATAATAATCAAATTCATGTGTGTAAATGTATAACTGCTTCCCGTGAAAATAATCAGGATTGCACTGAGTCCAATATTCTCTATATTATGCTTTTTAAACTTCTGAAAGAACATTCTGTAGAGTAACAGGAGCATGATAAACCCAATCCATATATAATAAAATATTTCCATAGGTCACCTTCCTTTTGAAAAACTGATTACTTGTAATGGTTATCTATGAGGAATATTGATTAATATCCTTAATTCCCTTTATATAGGAATCTATTAATACTACATGTAATTGGAAATTAATTCAATCCTCGGTCTGCATATTCTTTGAACATCCATATTGAATAATGATCAGCACGGCAATAAAACATTCTGTTGTTGATTTGCAGACACAAAAAAAGACTATCCCTAGCCATATTTCTGGCAGCGAATAGTCCTCTCTTCTTACTCTCTTCTTACTCTATCATCTAATATAATTCGCAGCTCCACATTAACTTACACCAGCTTCTTACGAATATACCCCGAGATCAAGTCGATTATTGTGATCATCACGATAATACCCAGCAGGATTATACCTACTCGCGGCCAGTTCCGTGTGCTAAGTGCAAAGATCAACGGGGTACCTATACCCCCTGCTCCGATTACCCCCAGTATGGTTGCGGAACGAACATTAATCTCGAAACGATACAACGTATAGTTCAGGAATCCAGGCATCACCTGCGGCAGGATGGCAAACCACAACTGCTGCATACGATTGGCTCCGGAGGCAAGCAGCGCCTCAGATGGGCCATAGTCGATATTCTCGACTTCATCGGCGTACAATTTACCTAACATGCCGATGGAGTGTAAACCAAGGGCGAGTACACCTGCGAACGATCCAGGACCTACTGCCTTAATGAACAACAAGGCCATGATAATCTCAGGGAACGTGCGGATAAAGCTGAGTACCATTTTACCTGCACCCGAGATGGAACGATGCCCACTCATATTACGGGCAGACCAGAAGGCAAACGGAATACAGAGTACAGCCGAGATCACGGTACCCAGCACGGAAATCGCCAGCGTATCCAGCAGTCCGCGCAGCAGGTCTTCTCCCTCAGGCAAATATACAAACGCCCAGTCCGGTGAGAAAATCCCAGCTACAATGGCCTTCATAATCTGGGCAGCGGTTTCCTTGAAACCAGTGAATGGTACACCGGCAAGAGCCCAGACATACACAAGGATCAGCAGTAACACAATGACCCAGCGAAGCGGGTTCTTCCGTGGTTTAGGCCGGATGCGGCTTGTTTCATTTTTCATCATAGCAATTTCTCCCGCAACTTAGTACTTACATAATCAATGATCAGGACGATGACGAGGGTAAACAGAATGATTACGCTGGTCTTGTCATACTCCAGGAATCCAAGTGTGGCCTCATAGTAGAGTCCAATTCCTCCGGCTCCTACCAGTCCAAGAATGGCAGCAGCACGTATATTAATTTCGAAGGCATACAGCACATAGGATGTGAACTGGGCTGCCAGTTGCGGCACCACGCCATATACAATGAGCTGAATCCGGTTCATACCAACAGCTGTCATCGCTTCCAGCGGCCCCTGATCAATGGTTTCCAGCGTCTCATAGGTCAACTTCGCAATCAGACCTACCGAGAACACAGCCAGTGCCAAGATTCCGGGGATGGGTCCCAGACCAAACACAGCGACAAACAAAGCAGCAAGCAGCAAATCCGGCACAGTCCGAATCAGGTTCAGCAGAAAGCGCGCCGGATAATAGATCCAGCGACTCGGCATCAGGTTACCTGCACAGATGATCGAGATCGGAATCGCAATAATGGCACCAATGGTTGTCCCAATCAAGGCCATTCGAATTGTTTCCAGCATGCCTTGCACGATATTATCAAAGTAACTCCACCGGGGTGGGAACATCTCCCTTAGCAGATCCAGCATATTGGGGAAACCTTCAAACAACTCCGTGAAACTGGCATCCGTCTGTTTGGCACTGGCCCACAGAAGGAGCAGAATGATCACTAAGGTGAGCAGATGTTTCGTACGCCCAGGCGGTTTCGGACGATTCACAACCTGAGCCGGGCTGGAACCAGGTTCCTTCCCCACTCCACCTGCATTCTGAAGTGGAACGTTGGACTGCCCCTTCATACCACAACTTCTCCCTGCTCATGCACAGCCTGCTTGTCCAGCAATTCATCAGCCAGAATCGGTCTGCCGTATATTTCTGCAAAGCGATCATCCGTTGCCTCTTCCACCGGGCCGTCGAATACAACCTCGCCTGCTCGCAATCCGACAATCCGGGTCGCATATTCTCTGGCCAGATCAATAAAGTGAAGGTTAACAATAGTCGTAATCCCAAGCTCCTGATTGATGCGTTTCAAGTCATCCATAACCTGCTTTGTTGTAAGCGGGTCTAGTGAAGCAACCGGTTCGTCGGCCAGAATGATTTTTGCTTCCTGTGCCAGTACACGGGCAATAGCCACACGCTGCTGTTGTCCACCCGACAGCTGATCTGCACGGGAATAGGCTTTCTCCGAGATATTTACGCGATCCAGAGCCCCAAATGCCAGTTCAATATCCTCTTTTGGAAAACGACCCAGAATGGTACGCATGGTGGAATGGTATCCAACCCGCCCAGCGAGCACGTTACGTAGTACACTGGACCGTTTCACCAGATTGAAACTCTGGAAGATCATGCCGATGTCACGTCTGATCATGCGTAGCCGTTTGCCTTGTGCCTTCGTGATGGAACTTCCGTTAATCAGAATCTCGCCCTCACTAATGTCGTGCAGTCGGTTAATGGAGCGTAGGAGCGTTGATTTACCTGCACCGGACAGGCCCACTACAGCAATGAACTCACCCTGCTTAAATTTTAGATTAATATTATCCAGGCCCTTGGTGCCGTTAGCGTAAGTTTTGGTAACGTTATGAAGCTCAATCATGGCAATAACCCTTCTTTCATTCATAATGATCAACCCTACCTAAGTGCTTGCTATAATGGCACAAGCCAGTGCAGCGTAGATCACGCTGAACTGGCCTGTCCATTGCTACGATTAAGCTGTTCCCATCCAAGAAAGCCACTACAAAGTGAACAGATCCTTAACTACTTTTGGATCAGAATTATTCACCTTTCACTTTTTCGCCATACTGACGAACGATCTCAAACTTGCTATCATCGGACTCTACATAACCTTCATGCGTATAGATTTCTTTGATGATTTGGTGACCTTCCGTATCTTTACCGATATCGATGAAGGCTTGTTTGATCTTCGCAGTCCAATCTGCATTCATGTCTGTACGAACGGCAATGGTATCGTTAGGAATAGGCTCAGTGAACGCCAGTACACGTGTATCTTCAAATACAGTCGGATAGTCTTTGGCTACCGTGTTGCGGGCATCTTGGAAAATCGCTGCTGCATCAACGTCACCGTTCAATACAGCGATAACACCTTGGTCATGACCTTTCAACGTTACAGGTGTTACATCTTTTAATGGATCAATTCCTCTGTCGAGCAACAGACCTGCTGGCCATACATAACCTGCGGAAGACGTTACGTTTTGGTAAGCGACTTTTTTACCTTTAAGGTCTTCGATGGATTGAATCGGCGAATCTTTTTTCACAATGAACATGGATTTATATGAATCTGCCAGTTGCTCTGTTGGAGCTCCAGTCTCATCATTTACACCAAAACGTTGTGCTTGCAGAATAACTTGTGCAGCGCCTTTTTCTTTAGCCAGTACATAAGCTGTCGGAGGCAAGAAACCTACGTCTACTTTGTTGGAAGCCATTGCTTCAATAATCGTGTTGTAGTCCGTGGATACGCTGACTTTTACCGGGATGCCCAGTTTGTCACCAAGCAGCTTCTCCAGCGGTTTCGCTTTGGCTTCAAGCGTGTCTGCATTCTGGGAAGGTACGAATTGAACCGTCAGTTCCGTTGGCACATAACCTTCGACTGGCTTCTCTGTCTCTGCCGTCGCCGTACCGGAAGCATTGGAACTCGTATTTTCCCCGTTAGCCGAACCAGTTGTACTACTAGACCCACAAGCACTCAGAAACAGAACCAAAATCAACAATGGTAAAAATAAAGCAGACTTCTTCAAACGAACACCCTCCAAAGAGTTTCTATTTTTCAGTACTTGTCTACTATAATTGCCAAATATTTGCGCGATGTGAAACGAAATTTGGAGTTTTGTAAAGTTTCCTGTCAGGCTGTCAGCGCGACTTGTATCTGTTAAAATAGGCTCATTATGGTTGAAGATATGGGAAGAACTTATATATTAGAGGAGATTGTAAAATGACATCCATACACCCTACGGCAAGCTTCGATATTCTGTATACCAGTGATCTGCACGGGGCGATTCGCCCCATTCATTACAATACCAATGCGTACCGCCCGGCCGGGCTTGCCTTGCTGGCTTCCCTGATTCGTAAGGAACGCGAACGTTCACCTGAACTGATGCTAGTGGATAATGGAGATCTACTGCAAGGATCACCCTTGGCCTCTTATGCAGCTTCGAAAGGAACTGCTGAGGGTCGCCATCCTTTTATTACTGTACTGAATGAACTCGGTTATGATGCTGCGGTAATGGGTAACCACGAGTTTAACTATGGTCAGGAGATGCTGCGCGGTGCTGTTGACTCTTCCAACTTCCCTTGGCTGTCAGCTAATATTGTTCATCTTGAGCACGACAGAGCCAATGGACCAGAACCTCGGACAGATCTTCCACCAGGTGCAGGTCTGCCAGCCTTCGGCCCTCCCTATCTGATCAAGACCCTCTCCTCCGGGGTCCGAATTGCACTCTTGGGTGCAACGACACACTACATCCCGAACTGGGAGCATCCGAAGAATATTGAAGGTCTACAGTTCCTTGATGCCTTGGAGAACATTCGTACATGGGTTGGCTATATTCGTGAACAGGAGCGACCAGATGTAATGGTTGTCAGTTATCATGGCGGGTTTGAGAGTGATCTGGAAACAGGAGAGCCTGCCGAACGGTTAACTGGAGAAAATCAAGGCTATGCCATCTGTCGGGACATCGAAGGCATCGATGTCCTGCTTACCGGACATCAGCATCGTCAGCTTACCGCTAATATTCATGGTGTTACCGTCATTCAGCCAGGATTTAGTGGAAATGGTGCGGGGCATGTATCCGTTCAATTGGAACAATCATCGGATGGCAAATGGAAGATTATAGATAAGAAGGCACGATTGTTGCTTCTGGATGAACATAATGAAGTTGAGCCTGATGCTACAGTTATGAAGCTTACAGACGAACTGGAAACTGAAGCACAAGCATGGCTGGATCAACCTATTGGCGAGGTAGCTGGGGATTTATCTATCACCAATGCTACATCCCTGCGACTCAAGGCACATCCTTTTATTGATTTTGTACATCAAGTGCAGATGGAAGCGACTGGAGCGCAGCTATCCAATACCGCCATGCTGAGTGAAGAAGCACAAGGATTCGGGAGTCACATCACTGTTCGAGACGTATTATCCAACTTCATCTACCCTAATGCACTGACCGTATTGGAGCTGAGTGGTCAGGATATCCGGGAGGCATTGGAACAAACGGCACGTTATTTTGAAGTAAATGCCTCTGGCGAGGTGGCAGTCAATCCGGCTTATATGGAACCGAAACCCCAGCATTATAATTACGATATGTGGGCTGGCATGGAATACGAGTTGGATATCTCCAAACCTGTAGGTAGTCGAGTTGTGAAGCTGGAACATGAAGGCAAGCCAATGGATATGGATGGCATGTACTCGGTAGTAATGAATAGTTACCGCGCTGCTGGCGGCGGGGATTATGCGATGTATCCGGGCAAAAAGGTACTGCATGAAGGCGCCACGGATATGGCTACATTGGTGGAAGATTACATCCGCAGACACCAACCGTTAACGGTGGAGCAGGCGAATAACTGGCAGGTTGTTGGCGGGCAGAATTAAGATGAGTTTCTCGAATGAGGCGACGAGTCATTACACTGATGCTTAAAAGGGGCGTCCCGTCATATTCATACAGGGACAGCCCCTTCTTCATTTTTACGATATGGTACTAGAAATAATTACAATGGTCACAAGTGGAACCAACCAAATTAAAAACAGATTAGCAGTCACAATGGCCCACTTGAATTTATAAACATGGTAGAAAATCCAGCAGACAAACGATGCTAACACACCGATTGGATACGTCGCTAACAGACTCGCAGTGATATCTTCCAACCAAACCTGTTCACTCGATTGACTGTTGGCATACGTATACAGACTCAACAACAGAAAAAATGGATACGGTAAAAGCGTAATCGCGTATACGCCATTGAAAAGAATAAGCCAATGTGCAACTTTTTGATTTTTCAAAACAGACGGCAGCCTCCCGGAAAAACAATCTCATCCCAGTATATCCACGTTGTGACATACCGTCATGGTTGTATTTTCCAGAAAATTAACGATATCAAGCTGTAGGACTTCTCAATCCGCTCCTACTTTACTGTAACCAATGTGCCGCGCTCATCTGCTGAACGTATCTCGGCTTCAATTAACTCAAGCGTGCCTGTTGCACTCTCTGGTGTACATACAGATACAGGCGTGCCGGCTTGAACAGACTGGATAAAATATTTGAGTTGGTGATAATATCCCGAGTCGGGTGACAGCTCAGCGACAAAGCCTGGAGCATGGTTCGGATTTACTTTCAGCTCACCATTCTCAAAGACCAGATTCCCCTGTTCCAAATTCACCCGATACGTCATTGAGAAACCATAGTCTCCCCCCAGCGTCCAGTCGGCTTGGGCATTCAGTACTTTTCCGTCAGGATACACATAATTGGTAGACACGGTATCATAGCCGCTTCCCGGAATAACATTACGAGCGAGCGTGGATACTTGATCCGGTTTGCCAAACACCCAGTGAATAATATCCGCATCATGGATGTGCATATCTAATATGCAGCCCCCGCTTTTCTCCCCATCCAGGAACCACTCTTGAGGCAAACCCGAACCGCGGAAGAAATAACCTGCATTGACCGCCCCGTAACGACCGTCTTCTACTACGGATTTCAGATAGCTATAGGCTGGCCAGAAGCGTAAACATTGCCCAATCATCAGTGTTTTGCCTGTCGCTTTGGCGGTTTCTGCCATCTTCCAGCCTTCCGCCGAATGGCGCGCAACCGGTTTCTCACACAGCACATGATAGCCTTTCTCCAGCAAGGAACATGTTAATTCAGCATGCAATGGTGTGGGCAGCGTAATATCAATGATATCTAGTTCCTCTTGCTCCAGCATCGCGTCGATATTGTCGTACAAACGATAAGGTGTGAGATCATATACCTCTTGCTCTGTTGCCATATTGCCGGCTGCTTTACCGTGCTTCAGTTCCTCTATTCTCAGATCGCAGATGGCTACCAATTCCACGGGTTCCCCTTCTGAGGCAAGGCGTACATAGTTGTCAAAATGCATACGTCCCATAAACCCAAAACCGATCAATCCTACTTTTAACATATTTCTACCTCCCATATCAAAATAGATTTATTACTCTCTAATAACCGTTGTTATCCGAATTTTTTACTGAGAACGTCCAAGAATGGCATCCATCGCTTTGGATGTATTAAATATGATCTGCTTCGAATGATGTGTGTAGGGCGGAATCATCTCCGCAGTTACGTAGTTGTCGTAACCAATAGCCTGTAATGCCTGCATCACCGCCGGATAATTCACATCTCCAGCCAGCAGATCCACAAATCCATGAAGCCCTCCCGCTTGACGGCGGTAATCCTTGAAGTGCACCTTCTTAATCCGATGACCCAGAATGCGAACCCACTGCTCCGGGTAACCATTCTGTACGACATTGCCCACATCGAAATACGAACCTATATACTCTGAGCCAAAAGAATCAATAAAGGCACGCAGTTCTAACGGTGATACCAAAAACTTGTTCCATACGTTCTCAATGCCAATGGATACGCCAGCACTTTTCGCATACGGCAGCAGGTGCGCAAGGGCTTCTTGTGCCCGTTCGTAAGCAACTTCATAATCCGTCACTTCGCTGTCTGGAATGAAATCCACACCAACCGCACCCGGAATGACCAGAATGGTATCCACACCGAATGCCGCGGCAAGTTCCAACTGTTTTTTACACACATCCAGTGCTTTCGTGCGAATCTCCGGGCGCGCGCTCGTCATCGGGTAATCCCAGTACAAGCCGGTTGCAAGTCCCGCGATTTCGAGTTCAGCTTCCTCCAGACGTCGCTGAATGTCACGAATCTCCTGATCTGTGGCAGACAGACTCAGTTCACCTTCTCCATTAAGCGATAGTTCAATCCCCTCAAAGCCAGCTTGCTTCGCCGTCTGAATACAATCCGAAATAGAGGCATCTCCTGGAAACGACCATATGTTAATCCCTTTTTTCATCCGAATACCCTCCTCCAAAATATACAAACCTGTTCTTCAGTGATGCACAGCTATCCCAATTGAAAATAACCAAACCGGGCAGGCAAATGAAAGTTTACAGCCCCCGTGGGCTGCCATGCCTGATACTCCCGATCTCCCTGTACATTCTCATCAATACGGTACACGTTGACCCTCCAGCACACCCCTTTAGTCAGGGGAAACTTGAAGTTACTCGCTGGAATATGGATCAGATACACCCGATGGCCCTGACGATCCACTTCTACAGACGTTTGCAACCCCTTCAGCTGCCAGGTTACATCTGCCTGGAATGCTGAACCTTCGTCGTTATTGTGAATGAGTGCATCAAATATCACGTTGTGCGGGCTGATCTCAAGTTCCATGTAGTTCCTGCCATCACCCTGTTCATCAATGAACAGTTCAACTACATCCTGCTCATACAATGGCTGATCCCTTTCCGTGAAATCAGATACGACGTGATCATCCTGGCATACAAAGCGAATATGCAAGTATTCGGGACTCCAGCCAAATCGAACTTCTGTAGATTGATGAGGTGGTCTGCCTGTTACCGTGTCCACCAGTTCCACTGGAACACATCGCTCCCAATCCGCAGCCGTGGGAGATCCATTCTGTGCAACGGACCTGAGTCGTTCGCAGCAATAACTCGTGCTCCGTTCCACCGGGAGAGAGTTCATGTCCATCCTCTCCTTTTTTAGCTTAATCCGTGATGTTGTCTCTCTCGTAAGAACATGTGATAATACATATATTATAAATAAATTATGTGATTATTTATTTAGGAGATAAAGAGATTATTTGCACAATTCCGTTCAGTTTTAATTCGATCTATTTGGCCCAATCTCATTGAAAAAGGAGATGGAACTTATGTCTCTGCAACAAGCGATATATCCTCTGCAACGAATCGTCACTTACAAGGAATGGTCCCCCAACGTGCATTATGCTCAATTCCAGAGCCTTCCTCCCGGCAAGCTGGCAAAGCGTCGTTTGTATGATTTTGAACTTCTGTACGTCTCTCAAGGCGAAGCTGCAACTTATATGAACGATAAACACTATGTTCTGAAGGCAGGTCAGCTAATCTTGCTGCCTGCCGGTGTCTATCATCAGAATGAGGTGGTTTCCAGCCCGGAAGCACGTTTCATTGGTATTCATTTTGATTTCTTCAACGAATTGACCATTCAGACCGAGGCCGATATGGTTGTGAACGAAGAGACTGTTCTGCATCATAAATTCGCAGTGGAAGCTTGCGCAGAAGGCATGACGCCGCTATCCTTCAACCCGACCTATACCCCTTCTCCAGCTACCGTGCAGCTTATGGAGCAATTAGTTCATGAATTTACGATGCGCCCACCGGGATATGAACTGGTATGCAAAGCCTTGATGCTTCAGATATTGACCCATCTGCTGCGTTCATCCTGGCGAAGCTCCCCACGCCATGATTCGGTACACGGAGAGAAGCTGCTTGAAGTCATGAAACATATAGAGGCCGCTCCTTCCAATCCGTGGACCAATTCGGGCATCGCCAAACAATTAAACCTGAGTGTGGATCACATGGCCAAATTGTTCAAACAGATTGCGGGCATGCCGCCCAATGAATACATTCAATCCATCCGTCTAAGCGAGGCACGTAAGTTGCTGCGGGAAACCGATCATTCCATTGAGACGGTCGGTGTACAAAGCGGTTACCCGGACATTCATTATTTCAGCCGCATGTTCCGCAAATATGAAGGCATTTCCCCCCGGGAATACCGAAAGTTGTCCAGAATGCTATAAAAAAGGAGCAGACTGCCAATGTGCAGTCTGCTCCTTGCTTTTTGAAATATCGTTTAAGACAAATAGTTCATTTTTCCGTGCCAAACCATACCCTTTAATTCAGCCTATATAGGTAATTTCCGCTCAATATCATTCTCTCTACTTCTATTGTAACGTTATTTTCATGTTTTTTATAGACTGTTTTTTTGGCGATTCCTACACTATACTGCTAAATACAAATCTAAAAAGAGGTGCATCCGTATGAATGACCCAAAAAATGTCTTAGATCATGGACCCTTTTTTCATGGTACTAAAGCAGAACTGAACATTGGAGATTTATTAGAACCGCAATACTTATCCAACTACCAAGATAAAAAATCTAACCACATTTATTTTACGGGAACATTAAATGCTGCCAAGTGGGGTGCTGAGTTAGCAAAAACGAATGCCAGAGAAAGAATCTACATTGTAGAACCATTAGGAGATTTTGAAAATGATCCTAACTTAACGGATAAAAGATTCCCCGGCAACCCAACACGCTCATATCGATCTAAATCACCTCTAAAAATAGTAGCGGAATTAGCTTCCTGGGAAAGACACTCCGATGAAGAGATTAATCATATGCTCACCTCTTTAAAGAAATTAAGTGAAGAAGGGAAAAATGTGATCTACGATTAATCTCTTAAACCAAAAGTCCCCTTCGTCCAACTTGGACAAGGGAACTCTTGGGTTGAAAGCTATTCTATTTTGCCATTGGAAGATTGGCGGAATATGCAGCGGTATGGGACGATCATTTTGACAGCAACTTCATACTGATGATCTAGGTAATCGAGCAACTGCTTAACCGCAAACATGCCCATCTCCAACTTGGGTACATGAATGGTCGATAATGGCGGAGAGGTGAATTCGGATATTTCAATATTATCCACCCCAAAAAAGGCGATATCCTCCGGGATGCGGAGTCCCTGTTCTGTTGCAGCGCGCATGGCTGCAATGGCCATCATATCACTGGCGGCAAAAATGGCTGTAGGTCTATTCGCATTATTGGTAAATGCCTGCTTGGTCAATTCATAACTCAGCGAAACATCCCATTTCACATCAATAACCCAGTGATCATCAATCGTTAATCCCGCACCATTCATCGCACGTTGGTAACCAAGGAAACGTTTTTCCTCACGAAAATCATTCTTGTACTCCGCACCGCCAATGTAGGCAATGATCCGATGTCCTTGCTCAATCAGATGATTCGTGGCCTCTCTCGCCGCCTCTTCACGGTCATAACCAACGACTGGAATGTCCGGGTCCGTAATGTCCACTCCAACAACAGTCCGTACATTGGCTTTGAGCCAGCGATAAGCTTCCGGGTCAATTCGTTCCACTACAATCATGCCATCAATCCGATGTTCCTTCACCAGAGATTGCAATTGTACGGTATCTCCATCGTTCTCGATGCTATACACAAATTCCAGCCGCATGCCCGCTTCAGCAAGCTGCTTCTCAATACCTTCCATAATGACTGAAAAATAAGGACTGTTGTATTTGTTCTGCGGAATGGCGACCACACAACCAATTGCATAAGCTGTTTTAGGTTCAATCTTCTTTTTCTTGGCCGGACGCTGTGAGCGATAACCCAGCTCCTCAGCGGTGTCCCAGATCTTTTTGCGGGTTTCATCGCTGACCGATCGATTGACATCGTTCTTCATCACGCGCGAAACGGTAGAGATCGATACACCAACCCGGTCTGCAATATCCTTCAATTTTGCCATGTGAAGTCCCCACCTTTCCTCTAACTATGTATTTAAACCCCATTCGTATTGGGGCAATTCCATCTCTGAAAACACAAATTTGCGGCAAATATAATTCTATATTTCTACTGACCAGAAGTCAATGAAATGGTGCACGGGCGCAGTCTTTTATAAAATAATAGCGGCAGTCAGGGAGCTTGCTGTCCCCCATAACTGCCGCAATTTTAACCCTTTTTAAGAAAACATATGACGCATTTCCACCTCTTTATCTGCTTATTGCATCTTGGAGGCCAAATCCTTAAGCGCTGCGTTCAGATCACCATCTCCGGCAAGCGGAAGTTTAAGTGATTGCTCGCCGTACGTCCAGACCAGATCGGTTTTCTTGGTTGTAAATGGAGATACAATGCCATACTGCTGCGCATCCAGGAAGATTTTATTATCTTCACCTACAGTAGCGATATAAGCATCCGCTGCGGCCTTGTTAGCCGGAATGGAATATCCTTGCTTTGCAAGTTCAGTCTGTCCATCCGGACCCGCAAGCCAGGCAAGCAGCTTGTATGCCGCCTCTTCATGCTTGGTGTTGGAACTGATCGCAAGACCTGCCGGCTGAACAACAGTTTGGTTTGTTTTGAATTTTGGTAAATACGAGATGCCGTAATCTACCCCAGCCTCCTGATAGTTGGTTGTATTCCAGCTGCCACCCGGATTCATCGCTACTTTGGATGTCGTAATCGCAAGATTCACCTGTCCACCTAAACCTTCAATCTGTGCAGGTGTGGTGTTGATTTTTTTATTTTTGGTCAAGTCGATAAAATAGTTCAGCACTTCCATCGCTTCAGGTGTCTCAAGCGCAAGGGAACCATCATCATTCACCAGCTTCGCACCATTGGACCACAGTTCCGGCTCCAGAAACCAATCCATCGTTGATCCTGGTGAAATGGACAAGCCCCACTGCTTGATGTTTCCGGCATCAAAACCCGCTTCGTCTGCGCTTTTCCCGTTCTTATCCAGCGTCAGCTTGGTTGCAATATCGGTAATTTCATCCCATGTGGGCTCGAGCGAAGGAACGGGAGCATCATGAGGATTCGTGGCTTCATTCTCAAAGATCGCTTTGTTGTAATACCATACGATGACGTTGGCATCGATAGGTAAGGATACTTGTTTACCCTGATACTGGTGGAGACCCAGCAGACTTTTGTCCACATTGTTCAGATCAAACTGATTTTCCGCCAGCAAGCCATCCAATTCCTTGAAAATACCCAGTTCGGCGTATTTCTCCACGTATGCATAACTCGTTTTGAACACGTCCGGCAGTGTACCCCCCGCCGCATTCGCTGTCAGTCCGTCCCAGTAGCTGCCCCAATCCTTGCCTTCCAGTTTGACCTTAATATCGGTATTGGCCTTCATGAACTGATCCAGCAGTTCCTGTGTACGATGAAGCTCTTCTGCCGTCCCCCATTGTGAGTACGTGATGGTTACCGGCTCGCCTGAGCCTTCACTGCTTCCGGAACCTCCAGAGTTGGCATTTTCCGACGATCCTCCATTCGCACATCCACTGATGACCACCATTGTTGCAAGTACAAGTGCCCACACATTGAATAACCGTTTGCTCTTCGCTCTCATATACACAGCTCCCCTTTAAGTCATATCAATAAGTCCTGTTCACCTGAAAACCGGAAAGCAGGCAGCCTCTCTACCCTTTGGTGCCCGTGAGCACCACCCCCTCAACGATATAACGTTGTGCAAACAGATATAGCAGGCCGATCGGAACAATACTGATGAATGCTCCCGCCGCAAGTGCCGGCAGATCCTGGCTCGTCTGACCAATGAGGAGCTGCAAGCCTACGCTCAGGGTGAACATTTCTGCATTTTTGATATACAGGAACGGCCCCAGAAAATCGAGCCAGGAATTCACAAAGGCAAAAATGATGGTTGTCATAATGATGGGTTTGGACAGCGGCATAATCACTCGTGCATATACCGTCCAGCGATTGCCGCCATCGAGATATGTAGCTTCATCCAGCTCCTGGGGAATGGTCATGAAGAATTGACGAAACAGGAAGATATAATAGGCGCCTCCGAGCCAGGCCGGCACAATGAGCGGCAACCAGGTGTCAATCCAGTTTAACTTGGAAAATAGGACGTACGAGGGAATCATCATAATGGACGGGGGAATCATCAACGTAACGAGTACAACCGGGAACAACATATTCCGGTATCTATTTGCAAAGCGAGAGAAACCGTAAGCGACAAGTGAACTGGACACCACCGCTCCCGCTGCAACAAAAAAGGAAATGAACAATGAGTTTTGAATCCACTGCCACATCATCGGCTGTACAGCGAACAACCGTTCAAAGGCTTCCAGACTGAATGTGTCTGGCAGGATGGTTGGAGGTACCTTATACGTTTCCGCTTTGGTTTTCAGCATGGTCGAGAGCATCCATACAAGAGGCCCTGCGAATAGCATTAACGCTGCGATCAGCAACGTATATTGGGACGTTTTTACCGCTATTTTTCGGCTATTCATGTAACTCTCCTCCTATCGTTCTCCCTCGTAATACACAAAGCGGTTCGATAATTTCATCAGGATCAGGGTGACAAGTGAGATCACGGCGAACAGGAAAATGGACTGTGTCATCGCCATGCTGAATTTCAGATCGGTAAAGGCCGACTTGTAGATATTGTAGACAAATGTATAGGCGGAGTAGTTCGGACCACCCTTGGATAACAGGAGTGCTTCCGTAAACATCTGAAAGTTATACATGGTCTGAATAATGATGACAAACAGAATGGAAGGACTGATCATCGGCAGCGTAATCTGGAAAAATCGGCGAACCCCGCTGGCACCATCGATGGCTGCCGCTTCATACAGATGTCTGGGTACATTCTTCAGTGCAGCCAGGAAGATCAGTACCCCACTGCCGGAGATCCAGACCTGAAGCATGATGATGACCGGCTTAATCGTATGCTCTCCGCCAATCCAGTCCACTTTGCCTATACCAAGTGCGCCAAGTCCAGCGTTCAAGATGCCAAATTCGGAGTTGAATACCAGCCGCCAGATTATGACCGTTGCCACAATCGGCACCAGGGTCGGCAAATAGAAGAAGGTGCGGAACAAGGCAATTCCTTTGACATTAAAATTAAGCAGCATCGCCAGACCGAGCATGCCCGCCGTAACAATCGGAACACCAAATACTACAAAATACATCGTGTTCAGCAGACTTTTCAAGAAGATGGGATCGTCCATCATGTGTGTAAAATTATCGATCCCGACAAAGTTGAAGTTAGTCGCTCCAGGAAGTCTGGCATCCGTAAAGGCATAGAATACCGAGGTTCCAAAAGGAATCAGAAAAAAGGTCATAAATCCAATGATCCAAGGCAAAATGAAGAGAAAGAACAGCAGCGTGTCATATTTTCTCAACCTGTTCATGATGACACCCCTCAGCCTGAAATTTCTTCTAAATAGACATACCGTTCTTCCAAAATGGATTTCTCTGCCGCCAGGGCAATAAGCAACGCATTACGACCAACCTGTGCACTCGCAAAAGGCTGCTTGCCTTCCTGTACACATTTCAGAAAATCAATACGCTGAGTCTGTCCCCCTGTATGACCGCCCATAATGGAATCCGACGTCACATCAATCTCCAGATGATCCTTCGTCCAGTCCTGCCCGCCAACGATATCAATCGTCTTGTCATTGCGAGCCACCATCTGACCGCCGTTCTCTCCGATCAGGCCAATCTCAAGCCCTTCTCCCATCAGATTGCGCGGTTTCAGATACATGCATAGGCCCAGATTGGCCTTGCTGCCGTTATCATAATCAATGGTGATAAAGGCATGATCGACGATAGAGGTATCCGAGATTTCTTTTGTCGGATAGTGACTGTATGAATTCTGAATCTGATTGCGCTCTCCTTGCTTCATGACATGCTGACCACCAGAGGCAAACACACGGACAGGCTTCGCCTGGATCATCCAGTTGAAAATATCGAAGTGATGACAATCCTTCTCTACAATCGCTCCCCCGGACTTGGTTTTGTCATAGAACCAATCCGCAGGTGGGAACGGGTCTCGGAATTCTTTGCACCACATCAATTTCACGTCACCAAGACGGCCGTTCTCCAATTCCTTCTCCATTCGGCGATACAGATTCGAATACCGATAAACCAATCCGATCTGCAATACCCGTCCCGAGGCTTCCGCCGCTTCTATAATGGCATCACAGTCCTCAATGGTATGGGCGACCGGTTTCTCCAGAAATACATGCTTGCCAGCTTCCAAAAAAGCGACCGCTACTTCACGATGCAGATAGTTCGGCACACTGATGACCACCGCATCCAAATCTTCCTTGGCAAGCAGTTCATGATAATCACTAACTATAGTGGGGTTACTGTTCTTGAGTTCAGCCAGCGTACGTGCAACATTGGCCTCATTCATATCACAGATATAACGAACCTCACTCTCTTCGAGCAAATCAAAACCAATACAATGATGTGACCCCATGTCTCCTACACCGATAAAAGCCATTTTTATCTTCCCCATGCTTACACTCTCCGTTGCTCGTAAATTTGCGGCAAATGCCCTGACACCGATTCGATGTAAAGAAATCTAACAAGACGATGACTATGTAACGATAGTAAAATAGTTTTATTTGCTTGTCAATTGGTTTTGGCTAAATTTTTAATTATTTTGCCGCAACATATTTTTAAGCGTTTTTGTATACAAATAAACTATTTAACTCTGCATTTATCGTAACTTAAGCGTTTACATTTTTACTTATATGTCATATAATTTAATGTAATTCTATTTTTATTGCGGCAAAAATAACATTAAACTTATAAAAATTTCTGTTCATTTTTCAATGGTATACTCTTATTTTCAATAGAAAACTCAATAAATTCTGGAAAAAAATCTGTTGAATCTCCTTTATTCATCACCTATAATGCAATTTAGGCGCAGAATTCAAGAACTTATATCACATTTTATATTTGCCGCAAACTAATTCCTTCATCTTTTCAGTTGTTTATCCTCACTTACTACCATGATTCTTACATACAACGTCATTATCGTGCCGCTCCATGCGGATTCGAAAGGAGTTGAGCTTCCTTAACTTTCCCTCATGACATGCAGGTGTGACAGAACGATTTATCATCCATTATCCATTATTCAGGAGGTATACCATGACAAGATTATTTGATCGAAGTAAGAGGAGTTTTGGGCTGTTTTTGGCTTTTGTCCTCATGATAACCCTGCTTTTACCTGCCGGAGCCTTACCCAAAGCCTCTGCTGCAACCATTACCATTGATGGCAATGTGAGCGACTGGAGCAGCGTTAGTGCTCTCATGACCAATAGTGGCACAGCCCAGACGCTCAAAGTAACTAATGATGGGACCAACCTCTATCTGCTCGTTCAAGGCTCAGGTCTGAGTACGGCGATGGGCAACTTCTGGATTAACACCGATAACAATACTTCAACCGGTTACCAGGCTGCGGGCTGGGGGACTACAGGTGTGGAGTGGCTCCTTGAAAATACGGGATTATACCGCTATGGCGGCAGCGGGACCGACTGGAGCTGGAATTTCAACAGCACATTAACCAGCTCCCAATTCTACCGTAGCTCCTCCATCATCGAGGTTGCTATACCTCTCTCGACACTGCAAATCAGTGCAGGCAGTACAGTGCAAGTCGGGTATATCGATAACAGCTCGGATACATCCAGACTGCCCGCAGCTGGACAAACACTGCCCGCTTATCTCCTGACCTCGTCTGGATCGGGTGGGGGTACGGGGAACAATACCGTGGTGAATCCTGTAGAGCTCGACAGCCCACTCAACAATCCATTCAAAGGTTGGGCGCCTTCGGCCAAGAGCACGACATATGCACAGCCACACAGGCTCGTATATGCCGGCGTAACCTGGAAGGAGCTAGAGTCCACCAAAGGCACATATGATTTTAGTGCGATTGAAGCCGCCAATAATTTTGCCTACTGGAAAAGTAAAGGCGTCAAAGTGGTGTTTCGCTTCATTCTGGACAGCCCGACAGGACAGGCTCATCGGGATATTCCCGACTGGCTCTACAATGACATGGTTGCCCGTGGAGAATCACCCGGAACCGTATACAACGATACAACCGGAGGCATGGGTACAGGCAACAACATGGGCTTCTCCCCCAACTACAACTCCACCTATCTGCAAGAACGGCACCAATTAGCCATCGAAGCCATTGCGGCAAGGTACAACACCAACGATCGTCCGGTCGCTTTTGTCCAGATTGGTTCCCTCGGACACTGGGGAGAATTCCATACGTGGCCTTATGTCGGACCCAATGGTGAAACCAATTACACAGGCGCTTTCCCTACCAATGACATCTCGAACAAGTATGTTCAGCATTACATTGATGCCTTTGCTGGCAAAGAGGACAAAATGCAGGTTCTGATCCGCCGCAGTATCGCCTTGGCGAAAACCAACAATAAAGGCATGGTTATGGGCATGTTCAACGATGTGTTTGGACATAAAGACAGCTTCGATGCGGATTGGGGTTGGTACACGGGCACCCAGAATGGCTATTGGGATGACATCGGCCAGCAGCAACCAGGACACCCGAATTTCTGGGAAACCAGAATCTCTGGTGGTGAATTTTATGGGGGAGCTTCCGGCATGCTTGCGGCATTAACCACCGGTAGCGGCTTCACGGAAACGCTGCGTCAAACGGAGCTTAGTAAACCGAGCTGGCTGGGACCGAATTCCCCTGCTTCGCTTCCTCTGAATCATGCATTACAGGCCAATATTGATGCACTCAAGAAACGAATGGGTTACCACTTTGTCGTGAAGGAAATATCGCATCCATCGACCATTAGCGGAAGCACGTTTACCACAACGATTAAGGTGGAAAATAAAGGCGTACAGCATTTCCCGTTTGCTTGGCCGGTTGAGATTCAACTTCGCAGCAGCAATACCGTTGTTGCGAAGAAAACTGCAAACGTTAATCTGACCACATGGAAAACGGGTACCTACACCTTGACCGACTCCATTTCGGTCTCCGGTCTTGCTGCTGGCACCTATGATATCGCGATTGCGATCATCGATCCATCAACAACTCAGCCTGGCGTGGACTTCGCCAATACGAATAAGCTGACGGACGGAGCATTTAAGCTGAGCAGTGTAACAAAGTAATGTCAGGTTCAGATGCCGCGTTGTATAATGCGATTCATTTGTCAGTACATTTGTCAGTGCATTCGCCATTGTACGTGTAAATTACAAGAGCAGGAAAGAAGGCATAACCCTCATGCCCTCCTTCCTGCTCTTCCATTGATTGCACGAGCGACCAACTCCACTATAGCTCGCAGCTCGCTTTCCCTCAGGTCAACCCTTTTTAACGTCTACTTTTATTTCCTCAGCTTCAGCTTCCGACAAGGCAACTCGCGGGTAGGTCCGAACGCTAACGAACATCAGAAACCTTATATTCAAATGTACAGACTAGAATTAGCTTCAAATACACTCCTTCAGGTCAATAACATCTCTGAGGTTCGTTAGAATCTCACAACCTTTGTATCTCGCCTAATAGCGTCTGTCATGTTCGTTAATGTTGGTACATCCCTTGCTGAGTCTGCATTGCAATAATACCTGACAAGTTGACTATATGACATCCGCGAACGATCTCCATTTCATATCGCACATATAAAAGAAGGATTGGGGCCCCGTCCGGGTCTCCAATCCTTTGGTCAATATTGAGCCTTGTCCACGTTAACGTCCTCACCAGAATAAAAGGTACTGCTGAAGTCATTTCCCAAACTTGAGCGCAAAGGAATCGTCAGCAGGACCAATTCCTGTATTCCTTCGTCACGTTGCCTTCCCTTACTGCACCTCATTGCCTTATTGCGCCTTATTGTGCCTTCTTACGCAACTGGCTGTAATACAGCTCGCTGTAGAAACCGCCTTGTTCCAACAGCGCGTCATGCGAGCCTTGCTCCAGTAGATGCCCATCCTTCAGCACCAGAATTCGGTCGGCCTGACGGATCGTGTTCAGCCTGTGAGCAATGACAAAGCTGGTTCGTCCCTGCATCAGACGTTGCAGCCCTTCCTGAATTTTGATCTCTGTGACGGTATCAATACTGCTCGTTGCTTCGTCCAGTACGAGTATAGATGGATCTGCCAAGATTGCCCGAGCAATGGCGAGTAATTGTTTCTGCCCCTGACTAATGCCGCTCCCATCAGCCTGGAGCACTTTGTCGTACCCGTCCTTCATTCGCACAATGAAGGAATGGGCATTCGCCAGCCGGGAGGCTGCTTCCACCTCTTCATCCGTTGCGTCCAGACGGCCAAACCGAATATTTTCCCGGATCGTACCCTGAAACAGGAATGAATCCTGAAGCACAAACGCCATATGAGACCGCAGATTCTCACGTCGAATGGTGGTCATATCACGACCATCTACCGTTAATGTTCCACCTGTCGGATCATAGAAACGGGATAACAGCTGAATCAATGTTGTTTTCCCCGCTCCGGTCGGACCTACAAGAGCAATCATCTCACCCGGTTTGGCTTCAAAGCTGATGTCATGCAAAATGTTACGTCCTTCATCGTATCCAAAGGATACCTTGTCGAAACGAACGGCTCCCTCCACCTTATCCAGAGATACCGCTGCCCCTTCGTCCTTCGCTTCCTCATCTTCGTCCAGCACCTCGAATACGCGCTCAGCTCCCGCAATCGCGGACAATAACGTATTCCACTGGTTCGCCAGATCATTCAAAGGGCGGGTGAATTGACGGGCATATTCCACAAAGATAATAATCACCCCGACCGTAACGGAACCTTGAATCGCCAGAATACCACCGATGCCCGCCACAATCGCAAAGCTCAGGTTATTCAATCCATTCATCAGTTTCGGAATAAAACCGGAGATGGTCTGTGCCCAGAAACCGGAAATCCGGATGCGGGTATTCCGTTCCTCAAAACCGCGAATCACCCGCTCCTCTTGCGAGAATGCCTTAATGATCCGCTGGCCTGATAAAGTCTCTTCGATGTAACCGTTAAGCTCACCGAGATTGCGCTGCCGCTCCTTGAAGAGTGGTCCCGTTCTACGTGTAATCCAACGCATACCAATGGCCATCAAAGGCACAACGATAAAGGTAAGCAGGGTCAGTAGTGGGCTGAGCCAGAGCATAACCCCAAACGTTCCGAGCAGCGTTAATACACTTGAGAAAATCTGGATCGCTGAGCTGTTCAACGTACCGCTGACATTCTCGATATCATTGGTCACCCGGCTCATAATCTCACCCTGCTGGCGTTTACCGAAGAATGGAATCGGCAGCTTGTGCAGATGGGAGAACAGATCATACCGCATGCGGAACACGGTTTCCTGTGCAATTTCGATCATCCATATATTTTGTAACCAGGATGTAAGAGAGAACAAGACGTACACTGCGGTTAATCCAATCAGAAACCGCGTCCAGCTTGCGCCGGCTTCCCCCGCGATGAAATCATCCACGGCCACCCCCACCATGTAGGGGCCAAGCAAAGCGAGTGCGGAACTGGCAAACACCATCAACAGTACCATGGACAGCTTAACCTTGCGCCGTGCCAGATAGGTCCATATCCGACCTAGCGTACCGGACCAGTTCTTCGCCCGTGCCTTGGGTTTGCGACCACCACCTGATCGTAACGTCTCCGGATCAATCGGCGGTGGCGGCTGACGGAAAGGCTCAATGAATGCTTTGAACATGCTGTGCACCCTCCCCGTATTGTGATTCATGGATTCGACGATACAGCTCTGACGATTCCATCAGGTCTTCATGTTTTCCTTGCCCAATGAGTTGTCCATCATCAAGCAGCAGAATCAGGTCCGCCGAAGTGGTTGAACTGATCTTCTGGGTGATGATAAACGTGGTACACGACAATTCCTCCAGCGCATCGAGCAGTCTGCCTTCTGTAGCCACATCCAGCGCACTTGTGCTATCGTCCAGAATCAGAATTCTTGGTCTACGTACCAGTGCTCGTGCAATGGAAAGTCGCTGCTTCTGTCCACCGGAGAGATTCACTCCCCGTTGACCGAGCAATGTATCATAACCGTTTGGTAAATTCTCAATTGTTTCATGGATCTGCGCGCGCTTAGCCGCTTCCACGATCTCATCCAAGGTAGCATCTTCCTGACCCCAGGCAATATTCTCCCTTATGGAACCGGTAAACAGGACAACCTCCTGCGGCACATAACCAATCGCACCACGCAACATGGACAGATCCAGCTCTGATGCATCGGCACCATCAATCCGCACCTTTCCTTGATCCTCTGTGTATAACCGCGGAATAAGCTGTACGAGCGAGGATTTGCCTGAGCCAGTTGCTCCCATAATGGCAATGCGTTCCCCCGCTTTTGCCGAGAATGTGATGTTATCCAGTACTGTAATTTCACTATTGGGATAACTGAAACCTACACTGCGGAATTCAACCGCTCCTTGCACAGCGCGCTGTTTCTTCGCCGGGTATACAGATTGCGGAAAATGCAAAGATTTCATAGATCCAGCAGATGGTGCAGACGTTGATAACGACTTCGTCTGTTCAGTCTCCGACGTGTCCTCCGTATTAAACACTTCATTCAGCCGTTGCGCCGAAGCGCTTGCTCTCGAGAAGGTTACCAGAATCCATGACAATGCAGACATGGCACCAATTGTGCGAAGCAGATAGTTAATGACGGCGACCACTTCACCCACGGTTGCATTACCCGAGGCGATGTCGACTCGTCCAAACCATAACACGGCGATGATACATACGTTCATCATCAGCAGCATGAACGGCATCGTGGTCTCCGTCAGGCGCAGCGCGGAGATCGTGCCTTTCATCAGCTTGCCGCTGAATCCGGCAAAGCGTTCAATCTCATGGCCCATCCGTACGAAAACACGGATCAGCCGGATGCCTGTCAGATTCTCCTGGATGACTCCATTGACGGCATCCAGTCTGCGCTGCACATTGCGGAACAGCAGCGCTGCCTTTTTAATCATCCACACCACAACAATGAGCAGTACAGGCACCATGACAACCAGCAGCAAACCCAACCTCGGATTCACGATGACTGCCATAATCATGCTGCCAATGACCACCAGCGGTACACGTGTCATGAAGCGCAGACTCATGAAGACTGTGTCCTGAACCTGGGTCACATCCCCCGTTAATCGGGTAATCAGGGACGACGTCGCGAATCGGTTAAAGACGGCATAAGAGAACGTTTGCACTTTCTCATACAACTTCTCCCGCAGATCGTATCCAAACCCCAGGCTCGCATGGGATGCAAAGAACGAACTGGCAATTCCGGCAGCAAAAGCCACGACAGCACTGCCAACTAGCACACCACCCCACAACCAGACGACAGACAGGTCTCCCTGCTGAATACCGTTATCGATGATCTTGGAGATCAGATAAGGCTGAGCCAGCTCCACCGCAAGCTCAATTAACATCATGACCAGGGCTGCAATCGCGGCAACTCGGTACTTCTTCAAGTAGTACAACAGCTTGATCATAAGCATTCCTCCGGCTCGGAGCACCCTAAACCAATAACACGTTCCAGCTCAGAGCCTCCATTAGACATGTTGTTTTCTCCACAGCGTCCAATATGTAATCATTTCTATGTACACATATGGTTATTATAGCGTATTTTACAATGCCGCTTCTATTCTTATTACCCTACTTTTCCCAATACAATAAACTTCTCTTCATTTTGGCAGTAAAAAAAGGAAGGTCTCCCTTCCCCACGCTAGTTAAGTTCTTACAGCTCGCCCGCTCACAGACATATTTCAGGTCAAAAAGAAATGCATATCTGCACTCAGGTCATCTGCCTAACTTTGCAGAAATATAGTTATCTGTTTACATACCAAGCGAGATGTTCACTACCATCTTCTGCGTCCACGATCACCCCGGTAGTCATCATTCAACTCGCCCAGGCGATCGTACGTCTCCTTATATATCCGTATCACGGCCTGAACTTTGATAAAATCAGCATCTTCCGGTCCAAGCCCCTCCATAAACATTCTCTGAATGATCTGTTGGAAGAATTGCACTCTGGCCTCAATCTGTTCTCGCTCAAGCTGCAATATTTCTTCGAAACTGTGGTTCCCTATGTAATCCATCAACTCATCATCATGTCTGGAATAATCTGAGTTTCTCCGATCTGCAACCCATTCATCCGGCTCATTGGACTGGAGATTAACACTCGTACGTAGTTGGGATAAAATGATTTTCTCTTTGGCCAGCATGACATGAAAATCTTTGTTACGGAGCAGTTCAGATACAATCAGACTGCACATTTCACGGTTTTGGATCAGTATGCCGTCAAATGGATGCAGTGTCCACTCTCCATTTGCATAATACAGGTTAAAGTTAAAGAACTCACTGCCATATTTGTATTGAATATTAATCTTGGTCTCATCAATAATCTCGAATGAAAAGTCCAACATGTTCAGCAAGCTCCTTCGTATAACCCCAGATTTTAGCTTTATTCTATCAAATGAAACAAAGAGACGCACTCGGCGTCCCTCGTAGAAAGATATACATCTAGCAATCTCCTGGCTTATGCAGCGAGTCTCGCCCTATTACCCTAATCCAGGAAAGATCCTAATGCACTGGAATCCGGTTTGTTTTTCTCCGGAATGGCAGCAGCTTTCGGCCCTTCCAGACCCAGTCGATCGCTCATTTTAGCGTTAAGGGTTGTCATCTTGTTGGTGTAGTCATTACAGCTTTCAATGATACGGCGATTCGACTGCTCGGACAGATCCAGCGCAGACATCAGATCACCCATCGCCTGATTGACTGCTTCAAGGGACATGGCCGGTTTGGACAACAACTCATTCGTTTTCTCTGTTGTTGTTTTCAGCAATCTGGCGTTTTCCTTGAATTGATCTTCAATTGTCTTATTGGTCGCTTCCACAGCAGAAATGACCTTCTCCTGATCATTAAGTGCCATCGCAATCATGGCGGAAACGGTGATCAGATTCGCCGTTTTATCAATGGCATTATTCACTGAATCAATCAGCTTGTCATTGTTATCGTTAATGATGTCGGTAGCTGCGATCGCCTGATTGTACAGCATGATCATCTCTGTCATGGATTGGGTACGTGTTACCACTTTGCGCAACCCACGCTCCAGATGTGCTTTACGATTCTCGTTCTCAGGCTTGGCGATCTCGGTTTCAAACAAAGCTTTTAACTGATTACCAAAGGAAATTTTGGTCTGCAGATTGTAGATCTCCTGAATGGAAGAACGTTTCAATTGACGCATGTTCACGATGCTTTCTTCCAGGTTGTCCTTGCCGTCCCGCAACCCGTTAATGATGGCATCAATGTTCGTGCGAACAGATTGATAACGATATACGTAGTTTTTCAGCGGGCTTTTACGTAACAACTTCCCGACAAAACTCACATTTTTACTCTGCTGCAGACTCTCACATTCATCACGGAGCTTCAGGATCATGTTGGATACCTCTGCCCGATTCCCGGACATCAGTTCATTGACTGGACGATCAAGCAGCTTGAGAGTCTGTCCTGCTCTCTCTTGTGTTTTCACACCCAACTTGCCGATATCATCCATTAAGGTATCCAGATGAGCCGGGTCACTTTGGGACACTTTCTGAATAAGCTGCGTTGCTTCCTGGTTAATCCGTTGCTCATCTTCCTGCTTCAACTGAGCCCATTCCGTTGCCATGCCAATCCCTCCTATAATTCAGAGCTGTTATACCGTTGATGTATTAGTTCCGCTTTGTTCTGGAGCTCCATTAAGTCTTTATGTTCAATCGTTGATACAATATCCGATATCTTGGAATCCACGTCTCGAAGACCATTCAGTAGCATACGGCGATTGTTCCGTTTGGCTTCTCCGCTCAACCGTAGAAATGGATTAATAAACCCGTTCAGGTCTTTCAAAATCAGTCTGCGCACCGTATGGTTGATATCCCCGTTGTTCAGCTCCTGAAGAGAAGGAATCACACGCTGCAGACGGGCAAACAAAGCCAGTGATTTCTCCACGATCTCATTATCCAGCTCGTTCTTCTGACCTTCGGAGATGATCATGTCCTCCAGAACCTCCAGGTATTCAATCACCGGATCAAATACAGGATCTGGTACGGTGCGGGAAGGCTTCGCTTGTTCTGAGTCCGCATGTTGTGCGGGAGTGGAGCTCGAATGAGGCTGTGCCGGAGAAGCTTCTCTTGCCCCTGTTGGCACTGCGCTCGGCGCTTGTCCACCATTCAAGCGGGATGGTTCATTTCCGATATCTGTAATGGGTACAGGGGATGATGACGAACCCTGGACCTGTGTACGTGGCGTGGAACGTGAAGGAATCAGTCCCCCGACCACAGTTGCCAGTGCCGGAATTGCCCACGTGATGACATCCGGTAGAAAGGGACTCGAGATGGCCGCGAGACCATAACCGACCAATGCGCCTATACCTATCTTCGTTTTCCGTAACATTACTTGTCCTCCTGCCTTAACAACACATATCCGTATTGTAAAAAAACCATCCAGAAGGTGTCAATGTTGAGGGAAATTCTCAGCTAGACGTGGTGTACTCCGCTTACCTTCTGAACGTCGATTATAAATGGCTGTTCGATATGACTTCCCAGTATGCCAAACTTCGGATGAAGTGGTCCAATATCATGGCCAAGTGCAGACTTGACCGCCAGATACGGGAAGTTCACGCCCGACAGACAAGACATGTGCAACCCACCCGACATACGCGGATTGATCTCCAGCAGCTTCGGTGTATCCTTGCGATATTTCATCTGTATATTAAAATTATATGGAATCCGATATACCTCTGCCACATTGCGGGCAATCGCCAGCAATTCCTCGTTTTCTTCGAGCAAGCGCAAACGTCCTCTTTCTTTTCTACGCGGAATAGCCGTTATAAGTTTCCCATGGCGATCCGAAAGACAATCAATGCTGTATTCATATCCTTCCAGTACCTCCATCACCATGACGTTGGGAAAGGACGGAGCAGAAGAAAAAGCACGCAGGGCATCTTCATACGAAATAGAGTTAAGTGCATATCCGAACAACTCCTGCAACGGATCACGCTCATTGTTAATCACCCGGAATCCCATGCCGCCCTCACCATTACATGGTTTGAAGCATACATCATGTCCACGTGCACGCAGCGCCTCATAGGCTTGCTGGAATTGGGCGGCATTATTAACCGTGAAATAATCCGGAATCTCCATAATGCCTTTCTCACGCACCGATTCATAGAACCGGTCTTTCTCCATCAATTGCTCCAGCAATTCCGTGTCCGAGCATACGATAACCCGTGTACCGATCTCTTCGAACAGGGAGATATGTCTGCTGATGTCCAGCATGTTCCACCGCGGAATAAACACATCAATCTCATGACGACGGCAAAAGTCGAGGCAAAAATCAACATATTCCCTGCCCGTTACACGCGGTTCGACTTCTGCAACATCACAGCCCTGTAATGCCATGTGTCCCGGATCAGGATGAGTACCGTAGATCTCAAATTCCATGCCATCCTCATTGTCCCGAATCGCATTCATATAATGATACGTTACAGAGAACCAACGGTTGAAGTAAATCTTCATTTTTTTCATTTATACGGTCTCCCTTATCACAGCATGGTCTATCTGGATCTGTTGATCGTTATAAATACGGTGAACGTAATCGAGAATCTCATCCGCTGCAAATGCACCGAATTGTTCCGTAAATCGATACGGTACTTGCTCAGGTACACGCTGTCTCTCCACATGTAACTCTCCGTGGGACGGAGCAATGGCATGCTGCGCAAAGTCCAACAAACAGCGATCCAGCAAGGAATCGCCCGAAGCAATCACAGGCACATCGCCAATGCGTTGCTTAATGTGCTCCACTGCAGCTCGTTTGTTCACGGCCGAAGGCACCAGATAGAGCTTCCGACCCTGAATCGAACTCTCCCATCCTAGCGTCTCTAACACCCGAATTTTCTCGGCAATGCGCTCCATTGGAAGCTTGTCACGTTCGATTAGCAATGCAAAGAACAGCTCATCACACAATCGCTGGTTAATCACCCATTCCGGGCTCAGTACATCATCAAATAAATCCAGGATCTCTTCGGGAGTGGCTGCCTGCTGGCGAAGCAAAGAACGAATATGCCGATTCCATTCGTCATCTACCTGACCGTCGACAATGATGTTGCCACCATTGCTCGTCACTGCATATTTCGGAATACATTCGGTCTGAAAAATATGAATGCGCCGGTACTGCTCCACGGTTCGTGTCGTCACAGGCATAAATACAATTTCTTGTGGCAAAGACTGCAACCGCTCCAGTGCATAGGCTGACATAAAAGCGGACAACTTGCCGTTAATCCACTCTGCGGGAACAAGTCCCGGTGTATCTTCGGGAATACGGAGCGCACGACGGGAGTACACCAGCGTCTGGTCCAGATCACTTGCGTAGATCATCATTCTCCTCCACCTCCCAGGGATTGAATAATACCGCAACAGGAATAGGTTAGTCCCGGATATACCTCAACCGGCACATTTCTGTCTCTGGCGAGCATCATGATATGTTGTAGATCCTTATTATCCAATCGGTTGACGAGAATTTTCCATGGGACCCGGCGCAATAAAACTCGGGTTGTTTCCCCGATTCCGGGTTTGATCAGATTGATGTTCGCAATACCAAAGGATTGCTGGATGGACTCAATATCCTGCCAGCCTTTCCAGGTGATTTCCGAAGTACCGGTAGCATGGTTATCCATACTAATCACCGCTTGGTCCATCATCTGCGGAAAATACTGAGTGATGGTATCTACGTATTGGGTCGACACATCTGCAGAGGACCATTCCCGATACCATTTGGCCCCGTGAAAATCTGTCGGCCCAATCAGGTCATCGCGAAGTACTGTACGACTCACCAGTCCCGAGACGGTGGAATTCAGACAAGCACTAGGAATGAGATAATCTTCTCTTGTCCCAAAAGTTCCTGAGCATTGTCCCGGATCAGCCAACACGGCAAGATCATCATCCAGACTTACACCGTATACCTGCTTCATATGGTCACAGGATTCCTTCAGTACCTTACGAATGGCCCCTTTGCCGGTCCAACCGTCTACAAACTGAATGGCTGTTTCCAATCCATGCTGCTGTAAAATATATAAAATTGCGTTCTCATCCATTCCTTTGCCACGAATAATAGAAATGCTGTAATGCGGAATCGTCACCTTGTACTTCAATTCAATATAACGCTTGATGAGAATGCCAATGGGGGTTCCCGCTCGAGCCAGTGATACCAGAACAAGATCGAGTCCCCTGCGCTTTACGATCTTCTCAGCCACGATGGCGGTATGAAGTGCGATTCTTGCAGCGGAGTGTTCCAGCGTCTGATGGAACAGCTCGATGTATTCTGTTGTGGGCTGATATTCCACAGGCAGCATTTCCGAATAATGAACCCCGGACTGGATCGCCTGCTCCCGTTCACCCGTTCCCTTTTCCAGATCAACATGGCTGATATCCTTTAATAGGAAAACAACGTCCGATGCAGCATAACTACCCATCGGTTCGGGAGACTGAATTTTACGTTGTCTGATTAGCTCCAGTGTAGTTAAGTTCATTGCTCGTTGTCCCCTGTCTTCTCTGGCAACCCGCAGTATACAATATGAATGTGCCCGCATCCCAGCTGCTTCAGTACCTTCACCATCGGTTCCATTCGTTGTTCGGACATCTGTCTCTCCAGCAGAACAAAAATCTCATCATATTGTCCCGGGGCGATGTTGTAGATAAAGTTGCGGACGGACGCGTCTTCCGGTGAGGCATATCCAGCGCCACTTCGAACAGCATATCCTGGAGCCGGATGTGTATGGATTGGACTGCGAGTAGTGGATTGATATAACACGCCTTCTCCCATCTCAGCAGCAATACGCATCGGAATATACATGAACTCTCCTGTCCCCATCACCAACGTCCGTTCTCCCGTACGCTGGGACTGAAGTCGTTCTGCAATCCGGCTAATCTCCTGACGTAATACGCCATTATGCCGGGATTGCATACCAAACCTGCCCGTAAGCTGGACGTAGCTCGCTGTGCTACGTTTACCTTCGCCATCCTCCGAAGTAGCATGAAGTTGATCAAAGGCATCGGCAACAGTAGATATCTGAAACGTTACGGCATGTTGGGGCAGCTTCTCATCTTGCTGTGTTGCTTCCAACTGCGGAGTCCCCGCCACTTCAATGCGGCCCTTCAACAGGCTTAACGGAGTAATTGTAATTCCCAGCTCAGCTTCCAGCTCGGCAAAACGGAGCTCATCTGCTTCCTTGCGCCAATCCAGCAGTGAAGCAATCACATATTGCTTCCGGGGATAACTGGCCTGGATATCCCGAATGATATTCAACGTTGTTTTGCCCGTCGTAATCTCATCGTCCACCAGCACAATCGGGCCCTCTCCTGCAAAGGCTTCATGATCCCACGCATAACAACGATGAGACATCGCGTGGGAATGCTCTTCTTCAAATTGAATATCCGGATGCATCGCTGGCACATATTCACGAGTGGTATGAATGTAGGAAGCATGATCAGCAAACATCTCGTACATGCTGTGGCCTAGCGCTGTAGCTGTCTCCGCAAAACCAACAAAACGAATTGTTTCCGGCAAACTCAACTTTTCTTGCAACAGCATGTTGTACACTTGCCGGGCTTGCTGGGGATCAATCAGACCCTTGACCATCTCACGTTTCAATTCAATAATCTGATCTTGTGTCTCTTCCGTGTTTTCAGTAAGGTGCTCATATAACAGAACAGCCAATGCCGCCCCGCTCAGAAGCGAGGTATACGGGTTAACCGGGATGTGCTTGCCCAGCAATTTGCTTACAAACAAAAATGAACGTTTCTTATTGATTCGTGCAGCCATTGAAAATAGTGATTCCAGTGGAAGTTGCAACGGGTTATGTGTAACCTGAACATTCAGACTAAATTGATCAAGAATTGGGAACGTAGTTTTGTTGTTGTTCATGTTTGGGCAAGAGCCCGACAAAATGCTGCTGTTCATGTAACACCCCATATATTTGTGATCGGATTAGAATGCGATTTGCCCAGCTCAAGTGGGGTTTAATCTCATTCATTTTGTTGTAGTAATTACTTTTGAACACACCCAGGCTACCGTCATTGCGCGCTATGATGTCTTGGGCATCGGAATATTCCTCATGTGTAACAACGTACATCGCTTGTACAGGCTTGATATGAGAAGGATGAATGATCGTTTTGCCTACAATTCCATTTTCCTTGTCCATCATGACTTCACGCATCAATCCATCCATTGTGTTTGTAATATATTTCATTCTCAGATGCAGCCCGGATTTACCGAGGGTTTCTTCGAATGGTGTCTGTCGTAATTGAGGTTTGAACACGCGCTCCCGCTGGCTAAAATATTCCCATACCGGACCGGAGATCACGTACGGCTTGTCCATCCTTCCGAATAGATTGATGATATCCGAGATGCAGTCACGGATCGTGGCGATATCGTATATGGTCAATTCTGGACTTCGGCGTAGTCCAAACAGGCTGGAGAAATCGGTTGCACCAATGCGAACGTTGAGCACATATTCCTCATTTTCATCGAGTATGTTTCGAAGGTCCAGCAAGGTCTCCCATCTTGTTTCCCGATAGATTATAGAAGCCGTTTCCAATATAGGCATTCCATAGAGAACGGGAACATGATCCGGTTTCCGTTGATTATACTTGCGGATCTGGTCGAAATAGGCCCTTCCATTACCCACACAAAACTTGGGCAACGCCAAACCTGTCAGCATGGATACCAGTTCTCCCAAAGTATCCATCAGACGTTCCAACTGTTGTGGTGAACGTACACGGGCAAACAGAAGAGGCATTCGATCCTGACTGAGCATGCCTGTCTCCATATAAGTCATCAGTTGAGTTAGATGCTGCACCAGACACTGTTCAGCAAACTCTACTTGGTCGTCACCCACAGCGTCCTCCAGATCAATAATAATAGTCGTCAGACCTTCATGCTTACCATTCATAATGTCGTCCGCGATATGAGTGCGCGTCGCGGGCATATATAAAGCAGCCCCAACAGCATATGCCAGTAAATCTTTGGAAGTCCGGTGATTGAACGAGACGGGTGAAGAGAAAAATAAAGTATCTTCTTCTTCCAGACTCAAAAAGTTGAAATATTTCAGGATTGTCTCCTCCTCGCACCTTTGGCAATAGCCAATCTGCATGAATTGATTCAAGCTGTCGGGGCATAAAAACCAATCCCTCCTAATCTGGAGGGATTGATTAAAATACGAATGATTACTTTCTTCCCGCTACCCACTGCATTCCCCAATCATGAGCCTCGTCCAACGCCTGATGCCCATTATAGAACTGCACGATTCGTTCAATGCTGAATGTCTCATTGTTCACATTGCGTAACATCGCGATCCCACACATGCCAAGCGGGCTCCCGTATTCATTCATTCGGACAATGATATCCGGGCCGTCCTTCTGCTGGATAGTTACCACACCGTCTACTTGAGACCAGTTGGCCACACCACCATAAATATAGGTAAAGACCAGAATGCGCTCAATTTCCGAGATACGGGCACCATTAATCCGCAGATTCTCTCCCGTCTTAACAGATCCCGTCCGGTCATCCCCATCTAGTGCAATATAAGGGAAACGGTTCAGTGAACCAAACGTCTGTCCCAAGGCCTGAATCACATCTCGTGTACCATCCTTCATCTCGAACAGGCAACCCAAGTCCAGATCCACACTCTTGCTGCGACCAAATAAACCTTTGCTGCCCTGCTGATTCCAGTTCAGGTTAATCAGGATTTCACCAAGTCCCCCCGCATTTTTCTTGAGGTTAATGGTGTCTCCCTTCTTCTTCAATTCAATTTTGCTGAAATTGATCGAATTCACAGGAGAAGGTGTCGGCTCTGGTACGGGTACCGGGGGCGGTGGAGTCGGTGCAGCTATCGGAGGAACGGTTGATGTGGTTGGCGCAGGGTCTGATTCGCCATCTACATCCACACCAAAGTTAGCGCATAGTGCATTCAAACCACCTGCAAAACCCGACCCTATGGCATTGAACTTCCATTCTCCGTTATGGCGATACAATTCACCGATGACAATCGCGGTCTCCACTGTAAAACCGCTGCCCAGATCATATCTCATCACTTCCTGACCTGTAGCTGCATTGGCAAACCGTAGAAAACCACGCTGAACCTGTCCAAAATGATGGCGCCGCGCTTCACCGTCATGAATCGTCAAGCTGAAGGCGATTTTCTCAATTCGAGCAGGGATTTTGCCAAGATCGATGGCGAACTGTTTCTTCTCGCCACCAACCTGGCCACCATCCATATAGGTGATGAACGAGGTGGAAGGCTGGTTATAGAAGATAAAGTCCTCATCTCCAGCCACTTTATTGTCTGAACCCAGAAGAAATGCTGATGTATCCAGCTCCACACCGGAAGCTGCTTCCCAACCAATGCCTACCGTTAGACGGGACAAGCCCGGATTGGTTTTGGTCAGATCACTCTTCTGGCCCTTCACGACAGAAATCGCCATAGCAGAATCACCTTTCTATGCCAAGTTATTGTGCATCCAGTCCGTAATTTTTGCATAAAGCAGATAGTCCGCCCGTAAAACCGCTACCGACCGCCTGGAATTTCCAGTCCGCACCTGCACGGTAAAACTCACAGAACACTACAGCTGTTTCTGTGGAGTAGTCTTCTCCAAGGTCGAAACGAAGCACTTCCCGATCACTTGCAGCATCTACAACACGAACAAAAGCATTGGAGACTTGTCCAAAATTCTGCCCTCGTCCATCTCCATCATAGATGGTTACCGTAATACCGATCCGGTGAATGTGCGCAGGGATTTTGCTGAAGTCAACGACAACTTGCTCATCATCGCCGTCACCCTCACCCGTACGATTGTCACCGGTATGTGTCACTGAACCCGCACCGCCGCTTGGATTGTTGTAAAAAACAAAGTCATCCGTACCTTTGGCTTTTCCATCTTCGTACAACAAAAAAGCCGAAGCGTCCAGGTCAAAATCGACTCCACCACTATATTTGTTCGTGTCCCAACCTAAACCAACTACCACACGGGTAAGGCCCGGATTCGTCTTAGTCAGGTCAATACGTTGTCCTTTGGCAAGACTGATCGTCATTTGTTTTTCCACCTTTCCAAGATATGTGATTAAATAAAAAGGAGAACCGTCCAGGAGACGGTTCTTCCCATCCTGTAAGTCATTCTGTACGTTCTATTGCAAACCGTAATCGCGTGTCAATCCAACCAATCCATCCTGGTAACCACTACCGATGGCACTGAACTTCCATTCGCCGTTATGACGATACAACTCGCCAACAACTACACCCGTTTCAATGGAGAAGTCTTCTCCCAGGTCGAAACGAATCAGTTCTTCGTTGTTTGCTTCATTAACGATTCGCACATAAGCACGGGAGACTTGTCCGAAATTCTGGCTACGTTCCGTAGCTTCGTAGATCGTAATGGAGAATGCAATTTTCTCTACATTAGCGGGTACGTTAGGCAGATCGATATTGATCTGCTCATCATCACCATCGCCATCTCCTGTACGGTTGTCACCTGTGTGAACTACAGAACCATTTTCATTTTGTGGATTGTTGAAGAAGATGAAGTTTTTCTCGCCTTCTACTTTACCGTTGGCATTGGCACAGAATACCGATACATCCAGGTCAAAGTCTTTTCCGCCATCGTACTTATTGGTATCCCAGCCCAAGCCTACTGTGATTTTTGTCAATCCTGGGTTCGTTTTAGTCAAATCAATTTTTTGACCTTTAGACAGATTAATTGCCATCGTATAATCATCCTCGCTTATTTAAATGTATTGTAGTTATCGTGACATATGAAGATCAGGATTATTGTCGATTTAGGTTAAATCTTGTACTTAGGAGTACCTGCGAGCGAGTTCATTGATATGTACCGCATGGGAACCCTCTCCAATTGCTGAGAATTTCCATTCACTTCCATGACGATACAATTCACCACAGATCAACGCAGTTGACCCTGTGTAGTTATCGGATAGATTGAACTTCACGAGCTCACTGGAGTTTTTACCATCCAGAATACGAATATAAGCCTTCTCAATCATGCCAAAATCTTGCTTGCGATTGACACAATCGTAGATATTAACAACGATTAATACTTTATGAACATCAGCAGGAATACGGGACAGATCCATTTTGATCTGTTCATCGTCACCGTCTCCCTGTCCTGTTAAATTGTCACCTGAGTGGATAACCGAACCACATGCACTTTGCTTGTTGTGAAAGCAAACCAGGTTGGAGTCCTTAACCAACTTGCCTTCTTCATTCAACATGATCGCCGATGCATCACAATCGATATCCGCTTGTTTCTTTCTTCCGAAGAACCCTTTGGCAGTTACCGGGTCCCAACCGAGACCAGCAATCACCTGCGTAAGTCCTGCATTGCCTTTGGTTAAATCAATCTTCTGTCCTTTGACCAAATTAATGCTTGCCACTGATTTTCACCTCCCTTCACATGTAAAATATCTACGCTACTTAGAGATTGAATTCACCCGGATTCAGTCCAAGTACATTGCAAATCTCGGCAACAACTCTTTTCTCCTGATCATCAAAGTTGCCGTCCGCTGAACCAATTGCACTGCATACACCCACAATAACGCGTCCCACATCCGGCTTGGCTTTGAATTTCCCAATAGCTTTCAGCGCTTCCTGCTTCCCGATCTCCGGAGAAAACTCAAAGTTCGCCACGTAATGATTGAAGCGTGTAATCACTTCTCCCATGTCGAATACCTTTAATTCCTGGCTCAGTTTAATATAGCCGGCCATCTTGTTTTTCTCAGCTTCGTCAATGGAGCCATCCGCAAAAGCAACCAGTGCACAGCCTGCAACTATGGCATCCATAAAATCTTTATTTTTAAACTTTTTGACTTGCTCTTCAAGTCCTTGTTTTGTTGAATTCAACCAGCTTTTAAATGAACTCATACTCAACCTCCAATAGTTTCATACATGGTGTTCTTCACATTTTTTCATGGTTTTCAGTAATTTTCATTCCTACATCATGATTGAATATAAGTTAAATTATTCCTTAACTATACTCTGAAATACGGCAATATTCTACATTAAAAAACAATTAATACCTTATGATACGCATCGTTCTGGATATAGTTTCAAGCGAATTTCCAGAATCTTCTCTGTACTTCTATCCCATTCAGATACAACACATAGAACCCTGGCCGCCGAACGTTACGGCAGTCAGGGTTCTATGTAAGACATCGGCATTTACATGATTCATTCCATTGGTACCAATTCTATTTTCCGTAGATCTCCTCTACACGCTCTTCCTCATTCGTAGACAACAGGACGTTAAGCAATCCCATCGCATTATTGGCATCCGTTCTCGTCGTCTTATACATCTCGGCAAACGCTGCTTCATCCTGCTTCGGGTCCATCTCAGCAAGCTTGCCCCACGAAGTACGCGCTTTGTCATATAACGTGGTCAATGTGATGTCATAGGGGTGTTGTGCAACAGGTGCCATGGATTCAAATTTCGCAGTCACTCTGAAGAAATCCATGGAATCCTGGAACGATGTACTGCTGTAATCCTTATTTTTCATCGCATCTTCCGTAATCAACAGACCTTCACGGGCGATAAACAGCGTTTTCACCATCGCACGTTCCATATTAGTTGCTTCTTCCCAAGTTACATAAGACTCTTCAGGTGCTTGTACGGTTGTAAAATAAGGAAAGGCATCATCAATCAACCGTTGTGAATCGGAATGAATGGGCACCTCTGCGTTCATGTCTACAACAGCATCACTATAGTTGGCCACATTAATGTTTTTGGAATCCTTCTCACTGACCCGACGCACTGGATGATCCGTAAGCGGGATGCGGATATAGCCGAGCTTATCAGCATACTGCTGCTTCAACTCTTCCAATGTGGAGTCCTTTCCAATCTTGCCGTCATCAGTGGAAGAAGATTCTTCCGTAGCTGAGCCTGTCTGCTCACTACCTTTCGAACCGGAGGCTGCGGTTTCTGTCACGTCAGCATTCGGGCTGCTTGTCTCTGACGAAGCGACTTCTGTACCCGAGGCAGACTCCGGTGATGCTGTCTCTTTTGCACCACCACCACAAGCTGTCAAAATCGCTGCCAAACTGAATATAACTGTGAACGTCTTTATCGTATCATTCCATTTCATCATATGATCTTCCCCTATCGTATGTATATTCCTGAGAACCATTAACCTCTGCTTCAAGGCGTAAACACCCTCTTACAATAATATCCTTTCAGATAACATGCGCGATACACAATTAGACATGGTTTACATTTTATCACAAGTTAAAAATGGGGTGTATACGACGATATACCTGTGTCTAAAGCCTATTAGTATTGTTCAAAGTTCTGCTTTGGGTTACAACGGATGCCTGCGGCATCATCCGTGGTGAGTAATAATTCTTTCGAACGGATTACCACAGAAAATCAGAAACATAAAAACACTGCCGCCAGATGGCAACAGTGTTCATGAAAAAAATCATTTGATCCCTTTGGCCTTCTCCATGTGTTCTGACCGAATCTGAGGATCGGTCGAGTTCACCGACGATAACAGAGCGTAGATCGCCTGAATATCCTTCTCTTGGAATATGGTCTCGGGAACTTCAGACTCAAGTCTTTCCGTCTTGCGCTGAATCGTCTCCACCAATTCATGGTCATAGATGATGAGTTCATCCGAATTCACATATCTTACAGCAGGATCAACACTGATGCGGCAACGGTTCGTGAAGGTCACCATGGAGACGAGACGTACTCTTTTATAATCTCCGAGGTGTGCATGAATGGCTTCCACATGCGCACGATGTTGCATGAGCGGATTATACATTTTGACCCGGCTGCTACTGACCGACCAGTTGGCTTCTCTTCGACCACCACGGATCTCACCTGTCGTCAGGTTGCGGGTTTCAATTACAAAGATGGCTCGCGGACCGATCACGACATGATCAATCTGCGAATAACCGGAGCGTGACTTTGGATTGGTAACAAGTAAATCGTTCAGCACTTTATATTCACTCGGGAGACCAATCAGCTGATCTGCTGTACTAGGCTCCTCCGGCTGGCGTATCCAATCCCCTTCCGCTTTTTTCTTGCGTTTACTACGGACCATACGCGGGGGAATGGTTGTCGTCGATGGTAACGCTGAAGCGGAGGCTGTAATTGGGTTCGCAAGCTCTGGTTGTGTCTTGAACAGAGACAGGATTTTCTTGAACATGGGCAAGCTCCGTTCTAATTGTAGTGTGGGTTACGGCTGACCATTACAGGAGGAATAACATCCTTTGACACATTCATTATGTAAACTTCTATTACTTATGTCGGATAAAGAGGGGTAAAAATAAAGGGAAGGTGACCAAAATCTCTTCATTATGCAAAATACATATGAACATTTAACCAATTCCGTGACTTTAGACGCATAAACAGGCCTTGAATTAAAAAAAAGCAGCGTAACCTTTCCTGAATAGAAAAAGAATACGCTGCTGTTCTCTTGGATGTTAAGCCTGAAGATAATAGGTGTAGAGCACCTGTGTCCCCTTCTCTTCCAGACCATTATTCGCTATTTCCTGGTACAGGGATTCGGCCAGAGCCAGCCCAGGCGTTTTCATGCCCATCTCTTTTGCAGACTCCAGTGCAATGCCCATGTCTTTGATAAAATGTTTCACATAGAATCCAGGCTCATAGTCGCCTGCGATCATACGCGGACCGAGATTGCTGAGCGACCAGCTTCCGGCTGCACCGGTAGCAATGCTCTTCAGCACGGTCTCCGCGTCCAGACCAGACGTCTTGGCATAGGCGAGTGCTTCGCATACGCCCATCATGCCCGAGGCAATGGCAATCTGGTTGCACATTTTGGTATGCTGCCCGGCTCCCGCCTTGCCTTGCAGCACAATGTTGCTGCCCATCTGCTCAAACAGCGGACGCACGGCTTCAAAGGCCGCCGAGCTACCTCCAACCATAATGGACAGCTTCGCATTCTGCGCTCCGATATCGCCGCCCGATACAGGCGCGTCCAGTGCATGCAGTCCTTTGGCTTCCGCAGCTTCAAAGATTCGTGCAGCCAGAAGCGGACTGGATGTTGTCATATCAATCAGATATGACCCCGGTTTGGCATTGGCTACGAGACCATCCTCACCGAGATAAATCTCCTCGACATCCTTGGGATAACCCACCATCGTGATGATGACATCACACGCGGCTGCCAGTTTGCCTGGCGTATCATGCCATACGGCACCTTCTTTTACCAACGCTTCCGCCTTGGCAGCAGTTCGCGTGTACACATGCAGCGGATATCCCGCTTGCTGGATGTGCCCAGCCATGCTTTTACCCATCACGCCTGTACCAATAAAGCCAACTTTCGTCTCTCCAGGTGCCTTCGTTGTATTTGTCATCGCAGGTTTCCTCCCTATTTCTCTAAGTTTCGTAAGTTGCTTCTTCTGAGATAGATAGCTATATCTGTATGTTAAAGCTTTCGTACCCCGCCGTCTATCTTTTGTCTCCAAATCTAGCGAACTGACATGCGGTATTGGTTCGGGGACATATGAACGAAACGTTGAAACGCACGGTTCAAATTACGTTCAGAATAGCCGACCTTTTCCGCAATTTCCGTAATGGTACAATCGGTGTCCTTTAGCAGCTGCTTTGCTTTTTGCACTTTCATATTCATCAGATATTCGATAAAGGATACTCCCATCTCCTTCTTGAAAAGCCTGCTCAGATAGGATGGGCTGACATTCACGAGTTCCGCACAATCCGAGAGGGATTGTACCCCTTCAGGCTGAAGGTTAAGGTGCTCGCACACACGTTGCACAATATGACGGGATGAATGTGTACGGAGATCCTGACTGATCTCTATGCATAGCGGAAACAACACCCCAATAAACCAATCATGCATCTCTCGTGACGTCTGATTCTCCTGCAACTGATCGAACAGATTCCCACCAAGACGTTCAAGCATGCCTGGCCCTTTGGTTTCCATATATTGAATAATGGCCGACAACAGCATGTGGTAGCCCTGGATCATGATTGTGTACGATTCGGAACCACGGACCCTTTTGGAAAACCTGTGAAGTACATCTTCAGCTTCGGAAAGGGTACCATTCCATAATGCCTCCATCATCTCCGTCTCCATCTCTCGCGGATACATAAACACCGGATTTCGCTCGATCGCTACAATATCTTCGTAGAACAGGACATTCTCCGCATCGTCCAATAATCGGTATTGCAGCGCAAGCTGTGCTTCCCTGAACGACTCTGCTACAGTTTCAAGTTGAACTGACCGGCCCACGCCAACCGTAGCCGAGAAGGATAGGTACTGATTCAGAGCGTTATGAATATCCTCTGCATAGCGACATACCCTCTGCCTTATATCAACAGGAGACATCTCTGCATCAAAGTGTAATATCGCTACCGAGTCACTATCATTTTTATCCACCACGTATCCTTTAAGATCATCATTCTGACTGAGAAGTTCATCCATTACATTTTTCAAAGCAAAAACAATGACGGGACCTTCACTTGGTAAAAAACGTTTCTTTTTCACCAAATTCTCTACTTTCACCACCAGCACAATGTACTGTCCTTCGGTTGAAACACCATGTCTGGCGCATTCCTCTGCCAACGGAGTCCCTCTCCATGAACCGCTGAATTGCAAGAGCTTCTGAAAGAACCGATCACGCAAATCAGGTTGTATACCCTCAATATAACGGTTAAGCTTCTCCGTCTGGTCGTTGAGATAACTCAGTGAAGACCTGATATATTCAATTTCATTCCCTTTGGGGGCTGATTCCTGGCCATTTCTGCGCAGATGTTCTCCGTAACGCAGCAACTGTTGAATTGGATTATAGGCCAGCCGCGAGCTGAACCAGGTAAGCAGTAATCCAACAAATACAAAGATGGACACACAGATCAGGATTAATACGCGAATCCAGTTCAACTGGGCAATCATCTCCCGCTCTGGCAACTGGGACACATAGGTTCTTCCCATTGATGCTCCCACATAAGCCACAAGTTCATTACCCTGCTCCCCCTTCAGTACGTCATGCCCTGACCTTTCCCTCCCCTCCAGATACGCAATCTGCTGTAATATGGCATCATCAGATGCCGCTGCACCAATCGCCTTAGGTCCGTCTGTATGCAAAATAATTCGTTGATCTGAATTCAAGATCGCCAGGGACTGATCTTCCAGACTGACCGAATAACTTCGCAGCAGAGTTCGCAATGCCTGTTCTTTCATCTGCAGAATGATCACACCACTCGGTGGCCCCTGACCCATGATTGGCAGTTGTCTAACATAGGAGATATAACCCGCCTCTCCGGACCCAGGCAGATACATCCATCCGGCCCCTTGGCTTCCTTCAAGCGCGACCTTCATATCCTGCTTCTCTCGGTAATCTACCAACGGGACCAATCCATAGTAATGGGATAAAACCATATCCGTTCTGCCGTCAAAATAGATCATTTCTTCAATCAGATTATTGGTGTTTTTGTGAAGTTGAAACAACTCCAGCAGATCCAGATGCAGAAAGTAATCGCTCTCATAATTGGCATTCCCCAGTGCGTTACGCATTAAGGGACCGCTGGCGAGCTGCATTGATTCATGCTCAATATTGGTCAGAATATTCTCGACCCGGTCTTTGAGCAAATTAAGAGAGGCCATGTTGTTATCCTGAAACTGCCCGGTCAACTTGATCATGGAGAAATGATAATATGCACTTCCGGCAAGCACTACCGGAATGACCACCGACATGCAACCCAGCCAGATCAGCCTTTTCAAATACCCATTCGTTGCGAACCAGCGATCCAATATGGATTTGACGGTATGCATGATACGTCTCATGGAATCACCCCCGTGTGCTACCTTATGCTCATTATCCTCAACTATTAGGGTTCATTATATCAAGAGCGGTATGCGGATACACTCCCAAACATCAAGTCTGGGAACGTTTATTTTCAACTCACCTTCAACCCATTCCGTTTCCAGAAGATTTCCGGTAATTAAAGCTTCTGCTTCTCCTACAGGACTCCCCTCACCAGAGCCCACCGTAATCTCAATATCGTGGAGCGGAAGGACGGAAGACAATGGTCTGCGTCCTGCTCCGTTGACCAGATGAATAAGCAGCTCGTCGTCTTTGCGAAAAACCGTTAATTGTAGTCCCGGAATGGCTGTCACAGATACCAGTGCCTTTCCATCCAGCAGAAGGTCTACGGCATTAGCGAAGAGTCTGAAATGTTCCTCCAGCTTAAATTCCTGGATTAGACTGCTAAGCGAAAAGGGGAGATAACACGCTTTTCCCTCTCCAAGTGTACGAAGCAGTGCCAGCGGCAGATCCGTCTGTTTTACAGCCAGTGAAGCCCGTTCAGGAGGTGCGCCGACACTTTCCAAGGGAGAAAATGGAGGTACCAGCGTTGCCAGTACCTGTACATTTGTATCGATCGGTTGGCAGTACATTACCTTGCCGCGATGGGGGATAAGTTCGGTTTCTTCCAGTTCACGCTGCAAAGGGTTCGTGCCCTTAGGTGTGCCTTTGCCTACAGATGCCGAAGATTCGAAGCGCAAATAAGAAGCGAATAAATACTCACTCTCCTGTATTTCCCCGGTAATACCGAACAGATCTGCCAAAAGGGACCTAGTCTGCTTTTCTTCCATGGGCAAATGTCCTTCTGCAAACACACTCCCTCCTTGACTCACATATTCATGTAACGATTTGGAAAAATCAGGCGGATACGTACATCCTTCAGGCAAAAGAATGACCTGGTACCGATGCAGATCCACGCTTGCCAACTGTTCCGGCAGAATCACATCAAACGGAATTTGCTTATGAATTAGCGCTTCAGCCAAACCTTCCGCAGATCGGTCTGCATTCCAGAGTAACGCTACCTGACATATCGGCTGTGCACCGTCCATATAAGAAGCCAGTTTTGCGGCATCCGTGTTGACTTCTCTCACCGTACGCAAGATCCGCTTATCCGTAATCGTATCCGGAATTCCGGTCAGGGAGTGCCAGAGTTGGCCACCATTGGCCGGAATCTGTGAGAGCCAGAACCGGTACTCGGCTGGTGGGAGCCCCGTGTGGCGCCAGTCCATCCCCGGACAGGAATGAATGATGCCGAAGGGATCCGGACGTCCAGGAACGGAGCGCCCTACTTTGATACTGAGCGCGGGCTGCCAAAATTCCGGTATGCGCGTATGTCCCAGTGACAGGACATCCTGTGGCTCTGTGCAGAGCATATCCGTAATGGATACCCTTTTCTCCAGATGATCCCGGTGCAGGTTATAATATAGAATCATTGGTACCTCAGGCCGGACGGCTTTAATCTCCTCATACATCCGTCCCAGATTATCATCGAAACAACGTGCAGCAAAATCAGGCTCGAGTTCGGCAGACGTTCCAGGCAGATCCGCACCATACAGACTTCTGTATTTCTCCTGACATATGGAACATCGGCAAAAGACATATCCAGGGGCATTAAAGAAGACACCATCAATCTCATAACGTTCCAGCGCTTCACGGATGACCGGAACTGCTAATTCCTCATTCCGATAACCTCCGTTAATGCAGGTTGACATGATTAACGGCCAGGCGCCTGGACGTGTAGCCCCAATAATTTCTGGTTGCCCTCCTTCTTTGCGAGCAAACCATTGGGGCCGCTGCAGATAGACGGAGTCCTCTGCCTTGCTGAAATCAAAGCGGGCGATGAATCGAATCCCCCGCTCATGACAGCTATCAATCAACTCCCGCAGCAGATCACGATCTTGGGGCAAATACTCATTATGCACATGGAATTTCACTTGGGATGAATACCAGGCATAGATCCCACCGGTATTGAACACCATCGCATTGGCGCCCATCTCCATGATCTGATCTGCTAGCTTCCCGGGATTAATCTTAGCCGTATCCTTAACCTGCATATTGGGCTGGATGATGCGCAGCGGCTGCTGCCACCATGGACGATGTTCCTGCTCGGTTATTGGGCTCTTCATCGCTTCTCCTCTATTCTGATATTGTTGGTTGATTGAATTGATCATACGCTTTGGCCATTTCCTGGTAAGCCTGCTTGATATCAGGCTGATTATTCAATTTGTCCACGTAGGCTCTGAACTGTTCCACACTGGTTTGGCCGACAATTGTCCGGGTTAGCATGGAGCTGTACTCGTCTGAATATTTGGGCCACGTCTCTCTCCATGCTTCGGATGTGATGACTCGGTAGAAATCAATCTTGCCTATCTCATCAAAGTTCTCGACTTCCTTGATTTTGGCATCATTGTAAGCTTTATCGCCAGAAGCACTGATGACCTTGCCCCACTTGGCGTAAGCGAGCACGCCTGCCCCTTTGCTGGTCGTATTTACTTCCTTAACTCCCTGTTCCGTCAGAACCTTCTGTCCGTCCTGCTCCGTATAATGAACACCTTCAATTCCATAGTAGGAGAAATCCGTCATCTCCTGAGAAGCCGTCATGTCAAAATACTTCAGAAGCTGCTTCACCTTTTCTTCCGGGACCTTTTTCGAAATGTAGAACCCACCCGCTACGCCTGTCTCTAACCCGACAGCCGCATCTCCATTTGGACCCGTCAGAGACAGATTCAGAATCTTCGCATCCGGTTGGCCGGATTTCTTCATGGCCTGCTCCCATTCGTGATCCCACCAGATTGGACGTCCATAGGAAGCGGCCCGATTGGTCTTGAAGAGTTCCTCGGCCTGGCTCTCCTTCATGACGGCATACTCTTTCGATAACAATCCATCCGCATACAGTTCACGGAACCATTCGATCATCTCGATATACTGAGGTGTTAAGCCTGGACTCATCAGCCCGCCGTCATTATCATAGGTAGGATTATAGGCTCCGAATCCCGCCTGGAACGTTGCTGGTGGATTGTTGATGAACAATAAGCCGACGGTGTCCTTTTTCCCATTACCATCCATGTCACTATCCACGAGCTTTTTCAAGACTTCCCTATACTCTTCGAATGTCTTGGGAATTGGCAGGTTCAACTTCTTCAGCCAGTCCTCCCGAATCTTCAGTCCGCCGTCAATACGCGAACGGGAGCGCGGAACCGCGTAGATTCCACCATCCACAGTCAGATATTTCAATGCATCAGGCGCCAGATTCTCCTTCAGATTCGGATATTCGCTAAGGTCACCAAGGAAGGGCTTCAGATCCCAGAAGGCACCGTTCTTAATCGCCGTAATCAGGGTTGGACGAATCTGATTCTGGTAGGCCACCACTTCGGGCAGATCACCCGACGCGAGCAGCAGATCCAGCTTCGTATCCAGATCTCCCGACGGTACCCATTCGATGTCCAACTTGGCGTTCGTTCGTTTCTCCCATTCGGTCCAATATTCATTGTCCATATCGGGAATCTCATTGTATAAACCTGCAAACATCTTGATATTCAGCGTCTCATCTCCCCCAGATTCCCCTGTACCTCGATTAGTGGCTTCTCCCGATCCACTGCACCCGGCAAGCATGGAAACGGTCAAAAGAATACAGAGCCAAGCCGTCCATCGTTTATTGAGCTTTTGCATGGTTATTTTCCTCCCCTAAAATCATTTAGTAAGCGTTTGCATATTCATTTAATAAACATTTCATTTATTCGCTTTGTAACCATCACCCTTTGACCGAACCAATCATGACCCCTTTGGCAAAGTGCTTCTGCAAAAATGGATATACGATCAGGATCGGTACCATCGCCAGTACAATGGAAGCCATTCGAATGGTCTCCTGCGGCACAACACTTTCGTCACTGGCTCCCGCCTGAGCCACGGCGACCGAATTCGAATCGATTACAAGGGTTTTGATGAGTAATTGAAGCGTCCATTTGCTAGAATCGGATAGATAGATGAGTGCATTAAAATAAGCGTTCCAGTGTCCCACTGCGAAGAACAGTGTAAACGTCGCGATGGCTGGCATCGATAACGGGATTATGATGCGGATGAAGGCCGTCAGGTCACTGCATCCGTCAATCTGTGCCGCATCCTCCAATTCGGAGGGCAGCGATTCGAGAAAGCTTTTAATCACAATCAAGCTCCATGCATTCGTCAGTCCAGGCAGAATCATGGACCAATAGGAGTTCAAGAGCCCCAATTCCTTAACAAGCAAGTAGTTGGGAATAATGCCAGCACTGAACACCAAGGTGAAAATGACCAGCCCCATAATCCACTTATGACCGGGCAACGATTTCTTCGTTAAACCATAGGCCATCGTGAAAGATACGATAATATTCAGTATGGTGCCAACCACTGTAATAAACAACGTGCTTTTGAAAGCGTTCAGGAAGCTATTCGTTGATAAAATGTAACGATACGACTCCAGCGACCATTTCTCCGGAAAAAGATAAAACTTCAGCGGCACATACACTTTCGGATCGGTAAACGATACGCTGAACACGTACAGAAACGGGAAAATGCAGGCTAGCGAGATCAAGGCAACCAGAATGTAATTGATCCAGTCAAAGAGTGTCAGACCTTTTTTCTGCACAACAAAGCTCATTTCTTATCCTCCTGTCCAAAAAGAACAACGGCCCTACGGGTTAATAGATCCCCTCATGTCCAAGTCTTTTCACAATTTTGTTGGCAGCCACAATCAGGAACAATCCGACCAACCCTTTGAATAGCCCTACAGTAACTCCGATGCTGATTTTGCCTTGCAAGATACCATACGTGTAGGAGTACGTATCAAATACCTCCCCCACCGATCGCACCAAGGGGTTCATCATCAGCAGGATCTGTTCAAAACCGGTATCCGCCATGCTCCCAAGGCGTAGAATGAGCAAGATGATAATGGTTGGCCGGATGGCCGGCAAGGTAATATGCCAGATCTGCCGGAAACGTCCAGCCCCGTCCACAACCGCTGCTTCGTATCGCTGAGGGTCCACGCCCGCCATTGCTGCAAGAAAAATGATCGTGCCCCATCCGGCTTCCTTCCACATGCTCTGGGCGGTAAGCAGACCCCAGAAATAATTCGGTTCGGATAAAAATGAGATCGTATCCTTGCCACTCTGCGCAATCAGTTTGTTCACTATACCAACGTCGGTGGAGAGCAGGAAAAACGTCATGCTGGCAACAACGACCCATGACAGAAAATGCGGTAAATATACGATCGATTGATTGATGCGTTTGAACGTCTCATGCCGGATTTCATTCAGCATCAGCGCCATCAGGATCGGCAATGGGAAATGAAATACCAGCGCGATTAGATTAATGGCGAGTGTATTGCGCAGCATGATATAGAAGTTGGAACTGCCAAACAACTCATTGAAATGCTTAAAACCCACCCATTCACTGCTCGTAAATCCAAGGAATGGATTGTAATCCTGAAAGGCGAGAAGCAGTCCCCATAGAGGAGCAACTTTGAATATTAAGAAATACAACAGCCCTGGTAGAATAAGTAAATATATCATCCGGTGTTTGTACATGCGCGATAGCAGACCGCCGGTTTGCAACTTGCCCGTCGAGCGATTTAACGTCTTTAGCTGAGTGTTCATCCGTCTACGTCACCCCTCTCTTCGAAGCATGATGCACGTCAATGACTATGGCCTCATACCGTGCCAACATAGCGAGGCTAATCCTTGTTACACTTCCCTCTTGCTTGATGGGAACAGCCTTGGACGAACAGAGGGAGTATGCATGTACGGATGTGCCGATGTGGTTAAGTTCAATTGCAAGGTCATACAACGGTAACGCTTCCATATATGTCGTGCCATTAAAACCAGACAAGTTCAATAGTTGAACCAACAGGTTGCCATCTTCCATCCGATTCAGAAACAGCTCCACACTGGCTGGAAGGTCATTTCTCAATGAGCGTTCTCCAATGAAACGATTGAGTATATCCGTCACTGCATATTTGTGATCTTCAAAACCGTGTCTGTAATACAACGTACCTGGATTCCAACTGTAATAAATGGCTGCCCCACGATCTACATATTGGGTGATCCCCAATCCGTAGCTCTCTCCCAACTGATGACCATAGGCCCGCTCCGGTGGACCAAAAGAGGCTGGTTCGATATAAGGCATACTTCGCTCTGTATGCGATGGATTGATGAACTGCATCCGCGAAAAACCGCCGCTGACCGTAATCCACTCCCTATCCTTCAGACTGGGAAAGAGATCGTTGTCCCCTACATGCAAGTAGGCCGCAGGCAGCATATCTACATCCCCTGAGTGCACAGCCCCAAACCATTCCTGCAAACATTCCACATCATTCTTGAAGGCATTACCTGTAGCAAGCAGCGCTACTCCCTGACTTTGCACCTCATTTAATGCTTCTAATGTTAGTGGCTCAGGACGTTGCACCCCGGGCAAGATGACTACTTTCACTGTGGCGAGTTTATGCGCCATGGCTGCAATCTGTTCTTCCACAATGACATCAAACAGGATATGGGCTTCTTTTAACATTTTGAAAAGTCCCAGATATTCGATTCCCGCCCCAGCCGCTGATGGTTTGATCAAAATGACTTCTGCCATGGAAGCGAGATGTCCATAAATATGTTCATGGTCTGCATGATAGCGGAAGATACGCTGTGCCACAGCGAAGTTCCTTCGATCCGGATATCCCTCAAATGCGCCAATAATACAGAAGTCCAGCCCTGATCCGTTCGCGATATTCTGCAGTAACCGCACTTCGGTCTCATACGGCGAAACACCTGTGAACCGATAGGTCAAGTCGATGGCATTGATGCTGCAATTGCTGATCAACTTGTTATCCCAACTCTGTACGACAGAAGCTACATTTTCAGAAGCGGAGTACTGCCATAAAGGCAAAGCACGGGTAAGTGATGTGTTGGATTCCTTGCGAATGATATCGACCTGATGAGGATGGTAGGTGCTTATTGCCACATGTGGCCAGCGGGATTTGACCAAGTCATGGATTTTGCTCAGAATCTCTCTCGAAGTAAACTCCTGAAACTGAAGATACGCTGCATGCAGCTCATGCTTAGGCCCTGTATAGTCCAGTAGCTCACTCTCGCAGATCTCTTTGAAACGACGCTGACAATTGTCACAATAACAAGGACCATAATAGTTACCGCTGTAATCCCAGTGCTGATAACCAAACATATTGAAGAAAATACCGTCCACTGGATACTTCTCCAATACTTCCGTAATGGTTTCGAGTGATTTTTCCTGCTGATACGCACCGTTCAGACATGTATGCACTATGCCAAAATAATTCACTTCTTGACCTTCACGGTCACGATAGAACCATTCCGGGTTTGATTCAAACAAAGATTCATGGGCCTTGCTGAAATCAAAACGGGCAACAAACTTCATATCCAGCTCATGTGCCTTGGTGATGGCTTCCTCTAGTACATCCGTATGAAGATAAGGTGTGACGTATTGGTGCTCCAATGTGGAAGGATAGAAGGCAAAGATGCCTCCCGCATTCATCATCAACACATTGGCTTGAAACTCCTGAAGTTCTTTCATCAACAGGTCCACATTCATCCCCGCATCGATCTCACGAAGATTGTTCTGAATCAGGCGAAGCCGGTTCGAAGACCACCAGTTCATTCGCATCGTCCTCCTCTTGTCTGCGATGTACTTTAACCGTATACCTTGGATGACAGGCACAGTAGGGACATTTTTTGCAGAAATCGGTTAGGAAATATATGTCTGTTCTATAAGAGGAGATGTACAGCATTAAGGCATACATGCCAGATATGGCAGACAATAATTGTCCGGTTGTTGCTTCTGCTGAATATTTTGATTCAAAAAACTGAAAAAGGAATCAACTTCCTGTATGCTGTACAACCTAACGGAAACTTCCTTCATTGGAAAGGAGATTTCCATGAGTCGTGAAAAAGGTCAAATTACCATCTGGTTGTCCTTTTCCATCCTTTTATTAAGTGCAGGGCTCGTTTGCCATGTTTTGTCTGTTCCAGCGATACTCGAAGCTGGCGGCAGAGACGGCTGGTTGTCTGTCGTAGCCGCCGCTCCATTGTTCATGTTGTTTCTGTGTATGATGTATATCATCATTCGGCGGGTACGTGGTCAACGATTAACGGATTGGATTACCCGAGAATTCGGAGCCATTCCCTCATGGACCTTTCGGGTCTCTGCTTCCATTCTGCTATTCACACTTGGCACACATACGTTGTACGAGACAACTAACTGGACCGTATCCACATATCTTCAATTCACGCCTCCTTATGTGTTGGCCGGTGGAGGAGCACTGGTTGCTGCTTGGGCGGCAGCCAAAGGCATACGCTCCATTGCGATGACTTCCAGTCTTCTACTGCCCTTTGTAGTTCTGCTCGGATATTTTGTAATGTCCGCCAATATGAAATATAAAGACTACAGTCTGCTGTTCCCGATTATGGAGAACGGCATGGGCCCCGTCTGGCGGGGCATGATCTATTCTCTTGCCGGACTTATGGAAATCTGGATTCTCATGCTGTTCCAACATGAAGTCAAAGGTAAAATTCGGTGGTGGTACGTTCTAATCCTCGGCTTGTTCATGCTTAGTATGGCGATTGGACCAACCATCGGAGCCATCGTAGAATTCGGTCCCGAAGAAGCAGCAAAACAACGGAACAGTCCCTATGAGCAATGGAAACTTGTAAATATCGGCAAGCTGCTGCAACACGTTGATTTTTTGTCCATCTATCAGTGGCTTAGTGGTTCCTTCGCAAGAGTGGCTATATCCATGTATCTCATCGTGGATCTGCTGAATTTTCGCAGGCCGAAGAAACGATATATCGCTATTCTCACCATCACCGTCATGATGAGCCTCATGGCGATGCAATGGTGGCGCATTGATTACGTGGATTATTATGTAGACCATATTCAGTTCCCGGTCATGCTCGCCTATGTCTCAGTCGTTACAGTGATACTAACCATTGCTTCACTAATCCACAAAAAGGACAAGGAGGTTCCCGCTCATGCCGATCTCAACTCAGCCCAAGAATAATCCTACCGTTGAACCCTTTCGAATGAACGAGCATAACCTCAACACCTTTTTTGCCGAATCTGACGACGTCATCATTAATAGTCACATGATCGGGGAATCTCAGATGCAGATTCTTATGGTCTATTGCAGTGGTATGGTGGACAGTGAAGCGATCTATGATATTATTCTCCCGGAACTCAAACGTACGTATGAGCATACACATTTTGTCCATACGTCCGACATTGAAAAGTCCATCAGCCTCCAGTGGACCCGGATGGACCTGCAAGATCCGGCATTCGGAACGGAGCTGATGTCTCATCGCGTTTTTGAAGGTCATATGTTGATCAGTATCCCTTCCCTGCAAGCCATGTGGAGTATTGATATATCTAACATTCCTACTCGGACACCGGAGGAATCCACCACCGAAGTTTCGATCCGCGGGGCAAGGGATGGGTTCATTGAACCGCTTGCCGTGAATGTTGCCTTGATACGCATACGTCTACGCACAAACCAGCTGGCCTGTAACATCGAAATGATCGGTTCACGTTCTGCAACCAAGGTAGCCCTGATGTATATCAAGAATATTGCCAATCCGGAGCTGATCGAAGACGTCCAGGATCGGTTGCGCAAGATAGAAACTGAACGCATCCTGACTGCCAATGAACTGGAAGAATTGCTGTCCCCTTCGAAGATTACTTTGTTTCCCGTGACCCATTATACGGGCAGGCCTGACTTTGCGGCGGAATGTCTGCTGAACGGACGCTTTATCCTGATTGTGGACGGCAATCCCAGCGCCATTATTGGGCCAGTCAATCTGTTTCTTTTGCTCAAATCACCGGAAGATGCCAGCTTCCCCTTCTTAGCTGTCAACGTAGGGCGGATGCTGCGCTTTCTTGGCCTGATGGTCACCGTGTTCCTGCCCGGATTCTATATTGCGCTGACATCCTTTCATATGGATCAGATTCCCTTTCCTCTAGTCGCCACGATATCGGTTGGACGGATGGGACTTCCTATGGAATCCGGAGTGGAGATGTTTCTCATTATGCTGCTGATGGAGCTATTCCGTGAGGCAGGGGTACGTTTGCCAAGTGCCATCGGCCAGACACTGACTGTTGTTGGAGGTCTGATTATCGGAGATTCGGCCATTCGTGCCGGGATGGTCTCTCCACTCATGATCGTCATCATCGCAGTCACCGTTGTAGCTGGAGCGACCATTGTAAACCAGGTCATGACCAGTTCCGTACTGATCCTGCGCTTCCTTTGTTTTGTCCTGGGGGCATCCCTCGGCATCTTTGGGTTCATCCTGTCATTGATTCTGTTCCTCATCTACTTGACCGATCTCAAATCATTTGGCATTCCGTATCTCACGCCGTTAACACCGCTTCATTTCAAACAAGCGATAGCTTCATTATTCAAACTGCCAAAAGGCCTGGGTAAACGCAGACCCGTCTATCTCGAAACCCAAGAACCCCGCAAGAAAGGGAACGGAAGATGAAGCGTTTGTTGCAGAGATGTACGCTGGGTCTGTTAAGCCTATCGATGTGTGTGATGACAAGCGGATGCTGGAGTGCTTTTGAGATTCAACAGGTAGACTACGCCAAAGCCTTTGGCATTGATTACAAAGACGGGATGTATCACCTGTATGTACAAACGCTTGATTTTGCCAGTGTCGCCAAAAGTGAAAGTTCAACCAAAAGTGCAGATACCCCACCTGTATGGGTCGGCCATGCCGAAGGGAAAACCATGAGTCTGGCGCTGAACGAACTGTTCCGCACCGCTCAATTGCACATGGCTTGGGGGCATGTGACAGCCATCGTCATGGCAGAAGGGGTGCTTACCAGCAAACATATCAAAGAAGTGTTCGATATGCTGGGACGGTTCCCAGAATCCCGTTATACGACCTGGGTCTACGGAACCCGCGAACCACTGGAGAAAATTCTCAGTGCAACGTCCATCTATAATATGTCGCCGCTGGATAGCATTCTTCATAATCCGCTCCCGACTTATATGGAAGAATCATTGTATCCGCCCGTTCTTAGCTTCAAGCTCATTGCAACGCATAATGATCCGGCTACCACGACGTATCTGCCCAGTATTGCATTGAACAATTCCCAATGGGCCGAGAACGAGAAGAAAAAGGATTTATTTCTAATCGAGGGGGCCTTTTTCGAAAAGACAGGCGTTGACTTTGAATACCTTCCACGTAGTCAGCTTCCCGGTTATCACTGGCTGATCAAGGACATGCGGCGTGCTCCCTTGCTTGTGCAGAAGGATGGAACGATCTATGGGGCACTCAGTGTAGGTTTACCGAAAATCAAAATCAAACCTGTCATTCAGGGTGAAGAGGTCAAGTTCAATATTGACGCCCAATACCTAACTGCCCTGTATGAATATCTGGTGCCCACCTCTTATGAAGAGATGATCCAGATTAGTGAAGTGAAGTTGCGTGAGCAGATTATGCAGACCTATCGTCACGGCCTTGAGCGTGGTGTGGATATTTACGGCCTTCAGGAGAAGCTGTATCGCAAAAATCCGAAGCTGTGGCGCAAGTTATCTAACAATGGCAGCAAGATGATGCTTACCGAAGACTCGATCCAGGATCTGAAAATCCATCTCACCATCCCGTATACAGGGAAATATAAAAGGAAAGTATAGTAAAAACGTGAAACACCCCTTTGCCCGTCTGGTACGACGGATGAGGGGTGTTTGTGTTGATGAAGGATAATTTCGTTTGCAGTTCGGATTAGGCGGACCTAGGACTGCGAAGTTTCCATTCCATCAGCCAGCCTATAAATATGGAGAAAGACAGACCGAACAACAGGATCGGCACGTTGTAAAACAGTGTGTTCGTGTATTGGTTCAGCCAACCAAAACGGTATACGGCCGAATCCGGATCATTCGTAAATCCGTTGAGTTGGAGGCGTAGGTCTTTGATGTTGTGTAGCTCCCAAGCGACAGACAACACACACAGCAAGAAAGCCGCGAAGGGGACACAGGCATGTATCTTTCCTCCCCAGCGTTGACGCTGATCGTACAACCACCATTTGGATAGAAACATCGTCCAGATACATAGAATGAGAAAGGTCAGAAGAGATGGAGCTAACACCAGAAGTCCCAGGTTACCGTTACCAGACACCCCTCTACCCGGCTCATGCTGGAAGGTTAATCCACGGACAGCGCCGATCATGAGTACGTTCCAGATGAGGAAGATGAAGTATGGCTTGTTGATTCTTTTGAGACGACTCATATTTGTTTCCCCCTAATGTAATCCATTACCCGCAACCGACTAGTCAGGATTAAGGTCTGAGGAATGAGCACGAAAACAATATATATCAGTACAATTAACCACAAATGTGCGGCAAAATTTTCTGCGCCGAACGATGGTTTCGGACGTTCAATCCAATACCACCAGCACGGGATGGCAATAAACCATGTCAGTCCCGTTGAGAGGAACATATCTTTAACATCGCTCCATAGAAAACAGAACAGCGCAACGAACAAAATGGGACCTGTCCAAGAATCCAATATCGGGCCCCAGCTCTGAAAGACAAAGATGATGGCAGGATAAAGAAGGTTGATGGTCCAGCGCCATATGTTATTAGTATAAAGATTCATAAAGCTTCTCACCTCATTACTACCGTTGCAATTGTACTAGCAGAAAAATTAGAATAAAAGTGTCGTTAGAGTTTATCACCAAAAAGGAGAATGAAAGCTTGATTAAAACAAAACTTATGGCTCTATACTTACTTGTTTTTACACTTGCAATCGGAGGATGTTCTAGCCTGTCCACATCAGATAAGCAAAACATTCTTGAAAAAGCTACACCCGTCAGCATCCAATACATTAAGGAGTATTATGACGCAGACTTTGTCATCACGAGTCATGATATTGACGACCCTTCAGTCCATTCCCGATTGTACCTATATGGTCATGTAACAGGTCACGAAGATGAGCATATTACCGTTTCATACAACTATGACACACGTGAAGTCATCAGTGTGACAGGACCGGGTTGGTTCATCGATAGCCGCAATCCCAAAAAATAAGATCCGGCTACACTGCAATGATACATACAGTTAGCTCGTTCTTTGCCTTTGTTAATTATGGGAAAGAAATGAACAGATGAAGCATGATTTTGGATAATATAGCTCATACTACCTTCAGGAAATTATTGAAGGAGTGACAGCATGAGGTTAAAAAGTATCATCGCCGTTGGAGCCGTGTTAACCTGCTCATCTCTGTTATGGGGCTGTGGCAATGGCACTGCGAATAATACTTCCCAGCAACAGAATGACACCGTTCGATCGGAGAGTTGGAGCGATCCCAAACGACTGGAAGCTTCCCATTTGGAGGCGCTTGAGCGTATGGAGAAAGATCACATCCACCGAATGGTTTCGCTTAGCGCAAGTACAGATGGAGACAAGGTGATGACCACACTTGAACGGTCGAGTCAAAAGTTGGAGGAAATGAGACCGCTCGCCGAAATGCTCCAGCATGAAGGACATCCAGCATTATTACAGCGAATTCAGGACATGTCCGGAGATATCCAAGGTTCCAAATCCGTCATTGCTGAGATGAAAAAATTGCCTCAGGACGGTAAAATTAAGATCCAGTCTGAGAATTCCGATTCTTTACATCACATCAGCAGCTTCCGCGATTACCACCAGTATATCCAAGAGAAAATTCAAACTTTGAACAAGAATAATACTGATTTACACTAATTAGTAATAGCTGCTTGCGCAAGTGACTTCAATCGATACAATTGTATGAACGAAGCAACAATAGTTAGGTGGGAAGATTACTTCCTATCTGACTATTTACGTGTGAGCAGATATAGACAATTACTGCATCCTGCTGCGATTTCTTTGATCTTCTCTGTCCGCTTCTTCCATCTTGCGAATGTATCGCTTCAATTCCTCTTTATGAGCTTCTAGTTCATTTAATCTAACAGAAGCACCTTCAACAAAAGACTGCATCTTGAAAGTTAACACCGATGCTGATGTCCCTACCCAATCCTGCTGCAACCTTCCATGAATCGTACGCATCTTCTGTTCCTGTTGTATAAGCCGTTGCTGCAATTGTTCGCATTGTTGAACGGCTCTTCGTAAATCCGACAGGGATACGGATATTCTGCCCATGTCCACTTTCCTCCTGTTAATCTATCTATATAAATTCCATTATTATTTTTGCTGATCAGCGATTACGAAATCTTCTCTCTTTCGTTCAATATAATCTGCAATCTCACTTATGGATTCTTGGTACCAACGGTTAATTTGTTGCAAAGTAGCTGTTGCATTATAAGCAATAGGTGTAAAAGACTGACTTTCGCTCGTTGCTATATGGGTCTGGAACATCTTAATAGAAGCTTGTGCATCGTTGGAAAATCCACTCAAACTCAGTCTCATTTCTCGAGCAGACTGCGCTAATTCTTCCGGTGTTAATTGAATCTTACCGCCACCAGAACTACTTACTCCAGATATAAACGAAGCTACTGCACCAGACATCACATTAGAGAACACAGCCATTGCTTTTTGATGTGCAGTCCATCTTGGAGAAATATCAAGCGTCTCTCCCGTACTCCGATCGATTAACGGGCCAATTAAGTTGCCCTCCTTATCAAACTCATATTGCTTCATGGAGTGGTACCCCTTGCCTTCGTCCTTCGAGAAGGAATCCAATAATCTAACGATATTTCCAATGTACAGCTTATCTAGATCTACATCTATTCCAACGTCATGAACCAACATCGGGGAGCCTGCACCGAGAGGTTGAAAAGGGACCTTTAACTGTAATTGAAACTTCCAGTTCTGATACATTGCATTAGCGGTATCAAAATCCTGTCCCTTGTACACCGTAAGTCCAACGTGCCTGTCATATTCACTTACTCCGCCAGCTCCTACAGAATCACTCGGATGAACCACATTAACCATTTTGTTGTCAAAGTGACCTTCATTCACCTTAGCCAAACTTATATCATCCAGCAGATTCATTACACTTGGAGCACTATACGTCATACCAGATACATCATGACGAGCAGCTACATATTGAGCTAAACCACCGCCAAGAGAATGGCCTGTTAGCGAAATATCTGAATCAGGATAAGCTTTCTGTACAGCCTCATACAATTCTTCAGCTTGATGAAACTGATTGTTTTCCCAACTTGAATTATCCATCATGAGTTTGAATGGACTATTTTTGAAGATATTATGACGCTCTGGGTCGGTTATGGAATCTTCAAGCTTTCTCGTTCTTCCTCCTACGACATCAAAAGCATCTGTCTCCCAATCCGCGAATTTATCTGTCAACTTCCCTTCTGGTTCAGTTCCTCGATAACCGATAATCACTTGGTTGGTTTTGGGATTCTCAAGTACTACTGCATCAAATCCAGAATATTTTCTTTGCAGCTTTGCTCCGTAAGGTTCAACTGTTCTCCAATCTTTATACTCTTCCTTGTCCAGAATATTACTTCTCCCTACGGGAACATCAGTATAAGCAAGTTCCGAAATTTTCATATATAATTCATCTGTTTTGTAGGCGTTCATAGGGACACCCTTTCTTCTATTTAGCAAAAGTTGTATAATGCACAATATCTAAACGACAACATTAGGAATATGAGGTGATAAATTGAAAAAACCAGCTATACTTTTTATACTAATGATCTGCGCGATCACACTCACTTTAGGAGGTTGTATGTCGAACGAGCAAAAAGAAATTGTACAAAAAGCCGAGATCGCAAGCCTAACTTATTTTAAAGAAACCTATGGAATTGATGTTGAGTTTACAGGCCACAAGTTCATTCCGTCTGACTTGTCTCATACGGTGTCACTGACAGGGTATGTAAAAGGAAATAAGACCCAAGAAATATTCTCAATGGTGGATTATGATACTTATGAAGTCAAAACAGGCTCAGTGCCCGAAGACATCAAACCTCTTAAGTAGTTTATAAGAAATATTAACTTTCAAAACTTTAGGGCCTTGTACAGATACATGGCTCTTTCATATATAAGAATAGGGATTTCATAGCCTAATCTCATCCTCTTTTTTCCAAAGAAGTAGAATCATTATAGTCCATCTTCTGTTAATCGTGTATACGACTTATAAGAAATGAGCACAAAGTCTTTATTAATTTCAGGCAGTAAATCATACACATTTTTAGTTATAGGACGTTGTTACCAGAATAATTTCAGCAATTTGCATAAATATGTGAAAGTAATGGTTTATAACTTTGTCAGGCAGCGACGCTCCATATACATCTTTCCACTCGTCACCACCTCTACACTCATAATGCTAGCTCCTCACTCGAACCAGATACGTGAAATACGAAGCCCTCCTGTTTCATCAATTGGATTACGAGTAGCAGACACAGTAATTCACTGTACACCACCGCAGTCAGCGATCTTTCCTTCACACTTTTCCCTCTTCTCTAGAGCTTCATTCCACCCACAACGACACCCAGATGAACATGCTAAATAACAAAACCGGCGCAAGTGCTCCTGTAGCTAATATGATCCACAGTGTCGCCGAGCTTGATCCTTTGACAGTATGCGCGATTTTGCGAATCCGATCTTTGCGCCACTTGGCGAACCTGAGCTGTCTAATCATCCGATTAAGAACGATTTGCCGCTGCTCGCCCTCTTCGAATTCATCGATCGCACGCCGCATCTCCTCGTATAATTGAGCCTCTTCCTGCCCAGCCACTGTAGGTGTAATCATCTGATCCTTCCTTCCATGAGAACATTATTGAGATACAGCCTCTCACCTAATCGAACCATCATTAATACGCCTGTATTCTAGTCACTACCAACCTAACTAAACCACTACTCAAATAACACATTACAGACCTTAAAAGTTTGAAGTTTTTTCAAAAAAATGAACAGGCCAAAAAGCCCGAGCTTAGCCCGGACTTCGTAGAATCATGTTAGAACTATCTGAGTACTGTTTAGCCAGCATCAGGCAATCAACGTATTCAGGCACACCGCACCCTGTGCACGCACATTAACAACAATAATTGGCGTGTCCAACATGTCGTGCATCCAGGACATATACTCTTCCACTTTTTCATTCGGAAGGATCGTCAGAATAACCCCTGCGAATCCACCACCATGAATACGACAAGCGCCATCACCCAGGTTTTTCAGATAATTCTCGGTCAGTGCCAGTGCGATGCCAATCTCCTGTTCCTTCACAGCACCACTCTGATACACATTCTGCAGCCACTTCCATGATGAGTTACCGGATGCTGTAATCAGTTTCAGGAAATCAGCAAAACGGCCATCTCGCAACGCCTGTACCTGACCATCGACACGATTGTTTTCCTCCAGGAAATGAAGCGCACGCAGCACGGCACGATCCCCAGCCGCTTCACGAACCTTCTTGAGGTTGGCGTAGATTGCGTCTGCCGTAATTTCCCGAACATACTCACTGCCCAGCGCCTGAGCAACCGCTCTCATCTCATTGGGCACAGCCGCGTAATCTTCCGTTAGATCGGCGTGGTTGCCACCTGTATTCACAATGACCAATGAGTAACCGTTCTGTTGGAAATCCCACTGAACTGGCTCGATAACCGGCTGTGCAGGATTTTCAAAATCAATGGCAATCAGTCCGCCGTACGCACAAGCCATCTGATCCAGCAGACCGGAAGGTTTGTTCCAATAATGGTTCTCCGCATACTGACCGATTTTGGCCAAAGTCACAACATCCATTGTTCCATCATTATAGAAGTGATTCAAAATCGTACAGATCAACATCTCGAATGACGCCGAAGAACTCACCCCAGATGCCGAGAACACGTTACTTGAGAGGTACGCCTGGAAGCCGCCTACCTTATAGCCGAATTCTCCAAATCCCGCAGCCATACCGCGAATCAATGCTGTTGTGCCATCGTCCTCCGTATTTGGCGTGAGGTCCGTGAGATCGATTACATATTTCTTGTCATACCCTTCTGAGTAAAAGGTAATAACCGACTCCGCAGTTGGTGCTGCCACTGCAATCGTATCCAGCGTAATGCTGCCCGCCAGCACTTTACCATGGTTATGATCTGTGTGATTGCCGCCAATCTCACTGCGTCCTGACGCGCTGAACAGCTTGCTTCCTTCTTGTGCACCAAAGTACTCTTCAAACGTTGCGTTCAACTTCGTGTAACGTGCAGTCTGTTCCGCTACTTGTGATTCTCCATACATTTGGGCAAGCAAGGCTTGACCCTCCGTGGATTGGATCAGATTCAATGGTTGTGTCGTCATTAATAATCCTCCTATGGATGTGCAGCTTTTATTTTTGGGCTGTTGGTGAACATCGTTGTCGCATCTGTTTCATGCCTTATTCCTCTCCCATTATCTCAGCTTCACAGCGGAAAAGGTAGGGTAGAATTGAAAGTTTGTAAGCGTTTTGTGAAGTTATTTATTGTAAAAATAGGATTGAAAACCATTTTGCAATAACTTACATTGTTATTAAGTGAAAACACATTATTTCCCAATCTTATTATAGCTATGCTTTACATCTTATTGGTGGAGGGAACGATGAAAATTAAGTCGAACTATACCAAGTTATTCGGTGCATTTTCGCTTACATTTTTGGGTGATGGACTTACGCTAGCTGCGGTTCCTTGGCTCATATCCACACTTACAAGCGATACGCTGTATGCCTCTGTCACCATGACGGCACTTCGTTTACCCTGGCTTCTCTTCAGTCTGCCCGTGGGTGTTCTCATCGACCGTTACTCACGCAAACATATGCTGATTGGGGCTGGCTTTACACGAATGATTCTTCTGCTCGCTCTGACGTTATGTATCTGGGGAGGATGGGTGAGCATTCCGATTCTGGCTCTGTTCATGTTCGGGATCGGCCTTAGCCGGGTGGTATTCGACAGTACGGTGCAGACGGTGATTCCTCAACTGGTAGATGAGAGTAAGTTGGAAAAAGCCAATGGGCAGTTCACCGCCGGACAGTTAATCACAAGTGATATTCTGGGCGTTGCGCTGGGAGGGTTCATCATCACCCTGCATATTGTTTTTCCTTTTGCCATAGACGCGGTAACGGCTGTTATTGCTCTGCTCTTTTTGATCAGTATGAAGGGAAACTTCTACCCAGGGGATACGGAAACAACCAAGAAGCAAGTTCGCCCGATGAAGAATTGGAAACGCGAGATGTGGTCCTGTATTCAATATGTCTATCATGATCGTTTTCTCCGCGGATTAGCCATTCTGTCAGTCACCATTACGCTGATGTATTCCGTCATCCTGGCTACCCAGATCTTCTTTGTACGAGATGTGCTTCAGTTGGATGCTTTTGCATTCGGTATGCTCATCTCCATCGCAACCATCGGCAGCATTGTGGGGAGCCAAGCTGTTGCATATATGCGCAAGAAATGGAGTACAAAACAATTGATTATTTCCTCCATTCTGTGCATGGGAATCATATACGGTGTCGTGGGTCTAACCACAAATGCGTACTTAGTAGGCAGTCTATACTTCTGTGCTGCATTTTTCATTATTGTCTACAATGTTACCCGTTCCTCCATCCTGCAACGTTCCGTTCCTAATGAGATGCTTGGCCGGGTTGGAAGTGTGTTTCGCTTTCTATCCTTTGGCATTAGTGCCATTGGTACGCTTCTCGGCGGATTATTGGTGCGGGCTAGTGAAACGACGTTCGATCGCGTATTCTCGCTGCAACTCCCTTATCTCTTGCTAAGCTTGATCTATATCCTGTCTGGTCTGGTATTCACGATGAAAATGAAGAATCATGCAGAGAGCCAGCAGCCTAACATCAACGCTTGAATGTTACGTTAGGTCATACTTGATAATGATCTCAAGCGAATAAGAAGGAGAGATCAAGGATGAAGATCACCGCGTTGCGTTCAGATCAAATCTATGAGGAGATCATCCAGGCTGCACCCGATGAGAAATTGGAGTTATACCGCGAGCGTATGATGGGTCCCTTTATGAACAAATGGAACATACAACAGATCCCGTTTCAATCTCAAGAGCCTAATGGCTTCGACGTGATCATGATGAATAATTTTATGAACATCGCTCCCGCAGATATCACATCTGAGATTAACGAATCGTTAGCTGCGATCTCGTCTGAAGCATTTTGGCAACAGTGTCATGAAGCTGTTCGTACGAGTCTATCCACCTTTATAGAGCACGGAATTGAGCTATCGGTCTCCGAATATCTATATACGATTTTATTGGGTAATAAGAACAGCCCTTCACTGACCATGAACGAAGGTATCAGCGGAGACGGTGGAATCCCCGGTTACATTATTGCGAATCTGATCCCGAGTAGATATACTCTACCTCGTATGCAATCCGTTTTAGCCCATGAATGCAATCATAATGTGAGGTATCAATATATCCAGTGGAATCCACAGATTACGCTTGGGGAAATGGTTGTTAGCGAGGGGTTGGCCGAGAGTTTTGCGACATCCCTGTATGGAGAAGAGTGGCTAGGCCCCTGGGTAGCCAAAACAGATATGGAGACTTTGAACAACGTTATCAAACCGAAGATGAAAGATCAGCTGCATGTCACTGGTTTTGATCAGATTAATCCGTATCTATACGGCGATGAACTTGCCATCATGCAAAACTTTACGCCCGTAGGTATGCCCTATGCGGCTGGTTATGCCTGCGGTTATCACTTAATTCAATATTATCTGACCAAAACAGGTACACCGATTACCGAAGCAACCATCACTCCGGCAAGTGTCATCCTTGCTGAAACAAAGGACTTTTGGAATGAAGACACCCTATTTCACCGTTAAAGATATTATTCAGATCACAGGCATCACCAAACGCGCATTACATTATTACGATAAAACGGATCTCCTAAAACCGAGCAAAGTCGAGGACAATGGCTATCGGTATTACGATCAAGAGGCACTGGGGAATCTACAGATGATTCTGTTGTTCAAAGATATGAATTTCTCCTTAACAGAAATTGCAGCCATGATGCACCTCTCCAAAGGTGAACAAAAAGAGATCCTAAGAGAGCATCGCAGTACACTCGTTCAACGCAAACAAAAACTCGAAACCATCATCGACCAGTTGGACGAGTATGTGGATGGAACGGATATCTCTCATCTTCATCTGTTTGACGACTCTTCCATTCTGTCCATTCAAGAGCAATACGAATCCGAGGCGAAGTTCATCTACGGAGATACCGAGAAATATCAGGAATTCGAAGCGAATGTGAGCCAGCTGTCTAAGGAAGAACAAGAACAAGCTTACCAGCAGTTCTCGGTTAACATGGAGCAGGTATTTCGGGAGTTGGCGAAGCATCAGGATCTATCTCCTGATTCTGGTGAGGTACAAGTGTTAGTGCGTGAATGGAAGAGTGGTATGGAACAATTTATGAGTTGTGATGCTGAGATTTTGAGATGTATCGGGGATGCCTATACGACCGATCGTCGCTATGTGGGTTATTTTGATCAATTTGGCGATGAGGGGTTTTTGAGATTTTTGTATCAAGCTATTATGGTTTATGTGAGAGGTGGTGAAAAGAGATTTTGTGTAAAGTGAGAATTCATCACTAAAAGAATTAAATGTATGAACCAGGCTCAGGAGGTAACTCGATGCAAATGTTTCTTCATATGGCTATACACTTAATTACGGGCGGAACGATTCTATTACTTTTTTTAAATAAGCGGTTATCTCTTACTAAAGACTATATAATTACTATTGTTTTAGGTTGTATTATTGCTATCACTCCTGACATCACTAAGTACTTTGGTGATATATTGTTACATTCTCTTGCCATGGTTCCCTTGATTGGAGCTGCATATGGCTGGATCATCTATAAAACCTTAAACGTTCGGTTCTTCTGGGCATGGATAAGTACGATGGCCACATTATTCATTGGGCATCTTCTTATAGACCTTCTTGGTAATGGAATTAATTTGTTCTATCCTTTTACGAATCAAGAACAGAATTTCGCGATCTTGGGATCAAATAATGAACTCATCATTTCTGCTTTGTTAACCATCACCACTGCAATCACATTAATTTATAAAAAAGTTAAACCAATTGCAATAATCTCATTAGTACTAGCGGCTTCATTTGTTGTAAGTTTAGGAATTTCTAATGCAATAATAAGTTATTCTTTGCAACAACGTTACTCCTTTAATGATCCACAATATATTATCGTCTATCCGGATAACACCCCATTTCACTGGAACTATTATGTAAGAATTGATGAACTCACTATTATTTCCGGCAAGGGAAGCTATTTCACAGTAACAAAATAATCCCGGACGCATGATGCATCCGGGTGATCAGTACATCTGCCAAGTGATCTGTAATGAGTTGCGTTTAACATTAATCTTCGTCGACATCGATCAGATACACCCGTTCCTGGAATCCACCACGCTCCTCAGCTTTGTCAGCTCTCAGCTTATCCAGCTGCGCCGCATTCGCACCATGCACCTCCGCCAGCGCTTGGATTACTTCCAGCATGTCTGCCAATTCTTCTAGCGCTTCCTGATCGCTTGCTGCTTTTACATACTCATCCGATTCTTCTTGCAGCTTCGTTCTTAACTCTTGCTTATACCCCTCCGGGTCCAGAATGCGTGTGCGGCATTCCTTACCGCTGCATGTGATAATATGCGGAATCTTGTCCCGCACCAATTTGTTATATGTAGGCATGTGGTATAACATCCTTTCTGCTCTTGAAGTCTCCCAGCCTCAATCCAGAATCTCCCTTGTTGCCATTATACAAGTTGCTATAGGGGAAGGGATGGGTGGATTTAATAGAAAATGATTAACAAACACACCAACGGGCACGACGTCAAGAGTGCCGCTGTCAAACTGATCTGTCCCGCGACCCGTCCTCCGGTAAACTCTTGCCGTGAAAAGAACATCCAGATTGATAGGTAAATCGCGAATAGCGGGAATGTAATCATTCCTCTAAACGTACTAGGTTCCATATACCCATTCATCATGCTTTTACTGATTAGGATTAAAGTAACCAATTCCAATATAGATAATATAAAAAAAGCGATAGCATTGCTCTTTTAAAATGTACACCTACTTTCCAGATGCAAAGCAAAGAAAATCCTTTGTAATCTCTGCATCATATACCCTTTATTTGGATGATGTCATCTTGTAAGCGTAACATAGATTACTCAAGCATTTAACCCTAAGAAGCCATTTCAAAATCAATCTTACTCTGATGAATTATTCATTATTCGTTGGATAACTCGTACAATATTTCTTCTGGTCGTTGAAGGAGTTTTTCGATGTTGTTTAGTTGTATTGGTTGGTCATACGAATAATCTGTTAGGGAAGACATATGTTGTATTGTGCCGATGAACAAAGCGATATCCAATCCGGGTTCAGTGTCCGTATGCACTAAAGGCAAGATTTCGTTCATGGTGAGCTCCTTGGGTGGATGAACTAAATGATATTTATGGATATATAGCGCCTTGATCATAGAGGCTAAAGCCCAATCGCATAGAATTAGACAGGCTTTAAGCTGATTGGATTACGCATGATGGCAGCAAGTCTGAGATGATACTTAGCATGTTGGTGATAGGCCGTTATTGTGTTACCTAGCATGTGGTAAGCAGGAAGATGTTTGGACCTAAGTTGTGTGGAGATATCATGGCCTTGCAAACGTCGGTAAAATCTACTTGGTGATTACAATGTGCTTCTCCCTCCAAAGAGTTAATACCCGTTATACACATCCGGGTCCAGCGCCGAAATCTCATGTCTGGTGATTATGTTGATAAGCTGTTCATATATACCTAGTTTCATGAATGTACCTCGTGTGGGTGTAGGATGGTTGTGGATATGTAGATGGGTTAGTTAAATACTTGCCATAGGTAAATATGGCCTCAACTATATTATCGTCCAGCATGGGGAAAGTTTCATTAGTTGTTTTAATACAAAAAAAGGAGTTCTCCCTATGACAGGAGCACCCCTTTTTGAATATCATCGTATTATGCCTTACAAACCATCTGAATACATCAACTTATCAATATCTAAGTTATTTGTCCGATCTGAATACAAGATGCGCAAACGTGGTTGTCCTTGGTAACGATCTAGATAAAGGGCAACTTCTGTTCTCTTATTATTGATTACCCACCGTGATTTAAACATAATGTTCCCCGTACTCAGGTCCAATGCGTCATCGTTCGTTAGACTAGAATCTGCACCAATGATGTATTTATCAGTCGAATTGGTAGGTTTACCGTATTTGTCTTCCAAGGCATCTTTGATGCCATAGTATGTGTTCATTTTATCTCCAGAAGTCGAAAGCGTGTTCCCCTTCACTTCATAGATAGTACGAACCAGTTTGTTCTTGTAGAACAAGTAAGATAACTCTGCAGATGTTGAGGAGACCGACGAACTGTATGTAAGGTATGAAAAATGGTTAACACTTCCTGATTCAATCAGTTTGTCCTTTTCTAGTTTCTTGATTTGTTTAGTATTCATGCCCCACTTTACATTGCGAAAGTCTGCTTTCGAAGCAGCAGATGCGGAAAGTGGTAAGATCGCGATCGCTACCATGAACAAAGCAATGAACATTAGAGAAATTTTCCTCATACGTCAACTCCTTTTCGTATTTTTTATAATTATACCACGGAATTATTTGATTGGATAAAACAGCAAATAGCACCTCTACTTACGATCTGGTAGAAGTGCCTGAATCTTAATTTTTGTGCTTCATTTTAATGTTGTTTTTGGGGTTGATATAACACCAATCATTATTGTAGGATGCCTTTATCTGTTTCATATCTTCTAAATTGTAAAACCAATCTTCTTCAATCCATACTCTTGCATCGGGGAATTCGTTCAGAAAAGCAAAAAGGAATATAAATAATAAATCCTCATTATCATCAAAATCATCAGAAACTACTGCTTTAAAATATTCATTTTGCGTATCATCCCAGTCATAAGTAACGATTTGAAATTCATAAGGTTCATCATATACACTAAAGCTAATTGTCCTTAAGTAATTCTCCTTAAATGGCGTGTTGCTTATATATAGTCGAGTATATTTTAATGTACCTTCGCTATCGTAAGTTTCTTCATCATTATCAAAGAATAGTTTCTCTTTTATACATATATTATTAATAGTACTCAATAAATCGCTTACTGACGTGCTTTCTCCACGTTTAAATAATAAAAAAGATGACATTCCCATTATTTCAATACTCCTCGACTATGTCTAAACCCTAGTAAAACCTCGTTATTTTCAAATGTATAAAACTAGACAATCTTTTCACTGCACCAGTTCGGATCATATGGCATCTGACTTAATTTTAAAATATCATCAGCTGTGTAATACCACTCGGCATCATCAAACCAAAAATAATCCTCGCTATTATCTTTGAAATATTCTACAAGAAATCTAAAGATAAACTTGTACTCATGATATATATTTTCAATATCTAAAGCCCAGAAATAATTTTCGTTTGAGCAAGCCAAGTAAAACTATCAATTGAGTCTTCCTCTACTTGATTAACATTAAATGTGAAGTACTTTAAGTTTTCCTTATTACCCATGTTTTTAAAAGTGAATTCATCAACTTCTGATAGTGTTCCTTCAGCAGATATGAAGAGATCATCACGGTATTTATCTTTTATCAAAATACAAAACATGTTCGCTTTCTGCACTGCTTTCTTAAAATCTTCAATGGCTTTTTCAGGGGAATAGTTTTCTATCTTTTTTAGGAAAATGAAAGAACTCATCTTAAACAACCCTCTTTCTACTTGTCGATTAGCTTCCCCTCTCTCATAGTCTGTCTTCGTAATTGATTTAGTCACGCATAAAATATAGTTTCTCTACCCTATAAAAACAATTGCGTCCTGTCTTTGAAATGCAAGTGGCAACTTTTTTTCGAAGTCCCTCTATTCTTTCGACTTATCCCTTTGCTCATCTTTTAAATTCTTGACAGCCCAATCCTTCACCAGAAGTAGTTCCTCAATAATCATCGGCACATCTTCCTCTTCTACATCAACACCAATTGAGAAGATATCTATCCAAGTTCTTCCTCCATGGTGTGGTAGAAGTGCTATATGCTTTATCTATAATTCAGTTGTATGTTTTTATTTTAAAGGCTTTTAGGATCGATGTAACACCAATTGTCATTGTAGGATACTTTTATCTTTTTCATATCATCCAAGTTATAAAACCAATCTTCCTCAATCCATGCTTTTGCATCCGGAAATTCACTCAAAAATAAAAAAAGAAATTTAAATAACAAATCTTCATTATCTTCAAAATCACCAGATACTACTGTTTTGAAGTAATCTACTTCTGGAGAATCCCATTCAAAATTAACAAGTTTATGAGGGTATGGTTCATCTGCTATCCCAAACAATAGTTGTCTGTCAAAGCTATCTTTTAATGGAATATCACTAATGCAAAATTCACAATATTTTAATTTTGAGGCTTCATCAATCTTTTTCAAGTCATGACTATAAAATAATCCCTCCTTATTACATAACTCTTCTAAACGGAGTAATAATTTATTTATTTCAATACTTTTCCCACTTCTAAACACAACAGCTGCTGACGTTCCCATTATTTCAATACTCCTCCTAATTCATCTAGTGAATTTACAACAATAACACCTGAATTTTTAAGAGAATCTATATTCTCTTTTACATATTTATTCGTCAAATCAATTGGCTTGTCAATATAGACAATAACTTCTTTCATTTCATGATTGAAAAACTTAGCATTGTCTGAATTAATATACTTATCTATCTGTTCCATGTCTAAGGCAGCTGTAGACTTTTTCACTTCAATAATTTGTTTACTAGTAACAACATCTAGATCTCCTGCAACCTCATTATTCGTAAGATTATTTGCTTTCAATGCAAATCCAAGTACTTCAATTCTTTGCTGAACATACTCCGCCACCCTTCCCTCTAGAGCTCTACCTGAGTTAGGACTCTTTAACGAACTTTCGATTGCGTTTGGTATATTTTTAGGATTCTGTTCAATCCAGCTAATCTTATTTCCTGATGGATTCGTGAACTCAACTTCTATCCCTTTATTTGTTCTAATCTTTACAGGTTCATTGAGAGTATACATTCCCTCTCTTTTAACACCCGACCCACCCAGATCGGTATGCTTATCATCCATCGAACGAAAAGCTTTGCCAAACAATACATACGCCAGAGCCTGCCCTGTCATCGCTCCACCGTAATATCCTGCTCCACTCTCATCAATCTGCTTCTTCTGCTCTTCCACAAATTGCTCTATATCAGACCTCGCCGTTCCCGTGCCCCAGGCGGTATCCCATGCAAATTGAATGCCCCGCCCAACGTCTACAACTTTGCCTACGGTCATGGCATATGCCACACTGCCTAATGTACTAAACGGGTTATCGAAGAAAGCTTCTGCCGTCTGCCCCATTCCCGTTATTGTTTCTCCTACTGATTTATCAAGCAGCCCTACAGCGAAATTGCGCTTCAGCTCTTCTGGGATGTACAAAGCCACCTCGCCTGAGCCGTCCGTTGTTCTAAAGTTCTTTGCGATAAACGTAAACTCTTTCTGGATTTCGTCCAACAGCCCGAGTGTATTCGGGAACACTTCTTTTGCCTGCATAAAATCCCAGAAGAAACGCTCTCCGGTCACACCCGACCAATCGGATTGCAACATATAGATGGATTTCTCCAGTTCCCAGACCATTCGCTCCAGTTCCTGTTTCTTCTGCTGGACCAATCGAGCTTTCTCGTCCAACACATCGGGATGTACCTGAATACGTTGCATCCTATCTTCACCGCCAACCTGACCATAGTTTATGTACCTAAATTTTAACAAGTGAGAGTGAGGATTGGAATCAAACGGAAGAATCATTTCCTCAGAGGTTATCCGGTAGTTGGGCAACATCCTTGGGTAACCATTTTTGCACATTAATGCATGAATGAATACTGTTATGTCGACGAGAGTCTTGTACAAAAAGAACGACTTCTACCCTCAGATAGAAGTCGCACAAGATAACGATACAGCATGATTACATCGTCATTAAGACACTACAAATTGTACGACAATTGGAGTCCCTGCATTTAATGCATCTCCACCAGGGATTGTAATTGTAGTCGTCGTAGCCGAGGATGTATCTGCTGTTTGCATAAGACCATTAATATAAAGATTGTAGTAGTTGTAGGTGCCTGGGAAAGCAGTTGCAGCTACACCTACATCATTTGTAAATGCGGTCGCAGCAATCGCAAACGTTGCTCCAGTCCCGGTTCCATCACCAATGGTTGCAGCAAATCTCAAACTGTTCTGAAATGGTGTCACGAGTGGCATGTTTCTCACCTCCTACCTGACATAGTATATGTGGTAGATTCGAGCGCAGTGAGGGCAAAGGAACCGGTAAATAGAACCAATTTTAACCATTTATTATATTGGTTGTTATTATAATAACCTCGATAATAATAGGTGTCCCGGCAAAGATCACACCGTTTTGTGACGAAAAAAACAACCTATCCGCACTTACACTGTATGAGTTTCCCTGCTGAACGATCCCGTTGATATAAAGATTGTTAAAACTGTTAAGTCCAATCCCGGCAAATTGGGTTATGCTATCGCCATCGTCATTAGTGAATGCTGTGGCAGGAATTATAACTGAGACCGACAAATCCAAATCGGTGTCCGGAAAATAGAAGTAGCGGTTTGCCGTAGGAATGATTTCAATTCCGGGTATGGTACCCGGCGGACCTTGCTCACCTTGGGGACCCGTTGGTCCTTGCACTCCGGGAGTTCCCGGTTGACCCGGCTCACCTTGAGGGCCTGCGGGACCCTGCGCTCCGGGAGTTCCCGGTTGACCCGGTTCACCTTGAGGGCCTGCGGGACCCTGCGCTCCGGGAATTCCTGGTTGGCCCGGTTCACCCTGAGGGCCCGCGGGGCCCTGTGCTCCGGGATCTCCCGGTTGACCCGGTTCACCTTGAGGGCCTGCGGGACCCTGCGCTCCGGGAGTTCCCGGTTGACCCGGCTCGCCTTGAGGGCCTGCGGGGCCCTGCGCTCCGGGAATACCCGGTTGGCCTGGCTCACCCTGAGGGCCTGCGGGACCCTGCGCTCCGGGAACCCCCCGTTGGCCCTGTTCACCTTGAGGGCCTGCGGGACCTTGAGCCCCTGCCACACCTTGCGTCCCGGGGAGACTCACAGTCTTTAATTCGTGTTGTATCAATGGAGTGAGCAGTGGGCCAGGCTCACAACATACCGGGTTGCTGCCTCCCCCTCTCGGTAATGCAATGACTTTTTTGTCACGGGCCATTTTCTGCGATCTTACTGGACGCTTCAGGGAGCGGTACTTTCTTCGGCACACTTTACGAATCATCTTATATTTCCGTTTTCGTGGAATTTTGGTTTTGCATTTTAATCTAGCACGTCTGGGTCTTAATTTGTTGAGGGTAGCTGTCCTCTTGTTCAGATTGTTCAAAATAGTCACTCTCCTTAGGCCGATGCACACAGTCTGTATGCCCTATGTATATGTCAGTGGCACATTCGGAGAGTGTGCGAATAACTATGATGGAAGCCCAATAAAAAAGACAAGAGTCCTGCTACAGTTCTCCTTTGTCTTTCCAGACAAGACCTCGCATATCACATTTTATGTTTAACTCAGACGATCCATCGGGATGAATCTCAATAGGTTGTATTCTATCTTCACCCGCCAACTTGACCGTAGTAATTATACGCAAATTTCAACGAAGTCGATTGGAATCAAACGGAGGATTCATTTTCTCGTTCAAGTTGCAGTAGGATGGAAAAATTCATTGGCCAGATATTTTGCGTGTTCGGGCAAGCTTTTTCAGTAGACTCTTACTTTTTCTTAAAATACTGAACGATCTCTTCCGGTTCCTGCGTTTCCAATGTGATCTGGCCTTTCTCGAACAGGATCATGTATGGATATGATTTCAGACCAAAAATCTTCTCATAATTAAACTTGTTTTCATCACGGACATTATAAAAGGTCACGTTAGTAATTGGACCTTCTTCCCTCAAATTCTCGTTATTCATTTTATTTAATTGCGTCTGTAAATCAACAATAAATGGCCGCTCCGCAGTACGGTCGGTAAATACAATAAGTGATGCATCATTCCTCTGAAACTGAGTTAGTTGTTCTATGGCTTTCTCTCTATTGTCCTGACCACATCCTGTTAATAGGAGTATTAATATACATAATATACATAACATCCAGAACCTCTTCATTAAATCCCTCCTCCAGAATATGATATAATTGGTTATTAATGATCAACTGCACTTCAATACATTTTTTCTCTGAAAGGAGCACTCACATTGAACAAAAAGAATATTATCATTGCTCTCATTATTGGTCTTGTCATATTGCTACTTCCGCTTGTACTTTATTTTTTTGTTACTAATAAGGTAGAATCCGCACTTCCCGATTCAAACATCCCAACTCAAACCAAAACTGTAGAAGGGCTTACCATCACCCTGCTTAATGAAACCTATACAGATCATGAAGTGTAGTTGGGTTATGAGATTCAGGGCGGTGGGCAGTCAATTGCTTTGTACAGATAAAATCCCGATTTTCCACCTTTCATATAACTACAAAAACCTGCACAGCCAGCCTCGGCTTCACAGTTTTTATTAAGAAATTGCATGTGGATATATCTCATTTACAACTTAGGCATCATAAAAGGGTTCTCTTCCCTCTCACAACCCGTTAACACGTAAAACACATTCCCTTCCTCACTCTTCATTTTCCCGATCCCTTTGCAGATGTCGGTCTTCACTCCCTGTTTGGAGCCATAGGCATCCCTTGAGTTATCGTAAGTCGATTGAATAGCTGAGCCATCGTATATCAATTCCTGGATAATAGCCCCACCTTCAATGGTATACATCGTTACACGAACCTGATCCTGCTGTTTTTTCTTCACATTTTTCATAAATGTATTCCACGTATCCCCGTTCCTCATGACTCCATGAAGTACAACCACATCCCCGCTTTGCTCCGCTTGCTCTGGATTATGGGGCTCGATAATTTCTGGAAAAGCTTGCGTAATTCCGGAAGCATCCGTTGTTGGATCATTTGCTTCACAAGCAGTTAACAGCATTAAAGCTAACGATAGGATAAGCATACTTTTTCTCATTCCATCACCTCATGTATGAAACGGTTCAATACTATCCTTTGTTGCATGATTATGCTTAATTTGTCATTTATCCGTAACCCTCCTGCTGTCCTGAACGTTTAGAATCATAGAAATGTATAAACAGGAACGAAAATTTTAGTGATTTATCATTCAGCAGGGGGTCTAATTTAATGACGTTAAAAACAATGATCGGTGTAGCACTGGCTCTATCTGTACTCATATCCACCCATTCAGCCAATACAGCGACTCTAGCTTCAACGAACGAACGGCAGTCAACCGGATTAGCCCATGAAATGGAGCGCTCCTTCCCAACATCTACATCTGTTCTGCTCATTGCCCCAACTCAACATGAAGGTCGTTCCGCATACAACGGCAGCTTCACAATGGTTGCTTCGAACGGGACACATGCCAACATATCGATTGAAAACAACAGCAACCACACGGTATATGTGAAGATGTATGTCAATGAAGTAAGTGAACCTATGGAGACATCTATCAGCAGAAATAGGGATAAAACGATCAGTTTGCTTGCATTACAAGATACGGATATTAAGTTGTACATTTATAGCCGGATAGGTCATCACTTAGATCTCTCAGTTGAAGCAGAGCAGGTTCATTGATGTTTTCTTCCACACCTACATATAAGAAAAACCCCTTCACGCAAGCGATTCAGATCCACGTTTCCATGAACTGATGCCTGCTTGAAGGGGTTTTATATTTACATCATACTTACTTCTCGAAACGGAACCAGTCGAAGTCAAACTGACTTCCCGGCAAGAAGATAAAGATTACCTTTTGCACACCTGTCACCCGCTCAAGCTCAAACACCCGCTCTTCATATCCTTCGGATTGTGTGAACTCAACCAGTTGATTACTCTGTCCGTCCGCACCCGCGAAGCGGATATGAATCGTATTGATATCAATCGGTGAATGGCCATGAATGACGAGCTTCGACGTGCCTTCTGCTGTAAAGTCCATGTTTTCAAACTCCAACGACACGTTGTTCCCGATGCCTTCAACACGGTCACCCTCAATTTTGAACGTATCTCCATAAAGATGGTCACAGGATGCAGCCGCATTTTGTTCAAAGGCCCGACTCTGGCGCTCAAACGAGAACCCTTTAATATGAATCTTCTGCTTCAATACAAAGCAGATCGACGTAATCCCACTCAAGCGTTTGGACAGCTTATACGTCTCTTCCTGATACACATTCCATTTGGATTCCTTGTCATATACCACATCCGCGATCATCGTGCTGCCTTCTTCATCCGGCATGCCTTCCCAGATCTGAATGAAGTACTCTTCACTCGACAATGCAAAGATCGGAATGGTGATCGTATCGGAACCATACGGACCAAAGTCGATATTGTGGAAGCCTACATGTGTCTCCCCGTCCCGACTTGTTGCTACACCGCGTTCATTCCCGTTACCAACCTCACCTTTGGTGTAATCATATAATCCGCCTGTGATGAAGCCGTATGGATCTTTGTATGCTGTTCCGAGACCGTCCGCCTTGAATTCCAGCTGTGAGATGAGTTTCGTTTTATCCGTACCATTCGTACTGGTAGCGCGAAGTCGGAACGCCCCGTCACCAATCGCTGATACTTTCACCGTATGTTGATTCTCTCCATTGCCATTCGTTCCCGCAGGAATGACTTCCACCTTGGCAATGTTGGATTCGATGCCCCCATCATTCACAGCAGCCCACTCGATGTCCCGATAGGACGTGTTCTCCGGATACAGCTTGGCCGTTACGACCAGCTCCGGGTTGGACGGATCGAGAAGCTGTCCTGATTCGCTGATGATCTCGATTTTCCGCAAAGGAATCTCCAGAGCATTGCCCGTCAGCACCGGACGTTCTTCATTGACCATGAAGACGGAATGTACTTCTTTTACATCACTATCGACATCCGTCGCATCCACAACTTGGACTTCATACTCAGCTGCGGCACCTTCCAATCCTTCTGAAGATACTTCAATACGTACCGTCCCAGCCTCATCCGTTGCTCCGATAATGGCCATCAGTTTACCGCTAAACAACCTTCTGCTGAGTCCTTTATATGGATCATAGTCCGTGCTGTCCCCGTTATCCAGACCCAGTAATCTCCCGGCACCAGTCACCTGAACCTGCACGCGGTTGTTGGCATTGTGCACTGGATTACCCGCTTCGTCTTCCACCGTAATTTCCACGAAAATGAGATCTGTACCGCTCGCCTGTAACTGCTCCCGATCCGCCTGCAGACGAATCTTCTTCGCATCCGTAAAGGATCGTTGTACATCCGTTGCAATCACAACACCGTTCTCATCATAAGCGATCGCCTTCAGCTCACCCTCTTCATAAGGGACTTTCCACCAGCCAGATAGCTGTGTTCCATTGGCATGATCGATGTCGTAGGTGCCAATGGTTTTACCGTTGAGTTGCAGTTCAATCTTCGGCGCGTTGCTGCACACGCGTACATCAATGATCTGACCCGGGTTGAAATCCCAATAAGGGAACAGGTGAACCATCGGATTTTTCTTATAGTCAGTCCATGCCGCCTGGTAGATATAATAAGCGTCTTTCGGGAACGTTGCCGTGTCCAGCTGTCCAAAATACGAATTCTTCGTATGATACGGCGTCGGTTCGCCAATATAGTCGAATCCGGTCCACAGGAACTGTCCCAATGAATACGGACGATCCCGCTCAGCCAAAATGCAATACTCAGCCGACTTCGCGCCCCAGCTTGTCGTGCTGTTCCCAAGCGCCGAGCACTGCTCGTCATCATCAGCCAGGATCGGCTGTTCAAACGGGAAGTGATAGATGCCACGACTTTGCACCACTGATGAGGTCTCACTGCCATAGATGATCCAGTCCGGATGTTCTGCATGATGCTGATCATAGTATTTTTCCGCGTAGTTGTAGCCAGCCAGCTTCACGATATCCGCACATTTCTGTGCATTTTCCCATGGCATATAGTTGGAACCGATGGTCACGCCCGCATTGCCTTTTGGATCAAATTCCAGCACATAATCCATCAGCATCCGAGTCACTTCCTGGCCGCGTTCATCCGCATGGGTATCATAGATTTCATTCCCAATACTCCACATGATCAGACTGACATGGTTACGGTCGCGCTTCACCCAGCTCTTCACGTCCGTATGTGCCCACTCCGGGAAAAACCGCGCATAGTCATACGGTGTTTTCGCTCGTTCCCACATGTCGAACGCTTCAGATACTACGAGCATACCCATCTCGTCCGCAAGTTCCATGAACTCTTTGGCTGGCATATTATGAGCAGTTCGAATGGCATTGACACCCATTTCTTTGAGCAAAACGAATCTCCTACGCAGTGCCGTCAGGTTAAATGCCGCGCCCAACGCCCCGAGATCATGGTGTTCACAGACACCATTCATCTTCGTGTGGATCCCGTTCAGATAGAAACCTTCACTCGGATCCAGCTTAACGTCCTTGAATCCAATACGTTGGGATACTGCCTCAATGATCTTCTCGCTCTGATCTTCCGAGATCAGTTTCAGTTCGGTGACCAGCTCATACAGATGCGGTGCATCTGGGCTCCACAGGTTTGGATTCTCCACAATGATCTGTTGGCTATCTGCCGATACCCCCGCATTCTCACCCACCGAAACCGTAACATGCGCTTGGCTGGAAGCCACCACCTGACCTTCATACCGGATCGTATGCACCAACTCTGCCTGCTGATTCTGTTCCAGGCTCAGCTCCGTATCCACTTCCACCTGCCAGCCATCTGGCTGTTGCTTGATAGATACATACGTTCCATCCGTAACAATATGGTTGCGGTCTCTTGTCTTCAGCCACACGTTGCGATAGATTCCGGCCCCGGAATACCATCTGCTGTTCGGGCTCTGATGCACCACTTTGACCACAATCTCATTCTCGCCCTCCACCAGTGCATTTGTGATCTCATGTTCAAAAGCAGAATATCCATACTTCCACTCCCCAACCAGCTGCCCGTTCACATACACCGAAGAATCCATGTATACGCCATCAAAACAAAGCAATAGCTGCTGCTCATCCTTCGTGTAATGGAACGTCTTGCGGTACCATCCAATGCTATCCTCGTACAGTTCGAGCGTATTATATATCAGCCAATCATGGGGAAGCTCCACAGGTTCATACACCAGACCCGCAGGTTCCGTAACATCCAGCTTACTTTTCCCAAATTGCCATCCATCATTAAAAAGCCTCTTCTGATTCATGGTCGATTCTCACTTTCTTGAAGTAAATTATGATTGCGGTTACAACAGTTGATATCGATTTTTACGAAAACCTTTTCGGTAATGCACAACTATGACTATAACACATAACCCGATTATACCATCAGTCTCTTTCCTGTAACTCCATTTCACAAGATTTTTTAGCCAGATTGTTGAACGTTTTTCCCCTCCGAGCATTTCAATTCTCAAAGACAACAAGCCAAAAAGGCAACCCGTCAACCGGGTCACCTTCTCTGTTCCATATCTATCCCTTATCCCGCCACGCTTCTCTCTACACTCCTATACTAACTACTCAGCCTCTATCCCTTGTAAAAAGGGTTCCACCCTATGCCTTTGCCCGATGGCATCGCGCCAGGCACTCCGTCTGCTTCAAGCAGCGGACGGACAACCAACTTCACGGGCCACTCCTTGCTCACGAATATCGTATGAGCAAGCGCGGCCCGGTCACCCTCGGGAAGCTGCACCTGCGTCAGCGCTTCCTTCCAAGCCTGCTCTGTGATCTCCCACAACTTCGTTTCCGGGATGTGATACACCTCGCTCAGTGCCTCCATGATCGCAGCCAGATTCACCTGCGTCCCCAAAGACTGCACATAAAAGATCAGCTTCTGGATCGTCTCGTTATACAGGCTGTTCGAGTATCCCGGGCGAATATGATAGGCAGGGTCTGAGATGCCATGCTGATCCAGATAAGGCTGATGTAGACGCACGGAATCATGATCGCGGAACAAGAGCCCCTTTACCTGATTATCCTGTAACACCAGACAGCAGTTCTGACCATGAATCTCAGGTACAACACCCACCTTGAACAGACGCATCACGATATCATAGAACGTCGTAGCTATACTCTTATAGAATTCCACCACGTCCGTACTGCTAAGGTCATCTCCCAGAATCTCCGTTAATAGATGATATCCATCCAGATTCACACCCAGCGCAGCCATAGGGATGACTTTGTAGGATTCATCCAACAATTCAGGAGGATACACACGAATCTGTGCAGCCAGATGCCGGGGATGATCGTCGAACAATCCCATGGATTCGGGCATGAACCCCCACCAGTTCTGCTCTTCACACATATATACCTTGTCCTTCAACGTCTCGTCACAAGCAACGGCCTGTCTTAACATCTGTTCTCCAGCAAGACCATTTAACAGTTTGACTACTGGCAGATAACGAGCAGCCCCCAGCGACAGCACACTAACGGGTAGTTTGAGCATCAGATTAGATTCGGTTGATGGGGCCATCGAGCGCAGAGAGGATGTGGCCTGTACGTCGCCCGCTTCAATATCCAATACAACAATGCTGCCCTCTTCAATCTCTCTAGTGAAGCGAGGCAGGATCACATGCTGTAATTGCCACGGATGAACAGACATGGGCAGATATTCGTAGAGCGTGATCCCTTTTCGGGCAAACTCGGCTTCCACCATCCCGCGCTGAACAGGGTCTAACACATCCAAAATGGACAACCCATCTTCGCAACCTTGCTGCACGGCATCCAGCCGTATAGCCACCCAGCGCAACGGAATCGCCTTCCCGAATTCCGCTGCATACTGTGTTACATCTTCTGCGTTGAATCCCACCTTGGCTTTGGACGATGGGTGGAATGGACGATCCCGCAATGCAGCAACACGCTCACCTTTGATAAACCACTCATAAGCAGACACCGGAACGTTGGCGGACAGATACTGGACTTGTTCCCAGCCCAGAGCATACTGCTCGACAGCAATATCCAGACTAGTCAGGAATTCTGCCACTCCGGGTTGGCAATAGTCTTCATCTGACAAAGCCCTCTGTAACACCGCACGGCCAACCTCTGCCGGAGAATCAAGAAGAACCCAGCTTCCATCTGGTTTTTCCTCATAGATTGCTGATCCCTGAACCCACTGAATCGCTTGTCTCACTCCTGTTTCAATCAGGCACAGTACACCTTGCGTGTGCAATCTAATGTCAGAAGCACCATTCCGTATCTGCTCTTCGCCGTCATATTCCTTATACAATCGTCTGAATGATGCAGGTGCTGCGGCAAAATCAATGAATGGGTGATCCTCCAGTGGGAGTAATTGCTCGGCCAAAAATGAATTCATCAGATCCGCCATAATCCGGCGTTCAGCGGCTTGCAGACTGGAACGCTTCATCAGTGTTGACATGATTATTGTCCTCCGTTAGATAATGGAATACCGGGTGCGGATGCCCCAGAAAATCATGATGCGAGATCGTCCAGCAATAAGCTCCAGACTTTTCAAATAAAACAATGTCTCCCACACGCAGCAGTGCTACCTCCGCATCAGAATGCATCCGATCCTTGGGTGTACACAGCTCACCTACGATATGGACTCGACCATCCCTTACCTCTGGTCGGGCAAATGAATGCTTCCAACGGTCCGTCGTCATAATCTGGAACGGATGGTTATGCCCCCATGAAGCAGGCAGACGATGATGATGCGTACCTCCCCTTAACACAGCAAAATACTGACCATGAGAAGTTTTGATATCCGTAACCTCTGCGGCATAATACCCGTGGTCTGCCACCAATAGTCGGCCCGATTCGAAATACAGTTGCCCTCCACGTGAAGCAAGGCGTTCTCTGGCTTCACTTTGCTCCAGCAGGGAAGTGAATAACGGCCAGTCGAATCCGGGGCTGCCATCGTAAGTCACACCAAACCCGCCTCCTGCATTCACCACTTCCACAAGAAGATCATACTCGTGCTGCCACTGCTCCACCTTTTGCAGATACAATTCAATCATCTCAGCGTGCAGCCTGGCGTCCATATTGTTGGACAAAGAGTGAAAATGGAACCCGCTCAACCGAACAATACCCGCGCCTTCCACACGAATAAGTTCGATGGCTTCTTCCACTGCCTCTTCATCGATGCCAAAAGGACTTGGCCCGCCGCCCATGACAATCTTCGTCCGGGGTAACGTACTGCTTCGCAGATTAATTCGGAGCAGAATGCGTACTTCCTGCGTTTGTTTCTGTTGGGGCGCATGTTCTTGCTTCTGTTCTTGATCTTGTTTTTGCTGTTTTTGCTGTCCTTGAATCGGTTCCTCGCCGTACTCCTGCGTATATCTCTGCTCCGGCTTCTGCTCCCATTCTTGCTGCTGCCTGTTCTTCTGTACCTGCGCATGCTGCTTCTCTCTGTCTTTCGCAATCGCAATGATGCGTCGCAGCTCCAGCAGACTCTCCACATGGATGTAACTCACGCCTTGCTCGATCGCCAGCCGCAGTTCACTCTCCTTTTTACCCGGACCGCCAAACAGAATCGGAACCTCTCGGCTTACCGCTCTAACCTTGAGCAGTTCTCCAATGGAAGCCACTTCAAAGCCCTTTACCAATGGAAGCAACGCCTCAATGATCCGTGGATCTGGATTCGCCTTGATAGCGTAAAACAACTGTGTGTTTTCGGGCATGCTGCCCAGCATCTGACGTACCTGTTCCTGAATGCCAGCCAGATCATAGATATACGCACATACCGGGTCTTCCATCCCTCGTTGAAGTTCATCGATCGCCTGCCATACACTTGGTTTCATATCTGCCCACCCGCATTCCTGTAGTCATTCCGTTTTTGGATATATGCCCGAAATGCCGTATTCCGATCATCACCCAGCACGTATATATGTACTCCCCGCTCAGCCCAGAGCGCCATGTCTTCCACGCCTCTCGTGACCGTAGCATAAGGTACTTCGCACTCCTGCGCGGTAGCATGCAATTCATCCAGCGCACGTCTCACATCCAGGTGCTCGGTCTGCCATGGCACGCCAAGGGATTGCGACAGATCCGCCGCACCTTCTAATACAAAACTCACCCGAGGGTGAGACAGAATCTGTGCACTTTGCCGAACGCCCTCTACACTTTCAACCATGGGGACAATCATCACTTGTTCGTTCGCATCCCCAATGTATCCCGTGAGCGGATATTTCCCAAATACACCAGGACGACCACTATTCAGACTCCGCATGCCAACCGGATGATAGTAAGCGTGACGAACCGCTTCTTCCACCTGCTCCAGCTGCTCGACATGCGGAATAACGATGCCCTGTGCGCCACAGTCCAGCACTTTAAGAATCTCCGCTCGCTCTACCTTCGAGATACGTACCAGCGGAGTTAGGTCTACCAGTTCCGCCGCCCGGATCAATTCCTCTACCGATTCCATCGATGTTGCGGCATGTTCCAGATCAATAATGACAAAGTCATATTCCGCATGTCCGATCATCTCAATGATGGCTGGGTGCGGTATGGATACAAAAAGGCCATACACCGGCTGTTTGCGTGCAATTTTTTCCTTCAACGTGTTGGTTCTCATTCGATGATTCCCTTTAATTCGAGCGTTCCCTGTGATTCCAGTGCATCCTTCGATACCTTGAGCGGATTGCTCGCCTTACGGAAATACAACTCCCCATCCCCATACAGACGGCGCTTGGTCATCTCTTCGATCAATGCATCCTCGGCAAAAAGGTCAAATGCAACGAACCGATCCTCGTACTCCGGGTGCTCTCGCTGATATTCCACAATTACACCTGCGCACAGCTGCCAGAATGACTGCTCTGACAATCCAAACTTCTCAAAGGCCAACGCAATATCCGTCATGCAGATAAAGAAGAATGCGTCATACGTATAGTCACGGACTTCCGACACATCTTCCGCATAGATGAAAGAATACCGATTGAACTTGCGATGAGTTTCCGGCTCGGGGTTCAGCTTCGGTGCCTGTTGCGGGTGTAACAGTTGATCCGGTACGTAGCGGACACCATCATGCAGATCCTTGATAATAATCCGTTTCGGGAGATCGTCTTCCAGTACCAAAATGATATTCTGAGCATGAGACTCCAGCGCAATCCCGTGCGCATAGAGCAGATGGATAATCGGCAGTGTAACCGTGCGAACGAGGGCCACGCTCCACTTCTCCACACCATGTCGTTCTACAGCATCCTGGATAAATGGAACACCATCCGGCTGTACCAACATCAGCGCATTCAGCGGCCACGCCGTCTCACCCTGCTTCAGGTGAACCGATACATTCTCCCGCCAGATGGCTCCGAGTGTACCGTAGGCCCGCTCATACTGCGTTGCAGGCAACTGCTCATAACGGAACGACAGTCCCATGATTTCTTTTAAAAGGCCAAACTGCGCCCGCTGCAACAGCTCATCTTCACGAACGAGATTATCCAGCCAATCGCTGATCAACGGTGCGTTCTGGGTTGTATGCTGTGCCAGAATACGTGTGCTCGACGTGTTGGTAATGCTGAGAGCCAGCTTAATGTAAGGGGCTCCCGGGTTTACTCGGTTCGACAGCGAACGGATCGACTGTTGCGCACGATAGGGCGAAGACGATGGACCAAGATATACAACATCTCCATCCATCAGTTGACGGGCATATACTGACTCCAACTGGTGCTCCCATTGCCATGGATGAACCGGAATGAACACATATTGATCATCCGCGTCAGAACCTGTCTTCCCGTCACCCTCCAGAACCTCTTGAAATCGCTCTACGTCCTCCGCAGTCAGATGCTGCCTTACCAATTCTTCAGAACTATAGCCCGAGGATACAGCGATCTGAGCTAGATCTTTTTTCACAGCCACCCAGACTAATGCAACTTCAGAGTTAAATTCAGGGCCATAGGCCAGATTGTCTTTCAGAGAAAATCCCAGTCTCGACTTGTAACTCGGGTGATACAGATGACCGTCGGTCATGTGACTTTCAAGCGCATCATAATGCCGATCTTCACGCGGAATGTTCAAGGGCAATATCGCCCGGCACTGGCTGTCTTTTGCCATCGTTTCGAGCAGTTCCTGAATAAAAGCCGTCACATTGGCATCCTTCAATGAGTTCAGCATGATTTCCTCCAAAAACAGATCCAGATCGGTGCAAGGTACGCCTTCCCTTTGAATCGAACCCTTCTTCACCTTCACCCGGCCAAATGAAAACTTCCGCTCGGCTTCACACGTGTACGCCACAGAATCGCCGTAAGATGTAAGGCCGCTGGTTCGCCATTCGCTTCCACTCACATCACTGTCCAGTATGCCTTCGAACCACATCGCCTCCAACGTCTGCCGCATGATCCGTTCCTGTACATCCACGTAGACTGCTTCTGTCCTACCGCTTGCTTCAGCCCTGTATCCCACGACTCCCACGCACTTCACTCCCTATTCGTTTCATTACATTTCTCACCGGCACGTAGGCTGGAGTCTGACTGATACCCCTTAGACAACTCACCAGATTTTGTTTGGCCAGAAATGCATCCGTTGTCAGCAGATGTTGCACATATGCATTGCCCGTTCGTTCCAGTTCCTCCACAAGTACCTCACGTACTTGCTTCCAGAAATGCTCCTCCGGGACGTTCACATCTCGCGCCATGGCATGAATCAGAGACCCCAGATGATTGACGATAAAATAGTACGATGTCCGCGCCCAGGCGTTCTCTCGCGAATAAAATAATAAATCGGACGCAGCACAATCCTGCTCACGAATAAGTTCCTCATCCACACTGACCCCTTCCAGATCGCGGACGATAAAGTCCACAGGCAACCCATCCTCCAATGTCACAAGGGTATTCTGCAAATGGGCTTCAAAATGAATGCCTTTCTCTCCCGCTGCCCGTACAATCGGCAGCAGCGAACATGCCAGATAACGATCCATCCAGCGCTCAGCTATGTCACGTCCACCACCCAGCATCGTCATCAGTCGCGACCGCATCCCGGGAATCGGTGCTTCAACCAGACTGGATAAGACATACGTATTCGCAGGATCGAACTCAATGGGTCGATAAGCTATCGTAAACAGACTCGTTAACTCTTCATCTTCAAAAGCACAAGTCGCTACACCTGTCTCATACGCAATATGGGTATTCGGTTCAGCACCGAAGCAGTCATGCTGCCTGACGTATCTGGAGGCATCCAGTGTTCTACGCATCTGCTCAGCACTATTGGTGCGAATCATGTTGGTAATCTGCATGTTCAGTGACAGCTTGATATTACAGTTCCATGCCGGAACATAGACCGTACGGACCGAAGACGTTGGATAGACGGTTGGCCCCGCACTGCCAAGCAGAATTAATTTTTCATCTTGAAAATAGTGCTGTATCTCGGTCAACCGTGATATGTATGCGTATTGCCATGGATGGACGGGCAGCAGCCCATACATTTCACTCTTTTCTTTTAAAATCGGCTGCACATGGCTCCGCAAGAGTTCATGCAAATCCATCATTGCCTCGTCATCCACCCATTCTTGCATATAGACATCCTGCCTCACCGCGATATAACAGAGTTGAAACGATGTGCGCAGCTCCGGACTGTACTTCTGAACATCCTGCTCGCTGAAGCCTTTGGAATTCTTCGGAAAAGGGTGAAACGGATGACCATACAACAGTGACTGTTCCGATGTCCGATAGTCGTGGATGTCGAGACCGGCTGCTTGTTCGATAAACAACGCAAGGTTCCCTACACTGTTATCTACCTTTTGTGCAAAATCTCTGGCATACGCCACCTCGACACGATTCGTACTCTCACCCAATGGCTGTGCAATATCCACCTCAACTGAGCTCTTCATTTGCACCGCACTCTTCAACATTCCATGTTGACCCGAATTCTCTCCCTGTTCCCCATCTCCAATTAGCTCAGATGTGATCCAGCGAACCAGATTGCGATAATGCACCGTTTCCCCGCCAGATTCCATGCTGAGGTATTCATGCTCCCCCATCGCAGAGTAAAAGGATAGTTGTCCTGTCACCGTCACCCCATTGGATCGAAAAACAACCGCGTACGTCAGCGTATTCGGATTGATTCGAATATCGTTTGCCTTCTCTAACGCAAGCTCACGGATGTAACAGTTCAGCAGAAGCTTGCACGAATGTTCATGGGCCTGCTGCTCTGCCTCAGACCGGAGCTTGTTTTCCATCTCGAACAATGATGCCAACCTTCTTTCGGGTTATAAGTAAGACTAGGGGAAGTGTAAGCAGTATGGCGCAGCCAAGGCCGATACAGATCTCTTTGAGCGCTCCCCATTTTGCCATCTCCATAGACGTTCCTGCCCCGGCAAGCCATTGCCAGCGCATATCGTAATACAGGGTCATACCCATCACCGCAAACGAAGAAGCCAGTCGCTCAATCGTGGTCGATAACACCGACCCTTCGTGCATGTCTTCGTCCGGTAATGCTTGCAGACCAATCGCAGAGATACTCATGCCTGACAGGCCAACGCCAATTCCACGGCACGCCATGAGCATACCGATGATCCAGATCGATGCTCCCATGGGCAGAACGGCAAACGACAAGATCGATATCGACACCAGCAACGTGCCCCATGCGATAAAATGCATGGACCGACCGCGATCCAGCAGACTGCCTCCGATCCACATGAACAGACTTGTGCAGATCGACAAGGGTATGAACAACGCACCGGACAAAGCCGGCGACAGGTGGAAGACATCCTGGAACAATAATGGCAATGCAAAGATCACGCCAAACATGACACAATCCTGAATAGTCGAGATCAGCACGGTCAGTGGAAAGACGGCATTACGCCGCAGCAACTGGTAACGTATCAGTGGTTCCTTGCGACCGTTCTCTGTCTGGACAAAACGAATAAGTAACACCACACCGAGCGCAATCAGCAGCCAAGGTACCCATACCGCTATGACAGGACTCGCATACAACTGTACGCCCAGACTCAGGGCACCGACCGCGCAGATCAACAGCATGACACTGGTTGGATGCCATCGTTTCCTACGGGCAGGAATATAAGTCTGAATGACTCGACCGCACCCGATAAACGAGAATATAGCCAGCGGTACATTGAGCCAGAACAGCATTTCAAGCCGTCCATACTGAATGATGAAGCCGCCCAGTGTTGGCCCAGCCGCAGGAGCCAGCATAAGCAGCAAGCCCCATGCTCCTGTAATTCGTCCCCTTACCTCCGGTCCGTAGACATCAAACAACAACACAAGCGATAACGGAATCATCAGTCCCGCGGCAACCCCATGCATGAAACGGACAAGCAGCAATACCTCAATAGAGTGATACAATAGTGCACCTGCCACCGAGAACAATCCGTATAAACTGATGCCCAACATATATGTCTGCTTACGGCCCAATCGGTCTACGATTAAGGAAGCCAGCGGCATCGTTAACGTCATGGCTAGCATGTAGAGGGCGATGATCCATCCGCCTGCTGTCGTAGAGATCTGATAATATTGCACAAAATAAGGCAGCAGCAGGTTGAATGCACTGTTGGTTAGTACTAGCGAAAAAGCACCGAGCAGAATCGCGAGTAATACGGCATGCCTCTTCATCAGGGACAGCTTCAGCATGCAGCCGTTGCTAAGGCAATCGCTTCAGCTACCGATTTCTCAAAGATCGCCAGGATCGCGCCCGATTCTTGCTCCGTAATATTCAGTGGCGGCAGAAAACGAACAACCGCTGAATGACGCCCGCCCAGTTCCACAATTAATCCATTCTTGAAACATTCACGTTGAATAGACTCAGCAAGTGCACCATTAGGCAGATAATGTCCCAGACGATCCTTGCGTCCTGCCGGATTAACCACCTCAACGCCGATCATCAACCCTCTGCCACGCACATCACCAATCTCAGCATGTCGCTCTTTCAATGCATTCAGTTGATTCATGAACTGCTCACTGCGCAGATGTACGTTGTGTAGAACATTCTGTTCCCGGATATAACGAAGTGTGGCAAGTCCCGCAGCCATGGCCAGCTGATTGCCACGGAACGTTCCTGTGTGTGCACCAGGCTGCCATTGGTCCAGCTCTTCCTTATAGATGACGACAGACATGGGCAGACTTCCGCCAACCGCTTTGGAGCAGATGATTACATCGGGTATAATTCCGGCATGTTCAAATGAAAACATACGGCCTGTGCGTCCGATGCCTGTCTGCACTTCGTCGATAATGAGTGGAATGCTTCGCTCTGCTGTGATTCGGCGCAGCTCCTTCAGCCATTCAATGTCTGCCGGAATCGCCCCGCCTTCGCCCTGCACCGTCTCCACAATGACTCCGCACGGTGCAGCAATACCGCTCTCGCAATCATCGAGCAAGTTCTCGATATACTGTGCACTTAACCGGGCCGTCATGCCCTCACCAACACCAAATGGGCAGCGGTATTCATAAGGAAACGGCAGGAAATGAACATCCGGCAGCAGGCTTTGCAGATGTTCTTTCTTGCTCAGGTTGCCACTCATCGACATGGTTGCTTGGGTCGAACCGTGATAACCCCCCTGAAAGGCAAGAATGGATTTGCCACCTGTTGCATGTTTGACCAGCTTAATGGCTGCTTCTACGGCATCCGCTCCGGTTGGACCACAGAACTGGATTTTGGCCTTGTTCTGCATCTCTGCTGGAAGAATGGAGAACAGTTCATGCATATATGAAAGCTTCAGCGGCGTTGCCAAATCCAGTGTATGTAGCGGAATTTGCTGATCCAGGACATCGCGAATGGCATTGACCACCGTGTCATGGTTATGCCCTAGCGCCAATGTTCCTGCACCAGCCAGGCAATCGTAGAATACGCGGCCTTCCGTATCCGTAATCTTCACCCCATGGGCCTTGCTAATGACAAGTGGGAAATGTCTGGGGTACGATCTTGCATTGGATTCCTTCTCATTTTGCATCTTCAGATACTCCGTCTGCACTTCTACTGACATAGCCCTTTAACGCTCCTTATCATCGATTCAGGCTTAACTGCTGCCTGTGATTCTTGTTCTGCACTATTCATATATGGCAAGGTGTCTTGGTTCAAAATCATGGTAAGTTCCGATTTATAAATGATGGTATCTGTCATCTAATATCCGTTATATATTGTCATCTATCCGTTGTTATAAGTTATACATATTATATTCAAATTGCTCGTGACACAGGTACTCCAGGTATAACCGAACCACATCACGAGTTGTCCCCCCATTGGGAAAGACGTGGTGTGTCAGATCGGGCAAGGCGTTCACTTCCAGAATGCCCCCCTCTTCTCTGGAGATCGGCGTGCGGATATCACGACAACGAACATCGACCCCTGCTACATCAATCTGAAGAGTTTTGGCCGCCTGAATGATCATTTGCGCATTCTCGGGATGAATGTTTTCGGTACAATCCTTGTAGAATTCACTGATTTTTCCGGCGGCTGAGTTACGGAGATCATATAGCTCGATTTCTTCACCAGCAGCAGGAACTTCATCCAGAGTTGTCCCTTGTGCATGTAATACCTTCAGCACTCGTTCCGTTTCTGCATCAACCTGGGGAAACGCTTCATACTCCCCAATGGGCGTCATCTCGACTCGATCCTGATTCAACTGCCTGATTAACGCCCGAACGGTTGAAGTCCCGTCTCCCTCGATATAGACAGGCCGATACTCATTCACAGCCGCCACTTCACCGTTGATAATCAGCACTCTGTAATCGATTCCGGTCACATATTGCTGTAACATAATGCTGCTGCCGTGGACACTCGCAAGATCAATGGCTGTCTCCAGTTCTTCTTCAGTACGCACATCCAGCGTCACGCCCATGCTGCTGCTCGCATCCAGCGGTTTCACTACAATGGAGCCGTATCTATTCAGAAAAGTTACTGCTTCGCTTCCCATCTCTGGAATCACAATAAATGACGGTACAGGCATGCCCTGTTCATGCAACAACATATTACATGCCTGCTTGTTCTTGGCGAGCAGTCCAGCGATTAACGGCAGACGATGAGATCTGGTTTTGTTAATGATGATCTCTTTGTCCCCTACAGACAGCTTCAGAAAATCTTCGCATCCCTCAAGAAGTGGCTCACAGGTGATGCCCATTTCTCTCGCTTTGCTTATAATGAGTCGGTTTTGCAGATTATGAATCCCTTTCGGAAACACTGAAAATCCTCCTCGATCGAATGAAAGTACTCGCTCATACGTTCATCAATATTTATTGTGATTGATATTGATAATGATTATCAATATCATACAAAATCTATTTTATGGCAATTTGTTCTTTGTTGTCAATAATAAACTTTTAAGGAAAAATAAGATTGATTTTGACGTGAGTTTATGTCGGCGTGGTTTTGTTACATCGAATAACAGGTACAACAAACGCGGCAATCTCTGAATCAGATGAAACCAAGAGTTTGCCTGTTCCTGTTATCTGCATTGAACGTAGAAGCGTTGACGAGGAGGATTAAAAATAGAGATATAGCTTGAATCATTCGTCGAATCATTATTGAAGTAATCATGGAGCACGTAGAGAAATACTTAATGGTTTAAATTGAGACAGGTCAGAAAGTAATTCTTGGGATCTTCGTCAGTCGATATTCCGCAGCCAAAATCTGCATCTTCAGATCCTCAGGCCAGCTGAGTGTAACGCTGTTCTCCGTTCAGCTTCCTTCCCCTTCCATGCGGGATAATGGTTGGTGTGCCGGACAGTGACCGACTGCAATCTCACACTCCATCTGGAAAACCTTCTGGACCATGTCCTGTGTAACGAGATCTTCCGGTTTACCTTTCTACGTAGATGGACTTGTTGTGAACAGCCACAATGTGATGTAACCCGTCTCCCTTTTTCCCATAAATGATATTGAATCTCATTATCAACTGAATTGTAATGGAGATGAAATCATTATACAAGCATTTATTTGGAAAAAATTTTCATTCTACTTCAAACCATATCACTTCTGAAATCAATGATATAATCCAATTCCACATAAACCGTATATGTAATTTTTTCTTTCTTACTTAACATACCAATTTCTCTTCTTACTTTTAGCTTCATCTAATGCAAGCCCTTTTTGCTGGTGAAACATTATTCATTCATATGCATTCAACCAAGGGTTTTACTGTAAAACAATTCCTGTAATTTCTTGTCGCACTATGTTAGATTATCCATTGGAATAAAATCACATCTATAGATAGGGGATATTAACACGTGAAGAAATCATGGGTACTATCAATCATTATGAGTTTTGTCTTGCTTGGCGGGGTATTCGCACCTGCGGGGTCCTACGCCTCAGCTGCGGATGACTCAACCACTACATATTCGGAAGACGAATACTATGAAGAAGTTGACACGTCCGAACAAGAACCGATCCCTACAGTCGAAGAAGAAGATTTCCTCAACTACCTGGATCAGTTGGATACCGCGTCGGTATATGAGGAGAAAGCCTTTAATGCTTTGGGAGGTGGATTTTACATTACATCATCCAATCGCAAGTCCGTTTACCTGAAACTGACCAACACAGCAGTTCCTAACTACACCAAATATGTATCCAAGCTGAAACTGATTAAACCGCAAAATGCGGAATTGCAAAAAATCCATGCCAACCTGATCAAAGGTAGCTATACACAGCTGGAAGGATTCCAGCTCGCTAAAAAAGCGGTCTCCAAAACAACGGTAAACAGTGCTCTCCTGAAACAATCCAATGCCAAAATTGCTGCTGGCAAGAAAAATATCGAGAAGTTTCACAAAGAATTCTCTGCATACGCCAATAAACTTGGATTTGATTTATAAAAAACAGTAATTGCAGATATGCATCCTACATTTCGAATAAAACAATTTGAAATTTAAGGAAGAAAAGTGTTTTCTTTTGCTGAGTTAATTCGTATAATAACACTATAATCAAAAGGCTATGCTGCCGAAAGGTACAACCTCGTGAACAATTGAGGTTGTGCCTTTTTTTGCGTTTATGGCCGCATTGATCTGAAATCTCATCATCTGACGAGGAGTGATTCACATGATTCTTGAAGCCATTTACCATCGCCCCAAACTCAATTGGTCCTATGCTTATGACCGCTCGACCATGCATTTGCGACTTCGTTCCAAACGTGGTGATCTGGATGCAGTGATTGCCATTACCGGGGACAAATATGCCTGGGATCGAACGATCACACACATCCCCATGCGTATCTTTGCCCGGGATGAAATGTTCGATTATTGGGAAGCCGAGACTTCACCTCCCTATCGCAGATTACGGTATGGCTTCCAATTGATTCAGGGAGAGGAATCGGTCTGGATGACAGAGCGCGGATTCGAGCAGGCGCTGCCTGATCATCCACTGGAGTTTTTTGATTTTCCATTTATGAATCCGGTCGACATTTTTGAACCGCCTGCGTGGGTGAAGGACGCCGTGTTTTATCAGATTTTCCCGGAACGTTATGCGAATGGTGATCCCTCCATCAGTCCCAGCAATGCAGAACCCTGGGGAGGGGAACCCACACCGGTGAACTTCTTTGGCGGCGATCTGCAAGGTGTGCTTGATCATCTGGACCATATAAGCCAGCTGGGCGTCAATGCCATCTATTTCTGTCCGCTGTTCGAGGCCACTACGAATCACAAATACAATACAGGCGATTATATGAAGGTTGATCCTCATTTTGGAACCAATGAACAGTTCAAGACCTTTGTGGAGGCTTGTCATCAGCGCGGCATACGTGTCGTTCTCGATGCGGTATTCAATCATTCCGGCAGAGAGTTCCCTCCTTTTGTCGATGTCATGAAGAATGGAGCCGCTTCCCCCTACGCAGACTGGTTCTATATCAAAGACTGGCCGCCGCGTGTGGAGGATGGCATCCCAACTTATGATACCTTTGCCTTTGAACCGCTTATGCCAAAGCTGAACACGGAGCACCCTGACGTGAAGGCATACCTGCTGGAGGTAGGACGCTTCTGGATCGAGGAGATGGACATTGACGGATGGAGGCTCGATGTAGCCAACGAAGTGGATCATCAGTTCTGGCGTGAATTCCGTCAGACGGTAAAAGCCATCAAGCCTGATGCTTATCTGCTCGGTGAAATCTGGCATGATTCGCTCATGTGGCTTCAGGGAGACCAATTCGATGCTGTGATGAATTATCCGTTTACCAATTCGGTATTGGACTACACCGTGAACGGAAAGCTCGACGGACTCGGATTTGCCAATGAGATCGGCAAACTGCTTGCAGCCTATTCACAAACGGTTACTGAAGCTGCCTTCAATCTGCTCGGAAGTCATGATACACCCAGACTGCTGACCTTGTGTGATGGAGACGAGCGCAAGATGAAACTTGCCGTTACGTTGCTGCTTACGTATCCAGGTGTGCCATGTATTTATTATGGAGACGAAGTGGGGCTTGACGGGGGATATGATCCGGGTTGCCGCAAGTGTATGGAATGGGATGAGACCAAGCAGAACCGTGAACTTCTGGAATTCTTCACCCATACGATTGCCCTTCGCAAACAGCACCCGGCGCTGCGCAGCACGGAACTGAAGATTGTATATGCAAAAGCCGGAGACCCTTGTCTCGCCATCGAACGATCGGATTCGCATACGGGTGAGCGCATGCTTCTTGTGCTGAATGCGGGAGATGAGCCATGTACTCTTGAACTCCCTTTGGCAGAGCGTAACGTTTGGCGGAATCTGTACACATCAAACACCGTGGAAGCTAGGCAAAATAAACTGACCCTCGATCTGGAAGCATACGGCTTCTCCCTACTGCAAATGGAGGTCAAACAACCAGCTGAGGCCTGATATAAATACAGCTAACAAGGAAAAAAACATCAAGAGGCTGTCTCCTAGGTCATATTGTCGACCAGAGACAGCCTCTCCTACATTTTATACGTCGTATTCTAACGATCCCACCACAAGTTATTCGCTTTGTTATAAGCGGACTCAATGGCTAACGAATCAGAGAAGCATTATTTCGTTTAGGATATCGACATCATCGGTTTACGGATTTTTTTCATTCTCGAACTTACGAGTTCTCCCTGTGTAATTACTATTTTCTGCGGAATCTTGTATGAAGGCAGCTTGTCCCGACAATATTCCCAGATGGACCGCCGCAGATCGGTTAGAGTACATTCTGTAGCCAGCCGGATAGTCACCTTCACTCTCTGACCCGTGATACCACTCGGTTCTCCCGAAACTACCGCCGCTTCAATGCATTCCATCTCTTCCAGAACACCCTCGACCTCGGCAGGATATACCTTCCGTCCCCCTATGTTAATAATCTCCGAACGGCGGCCCAAAATTCGAATGTACCCCTGCTCCAATACGGCTTCATCTCCGGTACGCAGCCATCCATCCTCCGTAAAGGGTGATGGTGCATTCAGATATCCGATCATCGCTGTTGCTGTACGAATCTGCAATTCTCCTTCCACCACCCGGTACTTGACCTCTTCATCTTGAATGGAGAACAGCAGAGAACCTGGTTCTTTGGAGCGGGTTGGCAGAATACCAAGTTCAGACATGCCATAGGCCTGTATCGTTCTGATCTGTGGAAATCTCCGGTTCCAGGCTGCCAGTACGGACTCAGGCATCACTTCCGATCCGTATGATACAACCTCGAGACTGGACAAGTCATACCCTTCATCATTTCTGCCCAACAGCAACAGATTCATGAATGTTGGGGAGACGGGCAGCGCCTGCACACGAAACTTCTCAATCGTCCGGCACACTTCTTCGGGAGATCGATCCGCAATGATACACAGACATCCCCCACTGGACAGGGATTGCAGCATTGTGTTCACACCGCCGATATGATCAAACATCATGAATGGAATCGTTCGCAAGGGCCGAACCTGCCGCCGAAAACGATGTAACAGCCGATCTGCACGATGCACAGTCGCTTTACTCACTCCGGTTGATCCGGATGAAAAGAGTACCAGTCCTCCTCCACCCTCCTGTGCCAGCGTAGATAACAACACAGGAACCTCTCCAGAATTTTCACACGTTTGCCGAATGCACAGCTTGCCTTCTTCAACGCCCAACCGCCATTTCACCTGTGCCAGTTCGATGTATTCCTGTCGTTTGGCTTCAACCAGGTACCGATCCATGGGGAGCACGATACACCCTTGTCCGAGCAAAGCAACCAATGCCGCCGCTGCATATGGGGAATAGTCATCCTCCAGTGTTACAAGTTGCCCAGTCAGCCCTTCTGCTATAATCCACTCACCCATAATGCCAACCTGTTCCAGCAGCCACTGATAGCTGTACTCCTGATCCTTCCAGATCAGTGCAGGATGCTGTCCCTGTTCCTCGAATCGTTCAAGCAAGAATTGGTTCAACATTTTGCTTCCTCCTCACCAGCAGGCGAATATTGTTGTGCGAGATAATCAACAAGTGAGCCTACCGTCTGATAGGGACTTTCCGGCATGGAAGCAGCAGCTAACTCCGCCAGAGCAGCTCCCATTCCCGTACCCCATCGATCTTCGATTCCCTGCTCCACCACAGCAAGCAATGACACGAGTTCCAGCGAATCCAGTTGCCCATTTCGTCCGTATAGTGGGGCGTTACCACCCTCACCAAGCGGAATCGATGTATTATGGTATGCATTTAACTCCCGGCAACTATCCAGCACTATACGAAGCAAAGCCTCCCTGTGTTCTTGTTCAATCATTGGCACGGTCTGACGTTGAAAGCAATCTGCCTGAGGCATGGACTTTCGAAGCGACTCATACCAGTGCCATTCATCCGTGACCAACATTTTAATGACACCTGTCAGCTGTACTTTCCAGTGCTCGCGGTTCTTCATCCGGCTGACCTGCAGCATTTTGTATGCCTTCTCCCATCCTACGACGATGTCGCTGAATTCTCTCGCATATTGATCCAGTGGAGAACCTAGCCATAAGGCAGACTCCTGAAGAAGATCTCGAAGAAAATATCGACTCCATCGCATATCAAACAGCAGACCCGATATTAACATTTCATTGGCCTGATTCCCTTCATTCGCCCCATGCAGTGCATCTAAGAGTCGCAGAGACACCGCATGTCCAAAATAATAATTCCGCTCTCCTTGTGTAATCGTCCGGCCTGTCAGAAATTCTTCAATCTGCGTTGTTAACGCCTGGGTCAACATGTCTCGGTACCCGGCAGAGTCAAGCTGCACAGTTGCCCGAATGTCCATGGTGCCAAAGGTTCGGAGTTCTTCTTTGCGCTTCGCCTGAGCAAGCTCGGGTATGCACTGGTTCCCTTTCCAGAAATCATGAAAGGCCCTTTGAGCAACCTTCCCCTTGTACTTGGAGGGCACGGGATCATAGACGTGCGCATGCTCATCTTCCAGACCATACACGGCGATCCAATGGTCTACCAGATGCAGTCGGGAGCCTTGCTTCACGTGTTTGCGAATGTACTCGGGATTCTGATAATCCTCACAGTAAGGCAGATGATAACTGGTTCCTGTAGCCAAAAAAAGTCCACCTTCGCCGATATGCTGCCTGATCTGCGCCTTGCCTTCCTCGAAGGTTTCCAGCTCCCGCTGACCATACATCTCCCAGATCGGCTCTACATAATCCAGTTTGTGAAAATAAGGCTTCACCAGTCCGTTATCCCCGCACGATGGAAGGCTGTACAACCGGCTTGCCGCCAGCAGTGCAAGACTTGTAATGGACCCTTGTCGATGGAGCACTTCATGAATCAGAGGGAAATTGCAGGGATAATAATAGGGAATGTCCAGCACTGGAGCGAATGAAGGAATGATCATTTTTGGCCTCCTGTTCCCGTTTTGGCGGACGTACTGCCCCAGGATTGGATTAGATAATGCACAGACATATCATCTGTCGCTCGAAATACCCGATTGGAAACAGGTTTGCCATCCACATCGGTCTCGAAACGACGGAAACCGCGAGTAAACCGGAAGGAAAATCCACTATCACGCGGAACTCGGTAACAACCTTCATATCGACCTATACCGGAACGGACAAGTTTCATGCCCATCCCACCATATATCGTTTCCTCCGGCCCTTCCTCTGAGGCTACCTCTGCATGAATGCAGACCTCCACATGAGTGGACAATTCAGGAACCACAGTATAGATGCGTGTAGCAGACAGTTCCCCCATAGTCAGCGTGATGGATACACTTCCAATACCGACAGGCACCAGTTCTCCACTCGAACGAACCTGGATTACATCCGGGTCACTTGAAGAATAATTCCCATGCAGCAGACTCTGAACCCATCCGCTCTCATAGTGCATTTGTGCATTGATACACACGGTCATTCCACCCTGTAGTCCGATGACATCCCTCCCAAGCAGTTTGAGCGAGGTGGGTTTACCAACGTGGCCGAACATGTATAGTAACGGGAGATGAACGCGTGCTCCCCAGTCACCTTCCTGATGACAGGCATCCGGCTGTTCCAAAAATGCCAATTCCTCATCCGATCTGACTCCGCGTTCAAGTAATTGATGAGCTACCCTTCTGACCTGGGAAGGCAGAAACAGACCTTCCGTGTCTCCAATATCCATCCACATCCGAACGTCGGGTACCTCATCTGGCAAGCGATACATGTTTTCTTCCAACAGCCCGCTTTCCGATGTTTCGTCCAGCTGCACATCCACATAGAATGGCGACATCATGATCAGTTTTCCGAAAACATCCGGATTTCGCATCCCCATGTGCAATGTACAAAGTGCAGCAGCAGATGAACCCAACAGCCCGGTATTCTCCTTGTCCGGCAACGTCCGGTAACGATGGTCTATGATCGGTTTGAGTTCATGAATGATAAAATACTCATAGTCGATGCCTGAGCATCCCACACTCACGGCCTCTCTCTCCGGAGCGATGAAGTGATAGAATTCGTTGTGCGTGACTGGACGGACATGCGTAATGCCGACAATAATCAGTGATTCAATCTGCCCGGAAGAAATAAGACCGTCTGCTGCCTGATCCATATTCCATGTTTCATTGCCTGGCCCGGATGGACCAAAAGCCCGCTGCCCTGCATGAACATACAGAACCGGATAATGCCGAGCTGTCTGCTCATGGTAACCGGGCGGGAGATACACATAAATGTTGCGGATATTGCCCAGCCGTGACGCCTGAATGCCTTCCAAACATTCGATGACAGAATGGGTACTCAACGATCATCAACCGCCTCTCTTCTCCCGATTCGACTGCATAATACAAATAACCCCGCCTCAGAAGAGACGGGGTTGTCCCGAAACACACGTGCGTGTCCCGGGATACATAGCCCTTATATTGTGAATCTGCGAATAGTTTAATGCGCGAACGTGCTTTTGTAAACATAAAAATAGAAAATAAATGCTCTCAAAAAAGTTATTGACATAAGATCCAATATTTCTTACGATAACGTTGTGATCATAACTCGAGGGCCATGCTTTTAAACCAGAGCGGTTTAGGACAACCCCGGTAACTCCCGAAGGAGATGCCGGGGTTGTTGGCGTGTCAAAAGGAGGGAAGTCTTCAATCCACTGCGTATCATTACGTTGTATTGAAAGCGCTATTATTCAAGAGCCAGGTTGGTTGTTTATTTAAACTACTACATTCACGAGAAGGGTGGATTACTATGTTTCAAATGGCCAAACGCGTACTCCTCAGCACAACACTGACACTCAGTTTACTTGCAGGGGGCGCACTTCCCTATCTACCTGCTTCCGCGATCTATGCGGATGCGGATACCGCAGTTACCAACAAGCAGAACTTTAGTACAGACGTCATCTATCAGATCTTTACGGACCGCTTCCTGGACGGCAATCCTTCCAACAATCCCACCGGAGCTGCCTACGATGCTACATGTAGCAACCTGAAGTTGTATTGCGGAGGTGACTGGCAGGGTCTGATCAACAAAATCAACGATAACTATTTCAGCGATCTGGGCGTTACAGCATTGTGGATCTCCCAGCCGGTTGAGAATATCTTCGCCACGATCAACTATGGCGGCGTAATCAACACAGCTTATCATGGCTACTGGGCACGTGATTTCAAGAAGACCAATCCGTATTTCGGAACGATGGCTGACTTTCAAAATCTGATTACAACCGCTCATGCCAAAGGCATCAAGATTGTCATTGACTTTGCACCGAACCATACGTCTCCTGCCATGGAAACCGATACGTCCTTTGCTGAGAATGGCAAGTTGTACGATAATGGTAATCTGGTTGGCGGATACACAAATGATACAAATGGATTTTTCCATCACAACGGCGGCTCCGATTTTTCCTCCCTGGAGAATGGTATCTACAAAAACCTCTATGACCTGGCTGACCTGAATCACAATAACAGTACCATTGACCAATATTTCAAAGATGCAATCAAGCTCTGGCTTGATATGGGCGTGGACGGCATTCGCGTGGATGCGGTGAAACATATGCCTCTCGGCTGGCAAAAGAGCTGGATGTCCTCCATCTATGCACACCAGCCAGTATTCACCTTCGGTGAATGGTTCCTGGGATCTGCTGCATCCGATGCGGATAACACGGAATTTGCCAACGAATCCGGGATGAGTCTGCTTGATTTCCGCTTTAACTCTGCCGTACGTAACGTCTTCCGGGATAACACATCCAACATGTATGCCCTCGATTCGATGATTACAGGTACAGCGGCAGATTACAATCAAGTGAATGATCAAGTTACGTTCATTGATAACCATGATATGGATCGCTTCAAAACAAGTGCCGTGAATAACCGTCGTCTGGAACAGGCGCTGGCCTTCACACTGACTTCACGCGGCGTACCTGCCATCTATTATGGTACCGAACAGTATCTGACAGGTAACGGGGACCCTGACAATCGGGCCAAAATGCCTTCTTTCTCCAAAACAACAACGGCCTTCAACGTAATTAGCAAGCTGGCCCCTCTTCGCAAATCCAATCCGGCGATTGCCTACGGCTCCACGCAGCAACGCTGGATCAATGATGATGTGTATATCTATGAACGCAAATTCGGTAAAAGTGTAGCTGTTGTTGCGGTGAACCGTAATCTCTCCACACCAGCGAGCATTGCGAATCTAAGCACTTCACTGCCAACAGGCAACTACACCGATGTACTGGGCGGCGCACTGAACGGTAATAACATCACTTCCACCAATGGTACCGTCTCTTCATTCACTCTGGCAGCCGGAGCAACCGCTGTCTGGCAGTATACAACAAGTGAAACAACACCAACGATTGGTCATGTAGGTCCGGTGATGGGTAAACCGGGTAATGTTGTTACTATTAGTGGACGTGGATTTGGCTCCACCAAAGGTACCGTATACTTCGGTACAACAGCCGTTACTGGTGCAGCCATTACATCCTGGGAAGATACACAGATCAAAGTGAAGATCCCAGCTGTTGCGGCAGGCAATTATGCTGTGAAAGTAGCTGCGAATGGTGTCAACAGCAATGCGTATAACAACTTCACCATCCTTACGGGTGATCAGGTCACTGTACGATTTGTCATTAACAACGCTTCCACCACTCTGGGTCAGAACATCTATCTTACAGGTAATGTGGCAGAACTCGGCAACTGGAGTACGGGCACCACCGCTATTGGACCTGCTTTCAATCAAGTTATCCATGCCTACCCAACTTGGTACTATGATGTGAGCGTGCCCGCTGGAAAACAACTGGAGTTCAAATTCTTCAAGAAAAATGGAGCAACCATTACGTGGGAAGGTGGTTCCAACCACACGTTCACCACACCAGCCAGCGGAACAGCGACTGTAAATGTAAACTGGCAATAGAATATTCTGTCCACAAGCTAACCCGGAGTTACGCTAACGCAGCGTATGTTCCGGGTTTTGTTTTGTTTTGTTTTGCTTATCCAGAATGCTTAGGTTTTTCATAAGCTGCTAAGATTACCTCTATCCCACTCTCTGCTGATGTGTACATGTGGTTCAATCCATATCATGGATACTCCCTAATACGTTTTATTGATAGGTTCGGATCGACTTCAATGTTGTAGCGGCCAGAATACCTGTCGCCAGCAGCAGTATGCCCACGCCTTGCAGCACAGAAGCTGCCCCCCACTGATCTGCCAATACGGAGACAACAGTCAGTCCCAGAATAGGCGCTGTACTGGTGATTGTTCCCACGACACCATAGACCCTTCCTTGCAGCTCGTCTGGAACGGCTGTCCTCAGCATAATCTGAGTGAGCATTGTACAGCAGGCGAACATCGCACCTCCGGCCACGATTAACGGCAACGCCATGATTGGTGAGGATACATTCGCCAGTAAAATATAGAGTGGTCCTAATACAATCAAACCGATAAATACCCATCTCCCTCTTCGTTTCAATCGTTTTCCCGAAGCAATCAGCAGTGCAGAGCCCATCATATATCCAAGTGGAATACAGGTTTCAATTAATCCAAACTGTACCGGATTCCCCTCCCACACCTTGACTGCCATCACTTGAACCAGCATCATGGCTGACATGAAAAACAAGATTAGCACCGGATTGAGCAATACGATGGATCGAATTAGACGATTCCGATAGATATAGCCAAACGAACTGCGCCATTCCTGAACAAACGTGGTCTGCTGACTAACGGATCGCTGTACCACAGGAAAGCGGCCCGCCATCAGCACACAAACTGCGGACAACAGAAAGGTTGCCCCTGTAATTAATATGGCGACGAATCCTCCAAATGCAGCCACAGCAACTCCCGCCGCGGCAAGACCGCTGATTCGGGCAAGATTATCCACCATATGAATCGTTCCGGTTGCTTGTTGAATATGCTCCCTGCCTACCATACTTGCTACAGAGGCGTGGAATGCAGGTGCCTGAAACAGACTTGAAAACATGGAGAGTGAGAGCAACAGCAGTACCACCGGGAACGGCGCATGCCAGCCAAATAAGCTAATCGCAATCAGCACAGCCATTACGCCGCGGAATACATCCGAGGCCAGCATCAGCTTCCTCCGATCCAATCGGTCTGCAACCGTACCCGCCACCGATCCAAACAGGAAGCTGACGGCCATATTACATATCTGTACGGCCGCCATGCTCTTCGCACTCCCTGTGGTCTGTAACACCCACAGACTGATCGCAATCCCATTGAAGCAATCCCCGAATACGGAGATCCCATAGCCGTACAAGATTCTCCGAAAGGTAACATTACGCCAAAGCGTTCGCGGAGTCTTGGCATTTTGCAATGCAGCTTGTCCTCCTTGATATCCCATAATCTCGGGCTCACTGGACGTGTTTATGCCCATACATCACGTTCCTCCCTAATCATGATTCGAGCCCATATAGAACCAGGCACTTCCGCAGCTTTGCCAGTCGATAAAGACATGACATCACGGAAGTGCCTGGTTGGATGTGCCGCAGGTATCGCGGCTAACTATGTTGTTATGGCACAGGATTAACCTTTGGAAGCTCCTGCCGTCAGACCTTGAACAAGGAATCGTTGCAAGAAAACAAACAGCAGGGTAATTGGGATGGCGATCAGAACCGCCCCCGCAGCAAACATGGTAAAGTTACTGTCCTGATACCGATTGACCAGATCCCACATCCCCACCGCCAGCGTCCAGTTTTCCTTTGTCCGCAGCACCAGCCGGGCAAAGATAAAGTCCATCCACGCACCAGTAAAACTGGTTAATGCCACATAGGTCAGCATCGGCTTGGATAGGGGCAGGATGATGCTGGTAAATACACGCAGATGACTTGCACCATCCATGCGAGCAGCTTCGTCCAGACTACGGGGAATCGTGTCAAAGAAACCTTTGACGATAAATCCACCGAGTACAGCTCCGGAAGAATAGACCAGGATGAGCGCAGCGTGGGTATCGAGCAATTTGACTTGCAGCAAAATGATATAGATCGCAATCATGCTCATAAAGCTTGGGAACATACCAAGAATCAGCATGGTAGAGAGAATGGTTTTACGTCCACGGAAGCGGAAGCGGGACAGTGCGTACATCCCGAGTGTCACCATCAACGTGGAGAAGATCATCGTGAAAAAGGCAATTTTCAGTGTATTCATATACCATCTTCCGTACATAAAGGACGGGTTATTGAATAACTCGCCGTAATGAGTCAGCGTGAATGCTTCGGGCCACAACCGTTCACTGAACAATGCCGCACCCGGTCTCAGGGAAGAGAGAAAGATCCAGAGTACCGGGTAGATGGAGACAATAGCGATAATCACCAATAACACATAACTCAGGGCCAGACGCAACGGATTATTACGTGTCTTCATTGAATCATGTCCTCCTCCTTGAATGATTTGGAGCGGCGGAAGTTCCAGATAGAGAATGAAGCGATAATGAGGAAGATGATAATCCCTACCGCTGAAGCCATGTTGAATTTGTTATTGTCGAGTGTGAGCTTGTAGAGCCAGGTTACCAGCAGATCCGTTGCCCCTGCGTACTGGTAGTCTCCCCGCAATGGATTTCCGTTGGTCAGCAGGAAGATGACATTGAAGTTGTTGAAGTTTCCAGCAAATTGCATGATGAGTACCGGAGTTGTAGCAAAAAGAATGAACGGCATCGTAATAATTCGGAATTTCTGAAATGCGGATGCTCCATCCACTTCGGCAGCCTCGTAGAGATCACGAGGGATGGCCGTCAATACACCGAGAATGAGCACCATACTGACCGGAATACCGATCCACATGTTGACAACAATGACGGTGACTTTGGCCCAGAACGGATCTGTCAGCCAGGGTAATCCCTCCAGCCCAAACGCTCTCATGTAGGTATTGATTGGTCCAAACTGACCATTGAACAGATTACGCATGAGCAGCAAAGAAATGATCTGCGGAATCGCATAGGGCAGAATGAAAATCGTGCGCCACAGTTTTTTGAAGCGTATGCCCCGCTGTTCTATCAATAGTGCCACAAGCACACCGCCAAAATAGGTGGTGACTGTCGCCAGAATGGCCCAGATGACCGTCCAGGTCAGCACGCCGTAGAATGTCTGGCTCCAGGATTTCAACTGAATCAGATCACTGAACGTCTTGAAGCCCACCCAGTCCACGAGTTTGGCTGGCGGAATATGATCCGGGGCCGAATAGTTGGTAAATGCAATCGTGATCGTAAACAGAATGGGCATAACGGTGAAAAAAAGGATGCCCAGTGCGGGAATGGACAGAAACAGGTAGGGAAAGTTTTTGTCCATCATGTTTCGAAGCGAAGCCCCTGCGCCCAGGGTCTTCTTCCCTTCTTCCCTGGCGACTCCCGTGACGTACGCATCCCGAATATTCAGGATGTAGATCAGAATAAACACAAAAAACACCAGTAGTACGATAATGCCATCCAACAGTAAAAAGATGGAATGGTCTCCCCTTTGAAGTACGGTGGACCCATTCACTTTGACAAAACGTTGTGTATTTTCCCCCAGTGTCCATATGCCCCATACAGCCTGTGACAGACGAGGAAGCAGGTACGCAAGCCCTGCTCCCTCCAGTAACAATAGACAAATTCCCTTAATCCACTGTCGATTGTACAGCTGTCCAAGACCTTGCAGTATGATGGAACATATAGCCGCTGTCATCCGGTGTTGTCTTTCCCTGTTCGGTCCAACGGGCACCGGGACATGCTGCTGTTGCATTTGCTCTCTCCTCCCCGCCTCTTGTATGCATGCATATCTTCGCATTCGTCGTTCGTCCCTATTGGACAGTAGCAAGGCTTTCCTGGATCTGTTTCACAGCATTGTCCAGCGATGCCTTCACGTCCTTATCGGTATCCCATATATCCGTAATGGCAGACGTGATCGGTCCCCATACGCTGTCCATGGCAGGAAGCGAAGGCATTGGTGTAGAGTTGTTGAACTGTTCCAAGAACGCCTTATTGATCGGGTCCTCCTGCACCTTCGAATCAGCAGCCACGTTTTTGTTCGCAGGGAGTGTACCGTTTAGATCAAAGTTCTCCATCTGAGCCTCTTCATTGGAAAGGAACGCTGCCAAGAGCTTCGACGCATTCGGGTATTGTGTAAATGCATTTACATAATAGGCTTTAACTCCTGAGAAGGAGGTCATCGGTTTGCCATCAATTGCCGGAAGTGGAGCAACGCCAAAATCAATACCCGCATTGCGATAATCGGCAATGGTCCACGGACCGTTAATGTCCATAGCCAGCTTGCCGCTGGAGAATAATCCTTTTTTGATATCATAGTTCACATCACCCATCTTGAGCGGCAGTACTTCCGACTTCAGCTTCTGCAAGAACTGTCCACCCTTCAGGGCTCCTTCGTTATTCAGACCGAGATCCGCGCTATCCATCCCGTTGTCCCCAAAAATATAACCGCCCTGTGAAGCCAGGAATGCATAGTTATAGTAAAATTGCTGCAATTCCCACATCAGCGCATATTGATTGGATTTCACGTTATTGAACGTCTTGGCGAAGCTGATAATCTCATCAAAGTTTTTCGGAGCTTCTGGATACAATGCTTTGTTGTAAAAGAGAGCATAGGTCTCCACGCTGTACGGATAGCCGTACAAGATATCCTTGAACGTCACCGCCTTCAGTGCGTTGTCGCTGGTGTTCTCTGCGGTCTCTGCTTCGAATATGTCATTGGGCAGAATAAGTCCCGCCTCTGAAGCGCTGCCAATCTTATCATGTGGGAAAACGACGACATCTGCCGCGAGACCCGCCGGGCCATCCGTCGTTAGTTTGGTTACCTGATCGGTTGGAGGTAATTCCTCCATTTTGACCGTTACCCCATACTTCTCTTCGAATTTTTTGGCTCTTTGCTCAATAAAACTGCTTTGATTTTTGTCCTCCCAGATCACCAGGGTTGCCCCTTCTTCCGGTTGAAGGTTCTCGGCTGTCAGCTCTACCACTTCCTCCGGATTCTCACCTGCCGTAGTTGGAGATGGACTTCCGCCTCCAGCCCCGCACGCAGCCAGTGTAAAAGCCATCATGACGGACAATGTTGCCCCTTGCCATTTTCTCATCTAAAATGTCCCCTTCCCTCTGCTTGGTCCAACAATGTTCGCGCTTTTCACCCTTTTGTCTGCGTATGTTGTCAGGTTTTGCATTCCATGTTCACCTTTGTACAAACGTTTGCTCAAATGGAAAACAAGATGACTCCTCCGTTCAATATGTAGGGGGAAACTAGTCAAGAAGTATATAAATCCACAGATGTAAGCGCTACAATAACAATCACATCATACAATACTGCACTTTCTTTGCACAAACGTTTGCACAAGCCATATTTGCTCAATTTTAACCAATTTACCTCTTCTACCTACAGTAATTTCCTGTTTCCTTGTTCAGACTCTTTCTTCCTTTATTTTACTTCCTGTGCATCTCATACTTGGCAGTTAGCAATTGATTTATCGTATCCTTTGGATTACCATAGGAGAATATTTATACGATTGTTCAGAAGGGATTTTTTACATGATTACGATCAAGGATATTGCCAAATTGGCGGGTGTTTCCCCTTCTACAGTGTCACGGGTGATTTCCAACCATCCCAGAATCAGCACCAAGACGTCTCTCAAAGTGAAGCAAATCATGAAAGAATTGAACTACCATCCCAACATCATGGCGAAGAGCCTGGTTTCCAAAACGACACATACCCTTGGCATTATGCTTCCACGTCCTGCTGAAGAGTTGTTTCAGAATTACTTTTTCGGGGAACTGCTGCGAGGTATTATTACACATGCCACCCGTATGAATTATGAATTGCTGCTAACTACTGAAACTTCATCAGACAATGAACTGCACGCGATCTCCCGTCTTGTTCATGGTCGCAGAGTGGATGGCATTCTGTTGCTTGGGTCCAAACGAGACGATCCCATCATCACATTTTTGGAAGCGGAAAAGTTTCCTTTTGTGTTAATCGGTCGCAGTGAAGCTCATCCCAATGCCCCCATGGTGGATAACGATAATGTACAGACTGCTTATGATGCGACACATCATCTGATCGCCCAAGGGCATACGCGAATCGGATTTGTCAGCGGCCCACCGGACATTACGTTATCGCATGATCGCATGTTAGGATACCAAAAGGCGCTTGCCCAAGCCGGGCTGGATGCCGATAGTGACTGGATTGTGGAAGGCGAATTTCTACAGGAAAGTGGATTCAGGGCGATGTCGCTGTTCATGTCCTTGCCAAACAGACCCACCGCAATCGTTGTCATTGATGACAATGTGGCCTTTGGGGTACTGAGAGCTCTTGCCGAGCTTCATTATCTGGTGCCTGAGGATATCAGCGTGGTCAGTTTTAACAATATTGCTCTATCGGAGCTGGCTTCACCACCCTTAAGTTCTATAGACATTGGAACCTATCAGCTGGGCTATACAGCCGTTCAGGTATTGTTGAAAATTCTAAGCGGGGAACCACAACCTCATAATCCGGTCATTATCCCCCATCGTCTGATCGTGCGCGAATCCTCACTCTTTTCCAAACCAAAGCCACCCTCAATTTGATCCATTTCGAGCATCCGTGTAGTAATGCAAACGTTTGTCCCAATACGGGATATGACACTGTGGGTCCACCGTTTTCGGAGTAACACAAAAAAAGAAGCCGCATATGATTATGCGGCTTCCTGACTGTTCGCACATTTCAGTGCTCCATGCTCGACTGCGCTTGAACGGATTAATAAGAGCTCCAGCCTGCATCAGCTGTAACAACGGTTCCGTTCACGAAGCTGGACTCGTCCGACCCAAGGAACAAGGCCACCTTGGCGATCTCTTCACTCGTCCCAATGCGTGGGTTGATTGCCATGCCCAGCTGTTGCCGCCCTGCACCGTATGGGCTAATACCAGCCATGGATGCGCTGATGTTGGTTGCCACGGCACCTGGAGCGATCGCATTACAACGAATGCCTTGCTCAGCATACATATACCCTGTATTTTTAGTGAAGCCCACGACCGCATGTTTGGAAGCCGTATAGGCTGCTCCTGCACGTCCGCCGTGCAATCCACCTGCCGAAGCAATGTTCACGATGACACCTTTTTGTTTCTCCAGGAAGATCGGCAATACTTTCCGTGTTGTCCGCATCACACTGGTTGTGTTCACAGCGAACAATCTCTCCCACTTCTCATCAGTTATATCCGCTGCAGGCTCCATACCATCCATAATGCCCGCATTGTTAATCAGAATATCTACTGTACCGTATGTGCTCACCGTTGTATCAATCAGATTCTGCACATCTTCTTCTTTGGCTACATTGGCCAAAACTACAATCGCTTCCCCGCCCTGTGCCTTAATATCATTCACTACCGCCTGTGCGGATTCCTCGTTAATATCCGATACAACTACTTTCGCACCCTCTTGGGCGTACAACGTGGCGATCGCTTTCCCCATACCTGAACCAGCACCTGTAACAACTGCCACTTTATCTTGAAGTTTCATTCCATGTATCCTCCTTTGTATTCGTTTACAATAAGTTAACAAACAAATGTTCATTAACTCTTATCCTTAGTATAATAAGTCATAGCGTTTCACTTCAATCAGTAAAAGCTTGTCCAGTTGTACGTTAAACAACACTACTAAGCCCAAATGTTCTTTAATTAATAAAGTGAACTATAGAAATTGAACTAAACATTTACACAAAACGGAGAGGACAGAAATAATCTGAAGAAGCGCAAGCTAAAAGCTTTCTGAAAGAAAGCTACTTCGGAAGCATATGCTATTCGCCTTTAACCCCGGATTTACCATTTATAAAAGGAATCAAAAAAAATCTGGGGATAACAGTGATCGGAAGGTTGTTCTGTCATCGAAGTGGTCAGTGTAAATATGCTTTAGTTCAACTTATATAGCGAGGAGGAAAATAGATGTCTGAAACCCCAAATTCGATGGACCGAAGAATCAAGAAATCAAAAGCTGCGCTGAAGGATGCCCTCATCCATTTGATGCAAAAACATCCCTTTAAAGAAATATCCATTACGGATATTGTCCAGCGCGCCGACCTGAATCGAGGTACATTTTACAGACATTATCAGTACAAGGAAGACCTGTTCAATGAGATCATCAATGATGTGATTCAGGATCTGGTGACTTCTTTTCGCAAACCCTATCAAGGGTTGAAAGAGTTCGAGGTTGGTCTGATGCCCTCTTCGGCCATCACTATATTTGAACATGTGCACCAGCATGCACAATTCTACACACTGGTTGTGAAATCGGAGGCCTCCTCCAATTTTCAGCGTATGATCTGCGATGTTCTTCGAGATCTTTCCTTACAGGATCTGAACCAAATCTTCCCGCAGCACATTAACCCTGAACTGCTGGCAAGTTACCAGTCTCATGCGATATTTGGCATGATCATGGAGTGGATCAGACAGGATTTCAAGCACAGCCCCGCCTACATGGCCGAGGAATTGTTCAAGATCATTCATTACAGGCCCGACAATGTCGTGTTGAAAGATGAACATTCAAATCGCCATTCTTCCCTATAGCGTGGTCATTGAGAGGGATTTTAAGAAAGGTTTATCACCATAATAATGTAAATACATTCCTGTAATTTCTGGTATTGATATGTTAGATTATCCAATGGAATACAAACAAAAGGAGGATGACATTACATTTGAAAAAGTCGTGGATTATATCATTGATTACCAGTTTTGTTTTGCTTGGCGGAGTGCTTTTCTCTCCAGCCGCTTCTGCCGATGCAACCAAAGTAGCAACCTCTACATATTCAGATCAGAGTTATGAAGAATTTAAGGAGTACACTACTCAGTTATTTGCTCTTGAAACTTATGAGGCCAAAGCCTTTACCGCTCTGGAAAGCATCGATACTCAGGTAACTTCAACGAACCGCAAGTCCATGTATCTTAAACTTACGAATACAGTGATCCCCAATTATACAAAATTGGTATCCAAGGCAAAACAAATCAAGCCTACCAACCCGCAAATTAAGAAAATTCACGCCACATTTATCAAGGCAAGTTACACTCAGCTCGAAGGGTACCTCTTGTACCAAAAAGCAGTCTCCAAGAACAAAGTGAATTACACATTACTGAAACAGGGAAATGCAAAAGTAAACACCGCTGCTGTTCTAATGGACCAATGTGAACAACAGTTATATGCTTATGCAAGAAGTTTGGGATATGACAGTTAGTCACTAATTATAGAGAACCAAAAAGCGATCATTCCTCATGCTTAATGAGGAATGATCGCTTTTTCTAATTATACAAATGATAGCCATCTAACAAGTGACATTGTATTTCTCTCTCTTCTGACTTACAGCCCCAGCTTCTGCCCTTTCTCCAAACGCTGAATCTGCTGCTCTCCGGTATCCGCAAGTTCACGGAACTGGTTAATCGTCTCGCGCATTCTAGGGAGGGCTTCCTGCTTATAAAGACTAATCGAATCGAGTGCTGACAACACATCGGTGAACGCCTGTTTCATCGTATCCACGGAGATGCTGGCTTCATAAGCCTGTTTCTGGATGGCAATCCCCTGATCCTTGAGCATTTTGGAAGTACCTGCGATCAGATCGTTGGTTGTCTGGTTCAACAATTCAATCTTCTGCAATACAATCTTCTGGTTATACAAAGCACTCGCTACCGTAACGGCAATTTTCAGTGCCGAGATCGTTACATTCTTGGCCCGGTCTACCCCTCGAATTAGCTCCTTGTTGTTACGGATGACCACTTCAATCGCCATGATACCCTGCTGGTTCACGACCAGCATTTGTTGCAGGTCCATGACCCGCTGACGGAGCGGGAACAACACTTCTTCCGTAATAAAGCGAACTTTTTCGGGATCCTCATTGCGGACCTTGGCGGCTTCAATCTGCGCGTCGATGGACTCATCCATGAGCACGCCAAGCTGAATTTCCTTTTGTAATCGTTTGGTGAGTTCTCTCAGGTTCTGTTGTTCAATCTCCAGCGTTGTATTATCATTACGCAGGGTGGATCTGCCTTTATCCAAGGAGGTTACGATGTCAGCGATGACTGCGTCAGCCTTCTGGTATTTCAGGAAATAGGCGCGAAGCGGATTGAACAATTTCCCGAGGAAACCGGTCTTGGCAAAGTCGACCACGCTCGGGTCGAGATCCTTCAGCTGCATATGCAGCTCGGTCAAACCTTTGGCGACCTGACCGCCCTCGTCTCCCGTCTTGGACAGATGTCCAACGGAGACTTGAAGCAAGGCGTTTTTCTCGGAAGAGGATCTCATCGTGTTCATACCAAAGCCGTCAATGGATTGCAGAATCTCTTTGCGTTTCTCCAGGGATTCGAGATCCAGTGTCATGATCATCTCTACGTTGGCATTGGCCACTTGTTGAAGCTCCGCGACCTCTGCGGGCACGGGCTTTACCTCTTCTTCAATTACCTTCTGAATTTCCTTCTGGCTTGGTATTTCCATTGAAAATGACATCTACAATTCCCCCTTTAGATTACATCTGTACGTTAAACAGGTTACCGATCTTGTACACGACATCGTCGGTATCGGCATTGATGCTTGCCGCTTCGTTAATGCTGGAGATGCTCTCCAGAGCCTTAATGTCCGCGTTGTATCCAATCGTATAGATCGGCACTTGGTACGTCTCGACCAGATCCCGAATATCCTTCAGGGTGTGACCTTCATTGGTCTCGCCATCACTCAGCACAAAGATTAACGGCTTCACGTTTGGATTAGCAGCCATGTAATCTTCCAGCATCTTCATCGCTACCACGATCCCGTCAAAGGTCGCCGTCCCTCCGCCAGCTTGCAGACTATCCACTGTTCCGACAAACATGGACTGTTGGTTCGTATCATACTTGGCAATGGGCAGATTCACAGTTACCCCACTGGAGTAAGAGACCAAGCCAATACTGTTGTCTGTACCCAGGTACTTCTGACCTTTGCGCAGGGATTCCTTCAGTCGGTTAAGGGGTTCGCCATCCATGCTTCCGGATACATCCGTCACGAACACAGCGGCAATCGGTTTGCTGCCGTTTTTCTTTTCTTTCCATACTTTCTGTGCAGACAACAATGTGCCGCCATCCACAGTGGCCAGTTCGGATTTGTAATCCTGCAACCCGTTGAAACCAAACTCTTCCGCCGATTGTTGGTACTTCGCCTGGGTTACGAATTCCGCAAACTTCTGGATAATTCCCTGTTTGTTCTGCGGCAATTGTCCCAATGCATACAGCGGACTGTCATGTCTCACGCCAAAAGGTGTAAAGACGTAACCACTCTTGAGATCAGCGGTATTCACATACGTCTGGTATTCGAGTACAAAGGCATCCAGTCTGCCTGACTTGGCCGCTTCCCGCATCTGAATGGTTGTCGAGGCTGTAAACGGTACATTCGTCTGGAATTTCTCAAATCCCTCAATCGCTTTCTCTCCCAGCGGATTGGCGCTATCATACGTATTCAGTGCAGTCACCAGAAAGTTCAGTCCGGTGGAGCTGGCAAATGGATCGGTATATCCCATCGCGAGTTCATTGTTGGCAATCGCTTCGGTTACGGTTTTTACATTAACGGAGCCATAGGTATCAACCAGTGCATCATACTTGGCTTTAGAAATGACAATACCGGGAACATTCCCAACCAATCGCTTGGAGACCATCTCTGTCTTCACCCCACTGGCCTCAACCATCTCTCCCCACAGTTCATTGGAAGGTGTGAATGCATCCGGTATATACTTGCCCGACTTGATATAATCGGTAGCGGTTCCGGAGGCAATGTTGCGGATTTTGACCGATACCGGTTTTCCACCAACGCTGATATTCGCTTTGTTGAATTCCTCGCCCACCTCGGTTAACCAGCCGTCTACCCCGCTGCCCGACTTCTCCGTGGAAGAGAAAATTTCGACGTAATCATTCGTTGTATTCTCTACGGCAATTGCGAATTTGGAGATATCCGGCAGTGATTCCGCCACATCGACCGGATCGAGATCAATCTGTCCTTTGACCGGTTCTGCCGTTGCTGGTGCAATGTCCGCGTACAGCTTGCCCAGTTCCTTACCTGCATTCTCTGTGCTCACCTGTGTGGTCGACTTGCCAAAGTTCGACGTCAGTGTAATTCCTGCATAGACCAGACCAAATACGAGTACCAGCATTACAATCGATATGAAAAAAAACTTTCCCTTCTTGGCCATACGAGCAACCCCTCACTGTCTGTATAATTTGGTGTGCTTGATTAACTGATCAATCTCCTGCATACAAGGCATCTGTTCAATATCTCCGGCTTCAAAGCTGTCGAGGCGCGAAATCTCAAGTAACAACTGATCCAGCTTGAGCAAAATTTCCTCATTGGTGTGTAATGCATTCTTCACATAAGACAGATAATCGTTGTATACCTTGGTTTTTTCCTGAAAAAGTTTCTGGGGAAGGTTTGAGGATTTGGATTTCATCATGTTGGCATAGTCGGCTTCATCGAATACATTCAACCGGTTCAGCACACTGCGGATATTCAGGTACAACAGCTTCTCCACTTCCAGCGTGACCGAAGCGAATTTTTTGTAGCTCAGTTCCCCCGGATCAAACCGCTGATGAAGCACATTCAGGAGTGTTTCTTTCTTCTTTTTCATCCGGCTAAGTTGGGACAGCCCCAGCGTAATATCTTCTTCGAGGACCTTGATGCGTCTATAAAAAGATAAAGCTTCCACATAATCTTCATGTGTTTCGATATGCTTCACGGGCAGGACTATCGGCTGCCTCAACAACAAGGTATAACTGCCATATAAAAGTGCCATTGCACTACCGAACAACAGGGTAACGGATAGCGCAGTTGTGAATGCACCCTCCCCGAAATTCAGCCCGATAAAGCCGGGTGAGAATGCCAGAACATTCACAGCCACAATACCGAGGATTAATCCCAATAATTTTATGTACTTGATCATGTTCAATCATCCGACCTCCTTTCATGTTATATATTGGTGCCTCATGTCGTAATTTTCCTGATCAACTTCTTCTTATTGTACATGATGTTAACGCTCTCAGGTGGATAACATTGGATATTCGAATACTCATAATATACGTGGTTTGGGCTTATCCCATTTCATATTTTCAGGGACAACGTGGAACTAGGCAGGAAATTTGGTGGTCAATCCGTAGAAGTACGTCTTTTCAAACAGCAGATTGTGGAGAAGAAATGTTATCAGGTAATACGTGGAAAATAGCTATGCGTGTCATTTTTTATATAAGACTTGTCTGAAAAATAGTACTGCAAAAAGGACGAATCGGAGATCATCCGGTTTCGTCCCTTATGCGTTGGTTCACTTTTTTTTGTTTCCACTACCTGAGCTTGAACAACGAATCCAGCGGAATGTGTAATTCAGGATACAAGACAGATATAATCGTTTCCTGCTCTGTATACAGATGACGGGTCTGGTAACTGCCATCCTCCAGCGTGTACACATGGACGGTTTGATTGCCGGGGTCAACAATCCAGTATTCGTTCACACCATATTTCTGATACAAGTTAAATTTTTCGTTAAAATCCTTTAACGCAGTCGAAGGCGATAACACCTCGATAATTAAAGAAGGTGCACCGTTACAGCCATTCTTAGATATCTGGTCTTTGGAGCAAACCACCGATAAATCAGGCTGTACAACTTGATCTGGCAGGTCATATTGTTCATTTTCGCTAAAATACACATCAAAAGGGGCAACAAACACGAAACATTTCCGATTCTGAAAAAAAGTCCGCAAAGAGAAGTGCAGCTCACCCACAATAAACTGGTGCAATGAAGTGGGTGCTGGAGACATATTAAAAGCTTTGCCGTTAATTAATTCCCATGCCCCCTCCCAAGTTAACCAATCCTGAAAGTTATAAGTACCTTTATTATCGGGTTTTGCCACACTTCCAACCTCCTCTTCCCAACTAACCGTCATTTATTTTCATTATAACATTGTGTTTGCGCCTTTTCACACCACGCACTTTACGCAAAGAGTGATTCCGGTTTGCTTCGTGTAGTACGTACCTCTACGACTTTCCCGGCACAGCCATTGTCGCCCTTCGCCTGGAACATGACCTTAACGCTGTCTTTACCTGATGTTACGCTCTCAGGAATATCATATGTCACATAGAACACGTCGCCAATCTTGTTCATATGAATTCGCTGCTCTCCAATGAGTGTTCCATCCACGGTAATGGTGAATTGTCTCTCATATAACGTACCTTCCCGCTCAAACGGGGAATGATCTCCACCCCAATAGGCCACACATAAATAATTGGTTGCGGCGTGGTCCACTGCCAGTTGATAACTGAAGTAAGCTCCACTGATGCCAAAAGCCTCTCGCCACATATGAAACTTCTTACGGCCATCTGTGGTTGAACCGTTGTGATGCTCCCCACGGCAGTTGCTATCAAGTTGATGTCCAATCTCATCCTGCTGACCGTCAGCCTGAACCCTGTCGATCGTGATATCGTTCAACTCTTTCTCGAGCGCATCACCTTCATCGTTAAACGGCCAATACACGGTATAAAATTCATGATGCACATCATAGAACGGAATGAGTTTCACGGCTTCGCCTGTGGAAGTGACATCCTTGCTAAGTTCGAATGTTAACGTGTCTGCATCTACAACCTTGATCCACTCTTGTACATCCTCCTGCTCCGTCCAGATCACAGGTACGGGTGCGGTCTTGGGATTCAGTGCTGTTTCATCCACAATCGTATCCTCTGGAAGACCCTCGTTTCCTAGTGCACCGGCGAGTACAATCGGGCCGTACAGGAATGCCACCTTGTGGGCATCATCCCGGGAGGTGTACTGGCGAAGTGACATCGGCAGGGTGATTGTGATGACATCGCCCGCAGACCAGATGCGGTCGATGGACAGATAGCCGGGTTCCATCCGTGTATACGGATGTTCCGTATCCCCGTTAACCGTTGCCGTCATTGGCTCTTGCAGCCATGAGGGTACGCGTAATCTTAGATGAGCCGAGGCGCTGCCTCCGGTGATCGTCAGGGTCACCTTTTCCGAATAAGGAAAGTCGGTTTCAAGCTTCAGGGATAATCCCTGTGACGCCCAATCCAGTTGGGAAGCGATATACAGGTTGACGTACAGGTCTTGCTCATTCTCAAAATAGATGGCCTCGGCATATTTGCCCGGGTTCTCCATGCCTGATCCTGTGCAGCACCACCAGGCGGTATCGTGAGTACCATAGATTTTGTAGTGGCCTTGTAGCGTTGATGCAAAATATGTTTTGTTCCCCGTATCGGGGTCCTGCGTGCCGAGGATGTGATTATAGATGGCGTTTTCATAATAGTCCATGTAGGCACTATCGTGATTCCAGGCGAAGAGTTGCTTGGTAAGTTGCAACATGTTGTGAGTACAACAGCTCTCTCCTGTTTTGATCCCGAGACTCTCCATGCCCTTTGCTTCGTAATGCTCCGAAATGCTCGTCGCACCAAATACATAAGAACGATGATGCACCGTGGTGTTCCAGAAAAACTCTGCCGCTGTCCGGTAACTCTCATGGGTATGATCCTGATTGTAGATTTCGGCTGCACCGATCACTTTAGGAATCTGCGTATTGGCGTGTCTGCCTTGAAGATCGTCCTGCTTGTGTTCCAAGGGTCTCAGGATCAATTGATGGGTAAACTTATTGGCGATCTCAAGGTATAAGGCTTTGCCCGTGATCCCATACAAGTGTGCAAATACTTCATTCATGCCCCCGTGTTCACTTTGAAGCATCGTCTGCATCTGTTCTTCTGTCATCGGGAGCAAACCTTCTACCGCCCAATCTGCAAATCGAGTAACTACATCAAGTGCCTGTCCGTTACCAGTGAGTTTGTACGCATCAATCAGGCCGCGATAGATTTTGTGCACACTGTACCAGGGAACCCAGTATTCACCGATGTTGAACCCACCGATATTCTCTGCTCGAAAAGCCATGTGGAAAGGTTCTTCGGACAAACCACCGATATACCCGCTCCCTGTGGTCTGCTGGATTCTCGCCAGTTCGGTGACAGCATAATCCAGTCTTTCTTTTAACGTGATATTCCCGGTTGCCTGATACGTCACAGCCAGGGCAGACAGATAATGTCCGAGGGAATGTCCGCTGATGGTACGTGCCTCCCAACCCGCGTAACGCTCTTTTCGGGCAGGTAAACCATGAGCTTCGAAGCATGGAGCCAGGAATCGATCAATATCCAGCGATAACAGGTAACGCTCCCCCACCTCTTGTGATGTTTGGAACACACCATTTAACAGATCTACATGTTCCGGTCCCAGAAATCCTTTTTTCGTATCAATCATGACACTCACTCCTTCTCGGGATGTAATAGATAAGTTGAACTAAAGATTATTTACACTGACACTACGATGACAGAATAACCTTCCAATCGCTGTTATCCCCAGATTTTTTTGATCCCCTTTCTCAAGGGAAAATCCAGGGATAAAGGCGAACGCTTCGCTTTTTCAGGTTTTTTCTGTCCTCTCCGTTATCATGTAAATGCTTAGTTCAACTTATATAGATATCCATTCATTCTTAAGGGGTAAAATCCGTGTTATGTTTCACATGTCCAATACTCAATAATCCACTTCAGAGCTTGAATATCCCCATATTATCAAATAAAATATAATTACATCAGACTCATAATCCAAGAAAAGGTGGATAAATCCGTCCTATGCAAAAGCCACTGAAACATTACCTGTGCGGCAAGTTCATATCCGACGGCAACTGGAGCCACATGAGACGCAGCATGCCTGTTCACGAGATCATTTTGATGCTGGAAGGTGAGATGTACATTGCGGAAGAAGAGGAACAATATGTAGTTCGTGCCAACGATCTGTTGTTTCTGCGCGCGGGTCGCACCCACTATGGCTACCAAATCAGCGACGCCCCCGTCAGCTTCTACTGGGTTCACTATGATGCCATGCAGCCAGAATTCAACCAGTTTAGGACACATGCCACCATTCAGGTACCTTCCATGGCCAATCAGTTGTTTAAGCAGCTGCTGCATGTGTCATCCTTCTCACCGGAGGAAGCCGACGCTGCTTTGTTATTGCTGTTCAGAGAACTGGAGCGGAATATAGAGGCGGATTATCGCCCGCACAATGCAATTGTGGACCATATCTGCAAGTGGGTCGATATTCATCTGCATACAAACATCACGGTGAGTCAGATTGCAGAAAATTTTAATTTTAACAAAGACTATATTTCCAAAATGGTGAAGCGCGAGAAAGGTACTGGACTCAAAACCTATATCCTCACCGAACGTATTCGCCGGGCGAAACAGCTGCTGCTGAACACCAATGCCAGTGTAAAAGAAATTGCCGGACAGTGCGGCTTCTCCGACTACAAACTATTCCTGCGCATGTTCAAGCAATACGAAGGCAATACGCCAACCGAATATCGCAATCATCTGTATTCCACACAGCTCAATCGCTGATATGCTTTGATCTATAGAAATGACTGAGTTTACTATAGAATATTTGAATCAATCGGATTGAATCCGTTATGGTAAAATGCAAGAAAACGATATTCCATACTTAACCCATAAGAGAAGGGGAATTATTAGATGACAACGGCTGCCGTTACGATTCATCCTGCCACAGAAACGGACCATCCAGAGATTGTAGATATCCTTATTGCAAGTTACGCCGAGTATCGGGAGACTTTTGAGCAAAATGAACGCTGGGAGGCCTACCTAAAAGATATTCGAGAGTCTGTGGTTAATCCGTACCTGACACAATTATGGATCGCCAAGATTGATGATCAGATTGTCGGTACAGTCCAATTATTCGAAACAGCGCGCAAGGCTTATCCAGACTTTGAATTACCAATCGATTATCCGTTTATTCGGCTGTTAGGTGTTGATCCAAAATGGAGAGGTCATGGAATCGCCAGAGAATTGCTCCAACAATGCGTGGAATCTGCCAAGGACATGGGCAAAAATACGGTGTATTTATATACGGGCGGTCAGATGGTCAATGCCATCCGTTTATATGAGCGTTTCGGATTCTATGAGGATGAGGAATTCAGCTCCGAGAGTAGCGGGGGTAAGGCGATCTGTTACCGTTATGATTCCTAGTGAAAGATGCGTGTTCTACTTGAATAACGCGAAAAAGACCATTCATACGGATGAACGGTCTTTTTCGCGATCTAAAACTTATACTTCAATTACGTTGATATGAAAATCTATCTTCGTTAGCGAACGGTTTTTAGTCGCCAATCTCCACCAAAATCTTCGCATGGCTCTTGTCGGTCATTAACAGCTCAAGTCCTTCCTGCACGATATCGTCCAGTTTGATTTTCTTGGTGATGACCTGTTTCACATCGAGCGATCCTTCCGCAATCAATGAAATCACTTCAGGGAAAATGTGGCGATAGGCCAGCGTTGCCGTTAAATTCGCTTCCTTGACAAGAAGATCGAAGAAATTCACTTGAAGCGGGTTCGGAATTGCTGCGATGACAACAACTTCTCCACCTTTTTTGACAACCGCAACCGCGCTGTCCATCGTTGGTTGCACACCGGCTGCTTCATAAGCCACATCAATGCCACCCGATTGTTGCAAGATCACCTCGGTTGCATTGACTTTGGCACTGTTCACCGGGATCGCTCCCAGCTTGGTTGCCAAGTCCAAACGTTCCTCAAATACATCGACTGCATAGATTTCAGAGGCTCCTGCTGCTTTGGCAGACAGAATCGTCAATAATCCAATTGGACCGGCTCCATATACGGCTACCTTATTCCCCACTTTCAGCTTGCTATGACGAACCGCGTGAAAGGCTACTGCCGTAGGCTCAACGAGCGCGCCTTCTTCGAAAGTTACGTTATCCGGTATGGAATGAACCATGTAGGATTCAACAACAACATACTCCGCAAAACCACCATCACCATTCAGTCCAACGAATCCAAATTGAGTACACTGGTTATAACGCCCCTGGATACAGTACTCACATGTTCCACAATGGTACAACGGCTCTACCACGACTCGATCCCCTACACTGATACCGCTTACATTACTCCCCAATTCACTCACGGTTCCTGCAAATTCATGACCCAATGTCAGCGGCGCTTTCTGTCCTGAGAGCGGATGATTCTCGCCTTCTTGAATGCCCACACCATGATGATAGGCATGCAAGTCACTGCCGCAGATCCCTGCATATTCCACTTTGATTTTGACCTGACCCGCTTGAGCGACCGGAACCTCCCGTTCTTCCACACGCACGTCTTTATGGGCATACCATACTGCTGCTTTCATGAAGTTCATCCCCTTTATATGATTGTCTATATATTATATCGCTGTTCATGTATTATTCATATTTATAGATACTAATGTTAACATTAGTTGTATTAATGCTAAACGGAGATGAAATCATGAATCTGGAACAGCTCGAATATGTCGTTGAAATTGCAAAAACGCAATCATTCTCCGCCGCCTCGGAGCATCTGCATGTCACACAATCGGCGATCAGCCAATCGGTTCATCGTCTGGAGAAAGAATTGGGTATCATCCTGTTCGAACGCTCGCGGCAGGGAACTCATCCCACTCCCGAAGGTAAACAATTCATTGCCAAGGCACTGGACATTTTGCAGCGGATTGATGAATTGAAATCCCTGAACGCAGAAACGTCCTCTCTTAGCGGAGAGCTTCATGTGGCTACTTTTCCAAGTGTCATGCCCTATCTTGTCCAGTCTGCTGCAGATATGAAGCGTGAGCACCCGCAACTTAACATCTCGATTGAAGAGAAAGGGTCCATGGAAATTATCGAGGATATCCGGAGTAACAAAACCCATCTGGGCTTTATCGCGATCTATGCCAAACAATTGCGGGAATTCGATGGACTTCACTTCAGTCCCATGTACTCGGGCAAGCTGGTGGTTGGTACTCATCACCTGTCTGAACTTGCCAAACACAGCCGTGTTTCACCTGATCAATTAAAAGAACACAAGCTGGCACTCTATCGAGATGGTTTCATCGAAGACTTCATCAGGGAATTCACCTATGATCATGGGTCTCTGTCCATTCTGTTTAAAACAAATAATTCAGAAGCCATCAACATGGTGTTACGAAATGATATTGCCGCCACGATTGGTCACGACTTTTCCTTTTACCAAAATCCATTATGGAAGGAAGGTCTGGTGAAGATGGTAGAGATCGCTGGAATCGATCAACCGAAAATGCAAATTGGCTTCGTGCAGACGGAATCCAAGGAGGCCGCCGTAGCCGCAGAACGATTTGCCCGACGCTTCAGACAGGCGATAGAGCTGGATCATCTATAAAAGTGATATGAAAAGTAAAAAGTGCTCCACGCCTCTGAAGGAAGTTTGGGATACACACCAACTTCTCCAGGAACGGAGCATTTTTTTTGCATTACATCGTTACACTGGCTTACAATAAACCCGGCTCTTTTCTGACTACCTCTTGGATTACTATTGGTACTGGTATACCTTATTCAAACTATACTTTCACTTTTCGCACAGCTTCGCTCATCTCGTTGGTCTGCTGCTCCAGCATGGTGGAAGTCTGCGCCACCCTGCTGAACATAGCCGACTGTTCACGCATCAAGCGATAGATTTCATCCGAATGATCCGAGACCCCGGCTGAGATCTGCGAGATCGTATTGACGGAGGCTGCGGCCTCTTCCGATCCTGCCGAGATCTCCTCTGCTGCAGCGGAGACTTCTTGAATGCGACGAGTCACCAGTTGGAACGCATCAACCACATGGGCGAAAGCTTGCTCCGCTTCTACGGTAATCGTAACACCTTGTCCAATCTCCTGTGCGGTAACCCCCATCTGTGACCCAATCTGCTGTGATTCTTGTTGAATGCGAAGCAGCAAGTCGGAGATCCGTTCCATAGATGTGCTGGAGGCCTCAGCCAGCTTGCGAACTTCATCCGCCACAACCGCAAAACCTCTGCCATGTTCTCCTGCATGAGCTGCTTCAATGGATGCATTAAGCGCAAGCAGCTTCGTCTGACTCGCAAAATCACGAACTGTGTGCAAGGCACCACTAATTTCCTGGGAATAATTGTTCAGCACCTGAACCATCGCTACAACATCACCTGAGACATGGGAGATGCTCTCCATCTGTGTTTTCATCATTGTCATGCTCTGTTTACCGGACTCTGCTGTGGCAAGCGCACTTGTTGCTGCATCCGATACAATCATGGAGGATTCGGAAATGTCCGTTATGCCTTTGGCAATCTCCTCCATCGCATTCGCACTATCGCTCGCACCCTGCTTCTGCGTATGCGCCCCTTGCCTAATCTGTTCGACTGACTGATCAACCGTCTTGCTCATCTCAATCATCTCTTCAGTACTGCGATTAAATTCCTTCGTTGATTCCGATAAAATATTAGTGGTTACTGCCACGCCTTCAACCATGTTACTCACGATCTTGTTCAAGTTGCCGGACATATGTATCATCGCTTGATATGTGGTTCCAATTTCATCTTTGCTTTTCAGACGATACGACGTCAAAATTTGGTTGGCTTCTGCAAGCTCGCCCTGCGCCATTTTTTCCACACTCGCCTTCAGCGGTTGAAGTGGTCGCAGTCCCCTTACGATAAACGACATGACAACGGCAATACCTATCAGGGTAATTAGTAGCAATAAGGCATAGAAGGGAATACTCGATTTCATGATATCCGATTCAATGTTTCCGATCACCGATACCGCTGTATCAATACCAATTACACCTGTTACAGTGCCATTACTATCGAGCATAGGAGCATAAGAGGAAATATAGTCGCCATACTCCTCATTATTAATGATTGAAGAACTGGCTGTTTGCCCCTGCAACAGCTTCTGTACAGCCTCCTGAGGGACATCCGTCACTTCATTAATCGGTGAGGCTTTACCTGCATCCTTCATGCCGTCCACCATAATAAGCGGGGTACCTTTGTCATCTATTTTGACGAAATAGACATACATTGCACCGATGCTTACGCGAAAATCATCCAGTTCATCACGAATCTTCAAGAATGCGTCATTCTCTTTGGGATCCTTGGCAAACTCGGCATAAGATGCTGTATCCAGCTGATTCACATAACTCTGAGCAATTTGGATATTGTAACTCGAAATTGCCTCCTGTGCAGCCAGTTTCATATTGGCCACCTGTAACAGCATGCTGCCAACAGCTATAATCGTCATGGCCAGTGTAACGACTGCAACAATGCGTACAACCAAACGTTTTCTAAAAAAACCGATCATCCGCTCCTCTTCCTCTCCCGTGAACCCAAGCCTTTTTGACTAGGCGCTACCCAAAAAACGCATGCTTGAAGCACTAAGTATGGGAAAATAGTAAACGAATATGTCGAATTAGGCAAGAAAATATTGGGTTAACATAAAAACGCTATCATGGCTGTGGTAGCTTTGTAGGATGGAACTGCATTTAGGCTTAATTTCTCAGAAATGTCTCAGCTCCATGCATTTATAAGAAAAGAAAAAACACCCCGGCGCACGCGCCGAGATGTCATGTTATTCTTTATTTGCATACTACCCATTCATACTAAACTGTTCGTCCATTCGTCTTCCTGAATCGAATCAGAGACCAGATAATCAGCAACGCAAGCACGGCAAGACAGATGCTAATGCTGAACCGATTACCTTCATCAAACACAAACATCACCGCAATCACACTAAGACATAGTACAACGACTCCGGTTATGTAAGGGAATCCCCAAACTTTGAAGGTCGGTTGAACGGGATATTTCTTCCGCAGTTTCAACTGTGATGAGGCAATACAGATCCACACAAGGATTACGACAAACCCCGGAACTGCGAGCAATACGCGGAACAGTTGATCTTGCGCGAACAGGCCAAGCATGGAACCTCCGAGCAATACAACCGCGCACACCAGCAAGGTATTAACCGGGCTGCCGTTGCGATTTGTCTTTGATAATGCCTTCGGAGCTTCACCACCCACTGCCATGGAATGCATCATCCGGGATGCACCGTAGATCCCTGAATTCGCAGCGGATAGGACTGCTGTCACCAAAATAAAGTTCATTATGTGTGCCGCTCCTGGTAGTCCCGTTGAGGCGAGCACCTGTACAAACGGACTGCTCTCCGGCCCAATCTCATTCCATGGGATCAGACCACAGATGATGAGAATCGGCAAGGTGAAGAACAGAATAATTCGGAGCATGAAATTGCCCACGATTTTGGGCATCACTTTTTCTGCATTTTCAGTCTCGGTCAGAGTCAGACCAATCAGCTCCGATCCCCCATAAGAGAACATGACCACAAGCAGTGCCGAGAAGATCGATGACCATCCGTTCGGGAAGAACCCGCCTGCTTGTGTGTAATTTTGCAGATAAGGAGTGTTATCACTTGGGATAATGCCAAAGATCAACCCTGCACCCAGGAAGATAAAAATAATGATCATGGCAATTTTGATCCCGGCCAGCCAAAACTCAAATTCCCCGAACACACCCACACTTAGCAGATTAACCAGTATAATGAACGCCGCACAAGCCAGACTCAGCATCCACAGCGGTACTTCCGTGAACCAATACTGCAAAAAGCTCCCGGCAGCAATCACCTCAATGACACATACCGATAACCACAGAAAACAATACATCCATCCCATAACAAAGGATACTCGGCTACCGAATGCCTCCTGCACGAAGTCTTTCATATTTTTGTTCTTGTACACCGTAGCCATCTCCGCCATCGCGGCCATAACGACCAACAGCAATAATCCAGCAAAAATGTACGTGACAATAACGCCCGGACCTGCGAGTCCGATCGTCTCTGCGCTGCCTTTGAAAATCCCTGTACCAATGACACCACCCATAGCCATAAAACTGATGTGTCTTGGTTTAAGCTTCTTCTGTAGTGTTCCTTCTGTCTGAGCCAATTCAAAGTCCTCCTGATGTAAAAAACGTCTGTAATGCTGTCTTGTTTCATAGACATAATGTCCAGTATACCCTATTGTCCATCAATCAGCCCAGAAGTTCCTTATGGCCAATTTATTCTATAAACAAACTAAAAACAGCCATATTTCAGGCTGTCACTTTGTAAGTATTAAATTTTATTTCTTGAGAAAACCCAAAAACTTGTATACAAGAAAAGTAGTGACACTGTAACCTATTCCGTACAACACCCACGCACCAATATTTGCTTTTAGAGTAGATGCATTGCTAGCTATAAATAACAATGGTAACAAAAAAGAAATACACATTCCTAGAAAAATGTTGAATTTACCATAAAAAAATATAGTTCCAATTAAAATAGCAATGATAGGACATATTATAAAAACTGGTATAAGTGGATTAAGATCATTTGCAAACCAATAAATCACGTCCATACCTCCCGTTTAATAAACGTTAAAAAATTTTATTATTTCTTTATCTGATCGATAACTCAACGGTATAATGATTCCCTCCTCTCCTGTTTCCAGATTGTATTCACGTATTTCTCTAGTTCTTTCGGATGGGATTCCCTTAACAAAATCATACAATATATATATTTGGTTTCCAATGATTTTTATACCTGAAATATTCCCTCTGTCAGATTTTCTCTGTTTAATAAATTGTTCATCTTGATTCAATTTGATCATTTTTCTCTTAAATTCCGATCCATTGAATTCAATAAAACTAGAATTGGTTGATATTACATAAAGCTTATTATTAAATATTTGTGTATCAAAAACATCAAAATTTTGCTGTGAGATGCTTATTTCTTGCTCAAGCTCTCCACTGCTAGGATTAATAATCTGCATAATAGGTTTGTACTGAGTTTCTTTTGTATTCCCGTCCAGGATAAGGATTAATTTATCTTGATATATTTGTAATGAAGATCCATTGTTCTGCCCAGCTGGAAAATAGCCTTCGAATTGATTGAGATGGTTATCTATAGGTATTGTTTTTATTAATTTATTATCCAATAAATCGATCACATATATTCCTAGTTTGTTATTATTCCCGTTGAAAAAGAGAGCATATGCCTTGTTATTTTCTTCAACAACCGATTGAATATATCCTAATAGTTCAATGTTACTATTTTTAGAACCGTCAAAGTAAACTAACTCACTTAAATACTCATCGGGAGAATATTCAGGATTAATTCCTACATTCATGGAAAAGAACATATGCTTCTCGCTACTTCGTGAAAACGCTGATCCTATATTTCGATCCTTCTCATATTTTTCAGGCCCGAAAAGTAAATTAACTTCTCCATCTTGACTTAAAATATAATGACGATTTTTACGTTCTGACATCAAATAATAATTATTTTCGAATTCTGAAAAATGATATATCGCTTGACCCTCTTTAAATTTTTTTTCATTTAATATATTTCCACGAGTATCATACCTTATTATCTCAAATCCCTCATCCATCGCATTTGAATATATAACAGCAAATTCAATGTCAGCGTTAGTGTCAGTTGCTTTTATTCCCTGAAATGGTGTTACTAGGAGTATGAGAATGGTTATCATTGCAAACATACTAATGAGTGCAGTAGCAATAATTTTTTTCTGTTTAATACTCACCTTCTTAGCAAATCCTCCCTTATGAAAGAGAATCAGGAGTGAAGATTGCATTCACTTCTTCCTCACTCTGATTCCCTAAAATTTCTATGGATATTTAGTTATTATAGTAGATCAGTGTATTCCCCGATTTGGCTATTTCCATCGGAGTTACAATAGGATCTATAGTTACATAATCTACATCGATACCTTGTGTTTTCCAAGCTTTCCACACAAGTTGAGAACAATAAAACTTATCTTCAGTCCAAGGATTCACAAAATTCCAGTTATATGGTTTCCCTATTTGTTGTGCAGCATAACTTGCTGCTTTATTATATTGAGTCGCGGTTGCACCTTTTACATTCATAGCATATACATTGGTACGATTTCCCCAATCATTTGTGTGATATTGAACACCATCATCAGGGAACGATTCAACAGTCCGTGTATTAGCTATTGCAACAATTGCAGCATGACCTGGATATCCAAAATTTATGCCCCAAGAACTTGCATTGTACGCAACTAAAATGTCGCCATATGTACCTAATACAGTAGATGCCGCAACTTTTTCGTTATTCGGAAGCACCGAGAGTATTTTTTGGTCATTTTGTGCTTTTCTCTCTAGTCCCCCATCACTTAGAAATTTGAGGTCTTCAGCATTTTTACGTTGTAAAGTAAGAATGTCCTTGTCAGTCATACCAGCATCTTTCATTTTCTGATAGACATTCATGTCAGTTTTAATGGATACATCTTCACTAGCGCTTACATGGCTAGAAGGGAAAATAAGAATACTTAGAGCTAAGCTCATTGAGAGAGCTATTCCAACTATTTTTTTCATTTTTAATTCCTCCTGAATAATTAGTGAGTTTAGATTGTTTCCCTTTTGTTTCTTTGAATCCTTTTAATTCCTTTAGGAACCCCTTATGAGAACACCTCCCCATTAAACTTAAATATTCTATATTTGTATTTTAGAACCATAATAACCATACACCTCCTTTTTATTTAATTATGTAATATTTGTCACAAAAAAAATATTCTTCAATTTTTGCAACCGATCAACAGTTCAAAACTCTATATATGAAAAATCCCCATAAAGTGAAAGACGCGATTTTTTCACGCCTTACACTTTACGGGGACTTAAGAAATATAAGGAACATCTCATATCAGATTGTTTTTGTCATAAACGCACTGTTCGGGTCCAATGTATAATCCGCGAATGGTTCGCAGTATTCAAATCCGAAGTCTTCGTACAACTTCCGTGCCGGGATAAATGAATCCATTGAACCCGTCTCCAGACTAATTCGCTTATAGCCACGCTCTGTGGCAACCTCCATAATGTGAGCCAAAATTTTTCTCGCTACGCCTTTTCTCAAGTGGGCCGAAGCCGTACGCATCGACTTCAATTCGGCATGTTCCGGATCAAGTTCTTTGATGGCCCCGCAACCGAGCAAGTCGTCCCCTTCCCAAGCACACCAGAATGTAATTTCAGGTTTCTTGAGTCCATCCAGATTCAGCGCATGAATACTTTCCGGAGGCGAATCCGCTGCCATCCCTTGCAAGTGCTCTGCGATTAATGCCTTCACATGTACTCCACTCAAATCATCCACTTTAATCTCCAAAATGTATCACTCCTGCTGACATTTTTATTGGTTCTATCACTGAATGCATTTCGATTAATTCATCTTACTACCATGTTAGGTTTCATGACAAGATGCCACTTATATGCAATAAAATGTTCTATTGTGATTCACCTATTATTTCCATTATGATGAGGCTATCAGATGCCAAAAGGAGAACCCTATGACACTAACAACGGATAACTTGTTTTATAGCACACGATTGAAAATGACACCCCCACGTGCTGACGATGTGCAGACCATGCTGCAATGGAACGAAGACCCTGAATACCTAAGGAATGTGGATACTGATCTTGCCATTCCCTATTCAGAGAAACAGTTGGAAGATGAGGGCGAGACAAAGAACAAGGAAGTGTACTTCAGACTTCGCACGCATGAAGAGGATACGCTGATTGGTTTTGTCGTCATTCACAGCATTGAATGGAACAACCGCTGCGGACAGCTTGCCATTGGCATCGGACTTGCCGAACATCGCAACAAGGGATATGGCACGGAAGCGTTGAATCTTATTTTACGATATGCGTTCCACGAGATGAATCTGGACCGGGTTGGTCTTGATGTCATCGCTTACAATGCCAAAGCGATTCGCTCCTATGAGAAGGTTGGTTTTCAATTGGAAGGTCGGGCACGTTCAGCTGTATATCGTGATGGCAAACGTTACGACCGCTTAATGATGGGAATCCTAAGACCAGAATGGGAAATACACAATCAGATCCATACGGAGGGTGAACAAACATGACCAAGAATGCAGAAGTTACTGCGTTTATTGAACAGATTCAGATCCCCTGGCAAGTACAGGTCGCTGAACAATTACGCCAAATGGTGCATGATACCATCCCAGACGTGCAGGAACGCGTGCAATACAAGAAACCTCATTTTTTGAAAAACGGAAAGTACGCTGCGGTCATCTCTCCATCCAAACAAGCCGTGTCCTTCACCATCTTTCATGCAACCGGACTTGATCTACCCGATGGCATATTTGAAGGCCCGGAAGAACGCAAAACGATCAAGCTCAAGGAAAAAGATACGCCGGATTATGAGTGGTTGGCTGGTTTGTTAAAGCAGGCATCTGCAGAATTGTAGGAAAATCTGACGTACATTATAAAGGCATCCCATGAAGTTCAAGAACTTACGGGATGCCCCTTTGTTATTGTCTGCTGCGACTGTCATTCCAACCTTAACAGCGGTGTAATATATTACTAATAAGATGATTGCTTATAATAGCTTTTAATCATAGCTTCCACCATCAAGATTGCTGGTACGATACGGCGGTCATCTGACACTGCTCACATATGAACATGTAATACATACCCTCACCGTATTCCTCAACCTCGCCCCAATCCAATTGTGCGACAGCCTTCATTCTCGCGAAACAGCGTGGACATGGTGGATACTCTGCATCCTGAACCCAACCCGGATGGCCCCCAATCTGAGATAGCGATGGCTCCATCCCCCACTCACTGGCATGGAATGCATGACGCGATGTATTCGCAATCCGAAACTGCCGGCCAACATCCGGTGCAAGTTTACCATAGTCGTCCAGGTCAATCTCGTCCATTCCCACATGCATGACATTATGAGAACTCCATAACGGTTCCCCTGCTGCGTCCAGCTCCATGTAAACCACACCATAACTGCTGCATATCACGCAAGTCTGGATCTGAAGTTGCTCGGTATGCCAAGACACGTTCTTCAGAGCTGGATGCTTAACATCCAGATTAATTAAGGTCGTTAACGCACTACCACACCATGGACAACATTGAGCGCTCGGGGTCAGCATCGAGAGCGAATCTCCGGTTATTGCCACGTTACTTGCTTCACTTTCTGTTACTTTATAGAGTGAATAACTTGGAGTGGTGAATAACGCTCTGCGCTGCCCGTCTTTCGTAAGCTCCCAACCCGCCTCAGAAGTGTAATGCTCAGGTGCCACGTACAATTCGCTCGACCAAGATGGCGGAGATTGTCTCCATTGCCGGAACTGCTGCACGACAACAACATCCCCGATATGGGCCAGCATGAGCAATATGTGGTTCCGATTCTCATCATCGGTGTTCACCTGCTGCAAGAGCCGATCTCGCACTGCTTCCGAGGCACTCTTATACAAAATCGCAGGATAATAGATCTCCTGTTCCAACAGCTCAGGAATTTCGTTGGTCAACGATATATCATGGTAGCAAACGAGGTATATCAGGATGTCTTTGCCGGTATCTTCATCACCTGCATGAATCCGTTGCATCGCATAATCCTTCATCTGATCTTGTTGCTCTACAGACAAGGAGAGATATACTTGTTCCTCGGATTGTTCATAGGGTACATAACGAATTAGAGGATCGCGAACCTGAGGTTCATGCATGATTTTCAATACTTCGACCGGGTCTGTGATACCTGCATATAAGTTCACGTCACGTCGATTCGCTTCAATGTATCTCTGCCGCTCCTCGCGCTCCATCTCCTGCTTGCAAGGCATGCAAAACCCACCTGTTCTGGCAGCCGTTGCTGGCAAAATGGTGTTTGCACATCCCTCCCGTATACACGGAATTCGTTCTGTCATCGTCCAACCTCCTTCAACGATTGGCAATCGTTCAACTCATGTAACCCATGTCCATCGATATCCATGGAAAACACGCCACAACAATGTGACGTGCTTGTCCCACTCATATTCCAATACTGCCTGTTTCGTAAAGGAAAATGAGAATCAGTGATGTCCCAACTGGTCCCTGGTGAATTCGTAAAAGGCAAGCGCATCTTCACTGCTGGCAAAACCTGCCTGAGCCATTTTCTCACTGCCTCCACCTTTACCCTGATAGGCTCCAAGATTGCCTTTGAAGAATGGTCCACAAGCCCATTCGGGCGGCTGTCCGTTCTGTGCCAGAACCACTTTGGCCTCGGAGATACTAGCAAAGAGCACAAGACCTTCATGATCTGCCGTCAGCTTGGCAGCCAGGTTCTGCATATCCTTGAGCGATTTGTCTTCAAAGACCTGAGCAATCACTAACCCTTCGCGAGCAGCCAGAAGTTGCTCTGCATAGTAAGCATCATTGGTTGTTTTCACTGCATTCAGCTCGGTTTGCAGCTGCTTTTGCTCCAGTTCCATTTTCTCAATGCGCTCCAATAATTCGTCCTTGCTGGTCTTTAATTTAACCATAATGCTATTGAGCACATGTTGTGTGGATGTGAATTCATTCAGCACCCTTGTTCCACATTTGAAATAAATGCGAGTGCCGCCCTTCACTTTTTCGGTCTTCAACAGTTTGATAATGCCGATCTCACCTGTCGCCGACACATGGGTTCCGCCGCAGGCATTATACTCCACACCCTCAATCTCGACGATTCTAATGTCTTCCGTTACCGTAGGTTGCTTCACCAGTGGTAACTGGGCAGCCTCTTCAGTTGTAACCCAGGACGTGTTGATGCGAGCGTTACGATAGATCTGGCGATTCACTTCTTGTTCAATGGCGGTCAATTGATCCGCTCCCAGTTCAGATGCAGCCACATCAATCGTGTCATACTCCGAACCGAGATGGAAACTGAGCGTCATCGCTTCAGCCATTTTCAACGATACTGCAGATAACAAATGCTGTCCCGTGTGCTGCTGCATATGATCGAATCTTCGCTCCCAATCCAGCACACACTGTACCTCGTTCTGTTCAGGGTTGCGCTCCAGCTTATGCCACACCTCTCCATCTTCGACGTTCACATCCAGAACAGCGATGCCGTCAATTTGTCCCAGATCACAAGGTTGTCCGCCCCCATGCGGGTAAAAAGCAGTCTCCGCTAGCGTGACATATACACCGTCTTCCTTGTCCACTTTGCCTGTAATTGTTGTATGCCACTCTCTTGTATAAGCAGAGTCATAATAGATTTTTTGAGTCATTAAATCATCCCATTCCCTTCTCGTTCAAATGGTATTTTATCGATCTGCACCTAACCTTCAGATTACACTATCTGGAACCGCTAATCCAATTTCTAGGCACACGAGATTGATCCTTCATGTCAAAGAAGACCGCTCTGTAGGCCAAGCTACAAAACGGTCTCCTTACTTATATCCACGTTTAGTGTAATGTCGTTTTTCATCATTAATTAATAATTCTTTTTTACCCTATATAAAGAAAAAAATGCTGTTGGATCTGAACAATTTTTATTTTTTAATGTTTATCAAATCACAAATCAAACGTATCGACTCAAAATTCTCTAGTAAAAGTTCATCATTATTAAAATTAATGTCAAAGGTGCTTTCTAAGTTAACTATTAATTCAATTGTCTTTAACGAATCCATCCCTTTTGATCTTAAATTCTCCTCTAGTGAAATTTCTTCATGGGTTTGAAGAAGTTTTCTAATTATATCCGTTACTTCATTACTATATCCATTTTGAATTTCATCAATTCTTTCTTGTTTTTTATTCTTTTTGATCACTCCATCGATTTCACACAATAAATCCTGTCTGCATATGTCTCCTATCACGAAGGTGCTGCTAAAATGAGGTATGTTCATTTCCTGCATTACTTGTTGGAAGATTATGTAGTATTCTTCCGATTTAAAGAAACACGTCGATTGAACAAAATCTTTAAATGTAAGATCATGAACACTTAATAAACTTCCAATATTTGTTAAAGTTTTTTGGATCTGTTTATATGGGTCATCTTTAAATACAGTCTCTCCGTTTTGATCTACGCTTGCCGTACCTGAAAGTTGGATTTCAATATGATTATCTGAGTCAATACTTAAGGCTCGGGAGAAAGTGGGTTTGAACAAGTAGCTATCACCTTCTGCCTCATTTAAAAGTGGTGTGTATATTCTATCAATTTTAGCATATGTGCTCATTTTCTTAATGCACATTACATCAATCATAGCAGTTGACCTATTATCTGTTATACCATGTATACATGTACTTGCCGGTAGTACATTAGAAGATGAACTGTAATCTATGTTACTTTGTTCAAAGAAAATCCTGCGTGCTTCATTAAAATTAACATAATTATCTTTAATATCATTTAAGTAGATCCAAGTCCTTACTATGTCACCTTCTGAAAATTGAGAAATATTTAATATACCTTTTAACTGCTCAAACATTACATTAAATTCATTCGTTCCATACCTTGCATCAGATGCTAACCCCATTAGATATAAATATTCTTCGTTTAAATCTATCATTTTTGTCCCAATTATACGGTCTTCAAACTCAATATACTCAATTTTAACTTCTTTATTGAGACTACCTATCCCCATGATAGTTATACTGGACATAAAAGAGTTAAGGGCAGGATTTCCTTCTATGTAGGACAAAGGCCACTGGGGAAATTTTTCTCTTTCTACGCTTCTTTTAATATCAAGCACTTTGTCCTTGAAAGATAACTGTCCAAAACATTTTTCGTAAACTACCTGGATACCATTCTCCGTTAAATACTTATTCAAATTTGAGTATTCTTCATGAACCATTGATTCATTAAGTGCATGATTTAAATCTAATGTAATATAAAATTGTGTGAAATTCGGATATTCAAATAGGTTAATTTTGATATTGTTAAGCATGATAAAACATCCTCCTAAAGATTAATGACTTCTGCATCAGAGATATTAAACAAGCTTTTCTTATCTATTTTCCCGCTTAGTGTTCTCGGAAAATTAGAAATGAAGACTAGTTTGTTCGGTAACTTATAATCTGCAATTTCTAATTTACAGCCACTTAGTATATTTAAGTTATTTCCATCTTGGGTTTTGGCAATATATGCTGTGATCTTCTGGTCAGGATTTATCATAACTAAAACTTCTTCCACTCCATTAATAGTTTTAATTTGATTTTCGATATCAATCAAATAGTATTTTATCCCTCCCTTAATTATCAATGAATCTGATCTTCCTTTAAGGAAAAGTAGACCTGAGTGCTCATTTATTTCTCCCACATCACCGGTTTTTAGCCAACAGTCAGTAAAAACCCCGGTTTCTACACTTGTTAAATAAGGATTTTCCTTCAATTTGACCATTATTGCATTATCTACTATTTTTATTGGGAGCAGTGGTTTACCAACACTAGAAATGTCTTCACCTAAAAAATCTACTGCAATTACTCCAGCTTCAGACATACCATAGAGTTGACCTATGTTAACACCAAACTTCTCATGAAACTTTTCTTTTGTAATGTTTGATAGAGTTTCTCCAGCTGATATAGCCATTCTTATTTTCTTCACAAAAATCACATCACTATAGTTTATGGTCGATTCAATTAGTGAAAAATGATAAGGCACCCCATATACAATAGATACTTTATGAATTTTGATATTTTCAACAATTTCTCTGGTTTTGTAAGAAGTTAACACTATCTTTGCACCAGTAAATATGGAAGGTAATAACCCACTCATTAATCCAAAAGAAAAAGTAATAGGCGAAAGTATCATAACTACATCATCTTTTCTCACACTAATGGAAGGAGCAGTATAACGTATCAATTCTTCTTTTATGGAATCAAAAGACCTCCCAATAATTTTAGGTTTACCAGTAGATCCTGATGTAGATAATATCAAGGGAGGCCATTCATTATGATTCGTATCACTAATAGTATCAAACATGACGTTAAATTCATGTTCGAAAGTCAAGAAGTTAGTCCCTACTGCATATATGTGTGAATTTGGTCGAATTTCATCAAATAAATTCGCCCTCTCTTTATCTTTTATCCTGGCGTCTACAATGAGAACGCTAGCCCCAACTCCCCATATTGCGAATATAAGTTTGATAAACGAAAGGGAGCTAGGGATTTGAAGCGCCACTACATCCCCCTCTTGTATTCTCTTTTCTTTTAATGTGCTCATTGTTTCATTTACTGACTCAAAAAAGTCCGAATAAGAGATTTGGAATTCTAAACCAGAGTAGAAAGCATTCAAATTATTGATATTTTTTTCATATAACAATGTAAATAATTGTTTAGATTGATTACTAATAATGATTCTCTCCTTTTCAATTCCCTGTACTATTGTAATGACGTATAGAATACAACCAAAACAAGAATACTAGGGCAAAAAATAAAATTGATGGTAATATTGTAAATTGACCAATAAATCCGAATCCGTTCTCATCTTTATTTAGAATTGCATTTGCTGGGTAATAACTTATAAATGCTATAGGGAATACAGTGAATATCCATTTCGCCGTTTTGTTAAATACCTCTATAGGATAAGTAAGATAATTAGAATTTAGTGTCCAACCAAAACGCACTAAAGCACTAGTATCAACAATCCAAAAACTTAAAGAAGACCAAAAAAGCAATAAAGATGCTTGTATAATAGAAGCACCAACTATACCTTGAATCAATAAAAAGATATTCTTTAAACTCCACTCAATATGCAAATGATAATTGCACCAAACAAATAATACGATTCCACTTGCTATCTGAGCAATTGATGTAAGTTCTAATCTGCCACATAATACTTGAAATAATGTACTGTGTGGACGAACCAAGAGAATGTCAAAATCTCCGTTACGGACGAAAACTGAAAAATCTCTGAACCCTGCAAAAAAGGTAATCATTATCCCATAAGACAATACAAAGAACATATAAATGAAACTTATCTCATATATATTCCATCCGCGGATGTTATCATAGTGACTTAAAGTAAGCCAAATGGCAAAAAGTTGAACTGCATAATGGAATACAACAGTAAATATGGTTAGAAAATAATTAAATCTGTACTGTTGGCTAGACCTTACCTGTAAGATCATTGATCTAATGTATAATCTTAACCCGCTCATCTCATCCTCCATTTATAGCTAAATTGCTAACTATCTTTTTCCACATCATACTTCCGATAAATGTAGTAATCAGAATCCAAATGATTTGCAACATAAATGCCTCAATGGTTTCGGTAGTAGAAACTTTCCCCAGATAAATATTCAATGGTAAAAAAACAATCCCCGCAAACGGAAGATACTTAGTTATTGAAAAAAGCCAATCCGGGAAAAACCATAATGGAACAATCGCCCCTGAAAGCAAACGAATGGTCTGGTCTTTAAAGACACTTAAACTAAATAATTTAGTGATCCAGAATGCAGCCAATGCAGTTATATAGTTGAGATTGAATAGTAGAATATATGAAAGAAAGATACTAAGAATAAATAATAAAACCGCACTAAAACTTTTTGGCAGATCTATCCCAAACAAGAAATAGATCAACACATAAAGTGGAATCGTTTTAATTAACAGATTGTTAAAATACCTTCCCAGTTCCTGTGCAAACAGGTACGTCCTTAATTTAATGGGTCTAACCAATTCTATAGCTATTTCGCCGCTCAAAATTCTGCTCTGGATATCCCAAACGAATTTCATATCGATCTGTGCTACAATTTTGGTCAGCCCTACATAAGTAATTAAAGTTGCTAGACTAGTGATATTCTGAGAAGGATTATCTTTGAAAATTGTTGTCCAAAGCATTATGCTCAATAAAACAAAAATTAAGTCTACAACAATATCAATAATATAGTTTGTTCTAAAGACCATAGAATTCAAAAAAGTTTGCCGGGCGATTATCAAATTACTTTTTACTGATTTTGAAATCTCCCTCATCTCTTCAACTCCTAATTTCATAAACTTGTCTTACTAAATGTTCAATCTTAGGTTCTTCTAATTGAAAATCAATTACAGGGTACCTTGCGGATAAATCCTGCAGAATTTTTGGTGCTGATACTGCTGATTTTTCAAATATAATTTTCACTATGTTTCCAGCTTGAGAATGAACTGTACCAAATGGAGTATAAATATTTTGTATAGGCTCTTCAAAATGAACAGTAATAACTCGCTCATTCCCAAAATCATCCATAAATCCCCTGACAAAACCGTCATAAATTAGTTCTCCTGAATTGATTAAAAGCAATCTTTCACACACCTGCTCAATATCATCCATGTCATGCGTAGTTAGTATAATAGTTGTTTTATGTTCTTTATTTATTTCTCTCAGAAATTTCCTTATCTGTTCTTTGGCCACTACGTCAAGCCCAATAGTTGGCTCGTCTAAAAAAACTATTGAAGGACTATGTAGAAAGGCAGCGGCTACCTCAGCTCTCATTCTCTGTCCCAAGCTTAATTGTCTTACTGGAGTTGAATAAAATTCATCCAGTCTCAATAATTCAATCATTTTTTCTTTATTCAGTTTAAATACATTATCAGGAACCCTATATATATGTTTAAAGAGTTCAAATGACTCACGGATGGCTAAATCCCACCATAGTTGAGTACGCTGACCAAATACAACACCTATATTTTTTGCATTTTTCATCCTATCTTTATAGGGTTCAAGTCCGTTGACGAGTACTCTGCCTTCAGTAGGAGTTAAAATACCTGTGAGCATTTTAATTGTAGTTGATTTTCCAGATCCATTTGATCCAATATATCCAACTGAATCTCCCAATTTAATCGAAAAATTTATATTTTTAACAGCATCTTTTTGTACCCAAACCGGTTTAAAAAGGTCTTTTAACCCTCCTAAAGTCCCCTCCCGTTGATCTTTTCTTAAATATGACTTACTTACATTTTCTACTTGTATTATGTCCATCCAATATGCTCTCCTTTACAGTTTTTTTAATTTTTCAAAGACCTCATTTCGATGAATAAATTCCTCTTCAGTAAATGGGGTATTTAGAATTATTTTATTCACGCCTAATTTTTTATACTCATTCAAGTAACATGCTACTTCATCATAGTCTCCTACCAAATAAGGATAAATATTCTTTCCACTCTTAAACACACCAAGCCAGTATACTTTGTCATAAACTTCATGTTCTAATGCTAAATCTGCTAAAAAACTTACCGAATTCATTTTAGAATTCTTTTTCATTAAAAGTTCTACTTCGTTCTTCCTGTTAGTTGGATAGAGTGAGCGAGCAATTTCCCAAGCTTCTTGACTGGTAGAACGAGCAATAATACCAAAGCATACCCCCATAGAACTTATAACTAAATTTTTATATTCATTTTTAAAGAGATCAATAGGCTTTGGAATCGTTAGATATGCATCAGCAGCAGCTTCTGTAGTCGTCTTAAATCCATCCAGTGAGGTTCCTGAAATAAAAAATTCAGCTGTAATTCGTTCAGTTTTAAATGAATGATTTTGAAAATTAGAAAAGTCATAGGACGGTTGGTTATTATACAAATTTTCTTTTATACTATTAATATAATCTTTGAGCCAGGCATATCTATTCGTTTGTTTAACAACTTCAATATTCTCTTCTAATCTTTTGGCAGTTCCATGAATTACATTTATTGCAACTTTCCTCTTATAGAGAACCTCTACACTTTGGATTAAATTAGCTAATGTACTGGCTGGAAGTGTTTCAGGCTGAACAGCAATAAGTAACTCAATGTCTTTCGAGGAATTTATTATGAAATTTATTATTATCCAAGGGTTTAGGCTTGTCGTAGAGTAAGTAACCAGAACGCCTCTGTAACCATACTTTTCTGCCAATGTAGTTAGTCTAGAGATATAATCTTCAAAATTATCTGTGCTTTGGCTATGCGGAGTTTGGGCATAAATTTCCACTTAAATTACCCTCCATAGTTTAAAAATTCTTGTTTTCACTTTTATTTGAGCAAGAAGCGCCACAAGCTTTCTTGATGTTTTTTATCTAATTCAAATTTTTTCACAGTAAGGGTTAAGTAGCTTATTTACTGATGCAGCATTTTTCAGAGTGGTTTAATAGAAATTATTTAGATCAACTAATAACCATTTTTGTAGGCTAGATTGAAACTATGATCTTTGAAATCCAGCCCCCACTCCTCCAAACTGTCTGAACGAGAAGTTTAGTCTCATGGAATTAAAATTATTAATACTTATGTCTGTATTAAGCGAAAAAGTAAGCAAGACCATTTAACTTCGTATGATGAAGTAATAATTTTTGATGTTTATTTGACTTCTGAATACGATTTACTTGTTGGTCTTATTACTTCTGCAACTCTGTAAATGGAGCTGGCCTCTGATTTAAAGGAAAATCCTCCTTATTTCCAGTAAATACATGATGAATCTCTCGAAACTTCAACTCCATATCATTCAATGTTCTCAAAAAATAGTTATTAAAATCAGATTCCGACAACCTTTTAGTCCGTTCATAAACTGTACGATTAACGCTTGTTTTAAAATGCTAATGGTGTTGTTAGATGAACAGCAGTGAAACTTGGCATATTAGTATTTGTAGAAATCTTCATTCTATCTTTTAATGACAAAAAGACTAGGTTCTTTATCGTTCGGCCCTTCCAACTATAGCTTCAAGAATCTCTTTTTCAGTTTCGGTACTGCTAAATAACTTGGAATCAATCCAGTCTAGTATTTTTGTATCCTTTACCAAATTATATTTCAATGCATTATTTCTTATTAGTAACATTTCTTTTTCAATTTTTTTATATTCCTCTACATATGAATGTTCCCTGATAAGATTTTTCTGGTATAAGAATTCTAATCGCAAAGACATAAGTTTTTTATGTTCCCAAAGTAGATGGAATGCTCTAACATCAAGTTTTACTTTAGACTCTTTTCGATCAATCACGTTAAGACGAACCTGATTCAAAGCCTCCTGTCCGTAAACCACATCCACGTTGTATTCTAAATTGTTGGTTTTTCTAGAATCGATAAAATCTTGGAAGGAATTGAAAATCTGCTTAACATCTATTGAAGTGTCCTCAGCTCGCTTTTTCATAATATGAATCCCCGTAAAAAAGTCATTATCAGAATAGACGTTTTCAAATGCAGCAACAAAATCTGTAACATTTATCTCTACAGTTATATACTTTCCATTCGCAAGGTTGTCTGCAAGATAAAATACATTTTTTTCAAGATCAAAGCCAAACACTAAAACCTCATGATAGTTGTGTTCTTTATGGAAAGAAGTTGAACTAGGTAAATAAAATCTGTCGACATAGCAATATATATAATATTCTTCTTCTATTGTTTGTATAAAGAAGTCTTTTTTCTCGTCCCATTTTTCATTAACCAAATTTATAGGGATTCGGTATTTAGCCAACCATGGACAATTATCCAAAAGTTGGTGATGCTTATCAAAGAACAGCGTATTCCAATCATGCACATACTGAATCTGTATAAAATTGTTATAAACCCAATCCAGCATGTTTTGCTCATCCGCAATAATTGAGAATATACTTCCATATATGTTATATGTATTTATTAATGGGTCACCCATTGGTAATATTTTTCTCTTCATGTAACGACCTCCTTTTGAGTAACTCTAATACTATATTATGTAAGCGTATTAAATGTCAATATATGCTTTTTTTATTTTAAATATTTGTAAAATCAAGTGTGGAAGTTCCTTTGTGAATTAAGCAAATTAATACTCAAAAAAAACAGCTCGCATCTATTTACTTCGCGCACAAATTTCGCTACGCATACGATCTCTTGAATCGCATCGCTTTTCTAGATGTGCGGAGTTGACGCTTACATTGTTTCCTGGTTTTCCGGGTAAGTTGAAAGAAAAAAAACCGAACAGCCGGCCTTTATTACCTGTTCGGTTTAGTTATTCTTTCAACTTTTATATCTTAAACACTAATTCCTTCGCTTTATTGACCGCTCTTTTTCCGAGAGTTATACAACTCAATTTCCTTTTTTATTCTCATTTGATTAATTGCATCCTTGACACTTAGTTTATGATTATTATCCCATTCAATCAGATTCTCCATAAGGACTCTCACATTTGGATTCATACGATCTAAGTATCCATCTAATCTCATCTCTCCAAACGAAGTATGTCCTCCATAGTTCTGATCTTTCGCTTGAATACTGTAATGGAGAGTCATACGTTCTGTTCCAGCGCTACAACTTCCCCTGTGCAGAGTATGAGCGTTCATAAACAAAATATCTCCTGGCTCACATGTAAGCCTTACCTGATTATCAAAATACTTCGTTCCATCGTTGTCTACTTCTTGTTGCTCTTCGACAGTTAATTGTCTTTTGTGAGAGCCTGCAATTGCAATAAAACAACTATCTTTCACTAGAGGAATGTTAAACTGTACATGGTTCGACTCCCCAGTCGGGTTATAATACGAGTTGTCCCCATAATCTCGATGCCACCTAAGTTCATAATCGCTCTTCTTTGGCGCCCATAACGCATGAGCTCCCCAAAACCTTAATTCATCACCCAATATTGACGTGAGGATTTGCATGACTGTATTGACGTTATAGATTTCACCGAATGACTCCTCATATAAGTTAAAATCAAAAATGTTGTTTACTCCCCAAGTATCCTTGTCAGTCTGTGAATTCAGAGTGTATCTCGTTTTATAACTTATAGGATCATCGTCCACTTTGCTCATGAGTCTAATAAATGAATTCTTTAGTTGAGAAATAGTCTGTTCATCAAGAATATTTTTAACAAGTACAAATCCCTCTTGAACAAAACTGTTTCTCCATCCTTGAATTTCATTGGCGCTAATTAATTGATTGCTCTCCATGTTGGATCTGCAACCTCCTCCCACCTGTTTCTAATATAATGATAAATCTCTTCTGGTAATGCCCCCTCTAGTAGATATGCCTCATTTTCCTTCCATCTTGATGGATTAGTGGTTCCGATAATAGCAATATCAACAGCCGGAATTGATAGCGTGAAACGAAGCGCTATATTGGATAATTCCACTTCATGCTTCATAAGATGACTAAAGTCATAGTTTAGTTTGTTTAATCTATCGTAATATGTGACTACTGCCTTCGGAGGAATATTTAGTTTCTTACCTAACTTAGATGACATATCTAACATCTGCAGATATTTTTTATGTTCATTTTCACCTTTAATCCATGCAACATTGGCTATTGGTCTCTTGGCAATTAATCCAATATTCCGTTCTTCAACTGCAGGCAATAAGAAAGAAACCGATTCCTGATCGGCAATATTAATCGTAGTTTGCAATGTATCAAATACTCCGCTCTGTATTGCATAAAGTGCATCTTCCCCATCACCACTGTAACCAATGTATCTGCACGCACCAGACTCTTTGATCTTTATCAATGAATCTATAATATTCGTCTGCTCCATTACATCTCTAGGACAGCCATGTAGATGCAATATATCAATATAATCCGTTCTTAAATTGTTAAGACTTCTGTATACACTTTGGTTAATTAATTCTGAACTCCAATCAGGATAATCCAAACCGCTCTTATGCCCACATTTCGTAAATAGATAGTATTCTTCCCTCCTGTGTGAGATCGCCTCCCCTATTAAAGCCTCGCTTGATAAATAACATTCTGCTGTATCGATAACGTTCAAACCATCATCCAGAGCACTATTAAGTAAGTCTCTCACTTCATCTACACTTTTATTCTCAAAACCAATTTCGGCACCGCCAAATCCAACTCTTTTTACTTTAAGATCGGTTTTACCTAGTTGCCTATAACTCATACCGCACCTCATTTCTTTATATCTTGTCCTGTTGTTCGGCAATACTCCCGTTTACATTATAGATAATAATGACTCAGAAGTTTCTCGTTAATCTCCACGCTTTCCAACTGTGAAATCAAGTGACTTAATGCATCCTCTTCTACACTTTTAATCATTGTCATTTTTTCTATTATAGAAGTTATAATAGTGGGGTTTTCATTTATGTTGTACATCATAGCCATGTTTCTTAAAATTAATGAATCCGATTTAATTTCAGAATAAATTTTTATAAGCTCGTCATCATCTTCTAAATAATGATGTTTTTTCAGATAATCTAATCTAGATAGCATCACACTCTTATGCTCCCACATTGTATGAAAGATTCGGAAATCGATCTTTTCCTTTAATACACTAATTTGATTATTTAGATATTTAATAATATGATCATAAATTGATAATCCAAATATCCAATTGGAAGGAGTGCTCATCGAACGATAATGATAGGATGAATTAAGACTAAATCTAAGTTCTTTTAAAGATCTAATAACTAAGTTTAGATCAAAGTGGTAGTTATGCTCCTCGTTATAAGACAATAAACATAAATATTCTCTATTTTTAGTTTTATCACAATTGTTGAAAGCTAATAGAAATTCTTCAAAGTCTACCTCGTATTCTCCAAATATGACATTTGAATTATATCCTGACACATGAAATTTCATTGTCTCTTTGTTATACCCAAAAATCAGCATCTCATGAGGCAAAGCATTATTTTTATACGCCTTTTTGTGTGCTATATAACTTTCATCTACATACAAATGAACATATTGATTTTGATCAATAGAATCACAAATAAAGCCTATAATCCCACCTATATATTTTTCCACAAAGCGTTGATTAATTTTCTGATAATTAATGAGAGGACAACTCATAAAGAAATCGTACCAAGGCAAGTTAGATGTATAAAACGAAAAGAATTTACCTTCTGGAAAGTTCCCAGCACAAATCAATTGAATATAATTGCTGTAAAACCAAGCTTCAGATTGACTGTGCTGCATTACAATTGAGAGTGGATAGGCGTTACATAGGTAGCCATGTACAGAAGGTCTTATCATTGGCAATTTTACATCATTCATAGCTTCTACCTCCAAATTACATCCGCAAATTATCAACTTGATCTTACTCTTGTTAATAATGAAACTATAGTATTGATGGTTCCAAAATTATCAAGCAACAGATCATTATTATCAAAAACAATATCAAATTCATTCTCTAAGATAACGATGAGTTCTATCGTCTTTAAGGAATCGAGTCCCCATTTTGATAGACTCTCTTCCGCCATAATTTTTTCTTGAGTATTTAATAGATTCCCTAATACTACTTCCAATTTACCTAAAACAGTTTCATTATTACCCATCAAAATCGCTCCTCTTCAAGAAATTATTTAATTTATCTTTCTCAACAAAAATTTCGGAAACCTGTTCAATTCTATAGTTCATTGATTACGTTTTCAAAAATAGATCAGGAATCTTTGATAAAAATTTCATAAGAAATATGTTATTTTGAGTAACCTGAAAAATCCTACAACTGCTTTCAATTCATTTAATTAATATTTGTATACCCTTGCAATTAGGTGGGGTACTTCATGTTACAATTCATCGCATAAAAATCATTTATTTCTATGATGGTTAATGATTTTTAGAATTAATTCTTGGGATATTTCGGAACTTGCCTTTACTTTATTATTATAATAGGGATTCAATAGTCTGTTTGCTTGTGCAGACTTCATACTCTTATAAGCATAATTAGAATTCAGCTGCTTTATTAAATACGTTTGAAAATCTTTTTGAAAGTTATGCCTCTTAGCCAATTCTATCCTGCTATAAACCCCATCTCCGCGTTTTAATACAATGGCGCTCTTACCAGAGTAACCAAACATACCTGCTCCACCTGTATCTCCAAATAATCTAATGGATATATTTATATCAAGAATGTCACTTTTTGAGCGATCAGAAGATATTAATTTACTAATAGAGAAAGTATACGCTAATCCATTTAATATGTTATGAGAAATGAGCATATCGAGGTGGTGCTTCCTCATAAACAACTTATCTGAAGCTGGTCTTAGTTTCATAATCGCTTCTTCGAGACCCTGAAAACTCTTTGCCGATAACCAACTTATTCTAGATAAGTTTTCTAAAACGGTCTTTTTGTTCAATACACCATGACGCTTTAATAGTTTCGCTGGCGAAGTTTCACCTGTTATTGCCAGATAGAGTTCGTTATACGAATGGTCAATAAGTGCATTCAAGTTAACTATGTACTTCCTCAAACTTGCTTTGTCTGTTGTAGCACCTATAGTAGAAAGTTTTACATTTAACCCCAATGGCAGTCCTTTTTCAATGGTTTGTTCAGGATCAGGTTCCGTAACTTGAATACAAAGATCAGTTGTCTTCAGTAAGTTACTATGTATATCAAATAAAATACTCGCTCCTAGAAAACTAAAAGGATCTACAATTCTCCTTCTTTCATATTTATCTTTTAACTCTCCATAAACGGTAGAATTCTTTTGTATCTGATCTTCAACTTGGTTATTTACAATGTAAAAATGGGTATGAAATCGTTTAACAGGTTGCAATCCATCGCGATCTAGTGTCCAGGGGTCATGATTAAATACAATTCTTGCTGTTGTATCGTTTAGATCATATTTTTCAATGACCTCTTCTTCATGAATAAAGTCAATGAATGATGATAATAAATCAAAATATAGAAGATTTTCCTCTCCTGAAAGTTGATTTATTGTCCTCTTCTCTTTCTTACTGTTTTCAATAACCATGACTTCCAGTAAACTATGAGCAAGTTTTTTATCCATAATTGCCAACTCTCCACCATTCTTTGTCATAAAAACTAGTGGATTAACAATATGAGCCTCAGGCACAGTAGGGACGGTTATACCAACTGCGACTCTCATTTCTCGTAGATTTTCAGGCGAAAGAAAAATATCGTTTGACACTTAAATACTCCTTCCAAAGAATGATGCAAATAAATACAAAGTATAATATATCCCAAATAAATACTTTTTTCAAATACAAACTTAAACTTATCATTTGATTTCCTAAATAAAGTTTCTATTACTTAATTAGTAATAATGACATTATGATAAATAATCATATTATTTTGTTGTCTTTCAAATATGGTACTAAGTTAGCTTGATTGATTTTTCTCTCGTTTTTGAAGGGACATTAGTGAGCAGCACAAATCAAATCTGATCAGGCATGTAGCAAAATAGATGAGAATCGGATATTCTTCAAGGAATAATTTGCAACGTTCTCCCACTTACGATTCGTCTTCCGAACAGGGAGAGCAATCTTCACCTTTAAGAGCGAAGCGGCTGTTCCAGTGGCCGATAACGACTTCCGTCCGGCTTGCAGCAGAAACATCATATCTACTTTCATAAATTTCAGGCTGGCCAACATACTCTCAAAAGTATTTAGGTTATTCGCTTCCAATCTATTTTTCTTCAAAATGTCTCCCACTCGCGTATACGTCTCGTTGGAGGTGTGATCTTTTCAGTGTAGTACCATTCCTGGTATGTCCCATATCTAGAACATTTTCTGTTGCGCCGCGTCCGCCCGTTTGAACGGTTTCCGTTTCCCCACCTTTGGAAACCAGCAATACCATGCGCGTCGCAGCATCCCAATCAATTTCATAACAACCTACAGCATCTCCAACAATACGGATCGGCGCGAAAGTTGCTTTTCAAAGTAATCGTCTTTCCGTTAACCATGGCCGTAATCGTATCATCTGTTGCTGCCGTGAGCTTCACATCCATTGCGCCCAGCATGGATCGCAGCAGCACAAGTATTGTTCCTTTATCCAAAAGCATATGTTTCCATTTTATTCACATTATGTATTCTCTTTTAAGTATAATAGTAGTTTGAAACTTGTATAATAATAGAAGGTCCCATCTAAATTTAATACAATAAAGATTAAGATTGGGTGACACTCTGTTCCAGCGCAGCACATCCCTCTTCATTTACTTAATTCCAGCACGCCACAATCTGATACACCACTAATAGAGCCTGTACCCATCAGGGCATCCTTTAACGCAGATCACTTTTGTAACAAACAAGTATCACTGTTGCAATATGTTATTTGTTTTATAGCTGGTACCATGTTAACAAAATACATAAAGCACATTATACAACAGAAAATGCAGTATCACTGTGGATACTGCATTCTGTTGAAAGAACATTACGTAATTATTTATTACTCATTGAATAATTGGAGTTTGCGTGTTTGCTGACAACATAAAATAAAACTACCGACAAAATACTAAAAAGTTACCGACATTATAATATAAAATAAACATCAGTAATTCATCTAGAACGATAAGCTTCCTTACTTCATGGACTCGGATAACTCTGTGAAAATAACACCCAGCGCATACGCGCCAGCATCAGGGTAGCCCAAACTACGATCGCCCACGGTACCCGCGCGTCCCATACGTGCTACGATGTCTTCGGTTTTCTTCGCACCTTCAACGGCTGCTGCCGCACCTTTGGCAAATGCGGTTTTGAAGTCATCACCAGACTCCGCACTTTGTGTCCAGGAATCGGCACACGGAACGAGTGCATCGATCAAGGTCTTGTCACCTACAACAGCTCCACGTCCGAAGGAACGCTCTCCAGTAGACTGAATTCCTTGCACGGCTGCATGGATCATTTCGGCGAACTCAGCAACGTTTAATTGCTGTTTATCCCCTACAGCTTTGCCCGCCGCACGGAATGCCGAACCCCAGATTGGGCCGGATGCGCCGCCACAATATTCCATGATGACCAAGGAGCATGCATCCAGGAACGATCCGATGTCTTTTTTATCTTCGTTAATGATGTGATTCCATTCGCGTTTCAACTGGCGGAAGCCTTTGGCCACACTCATACCGAAATCGCCATCACCGGCATGTGAATCCAGTTCACAGAACGGTACCTCGTTCTTGATGATGATCTCACCCATCTTATCGATCAGATAGACGACATTGTCCAGTGAAAATTGATTGCCTTCGATTACCGCAGCTGATTCATCCGTCTCCACTTCGTAAGATACGGGAGCGTCTTCACCCACAACAGCTTCCAGCGCTTCGGAATACGCCACTTGTGCTACTGGAGGGCCAGATACTTTAAATGCAGGTGTATCACTTTCCTTGAACAACAGCGTTTTTAGTTCATCATCCAGTTCCAGGATCGTCACCGATGCACCCGCCATATCGATACTTGTCATATAGTTGCCTACAAACGTAGTAGCGACCTTCAGACCTGCATGTCCTGCAAGCTCACGCTGAACGGAATTGTTAAGCAGGTACAGTTCTTGCAGTGGCGTTGCGCCAAAACCATTCACAAGCACTGCAATCTCAGCAGAAGCCGTATCCAGCTTCATATCGGCAAGCAATGCTTCAACCATACGTCCTGCCAGTTCATCAGCCGATACGATTTTTTCCCGACGGATACCTGGCTCACCATGGATACCTACGCCGAATTCCATCTCATCTTCAGCAATTTCGAATGTAGGCGTGCCTTTGGCTGGCACGGTACAGGATGTGAATCCAAAACCAATACTGCGAACGTTCTGAGCTGCTTTCTCGGCAACGGATTTCACATCGGCCAGACTACGGCCTTCTTCGGCTGCTGCTCCGGCAATCTTGTGAACCAGTACAGTTCCGGCAACGCCCCGACGTCCAACGGTATACAGGCTGTCTTGTACAGCAATGTCATCCTCAACACGAACATACTGTACGTCGATGCCATCTTCTTCAGCCAGATGCGCTGCGTTCTTGAAGTTCATCATGTCACCGCTGTAGTTCTTGATGATCAAGAGTGTACCCTTGTTGCTGGCGGTTGCCTTAATCGCTTGATACACCTGGATTTGGGAAGGTGATGCGAATACATCTCCACATACCGCTGCATCCAACATCCCTTTACCTACATAACCAGCGTGAGCCGGTTCATGTCCGCTGCCTCCGCCACTGATCAGGCTGACTTTATCGGCCCGAATCTCTCTGCGTTTGATGACTTTATATTTTTTCAAAAATTCAAGCTCCGGGTGCGCAAGCGCAATCCCGTTACACATTTCCATAACAACATGTTCGGCTTGGTTAATGATTTTCTTCATTATTTTGCCTCCCGGCGAGCTGCTTTGTACTCCCGTCCCATACGGTCAGCCGCTGCAATGGCAGCAGCCACTTCAGGAACGGTGATTGGGAAAGGCATCGCGTGAATCGATTCTTCCGGAATACAAGCGATCTCTGCCACTTTCAACAACTCTTCCTGACTAATCTTGTCTACACCGATGTCCGCCAAGCTAATAGGCAGTCCTACTTCAAGACAGAAGTCCATAACTTCATGCAGCTCTTCGGTTGGTGCATTTTCAAGGACCAGTTGTGCAATCGTACCGAAGGATACTTTTTCACCGTGGAAGAAGTGATGTGTGCCTTCCAGAACCGTCAAGCCGTTGTGGATCGCATGTGCTGCGGCCAGACCTCCACTTTCGAATCCCAGACCTGACAACAAAATGTTCGTCTCAACAATGTTTTCCAGCGCTTGTGTCACAACGTTACTGTCACTCGCTACTTTTGCTTTTGCACCGTCAGTCAGCAGCATTTCATAACACAGTTTTGCCAGTGCAAGTGCCGCATTGGTACCAACAGCAGATGGAGTATATCCTTCGCGGGAACCCATTGGCAGACTTGCGTTTACACGAGAGTAGGATTTCGCTGTTGCTCTTGCTTCGAAGTATGTAGAGAGCGCATCTCCCATACCGGATACGAGGAAACGTGTTGGTGCATTGGCAATTACCGTTGTATCAACGAGAACTACACTTGGGCTTTGTTTGAAGTAAGCATAGTCATCGAAAGAACCATCCGGTGTGTACAATACAGCAGAGTGACTTGTCGGTGCGTCTGTTGCCGCAATGGTTGGGCAGATGATTAGTGCTTCACCTTCAGCTACACATTTGGCAGCATCGATCGCTTTACCGCCACCAAGACCGATGGTAGAGTCACATCCTTTTTCCTTTGCGATCGCTTGCAGACGAGCAACTTCCTCACGGGAACATTCCCCTTTAAAACCGCTTTCAACAAACGTAATGTTAAATTTCTCCGCTGTTGCATCAAGCTTTGCTTTGACACGCTGTACATCATCCGGATGTGCGATCAACAAGGCAGATTCTCCAAAGGATTTAACAAAGTACCCCAGGTTCAACAACTCGTCTTCGCCTTGTACATATTTGGTTGGGCTGATAAATGCTTTTCTCATAATAATATATGCCTCCTAATGATATGAATTGGTGAAGTGATTACATCAAATTTTAATTTCTTACAATTGACCTTAATATAACGCATGAGCAGCAGGTTTACAGTGGACTTTGATAACAAATTATTATAATTTACAATCGTAATTTTTTGCTTTTTAGTGCAATCATGGTATGTTATTGTCATGAGATGGTTGAATTTTGACCTCCCATTATACATTACCCGTCATCATTACATCTTAATATGTACAACTTGCTAACTTTTAACGGCCTAAATTATGAATCAGGTTAGCCTATGGAGGTTGCACCAATGATCAAAGAATATCTGCATATCAATAAAATTCTGGACCTTAATAAATGGAAGCGTCTACAAGATTCTCTCGCAACAGTAACCAAACTGGCGATCCTCACCGTTGATTATAAAGGCATTCCTGTAACGAGTCACAGCAGCTGTCAGGCCTTCTGCCAGAATGTACGCAAAGACCCCGAGCTGCTCCCCTACTGCCAAAAATGTGATTCGCGCGGTGGTCTGGAAGCAGTTCGATTGAATGAGCCTTATGTGTATTTATGCCATTTCAATATTATAGATATCGCGATTCCAATCACAATCGATGGCAAATATATCGGCGCCGTCATGGCAGGACAAGTGAAACTTGCCGACCCGGAAAAAGGCCGCGACCTGGAGCAAATTGTCACGTCCAAAAACGTCCCCATGCATGCAGCCAAGTTGGAGGAATTAAAGGATGATTACGCCCAGCTGCCTGTGATGACCTATGAAGAGATTGTAAAAATCTCCAACATGTTATCCCTGCTCTGCAACTACATTGTGGAAGAAGCACTCAACAAAAATCTGTTAGTTGAAATGTTCGAGAAAGCTTCAGGCAATCAGGAGTCGTTAAACCTCTCCACCATTCTGCCTGGGTACTCCATTCGCAATATCGAGTCGATCAAAAAAGAGATGACCAATGCGATTGCAGATGCTTATCTCAAGAACAGCCCAAGTGATGCCGAAAGCTCCAGTCCGGTGCTTCAGCCTGCTTTTGAATACATTCATAGTCACAAAAGCGAACAAGTTTCGCTCAAACAAATGGCTGATCTATGCCACCTGAGTCCGAGTTATTTCAGCAGGCTATTTGCCAAGGAAACCGGCGAGAACTTCACAACCTACCTGGCAAAACTCAAGATTAAGTGGGCTAAGCAATTGTTGGAGGTCACCGACATGCCTGTCTCACAGATCAGTGATGAGCTGGGATTCAATGAATCGGGATATTTTATTAAAATATTCAAAAAGTTCGAGGAAATTACGCCTGCTCTCTATCGCAAATACCTCCAGGAGAAAATGTAGGTTCACTGATACTTTTTTCGTATCAAAGATGAGGTTAAAAGATATTTCACCTATTAATCTGCCATTGCTACAATGGAGTCCAGATCACATAGGGAGGCGGCATACATGGAATATCGTAAATTAGGAAACAGTGGATTAACCGTCAGTGAGATTTCACTCGGCAACTGGATTACGCATGGAGCGCAAGTCGAGGATGGAATAGCAGAAGCTTGTGTACGGGCCGCTTTGGATACAGGCATTACCACATTTGATACGGCAGACGTGTACTCGAATACGAAGGCAGAAACTGTCTTGGGACAGGCTCTTAAGGATATACGAAGAGAAAGTATTGAACTATGCACCAAAGTCTGTCATCCAACCGGCACAGGTCATAATGACCGCGGACTTTCACGTAAACACATCATAGAAGCATGCAATGGTTCATTACGGCGGCTACAGACTGATTATATTGATGTCTATTATGCTCACCGTTATGATTACAATACTCCGCTGGAAGAGTCGTTTCTGGCATTCTCCGATCTGGTGCGTCAGGGCAAGGTTCATTACATCGGGGTGAGTGAATGGAACGCGGATCAGATTGCAAGAGGAGCCGCTTTGGCGCGGGAACTTCATGTACCCTTCATTGCAAGTCAGCCCCAATATTCAATGTTATGGCGTGTGATTGAGCAAGAAGTGGTACCTGCAAGCGACCAAGAAGGACTTGGACAGATTACATGGTCTCCTCTGGCTCAGGGTATACTATCAGGCAAATATGCGCCTAACGAAGCGTTGCCCGCCGGATCACGTGCAGCTGGGGAGGCAGGCGCACCCTTTTTCAATAAACTGGCTGGTCAGTGGTTACGCGAAGATGTTCTTACCGCTGTACAACAGCTTGTTCCGCTCGCTAAAGAGATTGGTCTAACTCTTCCACAACTCGCTGTGGCGTGGGTTCTTCAGCACTCGTATGTCAGTTCCGTCATTATTGGTGCATCCCGACCGGAGCAGGTATTGGAAAATGTAAAAGCTTCTGGTGTGAAACTGGACTCTGCGATCATGACTCGTATTGATGAAATACTGAATCCGTGGATTGAGCGTGATCCAGCCAAGACGGGATAGTTTCTTTTTTACTACTCACAACATACTAAGTTGAACTAATCATTTACACGAAAACGGAGAGGACAGAAAAAACCTGAAAAAGCGGAGCTAAAAGCTTTCTGCAAGAAAGCTACTTCGGAAGCATACACTTCGCCTTTAGCACCAGATTTCCCCTTGAGAAAAGGGATCGAAAAAATCTGGGGATAACAGCGATTGGAAGGTTGTTCTGTCATCGCAGTGTAAGTGTAAATAACCTTTAGTGCAACTCATATTCCCCCTCAACAATGTCCATAAAACGGGATACCACTTCCTGATTCATATCCGTTCGCCATGCCGTATACAACGGTACGGAGGGCGGATTTTCTTGTAATGGAAGAAAGACCACACCCTTTCGCTGGAACACATTCACCGAGGAGGGAACAATGGAAATACCCATGCCCGCTGCAACGAGATTCACAATCGTATACATTTGGATCGCTTCCTGCGTAATTCGAGGGTCTACGCCATGTGCCCTACAATACTCCAGGACCATTCGATGAAATGGGGAGCCCAGATGCCGTGGGAATAAAATAAAATCTTCATCCGCCAGTTCTCGAATCGAAACCTGAGTTTGGGCTGACATCGGGTGATGATCTGGCAACACGGCGAGCAACGTTTCCTCCTGACAGGGGCGGAACGAAACATGTCGGGTATCTTCCTGATACCGCAGAAATCCAATATGGATCTGTCCGTCTTCCAATGCCTGTAATTGTTGGGACGAAGTCATCTCACGTAATGTCAATTCAATCTGCGGATACGCAGTGCGAAATTTTCTAAGCACCTCCACCATGATCCCGCCCGAAGCGGAATCCACGAAGGCTACGGATATATGCCCAATGATACCTTGATCTGCCTTTTGTGTAAGCTGAATAGATCGATCAAGTTGGGCCATGATGAGTCTGGCCTGTTCCAGAAAGACGGCACCCGCTGGCGTCAAACGAACCATTTTTCTCGTGCGCTCCAATAACTTTACGCCAAGCTCTTCCTCCAGATTTTGAATCTGCTGGCTCAGGGGTGGCTGCGTCATGTTTAATTTTTCCGCTGCACGGTGAAAATGAAGCTCCTCCGCCACGGTTACAAAATATCTTAACTTGCGAATATCCATAGGTCTGTTGCGCTTCCTTCCGTCTCCCTGTTAATTCATCTGTTCCTGTACCCAGATCGCAGACTCCGTCAGCATCGTCATTAAATCATTAAAGTCTACCGCAATCTCTCGAATTGGCGTATCTCCTGCATCGTGGATCAACATCAGTATCTTGCCCGAGGTCTGATCCAGCATAGCCATACTACCTTCGCCAAATCCACCAATCGGGAACGGATTGAGATCATCCGACAGCTTGTACTCTTTCTTAACTTCACGGTAGATTTCCAGAAACTCGGGATATGCCCAATCCAGTTCTTTTGCTGAATACAAGGCAGGATCGCCGAAATTACATGCCCCGAATTCAAGCAAAAGTGCACGGTACGCTGCGGGCAGTTGCACGTTATACTTTTGCTCAAAATTCTCAATGCCCTGTTGCGTTTCGGGCGTGCACCCTTCTCCCATAGTCGTATTGTAAGCTTTCACCAAAAGATCACGAATCGGTTCTAATTCCATCGACTTCACTTGAACTCCCCCTTTACATTAGAATCCGCTTGTTATCTCACCTGTGTACGCAACTCTTGATCCAGCCATTCCAGTGCTGCACGCAGCTTATCCTGGGGAATATTCTCATAACGATCACCCGTGGACAATTCAAAGGCACAGCTGTTCCCACTAGTCTTGTTCAGATATGAAGTCATTCCTATGCCAAACCGCTGAGCCATTTGCACAAGGATTGGTTCAACTTCGGCAGCAGCGAGCGCAAAATGTACATGGAACATATTGGATACCGGGACCTCGGGCAAGGTATGTATCCCGTGACAATCATTCAATAGAGATGCCAGTTCTTTAGCCTGCTCATAATAAAGCTCCATTTTGCCAATTCGTTCATTGAAATAATACTGGGAACTCAGAATATACGGATACAGGCCGATCAGATCACCGCCGTGCCGCCGTTTCCATACTTTCGACTCTTGCATCACATCCGTGTCCCCGGCCAATATGGCCCCCGCAATGCCCCCGATCCCTTTGTAAAAGGACACATACACCGTATCAAACAGACTGCAAATCTCCGCTGGCGTTTTCTCGTAATAGGGAGTAATCTCAAACAGGCGTGCCCCGTCCAGATGCAGCTTAATCCCGCGCTCACGGCAATAGGCCGAGATCGCTTCCAGTTCTTCATATGCTGGCAACTGCCCCCCAATCTCGCGTTGTGGCAGTTCCAACAGCAGGCAGGCAATGTCCTGATCAAGCGCTTGTACATCTTCTAAACGAATCAACCGATCCTTGTCCGCCAGCAAAATCGATTCAATCTGGTGTAACTCTTTCAATCCGTCTTCCTCATGGATTTCCAGATGACACAGAGGGTGGTAAGCTACTCGCTTTACTCCTATTCGGTCACACCAGATCCGTAATGCAATCTGCTGCGCCATCGTTCCGCTTGGGAAAAATACCGCCGATTCCTTGCCGAGAATGTCAGCCATCTGTTGCTGAAATTCTTCAATGATGGAGCCGTTGCCGTAGTGGTCACTATACAGCTCCCCATCAACCTGATCCAGTACGTTCTGAAGCACCTTCACTTGGCGACTGCCGTGACCGCCTACAATAAAATCTACCTGATTAAATGCATCAGCCAATGTTAACGTAGTATCCTCCAAAGCCATTCACTCCTTTATAATGCGTGTTCAAAAGCTATCTTTTTCAACAACCTCTAAAGTTCTGGTTCTGTAATGATCTGTACCAAAGCGCTTAGCGCACTAGATATATATTCACCACGGGAATACACAAATCCTACTTCCAATCGGCAATAGGGATCTGGCAAAGACATCACCGCGATCTCACCTCTTAATTCTGCTTTGGTAACTGAAGACCGCGGCAGCAATGATACACCGAGCCCGGCAGATACCCCATTCAGAATCGTGTCCAGTGTTCCATATTCCATAATGCTCAGTGAGTGGATACCCTGATCTTTCAAAAAGGATTCCGCCTGAGTGCGATGTGTGCATCCGATCTCAAAAAATAACATCGGCCTGGACAATAACTCGTGTATCTCATGTACTCCAGGTTCGGCGATCAATACCAATTCCTCGTCATACATCTTCATATAGTTCAGATCAGGATGATCGATTGGGCCATATATTAACGCCCCATTCAATTCATGTTGAATCACCTTCTGATTCAGCTCATGGGTCCCACCCGTGACAAGCGAGTGTTGTACCTCCGGGTAACATGAACTGTATTCAGCCAGGAGCGGCGTGAGGAAAGTGGAAGCTGCTGTCTCAATGGCACCCAGACGAAGCATGCCGGAAGGCGGATTCCCCACTTGTGTGGCCTGCTCTGCTTCATATAATAATTGCAAAATTCGATCCGCATACACCAGTAGGTTCTCGCCCGCTGGTGTAAGAGACATCCCCCGATTGGAACGATGAAACAGCGGTACTTGTAGCTGTGTCTCCAACTGTTTGATTCGTGTGGTCACATTGGATTGTACATAATTGAGTGCGAGTGCAGCTTTACTGATACTACCTTCGCGGGCAACCGCCTGAAAAATTTTCAAATCACCTGCATCCATACCCTGATCACCTGCTCGTCGTTATATCGGCATTCATTCTTCATCATCTAATTCATGCAAAGTGCTTATCTATTATTTTCAATGATACTGACAATCATTTTTGTTCATTTTACGTGAATCTGCCCTATCTGTACAATGAGGCTCAGTAGTGAAATCTGGCTAGATAGACAGGAGGAATATTGACATGAAAGCTATGATCCATTCGGGCCAGAGCGGCCTTGCTGGTCTTCAATATACAGAGTCAACATCTCGGGTACCCGAAGCCGGGGAAGTGCAGATCCAATTGAAATCCGCTGGAATCAACCATCGGGATCTATTTATCATGGCAGGACGCGGAACCCAGGACATCCCGCTCATTCCCGGTTCCGATGGAGCAGGTATTATCGTAGAGATTGGCGAAGGTGTAAGTGGACTCGAGATAGGGGATGAAGTCATTATCCATCCTACACTCGGTTGGGAAGTTGCGAATAACGTACCGATCGTGCCCGATATTGTTGGTGGTCCTACGGATGGAACGCTGGCTCAATATATAACGTTGCCTGCTGAAAATGCCCTGCCTAAGCCAGCCCACCTATCTTGGGAGGAAGCAGGCGTGTTATCCCTTTCAGCGCTGACGGCCTATCGCGCCTTGTTTACTCGCGGCGTATTAAAGCAAGGTGAACATGTCCTTATTCCCGGTATTGGCGGTGGTGTGGCAACTTATGCCCTGCTCATGGCAGTAGCGGCTGGTGCCAAGGTGACTGTCACCTCCAGAAGTGAAGCCAAAAGAAATGAGGCACTGGGCTTGGGTGCTACCCATGCGTTGGATAGTCATGCCGATTGGATTTTGCAGAACGATCTGGAACCTGTGGACATGATCTTGGATAGCATCGGACAAGCCATGTTTCCGAAATATTTTGATATAATCAGACCAGGTGCACGTATCGTGATGTATGGTGCAAGCTCGGGGGATGATCTGACCCTACCAATTCGCTCTATCTTCTTCCCGCAGATCAGTCTGATCGGCACCTCTATGGGCAGCCGTGAGGAGTTTGTGCAGATGTTGCGATGGGTGGAGCAGCATGACATACATCCTGTAATCGATAGCGTATATCCGTTGCAAGACGTAGCGAGAGCATTCGAACGCATGGAAAAAGGCGAGCAGTTTGGTAATCTGGCTATACGTATGGAGTGACATCTATTTTGAGATGGGCCTTCATAATTTGTTAAATACTGTTTTACGATAATGGGGTGAATCCATCTGACCCGTCTCGCTAAACGTATATTAATTTTTCTGGTCGCTATTATGCTTTTGGCCCAAATTCCTATGTTAAAAGAAACCTTAGCCCGAGGAGTTACTACGCTATATATGAAGATAAAGTATCCAGAACATTCCTTTCAATTCCAAAACTTCATCTACGAGTCTCATTTCGGGAACTATATCATTTCTTATACTGATCAAGATGAACAACTCATAAGTCTGATGCTTGAGCCCAAATTTTTACCGGTGATCATTATATATGATCCATTTAATGAGCCCATGAAAGACTAGTTGGTTCACGATATTAATCATTCAGGAGGTGTAAATACATATGGACAATCGATCGCATCTGGTAGAATTGGTTCGCAAACTAATGGACGCCGAAGGAACCGAAGCTGAGTTGGATGACATGTTAACGGAGCTACAGCAGCTGGTCCCCTATGCAGAGATCAGTAATCTGATTTTCTGGGATGATCGAGACCTTACGCCGGAACAGATTGTTGAGGAAGCGTTGGCAGCTCGTCCGATCATTCTTCCGCCCCCATCTTCATATTCTTCAGGAGGTGAATGATAGCCAATGTCTGATATGAATCATTTCAATCATAACAACAATGAACACCCTAATTTTAACGAAATCAGCGGTGAAGAGAAACTCCAGGCACTTCGTGATCTGATCGAACTAACCGATAGCCAACTTACTCAGCAAGTTCTCGCGATTGGCATGGATTTACATGAAGAAGATCTCATCCGTATTGAAGCATGGCGTGCTTTAGGCATGGCAGAGTCTTCCTCACTTTTGGATGAAATTCGTCATGCTGCCGCACAACTTGTTCGTGAATCGGAAGAAGATGAGGATGTACAGATTTATGCGTTACAGACTCTAGCCTTGTTACCTGCTACCGAAGCTGAGATTACGTTGGCTCAGGATGTATTGTCGGGGAATGCCTACATTTTACTTCAAGGTGCAGCTTTTGCTATTCTTACTGCTCACAAACATGTTCCAAGCGCAGTCCTTGCGCTAAAATCTCTTCAATCTCATCCGCATTTCGGCGCTTCCGCCAAGCGAGAACTGCATTCCATATCAGGAAGTGATGATTTATGAATCAGGGCCATGAACCATTTTCACCGGGAACACCAGGAACACCAGGAGCATCAGAAGAAGCAGAAGAAACAGAAGAAACAGAAGCATCAGGAGAGCATGCTACGCAGGCTGTTTACCTCACCCAAGGTGAAATCAACGCCCTACAGAAAGCTATTCTGTTCCTCAAGTTTGAATCTGAAGAGACGGCCTCCTTGCTCTATGCAGGCAGTCCGCTACTGAACAGTGTGTTGGAAAAGGTACGGGATGTCAGCTCATTTGGTGAGTACGCCAAAGAACTTCACTCTCGTCCAAACGAATATGCGGAGCGTTTTATGCGCGCCAAGGTGGAGCGTTCCTATGCAGAAGAATTGGCACCGCGTGAACGAACAGAGGAGCAGAAGAACGAAATTCTTAGATCCTGCATGTATCCGTATCCGGTTAAATGAAAAAAATCCTCCATACTCTCTTTCAGAGCATGGAGGATTTTCATTTCGTTATTAGGACGTACCCTCTGTTAAACTGAACATCATTGTAGCAAATACAAGTCTACGGTGTATGTTTGTCCACGTACTGTAGAGTTCCTTTAGGAAACTCATTCCATTCACCGGTTAATGAGAACTGTTGTGAACCTGTATATATCCCCCGTTTTCGAATAAACGTCCCGCCAGCAGGCATGAATTGATCATGTGAAGTTGGGTCACCTAGGACATCTACGATTCGTCCATCTTTTCTCAGAACGAACGCAACGACATTATACTCATTCGGATTATACAATTCTAATTCATCATTGTAGTACCAAGCTGACGTTATATCGAAAAAGTCGTAAAAAGTATAATTGATGTTTATATAAGGTAACCCTGAAGTAACATCAGATATGTTTTTTGTTGTCACTTTCATTGTGGATGTCTTTTTCATCCATTGATGAACTTCCAACTGATATCCGGTTGCTTTATGCGACGGATCACCGTCACCTGTGTAATAAAGTTGAACTACACTGCGTCCGTCCCCTGCGTCTGCATACTGAGAGAAGAACAACTCTGAGGTGCCCTGATTTTTCGAGTTTACCTGAACGACCACGGCCCTACCGTCATCCCCTATGATCCAGAATAATAACGGAGATACACTCAAAGGGATCTGGGAAGAATTAATCGTATCCGGTCCTGTAAACGTCGAATCCGGCGTACCGCTATATACTTTAAAACTCGTCTGCCCAGGGAACCAATTGGAAGCTGTAAGGGTCAGAGGATCTATGACGCCGGACTTCGTATTGATCTGCATAACCCCACCGTTAACTAGAGAAGCAGTGCGAACGTTGAAGGTGTAATCTACCTGTCCACCTTTTCCATCCTTTGCTGTTATCGTTAAAGGGGCAACGACATTCCCTGTTCCCGGTTTTAGTATAATCTGGTTACCATTAATGCTTGCATTCACCGCTTCATTTGAGCTGTTGCTTATCGTGAATTGCATCGCATCTCCATCGGGGTCACTGAATAGTTGACTCAGATCATACGTGCGCTCATTCGTTACATTAGGTGTCAATACTTGTTCGTAAATGCTACTTACTACCTCGGGGGCCAAGTTAGGGCCAGTAGGTTCTCCTTGTATAGTCACGCCAAAGGACGCTTGTTCGCTACGACCTTTCTGATCATATACCGTAAACGTGACTGTCGTATTTCCTGCAGCAACTGGAGCAACAGTTATCTGTGAACTATTGGTAGAAACCGTCGCAATATTGGGATCTGCTGAGGAAGCATCCACTGTTAACGTGGCTGAATCAAAATTCAGCAGGTACGATGTCAGGTCAAGATTTTGAACAGACCAAGGCCATGTTACCGTTTGATCCGGAATTGAACTGATATTCCCAGATTCAAGAACTTCAATGTCAATATAGGCTGACGCTTCTTTTCCATACATATCTTTTGCTTTGATGTTAGCTTGAAATTTACCAACCCGTCTTGGATGAATAATCAGCTTGTTTTCTTGAATATCCACCGCTGCGATCAGGAGATTATTGAAATCAAGTGGTGTATTAAACTCTAATGCGTCTCCATCGGGATCATTAAAATAATCCGAGAGATTGATGACCGCATCTTCCTTACCTACAAACACCGTTTGAGCAGGAAGATGTTGAGTAAGCACTGGAGAAGCATTAGGCTTAGGATTAACCCTTATCTGAAATGCAGTTGAAATGAGACCACCTTTTCCATCCTCAACTGAATAATAAATGATGTATTCTCCAAATTCTATAGCGGTAAAGTTCAGTACACCCGCTTCCTCCTTAACAATTAAGTGAGGATTAGAGGAGTATGCACTGAATGTAAGTGGGTCACCATCCGGATCTGTATAATAATCATTCAAGTCAACCGAGGGGATAGGATCTGTGAGGAAACCCAGGTATGCTTCAACCCATCCTGGTGAATTTCCTACCGGATTATGATTTGGAACGAGTAGAATATCGATTTCAAAGAAATCTGTAGTGATTCCTCCGTTACCGTCATTCACTGTGTATGATATCGTATACGTCCCATTTTGAAGTGATGTTAACTTCAGTTCACCCTCATTTTCCTCTACTGTTACCCCGTCTGGATTGGATGAAGTCGCTGTATACGTCAAAGGATCACCGTCTGGATCAGTATATCCCTCGTTCAACTTTACTACAGGGATGTCTTCCCCCAGGTATACCTCTATTTTCGATGGGGCTTCCCCCACGGGCGCACGATTGAGTGGTGGCAGAACAACAACTTTCATGTCAAGCTCAGTAACTCCCGTACTGCCATCATCTGCTATTTGCCCATCATCTACCTTAATTTTAAGAATAACTTCCCCTGCCTTTTTAGGCGTTAACCTCAGTACAGATTCAGCATAGTTCGATTTCACGATTTCAGTGTGCACGATTTCCGGGGCACTGTTTGTTACACTGTATAGCAACTCCGATTCATACTTCACATCATCCATAACATAGACCATGAGATCTACATCCTTGCTACCTGACTCAGCTATCAATTCCTGATCAGGAATTGGTGATGCAAGAGGAGGTCTATTCACGCAGACTTCGAATGTGGATCTCAGCCTTTTACCACGACCGTCATTGGAAGTTACTGTTATGGTAGCCGTGCCATCCTCCAAGGGAACAACATCCAATTGCGATCCATTCAGGATAACCTTTGCAACGGCAGGTTTGGATGAACTGATCGTATAAGTTACCAAGTCACCATCCGGATCCGTCACATAGTTGTTTAGGTTTAACGTTGCTCCTTGTCCATTCCGCGTAAACTTGCGACTTTCGAATGATTTGAGTAGTTCAGGAGCACGATTGGCAACAACAGGAGATGTTCCGCCTCCACTCCCCCCACTTGCTCCCCCTAACGAAGGAGATACCGGATTTGGAGATGACGTTCCTGTATTTCCACTTACAACTGAAGACGAGACTCCAGCAGCCAAAGAAATCTCCGAAACTTTCACATTGCCCGCCACATTAACCTGCGCGGAAGGGTTATTCACTTGAAGCTGTTGAATGGAGCCTGATGCATTAATGTTGACAGCGCCTGTCCCATCCACATTGAGTTGCTGTAAAGTGATGTTACCGTTGAGTTGCAGGGACTTGGATGTATTCACTTGAACCGTATCAACGGCTCCTTGTAGCTCCACTTTGCTTGTACCTTCGAGAATATTTAATAACGGGAGATTAGCTGTTTTCCCGATATCAAACATACTGTCTGATCTAATGTTGACTTCTTGAGTACGGGTATCCCCTGTTAGTGCCACATGTACATCGCTTTTATCTACATCCACATTATTGAGAGTGGAATTGTCAAATACAACCGTATTACTGTCACCGCCATAAACGAAAACAGACTGTTTCACACTGATATTTTTGGCATAAAAATCATGTTTGACCTCGGGGGCAATCGTCAGCTTGCCCTCGACTGTAAGTCCTTCCACTGAAACAAAGTCTGCCTTCGTCGTTAGATCCCCATGAATTACGGCGGCTCCACCCTCCAATAGCAGATTTCCGCTAAATTCAGCTTTTCCTGGGGCCGCATCCTGACCCCCCGTTCTAATTTCCAACCCGTTGATCTCGGTGAGTGTATGATTTTGACTCTTAAACCGTATTCCAGCCTGAACCAGTACAGCCTTATTGCGATTATTCAAAAGGCCTCCCACTTGTTCAGAAATCTGATAGACAACACCGTTGATCTGAATCTGCTTTCCTTCGATTGACTGAATGACAGACAAGCGGTTTTCCGGGAATAGGGCCGACAACAACATGCCTATGGCTTCACCCCGAACAAGCCCTTGTTTAACTTTATTCGGTCCCTGATATTCGCTTAGAATTTCAGCCTTCTCAGCAGTTCGAATATATGGAGCAGCCCATGTACTCGCTTCTTTCCAATCTGAGGGGAGAGAATCTCCCTGAACTTCTTGTTTAGCCAAAGCCGTGGCTCTTACCAGAACTGTCACCAGTTCCTGTCCAGTAATCTGGGCCTGTGGGCGGAAACGCCCTGTTGCATCTCCTTGTAAAATCCCCGCCTTCTTGACCGCCTGAATCGAAGGTGCTGACCAACTAGTAGATTTCACATCCGTAAAAGATGCTGAGACTGACTTGTCCAGTGTGAGACCCAGAGCTTGAGCAAGAACAACTGCCAGTTCCTGACGGGTGATTGGGTCAGCTGCACGAACATCCCCATCCGGATCACCTTTGATGAACCCCATGGTTACGGCCCTATTCATAACATCGTTTAATTTGCTATTGTTATTATCATCTGAGGATATGTCAGACACAGACATAATCTGTGCCTCCGACTTATCATGTTGTGCAGATACAGGTACAGTGTTGGAAAGAAGCAACGCAATCAAAGCGAGCTGCACAGTCCTTCTTATTTTGGGCATAGATGTTCTCCTTCATGTGGGATATTCAAAATTAAGGAATCGAAGGTGAGGATGTGTAGTTACCCAGACCGTTGTAATAGTTCTCTCCTTGTTGGATCCATCGTGCCCCGTCATAATTTGCATCACCATGAACATTGCCTGACGTCCTTGTTAAAGATTGCGCAGGCTTCAAGATGGCTGTATCCATAGGTTCCCCATCGTTAATCTGATAGAGTATCAAAGTAATGTCTTGGGGTTGATCAATATCAAAATTAAAAGACATATAATAGATTTCGTCCTCATTGATCGGGAAATCTGTGGAGTCATCGGCAATGACCATTGTTTTATAAGGTGCAATGATAGTTCCAGAAGCAAACGTAATCGGATCGTCTATATCACTACGTTTAATCTCAAAGTGACTGAGTTCAATTGGTTTGGACGTTGGATTATACAGTTCGATAGCCTGAGTAGTGCCTTCTCCCCAGACCACCTCGGAAATAAACAGGCCCTTCCCTGCATCCGGGTCCTCCACCTTAACCGTGAATGTGGTCTCAGCGTCTTTACCAGCGGGATCAGTAGCCTTGACGCTAACGGTGGCAGAACCATTAACGTTCTTGAGATCTAAAGTCAATATATCTCCTTGTACACTCACTTCTACCACAGCGGGATCAGAAGATTGCGCTGAATACGATAGAATGTCGCCATCCATATCAGCGAACACATCAGCCAAATCAACTGTCTTACTCACGGTACCCAATTCAACCACAACAGTTGGCAGTGTTTTTACCACTTCAGGAGCATGGTTGATTGGTGGTTGTGGGATGATGATAGGCGGTAAAGGCGGGAATGGTGGTGGAACAAAGGCCGGTTTTACCAAATAAATGAATGTAGCCGATACACTTCCTCCTTTTCCATCTGCAGCTTTCACCGTAACCGTGGTTTGCCCTATAGCAACGTCCACAATTTTTAATTTTGAATGCTGAATATTCGCAGTAGCGATGTTATGATCGATTTCGGTAATTTCATAGTTTAGCTCGTCCTCATCTGGATCAGTAAATACAGCTCCAAGATCAACCTCTTGCATGCCTTGTCCGAAAACCACCATCATGTCAGAGATGTTAGACTGAACAACAGGCGGTTTATTCTGAGGAGACGGAGGTACAATAACCGGCGCCTCAGGTTCTGGAGTCGGTGTAGGAGTTGGTGTCAATGATCCTGAGCCAGTATTGGAGTTGCTTGCCACGGTATTGCTGGATGGTGCGGTTAGTGGCGGTGCACTACGAATGATCTGTGAGGTTACACCGCCTTTTGGAAGAATAACTGTATTTGTTTTTACACTTGCCGGTAATTGAATAATGGACTTCACGTCTTTTAACACAACTTCCTTCCACGTTCCACTTCCTAGAACAGTGACTTTGTCAGTCGTATCTACGGTTACCGCATCGATATCTCCATCAATCGCTATCGCACTTACGCCTGGCTTTAATACAACCTTGGACAAGGTATCGGCCTTGAGAGCAACATGATTTGAAGAGACTGTGATCACACCTTGATAGGAGGTACCAACCATATTCAATTTCACGTAATTTTGTAGCGTGCCTGCTTGGGTGATCTGGATTTCTGATAAGGCAGACAGGTTACGTGTACGTGCATCATAAGTAATTACTGCGTTCTGCAATGCTTCTTTGTTCTCGTCATTCAAAATTCTTTGCAATGCCTGACTAATCACAAATGGACGTCCATCCACATAAGCAATATCTCCGTCCAGTGCAGTCAAAGAGGCTGTCCGCTCACCCGTCTGGAAAACATCAACGAGAACTTTTGCTATATCTTGCCGCTCCACCAAAGCCTTGGATTCGAATTTCCCCTCATTGGAATCCAATAAACCCAGTTTCAACGCCGTATGTACCTGTTCTTTAGCCCAACCACTTATCGTAGATTCATCTGCAAGCGTCTGCTGTTGGCCTCCCTTTGCTCCTTGTGTTCCTGTAACTCTTACCAAAATGGAAGCAAGCTCTTCACGACGAATCGGATCGTTAGCACGGAAATTACCTGTTGCATCACTGGTCATCCATCCCTCTTGACGGATTGCTTCAATATAAGGAGTGGCCCAATCTGAATGGTTAAGCCCAGTGTTGGAAGTCTTATCAGTCTCTAATTGTGATGCTTTGGCCAACAACACAGCCATTTCTCTCCGAGTCAAAGGCTTGTCCGGGTGAAATGATCCATCTGGGTAACCTGAGATCAACCCTTTCTCTACTGCTTCCTTTACCGCTTGAAGAGAGGACGATCGTATATCGTTCTGATCTGTAAAAACCGATGATACGGAGACTGTTGCTTCTCCGGTTTGCTCTGCTGCGTTGACAAATTGAGTTCCCCACAGCATGCCTACTACCAGTGAAGTCAGCAACACCTTTTTCCAATCCTGATTCATATTTGTTCCTCCCAATAAAACTTCGTTTTCCGCACAAAGTTTATCAAGATGCTCTGAACAATTTCTGAACAAAACAACTAGTAAAAAACCCAGATAAAAGAAGATTATATCGATGTAACCCATACAAATTTCACTTAACATGGGGATACATTGTTCTATATAAATTTTGGAATTTTGGAACGAGAAAAATATGCAAATAACTATTCAAAAAATGCAAACAATACGAACCCATATTATATGCTTACATCCAAAATAAACTTAAACTGGTTAAAGATATTCTTTTTTTTAAAAAGCGTGTTACTATCTCAAAAATAGTTATAATAAAAGGAACTTGGTGAGATTTGTAAGTTAATGCAATCATTCAACTTAACTACTGGAGGAGAATTATGGAAACGGAAGCTCTACGGAACGTGGAACAACTAGCTCTGAAGAAACACAAGATTTACAAACAAAGCTTAATCAGGTACCTTGCACGCTCCATGCTGGCCAGTATGTTTATCGGATTCGGCGTCATCGTGGCGTTTAAGACAGGTAACTTCTTTTATATGGAGCAATCCCCGTTTACCTATCCGATGGCAGCCATTACGTTTGGCGCGGCCATCATCCTGATCGCTTACGGTGGCGGTGACCTGTTCACGGGCAATACGTTCTATTATACGTATGCGGCGCTTCGCAAGAAGCTGCGCTGGTTCGAAGTCATCAAGCTGTGGATTGCGAGTTATAGCGGTAACCTGATGGGCGCAGCCGTGTTTGCCCTGTTAATCTACCTGACCGGATTATTCGACTCGTCCCAGGTGAACGTTTTTTTGTTAAGCGTGGTGGAACACAAGATGGAAGTTCCGACCATGCAGCTCTTTTTCCGGGGGATTTTGTGTAACTGGCTCGTATGTATGGCGTTCTTTGTTCCGATGTTCATGAAGGAGAATGGAGCCAAAATGTTTGCCATGATGCTCTTTGTGTTCTGCTTCTTCATCTCGGGATATGAGCACAGCATCGCCAATATGTGTACGTTCGCGATTGCACTTGTGCTGAACCACCCCGGGACGATCTCATTTGAAGGTGTGCTTCACAACCTGGTGCCCGTGACCTTGGGTAATCTGGTGGGTGGTGTGCTGCTGATGGGCTTCATGTATTATGCGGTGAACAAACCTTTTCTGGATGAAGAGACCCATTAATCTTTGGCAAAAAAAGATCTCCTTACAGTCCGGTCCGTTGACCGTGGCTAATCGGTAAGGAGAATCCAAAACACCCCAGTAGCCTTCCCATCTCAGGGAAAAGGTTGCCGGGGTGTTTCTCTATGGGCAGTCTCACGGATAAGCCGCCTGCCCCTTGCTTTTAGCCATGTGTCACATGAACACACATGGCTCCATGCTGTGGGTCGGCAAGCAGGCCGCAATCAGGTAGCCCTGCGTTGCCCGCCTGCGAATTCCATCCGTGGCTTAGAAGTAATCCCGCCACGGAGTATATTCAATATCGTTGTCGCCACGCGTGACCACGATCATATTTTCCATTTTGCCCGTTTCCTTATTGGTACGGTAGATCATCGTACGTGTCTCGCCTTCCTCCGGCACGGAGAACAGGAATTTATCCGCGACGAAGGATGAACCTAGTCCTGTCGCATGTTCCGTAAAGGCAGAGCCCGTCTTGCTTGTGAGCAACAGACCAATGCCGTAGGCTGTAGCCGTTTGTGCTGCTTTGCCAAAGAGATGCTCGCCTTGACTGGTGGTGTGCGTTTGCTCCGAATACTTATACTTTTCCGTATCTTTGGTATAGTCCACCACATTGCCCTGTTTATCCAGACTGATGGTGGTCGTTTCACCCTTGTCGCTTTTCACCTGATACGTACCTACGATGGAATCCTCGGTTATTTTTACCGTCTTGCCAGTGTTGGGGTCAGTCTGATAGATTACATCTTCATACTGAAGCCGAATGATGTTCATGCTGGCCTGAATCTGCTGCGCCAGTTCTTCGTCACCCATCTCTTTGGCTTTCTTCAGCATTTCCTCATAGTTCTGGTATTTCTCGGCATCCTTCTCATCCCATTCATCCATGTTCTTTGGTGGACCTGGCGTTTTGTCCAGATCATCGCCTTTATTTTTGCCCATGGTTGATAGCGCCCGCGCTGCGGTCAGCGCCGTCATGATTGCCTGGCTCACCGCCTCCTCATCTGTCGTGCGGAAACGCTCGGCAATTTTCTTAAGCTCCGACTGAATGGACAGAACCAGTTCCAGAACAGATTTCATCGTGCCTTGAGCCGTTGAATAATCGTTATAAAAACGCTCACGCTCCATGCCATCCCAGTTGCTGCGCATGACACTCATCTTGCCGTCCAATGTGGACATGAAGCCCGATAATTGCTGATGTGCCTGAGCGAACTGCCCACTGACCGTCTCCAGTTGTTCCGGTGTCACCTTGATCTGTGTCATCCTGCACACTCCTCATCCTGGTCATTTATAACTCATGGTCTATCCATTACGACAATCTCTCGGCCTCTTCCTGTTTGATCTCCAGATGCAACAGTGGAAACGGATTACCGGAACTATCCAATTCAGACCGCCCCATCTGTACAAATCCCATCTTTTCATAGAATCGGGCTGCCCCAATATTCTGCTCATTAACATCCACCTTGAGGTGACGGCCTTTGATTTTGAAGGTATGGTTTATTAGCAGACGTCCCAGACCCTGTCCATGTTGACTCGAATCTACAAACAACATCTCGATAAAGTTATCATGCAAACCAATAAAACCCACGGGTTGTTGCTCTGTATTCAGTACTTCCCAAACCTCGACTTGCCGGTGCTGCAACACATCACTCACCACTTTTTTATAGAACTGAATGTGATGCTCTTCCAAAAATGTATGTGTTGCCCGCACAGCACTCTCCCAGATCTCGACCAACTTGTCATGATCCTGTTCCCGATATGCAACGACTAACATGTCCAATGTATTCTCCTTTTCTAGTAAGTGAATATGTAAAAGCCCGATCCTGGGATCGGACTTGTATAATACATCATATTTGAAATAACTTTACGTTTATTTTACCATGTCCATCATTCAATCTGTACCCATAATTTCCAATCTTGTGTCAACGTTCTACCCCCGTTTTTGGCTTCCAACGGAAGGTTGCTGCCGACTGGGAAGGCAGTATATATTGAAACGTATCTCCGTCCATGACTACATCTAAGGAAACTTCTGCCTCACCCGTATTAGCTGCAACCAGCACCATCGTTCCATCAGGATTGCGGAAGGCTACGTTCTCGATCTGCCCATGTTCTTGCGTGGAATCCACTCTTACAGCTCCCGGACGCACATAACGGCTGATGTGGCCCAACGCATAATACTCGACATTTCTAGTGATTTCATCACTGTAAGGGTCAATCGTCACAACCCCACGGCAGTTCTCACAGCCCTCGTTCGTGGGACCCCCTTGCGGATCGAGTGCAATGTTCCAGAGCAGTACATTCTTCGCCCAGTTGCGAGGTGCACCAATGATGAGATTGGACATCTGCCAGCTCAGATTCTCGCCAAAATCAGGACTCCACTCCCCACCACTACATTCGGTAAAATAGATATGTTTGTCCGGGAAGCGCTCATGCACTTCCGACATGGCAGATGGATCACCCGCATAACAGTGAAAAGCAGATCCATCGATATAGGCAGCAGCCTGCTCATCACCCAGCACCTTGCCGGTATATTCGACCGCCTGATCCCAGTTATGATCATACGCGATGATTCGTGTATCCAGTCCCGCATCCTGTAGTGCCGGACCGAGATAATCCCGAATGAACATGGCTTGTTCTTCGGCCCCCATACTCATACTCGGATATTTATCCGAGGTGAACTCCGGTTCATTTTGCAACGTGATCCCGTAGATGGGAATGCCCTTCGCTTGATAAGTTTTGATGTATTTTACAAAATAGCTCGCGTACGCTTCATATACCCTGGGATCGTTATAATCCAGATACCAGCCGTTGGTAGTTTTCGCCCCATACTTCATCCAAGCCGGGGCCGTCCACGGTGTGCCCAATACTTTAAGATCCGGTTTCAATCTAGCTGCACGCTCCAGCATATTCACAACCTCCCGATCTTTATCGATCGAAAAGTGTTCCATCTCATAATCCGTGCCGGACTCGATATCATCATAGGTATAGCTTGAAGCCTCACCTGATTCACCCACCGAATAATCGGAAGCACCAATCGTATGACGCACCATATCCATGTTTAGCCCTTCTGTTGTAAACAGTTCCTTCAGTAGTTGTTCTTGCTCTTCCTCTGGAAGCTGATCAATCAGATGTACCGATGAACCCGTCATCGCTGCGCCAAATCCATCCATGGTCTGATACGTCTTGTCCGGATCAATCTGTATGGTGAACTCCGACGGAGATGTGTCTGACTCCCGCGTTGAAGCAACTGAAGAGCCTGTGTCTGCCTCATGGTGATCTGTAATTGGAATAGGCTTCTGTGGTGTAAGCAGATTTTGCTGATCACCCGTCGTTAACCAGACTTCGGCCGTTCTCTGCTTGTCCTCAACCGGTGGAGGAATGGATTGTTCATTTCTGTTGAGAATTAGCCAGACTCCTGCACCGATACAACAAACAGCGATGAACAGGATGATCCATCGTTTGGGGTGCTCTCTCCAGGCTAAATTCATCACACTCCACTCTCCTTCCATTATGGAAAAAGCCGCGGCCACTAGGCCACGACTCATTTCCTAATATATATGAATTAGAACAAACTGCATTTGACGCAAATTTCACAGGAAGAACAACCTTTTGATCTCCCTGACTTCACTTTTATTTACCGGACTTGCTTCCGATATTCACACTGCCTGTCAGACGGATATCATCCGATGCACTGCCGACATACACTTGAACTTTACCCTTAGGCATTACCCATTCATGGGATATTTCATCCCAATAGGACAGTGCGCTGCGATCCAGTTGAATGTTGACCCGTTGCTGCTTGCCTACCTTCAGATCAACCTTCGCCCAGCCAGCAAGTTGCTTCTCTGGCGTCTCCACTTTGGTTGGCAGATTGCCAACATAGACCTGTACGACTTCTGCACCGGAAACTTTACCTGTATTGCGCAGGTTCAGAGATACTTCCACGGTTGCTTTGTCGCCTTTGCCTGTGTTCTTCACATGCAGATTACGATAATTAAAATCGGTATACGACAGTCCGTGTCCAAAAGCGAACGCCGGTGTCATGCCTTCTTTGTCATATCCTTTATACCCTACAAAGATACCTTCGGAGTAGTTACCCACTCCATTCACACCCGGGAATTGTTCCGCAGTGGATACCGGAGTCTGGGAATCATCTGACGGGAACGTCACCGGCAACTTACCGGATGGATTCACATCACCGAACAGAACACGTGCCACGGCATTACCTTGTTCCTGACCTGCATACCAAGCCTGAACGATGGATGGCACTTCTTTTTGCCAGGAGTCCATTTCGACAGCACGACCACTCATTTGTACCACGATCGTTTTTGGATTGGCTGCCGCTACCTTGCGGATCAGCTGTTCCTGGTTATTCGGCAGTTCCAGGTCGGAACGGTCTACATAACCTTCACTGTCATACGTGCGAGTTACCACGACAGCTACATCGGATTTTTTGGCCAGATCGACTGCTTTTTGCATTTTGATATCAACAGCGTCCTCTGGAGCTTCCCAGCCAAAACGAACCTGTGCACCCATATCATGATTGGTCTGTACCGGGAAATCCGTACGATACTCAATTCGAATATTGTGGGACTCGCCTTCTTTGAACGTGATTTCTTTCTTGGTTGTACTCAATGTTTCACCTTGATTGTCTACGAGCAGCTTATCATCCACATAAAGTTTCGCAGAACCGAGACTAGTCAGGGACAGTTTATATTCACCCGTTTGAGGTGCTGTGATCCCCCCTGTCCAACGAGCAGACATTTTGGCATTGAATTTCGTTGGTGTCACCGGAAGCTTGGATGATTGTGCGTTAAAACCTTCATAGTTGTAGAATCCAAGATTCATGTTGACCTGATTGTCTGTACGGACCAGAGAAGGGTTACCCTCCATATCTTTATTCGTCCAGTATTCAGCACGCAGACCGTATTCCGCACGATCTGTACCATAGTCTCTTTCACTTTTCTGAGCATCCGTTGGTGATAAAAGAGTGGAAGGTACGGCAGACGGTCCATTAAATGCATCTCCTGCGGAGATTGGATCGGTTCCGGCTGCATATTTTACATCCACATCATTACCGGCACGGTTACGAATGCCTTCCAGTGGACTTACGGTATACGTCGGATTAACCAGACTGCTTCCTCCACCAGCAGCCGATGCGTTATCTGCATCCGGTCCGATGACAGCGATGGATTTCACGTTTTTCTTGTTAAGTGGCAGCACATTATCGTTGTTTTGCAAAAGAACCATGCTCTCTTCTGCAATTTCACGTGCTTGTTTGCCGTCTTTCTTGGCATTGATTTGTGTGTTCGTTACAGGGTTATCGAACAGCCCTTTATCGAACATTTGAAGCAAAATACGTCTAACCTTCTCATCAATGGTTCGCTCGCTGACTTCGCCTTTGTTCACGGCTTCCAGCAATTTGTCTCCCCATTTGCCATACGGCTCCCCAGGTGTCTCCAGATCCAGACCCGCATTGGCGGACTTGGCTGTGCTGAAGTTTGCACCATAGTCACTCATGACGAACCCTTCGAAGCCAAACTGATTCTTAAGGACATCGGTCAGCATCTCCTTGTTCTCACAAGCATATGTACCGTTCACCTGGTTAAATGAACACATTGCGGAACCGAGATCCGCTTTTTCAACCATCGCCTGGAACGGACGTGCATAGACTTCCTGGATGGCACGTTCGCTGGCTGTTGCATTGGTCGTGAAACGCTCCGTCTCCTGGTTGTTCAGGATGTAGTGCTTCGCTGTAGCGATAACCGGATTGCTTTGAATCCCGTTCACATACGCTGCACCCATACCGGAAGCCAGCAATGGATCTTCCCCGAGCGATTCAAAGTTCCGGGAACCCCATGGTGTACGTGCAATATCCAGCCCAGGGCCGAGGACTACATTATGTGTTGTATCATGTGCTTCCTGACCGATCAGATCGCCATATTTCTTGGCCAGATTAGTGTCCCAGGAAGCGGCTAACGCAATTGGGGCCGGCAGTGCCGTGGACTTTTTGTCCTGCACATCCGGGTTGGCCACACGTACCCCTGCGGGTCCATCTGCCATCTGTAATGCCGGAATGCCGAGGCGCTCCAATCCATCATTATAGAAACCATAATAGTTATTTACTTTACCGGTTACGAATCCAACTTTCTCCTCCAGCGTCATCTCTTTGAGCAGCAACTCGGTGCGCTCCTCCGCAGATAGAGATTTGTTCATCCATGGTTGATTGGCCCCCGATTCCGCCTCCGCGGCGAAGGCGTGTAACGGCATAGCCGCAACCGCCACGATGATGAGTAGCATAAACCATCGTTTGAGGAAAATCAGATTGAGTCTTCTGTTCATGTTGTAAGCTCTCCTTCTCTCTTGATCATTTTTCTTGTGCACATCTTGAATACATGTATACAAGTGAATGCAAACTGGCTTGATCCCAGTCTTTCAAGCATTCAGGTCGTCCTGCACATGGCTTCGGAAACTGCAGCCTGCAAGCAAGACAGCAGATTTCGCTTCCTAACGATAGCCGACATGATCGTGAATTACATCCCCTTAAATTTGGTAAATGACCGATTATATCGAGTCTAGTCCTTTGGAATCATCTCTCTTTGAATTCAGATAACATAACAAGAAAACGAATTATTTACATTTCCGTAACTACTTTCGAACAAATTCTTTACTTTTAAAAACAGTCGGTTCGACCCACTCCCGATCAACTAATTAATGTAATTAATTATCAGATTAAGGAATATGCTGAGACACTCTGGGTCCTAGGTCTATTTGAAACCGGAACCAATCCGGCCCATCGATTTATCCAAAAATATAAAAGCAACTGAAGTCCCTTTTATCAGGTTCCTCAGCTGCCTTTATGTTGAAATCTCTCCAGCTTGTTCACTTTCCCCCCATGTTTCTTGATCTATACTCGTTATATTTAGATTCGGAGATACATTGAAAATCGAGGTAACAAATAAAAGAACCGCCCCATGGGGCGGTTCACTTCTAGTTCGCTAACTTCTAGTTCTGTAACTGTGCAAGAATCTGCGGGTCCTTGATCTTCTTATCTTCGGCAAGCAACATCACCTTAGACAGAATCTCAGCCGTTCTCGGATCTTCGTCAAGGAATGGCAGGAAGATTCGACCCCGATGCTGACTGTGCACTGGTACGATATGAAGGGCACCTGTGGCTTGTTTGAATACATTGCCGCTACCTAGATGAACAGCATACTCACCCAATTCACCATCAATCCGTGCGTAATTCCCTTCCAGACGTACATTGTCGATCTTCAGCAGACGCAACGACTCGTTCACAATGACATGACGCATCTCGATTGTTGTCAGGCTGGCTTCCGGATCTACGCCTCCCACATGTGCAACACTGACCACCAGATCGATATCACGCATAACTTCCGAGAAAAACGTCAGCGGTACATCTTGCAACGGTACAGGTTTGTAGCTCTTGCGATCGTAGAACTGCACCGTCTCCAGCGTCGGTGCTTCGGTATCTGCCGGTGAGAACCAATCCGCCATGGCATAGAGATTTGCAATCAGATTATGCTCGTAGCTTACCTTCTGCAGACCTTCTTCATAACTGACCGTCCATTGGCGTCCTTTGAGCAGAGCAACTGCTTTTTTCGGTTGAATCTGATACCCGGCATATCGGCGGGACACCGTACCATTAGCCAATTCGTCCTCGTTAGGAAGATATAATTCACGGAATACCTGCTTGAACGGCTGACGCTCCTGACGGGTGAACAGATCACGTTGGAATTCACTCCAGCTCCCGCTCTGGTACAGATGAAGCGGATGAGCAATCAACAGTTGATCCTGTTCCGCTAGTGCATGGATCGCACCCTCTGGCCCTGGAGCAACCAGACCACTGGACGATACATCGAATCTTCCCATCTTGTCACCTGACTGGAATACAAGCGTTCTTACCAACGGATGTATAACCGGATTTTGCATCAGACTGGCAATTTCCTGACGTGTAAAGGATGTTCCAGCAGTCATCGAACGTTCCAGTTCCTGCCTTGCCCGGCGATACTGATCCACCAGATCCGATTTGAGCTCTTTCAGTTCAGCGATATATCCATCTTTTTTGAAACGGGCAGGTACAGATTTGAGTGTCTTGCCTTTGCTAACGATAACCATCTCGGGCTGGCCTTCCTCATCAATGACCAATTGCGCTGTCGTGTCAGCATCCAATACATGTGGCTCAAAGAAAGATTTCATCTCATCGAGCTTACGTGCTTCCATGTCCCACATCAGCCGCGTAACATCGGCATAGCCTGCATTACGAGCAAGGTTGCCCAGGGCAATCTGTGATGCTACACCTTCACTTGCGCGTCGTTGTGCGCCAAATTGCTTGCTCTGCGTCAGGAACTTCTGAATGAAGTCGTATCGCTCACGCAGATCCTGTTCCCGATTTACGGCAAATGGAATCAAACTGTAAGTTAATAAATGATCTTTGTTTCGCTTGTCTGACACGGAATCACGCATATCCTCCAGCCGAAGCTTGCCCAGTGCAGCATCCGCAAACAATTGGGATCTACGATGGTTGGCTCCCCCGGAAATATACTTGGCGCAATCGTATAACAGATTGAACCGTTCCTCCCCGACAGCAGCATAAGCTTCTTCAAACCAAGCGATATCAAACGCACCTTCATTAAAGTCCTGTGGTGAGATTGGAGAATAGTGGGCCACGATGGTTTCTTTCTCCGCAGTAAAGCGTTCATTGATATGAGCATGGAAGTACCATGCCGCACTGCGAAGACCTTCCCATCCCAGATGTTTTGCAACAATCTCCATCCACTGTGGCGCGTACATGGCTGCTTCCAGCAATTTTTTCTCTTTAATCGGGTATTTCTGGAGCAACTCTCCGAGTTGTTTCTCATCTTCTCCATCCCGTGGATGACAATTCTGAATCAGATAGCTGAACGTCTCTTTGCGTGTTGTGTTGTCCCCATAACTGTAGATATATCCACGGACAAAGGTATCCTGATCCATCGCAGAGACCAGATGTACCCAGTGTTCCATGCCTCCAATTCGTTCCAGTTTCATGGCAAGTGTACTTACTTCTGTTGAGAGTTCTCCCCGGGTCAGCTCGATTTCCAGAATCCGATTAACGACCGTATCCCGTAAGTGAATCAGCTTCGGGTCACTTGCGATCTCTTCCGTACGAGTGGATGTTAAGTTCCGAATAAACATCAGACGATTCCCACCGACCAGAACCTGTCGATATATCTCCTGTTCGTCAATCAGGTTCAACTGGTACGCACGGAGAAAATCTTCAAGTAACAGTAAAGACAGCGGCTGACTACTCTCTACAAGACTGGTGAACTGGTAAGCTGTCTGGAAGAAACGTTTGAAGCTGTTATCGTCATGGATTTTGCCACGAACCACATAATTCCAGGGTCCAGTCAGAATATGAAGCATGCCTGACTCCTTCTCGAGTCGATCAGCAGGCATACTCGCAATAATAGAGGCCCAGGTTTTCTCGGCTATCTCAAACGTGTCGATCGGATCGCTATCCAGAAATGCCGCCGATATTAGCGCCACTACCTGATCCTTATACGTTAACGAATTCAGCATCTGCTGCAGTTTTTCGATATCCTCCAGCGGATAGATTTGTTCAGCAAACGTCTTGCGCCAGCCTTCCAGTAACGGAATCTTTTGCAGTTCTTCATAGCCATACTGATCATGGAAGTAACTGTAATGGTCGCTCAATTTGCCATTGAAATCCCGGAGCTGTATAACCATATACAACTGCATTAACTCCATACTGCTAAACTCGCCATGTTGAATATAGTTCTCCCATACGTCATGAAGCGGAAACTGCTGCATCTGCTTCATTTCATTGCGCTCTCCATACGGAACCTTGGAGCGAAGACTCGCTCCAACTAACAATGTTTCTTTATAGCCAGCGTAGTACTCCACTTCATACTCATAATCCCTGTGTTCATGCACCAATTCATTGAGTCCCTCCAGAAAAGGTCTGGTCTTATCCAGAGAGAGCGTGAAGATGTCCTTCGGAGTATCGCCCTTGAGATCACGCATCTCATCCAGCAATGGCTCACGTCGCTTCGGATCAAATAAACCAAATCCATTAGAGGCTGTGTAACGACTCCCCTGATCGGTCAGCTTATCCAGCAGTTTCTGTTCCTTGGCAGTCGGTGTCTCAATAAGCTGCGCCAATGGCTGTAATGCCTCCTGCTGATCTGCCCGCTCCGGATCTGCCGCAATCTCGGTCAACAATTCGAGTGCGCCCAGACGCTGCAACTCACTCTTGGCCTGCAAAAGTCGCTTCAGTGAGACTGTCAATTGGTCTATAGGTTGCAGTAATAATACATGGATGACCTTCTGACGAAGTGAGCCTGTCTTGAGCTTCATCAGTGCCTCCATCTGTTCCATTTCTTCAACCGTCAACGTGAGCAACTTCGCCTTGGCGAGTGCACTCTCCCGGTTACTCATACTTTTATCAGACAGACTCTCAAACACAAACTGTCTTTGCACCTCATTCTCAGGATGCTGAACAAACTGGGACAACAGTTCTCCGCGCAGTTCCGGGCTTAGACGGTCCTTGATTGCAATGACTTCGCCGATCCATTCCGGGTCCATATCATAAGCGGCCAGATATAACATTTTTTTGACTACATCATCCATATCAATCCGGTAGTGAACATACTCAAGTACACCCGATGGTCCACCTGACCCGCCTTTCGGAATGATAGCCAACATCTGTTTGAACCGGTCAAAGTCCTGACGCCGCAAGGCCTTATCTTCAAGAGCAGGCAATGGCCACACGTAGACGCTACGCTGATTCTCACCATTCTCGAAACTCCAGTTATACATATACATGGCGTCATAGTTGGTCACAATCCAGTGCATCAACTCGGCATCCTGCGCTTCCAGATACCGACGTGCAATGTCTAATCGAAGCTCTCGGTTCTGGCTGTTAGCCAGTACATATTGGGCAACGATCTTCTGATATAATTGGCCTTGATCCATAATCTCGATGATCTTGCTCTTCAAATCATTCTCTTCGATGACTGCTGTCGCCCACAGGCTGATAAAGAGCTTGTTCGCGTTCGCTTCCTGCTGCCAGGCTTCGCGTACTTCTGGTTGCACCAGCGCCTCATGGGCCTGTTCAATGAGCTGTGCAGCAACACGCTGATTGGCTGCTTCTATGCCGATTCCTGTCCAGACAGCGAGCGCTCTTACCACAGAACTGAAACGAATCAGGTTGTTGTCGATAATGATTTTTAATATGTAAATATAGGCTTCCAGTGTCCCTTCATCCATCCGCTCCACAATGCTTTGGCGCAGACCTTCCTGCAACCGTGCTGCAACCAGCAGCTCACCCACCATCTGATAGGCATCCACCTGATCGCTCATGAATATGCCTTTGATCATTTCATGGGTTAACAATGCATTCTGATTGTCACCATATATAATCTCGTGCAGTGCCTGCTTCATATCTCCACCCTGATGATCCAGTTCATACGCGATACAATCCGCCAGGACCCAACGGATCTCATGGAGATAATCCAGCTTGTACTCACGAAGTGACACATATTCTTCCAGGGAAAAATTATTCATTTCCATCCGGAACAATCCCATCAGTTTACGGATGACCTGTGCTACATGCTGCTCCGGATCGGATGTGCGGAAGGGCCTGCGTTCATAGTTGTTACTGTATGGGAAACGGGTTGCACGCTCTGCAATATAACGGAATCGTGCAACCAATGACTCACTCGCCAGATGCTGGAGCACATCCAATAGTGGCTGGAATAATGGCTTCTGCGTTTCTGTAGCCAGCCTTCCAAGCAACTTTTCTGTATTCAAAAACATCTTTTCGTCTCCACGCAAATACGTAGACCCGGCGATCTCCACAACATAACCTGCCAACTCAAGCTGTACCCCTGTTAACGACTTGGCTCTTTCCTGCAATTCATCCATATACACCTGCACTTGATCTTCCTGATTCATCCTGTTCTCCTCCTTCATCACTCTCTACCACAGACGTCCGGCAAGCATTGTAAATCGGATAAACACCACGGTGTCGCCGTCTTGTATCAAAATTGACTTGTCCAGTTCCTGCAATTCTTCATCGTTGAGAAACACTTTGTACAACCCATCCTCATAGGCAGTTATAGCTGTCTCCATCGCACCATTCAGATCAGGAACACCCTCATTGTATACTGCGCCAAACCCGACTTTCCCCGCCGCTCCCTGCGCTTCAATATCATCCGGCATTAGGTAGGCGAGCAATTCCGCCTGTTGCTTCTTGTCCTGAAGAGCTTTTACTTGCAGAGCCACCATATTTTCAATGAGCTGCCTTAGCGTATGAGTTGTTTCCGGAAGTTCGGCAGCTTGCTTGGCAAGTACCGGCTTGCGCTTACCCAGACTTTTTACCGTTATCCATATGTTCACTGTCATGCCTCCTCTGTCCTACCCTATTTGAAGAAGCTTCCATAAGCCCCGATATCTATACCACGATGCGTAATAACCTAAACTCGCAATGACGATCTATCTCAAAATAAAATCAAAAACACGTACATATGTACCCCTAATGAACATCATAACTAAAATTCAATCCATATTCATGAGCCAATCCTCATGTTTACGTGGAACCACGGAACTATGGCCTACTTGCGTACATATACGCAAAAACCAGCTAATACACTCTTCCTGAATTGCTCCCAGGTTAAATCCTTCTATCTTCCTGTTGAATACTGGATCAGATCCAAGAGTATAGACAGCATAAATCCATGATGTGTTCCTTCCTTATGTGAGATTATAATTGTAGCGCTAGTAGTTAGCCACCCTGGAATATGAACCAAGTTGTTTATAAGGTACAAAAAAATGCCCCCAACCGTACATATGGTTGGGGGCATTTTTGGAGTCTTACAGCGAGGTTTTAAGCTATGCTTGCAGTGGGTCTCACCACGATTTCATTCACATCCACCTCAGCCGGCTGGTTGATCGCGTATAGAATGCTTTGAGCAATAGCCGTGGCTGGAATGGATATACTCCGATAATCTTTCATGAACTCGCGTGCTTGATCATCAGAGATTGATTCGGCAAGTTCGGATTCGGTCACACCTGGCGATACAAGGGTCACGCGGATATCTGAGCCTATCTCCTGGCGCAGACCCTCCGAGATCGCACGGACAGCGTACTTGGTTGCACAATATACTGCGGCTGTTGGTGTCACAGCATAAGCTCCGATGGAAGCGATATTAATAAACTGGCCGAAACCCTGTTCTTTCATAACGGGCAGCCCAGCTGCAATGCCGTGTAGAACACCCCGAATGTTAACATCAATCATACGGTTCCACTCGTCCACTTTTAGTGCTTCGAGGGTTGATAGTGGCATAACTCCAGCATTATTAACAATCACATCCAAACGTCCATAACGACTGAGCGCAAGCTCTACGATCGTTTGCATGTCTTCCAGCTGTGTAACATCAAGGGCATGATATTCTACTGAACCACCTTCCGAGCGAATGGAGGAAGCCAGCACCTCTAGACGATCCACTCGTCTTGCACCAATAACAACATGTGCCCCCTGCTCTGCTAACAGACGCGCTGTTGCCTCCCCAATTCCGCTGCTTGCACCCGTGATCACAACGACTTTCCCTTTTACATTAGACATATTGAATTCTCTCCCCTGTTTAGGTATTTGATTGTGCATCTTCTCTGTACAAGACCATGCCTGCATGATAAAGCACGCCTTCCTTAAAGTCTCCATCCGCAGTAAAGCCAGTATCATCCACATATTCAATATGTTCTCCATCGACTACATATCGACCTTGATACGCACTTTGCCTATCTCCCCGTGCTTCATCATAACGACCGGAAGGGAGCAGTTCATGTCGGATGTACCCGCCCTTCGTCACCCACATCCCTACATACGGGTGTTCCACTTCTTGTCTGTCTTCTGATCTACTACCTGCCATATTTCCACAACACTCCTTTCTGTTGCCAACAGCTTCAATTGCTTAATTTCATTATGTAGAAGATCAGTCTCTGCACGATAGAAGAATCCCACAGTATTCTTGCCTATTCGTCCAACGCATTTTAAAATGGTTATATGAGTACCAGGAAAGGAGGGCCTGCAATCCATGCTATCCAAAACGGAACAGGATACAGCTATTATTCAGCAGCAACAGGAATTGGCCGGCTTAATCGGTCGTTTCGCCCACGATGACGGGATTCATCTAACAGCAATTCCTTCGCTTGCTTTGATCCGTGCTTCCCAGGTTTCAGAGCCCATTCATACCGTGCACGAACCCGCCTTGTGCATTGTGGCCCAAGGTTCCAAACTGGTTATTCTCGGACAAGAGAGCTATACCTATGACTCTTCACAGTATCTGGTCGCTTCCATAAACTTGCCTATTTCAGGACAAGTGGTACAGGCAACGACAGAACACCCTTATCTTTGCTTACGACTTGATTTTGATTCGGGGCAGGTTTTTGATCTTATTCAAAATTCTCCTTCCGCACAAACCCAACCCAACAACTCAACACGTCGTGGTTTGTTTGTAAGCTCAAACAAACCTCCGCTTCTGGAAGCCGTAATCCGATTGGTCAGATTGCTGGATACACCTGAAGATATACCTGCACTTGCACCTCTTATGACTCGTGAGATTCTATATCGCCTGGTTCAGGATGAACACGGACATTCCATCAGGCAGTTTGCAGTCCAAAACAGTCATGCACAGCACATCGCCCAAGTCATTGAAGTAATTCACTCCGAATACGCCCATCCACTGCGAATCGAGCAATTGGCTTCCATGATTAACATGAGTACGTCCTCATTGCATTATCATTTCAAAGCCGTTACCGCCATGAGCCCATTGCAATATCAAAAACAGATTCGATTGCAGGAGGCCCGGCGAATGTTACTTGCAGGTTCAACCGATGCGGCCGATGCGGCATTCCAGGTTGGGTACGAGAGTCCTTCCCAGTTCAGTCGGGAGTACGCCCGCATGTATGGCCTTCCTCCCAAAAGTGATATCAAGCGCCTTCGCCATGCACTCCAGATCGAGGGCTAAATTCAAGCAAAAAAACACCCAAAATTATTGGGAGCAGTTTGAGCTTAAATGTAATTTTAGGGCTAGGCGTTTTCACCTCTTCTGATTAAAGTTCCCTATGCACAAAGAAAACGAGTTGCTTTTATGCCTCGACTTTGGCTAAGAATACAAAAAGCCAGCTCTCAACAAATATGAGGGCTGGCTTTCTTGTAATGTACTTGTTGATGAAATAGAAAATCTTAGGACCCTCCAAGCACCTTATCTTTAATGACCGGCGCCGGTATTTCTTTAATCTCAATCGATTCTTCCGGAGCAAGGCGCTGGATCTTCATCGGGATAGAATCCAGATGCTTGTACTCCTCGGTCTTGGTTGAGCTGGTTACAATTTCACCGTTTTTGTCTTTCTGATAAGTCACACGTTGCGTTGGTAAACCCGTATTTACATCAATGGTTACCACTTCCTTGTGGAGTGTGTCTTCAGAAACAGCCTTTTGCTCGTTACGCTCTGCAGTAGAACGGGAGTGTGTTCCCGCAGTTTCCAGTACGGTCCAATCCTGACTCTGTAATTCTTCTTTAGCATTCTCCAACAGCGAGATCTGTAGCAACTTCTCATTTTCAGCAGCTATGTTGTCCGGCATGGTCCAAGTATTCCCAACCAATTTTCCCGTCTCAAAACCTCGACCATACGAAGTAATTTTCTTACCACCATCTTCAATAATCAATTTGTAATGAAGCTGGTTATCACGGTATTCCTCAGTAACTTCTGTCAAATTCACACGGTCCCGATAGCGAACGATATATGATCCGTCTTCAAACGATTCCTTAATATAATCCACCTTACCCTGGGTCGCCTTAAGTGCTGCGGTTTCAACATCGCTTTGAGCACTAACTATAGACGGTTTGTTCAAGTACATGTAACCACTTACAGATGCAGCTACCAGTGGTAGGGTGAGTAGTGGAACCAATGTTTTCTTATTCAAAGGTTTGCCCACCTCTTATTTAGTCAGTATATATTCTTAACGCTTTATTCTGCTTTTAAGTTCCAGTCATTTTACATATCCGTTCTCGAAGTTGGCATTAGAGCAGCTTATGACGCCTGGAAACCAGTAATCTGAAACCTGTATGAATCATTTGGCTAATCGCAATGGTCGAATGGTTACTGCCGCCGTCTTGAATCCGGGCATACGGCAGAACGGGTCCAGTTCCGGTCGGGTTGCCCGATTCACATTCTGAACACCACCCCAATGCATCGGCACAAACAACGTATCCTCCCGAATGGAATCCTTAATGCGCGAACGAACCGTGAAGCTTCCGTACACCGATTGTATCTCTACCCACTCTCCATCGTGAATACGATGACGGGCAGCGGTAACCGGATGAAGCTCAACGAAGTTCTCCAATTCACGAGCTGCAAGTGCCGGACTGCGATGCGTCTGCACCCCTGTAAGATAATGAGGGAGCACACGTCCGTTGGTAAGAATTAAGGGGAACTCCGGCGATATATCATTCCAGCCTAGGCTTGACTCGCATGTGAATGCCGCTTTGCCGTCGGCATGTGCGAATCGGTCACCGAATAACAGGCCTTCTCCCTGCTCTTCAAGGGAAGAACACGGCCAGTATACACCCTTTTCGTTACGCAAACGCTCATAGGTAATGCCATAGTAATCAGCCACTCCACCACGGCTCGCCAGCCGAAGCTCATTAAAGATATCCTCGGCACGGTCATATGGAAAGTAAGAGGCTTTGCCCATTTTTGCAGCAATTCGGCATAAGATATCCCAATCATCGAGCGTTTCTCCTGGTGCAGGTCGTCCCTTTTCACGGAGCAGAACACGTCCCTCCAGATTGGTGAGTGTACCTTCATTCTCCATATAAGAGGTAACCGGAAGAACCAGATCAGCCATTCGTGCAGTCTCGGACAGAAACATATCTGCCACGATCAGAAAATCCAGCTTACGCAAACCCTCTTCCACCAAACGCACATTAGGATTGGATACAATCGGATTGGAGCCCATGACAAGCAAAGCCCGAATCTCCTGATCATGAACTTTCTCCATCATCTCGTAGGCCGAGACCCCTTTACCCGGTAAAGTTGCAGGGTCCACGCCCCAGATCGATGCCACATAGGCACGATCGGCTTCATTTTCAATCGATCGATAGCCCGGCAGCTGGTCAGCCTTCTGCCCATGCTCCCGTCCGCCCTGACCGTTTCCCTGACCGGTGATCGCACCATATCCACAGCCTTCTCGGCCAATTTTGCCAGTCGCTAACACCAGGTTGAGAAAGTGTCTGACAGCCATATGCCCATCCGTCTGCTGCTCCACACCACGCGCTGTCATGATCATGCCTGTCTCTGCCTTACCATAGGCCAGCGCCGCCTGACGAATCAGGGCCAGATCAACTCCGCATTCTTGTGCCGACTGTTCAAGTTGAAGATCAGCCAACCCTTGCATTAATTGCTCGTATCCATGCGTTCGTTCGCCTATAAAATGAGGGTCCACCAATCCGGCATCCATCATTATTTTCAATATGGTATCCGCCAACAAGGAATCCATTCCAGGCTTTACCTGCAAGTGAAGATCGGCGATCGCCGCAGTTGCCGTTTTGCGGGGATCAATAACGATAAGAAAGGCCCCATTCTCCTTCGCCTGATTAAAGTATGGCAAGAGTGTAGGTTGGCATTCTGCGATATTGGTTCCCGCAAGTATAATACAGTCCGATTTCGGTATATCGGACAGGCGGAACGTCAGTCCACGGTCCATCCCGAACACTTTACTTCCGGCAGAAGCGGCAGCTGACATACAGAATCGTCCATTATAGTCGATATATTTCGTCCCCAAAGCAACCCTGGCGAACTTGCCAAGCAGGTAGGCTGTCTCATTCGTTAAAGATCCGCCTCCGTATACTCCGACCGTATCTGCTCCGTATGAATCTTGCAAGTTCTGAAACCGCTGTGCGATGGTCTGAATGGCCTCTTCCCAAGAACAGGGTTCAAGCTGACCATTGCGACGAATGAGCGGATGCATTAATCGTTGACCACTTAGCGCATGCTGATGAGCATTCATGCCCTTGACACACAGCCTGCCCTGAGAGGCTTCATTCGGAACGCCTTGGACTGTATATTCCGCTCGGCTCTGACCTGCAACAGGTGCAGCCAGCTCTTCAACTGTCATCTTGCATTGCACGCTGCAATATGGACACTGTGTTTCTTTTACATACAGCTTGGATACCGCCATTTCCGATGTTATCGATAATTCCATTTTCCCATCCCTGCCTTTCAGCTGTAATCGACCGATCCGTTTCAGACGGTGCCCTGCACCGCGGGAGATTCAAGAGATTGCTTCATCGGGGATGCTGAAGCCGCATCCCGCTCATGATGATGAATCGCAACAAGTTCCTTCTGTAGTTGGTCGTCTAGCAGCGTTTCCCGAATCGAAATGAATCCCAATCGCTCGGTCCATGCCCATAACGGTTCATCATACCAGGCGGTTTGGCGATACCATTGAAGACAGGCTGATGCAAGCATAGCCGCTTGCATCTCCGTCTCAGCCACCCCGAGCAAACGACCTTGCTTGACCGGATGCTCTGCATGACCTCCTGCGTAAATCTCCCATCCAGCTGGTGAAGCCAGCAAACCAATATCCTGAACCAGTGCGCTCACTAATGATCCCGGCCCTGGTGCAACCCCTATATTCACGGATGACGGCATCACTGCACCGATCCAACTGGCACGAAGCTGTGCAGCCAACCTACTCACATCTCTGGCATAGGATGACGACGGGATATGATTATCCCAGCGCACCTGAACCTCGGAGTGACCTTCGATCTCTGGAGCAACTATCGTTCCACCGAATACCTGCAAGTAATAGTGGATCACTGGACGACATATCGCGCAGCCAAGCTTCGAACCCCAACCCAGCTTCTGCAAGATCAAAGGTAGATCTGTCTTCGGAACAACGATGTCAGCCAGCATTTCCTTCAGTTCTGCATGCCCAAGCTCCGTACAACTGCATACAGGCATTGGAGCAGGTTTATCTGCTGTGGCTACTACTCCAGTACCCCCGTTATTTTTCAGGTTATGCGTATGTTTCAGCAGTGCAGCCACCATCGGGCGACAGCCACCGCATGAACCCGATGCCTTGGTCTGCTCCTTCACCTGATCTGCCGTTTCCAGTCCCTGTTCCTGAATTGCCTTCATAATGGCAGCCTTGGTCACATTGTTGCAGGCACATACAGTCTCCTGAGCCGATAATGCGGCAGCAGCCATCTCAGCCGGGTCCGGTGCCCCTTCACGCGGAGCCAATTCCGCCACATCCGCACCTCGTTGCACAAGTCCAAGCAACAACGTTCCTTCGGTTGTATCTCCAAATAAGATGGCTCCGCGCACTTTCCCAGCCTGCATCAGTACCTTTTTGTATGTGCCTTGAATGCCATCCAGATGTTGAATTGCGGTCTGTACGCCTTCACCACTAATCTCGCCGGCTGAGAAAACATCAACTCCCGATACCTTCAACTGTGAGTAGGGAATAGATCCTTTGTAATTAGGCGTTTCCTGTCCACAGAGCGTACGTGCGAGCACCTTCCCCTGTTCGTATAAGGGGGCCACCAGACCATAACTGATTCCCCGATGTTCGGCACATTCCCCAACTGCGTATATATCCGGTACACTGGTGCGCATATAGTCATCTACCATGATTGCCCGATTCGTGGCAATTCCACTTCGTCTGGCGAGATCCACATTTGGCCGAATCCCTACAGCGACAATGACAACCTGTGCTTCAAGCTTGGAACCATCTGTAAACAGCAGCCCCTGCGCCTGTGATCGTCCGGTAATTTTCTGCGTATTTTTGGACAAAAGAAAGGACATGCCCTGGTCTTCAAGCTGCTCCTGAAGCATCGCGGCCGCTTTCTGATCCAACTGCCGGTTCATAATGTAAGGTGCATTATGGACCACCACAGCTTCCATACCCAGATGCAGCAACCCACGTGCAGCCTCCAGTCCAAGCAATCCACCACCAATAACGGCGGCCTTGCGATATTCTCTGGAATAGTCAGACACGCGCGTACAATCATCAATGGTCCGGAAGGACATGACCCGCTCTTTATCCATTCCTGGAATCGGTGGGATAAATGGTGAAGACCCTGTCGCCAGAATAAGGACATCATATGTTTCTCTTAGGCCGGATTCAGTCTCTATATATTTTCCTCGGGTATCAATTCGGTGCACCGTTTCACCTGCGCATAGCCGGATTTGATGCTCGGCATACCAGCTCCAATCATTGATTATGATATCCTGTAACGAATGCTCGCCCTGCAATACTTTCGATAACATGATCCGATTGTAATTGGGACGGGGTTCATTGCCATAGATTACAATCTCATACGTATCAGGCTCCAGTGCAATGATCTCTTCAACACACTTCACTCCAGCCATGCCATTCCCGATAATCACCAGTTTGCTTCTGCTCATGGGCTGCCCCCCTATCTCTCTCACCTGAAAATAAACAGAAAAATCCCTTCTCCATCATTCGGAAAAGGGCACCGTTGCCTCCCGAATCCACACTCCTTTGTGTGAATTCATATTAGATTCAGATTAAGGGAATCCTAATATAATGTCAACATAATTAACATCAAAACTACGAAATACGATTGATAAATGAATTATTTAAAATTACATGTAATTTTTGTTGACATATCTATTTTCTCTTGCTTATAATTTGAATCAAAATCACAGTGCTGTGATCAACTCAGATGCGGGAACACAATGACGTGTACCGCCTGTCGGCAACGGGGCCGCAAATCGTTCTTAACTGGACGAATTGCGGCCTTTTTCTGCCTCAACAAGCCTAGACAAATTACGAAGATCTCAATTGGATGAGGAGCGATGATGGATGATGGAGAGCAAAAGTTTTTGGAAAAGCGGGCATAAGCCCACCCTTTTCGGGGCGTTTCTGTATTTTGACATCAGTTTTATGATATGGGGGATGCTGGGTCCACTCGCAGTTGTCATTGCATTGGACTATCCGATGACTCCACTGGAAAAGGCCAATCTGGTCGCATTGCCTATTCTTGGCGGCTCCATCCTGCGACTTGTGCTCGGCTTCATGTCTGATTATATCGGTCCGAAACTAACCGCACAGATCGGGATGCTCGTCACTTTGGTTCCCTTATTACTCGGCTGGTTATGGGTTGACTCCTTAAGCCAACTGTACGTGGTAGCACTCTTGCTGGGTGTGGCGGGCGCCTCCTTCGCCGCTGCGCTACCGCTGGCGGGCCAATGGTATGGCAAAGAGCATCAGGGGCTCGCCATGGGTATTGCCGGTGCGGGTAACAGCGGAACCGTACTCGCGACGTTGTTTGCCAATCGCTTGGCTACGCATTTTGGCAGCTGGGAAGTTGTGTTCGGGCTTGCTATGATACCGATCGCTCTCGTATTTATTCTCTTTTCTCTCTTTGCCAAGAATAGCCCTAACCGGCCTGAACCCAAGAAATTGTCCCAATATGGAAGTCTGCTCAAACAAAAAGATGCTTGGGTATTCTGTGCCTTCTATTGTGTGACCTTTGGTGGCTTCGTTGGATTATGTAACTATCTCACCATCTTCTTCAACACCCAGTATGGACTTTCACCTGTTCGAGCCGCAGATATTACCACCTTCTGTGTAATCGCAGGCAGTTTCTTCCGACCTGTAGGAGGTTATCTGGCGGACAAAATTGGTGGAACCCGCATGCTGACTTTCCTATACACAGGAGCCTGCATCATGTTGATCGGAGTATCCTTCATGCCACCGCTTCCTGTTGTAGTCGTCATGCTGTTCCTCGGTATGATGTGTCTGGGAGCCGGAAATGGATCCGTGTTTCAACTGGTTCCGCAACGTTTCGGCAACGAGATTGGCCTGATGACAGGTATTGTAGGTGCAGCTGGCGGATTGGGCGGGTATGCACTGCCACTGATTCTAGGTCAACTGTATAGCAGCTATCAATCCTATACACCAGGCTTTGTCATCCTTAGCCTGATTGTAGCGGCTTCTCTGTTCCTTGTTCTGTTCATGCAATCCCGCTGGCGTATGAGCTGGTTGAATCGGGGCAGCACAGGCATGGCGGAATCAACGTCTCTCTCTTCATAAGGCGTGCAATCACTCGCCCGTTAATCATGGTACAGCCGTACGAATGATCCATATGAATAACCAAAGGAACAGCGTGGCCCCATCAGGCTGCGCTGTTCCTTTGATTACGGCTGTTCTTTTACTTAAGATGAATATTTTTGAAGAACAATAACCGCATTATGACCGCCAAAACCAAAGGAATTAGACATCCCAATCCGCAACTCTGCTCTTCTTGCCTCATTTGGTACGTAATCCAGATCACACTCAGGGTCCCTCTGCTCCTGATTGATGGTTGGAGGAATGATGCCGTGCCGCAGACTTTGAATAAGTGAGATCGCCTCCGCACCGCCTGCTGCACCAAGCATATGTCCCGTCATGGACTTATTCGCTGTAACCGGAATATCATAGGCAGCTGTCCCAAAAAGTTGCTTAATCGCTCTCGTCTCAGAGAGGTCACCCGCCTCCGTACTGGTGGCATGAGCATTAATTACATCCATGTCTTCAGGTCCAATCTGAGCTTCTTTCAGTGCTGCTCTCATCGCCAGATATGCCCCCCGTCCTTCCGGGTGGGTAGCTACCATATGATACGCATCTGAACTGGCGCCATATCCAATCACTTCGGCAAGAATATTCGCCCCTCTTCCCAGTGCATGAGATAGTGACTCAACAACCAGAATTCCAGCGCCCTCCGCCATGACAAAACCGTCTCTCCCCGCATCAAATGGACGGCTTGCTGCTTGGAACGCTTCATTTCTTGTTGACAACGCTGTCGCATTACCGAAGCTTGCCAGTGACACTTCGGTTACAGCCGCTTCTGTCCCGCCAGCAATAATAACATCGGCTCCGCCATGACGAATGCAACGGAAAGCCTCTCCAATGGCTGTATTGCCAATGGAACAAGCGGTTACTGGCGACAATGTCGGCCCCCAGCAACCGAACCTCATACTGACCATAGCCGCAGCCATATTGGATATCATCATAGGTACGAGTGTTGGGCTGACTCTCGCAGGTCCCCGATCGGACAGGACCTTGCCTTGTTCCATCAATGTCTGGATTCCGCCTATGCCTGAACCAATATATACACCTACCCGTTCGCGGTCCAGTTCGTCCATCACAAGACCCGATTGGGATACAGCCTGATCCGCAGCAGCAACAGCGAATTGAACGAATCGGTCCATGCGTCTTGCTTCCTTGCGCCCAAATAGCTCTTCACCATCAAAATCACGGACCACCCCAGCGATTCTGGTTTTGTACGAAGCTGTATCAAAATGATCTATCGTTGATATTCCTGATCTACCCTCAATTAATCCATTCCAGAATGTATGTACATCATTTCCCAAAGGAGAGATGACTCCCATACCTGTAATGACGACTCGTTCCATGTCCATCCTCCTTCAGCGTTGTTGTCTTCCTTAATCTTACGCTCTGCCACTAATAGTGCACTTTTGAATATCCTATTACAAGTTGTCAATTATAATAGTATAATGACTACCATGATAACGAGGATTGAAGGTGATGGATTGAACTACGATGTCAGGTTACAGGCATTGTCAACTTTTCTAAAAACACAGCGTTCCAAAATTTCTCCCGAATCGGTCGGTTTACCCACTGGAAGTCGGCGCAGAACGCCTGGTCTAAGGAGAGAAGAGGTTTCCCAACTGGCAGGAGTGAGCACAACATGGTATACCTGGCTTGAACAAGGTCGGGATATTCAGGTATCCCACTCTGTTTTGGACAACATCGCTTCAGCACTAAGGCTTACTGCGGATGAGCGAAAATATCTGTTTTCGCTGGCCATGGAACATCACTCGGAACTGCCAACACTGGAAGAAGAACCTGTTCAACTTCACCCTTCTTTGCAGAAAATTTTGCAAGAACTTCATCACTGCCCTACCGTGATCTCGGATCGGCGTTGTTACATTGTTGGCTGGAATGATGCAGCCCGGCATGTTTTTATGGATTTTGAACAAATTGCCCCCGAACAACGGAATATGATCAGTCTCTTATTTGATCGAAAGGAGTTTCGCAGGCTCGCGGTGAACTGGGAGGATTTTGTTAGCGGATTTCTGGCGATTTTTCGTGCTTATTATGGTCAGTATGTCGATGATGAATGGTATAATTTATTTTTGGATGACATGATGAACAGACATCACGATTTTCATACCCTTTGGAAACAAAGCAGCGTCAGCAGTGCCCCGGACGTATTAATCGAATTCAGGCATTCCAAAGCAGGCAAAATGTTGTTTGATCTGACTTCGTTGCAGGTTCAGGGTAGTTCCGATCTGCGTTGCAGTGTCTACACCCCTGCGCCAGAGACCGCTACCGAGCGCAAACTGATGCGCCTGATCGAGCGTGAAGCTGATCCACATCTTGGCGAGCAATAAATCGGATTCTCTCACCTTCTTGGAGTCATGTTAGAGTCTTGACATCCTCATGTAGCATGTTTTAAATATCAGGTATATGAAGTTAATCCATGGATCTTAATCCTTCTACAAGAAGGGGGTTCAGAAAGGAATATCATGACGAAAGTGCTTATCATAGAGGACGACAACATGTTAGGCGATACATTATCCTTGTATTTACAAGGTGAGGGGTATGATGTTACCCGTGTCGATAACGCAAGAGATGGTCTTCTACAGCTTCAAGCGCGGCCTGATATCCTGCTTCTTGATTTGCTGCTCCCTGATTCGGGAAGTATGAATCCTTGTTCTCTCATGCGCCAACATACGGCAATCCCCATTATTGTCATCTCTTCGTTAACCGAAGTTTCTGAACGAATTCGATCATTAACAGATGGGGCTGATGACTATGTATGTAAACCTTTCAGCATGCAGGAACTGAAAGCACGTATTGAGGCTGTATTGCGTCGTTACTCTATATTGAACAGCTCTGTGGTCACTGAACAGGAACCCGGAATATCTCTCGATCTGGCGCGAAGAACCGTTCTGTTGAATAACCGGCGAGTGGAGATGACATTTTCCGAATTTGAGATCATGAAGCTGTTTATCCTCAATCCTGGCAAGGTCTACAGCCGCTATGCCCTGATTGAAGCCATTCGTGGTATTGATGCCTGCATTAATGATCGCACCATCGATGTGCACATTACCAAGCTTCGTAAAAAAATCGAGGACAATCCGAAAAACCCCCAATACATTCAAACGATCTGGGGGGTCGGATATAAGTTCACACCTTAAAATAATACATCTTTATTCAGGTCACCATGGCAGAGACCCGGTAATTTGATCAATCTCCTGTTGCACCTTCTCTAATACCGAGTTGAGTGCCTCTTCTTCGAGTAATGGATCGGATAAGAGCATCTCCAGCTGGAGAACCGCACACATCAGGTCCACTGCATGCAGATTCGCAGCTACGCCTCGAAGAGAATGAACATTACGGATTACATCAGTGATCTGCTGTTGCTGAAGCTGAATCGTCAATTTTTTCTGAAACGAGCCATATTCCGTCCTGAATTTCGTGAGCGCATATTGCAGAATATGCGGCTTGCCGTCCATCTGTCTGATGGCCTTATCTGAATCAATTCCATTGATCTCCCTTATGCCTTTTAGATCAATCCATATCGCCAAAATGTCTGCTATCTGTTGTTCATGTATGGGCTTAATCAGTATTGCATTCATGCCTACTTCAAGATACAGTTCATGGTCCCTTTTTAAACCATTCGCTGTAAGCGCGATAATGGGTGTACGGTCATATTTCCTCATCTTGCGAATGTGTCGCGCAGCATCCATTCCATCCATATCTGGCATATAGAGATCCATCAGAATCAGTTCCCATGTTTGTTCGTGCAATTTCTTCAAAACCTCTGTGCCACTGTTTGCCAGCGTGACCTTGAATCCGATATGTTCCAAAATGGCCCGAATGGCCAGTTGATTGATTTCATGATCTTCAGCTATCAGAATGTGCCCTTTTAAGTTACGCGAATAGAATTCGTCGCCTTCTATCATCCGCTTGTTCTCCAGTGGCCCTTCACCCTGAAGTGCAAGTAACACTTCGAACAATCCCAGACGTGTAATCGGTTTGATCATCATGAGATCAGGGTGAAAGGATCTCTCCTCACTCCACAGGGCATTTTCACTAAAGGCATGAGTATAACCCACCATCTGATATTTGGTTCGATTCAATCGCTTCACCAATTTGTTCCAAAGTGAACTATGTTGTGCGTGCTCTGCATCCATATTCACCATAAACAATATTGAACTTATCCCCTGTGCATCAGGTACACACCAATCACTTTCCAGCATATGGTTCAACGAAGGATACAGCTTCGGCTTCATCCCGAATGAGTGGAGTATCTGCTTCAAACTTGCACCCATTCGTTCATCTTCTTCTACGATAACCACATCATCCGCACAATATAGAAGAGGGTACGTTTGCAGGAAGGAACTTTCTTCTTCCGAATCTGCAAGTTCAAATATCAAGTCGAATGAGAACAGACTGTACTCTTCCAGCACACTATCCACCTGCAAGCTTCCTCCCATGGAGGTCACCAGAAGGTAACAGATGACCAGCCCCAGACCTGAACCACCATAGGTTCGATACGTGGAAGGTTCCGCTTGAGTAAACGGGACAAAAAGCCGTTCCAATTGTTCGGGTGACATTCCAATTCCCGTGTCCTCTACCTCAAAACGGACCTGAACTCGCTCCGCCTCTAATGAAAGCACCTCTGCCTGCAACGTTACATATCCATGCTCCGTAAACTTAATCGCATTACTCAGCAGATTCAATAACACCTGTTCAAGTCGGAAGGGATCACCAATCACCGTTAACGGCAGATCGGGATCGGTTGTAAAGATCACTTCGATATCTTTGTTCCCGATGGCCACACCGATCTGATCTGCCACACGTTTGATCACATCCTCTGGTGAAAAAGAAACCTTTTCCAAAATCAGCTTACCTGCCTCAATTTTCGAAAAATCAAGAATATCATTTACGAGGGCAAGCAAGGTTTGGGAGGACGCATTAATTTTACTCAAATAATCCTTTTGTTGTGGAGATAGATCTGTTCGTTGAAGCAACAACGAAAAGCTGATAATGCCGCTCAGTGGGGTACGAATCTCGTGGCTCATGAATGCGAGAAACTCACTCTTCGCCTGGCTTGCTTTGTCGGCCTTAACACGTCTATAGTGATCCGAAATATCATGAATGACTGCCTTAATTTTCTCACTCGAGTTTAGTACTTTAACAGGGTATAGGTGAACCCGAACATGCTGCTCATGACCTTCTCCAACAATGAAACTCAGTTCCGTATCCTGGGCTATATTATGATGTAAGGCTTTTTGGAAAATGAACAACCAGTTATCCAGCTGCTCAATGAACAACAATTCTTCAAGCTGACGCCCAATCACTTCCTGCCTGCCGAGACCGAGCACATCCAGAAATTTCTGATTAACTGACACAATATACCTGTTGCTGTCCATGCCGACGAACCAGTCTGCCGACACGCGCTCAAGGGTCCGATATCGCTCTTCACTTTCTTGAATTCTTCGTTTAACTGCTCTGTGTTCCGTGATATCGAGTCCATATCCCACCACATATTTCACCACACCCTCTTCTAGAAGAGGGCGAACTTTCACCAGTGAATAGTAACCTCCATGCTCAATCTCGTAAAAAAAAGATTCCCCTTTCCAGGCCCGGTCGAACTGCTTCCGCAGAAATTCTACCTTTTCTTGAGGTAAAATATTCAATGTGCCCAACGTGTAATCTTGCTTCAGACTACTCATATCCAGGCCCAGTCGGGAGAGCATTTCTCCTTCAAGCAGAAGGTACTCGAATAATCCGTTCTGTTTTCCGATTTTAAAAGTAAAACCTGGCTGCATACGAAGCATCTCCAGCATTTCCTGATCCCTCTGAACGACCAATCTCCTATATCGATGATTTTGGTTGAGATAATACAGGAATACTATAACGGACAGCAGGCAGATACATTGAAAAAGGAGAATCTGCCCCATCATTAGCAGAGAAGGAGAATATGTCTTTAGTACAAAAAACTCATACATAATTATCAGCAGCAACGCTCCGGACAACCACTTCTGCATAAATCCCCGGATATACTTAAAGATCAGGCATATGGCTACAACAAATAACAACTCTGTCAATGCATACTGCCAGTTCTCCAACAAGGGATTACGCCCCATATTAATCCGAAAAATCCACATGAATGCAAAAGTAACAAATGCAGAGCCAGTCCCACCAAAATAAGCGGCGAGCAGATACACACTTGCCCGGAAATTCAACAATGTACCATCTTCAAACACAATAGAGAAATAATAAAGCGCCGTGCCCAACATGCTCAGCGTAATACCAATAATGATCCGAGTCGTGATGGATATTGAACGGGTAGCATTGGTTTGGTTCAGATAGTGATGAATCAGGAAAACAAAGATCAAAATTAGCGTGAAATTTAACACAAGATCGCGTAGCAAATGGTCACCGTCCACATTACGACTTCAGGATTTCATGCATTCAATGAATGTTGTCAGATTCACGGTCGCAGTTCCCCAGTACACAAATCATAGTATGCCAGGCTCCCTTATTCAATTGACGATATTGACCTTTTTATTGAAAATAATTACCACTTTCAGCTAACATACCCTTATCACAAAACAACGATTTTTTTTCATGAAAATTCATCATTAAATATGCTGATATAAAAGAGAGCATCTTCCAAATGAACCGATGTAATTGTAACTTGAGCTTCCCACAATTCCTGATCAGCCTTCATCAATTTGGCTACACCGGACCAGGTCTGATTTCCTCTCCAGTGGGTATCCATTAGCAATCGGGCAGGCTGACCTATGGTGCTCTCCCGTGAGAATCCTGTTTTGGTTACATAAACGGAATTCACATCTAGAATCACACCCTCCTCATCTGTAATCATGACCGCATCCGTTAGCAGTAAGAAGACTTTGAGTTCTAGTTGCATGGCTGTCCACTCCCTCTAATGAAACATGATGTGATGTTGTCCCTGTGTGATATTCTCTTCTACGATCTCGTTTAATACTTAAACTGTCTAATCAGGCGCTGCAGCTCTTCAGCCAAGGTAGACAAGCCACGAGCCGAGGCAGAAATCTGCTCCATCGCTGCCAGTTGCTCTTCTGAAGAAGCGGCCACTTCTTCAGAAGTTGCAGCGTTGCCTGACGCAATGCCTGCCAACTCATTGGATACAGCAGATACTTCCTGTACACCTGCTGTAATCTCTTGTGACGTAGCTGCAATCTCTTCAATCTGAGGTGTCGTTTCCCGCATGCTATCCAGAATGCATTCAAACTTCCGAATCGCTTCTGTAGAGATTTCCATACCCTCTCCAACCTCTGAAGTCACCTTCTCCATCATGCGAACGGAAGCAGCCATATCTTCCTGTACCGCCGTAGTCAGCACGGTAATTTCATTGACAGATTGCCCGGATTGCTCTGCCAACTTGCGAACCTCTGCTGCTACAACAGCGAATCCATTGCCATGTGTACCTGCACGAGCAGCTTCAATGGATGCGTTCAGCGCGAGCAGGTTTGTCTGTTTGGCTATATTTCCGATTAACTCCGTGATCGCTGAAATTTGGTGTGATCGCTCATATAATGCCTGAATCAATTGGTTTGTCTGTTCTACGGTCTCTTGAATCGATTGCATCTGACTGACCGTCTGCTTAACGGTGTTGCCGCCTTCTTCCGCTTGTACCGTTGTATGTTTTGCCAAATCAGCAACATGTATGGAACGTTCGGCGATTCTTGTAATGCCAATTGTAATTTCATTCATGGCCTGATGGTTATGTTCAATACCCTGGGTCTGTTTCTCCGCACCACTCGCAATTTCCTGAATAGCTCGCGCGACCTGCTCGCTGGCTGCACTGGTTGATTCCGCACTCTGAGTCATTTCATCCGATGAGAAGACTACCTGACTGGCGCTGTTCTCCACATTTTGAATCAACACACGCAGGTTGCTCTGCATTTTGCCAAATGCATCGCTCAGTTCACCAATCTCATCATTGCTTGTGCTTGTAATGGTCTGCGTTAGATCTCCTTCACTCACCTGAATTGCCTGAACCTTCAACTGACGAATCGGTTTAACAATCGATCGCATCACCAGCCAGATGATCAAAATTCCGATGACGAGAAAAGAAACGATTACCATAATCGTTCGATTCAGAATAGGCGCAGCGGCATCCTCTACTTCAGAGGAGAACATGGTGCCAGCGACCTTCCATCCCGTGGATGCATTCGAGGCGTAATACATGACCTTATCCACCTGATCAAAGGTATAGTTAAAGTTACCGGATTCATTGGTATACACTTGTGTCCAAAAATCTTCTGTTGCATCTGTTCCAGGTTGCATCGTCGGATGATAGATATACTTTTCGCTGGCATCCAGCAGAATCAGATGCCCCTGTTCTCCTACTTTAATCCCGCTCACCAATTGACTAATGTCCGACAGATCGAGATCCAGTTGAACCACACCGGATTGGTCTTCCAGTGCCTTTGCAATCGTAATGGTGATCTCTTTCGTCTCAGCAGATATATAAGGATCTGTAACAATCACCTGCTGTGGAGTACCCATTGCTTCCGTGTACCATGGTCTTGTTCGCGGATCATAATCTTCAGGCATCTCCGCATCAGAGGACATCAGATACACACCTGCCTCTGTACCTACACCTATGGTGATGATATCTGTGTTCTGCGCAGCATACCCCTTCAATTCGTTCACAACCCGAACCTCGGCATCTTCTTGTCTTAATTCCTCTGCAAGTGTTTTTGCATAGTACTCAATATGATTCCGTTTGGTATTAATTGAAAGATCAATCGTCGCACTGGCAAGATTCACGTTTTCCATCGCACTATGTAAAATTTGTTTCTCTACTTCACCTTTGGCACTGTTATACGATAAGACTCCAATACTTAACGAAGGAATGGCCAGGAAAGCAATAAAGGACACCACCAGCTTTGTCTTAAAATTCTTATGCATCTTGTTGAACCAGGTCGGTTTGCTATTTTTTTGTGACAAATTTCTCTACCTCTTCCAGATTAATTTTAGTTTTACTTGTTCTAGCTATAATTGTGATTTATTTCTCTTATCCTGAATATTCTCAAGATATTAAAATTAGGTCTCAATTCTTGTAAAAGACATTTTTCACGCTAAAAAATAGAATAAAATCTCTTCATTTATAATCCTAAAGAACTATTTTCAAACAAATTATACGAAAAAACTATTAAATAAAGTATTCCGGGGATATGACCAAATTGTTAACTTTTTAAATACTTGTTAATAAGCACGCGATGACAACAAAGATGACAAAAAAAGATCCAAGCGTTATCGCTCAGATCTTAAGACTATTGCCATTGGGTCAACGTATTCTCTATTTAAATGCCGGGATCGCGATATCTGCATATTTCTCTTCGAAGAAGGCTTTGACCTCTGGACCCGCCATACGTTTAGCCAGCTTCTGGATCGCTTCGGAGTCCTTATTATCCTCACGGGCAACCAGGGTGATGGCAAAATGGGAATCATCCTTCTCGGTTAACAGTGCATCCTTTTTCGGTGTAAGACCGAGCGGACTGGCATATGCAGGTGTCATGGCTACCAGATCGGCATCATCCATCATGCGAGCAAGCATCAACAAGTCCACTTCTTCAAACTTGAAGTTCTTCGTATTCTCGGTGATATCTGCCTGTGTGGCATTAAAACCTACGCCTTCTTTCAGCTTAATCAATCCGTTCTGCTCCAGCATCACAAGAGAGCGACCAATGTTGGAAGGATCGTTCGCAATTGCGATCGTTGCACCTTCTGGCAATTCCTCAATTGTTTTGTACTTTTTGGAGTAGCCGCCATAGATGGCATTATAGATGGGCTGCACGGCCACCAGGTTCGCATTGTTTGCTTCATTATATTGGTTCATGTATGGCACGTGCTGGAAGAAGTTTGCATCCACTTCCTTGTTCGCGAGTGCCGTATTCGGTTGAACGTTATCCGACAACACAACAACTTCCAGATTGACGCCATCTTCCTTCAAGAGTGGTTTAACAATATCCAGAACGTCTGTCATCGGCGGAATCAATGTGGCCACTTTCAACGTAACTTCTTGTACAGCTTGTGTATCTTCTTTCGTTCCTTCAGCCGCAGGTGTTTCTTCTTTTTTGCCACAAGCAGCTACGACCAGCATTACTGCAAGCAACATAAGCATCATTTTTGCTTTCATTTTATGTCTACCCCTCATCATATAATCTGTATTGGTCTTACTTGTTACTGCACTTTCTTCCATCACTGTACCGTGTCCACTACCCTCAGGATCTGCGATCCAGCCAGTGGGACAATCTGCTGCCTGTGAATTGGATCATCTGTACCAGGATAATCATAATGATGATCGTAAATACCATAATCTCCGTTTCGAAGCGCTGATAACCGTAGCGAATGGCAAAATCACCAACACCGCCGCCACCTACAATGCCCATAACCGTCGAGTAGGAGATGAAGCTAATCGTAGCTGTGGTGAGTCCCAGTACAAGGCCAGATCGTGCCTCCACGTACAGGAATTTCACCACAAGCTGCATCGTCGATGCCCCCATGGATGAAGCAGCTTCAACTACTCCCTTCGGTACATCAAGCAACGCTTGTTCCACCAGTCTGGCGTAGTATGCAATCGCAATGATCGAGAGTGGAACGGTTGCCGCCAGTGTACCGATGGACGTTCCAACAATGATTCGTGTGAATGGAATCATGAATACAACCAGCAGTAAGAACGGAAACGAACGAATGATGTTGACGACACTGCCGAGTACAAAGGACAACGTTTGATTCTGATACCGTTGTCCTCTCCGGAATAAGTACAGAAGTGTACCCAGAGGTAATCCAATCAGAACAGCTGCCGCAATGGAGATGCCCACCATGACAAAAGTCTCTCCGATCGCCTGCCATATTTCATGCTGATACTTGAGCACAGATTCAGGTAACCTCATGATTTGTCCTCCTGGTCTGCCTGACGGAACAAAGACGAACCTGCCATACCGTATTCATCACCCGCAAGCAAGGATGTCAGCAGATCCGGTTGCGGAGCGGGGATACTGCTTACTTCTGCTTCAGTCAACGTTCGTACGAGTCGCCCATCCTTCATGACGGATATCCTGTGACATAGTCTACGAGCCACTTCCATCTCATGCGTCACGACAACAATGGTCACGCCCAGCGTTTCATTGATATGACGAAGCACATCTAGTATGCCATTCGTGGTCTGTGGATCAAGCGACGAAGTCGGTTCATCACAGAGCAGCACATCCGGACGACTGGCTAGTGCTCGTGCAATCGCCACACGTTGCTTCTGTCCTCCGCTAAGCTGAGCAGGATATTGATCTGCCTTGTCTTCCAGTCCAACAAATCTCAGCACCTCAAGTCCACGTTCGACTCGCTGTGTACGGGACATACCCGCCAATTCCAGCGGCATACAGACATTGCCACTCACCGTTCGATTACTGACCAGATTGAAGTGCTGAAAGATCATGCCAATGGACCTTCGTGCCAGACGCAGAGTGCGCTCATTCATCTGGGTCAGGTGCTGCCCATTCACAACAACCTCACCATCATCCGGCTTTTCCAAACCATTGAGCATCCGCAGAAGCGTGGATTTACCTGCGCCACTCGAACCTATGATGCCGTGAATTTCGCCTTGTCCCACTTCGAGCGACACCGAGCTTAACGCTTCGAATCCCTGATCTGCACGGGAACCGCGCTCGTTATAACGTTTGCTTACACCATATAATGAGATCATGGAGAGTCCTCCCGTGAATGATCATGCATGGTTCTTCAAGAACACATGAAGAAAGCCCGCACAGCCGATAACCGGAGCGCGAGCAATCCTGTTCATTTATAATAAATCAACATCCCTTATGAGACAAGCTTTTAAGGTGAGATTGCCTCCTGCAGGCGGCTGGCTTCATATACACGAAAACGTCCGTTGGACGAACCCACGTACACTTCATTGCCGATCCGGTTGATCATTCCATTCTTCGCATCCCGGTCGCGATGCTCCGGGTTTCCCATCACAACGTCATGTACACGACCTAACAATGCCCCATTGTTTTTATTCAATACCAACCAGTTCTCGTCCATGGGCAGCAGCAACTGATCATCAATGACCAGATAACTTCCCTGATTCGTTGGATACCTTAGAGTGGCAATCGTATCTTTGGCATTCCAACGAGTCTCCCCCGTATCATAATTCAAAGCCGCGGGGTAACCATTTTTAATCACATACAACTGATCATCTTCCACCAGTCCTCGTTCAATCTTACCCTTGACCGTCCACCGTATTTTGCCTGTCTTGGCATCGTACAGGGTGGTTGTAAAATCTTCATACTCTCCGTAATGATTACCGTTTTTGTTCTCACGGATCAACAGCATGCCATCATTCAGCTCATCCAATCTCTGTCCTACCCGAGCAGGAAATTGTGCAAGCTTTTTCCCCGTGTTCAGATCAAGCAGCAGCCACTGATTGTCTAACGATAGCCATCTTTCAGCATTTCTGGTTTCAAAGGGATCAAGACGTTCAATTCCATCAAAATATGGATCATTCCCAAATTGTTCTATGGTGGATCGTTTGGCCTTCAAGCTCCATACGGTTCGTCCTGATTGCGGATCGGCTGCGATGAGCTTATTCGTTTCCCAATACAACACATAAGGGTCATCTGCACTCTTGTTCAACAATTCATAACCCTTCGCCAGTTTTCGCGTCCACAATGTTTTTCCGTTTGAGCTGTCCAGTACCGTTAACCAACTGTTGCTTGAGCTCTCAACAACCGGGCTATCCACGACCACAACGTTTTTCGCAGCGGTGATGCCATTTAGTCTAAAATTTTGCTTAGGGGTGTACGTCCATGTGACCTTTCCGTTCTTCAAGTTCAGATGACGAATACGATCCACGTATTTTTTCTTGTCAGGGTCATAGTCGTTGTAGATTGTAACGTATTGGCGTGTGGTATCCACCTCTGCCTGCTGTCTTCCAAAACCCCCATTGATCCCCCATAATTTCTGGCCCGTATGACGATCAAGGGCATATATAGAACCTTCGTAGTAGCCCCCGCTAAACCCACCGTCATCCCCTTTCATCAGGAGTACATCATCTGTGGCTGCTTTTAAAAAAGTGTAGTTAATATCCCCCCGGTTAGTCCATACCGGTTTCCAGGGGATGGTCATCGGTAGCGTTGTACCATAGATTTTTGTCGTAAACCCATATTCATCCGCCCGACTGATGTTCCAATCAGAAACGACATTATTTCGATCATTCTTTGGTAGGTTCCATCGAGTTCTGACCAGCTTGCCATTCTTGTTGAATGTGACCAGATATTGCGCATCTTCTCGCTCATATCTCCAGGTCTGTCCAATACTCATCGAATACCCCGTATCATTTAAATTGCCTGAACCCTCTCTCCAATCGGGCTCACCTAACCACTCAGCCACTTGTTTGGAGGTGGTTGCCTTGTTCAGCTTAATATCCGTCAAATGACGAATAACCGAAGTCGGCAGCGATGTATCCTGTTGGAACCAACCATCAGCCACATTCTTCCGCTGCTCTATAGCCTGTGCCTTGATCCAGAAGAGTCCTGGCCGATACGTGGAGGATTCTTTATTCCAGATTCGTGGGGCAATGGAGACCCCATACCATCCTTTCCACTTTGCAACAATAACAGCCTTACCTGTTAACGCTTTCTCAAAAGACCAGGTTGTAGCACTATCTGGAGCCAGATACAGCTTGCTGCCTGATTGGAGCGTGAAACTTTGGGGAGCCGTTTCCGTCATGCTTTTGCTCTCCTTCAATGCATACCAACTTGGCAGCCAGAAGTCTCCATGATCAGATGACTTAAGCTGCATCCACTCGCCTCGAACCGATGCCAACGTATACTTTTCGTTTTTTGTTGTATAGTATTCAATTCTCATTTGGTCAGGAGCCACACTGCCGTCCCTCCTGTTTTGGAACAGGGGGATGTCATTCGTGAGCTTAACGGCTTCTCCTTGTTTGTAGGCCAACTGTGTTGATAACCCTTGGGGACTTGCCCCCAAGGCTTGTAGCGTTGTAACTGAAGCTTGTCCTCCAAGCGCTACCTTTTGGGAATCCAGCAGCATCCATCCCGTCAACAGTACAGCTGATAATCCAGTCATGGTAATCCACTTGTACCCCAATCTCTGCCAGTCAGGACCCGTCTTCACTCTCGTTCATCCCCATCCATTAGAAGTTATTTCCATATAGACGCTGCAAACAAGAAAAAGTTACCGTTTACCTCAATATATTTCTCTCTATTTCCCAGTATTACCTTACATCCAGCATCGTAGCATGATAAGGAAAGGTAAGCCCAATGTAATAAGCAGTTGTTAAGGTGAGGATATAATAAAATACAAACCACAGATCAGCTCGGGAATAGCCTATCTGAATGTAATACGTTCGGCTCGCCCCATCCGTGAATCCCTTCGCTTCCATCGCCACCGCCATTCGCTGTGCACGACGAATGCTCTGTGCCAGCAGCGGAATAGCGTAACGCTTGAGTGTACCATACACGTTCCAGCGAGAACCGCGCTGCCGTGTTCCACGAATACGAATAGCGTAACGGAGCGTCTGGAATTCATCCAGCAAAATGGGGATCATGCGCATCGCGGCCAGAAAGCTATAGGCATATTTTGCAGGAAGCTTCCACTGCTGCATCAGGGAATAAAACAACCGTACCGGCTTGGTCGTAAGACCAAAGAGTAACCCAGCCGCCGCCATGCTCAGGGAGCGAAACCCCAAGTGTAGACCGCGAAAGAAGCTCTCTTCGGTGATGTGAATCAGCCCCCACTTATACCATGTGGTCTCGCCCTTGCCAAACATCATCATACCCGTAGACGTGGAGATAAACACCAGAATGAATGGTGATGCGTACAGGATCAATCTGTACCACGGGTGGCCTGTCCAGCACAGTAATAGCATCATCGCCACCGCAACATTGGCCATTACATTCAGATTGTGAATAAGGATAACGATGACAAACATCATCGTCAGAATAATCATCTTTAATCCCGGATTAACGGTATGAAGCCAGGTTTCACGGTGAGGAAACGACAGTTGCATCAGATAACCTCCCCTTATCCACCGACCAGATTCGGGTGCAATATCTTTTTACAATTTCACGATCATGGGTAACCATAACAATAGCTGTTCCCTCTCTCCGCAATTGCTCCAGTTGTGCTAACATGGCGAACGTATTGCGGGCATCCTGTCCAAAAGTAGGTTCATCCAACAGCAGTATTCGTTGCTCTCTCACCAGTGCAGAGGCCACGCTCAAACGTCGTTTCTGCCCCATCGATAATTGGTAGGGATGGCGCTCGGACAGGTCAATTAGTCCAAATTGACTCAGCATATGATGAGTCCTGGCAAGTCTTTCTTCCGTTGTAAGCCTGCCCCCCAGCAATGAGAACTCCACTTCTTCCGCGACGGTGTTCGTCACAAATTGAAACTCCGGGTTCTGAAATACAAACGCAATTCGATCTGCGAGCTGCTCCGTTTTGCCAGAAGGCTGACCGTGCACCTCATAATGACCTGTTGTTTTCAGGATATTCATCAGAGATAACAACAATGAACTCTTGCCAGCTCCATTGGCTCCGACAATACCAATCCAATCCCCGTGCCATACCTTGGCCTGTTCCACCTGAATGAAGGCTGTTTTCCCACGCCATCCGGTGAACTGCTGCAAGTCCAGTGCAGGCTGATCGGTCGGCGATACAGGCGATAAGGATGATATATGAGATATGGGGAATATACCCGGTGTATCGGATAAGCCAGACGATTGCTGTGCTTTCAGGCTTGAGATGCCCTGATTTTCACTGACCGGGTACTCTCCAAGAGTATTTTCCTTTTCTTCTTTGGTTGCCCTCTCCTGCTCATACTCTTCCCACACGCCTGGATACCAGATTCCATAAGCCTGCAACTTGCTCCGTTCATTCGTGAATACCTGCTGTGCTGGTCCATCCGCCACAATCTTTCCTTCAGGTGATAAGACAATGATGCGGTCGACCATATCCACTATCTCGTTTATTTTGTGTTCAACGATGATAATCGTTTTGTCACTGGCGATCCGTTTAACCGTATCCCACACTTGGGAAGTACCCTCATCATCCAGCAGTGCAGTGGGTTCATCCAAAAACAATACCTCCGGGTCCATGGCAAGCATCGAAGCGATCGCAAGACGCTGCTTCATCCCCTGAGACATGGACTGGATCAATATACGATTCTGTTCAAAGGCTAACCCCACTTGTTTCAGATAATATTCAATCAGCTCTGGCATCTTTTCACGCGGAATATTTCGGTTTTCCAGAACAAATGCGATCTCTTCATCCGTAAAGGACATACAGAACTGGGTATCCGGATCCTGAAAGACTACTCCTGCTCTGGCGGGAACCTGAATATCATCACATTTCATCGGAATTTCAACTGAACGTGGAATTAAACCGCTCAGAATTTGCAATAACGTCGATTTACCGGAGCCGCTTGGGCCAAGCAACAGCACTTTCTCCCCTTGACGCACAGAAAGAGACAAGCCTTGAAATACCAAGGCTTTCTCTCCCGGAAACTTGCATCTTAGATTCGTCACACTTACCGCTTGCGAATTCCCCTCTCTCATCTAATCCAGCGCCTCATAATCCTGTTTGGATACCGGTCTGAGTGAGCGTGTTACACCGGTCAGTTCCAAGGCTTTTGCGAGATAATATGCGAACACTCCTGCAATCAGGATGCTTCCGATGAAGCGGAATCCGATAAATAACGTATAATTCCAGGCCGAGAGTGAATCGATATAGCCGTACTGATAATCCAGCAAAAGCGAAGCCGCTGCGGCTCCAATGGCCGCAAGACAAGTGACAAACAGATTGGTTTTTCGATACAGGAATGCGGCGAAGAATATCTCGGCTCCCAACCCTTGCAACAGACCGTACACAAGTGTGGACATGCCCCATTCACTGCCCAGAAAAGCACTTACCGTTGAAGCCGCAACCTCGGCAAGAATAGCTACGCCTGGTTTACGAATGATAACAAAAGCAAACGTACCCGCCATAAACCACATGCCGTAGATCATCTGCTCCGCGTGAACGCCAAATGGTTTCATCAAGTCATATGTAGGTCCCCATATCTTGTAAATCACCCCAAACACCACTGCGATCACGATAGTTACCAGAATATCCGTTAGTTTCAATCGCTTGTTGCCTGTTGTTGCTGCCATGTTCTCTACGTCCTTCCTCTGTCCCCTGTGGGGGTTGTAAAAATAAACGAAAAAGCCTCCCCGGTTCCGGGAAGGCCTTACGCACAGTATACAATCCTCACAATGATGTATCGGATGGATTCGAAAATACGGAATATCAACCATCCCTCTCCGCCCTGGCAGATACACCACCACAGTTCAAAAAGGTCTGTTGTTCATCCACGTTCATTCCCACAATTCACCCTTACATATTGCAAATCCATGTTCTCTACGCTGGCATTACCCAGATCAGATGTACGGTCAGCGGCATAAGGCCACTCTCTCAGCCCAACTTCATTGAGCTCCCGGTTCACTTATTTCATTGCTTCTAATGTACAACAGATGGGTATTTGTGGCAATGCCCAGAAAAATCATCATCTTCATGGCTCAGCAGAACTATGTTATGACATCTGCATTACAAAGAGCGTCCCTCAAAGTCAGTGTATCCACGACATTGGGACGCTCTTTTTGGCGTTATATTCCAAATTTATTGCAATCACAAGTGGCGCTTATCTTTTTACCACCTCCAGCGATTCAATCTCCTGTTTAATATTGCGTATTGCCGGATTGACTGGTTTTACCTGAAGCAAATCCCTTGAACAGGGTTGGTACTTTGGAATAGCGGGTATTCGTAATTTTCCCTTGAGATACACTGCTGTCTGTACGCATAATAGCATCTTTTACATTGGAAATGTTGGAGTTATCCAGCGTCATGTTAACTGCGAAGGTAGTTCCACCATTTTGACGCACCAGCTTGCCGATATCATCCGCACGGAAATTTTTGATGTTAATCGTTCCGGCAGCATTCATCTGGAACACTTTATCATAGGCCTTATACGCCGCCCCGCCGGTAATGTTGACCGTTCCGGCTGACTTCAATGTGAGTGCATCCTCACCCACATCCTCCCAGACTACATTCGATATATTACAGTTACCATAACAGTGAACACCATCGGCAGCAGGGTATCCGATATTTACATTTTTGAGCGTAGCCCCTGCCTCCAGACGAAATACCGGTTTCTGATTCTCTGCTTGAGACCCATCACCCAATGTGGAAGGATTGGCTACAAATGTTTTGCCTTGACCGTCATAAGTTGTGCCCGCTGGAACAATAATCGTTGAATTAACAACTGTAGGCGCAGCAGCAGCCGGAACCGCACCAAATATGGAAGCAACCAAACCAGCAGACAACAACAACGTCAACATTTTTTTCATTACTTTATTCCTCCCTTATTCTCTCGTTATTGGATCGTGTACAAGCCTAGGCTTGTACTGGAAGTTCGTCAGAGGTGCACCTCTGCCCAACTCACAACCTAATCCTACCAAATAAGGAAGGTAACTAGAATAATCATTAGATCAGATATATCCTGACATCGCATAATGACTGTCATATCGGCATTTTTTGCAAGCCATGTCCATGGAACAATATGCTGATATCAACCTCTGGTATGCTCATTTGTAACGTAAGTACCTCTGACTTTAATCCCCAGTAACAAAGAAAGATCACGACATTTGTCTCCAAATGTGTGATCTGAATGGCTCCTAGCTTGCTTATATAAGATGTCAGGCTCCAAATCTCTGACGATAACCGCACTTTCGACACAACTCTTCCACAGCTTCCCGTTTGGAAAAGCCATATACCAGATTGTTCGCTCGCTCACCCTCAATAATCTCGGAGAACGACTTCTCGTGCACATTACCCAGGTTAATCACACCCTCGCCATCGAGACAGCATGGAACCACCGTTCCATCTACAAGCACAGCTGCCTGACCACGCAATGCATGGCAGAAGCCTTTGCCGTCATCTTCAGGTGCATCCAGACTTGGCCACTGGAACTCGTGGTCCTGATTCAGATATACATTCGGGGCAATTTTGACCCCGCTGCCTGGAACCACTTTTTCCTCAATGCGGAAGTCCAGATTGAATTCACGTTCCAGCACTTCAAGGGTCTCCCGATTTCGATTCATCTGAGCATTCGTGAAGTTATCCTGCGTCAGATTCCACAGTCGGAATGAGATGATGACATTGTGCTTAACGGCCTCGTGTACAAAAGACAGAATGTTGCTCAGATATCCGTCACGGTCGGTTGAACCTTCATGCCCATCGAAGCTGTGCAGGGAGAAATTCATCTGCCGCAGCGCCGGTTTGCCGAGCAATTTATGTTGAGTCTTGGGCAGTAGCGTACCATTCGTTGTAATGTTCACCTTGAGTCCCTTCTCATGTGCGGCATCAAGCAGCAGATCTATTTTGGGATGCAACAAGGGTTCGCCTTTGACATGTAGATAGATATGGTTGGTATGTGGTTTAACTTGGTCCAGTATATTGTTGAAGACTTCAGGGTCAATGAATCCTTTGGCACGCTGTGTCTGCGGACAGAAGCTGCAAGCCAGATTGCAGATACTTGTGATCTCAATATATACTTTTTTGAACGTTTTCAACTCGGGTCCCCATTCTGCCTAGGAGGGAAAAGATTCCCACCTGCATTTGTGATCCGGCCAATATGCGCCATCCCTATTATATCGGGTTCGTGAGCCGAGGTAAATCAGAGAACGGGTTTATCTGGTTGTGTCAAAATGATTTGGCTAGTGCCAAATGAACAGATTCAATCGCATGAATACGTGTTGTATCAAATAATGGAACTTCAGAATCCTCTGCTTTTACTAATAATCCAATTTCGGTGCAACCTAATATGATTCCCTCAGCTCCATCATCAACTAGCCGTTGGATCACCTTTTTATAATAATCCCTTGATAAGGGCTCAATTTTCCCTAAACATAATTCCTCATATATTATTTTATTGATAACTTTTCTATCCTCTTCATTCGGTATCAAAACCTTAATACCATTAAATTCAATTCGTTTTTTATAAAAGTCTTGTTCCATCGTATATTTTGTGCCGAGTAAACCAACCGTACTTATTTGGGACTTATGAATTTGGTTTGCTGTTGAATCCGCAATATGTACGATGGGTAATGTCACTTTTTCTTCAATATGTTTAATCACTTTATGCATCGTATTAGTACATATTACAATCATTTCTGCTCCTGCCTTTTCCAAAGACTGAGCAGCATTCCCTAATAATTCACCAGCACTTTCCCAATCACCTTCAGCTTGATAACGCTCGATTTCTTCAAAATCCACGCTATATAAAATGCATTTGGCTGAATGCAATCCTCCCAATTTATTTTTCACTTCTTCATTAATAATTCGATAATATTCTAACGATGACTCCCAGCTCATTCCACCAATAAGGCCAATCGTTTTCATATACACTCCCCCTTCCATTTAATACATCCCGAAAGCAGTATATAGAAATTCAGTAGATATTGTATCGTATCTATTTCATTAAATAAACCCACCCCAGTAAGAGGAGTAGCGAGTCGAATATTTCTCACTTCCCAGTTCTATTTTTACCTATAGATTCTTTCAATCGAAGTATAGGATGTATTGATTGTTCAGGTTATTGTGGTTGCAGGATCGCAATGCTAGAATCAAAACAAATTAAAAACCAAGTTAAAACGTAAGAATAATAAGCTATAAAGGGAGTGTATCGATGATTACGGTTAAAGCACCCGCAGTATATGTACACGAGGCTAACATACTTGAGCAAAGCGGATCGCGGATTGCACGGCTTGGGCAGCATGTTCTCATCATCGCCGGTGAGTCTGCGTTGAAAGCTGTACAGCCCAACCTTCTGCCTTCACTGGAGGAGCATCAGATCAAGTTCCATGTGCAATTGTATCATGGCGAGGTTACAACAGGTCAGATTGATGCTTTTACGCAGCAAGCTTTCGATCTGGATGTTGATCTGATTATTGGTGTCGGTGGCGGTAAAGTGCTCGATCTGTCCAAAGCAGTTGCTGAGCAAGCCCAATTGCCCATTGTAACGGTACCAACGATTGCCGCAACCTGCGCTGCCTGGTCCGCCTTAACCGTGCTCTATGATGAACAGGGCCAATCAGCAGGCTATCGTCCCCTACGCCGTTCGCCTGATCTCGTTCTGGCTGATCCTCATATTCTGGCGAGTGCACCAAGACGATATTTGGCCGCTGGAATCGGTGACACGCTCGTAAAATGGCATGAGTTCGTCGTTAATCTAAGTGGCAACGCCACCAGCCTCACTCTCCGAAACAGCGTCAGCACTGCCAAGCTTGCGCTCGATATTCTTGAAGCGCACGCCATCGATGTCTATGAATCCACCGATACAACCGGTAGTACGCCTCAGTTCCATGATGTTGCCGATGCCATTATTGTGCTCGCAGGCCTTGTGGGCAGCATTAGCGATGGTTCACTTCATGCCGCGATTGCTCATGGGCTGCATGATAGCCTCACCAAATTACCTGAGACACATGCTTCGCTACATGGAGAAAAGGTAGCCTTTGGACTGTTCACCCAGTGGATTCTTGAAGGCAAAGCAGGGGATGAGCTTCATGAGCTGCTCACTCTGTTACATAAGCTGAATCTGCCAATCACTCTTGCCCAGCTCGGCATACAACAACAGCCTCGGGAAGCTGCTGCGCGCATTGCAGCAGGACTACAGCTGCGGGAAGGCAGTACGGCACATCTCTCCTTCGGAGTTAGCACAGCGCAGGTAACCGAAGCCATTCTTCAGGCAGACCGTATCGGCCAAACATTCATAAAATCCAGTCAGTCCAGTGAAAACAGTACATACACCAAGGAGGTTTCCTCCCTATGATTCGTCCAAACCGCCATTACACTCTCCCCTTAACTGCCTTTCTGAGCGCGCTTCTGTTGTTGGTGATTTCCGGCTGCTCTACCGGAACTGACAATCAGGCCGCCGGTACAGGCACAACACCGACAGCGGCATCAGCCGCTTCCAATAATGACGTCACCATTCGGGTTGGTCAGACCGGATGGGGCAATCTCGAACTGGGGCTGAAAGCAGCCGGACTCAATGACACCCCCTATAAAGTCACTTATAACGTTTTTCAGGGAGGTAACCTGATCCTTGAAGCGATGGCTGCCAATCAACTGGACTTTGGTGTAACCAGTGAAATCCCGCCCATTTTTGCATCTCAGGCTGCCAATGGTGGAAGCTTCAAAATTATTGCAGTGCAACAAGGCAGCACCTTAAATCAGGAGGTCGTTGTTCCCAAAGGTTCATCTATCAAATCGGTTGCCGATCTGAAAGGCAAGAAAGTGGCTTTCGTCAAAAATACAACGGCCCACTATTTCCTGCTCAAAATGCTTGAGGAAGCCGGATTAACCTGGAGTGACATCAGTCCGGTCGAACTTACAACAGCAGATGGACTCAGCGCCCTAATTAGCGGGAAAGTGGACGCCCTTGCCAGTTACGGCAATGCCATCATCTCTGCACATCAGAATGAAGCAACAACGCTCGCTAGCGCCAGAGATATCTTGTCAGGCAGCTTCCTTGTTGCCGCTTCCGATCAGGCCATTGCGAATGAGGAACAGAAAAAGGCCCTTGCCGATTATCTGGAGCGAATCAACAAATTCAATGATTGGGCTCGTGCCAATAAGGACGCATGGGCTCAAATTACAGCAGACAATACTCACCAACCGTTGGAGCAAGCCCTTAAAACCTACACGGATGGAGAAGCACAACGCACAACACGTATTGTTGCCATTTCTGACGAAGCCATCAAGTCCGAACAGGACGTAGCGGATACGTTTCAGCAAGCGGGGATTTTTGACCAGGCAGTCGATGTGAGCACATTCTGGAGTGATGTACTTCAAGATCAGCTTCCAGCTCCAGCTAGCCAATAACGAAAGAAGCAAGGAGGTAGGCATAACGTGCGGTCCAACACCTTTAACCGGGCATGGTTTAACCAATTCATTCCTTTTGTTGTACCACTACTCATTCTGGCTCTATGGCAATGGCTTACTGCATCCGGAGTTGTTGCAGCCAATATTTTGCCCCGTCCCGCTCAGGTACTGGAGGCCTTCATTCGTTTGCTTCGAAACGGTGAGTTATTGAACAATATCAGTATTAGCGCCAAGCGGGCTTTGGGAGGATTCCTCATTGGTGGGGGGCTGGGTTTCCTGCTGGGGGTACTGAACGGCATCTCCTCCCTTGCGGAAAAGATCGCCGATTCCTCGGTGCAGATGATCCGCAATATTCCACATCTGTCCTTGATCCCCCTCGTTATTGTGTGGTTCGGAATCGGAGAAGAAGCCAAATTATTTCTCGTTTCCCTGGGGGTGTTCTTTCCGGTATATCTGAATACGTTCCACGGCATACGTTCGGTCGATCCCGGTCTGATTGAAATGGGCAAAGTATATGGCCTCAGCCGTTGGTCCCTTTATAAGGACATTATCCTGCCTGGTGCATTGCCTTCCATTCTGGTGGGCATTCGCTATGCACTTGGCATCATGTGGCTGACACTCATCGTAGCCGAGACGGTTGCGGCGGATGCCGGGATTGGATACATGGCGATGAACGCGCGGGAATTCATGCAAATGGACGTAATTGTCTTAAGCATTCTGCTATATGCCCTGCTGGGCAAGCTGTCCGATACCATCGCCAAATGGCTGGAACGGCGCTGGCTGCGCTGGAACCCAGCTATATCCCGCAAGTAAAGCCAAAGGAGCGTGAATGAATCCATGAGCACAAGTCAGATCAGCCCCTTTCTTCAAGTGGATGGGGTACAGAAATCATATGATCAGCGCACGATTCTATCCGACATCAACGTCAGTGTAAGAAAAGGGGAGTTTGTAGCTATCGTTGGACGAAGCGGCTGTGGCAAAAGTACGCTGTTACGTCTGATCGCCGGGCTGGAACCCCCCTCTTCCGGAAGCATTATGCTGGGTAACAGAAAGCTTGGCACTACAGCACCTGAGACACGATTTCTGTTTCAGGAAGCCCGGCTGCTGCCTTGGAAATCCGTGCTCGACAATGTACGGCTGGGCATCCCCGACAAGAACAAGGAGGATGCACGCCAGTCGCTTCGCAATGTAGGACTTGAAGAGCGTGAAGGTGACTGGCCAGGAGTATTATCAGGCGGGCAAAAACAACGTGTCGCCTTGGCACGGGCACTCGCGAGTCATCCGCGATTATTGCTGCTGGATGAACCGCTCGGTGCATTGGATGCATTGACCCGTATTGAGATGCAGCGTTTAATCGAACGCTTGTGGGTAGAAGAAGGTCTGACTGTCATTCTGGTCACGCATGATGTCAGTGAGGCGGTGGCGCTGGCTGACAGGGTGCTGTTAATTGAGGACGGTCATATAACGATGGATACCCGAATTACGCTGGAGCGGCCACGCGTTCGGGACAGCGGGTTTGCTCATTTTGAAAATCTGATTCTGAATCGGTTGTTGACTCCTCCACAAGAAACAGCACAGCAGATTGCCCAGAAACAGATATCATTCTCGATCTAATTCTATTGGAAAGAAGGTATGATCATGCAATCCCTTTCACCTGTTCCCTCTCCTCCTGTCAAAGACCTGTTAAATCAAATTCCAGCCTATACACCTGCCAAATCCATGGAACAGATTCGGCGGGAGCTGGGACTGGAAAGTGTAGATCGACTCGCAGCGAACGAGAATCCGTTTGGATCTTCTCCCCTGGCAGCGGAAGCGGTCAGATCGCTCGGCTCCGATCTTTTGGCACAATACCCCGACGGTTCCAGCCAACTGCTGCGTGATAAGCTTGCGGAGCGGCTGGGTGTGCGTACCTCCCAACTGGTATTTGGCAGTGGATCATTCGAGCTCCTGACCCTGACCGCCCAAGCATATCTTAATCCCGGCGAGGAATCACTCATTCCGGTCCCCTCCTTTAATTGGTATAAGGGTGCTACGCTACTGGCAGGCGGGGTCATACATGAAGTACCTTTGGTCAACCATTCGCTGGACCTGGAGGAATTCCGGCAACGGATTAATGCTTCTACCCGAATTATTTGGCTGTGCAATCCGAATAATCCGACCGGAACCATTTTCACGGCAGATGCCCTGCTGGGTTTACTCGAACACGTTCCTTCCCATGTCGTGGTTGTCCTGGACGAAGCGTATTATGAATTCGCGGAAAGTGAAGATTATCCGGATACGGTTAAGCTGCTGGAGCAGTACAATAATCTGATTATTTTACGGACCTTCTCCAAAATATATGGACTTGCCGGCCTACGAATCGGATATGGCATCGGGAATGAAAGCATCATTGAAGGCATTAACCGGGTCAAGCTGCCCATAAGTCTGACAGCCACATCCCAAGCCGCTGCTTCGGCCAGTCTGGACGATCATGAATTTGTCTCTCATTGCCTGGATTACAATCGTCAGGGACGGGAAACGTTAATGCAAACCTTTGATCAGTGGAAATTACCCTATATCCCTTCCGAAACGAATTTCATCATGGTTGATCTGTTGCAGGATAGTGGCCCGATTACCCAAGAATTGTTGAACAGAGGCATCTCTGTCCGCGGCGGTACCGAATTCGGTATGCCTACCTGGCTTCGGATTACGATTGGCACGCCTGAGCAGATTGTCCGTCTGATCGGTCAGCTTGATTCGCTGTTACATTCAAGCGGTTAGAATCCTGGGTTACTTTTCTAACTTACAGTACTCACATTCTTTCCGAGCGCCCCCTTTACATTCCACTTGCATGTGATATATGCTGAACACACAACTGCATATCTTGAACATTGCACTAGGGGAGCCTTACGGCTGAGACGAATCGAATGATTCGGACCCTTTGAACCTGATCTGGATCATACCAGCGGAGGGAAGTGGAGCGGCCTTTCAGTAAGCGGATTTTTTCATGTTGATGATGAAATTTAATGTGAATTGAACTTACAGACCCACTCATTTCTCCGGAAATGGGTGGGTCTTTTTCGCGTTCTGCGGGCAGATCAGAAGAGTGTAATTAAAGATCCCGCAGTTTGAAGTTGAATTTGGAATAACAAGGGGGAACAGAACGAGATGGATAATAACATAACCATTCACAACATGAGCTACGCTTTCCCGGGAAAAAGGGATTCCCCCGTGCTCTCCAATGTGTCGATGCGTGTAGCCAACGGCGAATTCGTCTCGCTCATCGGCTCTAGCGGCTCCGGTAAAAGCACCCTTTTCAAGCTGCTGGCAGGCCTGCTTGAGCCAACCCATGGAACCATAGAAATTCCTTGGGTCTCTGAAGGAAAGCGACTGGGGCAGGTGGCCTACATGCCACAAAAGGACCTCCTGTTATCCTGGCGAACCGTCATGGAGAATTGCATGCTCCCTGCTGAACTTGCTCCAGAGCGGCAGGATAAGGGAAGAATTCGAGCGGATATTCTGGCAGGGCTCGACAGATTTGGCTTATCCGGCTACGCGCATGCTTACCCGGACGAGCTGTCGGGTGGCATGCGCCAGCGTGTCGCGCTGCTTCGTACTTTGCTGACAGGTGGCCAACTCATGCTGCTGGATGAACCATTCGGCGCACTCGATGCCTTAACCAAGCGGGAGATGCATCGCTGGCTGCTGGAGCTCTGGGAAGGCCTGGGCAAAACCGTGTTGTTTATTACGCATGACATTGAAGAGGCCCTGCTGCTCAGTGATCGGATTATCCTGTTAACTCCGGGGCGCCAAGGCCAACAGCTACAGGATTTGATGGTACCTTTGCCACGTCCAAGACATTCGGACATGATCTACGAACCGGCGCTCGTTCAGATGAGACGACGACTGGAGGAACAATTGCATGCGAGAAGGTAACTTGGGAGACTGCATGAAGGATAACGTAAGGCGTTGGCTTGCCCGTTATGGTCTGTTTCTTTGGCTCATGCTCTTGCTGCTTGTCTTCTGGGAGTGGATTGTGCGTATGGGATGGGTGCCCTCCTTCATCATTCCAGCCCCAACGGCGATTGCCAGCTCCCTGTATGAGCATCGCTACCTCCTGCTGGCTACACATCTGCCTGCTACCTTGATGGAGGTTGTCGTTGGTTTTGGCTTGTCCATTGGTGCCGGAATTGCACTTGCAACTGGTATGCATATGAATCGGTCGACTGAAAAAGCGTTATATCCCTTCATCGTAATCAGTCAGACGATCCCGCTGATTGCCCTGTCCCCCGTCTTCATCCTATGGTTTGGCTACACGCTGTGGAGCAAAGTCGCGGTGGTATTCCTAATCGCATTCTTCCCCATTGTGGTGAGTACCTACGATGGCCTTCGCCAAGGCGATCCAGAGCAGCGTGAACTGCTGCTCACCATGGGTGCCAGCAAGTGGGATATTTTTTGCAAACTCCAGGTTCCACTTGCACTTCCCTCTTTTTTCTCGGGGCTAAAGTTGTCTGTGGTGTACTGCGTGGTTGGTGCAACGATTGGCGAATGGCTCGGTGGCAGCAAAGGTCTCGGATACTTCAGCCGCCGCATGTCCAGCAACATGAACACGGACGCGATGTTCGCCGCTATTGTGCTGTTATCCCTGCTCGGGATCGTTTTGTTTGTATTAATTGCCTGGCTGGAGAAACGGTTTGGCACACGCCGTCATGGAGGCAAAAGAAAGACCGGATAATCTTCGAGAGTGAACCCGATTTAATGATAGGAAGTATGATTTCCAAACACTTTTTTCACATATCAGCAGTTATGTTTCAGTCATCACGTTGTCCGTTAACATCCTGCTGTTCATTTCCTACAAACCTTAACCAATGAAATGAGGAACTTCCATTATGAATAACAAACGCATATACTCCCTGCTCCCTATGATGCTCATAATCCTGTTGCTGATTGTTAGCGGATGCAGCCCCGCGGGCACCAGCCAAAATACGCCAACAACAGATTCCGCAACCAACGCACAGCAAACAGATCCGTCTACAACAGAACCAGCATCAGACACCAAAGATAAACTGTCCATCATGCTCGACTGGTACCCGAATGCAGTACATTCCTTCATCTACGTTGCTCAGGAAAAAGGGTACTTTGCAGACCAAGGTCTGGATGTCGAAATTCAGATGCCAGCGGATACTAATGATTCACTCAAACTTGTTGCTGCCGGTAAAATTGATCTGGCCCTAAGCTACCAGCCCCAAATTTTGCTCGCGCGTGGCGAGAACATTCCTGTACGTTCGATTGCTGCTGTTGTTCGGCACCCGCTTGTTCATCTGTTGACCGAAGCCAATGGCAACGTGAGTTCACCCAAAGATCTTGACGGAAAAACTGTCGGTTATTCTTCGATTCCGCTGTATGAAGCGATGGTACGTACGATGATTAGCCACGATGGTGGCAACCCGGATAACATGAATCTGGTCGATGTTGGATTCGATCTGATTCCTTCCCTGGCTTCCGGACAGGCGGATGCGATTATGGGTGGTTTTATTAACCATGAACAATTGATTTTGGAGAAAGAAGGCCATGCCATGAAATCCATTAACCCTGTCGACTATGGCGTACCTGATTATTATGAATTGGTCCTGACCGCAAGTGAAGCTGGCATTCAAGCAAAAAAACAACAGCTTACCCGGTTCGTCAAAGCGATTCAGGAAGGACAAAAATATGTGACTGAGCATCCACAGGAAGCCTTGAATATTCTGCTGGCTCATGAGAATGAAACGTCTCCGCTTGACCCGGAGATCGAAACCAAAAGCCTGGCTATTCTACTGCCACTTATGAATGAAGACGGTCAGAAGTTTGGTCGGCAGGAAATGGAGTCGTGGGAGAATGTACGTGCATGGCTCGTTACAACTGAATTGATTCCGGATTCGGTGAAAGCCGAGGATGCGTTTATTAATCTGCAAGGAGAGTAAGTAAAGTAGAGCAACGTGAATGAAGCGAAAGTGACTAAAAGAAAGGGATCGGAAACTAAGAGGAATGAAAGAAAAGTTAGCAAGACCGTTGCGTTAGGGGCATCAAGGTTTGCGAGATGTAAAAGGTTTCCGAAAGGGAATTAGCTGGAGCAAGCTTTGGAGCATCAGAATTTTTAGCAATCCTAAGTGGCTTGATGTGAATTAGGGAGCTTGTTGGTATGCATTTGGGTGGCATGATATGTGTTTGGATGACATGATATGCAATCAGGTACCTTGTATGCGTTTGGATGGCATGGTATGCGATCGAGTACCTTGTATGCGTTTGGTTGACATGGTATGCGATCGAGTACCTTGTATACGTTTGGGCGGCTTGGTGCTATGCATTTGGTCATGTACATTAGCGCACATCTTCAATTCTACCGTGAGCTGAACACCTTAATGTGTTCAGAGTAGAGCATGCGGCGAGCGCTAACGAATCTGAGACGTCTTATTCAAGGATTTAAAGCAGTCTCAGAAATCTAAGGAATCTGAGACACGCTATATCAGAATAAACAGCCGTTTGCAGCGTTTTAATCAAGGAATTCTGGGAAATAACGTGTCTGACGTTCCTTACATTTCAAAAGTAGGATTTGACCGCCAAATAAGATGTCCTGGGTTCTTTAGAAACACCGTCTGACCATGCGCAAGGAATTCGCCAAAAGAGCTGCCAGCTTGGTCTTGGTGTGATGTTGGTGTTGGTCTTTATGACTCTATTTGGACGCTTACGTCCATCACCGTATCGCTTGCCTGAGTTTGGAAACAGGCCCTGGCTCCACTTTCTTTATTATGTATTTTGTACTGTTTCGTTTTAATATTGTTGCTTTTTTGTACATCAGCGTTTCTATCTATGCATGCAACCTTTAGCTGTTTCAATCAAGGACAGACATAGTGCAAGAAGATTCAGTTTATCTATATTCAGTTACAAAAATTCATTTTAGTGAGTTTATGAAATTGATTTATTTTTACGTTTCTATTTTACCGCTGCTTTCATACCTCTTGTTGTCATTACACTCTGCGCCATACTCAGGCAAGGAGACTCATATCCTATTATTCTGCTGAGTGACCCAACATATCGGAATTCTGTCGGTGGGGTTACTCAAAACAAGGAGGAAATTATATGTCTTATCTGGAACGTGTTCGTGCGCAAAATCCGCTGGTACACAATATTACCAACCTTGTCGTTGCTCCCTTCACAGCCAATGGTTTGCTTGCACTTGGTGCGTCCCCTTTTATGGCCTATGCTCATGAAGAGGTCGCTGATGTCGCCAAAATGTCAGGCGCCGTGGTACTCAACATTGGGACACTGGATGACAAAGTTGTTCAGGCGATACGACTTGCAGGCCAATCTGCTAATGCGCATCATGTGCCTGTGGTGCTTGATCCCGTCGGTGCAGGCGCAACTGCCTATCGTACAGAAACCGTTCAGATGCTCGTTCGTGAGCTTCGTCTCACGGTACTGCGAGGCAATGTAGCGGAAGTCGCCAATGTCATTGGTGAAAGCTGGAGTATCAAAGGTGTCGATGCAGGATCAGGTGAAGGTGACCGGATTGGAATTGCGGAGCGGGCAGCACAACATCTTGGCTGTGTCGTGGTCATCACGGGAAAAGAAGATATCATTACCGATGGACAATCCACATTCCTCACAAGTAATGGTCATGCCTTGCTCACTCAGGTCACGGGTGCTGGCTGTCTGCTCAGTTCGGTGATTGGTGCTTTTACTGCCATCGCGGTATCGGAAGCCGATCTTCTGGACAGTGTTGTTGAAGCACTCACTTTTTATGGCGTAGCAGCTGAACTCGCGGCAGAGCACACAGCTCATCAGGGGCCGGGCAGCTTCCAGATTGAATTGTTGAATCAACTGGCACAAGTAACACCAGACCTCTTGGCAGAACGCGCACAAGTCCTTCAGATCCGTGGAGGTGCAATATGAGCATTGCTCAAGCGCTAACCATTGCAGGTTCTGATAACGGGGGCGGTGCAGGAATTCAGGCCGATCTGAAAACGTTCCAGGAGCTTGGGGTATACGGCATGACGGTTATCACGGCTATAGCTGCCCAAAATACAACAGGTGTACAGGGTGTCTTTCCCATCCCTTACGATGGCATTGCCCAGCAATTGGACTCAACCGGAGAAGACTTTCAGCCAATCGCGGCGAAGACCGGTATGCTCTATAGTGCCGAGATTATTCGACTAGTCGCTGAGAAGTGGCAGCAATACCGTTGGTCTAATCTGGTCATCGATCCCGTGATGGTCGCCAAAGGCGGCGCCCCCCTGCTCCAGCAGGAAGCTGTACAGGCGCTGGTTACAGAGCTGCTGCCCCATGCCCTAATCACAACGCCTAATATTCCGGAAGCGGAACTACTTACCGGAATGTCCATCACGAATCTCAGTCAGCGGGAAGAGGCTGCGAGACGGATTGTACAGATGGGCTCAACGTATGCTTTGGTCAAAGGTGGTCATGATGAAGGAAGTGGCATGATCGTGGATGTGCTCTACGATGGGCAGTCTTTTCATTATCTGGAGAATGTTCGTGTGGTAACACGTCATACACACGGAACAGGATGCACATACTCTGCTGCGATCACCGCAGAGTTAGCCAAGGGTTCACCCGTTCTGGCTGCCGTTACGACCGCGCGAGCATTCATTCAGGCAGCCATTGAAGACGAGCTGGGGATTGGGGCCGGACATGGGCCAACGAATCATTTTGCGTATCAGCGCAGACAGCGGGGTGAACAGTGATGCGCCCTTGGGATGCAGAGGCGGTACGACGCGCGATGCAGGTGTATTTGGTCATGGGCAGCGTTAATACGACGCAAGACCCTGTCGAGGTGCTGCGCCAAGCCATTGCTGGCGGCATTACGCTGTTCCAGTTCCGCGAAAAGGGAACTGGCGCTCTGTCTGGCGAAGCTCGCATGACGCTTGCGATGCGGCTTCGCGAGGTGTGCAGCCAGCACGGGGTCCCGTTCATCGTGAACGATGATGTGGAGCTGGCTGTAGCGGTGGAGGCCGACGGCGTGCATGTCGGCCAGGACGATGCGGACGCGGCGCTGGTACTCGCCCGCATTGGAGATGGGCGGATGCTTGGCGTATCCGCCCACTCTGTGGATGAGGCGCGCCGTGCTGTGCAGGCGGGCGCCGACTATCTTGGCGTCGGGCCCATGTACCCGACGCGCTCCAAAGCGGATGCCCACGCTGTGCTGGGCCCCGCAGGGGTGTCGGAACTGCGCGCCGCAGGCATCGCAGTTCCGATTGTGGGTATCGGCGGCATTACGCCCGATACCACGGCCGCCGTGATGGCGGCTGGAGCCGACGGCGTAGCCGTCATCTCCGCCATCGCGGGCGCGGCCGACGTGCGCGCAGCGGCTGCGCAGTTCGCTGCGGCAGTGCGCGGGATGCAGGCGTAGCCCTGCTCCCCTGCACTGCCAGCCTGTGGGCTGCACCAAATACATAGGTGCAGCCCACAGCCCACAACCAATCGCTCTCCTCTCCATAACAGAGGAGCCACACAACACCCCTGCGGCGCGGCAGCAGCCCATGTCTTCGACATAGAAGCCCAGCCGCCGCCCCTACAGTGACTGAATAATACAATTATTTCGTGATACCTATTCACATATAGTCATATCTAGTCACATCCAGTCACATTCCAATCACCTCTAGTCACATCTAGTCACACCCAGTCACATTCCAATCACCTCTAGTCACATCTAGCCAGATCCAGTTACCAATCCATGATCAAGATGCAGCTTCCTTGCTCGCATCTTGTTTTTTTCATTTTCAACTGTTGACTCTCACGTAACGTGACACTGTACAATCAGTGTTGTAAGGAGGTTTCACTCATGGCCATGAAGGTAAAAGAAGTTGCCGAACTTGCCTCGATCAGTGTGCGCACACTGCATCACTATGATGAGATCGGACTATTAACCCCGGACGAAGTGACTTCTGCCGGTTATCGGTTATATTCAGATGCCAACCTGGAACGGTTGCAGCAGATTTTGTTTTTCAAGGAACTCGACTTCTCTCTGAAGGAGATCAAAAACATTATAACCAACCCCTCCTTCAATCCGGAAGAAGCACTTAAAATGCATCGACTTATACTGCTGGAGAAGCGCCAACGCTTGGACCAGATGATTGCTACCATTGATAAAACAGTCCTACACGTGAGAGGAGACATTAAAATGACAGCCAAAGAACAATTCGAAGGATTTAATTTTAGCCAGAATCCGTATGAACAGGAAGCGCGTGAACGGTGGGGAGACCATGCTGTCGATCAGGCAAATCAGAAGCTGCACAGTACATCAACCACGGAGCAGAAGGCTCTATCCGATCAAATGAATGAAATCTACAAACACCTGGCTTCACTTCGTCACACAGAACCAGCATCTGCGGAGGCACAAGCTGGCATCAAAGACTGGTACACTTGGCTAAACCAAATGGGGAGCTACTCACCTGAAGCCTTTAGAGGACTTGGTCAGATGTACGTGGACGATGAACGCTTCACACGTAATATTGACCAGTTTGGCGATGGATTGGCGGTATTCATGCGAGATGCCATGGCTGTATTTGCTAATCAAAACAAATAATATAGACCTGTTTTCCCCTACGTGCAGTATTATTCCTCCCTCATTACCGTAAAATATGCGCTCTAAGTGATAACCTGGAGTTTGAACCTATATTCCGTAAAGGTAACCATTTTCTCGTCATCAGCTTGATTCGTTGTAAATGACCATCCGGATATTTGAATCTTTCTCCTGTGGTGACCATATCCTTCTTAAAATTCATCTTGTGAATAAGCCGATTATCTTACTTGAGTTACGTAGTGACTTATTCGAAAAGATCCGAGTTATTGGAACATTTATGAGCATATCCCATCTACTACTTAGTGGATACACAAAAGGGACGTACGCCCTCAGGCATATCGTCCCTTTTGTGTATGCAAGTAACTCAGCCGCAATGTGAACAAGCCTAACTGCTGCTCACTCTGAGTACTTTATAATTACCTTTTCTAATAAAAATAGCTCTTTACTACATTCTCTGTTCCATTGTCCCTCATCACAACGAGTGCGTTCTGCATTACACCGTCTATTCGACTAAGCTCTTGGTGCGTGATCCGATGAAGAGGCATCCGATGCTAGACTGGTTCTCGCCATCCGGCCAGGAATCTGCCATGCAGATACAATCGCAAGCACAATGAATAACAAATCAATGGGTTGACTGAAATAGTCCTGGAAGGTTTCTGCAAACGCGCTAATCATCTCGCTATCAAACACAAGTTCCATCACGCTTACATCACCAAACAGTTCGGAAGTAAAATAAACCACCGTCAGATATTTCCCCAGCAAAATGCCAACGAGTGCAAACAGTACGGCAATAATCTTATGTACTGTCGCAATCTGTTTATTGGAGAACAACACAACGGCGTAGCCCGTGAGCGCTCCAATCAAAATCGCAATTAATCCTACCTCATACTCGGTCATTGCGGCAATAGCCGCCCACACGATGCCTCCCAGAATGGCTGCAATTAAGCCACCAATGATCGGCATACCGATTTTAACTCCTTGTTTCTCTTCCACGTTGTCTTTCCCTCCTGAGTCATGCATATGCTTCTTTTCCAGAATTCACCTTTCCTATGAAACCACAAAAAGGCCTATTATTCAACATTTTTCTACTGATGGCCATAAAAAAACATCCCTTCCAACAGCATAATAGCCGTAGAAAGGATGTTGTCCGTATCTATATTTTAGATATAACCACTGTAACCCAGAAAACTACATTGGGAAACTCATTCTCTCTTATCTTTGCGCTTCCTTGGCAGGCTGAATGACAGCTGCAATCTGTGCCAAAATAGCATCCACCGATGCAGGATCATGCACATCATACTCATCAATGTTCAGACGCAGCACAGGGCAAGCCGTAAACTGATCAATCCACACGGAATAGCGCTCATGCATGTGTTCCCAGTACGAACGATCCGTCTGAATTTCCATCTCACGTCCCCGTTCCGTAATTCGGTTTAAAATCGAAGGCAGACTGCCTTCCAGATAGATCAGCACATCTGGATGGGGGAAATACGGTGTCATCACCATTGCTTCAAACAAACTGCTGTATGTCTCGAAATCTGTTGCAGACATAGTTCCTTGATCTGCATGCATTTGCGCGAAAATGCCCGTATCTTCATAGATGGAACGATCCTGTACGAATCCCCCACCCAGTTCAAAAATCTTTTTCTGTTCCTTGAAGCGCTCTGCTAGGAAATAAATCTGCAGATGGAAGCTCCAACGCTCGAAGTCATGATAGAACTTCTCCAAATATGGATTATGATCGACTTGCTCCAGAGAAGTCTTAAAGGTCAAACGCTGTGCAAGCGCAGCTGTTAACGTAGATTTGCCCACTCCAACCGTACCTGCTACCGTAATTAATGCATTCGTTGGAATGCCATAGTTATTCATATAATATACTCCTTTACCTGATTAACAATTTGCCTGAAGTGTTCAGGATGTTCCACAAAGTCGAGTTGCTCTGCATTGACCTTAATGATTACTGGCGGATTTGAGCTATTCGCAAGATAGTCCATACCTGTTTTGTAATCAGCGATCAGTTGTTCCATATATGTCGGGTCCATGTCCTGCTCAAATGAGCGTCCACGCTTGTTAATGCGGTACATCAACGTATCGAGTTCAGCTTCAATATAAAGCACCAGATTGGGCTTTGGCAGATCATCTGTTAACAGATGATAGATTTGACGGTATTTATCCCGTTTCGTTCCTTTTAAGGTACGATCGGCAAAAATCATATTTTTATAAATATGGTAGTCCGAAATGACTGGGGTATTCTGCTCTACATAATGAGCACCCGTGTCTTCCAATTGTTTAAACCGATTACACAGAAAGAACATTTCCAATTGGAAACTCCATTCGTCGATATCCTGATAAAAGGAAGCCAAAAATGGATTCTCTTCTACAATTTCTTTAACTAACGGAAGATTCAATTCATGGGAAAGCATCGTTGCCAGCGTTGTTTTCCCCGCTCCGATCGGACCTTCCACGGCAATAAACGGGGCTGATTTCATCGTGTTCACTGTTCCTCCTCGTACTTATGCGTGTTTCCGTTTTCTATATAGACCTCACCTATTGTATCACAGCTTTAAGGATTGGAATGCCAGTATTTTATGTATATAACAAGTCAAATCTGAACGAATGAATTACATTAAAATAAAAAAGACACACTCGATATCATCAAGTGTGTCTTTCGATTGCTTGGCGGCGTCCTACTCTCCCAGGACCCTGCGGTCCAAGTACCATCGGCGCTAGAGGGCTTAACGGTCGTGTTCGGGATGGGTACGTGTGGAACCCCTCCGCCATCGCCACCAAACGAGCATTTGTGTAACAAATGCGTTCGCGTTCCATTCGGTCCTACACGGCTGTGTGGATGAATGGTTCAGCGCATATTCAGAGATCGTTCTCTGAAAACTAGATTCGAAACGAAAGTGTGCGAATTACAACTTGCTATTGGATAAGCCCTCGACCGATTAGTACTGGTCAGCTCCATGCATTGCTGCACTTCCACCCCCAGCCTATCTACCTCGTCGTCTTCAAGGGGTCTTACATACTGGGAAATCTCATCTTGAGGGGGGCTTCACGCTTAGATG
>NZ_JBFRHG010000007.1:0-211299 GCF_052115745.1 Paenibacillus sp. 2KB_22
TAGAGATTCGACAAGCTGTGGAAGATTATATGTACAATTACAATTACCGACGTTTTCAAGCCAAACTCAAACAGCGCGCACCGATTGAATATCGATGCGCACTGGCAGCATAGCTTTTTTCATCTGTCTGCTTGACAGGGGTAAGACCAGGGGAGGGTTTTAATTCATTTATTCGATCGACACCTTGGTAACGTGTTCCCATTGTCTTAACTTGGATACCAAGCCTACCGTTTGGAAATCATGCGGTACCTGAACATGTAACACAATCTCAATTTTACGTTCAACCGAGACCATCTCTGCATAAGCCAAGTCTTGTTCATTCACGGTAATTTTACGAATTTTGATCTTTTCCTGCTCCATACATGAAGACAGTTGTTCGAGAAAACCGGGTTCTGACAAGGTATGAAGTGTAACAACATGCAGTTTGTTCCCTCGTAGATACCTTAGCTCTAATTTGTTAAAGACCCAGAGATTAAGCAATACCAGAACGGTTGATACGATAGAGGCAAAAAAGAATCCCGCACCTGCTGCGAGCCCAATGGCTGCAACAACCCAGATTGAAGCTGCTGTAGTCAGTCCGGTAATGGATTTACCGGTGAAGAGAATTGTCCCTGCTCCCAGGAATCCGACACCCGTAATTACAGCAGTAGCCAGACGTGCTGGATCGATCCTTACATTTAATTCATTAGCAAAATCTTTAAAACCATAAACAGATAACATCATAATTAATGCAGAACCAAGACATACCAGGATATGGGTACGCAAACCGGCAGCATGATTGGACCGTTCCCGCTCCAGGCCTACGAGCCCTCCAAGCAGCATAGCCAGCAATAATCGTAATAAAATGTGCCACTCATCAATGAACCAGGGATCGCCCAAAGTCGGTATTCCTCCTCAAGTTGTTCATATTATTAAAGTTTATTCTTGTGAAAAGTCGTTAATTCCACTCCAGGTGCAATCTGTGTAACTTCCACGGGATGAAAGCCAAATTTGGTGTACAGATTGACAGCGGGTTGATTCAGCGTTCCTGTGGAGACGATATAACGCGGTAGATCGACATGCTGCTCCAACACATACGTCATCAAAGATGCTGCAATTCCCTTGCGAAAGTGATCCGGGTGCACCATCATTCGTGTAATGGTCAGTGTATTCTCCTCTTCCTCCGCTACAGCGACAGCCCCGATAAGCTCTCCGTCATGGATACAGCCGTAAAAACTCTCTCCACAATCCCGAAGTGTCTCCATCGTATCCATCAAAGGAGGAATCTCCTGAAATCCGATGATTTCGGCTTCCAATCGATAGGCCACATGTTGTAGTCTCCATAACTGTCCCAACGTCTCCAGATCACTCAGTGACAATGGTTGAATGTTCATATCCGTTCCCCCGTCCAAAATACATTTGTATCTATCAATACCAAAAAGAGGCTGTCACAGGGACGAGCCTCTTTCTGTCCGGCCTCACCGGAAGGATTAGCGGTTCAGTACATCTGCAAGCAGTTGATTGGCTAGAGCAGGATTCGCCTTGCCTTTACTTTCTTTCATAACCTGACCAACAAGGAAGCCAATGGCTTTTTGTTTACCAGCTTTATAGTCTTCCACCGATTGAGGATTATTCGCTACAACCTGCTCAACGATGGCAAGAATGGCGCCTTCATCACTAATCTGCACAAGACCCTTCTCTTCAACGATCTGCTGTGGAAGCTTGCCGCTCTCCAGCATTTCCTTGAATACCGTTTTGGCGATTTTGCTGTTAATGGTGCCCTTCTCCAGCAGTCCGATCATTTCACCCAAACCTTGACCTGTCAGTGGAACCTGAGTCACCTCAAGATTGCTCGTATTCAGGTAACCCAGCAAGTCACCCATAATCCAGTTGGATACGGATTTGGCATCCTGAGTGAATTTCAAGCTATCTTCGAAAAGATCAGCGATAGCCTTGGAAGAAGTAATAACCTCTGCATCATAGCTAGGCAATCCGTAATCAGCCGTGTAACGAGCTTTACGTTCGTCTGGAAGCTCAGGTATGGTAGCCTTGATGCGCTCTTTCCAGGCTGCATCGATATGCAGCTTCACGAGATCCGGGTCCGGGAAATAACGGTAGTCATGCGCCTGTTCCTTACCACGCATCGACAGTGTTTTTCCTTGAGCTTCGTCCCAGCGACGCGTCTCCTGAACCACTTCACCGCCATCATCCAGAATTTCAGCCTGACGATATTGTTCATATTCGAGACCACGTTGAACACCACGGAAGGAATTCATGTTTTTCAGCTCGGCTCTGGTTCCCAGCTTCTCCTGTCCATGTGGGCGCAAACTGATGTTGGCGTCACAACGCAGTGAACCTTCTTCCATCTTCACGTCCGATACATCACAGTACTGCATGATTGCGCGTAATTTTTCAAGATACGCACGTGCTTCTTCCGGAGAAGAAATTTCAGGTTCGGATACAATCTCCACCAGTGGAGTACCGACACGGTTGAAGTCCACCAAAGACGCGTATCCGCCATCAATATGTGTAAGCTTCCCTGCATCCTCCTCCAAGTGAAGACGCGTGATGCCGATTCGTTTCGTTTCACCATTCACTTCGATATCAATCCAGCCGTTCTCACCGATCGGTTGATCAAATTGCGAGATCTGATAGGCTTTTGGTGAGTCGGGGTAAAAGTAGTTTTTACGGTCAAACTTGCTGACATCAGCAATCGTACAATTGAGGGCCATCGCTGCCTTCATGGCGTAGTCTACCGCCTGACGATTCAGTACAGGCAGTACGCCCGGATGTCCAAGACAGACCGGGCAGGTATGGGTGTTCGGCGGAGCTCCAAAAGCTGTGGAGCAGCCACAGAAAATTTTGGAGTTCGTATGCAACTCCACGTGGACTTCAAGTCCAACGACCGTTTCATATTTAGATGCGGACATTTCTATATTCCTCCGTTCCGGGCAGTCTACAGCTGCGGACGCTGCTTGTGGAATTCTGTATTTTGTTCAAACGCATGCGCTACACGCAATACGGTTGTTTCATCAAAGGCTTTACCGATAATTTGCAAGCCGACAGGCAATCCATCCGAGAATCCACATGGAATACTAACGGCAGGTACACCAGCCAGATTGACCGGAATCGTCAAAATATCGTTCAGATACATCGTAAGCGGATCATCCACTTGTGAACCCAGTTTGAACGCCGTAGTTGGCGCAGTTGGTCCAATAATCACATCATATTTAGCAAATACATTGTCGAAATCCTGTTTGATCAATGTACGTACTTTCTGTGCTTTCAGATAATAGGCATCATAATAACCCGAACTGAGTGCATACGTTCCAAGCATGATACGTCGTTTCACTTCGGGACCAAAGCCTTGGCTCCGAGACTGATGATACAGATCCAACAAGTTGTCCGGATTGTCTGCACGCACGCCATAACGTACGCCATCAAATCGAGCCAGGTTCGAAGAAGCCTCTGAAGAAGCGAGCAGGTAATACGTAGCCACCGCATATTCGGTATGCGGAAGGGATACTTCTTCCCATGTTGCCCCAAGTCCTTCGAGAACTTTCAATGCAGACAGAACAGTCTCTTTCACTTGTGGATCGACGCCTTCACCGATGTATTCCTTCGGAACAGCAATACGAAGTCCTTTGACATCACCTGTCAGTCCGCTCAAATAATCCGGAATCTCTACTTTTGCAGATGTCGAATCTTTCGCGTCATAACCGGCAATGGCTTGCAATACATAAGCAGAATCTTCAACATTTTTCGTCAAAGGTCCAATCTGATCCAAGGATGAGGCAAATGCAACCAAACCAAAGCGGGAAACAAGTCCATATGTCGGCTTCAATCCAACTACACCGCAATACGAAGCAGGCTGTCTGATGGAGCCACCTGTGTCTGATCCGAGCGTGAAGTATGCTTCTCCCGCAGCCACAGCTGCTGCAGAACCACCGCTGGAGCCTCCTGGAACACGATCAAGTGCCCATGGATTACGTACAGGGGAGAAACTTGAGTTCTCATTGGAGCCACCCATGGCGAATTCGTCCATGTTGAGTTTACCAATAGTCACGGTGTCCGCAGCTTTCAATTTCTCGACAACTGTTGCATCATACACCGGGTCGAAATTACGAAGAAATTGGCTACCGCACGTCGTACGCAGTCCGTTCGTAACGATGTTATCCTTAATCCCTACAGGCAGGCCGAAAAGCAAACCTTTCTCCTCACCGCTCACCAGACGGTCATCCAATTGACGTGCACGAGCGCGTGCTTGTTCTTCATCCAGTGCCAAATACGCCTTAACCTTATCGTCATGCGCGCCAATATTCTGATACGCCTGATCCACCAGATCGCTGACCGACAGCTCTTTGGCATGCAGCTTGTTATGTAACTCAGGCAACGATTGTTCAAATAAACTCACAGTTTTTGTCCTCCTTCCGGTTATCCGTTATTCCATTACAGCAGGCACTTTAAACTGCCCGTCTTCTTCTTCCGGTGCATTGCGCATCACCTGTTCAATCGACAGGCTTTCTTTGGTCTCATCTTCACGCATGACATTGCTTACGTGCAGAACGTGAGTGGTGGGTTCGATGTCTTCCGTATCCAGCTCATTCAGCTTTTCTGCATATTTTAAAATCGCGTTCAGCTGACCTGTCAGGGTCTCTTCTTCTTCAGCAGTCAAGTTGAGCCGGGCCAGCTTGGCCACATGCTGAACGTCATTATTCGAAATACTCATTAGCGGATGCCTCCTTCATTCGTTCTGATTCCCGAAACGACCTGAAACGAATCGCTCGTTTAACGGGCTAAAGTCTCAAGATAACTTTTTTCATTATAGGTGAGATAGTTCGACAATTCAATGCAAATGACCTGTCCTCCATACTATCCAATATTCGTTCTTGTTCATGACTGCCAAAAAGGCAGCGCTAAACGCACTGCCCTTGGTTACCAACCTGATTAGAATTAATACTAGTGCGTGTTCAAAAAAAGGGGGGACTTTTGGAATTACCTTATTAAATAAGACCTGATAGCTGCAACAGCCGTCGAACAAGCACAGCCGTCTCTGCCCGAGTAATCATAAATTTCGGAGAAATGTTCTCGTTACTTCGACCAGATACAACTCCAGCTTGTAGATTGATGTTCACCGCTTCTTTGGCCCAATCGGATACTTGATTCACATCGGTAAACCGTGAAAGATCTTGGCTCGCATCTATATCCAGCTTACGATCCAAGCCAGTGATTTTCATCGTCCGATGAATTATCATCATCGCTTCCTCACGAGTGATATCCTGTGCAGGACGGAACGCACCGTCTGTGTAACCATCGATGAGACCATAATCAGTCGCAGCGCTAACTACACCTGCATACCAATCACTTGCACTCACATCGCTAAACTGGTTATTAGATGTATTGCTTTGCAGCCCCAACGCTCTTACCAGAACAGCCGTGAATTCAGCACGTGTAATACGCTCATCTGGGTTAAATATTGTATCCGTTACTCCACGAATAACCATACGTGAGCCCATATCGTTTACTTCTACTTCTGCCCAGTGTCCCGCAACATCCGTGAAAGTTCGTGGATTCCAGACCAGACCATATACACTATTGGTCAAACTGTTGATCTTCGCATAGTTCACACCGTTAATATTCGAAATCTTGGTCGGTACATGACGCATGCTGCCATCCTTCTCAACAACTACTCCTGTCGTCACCTTCATGGAGTCACTCTCATTAGGTAGTATTATTGCTCGTTCCACATACTCGTTAAATCGGTCTACACTCACAAAGTTACCCTCATATGTGGCTGTGATATTGAATTCTAACAGCAGACCAATCAAGCTAAAGCCGTTTACACGACCTGCTTCCTCCACTTCGGATACGCGATCTGCAGAAGCAGGAGAAATTTGCAAATGAAAAATCATATCTTCAAGGTGGTTATTCGCGCCAAGTTGTTGGGCTAGCATACTAACATCCACCAAGCGGGAAGGCAAGGAATACGTAGCAGCATCTGTCTGTAGCACAAGTACAGCTTCTTGATCTGCCATGAACTTCACTAATCTTCCAGTCAATTCACCATTAACCCGGTCTTTATCGCCGCTTTGCACAGGAAGGGTCACTACGGCACCCTTGCCTTCAACCTGCAATTTTTGCATGACAGCCTGCTCGTCGACGGTTAGAGTCAACACATTCTGCCCATTCAATTGAGTTTTACTCAAGGTTCCAACTGTTTCCGGCTTTCCATTCACCAAGATCGTGACACCGGAAGATGCTGCTCCCCCGCCTGAGGGTGATGCACCTGTCGCTCCGATTCCCGAACCTCCAGAACCTCCAGATCCACCTGAACCCCCAGATCCATCAGAACCTCCGGAACCTCCTGACCCATCAGATCCACCATTATTTGAAGCAGTCCACTTCGCATACAAGGTTACATTAGATTTTCCTACGAGCAGAACATCCCCTGCACCATAGCTATGTCCACTACCATCTGCAGCCGTATTCCACCCTGCAAAAGCATGTCCTGTCTTCACTAGATTACCTGTGTTACCGAGAATGGTAACCTGCGATTGTGACTTATACATCTGGTCATCTAAAGGTACATTTCCTGATGAAGCCCCGTTACTGTCATATCGAATTTGATAACTCTTAGATGGAACATAGGACATCACTGTAGATTTGGGTGCACTAATTCCATCTCTAAAAGAAAGGTAAAGGGCCCCATCTTTGTTAATCGCCAGTCTGGTATCCATTGCAATTCCTTCTGATACTCCAGCTCCCCCTAATGGTTCCCAGCCATTCACCTCGTCATATTTCATAACGGTTGCTTTATTACCATTGGCAAAGTCCTTAAAAGCCACATACGGACTTCCTTTTTGGTCAACCACCATGGAAAGAAATTCGGTCTGGTTTTCAGAGAAATTGGGCTCTCCAACCGTTGTCCATGCTCCCGAGCCAGTGTATTTTACTACGGTTGGCTTAAGTCCATTGTGGCCACCCGTCGTATATGTAGCATACACCGTTTCGTTCTGATCCACAGCGAGCGCAATTTCAGCCAAACTTTGTTCAGTGAACGCACGATCGCCAACCAATGACCAAGAATCATCTGCTTCGTTATATCGAGTAACAGATAATTTGAAGCCTGCATTAGTGTCACTGTATGCAGCATACAGAATACCGTTTGGACTCATAGCCAGTACGCCGCCCGCCGCGCCTGCCAGATTGTAACCTGTGTTACCGATGTACTCCCATTGATCTGACTCGTCGTTATACTTCATCACTTTAAGTTCATAACCCGTATTAGGTGCAACATATGGCACACCATTAAGATCGAGTTTCAAATCAAGACTCCTTAAACTATTCTGAGTGAAACCTGGCGATCCCACAACCTTCCAGCCATCATGCTCCGTGTACTTCATGACAGTGGCACTGCCAATACGATTTCCATCACTAAAAGCAACATATATTGTTCCATTCTGGTCTATTGCTATTTTATTTTTGGATGCAGGACTCTGTGTAAAGCCAGGTTGTCCTACAGGCACCCATCCACTATCTTTGCTATATTTCATTACAGTCGCTCTAGAGCTATTCGCACTATCCGTAAATACAACATATGGCGTGCCATTCGCATCTACTGTAATATCCTGATCAAAAGCCATTCCCTCTGAGAAGCCTGCTTGACCAAGAATATTCCATTTGTCTTCATCTAGTTCCGGGTCTGTACCTCCAGAAGAAGAAGGTGTCCAAACCGCATATAGTGTTACGTTAGAAGAACCCATTATTAACGTTTCGCCAGCATCATAGCTCGTTCCGCTTCCATCACTTGCTGTGTTCCAGCCAGCAAATAGATATCCCGCTTTTTCCAAAGCCCCTGTGTTGTCTTGAACAGTGACACCTGCTTGTTCAGGGTATTGCTGATTATCAATTGGTGCACTGCCTGCCTGAGCTCCATTCCCGTCGTACGTGACTGTGTGCGAAAGCTTCGTACCAAACCGCATTACGGTCGCTTTGGATTGCTCAGATGCATCCTGATAAACCACATAGGGTTTTCCATATTGAGGATCTAGTGCCAGTGCAGGCGTAGATACCACATCTGCGGAGAATCCCGCTTGACCCACAAACTGCCAACCATTATGCGAACTATAACTCATAACTGTTGCTTTATGACCGTTTGCACCGTCCTTAAAGACAACATAAGGTACGCCCATCTGATCTACTACAATTGACGGTGAAGAAATCGAACCTGGAGAGAACCCCCGGTCACCAACGGTTTCCCAGCTTTCTGTCTCACTCTTGAATGTCATTACTGTCAAATTGGATGTATCGTCACTAAATGCGATATATGGCTTACCTGAGGGGCTTAGTGCGAGCACGGGAGAGGATGTATATCCGGGCGAGATCCCTGCTTGTCCTACCACTTCCCAAGTATCAGCGCTATATCTCATCACTGTCGTATTGGAGGAACTGTCCTGAAAAGCTACATATGGTATACCTGCTTGATCAAGAACCAACGATACCGCGTTTTGAACTTCCGGGGAAACATCGTTAATTCCTACCAAAGCCCATCCTGTTGTTTCGTTGTATGCCATTACTGTTGCCTTACCACTGGCTCCATCCTTAAAAGCAACATACGGATTACCCGCCTGATCCAGCGCAAGCGAAGGATAGTTCGCCCTGTCTGGCGTAAAGCCAGCTTGTCCTACCGGTTCCCACCCATCATTGGTTGCATTATATCTCATAACTGTTGCTTTACCATCAGCACCGTTGTCCTGATAACCGATATACGGAGTACCCTGTTGGTCCAGCACGAGTGTAATTCCAATTGCTGAACCGCTCGATAAACCTCTCTCACCAACAAGCTGCCAGCCATCGGAGACACTATACTTCATCACCGTAGCTTTGAAACTGGCACCTAAATCCGTATAAGCAACATATGTATTACCTGATTGATCAACCGCCAACTTGGGAGCAGAGGCTTCTCCTTCAGAAAAACCAGCATTTCCGAGCGATGTCCATTCTTCATCAACAGAAGCATAGGCCTGATCTGCAACCCATGTCGGAAAGATTGGAACCCCTCCCAATATGACTACACAAGCCAACAACATCATAATGAATTTCTTACCATTCTGATTAATCCTTCTCATATTCATATCTTCCTCTCTCACTTATGTAAGTTTGATAGGGATTACCCTTCTTCAACGGAAGATATCGTATCAAATGTCTCTGAACCGATTCTGAACATCTTGTATTGTATTAGGAAATAAAAAGGAGCCGGCATCAGCCGACTCCTCAAAATTCTAAATCCATGCACGCAGATTAACCTGCTTTATAAAATCCGCCTGAGACATAACATCGTTCGCGGTTTCCTCTTCCTCTTCCACAGCTTGAAAATCTCCGTTCATCAAATGATGAAACAGCTTCTCATTGTGTGTCGCAAGGGCGTAATCTATCAACGCTTCTCGCTCGACCCGCTCAGCTTCCTGCTTCAGCAGAACCTCTTCCAGATCGACGTCGCCGGATGGAACAAAAAAGTTCCGATTCACCTGCGGCACTCGAAGCACGTAATCGAACGCATTGTCCGGATTCCGGTCATAAGCGATGATGAAACCATATTCCCCCACAGGAAGATTCTGCTCAAACGCATCCGCGACGATGACAACCTTCTCTCCTAATCGCAGCATCGTCTAACCTCCTGGTAGTCTATCTTAATATTTATTTGTATAGTCTACTAGAAAAGAATAACGATGTCTAGGAATACTAGAATTAAACAACATATTTGTGCAAAATCTTTTTTTCTCTCTATATTAAATGATCATATTCACTTTTGGGGTTCACTTGGCTTGCGCTGTGATCGAATGACGACAAACCAGTATATAATGAGCGGCGTGGGAAATCCGGTGATCCCCCATAATCCCCATAACCAAGGGAAACGTCCACGTCTGCGTGCATCCTGAAAGATCCATGTGCCTTGAACCAAGAGGAAAATGCCAAGCAGTATAAGCCACAATGGAGAAATTTCATCCAATGAATAATGCATTTTAGTCATAACGAACCTCCTTTTGACGCCGCCAGATCACAACTAAAATCACAGCAACAACTGTACCAAGAGCCTGGATACTCAGATATAGAGCTGGAGCAGATACGAACAATAATACCCCGAACACAATGGCAAGCAAACCTACCAACCAGAAACATATCATCTCGATCCAATTGGTTCGGCGTCTGATCTGTCTTCGTTCTCTGACTTGAGCTTCAAGTGAACCTAATGAAGGTATGTTTGTGGGCTCAAATACATCATCGAGTACTTTCATATGTTGCTGCAATCGCTCTACAACCTCTTGTTCCTGTTCATCATCTGATCTGCTCATCCTTATTCCAGCTCCTTTCTTAACTGACGGAGACCGTAGGCTGTTCGTGACTTCACCGTTCCGGAGGGAATACCCAACATTTCACCAATCTCGTCATATCCATATCCATAATAATGCTTCAGCAGCACTGCCACACGATGTTCGGGTGTCAGCCTTGTCATCGCATCCATGACATCTGTCCATTCTTCATTCCGACTCTCGAGCTGCCAGCGGAATCGACGTACAGCCTGATCACGGATAAGACTAAGCCAGCTCTGCTCTCTCTTCCTGCGTCTTGTCTTGTCGATGTAGATTCGGGTCGCAATTGTAATCATCCATGATGAAAAGGCAGACGTGCCGTCATATCGATGGATATTTTCCATACAACGAACCATTGTATCCTGCACGGTCTCTTCCGCAAGATTAGCGTCCATTGTAACTTTGACAAGATACTTATACACAAACGTGTAGTGACGTTGTAACAAAGCTGCGAGTGCGCTATCATCTCCTGATACCGCTTTGCGTACTTCTTCGAGTTCAGCTGCCTTTATCATGGTCATCACCTGCTTCCCGTTCAATCTGGAGTTAATACGACAGGCTCTGCAGAAACGTTCAATGGAGTAAAAAAAAAAAATCAAACCCGACAATTTCCCGGGCAATCAGACTTGATTCCGGTAATCTTGCAACTTGTCGAACCACGGTTGGTTGTGGGCTCCGTTTTTCAACACACGGCTTGTCCATATATTCTGCTGAGATTTCATCTCTTCACCAGTCACGCTAGGGTTATGTATTAAAGTTCGCTTGGTACTAGTTTCTCTTTTCACACTTTCCAATATGCGACGGTTTTCATCCATAATCGGATAATCGACACGCTGTCCCAACGGAATAACTCTTGTTTTCTCCACTTTGATATTCCCCACTCTCTCATGATCTACTGTTTTCTTAAATTTGTTATTTCTAAATCAATCTGTACTTGCTGCTAACTTACTATTGTTCTAATACTGGCTTGTTATGAAGTGCATCGTGCATTTCTATGTAGGGTAAAACGGGCCGATTCTGCGATAAAAAGGGGCTGAAAACAAAAAAAGAACGCAAACCGGGTATAAACCGCAGTCTGCGTGCTTCGCAAGGTTGGGTGTTTCTTGGTAATGCTTCAGTTAGATGATGCCTTAACGCTTGTAACAACTAATTGCTATTCTAATGAAAAAGTTGTCACTTGTCCAGACTTTCTTCACATATCATGTCGGATTATCTTGCGGACACGTAAGGATTGTTCTGTTTCTCATAACCAATGGTCGTTTTGGGTCCATGACCTGGATATACTTTAACCTCATCAGCACAGGTATACAGCTTGTTCTGGATCGAATCAATCAGATCCCGTTCACGTCCTCCCGTGAGGTCCGTTCTGCCCACACCCATGCGGAACAGTACATCACCGGCAAAGAGATCGTTATCACAAAGCAAACTTACACTACCTGGTGAATGTCCAGGTGTATGGAACACTTTAAACGTATGTCCAATCAGATTCAGCTTCTGCCCTTCGTCCATGGCATATTCAGCAGGATCTGTCGAAAGCGGCGGTGTCGCCTGCGGCCAATTCAAAGATCCATTTAATTTTGGGGTGGTGAGCCAGTCACTCTCCAAGTCATGAAGATAAACGGGACAGCCCTTCAATTTACGGATCTCATCTACCCCGCCCATATGATCAAAGTGAGCATGAGTCAAGAGAATAGCCTCGATCTCCAAATCTTGAATCGCCTTAAGCAGCGGGCCTGGATTCATGCCCGGATCGATAATGACAGCTTTCCCCGGATCATCTCCTTGCAAGAGATACGCATTGGTCTGAAGCGGGCCAAGTGTAAACGTGCGAATGTTAAGCATATCTGTTTAATAACCCGAAATCAGTTCACGCAGCTCACGGATAATGGCCGCATGTGACTCCGTTCCTTCCCCATAACGTTTACCAATCTCTTGACGCGCTACAGCCAAATTCTCTTGATAATCTGCTGCTTCACGATCCGGATTAAGGCGTTTGAATTCAATCATGACTTCCTGTACATGCTGCGGACGAGGTCCCCACTGACCAAGCACATGGCCACCTGTATCTGCGAAAATAACAACTGGCACGGAACGGCCACCCATCGTCAGGAACTCATCCATCACTTCGGGATGGTTCTCCATAATCAGAACTTCAGTTGGGATTCCTGAGATTTCAAGCGCTTGGAACACAACTGGAATATTACGTACAACATCCCCGCACCAGTCAGCAGCCAAGATTAACACACGCAGATCGTCGCGATGGTTCAGGCTCTCAAAAAACTCACGATCCTCTTCGTTCGACCAAGTAAAGCTATCATAGTTGGCCTGGAATTCACTTTGGTTCTTGGTCATACTTTCGATAAAATCCTTCGGTGGCAGACCTTTACCGAATTTGTGAGACAAGTTGGGTTTACCCATGACTAGACACTTCCTTTCTTTTTGCGAGCATTCATCCATTTAATAAGTACATAAACAATCATAAGGGCGAGAGCGACAAGCAAAATAGGCATAACATATGGCGCCGCTTTCTCATCAATATGCTTCCATTGATCTCCAAGAATCATCCCTAAATATATAAACAATGCAGTCCAAGGTATAACAGCGAGTGTAGTAAGCAAAATGAATTTACCTACGTGCATTTTTGTGATGCCAGCCGGGATGGAGATGGCATGCCTTACCACCGGAACAAAACGCGCCGTGAAAATGACACCTGCACCATACTTGCGAAACCACTCCTCGGAATGGTCGATGTGTTTTTTCTGGATGAGTATGTATTTACCGAAGCGTTCAAGTACAGGTCTGCCGCCATAACGGCCAATCCAGTAAATAAATAACTGGGCAATCACACCGCCCACCGTACCAAAAATCATAGCACCGAAGAAGTTGATATTACCTTGTGAAACGAGAAACCCTCCATACGCCAGCACAATTTCGCTCGGGATAACTTCTAACATTAATCCAAGCATGATTCCAAAGTACCCTAGACTTTGAATCCAGTCGAACAACTGGCTGACAAGGTTATGAATAAAGTCCATCTCAACCCTCTCTCTCCATCCTAATTGGCGGTGCCTCTCCGCACCATGGATGTTCGTCCCTATTTTATCACAGGGCTGTGGACGTTGCTACTTCAAGAGGTTGGGATAGTGTCCCGTTCGCAGCACTACGCATATGGTATGGGGAGAGGAGCGTGAGAAGATGTCACACAAGTCAATACCCGGTTCTCCGCCGGTCAAACATACGCAATCCGGTCAAAATCTTCCTTCCGCCAGGGGAATTCGCAGGGCATGCAGTAAGGAACTGTACCGGACAGCCAAAAGGCTAAAGGTATATGTCTCTCCCGAACGGATGAAGCAGGCGGAAGAATATTATTACAGTAAGGTGATTACGAATCTGCTTTGGATTGGGGAGAATCGCGACAACCGCAAGAAATTATGTGAGTGGTGGAACACGGATGTCAGTGCAGAAATTGCCGCGCTGTGGGAAGTAGAGGTTGAACCATTAAAAGATGCGTTTCAGCATGCATTTGGCGGATACCGTCTGTAGATATGCCAGAATGAAAAGCTTCGCTATAGGTGGTGGAGAAGGGGCGTCCTCTGGCTTGCGATTGGAGCAGTGCGAGGAGCCGACCACTACAGGGTGATGAACACCACAGGGTGCATGAACACCACAGGGAGTGTGAACAATGCTTGGAATATGAGCCTTAACAGGGAGCGGAACAATGCTGAGAGTATGAGCCCTAACAGGGATTGCGAACATAAACAGTGGGTTTGAACAAAGCTGGGAATTTGAACAACGCTTAGTGCATGAACATGAACAGCGAGTGTGAACATAAACGATGCTGTGAACAAAGCTGGGAGTATCTTTACCTGCTCATGCTCATACTCAACCTCAAGCCCACAAGCGGTAACGAATCTGAGGCATCTTATTCAAGGATTTGAAGCACTCTTAGAAATCTAAAGAATCTGAGACACGTTATATCGGAATTTTCGTCCTTTTATAGCGTTATTGTCAGGGGATTTGTGGAAATAACGTGTCTGAAGTTCCTTACAATTTAAAAGGAGCAGCTAAAGGCCAAATAAGACGTCCTGTGTTCCTTAGAAAAACGCATACCATCCCCGCGTGGCAGCCAGTTTAGATTTCCAAACTTTATAGACTTTACAGATGCTGACCTCCATTGTTATATCGCTCGGGTCAGCGTCACTATTCACAGTGATTCAAGGGCTCCGCTTGGTCAACTCTGGAGTAAATGGAGGAAAAGGAGCGGAAGCAAGCCTGCGCAGGCTCTCTCCATAGCCTGCAGCATGTTCTTCCAGTACAAAACGACGGTCATTGCGAACATCTCTCGCTTCCACTTCCTCAGCCAGCAGTTGATACCGTTCATACATCTGTACACCAGCGGCGGCAGTCTGTCGGGCTCGATCTCTATATCCTGCCTTCCATTCCCGCCGCGCTGCCTGCTCCATCCAATACAAAGCGACGGATTGGCCAATGCCATCATACCGATTCAATGCGATCGCTTGTTCAAAATATGTTCCAGCTTGCTGCCCTTCGCCGAACTGGGCCGCCAATCGTCCCAGTTCGATGTAACTCTGAGGGTGCATCGGAGAATGGGACAAGCTGTTCAGAAGAAGTAATGTTGCTTCTTGCCCAGGGAGAGATCGTGCAAGCGATATTATGATGTCGGTTCGATTCGGATTTGATTGAAAAGCAGCCATAAGATACACCTTGTGTGCTGAAGTGCCATCCGGTTCAGTCAGCGCCTGACGGTACTGCAATTCTGCTACGGCGAATCGGGAGGTGAGCCACATTGTTCCACCAAGCCAGAAAAGGATGATCATCACTGCGGATGCCCTTATTAACCGAGCAGTCACTCGCTGAAGTATATGAAAGAAGGTACGCATCGGGATAGTTGATCGGCTGAATTGAGTTAATAAAGATCGGAAAAAACCAGTTCTGGCTCTGGATCTGAATTTGGATCTGGATTCGGATCTGAAAGGTTTGTATTCCTCTCTTCCACCCAGTTGCTTGCCTTCCACTGCTTCCGTTTTCAATGCGGATGCCCATGAATCAAACCAGATAAAAAGCATCCAGAATAATGTGAAGCTCCAGTCAAAGTCCATCGCCCCATGCAGGCCAAAAATAAGCACGGGTGGCATGAGCTGCGGTGCAAAGTAAAAGATGCTTCGCAGGGTGAGGAGAAACCACCCTGCGACAAGCAGGATGCCGATCATGCCCGTGTCCAGGGCGAGATCAAGCAAGCCGTTGTGGACCTCGCCTCCGACATAGGGCGAGGATTGAATGGCGCGAAACATGTTGCGCCATGTGTCTCCCCCGTGGCCAAGCCATGCGGCCTCGGTCCACAACTGGAGGGCATCCCGCCACATCTGCAGGCGGGATACCCCCGTGCCGACACCTGCCGCTAGGCGATCGGCGGTGGAGGCCACGGCCATCAGTGCGGCGGTGGCTCCCGCCAGCACGATGGCCGTCAAGGCAGCGGCGCGAGATGCCTTGGCGGCGCCGCTGTGCCATAGGCGGCACAGCAGCAGCGTGCCGAGCAGCGCAGCTGCCCATGCCCCGGCCAGTGCCAGCAGGCCGGGCATGGGTGCAGGCGCCAGCTGGGCAGCAGCCAGCTGGCAATACAGCCAGGCCGCGCACGCTAGTGGCGCGGCCATGGCCAGCAGCAGCGGCAGGCGGGCACCGCGCCGCTGCAAAGCAAAGGCGGCGACCGCGGCGCAGCCGGTCGCCAGCCAAGCGCCGCGCGACTCGCTCAGCAGGAGCGCGGCTTGCGCGGGCATGAGCGGCAGCACTGCCGCAATGAGTCGCCCGGCCGGCACAGGCCGGGCCAAGACTCGTGCGGCGGCTGTCAGCCGCTCCAATGCGTACATGCCAACAATGGCACCGTACGCATTAGGGTACTGCAATAATCCGCCGAGCCGTGCTCCGGCGGAGCTGATCTCGGGGTCAGCAGTCCGCATCACCCCGAAGGGCAGCGGCAATACTCCGCACACGGCAAGAATGCCGCTTAGCACTAGCAAGCCGCCCGCCATCTGCCAACCGCAGGCTAACCAACGCGCACCATCCGTGCGCGCAGCCAGTATTGCGGTGAGCAGCGTAAACAGCGCAAGCAAGCTCCAACGCAGCATCTCATCCATACTGCCCTGTCTACTCACCGAGCCTGACCAAGCGTGTAGCCCAAAACATGTCATCATCGCTAGCGGCAACAATACCCGCCACATCCCCGGGAATCGAAATATGATCTCAACCATTCGTTCCATGTTCCCCTGCCCCTGTACCAATGACATGGGTATTCGTTCACTCGCCTTCTGCGGCCGAAAGACTGTAAGAAATAGAACGATCAGGATCAAGGTGCTTCCTGCTGCGATCAGAATAACAGGGTACAGATCCACTGAATAGTACAGTCCTCGACCCAGACATCCTGCGAGCAGCAAGACAATGGAAAGTATGCCCAGCCCAACAGTCCATCCCGACCCTGAATCATGTTCATATCTCAAGAACCGATCAAAACCACCTGACCCCTCGTTTTGAATAACTCCATTTAATTGATATGGTTCATCTTTTTTATACGTATCATCATTGTTGTATGTATCTTGCCTATTATATGTAATGTCTCTAATGTCTCTACTGTCTCTAATGTCTCTACTGCCCCTAATGTCCCCATTACATAAGTCCCTGTTATCTACATATTCTGTATCATTTGCGCGGTGAGACTGTTCAAGCACCTGTTCCATCATTTTCTCATTCGCCGCATACCCTCGTTTATACTTTACAACTCCCTTATCTGTTGCCCTATTCTTCATCTTTATCCCCCCTCCTTCCACCGCTCCATATGTCCATATGTATAACAAAAAGACAGAAGATCCCGATAACGGGTCCTTCTGTCTGATACATACCTGACAGTTATGATGTTGCTTGCTACAACGTATGTGCATAATATTGAACTTTACATTCAGGGACCCTAATTGCAGTATGTCCCTGAATTGGCATTGGCACACTCAGCAAATGTCGCAATTCGTGGAATCTTGAACGGTTTCTTTGTTCGATTTTGATTTCCCGATAACCTGCTTGCCATCATCAGGGAGCAAATCCGAACAAGCCCGCTCCAAATATGGATCGGCATGAATGAAATCACGGAAAGCCGTATATTCATTCCACATCTCCGACACTTCGCCAGCCTGACCGCGAACAGCACGTATCAATATGTTTTTAGGCGTATTCTCCATGTCGATGAATTCAAGTAATTGTGTCTTGTATCCCATCAGATCAAGCAACTTGGCACGAATTCCATCCGTAGCCAGTGCGGAGAAACGTTCCTTCAGGATGCCATGGGACAACAACGGATTCATTACGGAAGCCTCTACTTGGTCAAACAGTTCATGCTGACAGCAAGGAACAGACAGAATAACAGAAGCCCCCCATCGAACCGCTTTCTCCAAAGCAGCATCGGTAGCTGTATCACAGGCATGCAGTGTTACAACCATATCCACTTCGTTCAATTCATCGTAGTCCGCGATGTCTCCAACCAGAAACTTCAGATCGCCATAATGTAATCGATTAGCCAGATCATTACAGTGTTCAATTACGTCTGCCTTCAAGTCCAACCCAATAATTTTGAGTGAACGCCGTTGTTGTACAGACAGATAATGATATAACGCAAAAGTCAGATAAGACTTACCACAACCAAAATCAACAATGGTAAGTGGACGTCCCTCCGGCAGATGTGGAATGACATCCTGCACCATTTCGAGGAAACGGTTAATCTGTCTGAACTTGTCATACTTGCGGGCCAGCACACGACCTTCTTCGTTCATAATGCCAAGTTCAACGAGGAAAGATACGGGCACTCCCTCTTCCAATACATATTGCTTCTTGCGATTATGCGAAAGATCCACTGCAGTCTTGGAAGCAGATTTGGTCAGAATGGATACTTTATATTTTTTGCTGATCAAAATTTGATAGTCTGCCTCGGTAGTACAGAGCAGGCCTTGACGAAACGTCTCTTCGCATAGCAAAGTCATGCGCTCTGTCGCTTCAGCCGGAGTCAAATTCTCGTGCAGCACTTTGTTGTTATAATGAAATGCAAATTGATAATGCAGCTGATTCTTCAGTGTCACCGGCTTGACTTGCACTTTGGTATACGAGACATTGTCCCGTCTGCGCAGCTGGCTCCAGGTCGCTGTAATCAGCGAATTCTGTTCAAAGATGTCTTGTATAAGCTTTCGCAATGAATCCACGGGGTACATCTCACTTTCGGTTTGGTTTGGTCAACCGTTACCATACCACACTTCCGTTCCCTCTCCAAGTGAAGGCATGTAACAAGCCTTGATGCAATTCATATTTATGAGTTCATTTCTTGACGACTTAGTTCGGCTAACCCCTCTTCAACTTCGTTGCGTGGCAAACCGCCTTGCTCCAATTGTTCATCCGTGAGTTGGCTCAACCTTTCATAGAACGCCTGTACATCATCTCGGTAGCTTAGCGGGAATTCAGCACCAAGCTGGAGCAATCTGTACCAACTGTTCTCTGCCTGGTCGTAATGTCCTTGTTGCTCACGATAGACGGCAAGCTGTCTTTCAGTCCGGGCAGGAAGTTCATATTCTTTGGTAAGACCCAATACACCCTCCACCCGTTCCGGTGCATTCAATAACTGGGGATTAGCGCCATGGTTCAATGCATACAGGTAAAAATGAAGTGATCTCATCAATCGAATGACAGCCTCATCCTCTGTGTCCATTCTCTCCTGATCCTCTATGCCTTCCACTTTGGCCTTTTCTTGATAAATATAGGCTTCTTCTTCAATCAGCCTGGCAGCATGCTGCAGATTGTCCACTTCAATCATTCCGCGAAAACGGAACATTTCAATAACATCTTCTGCTGGCAACGAGTTCAATAGAGATAAGTTCAGCCCAAACTGCCTGCGCATCAGCTCATCCAGTTCAGACAATGCCTCGGTATGCTTACGTTGCTGTTTGAGCGTGAACACTTTGCCAATTGCTTCAGTCATTTCCTCCATCATGCGGAGCAGATAATCTTTTCTGAACATGCTGTATGCCCCCTCATCATTCGACCATATCCATTCAATCGTTCTCATATCGTCCTATTGTAGTTATTTTAATTCATGCCATGACAAAAAGCCAAAAACAAGACGCATGTCTTTACTCTGGCCATGGAATAAACGAAAACCCCTGCTTATCCCAAAAGGACGTTGCAGGGGTTCGACTGGCATGGGAACTGGTAATTCTCCACAAGAAGGTGGAATTATCCAGTAACCAAGCTATATTTTAATGAGATTAACATAAATCACTTTATAAATTACTTCGATAATCCAGCCATAAATTGCTTAATGACCTGAATTAACTCTTCAGGAGCTTCATACATGCTCATATGACCCGCACCCGCGATAACGGCTTGCACGATATGTGGCTTGTCACTTGTAAATGTACGTTCTGGCGGGATAACAGCATCCTTCTCTCCCGCTACCAGCAATACAGGTAAAGGTGTGGCGGACAACACATCGCGGCGATCCGGGCGTTCACGCATAGCAAGTGCAGCACCAACAGCACCTTGAGGGGCAGTCTGGTAACCAATTTCCTTCACACGTGTTACGTGCTTAGATAACGATTCCACATGTTCCGGTGCAAACAGCCCGGGAACCAGTCCATCTACAAAATTCACGATACCTTCCGTTTGAATGGTGGAAACGGCACGAAGGCGTTTCTCTTTGGCTTCTTCACTGTCCGGGTAGGCTGTGGAATGAATCAGACCAAATGCATTCAAACGCTCCGGGTGACGTTGTGCGATCGAGAGCGCAATATATCCCCCCATCGAGTGTCCCAGAAGGACCGCCTTTTCCACGTTCAACTCGTCCATCAACTGTAATACATCGTTGCCCATCTGTTCGACGGTATAACTTCCTACAGGTGCATCTGTTTTTCCGTGTCCACGCAGATCAGGTACGATACAGCGATAGCTGCGTGCCAGTTCAGGTACGACCTCATCCCAATACGATGAACTGCCACAGTATCCGTGGAGCAAAATGAGTGCTTCTCCCTTACCTTGTTCGGCATAACAAATCGTCGTTCCATCACACATCACTTTTTCCATATGAATCCCTCTCTCTGCGCGAATTAAATAATTCAGGTTGTATATTATTAAGCCTACATCTCATGAATGAAACGTTTGTCTCCATTTCCATGCTTCAATTGCGGCGTCTGCAATCGTTCGGGACATCTCCATGACCAAGTGGAGCGAGGTCATCTGCAAAATGGAATAGGGCCTTGGTCCATTGGCATTAACCACAGCTGCTACACTGTATTGTCCGACAGGGGGTAGCTTGCCTCCAACCGATTGAGCTGGAATGAGTGGGTTATTCGAAAGATAGTATGTACCTACGGCATTCTTGGGACCCAGACACGCATCAATCGCTATGATTGCATGGTGTACAGGAATAAGTGCCAATTTCTTCTCCAGCGTGTCTGCATCACAAGGGGAAGGCAGCGTGCCTATCACGTTACCTATTCCATTCTCTTGCAGTATACTTCCGGTCAGTGGACCCAGAGCATCCCCGGTGGAACGATCGGTACCGATGCAGACAAACGTGATTTCATATGGAGCGTGAAGTTGAACGATGTTTTTGAAAAATAAGACCAGATTCTCTGCAGGCACGCCTTTGCGGACTTCCCTTCCTTGATGGCGAACCATTTCTCGCTTATACGCTGCCAAGCTGTATTCCCTCCAGTACACTCAGGGTTCCATGAAAACCTGTTGTTGTATCCACCATTGTAACCGATGCTTGGTTTCCCCGCAAAAGCATTGGCCTGGGCACTTCCAATCATGATACAATAACAAGAGTTTCCGATACGGAAGGGATGAACTTAACGATGGATTTAACACAAGCAACAGCAGCCAATATGGAATATATGATTGAAGCGATCAAAACTAAACTTCGTATGGCAAGCGGTGCCGCCATGCAAGCTTCGTCATTCCCACTTGAGAAATATGAAGATCTGTTTGACCTGTATGAAATGATTTTGGGCAAGGAACATCTCAGTATCTCTGAAGTGGAAGCTGTCGCTTCAGAACTGGGTAAACTTCGTAAATCCTAGTCCAAGTATTGCATTGGTCATATGTGACTTCAATGATTGCCTATTCAAAAGCAAGCAAAAAAGGACCTGTCTTCCACATCAACGTGGCAACAGGTCCTTTTTACATGTTTATATTTCAAGACGATCTTTTACGGAATACCTCTAATCCTTAAGGCAGGTCAACCAGAACAAATTCGGCAGGTTCACTGTCTGTACTCGTAATTTGCAGATCGCAGCTTTTACGAATTCGTGCAGCATCCCCCGGCTTCAGGTTGAAGTTGCCATCCGAGCAATGAATCTCCACATGTCCACTGATCAGGAAAAGATGTGTCCGTCGATCTTCATGTTGCGGGTACATCAACTTCTTCCCAGACTCCAAATGGGAGAGGTAACAGGTTACATCCTGAGAAATAGGCAATGCGCCTTCGGTTCCCTCGCCCCCTTGCCCGGATACAATCGGACATAGACGATTCAAATGCTCCTGCGGCTCTATTCTCCGATTCGTATAGGATGGTTTCAGCATACGCTCCGATGGCAAAAACCACATCTGGAGGAAACGTACCGGTTCATCCGCTGACGGATTAGTCTCGGAATGTTCCACTCCCGTTCCCGCACTCATCACCTGGACCGTACCCGGTTCAAGCAGTTGTTCTGTTCCCATACTATCCGTATGTTTGAGTGTACCTGATATGACATAACTGACAAGTTCAAGATCATGATGTGGATGTTTCTTAAAGCCTTCTTGCGGCATCAACGTGTTTTCATTATGAGCCAGCAGACAGCCAAAATGGGCGTTGCTCGGATCATCATAATCCGCAAAGGAAAAGCTGAATTCACTGTGTATCCAACCTCGATCCGACGTGTGCCTTTCTTCCGATGTCACCACTTTAATCATGTTCATCCACCTCCAAGGGTTTAGAGCTGCCACATTACTGCGGCAGTCCATGCGTGTATATGAATTGTTTAGATAAATACCAGTTGGTATGTCATCTTTACCCGGGGTCCGGCAACTCTAATCACGCCCCTTCTTAAGGTTATACGCTATCTTCAAGTGAGTGGAGAATGAACTCACTATCTGCATGACCTACAAGGGTACCCTCATCATTTCGGATGTCGGAAGGGAACACTTCAGCCAATCGTGCAAGGGTTCTCTCATTGGAATAACCAATCTGTTTCAGGATGGATTGGGTAATGAAGGCCCACTCTTCCTCGGAACCATCAAGTACCTTGAAGGTGATTCCCAATCGTTCTTTTTTCAGACCAAAACCGAATACCCCTTTGAATCCACCTTTCGCTACAATGTTATCGTCTTCCAGCAGCACTGAATCTACACGCTCCGTGCCACCTACCATTAACGGATGTTCATTCATAGCTGATGTAATCGTCTCTACAGCTGTTCTTGTAGAAGCATCGGCGATAAGGTCCGGACAAGCGAGCTTCAGATAGGCGTTCGACAATGCCGACAACGGCAAAGAAAATACCGGAAAGCCGCAGCCATCCGTCCCAAGCTTAATCTCTTTTTCCTCAATACCTGCCAGGTCGGCAAACGTTTCGAGAATTTCACGTTGCACCGGATGATCCGGTTCAGCGTAACTGCCCAAATCAACCTGCTTCATCTGACTGTACCCCAGAATTCCCAGATGTTTTCCGGAGCAGTTATGCAAGATGCGACGTTTCTCCCCTTGTCCACGTATCCATTGATTACGGCTTTCTTCATTAAGCGGGTAGCTTGGTGCACAGATCAGGCATTCTTCACCCAATCCGATTTTACCGGATAACTGCTCCAGCACCCGAATGTGTTCCGGTTCCGAACGATGCGAAGAGGACATAATGGCAATCTCCTGTGCGGATAGGCCATAGTGACCGGCAATCCCTGCCCGGATTCCTGGAATAGCTTGAAAAGGTTTGGCAGATGAGCGAGTGAACGCTCTAAAATGAGGGTCGCCAGCCGAGTATACAATTCGGCCATACTCATCCGTAATACTTATGTGTCCGTAATGGGCGCATTCCATGACGCCTGCACGGTATTCTTTAATTAACAAGGCACTCTCCATGCGAGTTCTCTCCTTTGTGCTCCCGATTTCATCTCTGCTTTGCGTCACGACGCCGCATGGGATATCTTAAATAGTATAGTACAAAAGCGACGTTTTTACAGTTTTTTCGACAGGCATTTCGGGTATAGCTTTATCATCTATGTTCATGACTACCATACTGAAGGAGAAACTCACTATGCCACGTAAAATGTCTACACCATCCTCATCAGGTTCGCCCCCTGGCATGTCGTTACGCCCCCTCTTCAACTGGAGTTTGGCTGGTATGGTTATCAGCGCTACGGTTGTATTCATCCTGGCAGGTCTGGGTGCATGGTTGGGCCATGATTCTATTATTCGTCTGGATGATGAAATTCAGCAATTATTTTATCTGAATTCAGATTCACGTCTTTATCTATTGCCTTACACTGCATTCATAACCGCGCTGGGCTCATTCAAAATCTCTGCTGTAGCTGCAGGGGGTTTTGCTCTTCTTTTCTTCATACAACGCAGCCCAAGGTTTGTTATATATGGATATGCGATCACGGGAAGTTTTGCCATGATGTGGATTCTGAACACGTTATTGAAAGAATTTTTCAGACGAAGCAGACCTGGACTGGATCATCTGCTGGTCGTTCACGGGTACAGCTTTCCCAGCGGACATGCCATGATCTCCATGGGCTTCTACGGCATGCTCTTTGTAATCTGGGCCATTGAGCAACAGCGACATAACTCTTCCGGAGTGTGGCTTCCTGTTCTATGTGGAATCAGTTTTATTTTCTTGATTGGCCTCAGCCGTATCATGTTGGGCGTTCATTATCCTACGGATGTATTTACGGGATTTGCCGCTGGATTGGCGTGGATCTTCTGCATGATTAAAGGCATTAAACAAAGCCGCTAAAGAATGAATTCCTCTGATTTCCAGTTCATTCATCCTCATCTTTATTGTTTCACAGGGTTGCACTGCGTTTATATACGAAGTAAGCAAACGCGAACAGACAACATCCTACATCAAGTTTAAAGGAGGCGGTTGTTATGTGGGGCATCATTATCAGCATTGTGATGGCTGTCATCATCGGATTGATCGGAGATGCACTTGCCGGTCACAACATGCCTGGAGGCATAATCGGTGCAATGGTTGCCGGATTTGCCGGAGCCTGGCTGGGAGCACTTTTGCTTGGTAACTGGGGACCCGTTATCGGCAACTTTGCCATCATCCCTGCCATCATTGGTACAGCGCTCTTTGTTTTCTTGCTGGGGCTTGTGTCCAGACTGCTAAGACAGGCTGCCTGATTCGGGCAACAAGGTGTTCGTTGTTTCGTATTTGTTTCTTAATTTGAAGAAGGAGTGATTAGACATGAATAAAGCAGAAGAGCAATATCCTGTACAGACGGGTTCGACTTTCGCCAAAGGGATTTTCATCGGAGGTTTGCTGGGAGCTGCTGCGGCACTACTCTTTGCGCCTAAACCGGGACGTGAATTGCGTGGTGACCTTTCCGAGAAAGTAGGCATGGTTACTGACCGCACAAAAGAAGTTGCAACCGTTGTAGGTGATAGAGCATCTGAACTGGCTAAAACGGTCTCATCCAAAACTTCCGACATTGCAAAAACAGTGAACCAAGGCCGCAATGATGTCATGGAATCTGTGAGAAAAGCATCCGCTGATGTGGCTAACGAAGCCTCCCGTGCATCTGAAGAAGTGGCTGCCGCTTCCGTAGAAGCGAAGGAAGATGCACGTAAAGAACTTAACTCGACTAGCCTGTAAGGCGATACAGATCGAGTGACCAATAGCCAGCTGCACTCCAGCTGGCTATTTTTTATCCAATGCGAGTTGAGGGGGAATAATCATGAGTAAAGTTACAATTAACGGTAATACTCCAATTACGGGAGGAACACCGGCACAGCAGTATGATACAAGCGAGCATCCTTTTGAATTGCGACACGAGGTAAAGCGATTGAACACACGTCTGGACCAGATTGCGGACAGTCTGGAGAGAGCACAGATCAAAGATATTATTGAGAACTACAGCAGTCCCAAAAAGCGGATTATTACCAACTTCACAGCAGGTATGGCACGAGGACTCGGTCTGACCGTAGGTACCTTTGTTGTTCTGGGTCTACTCGCGTTCATTCTCAGTCAATTCGTCAATATGCCGATTGTCGGACAATATATCGCTGACTTGCTTGGCTATATTGAAGATTACAAAAACTAAGGGGACTAACCAACCGTAGGCTATCCCTTACGTTTTTTCGTTTCTCCTTTTTTCTCAGTCTCTTCAGCTGAAGGCTGTGAGGATTTGACTCTCAGCAGATCCCCTGTCCATCCTTTCATCATCAGCCATACATACATGCTGATCATGCTTAAGATAATGACAACAAGGACCAGTACAACTCCCCATGATTTGTCGATAAAGGGCAGGTTCTCAAAGTTCATCCCCCATATCGCGCCAGCTGCCGTAGCGGGTATGAACACAGCGGTCACAATAGTCAGTGTTTTCATGATCTCATTGCCACGTACACCGGAGATCGCATTATCAATGGAGATTAAGGTATCGATCTCTTTCTCATAATGACTAAACAATCGTTCCATTCGCTCTACTCGATGTTGGAGCTGTTGGAAGTATCGATTTTCATTTATTTCATCAAGGTAAGCCTCATGTGAAGCGGCCATCAGTTCTGAGTAAGGGATGAACAGATTACTCCAATACAATAATTCAAATCGAGCGGCGAGAATCTGGTCCATCAAGGTGCGAGCATTGCGGGATTCCATCTTCCGTTCCAGATCACGCAGGTTCATCTCAAAATGATCCATTCCCACATGGTAGTAATGCAGTATAGCTCGAAAAAGTACAAACATCCCGTCCCTGGCCTCGCTACATTGCTGTAACATATGGGTACGTTCATCCGTCTTCATAATTCCTCGTGTATTGTCATCCATATTTAAAGTAACCAGGTGATTGCGATCAACATAGAAAAACATCTGATTATCTTGGCGTTGGTCATCTCTCTCATTCTTGATCGCATACAACAAGCAACCAAATATGACTGGCTCTGTACCATTCACGAACCGGACGGACAGATAATTTGATTCGACTTCTGGAATTTTATGAAGCCAATACTGCATATCCGGAAATGCCTCTGTCAGCTCCTCCAAAGCATCGTTCATGCTATTGGTGTCGGGTGCAACCCAATCCCACCATTGCCAATGATCGGAGCAAGATAACTTGTCACGGCGAGTTTCCAACTTGATTTGGTTCACAATCACTTTATCCACTCCTGCACTTATGTTCTTTCATTGCACACTCATCTTTTTTGATCCCAAAAAGGACACGTATGCATTTCAGTGCAATGACGTGTCCTTATTTATGCCGTACTCAACAACATTAGGGTTCCATTTTTCATAACATTGAAGCATTAGACATGATCTGTTTCAATTTCTCTGTAGCTCGCTTTTGAATACGAGATACGCTCATTTGTGAAACACCAAGCTTCTGGGCAATTGCCCGTTGAGATTGGCCATCCTGAAAGGCTAGAATAAGTACCTGCTGCTCTTGTTCCTTCAATTGTCCCAATGCCTGTTGCAAGTCCATCCGTTTTTCGACTGAATCATAGTCATTAACATCTGCACTGATCAGTTCACCCAATGTTGCTGCACTGTCATCCTGAGATAAAGGAGAATCCAGTGACACATAGTGGTAACATTCCCGACCAGCCAGAACTTCAATCGTTTCTTCTGCAGTCAAATCAAGGTATTCAGCAATTTCGTTCACACCGGGTGAGCGCTCCAGCTTCACGGTTAACTCATCAATGGCATGTTGCACAAGTGCTCCCTTTTCCTTAATCCTCCGGGGCACCTGAATATACCAGGATTTGTCTCGCAAGTAGTTCTTCATATGACCGATCATGCTCTTCATAGCATAAGGTTCAAACGGAATACCCAGGTTGATATCGTACTGCTTAAGCAAACGAATCAAGGCCATCTGCCCGGTCTGATACAAGTCTTCGTATAGATCGGGGCGATTCCGAGCAATTTTACCTGCTGCCATCTTAACCATCGGTTCATATTTACGGATGAGAACTGTTGCAATTTCATTATCTTGGGTCTGCTGGTATTCCCAGATCAAACCTATAGCTTCAGACATGGACTCTGGGGGAGTCACTTTTTCACTCATACTTTCTCCTCACTTCTTGCAAGACGTTTTACGAGTACTACTTTCGTACCTTTGCCCGTCTCACTTTCCACACTGACATCGTCCATCAAGGCTTGCATCAGGTAGAACCCAAGCCCGCCAATCTGTGCTTCTGTCAGTTCTTTGTCGTGAAGACCAGCACGTGACACAGCAGGATTCATGTTCTCGAAGCTGGCACCTTCGTCCTTGACAGTAATGGACAATGTTTCGCCATCCACTTCGAATACAACTTCAACCATGCCGCCTTCGTGTGAGTAGGCATACAGTACAGAGTTGTTACAGGCCTCGGATACAGCAACTTTCATATCCTCAATGTCTTCATAAGAAAATCCCATTTTGGATGCTACTCCATAGAGATTAAGTCTTACAATATCAACGTAATCAGCTGTCGCCGGTAAATTAAGGGTGACTCTTTGAACTTCTGCATTCATTCCTTTTTCGATCCTTTCCTATTGGGAATTCTTCTGTGTGACAAAGAATTTGGCGATGCCCGTCATGTCAAAAAGTTTCTGGATTTGCGCAGGAACTTCCTGTACTTCAAAGCGAGCTTCCATTCCATGTCTTGCCTTCAGAACAGATAACAGGATACCAATCCCTGTACTATCGATATACTTCAATTCTTTCATGTTGATCACAAGATCCTGTTCCTTGTTATCTACCAGCGGCTCCATCACCAAGCGGAAGTCAGGAGCAACCGACAAATCCAGTTCGCCAGTCAGATACACCGTGCACACGCCGTCCTGTGTTTCAGTTCTTGCATTGAATTTTTCGTTTTTGTTTGTATTCATTAGACATCTCTCTCCTGATCAATGGTTTCCTTACCTAATAACCCAACTTCAGCACGAGTGAAACAAAAAGAAGTTTGGAAAATGTTTCAATTAGCCTGATTCATGGCAGAAGGGCCTGGGTTTATCATTTTTCGTTGTTTTTGAAACTGGGCTATTTTCTGTTTTACATTGCCCATTTTCACCGGTTTACTAATATAATCATCCATGCCTGCAGCAGTACAGCGTTGCTGAATACCTTCCATCACGTTAGCAGTCATAGCTATAATGACCGGCTGATCGGACTGAGACAGGCTCTCCCGAATCCGCCGTGTACATTCCAAACCGTCCATAACAGGCATCTGCAGATCCATGAACACATAGTCATAGGGATAGCGGCTATTATTTACCATATCGAGTGCACTCTGTCCATCCTCAGCAATATCTGAGAGCAACCCAAGTTTACCAAGCATAATCGCCATCAACTTCTGGTTAATCGGATGATCATCCACAATTAATACCGTTGGGTGTTTATTCTCATTCTTCACATCCGTCAGCTTCTCTTCCCCATTCATCTGGACCAGTTCAGTTTCTACATAACGTTTCGCCTGAATTGTAAATACAAACGTCGCTCCCCGTTGCTCTGTTGTATCCAGGTAGATCTGTCCACCCATCATTTCAACCAGAGTCTTGCATATTGCCAGTCCTAAGCCAGTTCCACCGTATTTACGTGTCATTGATGTATCCAGCTGGGAAAACGGCTGAAACAGGCGGTCAACTTTGTCTGAAGCGATACCTATCCCGGTATCTTTAACAGCAAACTCTAATGCCATTTGTCCGTCCTGTTCTTCCTTAACTGACACGATCAGATATACTCCACCTTGATCGGTAAATTTGATCGCATTTGCAATAAGATTCAAAAGAACCTGACGTAACCTTGCCATATCTCCATAAATTAAATCAGGGACAGAATCTTCCAGGAAATAATCCAATTCCAAACTCTTTTTGCCTGCTTCTGCAGCAAACAATCCCAACACTTCCCGAATACAGGAAACAATTTCAAAAGGATGCTCTTCAAGTTCCATTTTGCCTGATTCCATCTTGGTGAAGTCAAGAATGTCGTTGATGACCGTGACAAGTGCATCCGCGCTGCGACGAACGATGTCTGCATATTCCTTCTGATCTTCCTTCAGTTCTGTCTCCATTAGCAGATCCACCATGCCGATAACTCCATTCATCGGTGTACGAATCTCATGACTCATCATCGCCAGAAACTCGGTCTTTGCATTAGCTGCAATTTCCGCTTCTTCCTTGGCCTGAATGAGTTGTTGGTTCATCTTCTCCAGTTCCTGTGTCTTCTGGTGAAGCAACATCGTCTGTGTTTTCAGTCGTTTGTTGGTGATAAACATCTCCACAAAGCCCTCGATTTTGGATTTCAAAATCTGAGGAATAAATGGCTTAACCATGTAATCAATAGCCCCGGCTGAATAACCCGCAAACAAGTGCTCTGCTTCTCTGCTATTCGCAGAGATGAATATAATCGGCACATCCTTGGACTTGTCCCGTGCCTTAATTAATTTTGCTGTCTCAATTCCGTCCATTCCAGGCATCTGCACATCGAGAACGATAACCGCAAATTCGTCTTTTAGCAGACAGCGGAGTGCCTCTTCTCCGGAAGTTGCCTTAACGAGTTTATATTGTTCCGATTCCAGAACTGCTTCAAGAGCAAGCAAGTTCTCAGGGCGGTCATCTACCAACAATATGTGGATTGGTTCATTGAGCCCCATGGCTAACCCTAACCCCCTATTTGATCTTCCGGTATATTTTTTCGGTCCGGTCTAACGGCTCATAGGTATCACTGAACTCTGTAAAATGTATCGATTCCTTCGACCCCAGAACCAGAATACCAAAGTGGCTCAAGCTCTCATGAAACAGCCCATGCACATGGTTCCGCAGTTCATCATTAAAATAAATCATGACATTACGGCAAAAGATAACATTAAACTCGTTAAATGACCGGTCTGTTGCCAGATTGTGCTCGGCGAAAATGATGTTCTTCCTTAGAAAAGGATGAAATATCACCGAATTGTATTTCGCTGTATAGTACTCGGAGAAGGCTCTGGTACCCCCTGCCTCCAAATAATTTGTAGTAAATAGTTTCATCTTCTCAATACCGTATACGCCTTCTTTGGCCTGTTGCAAAGAACGATCATTCATATCCGTCGCGTAGATTCTTGCCTTGTCATACAGTCCTTCCTCATGCAGCATGATCGCCATGGAATAGACTTCCTCTCCCGTAGAGCAACCCGCATGCCATATTCGGATATACGGGTAGGTTCTCAGGATAGGAATAATCTTTTCCCGAAACATTCGGAAAAGCGAAGGATCTCGAAACATTTCCGTTACAGGGATGGATAAGTTCTGTACAAAACGATCAAACGCAGAACGGTCATGAAGAACACGCTCCTGCAAGCCGGATATGCTCTTAACCCCTTCAGCATGTGCATAATGCCAGATTCTTCGTTTCAGGGATGGCAGTGCATAGTTTCTAAAATCATATCCATATAAACGGTGCATGCCTTCCAACAGCAACTCAATCTCGATCAGCTCGCGTTCTTCATCTTGCGGCATACGGACCAAATCTGCCCCCGTCTCGGTAGGTTCCCACGGTGTCATAAATTCTCTCCACTTCTTCATTTGTTACTTGCGTATTCGTCGTATTGTCTTTCATTACCCAAACAATGAACATACGAATAATGAACTTACGAATACAGCCATACGCGCATTAAGGATAACAATTGATCTGTCTGGATCGGTTTTTTCACATAATCAGATGCTCCGGCCTCAATACATTTGCCGCGATCCTCTTTCATCGCTTTTGCCGTGAGTGCAATAATCGGCAATTTTTCAAACTGAGGGATCTGTCTGATTCGTGTCATCGCTTCATAACCGTCCATTTCTGGCATCATCATATCCATCAGCACCAGATCAAATTCCGGATTTTTCTCCAAAATCTCCAGAGCCTCACGGCCATTCTCTGCAAACGTTACATCCATACGATAGCCTTCAAGGACACTTGAAAGAGCAAATACATTACGGATATCGTCATCAACAAGCAATATCTTCTTGCCTTCAAACAACGTTTCTTTGTTGTGCAACTTCTGCAAGATGCGACGCTTGTCTTCCGGTAAATTGGCTTCTACCCGGTGCAGGAACAATGTGGTTTCATCCAGCAAACGTTCTGGCGACTTCACATCCTTGATAATGATGGATTCCGCATATTTGCGCAGCTTCATTTCTTCCTTGGAATCCAGTTCTTTGCCTGTATAAATTATAATCGGGAGATCGTTCAGATATTCGTCATCCCGAATCTGGTCGAGCAACTCAAAACCGGTCATATCCGTTAACATCAGATCCAGGACCATACAGTCATAACGTTGGCTGTGTAATTCATTCAATGCCTCGCTACCTGTAGATACTGCCGTAATTGCAACATCATCATGACCAATCAATTCAATAATAGCTTTACGCTGAATTTCATCATCTTCCACAATCAACAGTCGTTTCAACTGATTCTCGGTATATGATTTGATATGCGAGAAAGCTTTATCCAGTGAATCCTTGCTGGAAGGTTTTTTCAGATAAGCAATGGCGCCCATCATCAGACCTTGCTTCATATCATCAATGACAGAAATGACATGTACCGGGATGTGACGTGTTGCCGAACTGCTCTTCAGTTCACCCAGAATGGTCCAACCGTCCATAACAGGCAGTTGAATATCAAGGATGATGGCATCCGGCAAATATTGACGGGCCGTTTCAAGACCTTTGTCACCTTGAAGGGCAACAAGTGCTTTGAACCCTCTTCCTCTCGCCATATCCATCAAAATATGTGCAAAGTTCACATCATCCTCAATGATAAGAAGGATTTTGTCACCTTCCATGAGATTCTCACGATCATCTTCGATCTGCGTGACATCTGGAGTATTGGTAGGAGACAGATCCGTACCTACATTCCGCTCCGGATCAGGAGATAGGATGGACTGATGACTTGAGAGCATGGTCCGTGTTTCGATGGATTGTTCATAAAGTTCCTCTGAGGATACAGCTGCTTCTCTTGAAGCCCCTTCCTCCGCCAGTGCTTCCTCTTCATGATTATCCGGCAGGTACAAGGTAAAGCAGCTACCCTCGCCTTCGGATGATTCCACCTGTATTGCGCCACCTAGCAAACGTGCCAACTCTCTGCTAATGGACAATCCCAGGCCAGTGCCGCCGTATTTCCGACTTGTGGTCCCATCTACTTGCTGGAATGCTTCAAAGATCAGATCAGTCTTGTCCGAAGGAATGCCAATGCCCGTATCTTTCACACTGAATCCGAGATATTCCTGATTGGTGTTCATATAACCCGGCAGTTCTTCCGGTTTCATCCGTCGTCCAATCAGACTAACCGATCCTCGATTGGTAAACTTAAATGCGTTCGACAACAAGTTCCGCAAAATCTGTTTGACGCGATGACTGTCTGTGTACACCCATTCCGGTAAATCGTTGTCGAATTCGATGTTCAAGTTCAGTTCTTTTTTATTCGCCATCGGTCCAAAGTTTTGCTGAACAAAGCTGGTCAGCTCTTCCATACGAACCGTCTCATAATTGATATCCATCTTACCGGCGTCCACTTTGGACAGATCCAGAATCTCATCAATCATCTTCAGTAGATCCGCACCCGACATGTAGATGGTTTGCGCATATTCCTGCTGTTTGTCAGTCAGATTTCCACCCTTGTTCTCCGACAATAACTGAGACAAAATGAGCAAACTGTTCAATGGTGTACGGAGTTCATGTGACATATTCGCTAAAAATTCGGACTTGTACTTGCTTGTCATCGACAGCTGTGTAGCTTGCTGTTCCAACTGTGTCTTCGTTTTCTCAATTTCGTCATTTTTCTCTTCGACTTCACGCACCTGCTCTTCAAGCGCCCGCGTCTTGGCAATGAGCTCCGTATTGAAATGCTCCAGTTCTTCCTGTTGACGCTGCAGCAATTCCTCGGAACGTTTAAGCGCCTCTGTCTGCTCCTCCAAATTCTCATTGGAACGACGAAGTTCTTCTTGCTGTGTCTGCAATTCTTCCGATTGAACCTGCAATTCCTCAGTCAGTGCCTGGGATTCACGCAGCAACTCCTCCACACGCAAACGACGTCGAACGTTGTTCAAAATTACGCCCAGGTTCATAATCAGTTGTGTGAATAACTGCTTGTGAAGTTCATTGAACCCTTCAAAGGAAGCCAACTCAACTACGCCAATCAGTTCATCTTCAAACACGACAGGATAGATCATGATACCCGCAGCACGTGTTGAGCCTGAAGCTGAACCAATATGCACATAATCTTCAGGTGTATTTTCCAGAATAATCGGTGTCATATCCAGCGCGGCTTGACCAATCAGGCCTTCACCGATCCGGTACATTTCCTTGCCAACGTCTTCATTCTCTTCGAATGCATATGCACCGTAACGTCTCAGTTCGTCCGGATGTTTCTCCTCATCGATCAAATAGACAACACCGAGCTGAGCACCAAGGACCGGTGTAAACTCGCTGATAAACATTTGTGAGATTTGGCGAATGGATCCAATCCCCCGAAGTAGCTCAGGAACTCTTGCGATGTTGGAGTTCATCCAGTTCTGATCTTGTTGAGCCTGTACATAGGCCTTCTCGATCTCCAGTTTTTCTTCCAGATCATTGGATACATCTTTGAACACACTGGCAATCTGACCAATTTCGTCTGTGGATTTGACCTGTATGCGTCTAATTGTGCGGTAACGGCCTTTGCCAAAACTGGTGATCATCATGGATACGGTGTTCAGACCCCGCGTAATGCTCGGCAGCACCCACATAATGACGCCCAGTGCAAGTAACAGCCCCGCAATCATAATACTTATCGTGATCTGCACTGCTCTTGTATACGCTGCGTTAGCATTCTTGATCTCGGCATCAATCTCTTGGTCCTGATACCGGGAAAGAGCATTCAAACTATCCACAGCTTCTTTTTGCACCGCGAGTCCTGTTGCATTGCGGTAGTTATTCGCATCGTCCACCCGATTTTGGGACATCAGGCTGATCTGTCTGGTAGCATAGTTGTTATAAGCCTCCCATGCCGTGTTGACACGATCCACCAGCTGATGTTCAGGTGCACTGTCTGCCCTTTTTCTCACTTCCTCGAGGTTACGATCACCACGCTCTTTCATCGCTTTCAAATCCCCATCTGCTGCCCCAATGGAGTTGGTTGGGTTTAATAACAAGTTAGCCAGCACTTTGGCAATGTCATTAACCTCTCCGCGTGCAGCTGAGGTGAACCTTACTTTGAGATAACGTTCTTGATACATCTGATCAATCTGCTTATTGCTACTGTTCAGGCGTTCATAACTCACAAACGTGAGTACGATCAAAATAGCCATCAGAGCGGTAAACCCAATCAGCAGCTTATTCCTGATCTTCATTCATCGCCCGCCCCTTTATCTAAAGTAATCCAGACCAGACATTTATCATCATCCCGCTCCTGGGGAATTTCGTCGTCAAAAAACATGGCCTGCATGGCAGCTTCATTCCACTGATGTGAGCCGGTCAGTTTTTCGATTAGAAATTCATGTTGTTCCTCCTGCCCACCCTGAACAGCTTCCAATAATCCATCCGTATAGAGTGCAATATGCCCGTCACCCTCGTAATGGATGGTTTGTGGTTCAATATCCATTTTGTCAAATAGCCCAACAGGACAGCAGACACTGTCAAATGTGGTGACACTGCCGTCGTTTCGGAAGAATAAAGCAGGTGGGTGCCCTGCGTTAACATAATCAATGCGCTTCATCCGTGTATCCACGACCAGATAAATTGCCGTGAAATAATACTGTACCAATTGTTTCTCCAGATGGAGCTGGTTAAAACGACGGTTCAACTCCTGAATGACCTTCTCTGGATCCACATAAGTGGTAACCGTATCTTTCAAGACAGAAGCGATAAACATCGTAAACAGGGATGAAGATATCCCGTGTCCCATCATGTCGAGCAGCAGTACTCCGTAACGACCTTCCCCAAGGGGGTACCAAGAATACAGATCACCCGCAAGCTCAAAGGATGGTTTATAGATGGCATGCACTTGGAACAACGGGTCCCTAATTGCCGGACTTAATACGGCATTTTGAACCATTGCTGCCAGCTTGAGCTCATCCTGAATACGCTGATCACGCTCTTTATGCCAATCCTTTTCCTGTTTCAAACGAAGTGCAAGTCGAATTCTGGCCATCAGTTCGACTTTGTTAATCGGTTTGGTCACATAGTCAGATGCACCTGCATCCAATGCTTCGGCAAGTTTCTTGGAGTCCCCGATGGCCGTCACCATAATAATCGGTATATCCTTCAAATTTTCAAATTTCTGCACAATACTGCAGGCTTCGATACCGTCCATCTCGGGCATCATCATATCTAGCAAAATTAGGTCAATATCCGACGTTCTTGGACGAAGTTCGTTGCTTTCCTCCCCAATTCCCAACACTTCAAACATTTCCATGGCGGAACTCGCCGTTACAATGTCACGATAGTTCTCTTTTTTCAGAATTTCTCGAATGATAATGACATTCGTCGGATTGTCGTCAACAATAAGTATTCTCATTGATATCTCCTTATCTGTGGCGTCCGGGTTTGTCGATTCTTTTTAGGTAAAAACGAACGTTGATTATACAAATTTTGCATACAAAACGGCAGTAGACATAATAATTCCTAGTATAACTATAATCGTAAAAACAAAAAAACTCTATCAGTAAATGGCACCATCACGGGTAATGTTCACCGCTTTTCGCCCTGTTTTTGCAGCGTTCTGATCCCGCTTCCAAACTTGCAAAAACATAGATAAGGAATGGGGAAAGCCCCATTCCTTATCTATGTTTTTGATTAAGTATTTTACCTAAGTGGTTCAGAAGCTTGTCCATGTTCAGCAAACTTCAACCCGCACCGTTATATTGATCAATCTTTCTTTTTGGCAATTACGAGTACTTTACCTTTGTCTAACTCACTCTCGTAGAAATCAGCTTCGGCTTCGGTAAAGCCCATCGAAACAATTTTGGCCCGGAGTTCATCACCACGTGAGCGGAACAGATTCGCCAAGGAATCAAATACGCCTTCTTCCTTTATGCCAATTTCTTTGGCATCTGCTGTATCGGCAATTCGATCTGTACGATCCTTCTCATGGGCGAGAACAAAGATATGATCAGCAAGGTATCCGGTAATCTGCAATTCTTTCACCGCTTCTACCGCTTGGACTCCGTTTTCTACCACTTTTGCATAAGCTTGCTCATTGGTTGAATTCATCGTTTCCACTCTCCTCTGATTTAATCTTCTGTATCGAGCTACTTAGTATTTAACCATACTATATGGGGTTGAAACGATTTGGTAATAACCAATATCAGGATACGGTATCATCAAAAAGATCAATGCCATCAATCTGACTAGAGCCTGACTTCATATATACCTTTAGCGCCTGATCTCCACGGAGAAATACTTCTCCCTCCTCGGCCACATAATAAGGTTTTCCGAGAGCATGATGGATCGCTTCAATCTTCATCTCAATTCTCTCTCCGTTTAACACGATGTGATCTTCAGACGCATCGATATGCACATATTGAATGACATCCGTATCTTCACACAAGCCAACCTTCACATCACGAAAATGATATTCAGGACATCCCAGATAAGGATCTTCCTGTTTATTCACCGGTTGGCCCTTCTTGGCCACCAAATCGTCCATGGTGTCATCCAGAGAAATGCCATTCAGAGTCCGAAAATGCTGGAAAGTCTCGGATCGATCAACAGCCAGAGTCACCTCTGACGCCTTCTCTTCCATTGCCGTCCATTGCATATCGTGAGCAGCGGGTACCGCTGCCGGTTGAACGGAAAAGGGAGAAATTACGCTAAACATCACAAGCAGTAGTTTCATCATGATTCTCACCCTTTCATCAGGTTCATCACCGCTCTGAAGGTTTCTTTATGGATTACAAAGCGATCATGTTATTTACGCATTCGTTGCCATACATTCGCCGCAACATCCACATACTTCATCCAGTTCTTCCCGCCCTTAGCATCACCATTATATGTAGCTTCATAGGATTGCAGGGTACGATCCGTTGATGTAGCAGGTGGTGCTGTTACATGGGACTGTTCAGCGTGCTTTGTATCTGCGGCATGGTTTCGTTTCGTCTGAAATCTGGCCATCAGCGTCGTGGAGACTTGCTTGGCTGCCGCCGTCACTTCGTTCAACACTTCTCCGAGATTTTCAACAGATTCCATTACAGGATCAATTTTTTTCATTTTGTGCTGTACATCTACCGTAATATCATTGGCGTGTCTTACCGTTTGCTTGACTTCATAACTAAGTTCATCAATGGTCTTCTGTACCTCCTGCAATGTCTGAGAGACATTGTCCAAGGAACCCTGAGCGGATTTCAAGGTACGAATTAAGAAGAAAACAAGGACTGCAAATGCCACTGCAATCAGGGCCACGCTAATTTGATAGATCATAGAAGAACCTCACTTTCCATATGTGCATCAGTTTGTTATTGCTATAGTTACCCGGCGATTTCCCGGACGAAACAAAATTACATGTTACTTCAAATATGCTCCCGCTTGGAAAAAAAACCAATGTTTCAACTGGATAGCCCCCGGTTAAAGTTAGACTACACAAGGCGGTGAGGTGAACATAACTCACCCAACAATCAAGTATACGAAAGGATGAAACCTTATGTTGAAATGGTCTGTATTATTTCTAATTATTGCACTGGTAGCTGGTATTTTTGGATTCTTCGGTATTGTTGAAGCAGCTGCTTCAATCGCGAAAGTACTCTTCTTCATCTTTGTAGTACTGTTCGTCATCTCCCTGATTACGGGACGTAGCCGAATGCGATAACCTCAGCTCTGATCTGACTGAGTAATATTAACGAATACATACAAAAGCCGATCGTGCTACCAAGCCGATTGGCTTTTGTGCGTTTAGGCATAGGTCAACTTTTCTATATTATGTATTGCACTCCCTCCTGCTTTATTCCAAGCTGCTCTCCCATGAATTTCAAAAAACAGGACCTTTTTGAGATAGCCAACCCGGTTTTATCCCACCGAAGTATGATTTTTACAGGCTTGCTATATACCCACATATGCGCCAGTTGACACTGGAGAATGCAAGAAAATATTGTTATAATTTGTGATTCATAGGTGAGCTTGCTTGGTTACTTTAAACACAGGACAACAAATTACATACCTAACCGAGGAGGAAAAACAAATGAAAAAAATCGTAAGTTTTGCCGCTGCTTTAACGTTGATGGGTTCGATGGCTGCCGCTGCTGGTGCAGAGGAAGCGGTTACCGGAACGGTGACTCCCGAAAAAGGAACTGAAGCTACAACAACGACAACAACTCCGGCTGTTGAAGTGAACAAACCGGCTGTAGACACAGTAGAAGGTACTGCTGAGACAGTAACCGGTACAACAACAGACACTACAGGTGCAGAAGGTACTTCAACAACAACTGAAACTCCAGCTACGACTACAGATGATAAAATGTTTGAAGAGCCACTTGTAAAACCAGGCGATGAAGTACTGGTACCTACAATGTTGCTGAACCTTCTGGAGCGCACTTGGTTCTATGATGCACCTAACGGTAAACCAATCGGTGCATTGAGCTCCCAAGTTATCGATACAACAGGTGAAGTGGTTGACGGATTCGACGGTGGCGAGTGGGTGCAAGTGTACACTTGGAAAGGCAAAGCGTGGATCCACGTTGCCATTCAGTAACATCGTATAATCGTTCTAACGATAAGTAAAGAGGACAGCACGCACAATCGCGGCTGTCCTCTTTTGATTTTCCAGGATGTTCACTCCCTGTTCAAAGGTTCCCTGTGACTTCTTCCGTCTTCGGTTCAACATGTACATGTACATGCATGATGTTATGCGATCGCTTCAGACGCTCTTCCACTCTGTCGCAGATCTGATGGCCTTCAATCAAGCTTAAGCCTCCGTCCACTTCAATGACCACATCCACAAGTACATGACTTCCATGCACACGTGCCTTTACATCCTTGATTTTTTCAACACCTGGAACACGAGCTACGGAGGATCTGAGATCCGTCAGCTCCTTCTGATCAAATCCATCGGTAAGACGATGTGTAGAATCCCGAAAAATCTCCCATGCCGTCTTGCAGATCAACAGACCTACAGCAATGGCAGCTACTTTATCCAGCCATGGAAGTCCGAACTGCGCACCAATAATTCCAACGGCAGCGCCTATGCTGACCCAGGCATCCGAACGATTATCTTTCGCCGCAGCCATCAGCGCCTGACTATTAATTTGTTTAGCCAGACGGTGATTGTAACGATATACGCCTAACATCACCACAGCACAGACTACAGCCACTGCAGCCGCCCAGAGATTTGGAGCAACAAAGGCTCCTTCATACCAGGAGCGAATGGCTTCAACCAATACTTGCAACCCAACCATAGCCATAATAAATGAAGCCACCAAGGCAGCAACAGTCTCCGCTCTAAAATGACCATAGGCATGATCCGAATCAGGAGGTTTCTGGGAGATCCGAAGCCCGATCAATACAGCAACAGATGCCACAATATCCGTAAGGTTATTAAAACCATCGGCCAACAAGGCGCTGGAAGCAAATACATATCCACAGATCAGCTTAAAGGCGGACAAGACGAGATAGGCTACAATACTCACCCAAGCCCCTCGCTCCCCTTTTCGAATTTCTTCATAAGCGTTCAAACCGGGCGACACTCCTTTAACGTTTCGTATTACGGTTTTTCCATGTTACCAAATGCGGAGCGTGTGGGTCTACAGAAACAGTGTTGCGAGGCTGCATTGCTGTAGGCAAGCCGAAACAAAGTTGCCAGACGGCAGGGCTGTAGTTATTGAGAAAAAATGTTGGCCTGGGTAAAACCAAAGGTTTTGAGCATTTTATCAGGTTGCCCTTGTGGGGCTTTTATAAAACGTATAAAATAGGTACATCCCGTCCAATCTGGACGGCTTACTGTAAGACCGGGAGGGAAATAACGATGAGCGAAAATAACGAACCGAAAAAGGTCAGTTTGCAGGATGCTATACGCCAAAAGCTGGCGCAAAAGAAAGAACAGGCAAATTCCGGTAACCAATCCAGCGCCTACTTTGAAGGCGGACCTAAAGCGATGAAGAGTCAAAACAACAAGAAGCCTAACAACCAACGTCGCCGTACTGGTGGATCTTAGGTCTTAAAGCCGCAGAGAACCCATTGGATTACAAAAAGAACCGCAAGCCCTCTTCACAGAGGCTTGCGGTTCTTTGGTGTTGCTATGATAATGCGCCGTACATGATGCTTCGTTTAAGCTTCTACCGGATACATTTTATTGCGCAGTTCTTTAATTTCATCACTTTCCAGATACTCGTCATAGCTCATTTGGCGATCAATGATGCCATTCGGCGTAATTTCGATAATCCGGTTAGCAATGGTTTGAATGAACTGATGGTCATGGGATGTGAACAACATTGTGCCGTCAAAATCAATCATACCATTGTTCAGCGCTGTGATGGATTCGAGATCCAAGTGGTTCGTAGGCTCATCCAGAATCAATGCGTTAGCACCCGTCTGCATCATTTTCGCCAGCATACAGCGAACTTTCTCGCCCCCGGACAGCACACTTGCCTTTTTCAAGGATTCCTCACCAGAGAACAGCATACGTCCCAAGAAACCACGCAGATACGTTTCATCCTGATCTTTGGAATATTGACGGAGCCAATCCACGAGCGTCATGTCTACACCGTCAAAATATTTGGAGTTGTCTTTCGGGAAATAAGCTTGGGTTGTTGTTACACCCCATGTGTATTCGCCACTATCCAATTCCGTTTCACCCATCAGAATATCAAACAATAGTGACTTGGCATTCCCGTTTGGTCCAACAAATGCAATTTTATCCCCTTTGTTCACTACAAAGCTGATATCATTCAACATTTTTACACCATCAATGGATTTGCTGATGCGGTCTACGGTCAACAATTGTTTACCGGCTTCACGCTCAGGTTTGAAGTTGATAAACGGATATTTACGGTTCGATGGACGAAGGTCATCCAGCGTGATTTTGTCGAGTTGTTTCTTCCGGGAAGTTGCTTGTTTCGATTTCGAAGCATTCGCGGAGAAACGTTGAATAAAGGCTTGAAGCTCTTTAATCTTCTCTTCTTTTTTCTTGTTGGCATCACGTTGCAAAGCAAGTGCCAATTGGCTGGACTCATACCAGAAGTCATAGTTACCTACGTACAGCTGGATTTTACCAAAGTCGATATCCGCAATGTGCGTACATACTTTGTTCAGGAAGTGACGGTCATGGGATACCACAATAACAGTACCTTCATAGTCCATCAAGAAGTTCTCAAGCCATTGAATGGATTCGAGATCCAAGTGGTTGGTAGGCTCATCGAGCAACAGGTTGTTTGGACGACCAAACAATGCTTGTGCAAGCAGGACACGAACTTTTTCGTTACCACTTAATTCATTCATTTTCTTCTCGTGCATGTCACGGTCGATACCCAGACCGATCAGGAGTGCCGCTGCATCCGGCTCAGCATCCCAGCCGTTCAACTCGGCAAATTCACCTTCAAGCTCACCTGCACGCAGGCCGTCTTCTTCTGTGAAGTCTGCTTTGGCATACAGTGTATCTTTTTCTTTCATAATGGCATAGAGACGACTATGACCCATAATTACCGTTTCGAGAACCGGATACTCATCATATTCAAAGTGGTTTTGCTTCAATACGGCCATACGTTCGCCCGGGGTGATGTGCACCTCTCCCGAGTTTGACTCAATTTCACCGGACAAAATTTTCAAAAATGTTGATTTGCCGGCTCCATTGGCGCCGATGAGGCCGTAACAGTTTCCTGGTGTGAATTTGATATTTACATCTTCAAAAAGTGCACGTTTTCCGTAGCGGAGCGTGATGCCGCTTGTACTGATCATTAAGCATACCATCCTTTATTGGTTAATCTGCATACTGCATGAATAGCAAGTTGCGTAAATCATGGATTCAATATCCCGATGCCTATTCTGGCACCATATTATAACACAAAAAAGCGGCAAATTCGAAAATTGGCCGCTTTTTACTTATTAAAGATTTGGTAAATATACTGTTCATGCGGGTATATCCCTACATTAACATATTTGGATTACTTTTGTTAGTCCTGTTTGCTTTTCTCGTGGTGAATACGAAGCGTTTCGCCATGACCAAGCACCCGAATCCGCTCTTTACCAATGCCCAGTCGTTCACGTTCGACTTCAAGCCGATCCAGTGCCTCCTTGGGTGTATCATCCGCCAGCTTGAATGTGCCATAGTGCATTGGCACCATAAGCTGGGAGCCAGTTTCAACGAACCCCTGCAGTGCTTCTTCTGGAGTCACGTGCTGAGAAGTCATGAACCATTCCGGATCGTAGGCACCGATGGGCATCAAAGTAATACCGATGTCAAAGCGCTCTCCAATCGTTTTGAATCCCTGGAAGTAACCTGTATCACCCACAAAATACAACACAGGCGGGCCACCCGAATCTTTGGGTGATTTGTTCTTCCCCGATTCCGCCGTGGATGAATGATCCTGACCGCTCGTTGTTGCAGCACTTTCCGCTGCAGAAGTCGTCGCTAGATGATGCTGTTCCAGCACATAACCGCCCCAATGGGACGTATTGGTATCGAACAGCGTTCGACGTGTCCAGTGCTGTGCCGGAACAAAAGTGATTTTAACTCCGCCAAGTGTCATATGATCCCACCACTTCATCTCCTGGCATCGATGGAATCCTTTGCGAATCATCTTGCGCTTCAGACCATCGGGTACGATCAGCAATGTCTTGGCGGTAATCAGCTTACGCAGGGAAGCCAGATGCAGATGATCGTAGTGGGAATGGGATATCAGAATGACATCCAATGGTGGAATATCCTGAATCGGAATGCCGGGGGCACCGAGCCTTCGTTGGAATCCCATTTTTTCGGCCCACACCGGGTCAGTCACGATGTTCAATCCATAATATTGAATGAAAAACGTGGAGTGACCAATCCAGGTAATACTCGTGTCATCCCGATTGGCATGCAGATAATCCAGTTCTGGCGGGTGTTTGGGCACGGTGTAGGAGTAGTCCTTCACTTTATTGCGCCGTTGCTCCCTCCATTGCTTGAATTCCTTCAGCGTTTTGTCCGTACTTACATTATCAATGTTGTTATAACGGATTTTAGGCATGAAAGGGTCATCCTCCCTTCCTGATTTCTTAACAACAGATTACCCCAAATGGGAATGCACGTACCAGTTAATCAATCCTTCGGATTTTTGCATACGGCCAGATAGATGAACAAAAAGACAATCGCAGCCATAATGATAAGTGGAGGGGCGTACATAATCGTGAATGTCTCAAAAAAGCTCAATCCGGTTATACCGGGTATGCCCGTGACTCCCTCAGTAGATAGTGGATACTGCAAGGGAATCATGAGTAAGAACATGTTCAGCAGCATGAACAGACTCATCCTTTCTTTTTACCAGAATTACCGCGTACATAATTGGCATCAAACAGGAACAACTTCATAATCAACACAAGCGACGGAATGAGCACAAGCAGCCCCAGGCTGAACGCCGTAATAAGCGCAATCCCCATCGTACGATTTGTAAAGCTGTCATAAATATTAATGTAGGGATACAGGATATACGGAAGGTGGGATCGCCCGTAACCATACCAGGCAAAGGCAAACTGAAGCATGACAGCGATAAAACACCAGCCCAGATATTTGCGTTTCCACACCAGCGACACCGCAATGACAAAACAGATAAACGAAGAAATGAACATCCATGAGATATTCACCATCTGCTCAAAATGTGCGGGATTCTGTTTGTTAATCTGCAGAAATGCCAGAAAACTCGCAAAAATGGTAGGCAAGCTCCACAGCAATGCATACTCTCGAAGCACCTCAAATGCCGGCTCATCCCCTGCCCGTTTGGCATAATAGGAAAGAAACATCGCCGAGATGTACAGCACACTGACTAGTGCAAGCAAAACAACCGACCAGGTATAAGGATTCGTCAAAAATTCACGCCAGCGAAAAAACACCTCTTCGCCTACCTGCTCAATGATTCCGCCCTCGGATATCGCCAAAATGGTGGAGAATACCGCCGGAATCAGCAAGCCCGTCGCTCCGTACAATGCCATGTAGATCCGGCTGTTCTGCCCATGGTTGCCATAGGTATTGTAGGCGTAATACACACCCCGGATGGCAAGCAGTACAATAGCCAAAGAACCAGGAACCAGCAAGGCAGTCCCGTAATAGAAGGCGCTGTCCGGATAAAACCCGACCAATCCGACCACAAAAAAGATCAGAAACACATTCGTCACTTCCCACACGGGAGACAGGTAGCGCTGAATGATGTTATGAATTTTGTTCTCATGCCCAGTCAAAATGCTGTAAAAGCTGAAGAACCCGGCCCCAAAATCGATCGAAGCGACAATCAGGTAACCGAACAAAAACGTCCACAATATCGCAATGCCTGCAATTTCAAAACTCAATGCACGATCCCTCCTTCAAGCCCCAGAGACTCCAGTTCCTTCTCTGCTTCCTTGTTGCGGAACAGCTTGCTGAGCACCCGAATGCACGAGAAACATAGAATCAGATACAGCAAAATAAACAACACCAGCATCCATCCTACCGAAGTTGACGTCGTGGCTGCTTCCGACACCTTCATATACCCGCGTAAAATCCAAGGCTGTCTGCCAACTTCAGCGAACATCCACCCCAGCTCGATTGCAATCATGGCCAGAGGCCCTAGCAAGACAATGCCGAGCAACAGCCATTTGGGATATGGCTTGCGCCCTGGCAACCACCGACGCAGTACATATAACACAGGAATCATCAGGATGATCACTCCGGTTGTGACCTTCAGATCGAACATATAATGAATGGACAGTGGTGGCCTCAGATCCGCTGGAAATTCTTCGAGACCTTTCACTTCCGTATCGGGACGATTCCCCGCCAAAATGCTAAGTGCATAAGGAATCTCAATCGCGTATTTCACTTCATTGTTCTCATCCAAAATGCCTCCATAGACAAGCGGTGCCTCTTTCATCGTTTTGAAATGCCATTCTGCGGCAGCCAGCTTCTCCGGCTGATATTTCGCCAGGAATTTACCTGAGGAGTCGCCGATCATGACGGTACTGATGGCAAAGACAAGCGCAGATACGGTCGTGAGTTTCAGTGCTTTTTTGTAATACACATGATCCCGTCCCCGAAGCAAACTGAAGGCGGCTATCCCCGCCAGAATACCCGCACTCAGAGTGTAGGATGAAGCAAGTACATGGGACACCTTGGTTGGTGTTGCCGGATTCAACATGGCAGCAATCGGATGAATGTCCTTCATGATGCCATTAATCAGGGTAAATCCCTGAGGCTGGTTCATAAAGGAGTTCACCGTCGTAATGAAAATCGCAGATGCAGACGAACCAAGAGCCACCGGAATCAACAGCAGCATATGTGTATATTTCTTTTTGAAACGATCCCACGTATAGAGGTAAATGCCAAGAAAGATCGCCTCGATAAAAAAGGCGAACGTCTCCATGAACAGCGGCAGGGCGATTGCCTGACCCGCTACCCGCATAAACATCGGCCACAACAGACTTAGCTGTAATCCGATCGAGGTGCCTGTAACGACGCCAACGGCAACGGTGATGACAAACCCTCGTGCCCACCGCCGTGCCAGCAAGGTGTAATGCATATCATTGGTTCGTAGTCCTCGCCACTCGGCCAAGGCAATCATGAGGGGGACACCTACACCGATAGAGGCAAAAATAATGTGCACAAACAGGGTAAGACCGGTTAGTATCCGGCTGAGCAAAACAGGGTCCAGGGATGACATGGTTACACTCCTCTTTCACATAATAGTTATGTACAACAGCAGTTCCTCTGCTTGAACGTGTATCTCAATAACTCATGATTCGGATGATGCTTTTCACAACGGCATACAGCACAACCACAGCTGCAACCAGACAGACGATGATGAGTGTTTTCTCTTGTTTACGGAACATATACCTGCCGTCCTCCTTTTGCATGGGATGCAAATTATGGCTCTATAGACAGTTTGCAAAAGAAGTTGTTTTTTTATCCGGGAAAATTGAAAAACAAAAAAAGCCTTTCTCCTTATCACGCTTACACGCTGAAGGGTAAAGACTCTATTCGTAGGTATCCTACATAAAATATTGATCATAAAAGAGAGAAATGCATCTCTTCATCCATCATTACATTTAAACCAATACGTCCTGCTTGGGCAGTCGTACCTTGAATGTACTTCCTTTGTCCGGTGCAGATATAAAGGTCAGTGTTCCCTTGTGATCCTCTACAATTTTACGGGAAATGTACAACCCGATTCCTGTTCCACCAATCTGCCGATGGTCCGAATTATCCACTCGATAGAATTTGTTGAATAACATGTCCTTCTCTTGCTCCGCAATCCCTATTCCATAATCACGCACATCAAGACATAACCATTCTTCTTCTTCCCACAACGTAACATCAATGCGATCGGCTCCTGGAGAATACTTGACTGCATTGCCCACCAGATTATGCAGAACCTGAACCATCCTGTTCTGGTCAGCATAAGCAAAAAAGTCTCCATTAAACGTATGCACGTAGATACGTTGGGTAGACTTCATATTCCACTGTTCGGCAACCCCTTCTACCAACTCAACCAGCGGTACATACGTCATATGGTAAGCCATGCCTTCGTTATCGAGGCGCTGAATATCAAGCACATCATCGAGCAGACTGCTCAGCCGCTTGCCCTCGGAAGCGATAGTCTGCATGAATTCCTGCTGCTGAGCTGCCGGAAGGTCATACATCATCATTAATTCCACATACCCCATAATGGTGGCTACAGGCGTTCGCAGCTCATGAGATACCACACTGATCAGTTCATTCTTCATCCGATCCAGCCGTTCTTCTCCTGTCCGGTCACGGAACACCAGCAGAAAACCATGGTTTTTACCCGGGACATCCATCTGTTTCATGTACAAGGAAAACACACTTTTATCCACATTATTGAATATAAATTCGGTTTCGATAAACGCTGTTTCTCCATTCAGAAATGCTCTAGTCTGTTCCATCAGATTGAAGTTGTCCGTTAGTACCATCGTATCAATCGCCTGCGCCAAATCTTCAATAGATCTGCCCAGAAAATCACCCAAACCAAACATCTCTTCGATCCTTCGGTTGACGATGGTTATGGTCCCTGATCGATCAGACATCACGAGCCCTTCCCGTACGGATTCAATAAATTGCTCACTGATATCTCGCTGTTCCTGAATAGCAATCTTTTCATTGAACAACTCCGAGTTGAGCTTCTCCAGCGCAAGGGCATGACGCACACGATCTTCTTCTGCTCTGGTCCGCTCCGTAATATCCTTAATAAACAGATTATATAACGTCTCATTCTTGCCAAGCTGAATTTCTACAATTTTGTACTCAATCGGAAAGACGGAACCATCCCGGCGAATCCCTGAAATTTCATCTACAATCGTATATCTCTTACCTTCAACATATTCGAATCGCTCCAACAATTTCTTGATCTCGATGCAGCTTGCCCCTTGGAAAAGAGACGGCGCTTCCTTATGCAGGATCACTTCTTCCCGGCGCAATCCAAACATTCTTTCAGCCTCCGGATTAAACTCGATGATCTGCCCATTGGAGTCCACAGCGATAATGGCATCAATAGAGGATTCAATAATTGCACGTTTGACCTCTTCACTATTCTTGAGTTCCTTGGTGCGTTCTATGACCCTGTCCTCCAGCGTTAACTTGTCATGACGAATCTGTTCGAATTGTTCCAGCAGCACATCAGCCATTTTACGCAAATTACCAATCAGGATCTGTACTTCGGTTACATGGCTGGTAGGCCACTCCAGCTTCCCATTTCGAAACAATATTCTCGGCAGAGAGCCTGTCATCCTGGTCAGTCTTAACAACGGGCTAACGACCTTACTGCTGAGAGGAGCCGCTACAATCATAGAAGCCACGATGATGATGAACAGGGATTGCAGTGTGGTCAGATAGATCGATTCAATTCGGGGGTAATACTTGGACGAATCAGTCACAATAAATACCCGATAAGGTGTTATATTTGTCATTTCTGCTTCATAGATAAAAGAGGCTTGTTTCCAATGATTCAATACATCGCTGTAATGGATATTTGCAGAACTAAACAGAATAAGGTTATCCCTCGACTTCAGAAGACTGAACCTGTCCATGTCCAGGTACTCGCCAGGCTGAAGTGCATTCAAACCAGAAGCGACGACTGTATCATTCCGATTAAGCAGAATCACATTCACACCCAGCAGATGATGATAACGCGCCATATTTTGTTCCATATTCTCGGCAGTAACATACTCTTCATCAAGATCCTGAACAACCGCATTCGATGCATATTTCATCTCACGTAATATGGCATCATTCATCTGACTCAACTGTCTTCGGCTATCGGCGGATAACAATACGAGAGAAACAAATACCACGAAGGCGACTACGTATTTAAAAGCAATCCTTGTGAGCGGAATGGTTCCCGTGCGCTTTGATTTTTGCTCACCCATAGTGATCCAGAAATCCACCACAATACCTGCAATCAGAGCATTCACCATGCCAATCACGGCAATATACATATACTCATACTTCAAATCTTCTATATCCAAGCCCAATACATAATGCCCGCAATAGATAACCGGAAGTAACATCACTACCCAGAAGACAGCATTCGCCTTGATTAGGCTTCCGTTCTTCCAACGAATCTGCCAACCGAGCATCCAGAGCAATTCAATAAAATGCGCCATCATTACGGTTAAATTCCGTGGTTCGAAGCCGGCAACGATGTTATACAACAGATGGATGACTGTAAAGGTGATCAATCCATAGATAGCCCCATGCAAACGAAGAGCAATGAGAACTGCTGCGCTGCCTACCATAATTTGCACACCATAGAATAACGTCAGTGGAAAAATAGTGCTTAGTGAGCCTAGCATAATTAAAACGCAGGTCCCAATCCAGGGGATCTGCAACTTCGAAATCACCCAATCCGGCATCTGTATCTTCTTTATATGATCCATAAGCAGTTGCCCTCATGGATCAATTTTTCTTCTGTTTTCAACAACAACGTTGGTTCCCCCTATAAGCTTAAGCGGATACAATCTACTTTTTTTTCCCCTTAACTCGTTCTGATCTATTATACTGTAATTAGTAGTTGGTGTAGATTTGGGAAATTCTGAGTGATCGGCAACCCAACTGCATTCATGCTAAGATATTGAAGCTCAATAAAAAAAGCTTATTGCTTCTCTACATATACATCCTATATTTTGGAATAAAAACATTAAATAATTTGCGGCATTTATTCGCAATTCACCTTGTTTTTTTAGTATTTTCTTAACATATTATTTTCACCAGGAGTGTGACCCTATGACGATCAAAGTACTTCTTATAGAGGATGAGAAAAATCTGGCCGACATGATTGCTTTCTTTCTTGAGGAGGAAGGATACATCACTGAACGGGTTCATCATGCCCGCGAGGCACTTCAACTGTTTCCACAATTCCAGCCGGATATTGTTGTAACAGATCTCATGCTTCCTGAAATGGATGGAAATGATCTCGTAGAAGCCTTTCGGCAGCACTCCACTGTGCCCATTCTGATGATCTCGGCAAGCACCATGCTGAATGATCGACTTCGCGCATTGCATAATGGTGCGGATGACTTTCTATGCAAACCATTTAGTTTGAAAGAGTTGGATGCCCGGATTAAAGCACTGCTGCGAAGATCAATCATTTCCTATCAGGATAAACCGGTAAAGGAAGACAAGCAGGCAGAGGTTACTGGGCATGTGAATGTGAATGAGTACAGAAGAACCCTGTTTGTGGATGGCGTTGAAATCGAGGTCACTCATATTGAGTTCGAGATTATGAAGGAATTGTATCGAAATCCGGGTAAAGTGTTCACCCGCAATGAACTGATGGATCGAATCAAAGGCTCCGAACGCGCCTATCTGGATCGTACCATTGATGTTCATATCTCGAGTCTGCGTAAAAAAATTGAGCCTGACCCCAAAAACCCACGTTATATTAAGACGGTTTGGGGAACAGGCTATAAATATGTGATCTAATAACGATCGTAACGATTCAAATTAAAAACTTTGGCCATATCCCTCTTTTATCTCATGGATAAGATAGGCGGTATGGCTATTTGTGATTTGTATACAGACGACGAATGAAACCAACTCTCCATTTCTTTGATAAGATGATCCGGGTCTTGCTCGTTCCAGAGAAACATCTTCATCTCACCTGTACCTGTAATCTGTTGCAGGTGGCGCTTCCGAATAAGGGATTTGAAATCAGTAATAACCAGTAACGGAAGTTGTGGCATAAAAGCCCGAATGGCATTCGCTGCTGACACCGCTTCTTCGGCAATCTGATAATCAACAATACAATAACGGGCATTTTCCCAACTTCCCCGATGTGTTTCTATCGCGAAACCAGATGTTGAGTCCTCCATCCAGTTCCTGAACAATTGAACAATATTCTCATATGCAATACGACGTTTTCCATCCGAGAGCACGGTAATGGGTTCCATAAGTATAACCTCCAGTTGTTTCTTCTTATTATTGTGCCAATTTTCGTTTAAAAATGTTTGTGTGTGAACATGAAAGAAGTGTTAACAAATTTCGTACTTCTTCACATTAAGTGTCAGATATGCCCATATCGCTTCTCGATAATTTCGCAGATTCCACACATTGATGTAAAATAGAGAAATACCCGTGTGATTTAATTTACGGGAGTTTAAAGATGAATTTGGTATTATAGGAGGTTACACTGATGAATATTGTTTCCATTGAACCAACACCGAGTCCAAATACGATGATGCTGCATCTCGATGAACGTCTGGAGGACGGAATTCGCAGAACATATACACTGGACAACGAACGATCCGCCCCGGCGTTCATTCGCCAGATGCTCCATATTCCCGGCGTAAAGAGTGTGTTCCACACAACAGACTTTGTGGCCCTTGATCGTAAAGGGAATGCCGACTGGTCCGTTATCTTGGGCGAAGTCCAGAATCGTCTCGGACAGCAAGGCATCGATCTGGACTGGATTGAGTCCGAAGATGGATCTGGCGAACACTTCGGAGAAGCACAGGTATTCGTTCAGTTCTTCAGAGGCGTACCCATGCAAATCAGGGTTAAAGCCGGAGCCAAAGAAGAACGAATCTCGCTGTCGGATCGTTTTGTCAAAGCTGTTACGGAAGTTGCCAGTGCAACGATGATCAAAGAACGTAAACTGAGTGATTATGGCGTTCGTTACGGCGAATTACCGGACATCGCACGGGAAGTTGAGCAGGAGCTGGAAGCGGCCTATCCGCCAGAACGACTGGAGCAGGTCATCCAACAGGCGATTGAACATGGCACCAACTCCGAAGAATTTATTGAGCGTCGGCGCGAACTGGATGGTGCCCAACTCGAAGAGGCCTTGCGTAACGGAGACTGGAATGTTCGCTATGCTGCCTTGGACGGCATGGAGCCTACAGCAGAAAGATTGCCACTTGTGGCTCAAGCTCTGCACGATGACAAAATGCAGATCCGGCGCTTGGCCGTGGTATACCTGGGTGACATTCGTACACCGGAAGCAATGGAACTATTATATCAAGCACTCCAGGACAGTTCACCTGCGGTACGCCGTACGGCCGGGGATACCTTGTCTGATATTGGCGATCCTGCTGCCACTCCAGCCATGACAGCAACGTTATCGGATAAAAGTAAACTTGTCCGCTGGCGTGCTGCACGTTTTCTATATGAGGTCGGTACAGAAGAAGCAGAGCAAGCGTTGCGAGTTGCAGCCGATGATCCCGAATTCGAAGTCAGCCTGCAGGCCAAGATGGCTCTGGAGCGAATCGAATCCGGCGAACAGGCTGCCGGAACGGTATGGCAGCAGATGGCTGGCCGTAACAAAAAAGAGGAATAGTCGTCCCTCAAACCTCACATCCAACAATTGTTATTGCACTGGAAAAGCATGCGCGTTATACTGATTGTCTGTTTACTAAACTGAACATACCGTGTTAAGTTGTGTTGTTCATAATTTCATAGACAATAGATACACCTCATTCATGAATGGTGAGGTAGAGGTCGCGGGTGCGATCAGTACGCTGAAGGAGGCGCTAAGGAGCCGCTTATGAGATCAGCCGAAAGGTGCACCCGCCGAAGCTCACTGGACGTTCCTTATACGGTCCGGTGGGCTGGGGCTGCTGTCGAAAGGCGCAGAACTGTCACGGAAGTACATTTCCTTTGTATAAAGGTATGAATTCTTCTGTGTTGAGCTATCTTAATCATCTGGGACATGGTGCGGACATTGAAATATTAAAGACCGCAGGCTGATGCCTGTGGTCTTTTTGTTTAGGAAGCAATTATCGTAAACATCAGTATATCGAATGAAGGAGTGTTTCCATGCCAGACCGCAGTAACCCAACAACAACAACTGGACCTTCCCTGAAAAAAGGATTACGCGCACGCCATATGACGATGATCGCCCTCGGTGGCTCAATTGGCACCGGGCTGTTTCTCGCTAGTGGTACTGCCATCTCAACCGCAGGCCCTGGTGGCGCATTAATTGCCTACGCGGCCGTTGGCATCATGGTTTATTTCCTCATGACCAGCCTTGGTGAGCTTGCTACCTTTATGCCGGACTCCGGTTCATTTAATACGTATGCCGCACGTTTTGTCGATCCTGCCCTCGGGTTCGCCATGGGCTGGAACTTCTGGTACAACTGGGCGGTAACCATTGCAGCAGAGCTTGCTGCCGCTACAGTGCTCATTAAATATTGGTTCCCCGACAGTTCGTCCATGTTATGGAGCTTACTGTTCCTCGTGCTGATCTTTGCCTTGAATGTACTTTCCGTCAAAGGCTACGGGGAGTCCGAATACTGGTTCGCCATTATCAAAGTAGCTACCGTTATCATCTTCCTGGCCGTTGGTGTGCTTATGATCTTTGGTATTATGGGCGGAGAAGCCGTTGGTTTCAGCAACTTCACCATCGGTGATGCGCCCATTCATGGCGGATTCTTCGCCGTGTTAGGCGTATTCATGGCTGCGGGATTCTCATTCCAGGGTACCGAGCTTATCGGGGTAGCCGCCGGGGAAAGTGAAAATCCGCGCGAAAATGTACCTCGTGCGATTCGTCAGGTATTCTGGCGCATTCTGATTTTTTACATTTTGGCGATTACCGTGATCAGTCTGATCATCCCGTATACTCATCCGAATCTGCTCAAAGGAGATCTGGAAAATATCGGGGTCAGCCCGTTTACACTGGTGTTTGAGAAAGCTGGACTCGCCATTGCGGCTTCCGTCATGAATGCCGTTATTCTGACTTCTGTACTCTCTGCCGGAAACTCAGGCATGTATGCGTCGAGCCGGGTTCTCTATGCCCTTGCCCGAGACGGTAAAGCCCCTCGTTTCCTTGGTAAGCTGAACAAAAAAGGCATTCCCATGAATGCCTTGCTGCTCACCACAGCCGTTGGCATGTTGGCATTTCTTGCCTCCCTCTTCGGCGATGGCATTGTGTATACCTGGTTGCTAAATGCATCCGGTATGTGTGGTTTTATTACTTGGCTAGGTATCGCTATCAGTCATTATCGCTTCCGTCGTGCATACGTTGCACAAGGCAGGGACCTGAGCGATCTGCCTTACCGGGCACGTTGGTTCCCGTTTGGGCCGATCTTTGCCTTTGTCCTGTGTATTATCGTGATTATTGGACAGAACTATCAGGCATTTACGGGTGACGAGATCGACTGGAGTGGCGCCATCGTTGCCTACCTGAGCGTACCACTGTTCCTGGTGTTGTGGCTCGGTTACAAATGGATCAAAAAAACTAAAGTGGTGCCGCTGAAAGAATGTGATTTCACACCTACCGATGCATCAAGTAACAAATAGTAGCTCCAACGTACTATCATCTACAGATACAATTGACTTTATATAATAAAACCTCCCCTTGGCGTTGCAGTTTCCTACTGTAGCGACACCGGGAGGTTTTATTTTGGGTCAGCTCTCCTCTTCAAACATTCCTGTACGTCCTTTCGTCGCTGTCCATATTTTGTATAGGTCCGTAAGTAAAATAGAGAAAGGTATACTATTTTTCTTGGACAACGGGAGTTGACGTATAATGAAAAAATTCTCTATCCTGCTCATTCTACTGGGCATTCTGATCATCAGCTTTCCTTTCCTGAGGGGAACGTATTATGACTGGCAGCAAACCCGTGTTATGAACGATCTGGAGCAATTGCAAAACGGCTTGTCCAAGCTTAATCGATCCTTCGAACAAGGCATACAGGATGCGGCTTCCGCCGAGCCGACTACTAACAATACAGATCCATTGCAAGAGGCATCGTCGAATACGTTGGGTGTACTATCGATTGACAAGATTGATGTCCGCTTACCGATTCTGGAGGGTGCAACGGAAGAAAACATGAAGGTAGCTGCAACCCATCTTGTCGAGACCACTAGAATCGGTAACAAAGGTAATGCCGCCATTGCCGCTCATCGCGCCCACAGAAAAGGACGACTGTTCAATCGCTTGGGAGAACTCCAGATTGGCGATTCAATGGAAGTCACCCTGGCAGATCGAACGGTTATGAAATATAAGGTAGACCAGATATCCGTTGTGGAGCCAAATGACTTATCTGTGCTGGAAGACCCCGGACTTGGACAGGTCCTTACCTTAATTACCTGTGATCCACTCGTCAATCCAACACATCGGCTAATTGTAAGAGCTATTAAAGTAAATCCAGACGTTGCTGGGTTCTGATCTTCCTTATGATTCAGTTGAAACAAAATAAAACACCCTCTAGTATATTCACACGGTGACTCTGGGTCACTTGTGAAGCTAGAGGGTGTTTTTATCTGAATATGATCTGTTCCTGCATTACGTGCTGCGTGCGATCTAACGCTGAAGCAGTTGTCTACGTCGGAAGTAGATGTATCCCACACTACCTAGTGCCATCAGCATCATGCCCGCCACAGTGAAAGTCCATGTGCTCTCTTCGCCTGTCTTCGGCAACATTCCCTGTGATGCAGAGTTTCCGGTCTGCTGTGATGCAGAATTCCCAGTCCCCTGCGATCCATCTGTATCCGTTCCCGCAGAAGGTGCCAGTGCGCTATCCCCATCCGTTGTATCTGTATCCCCAACTGGAGGTGCAGTGTCGTCACCGTTGGAAACGCCAGGCGAAGGAGGAGTTACTCCGTTATCTTCATCTGTTGGAATTTCGGTTCCGTCTTCAGGTTCAGTAGGTCCAGTAACCACTGTGCCTGGGATAGACGTTCCTGGTGTTTCCGGTCCTGGTGTTACTGGTTTCTCCGGATCCGGTGTTACACCCGTAGTAGGTGTTCCCGGATTATAAGGTCCACTCGATCCACCGCCCGATACCGGGATAGCCTGATTTGTCTTTTCCACAACTACGGTTTCGGTTTGTATATTCGTAATTTCAAATGGTACAGGTGTTGTGTCCAAGATATATCCGTTCGGTGCTTTAACCTCAATCAAGCGATATGTGTTAGGTTGCAGATCGCTCAACTGAAGCTCACCATGGAGATCCGTTGTCAGGAGCGCTTGGTCAATTCCCGTAACGACGTCAAATTTCCAGTTTCCGTCCGCATCCATCAAGTTCGTCTGAGCCCACAATTCAAATACTGCACCTTGTAGATGCTGAGTTCGACCCGCATTGGTTTTAATCAATTTCACGGAACGATCATTTTCTTTATTTTCAATGGTCAATCGGGTTTCCGGTTTAGTGATAGATACAACCGTCTCAGGTTGTTCAATAACAAATCCTTCTGCCTTGGTTTCTACCAATGTATACGAACCATAGGTCAACCCGTCAAATTCAATGACCCCGTTCAGGTCCGTTACTTTTGTATCGATGACTATATTAGAAGAATCATGCAGCTCGAATTCAATCCCGCTTAATACGGAGTGATCCTTGGCATTTACTTTGGTAACGACAAGTTTACCACCCGTCCCCATTGCATTCGACTTCGTCAGTGTAATAATCTGAGTCTGATTCTCTACAATGGTGAAGGGGATCGGGGTAGCATCCAACTGATAAAACTCAGGTGCCACAACTTCGACCAATTCATAATCCCCAGGCAAGAGATCTCCTTTGGCGATTTTCCCATCTTCCCCTGTCGTTAACTCGTCTATTTTCTCTCGGGTTGCACCGTTGTTCAAGTATAATTCAAACGCTGCACCCTGGAGCTTCTTGGATGAGTCAATTGCATCTACCTTAGTTAATTCGAAGCCTTGACGAATCTTTTTATTTTCAATTTCAAAGGCGATATCCGCATCCTTGAATTCAATCGTTTTACCTGAGGCAGAGCCATACTCTGGATCAACCAAGTATCCTGCGGGTGCAGATAATTCTTTTAATTTATAAGGCACGCCATTCGTCAGATTGTTCAGACGATAGTTTCTGGAGCTTTCAACTACTCCATTCTCATCCGTTGGTTTCAATGTTTCCAGAAGCGTAGTCCCAGACGCATTATAGATTGCGAATATGGCTCCTTCCAGCGGAACGCCTGTATCACTGACTTTATGAATTCTGATTTTGCCCAGACCTGTGGAGGCTCCTCCACCCGCTCCAGCCAATGAAACTTTGATACCCACCTGATTGCCTTCGCCCACCACTGAAGAAGACTGACCTGCGAATTCAACTTTATTCTCAATTCGAGCGCCATGATCGGCATTAATATAGGACTGATATTCCAGAATAAATGCGGTATGAATATCTTTCTTGAAGGTGAAGGTAAATGTATTGCCTTCTACGATCAATTCATAATCAGCCGGATCAACCAGTCCAGCTTTGTTGGATATATTGCCTGAATTGTTGGCAGGCAGGTTCGTTGCATATAATTTCAATGAATCAGCCAATAAGATTTGGTTTTCCGACAGGGTATCTGTTAATGGAGAACCCGCTGGAACATAAGATTGACTTGGATTGATATTTACCGTCCATGATGCTTTATCCGTTGTACCGATCTGTTGACCTGTTTTTTGTACATACACACCACCGTGAGCTGGCGTAACGTTCGCTGATCTGTTAAAGCGCACTTCACCGCCTTCACCGTCGGTTAGGACAGCCTGGTTGGCATACGTGCCTTCGACGGAATAAGGTCCATCCAGACTTGTTTGGTACTGAATGCGATAAGCTGCTTTGCCGATGTTCCCCAGATCCAATGTGAAACCTTTACCGTCCGTGTTCAGCTGGAATTGTCCATCTGTCAGCGCAACCTCGCCGCCGACTGCAGTAACATTATTTTCTCCCTGCAACACCAGCTCATGAACCTTCAATGAACCGTCTACAAAAGATTGGTTACCTGTGTAGGCATCCTTGAGGATGGCTTCGTGAATATCGAACAAGTTGTAGTTTACATCAATTGTCCACGTGATCGTTTTGTCTTTGGCGCTGTATTCGCCCTTTTTGTTACCATTTTGAATGGTATACTCTTGCGGTTTGACCATAGCCGATTTGGTAATCGCAGTCTGTGCTACATCAGACTCTTCCCAATCGATCTTGGCCGAGTTGCGATATTCATTATCCGTTGGCATACCTGCCGTCGGATCAAAGCTTGTCGTATAGGTTATGACATGTTCGGTGTTAATGGTAACGCCGTCCTTCAGGCGAACGGAGAATCCTTTTTCATACGTTGGATCAGCCGGGTCTGGAGTCAGTTCGAAGTCGTCTTTGTTAAGCCCACTCACTTGAAGACTACCCGGAATCAGCTTCATGTGTCTGCCTTCATAATTGTCGGTGATGACGATATCCGTCATGTCCTGCAAATCACGGTTCAAAACTATCTGCCATTCGATTTCTTTTGTGTTGAAGTTTTCACTTTTCACGCTTTTGGCAAAAATGACTTCCCGAATGTCTTTCCGGCCTGTTTTGGAAGTGCCATCATACATGTTCACTGTGTTCGTAATGGTATCGTTGGTATATACACGATGAATGGATTGTGTATCATATTCGATCTCATAGGCCTTGGTAATGTCGTTCTTAAAATGTAATCTGAAGCCGTCATCGAACCCTGTATTCACCGCTTCAATTGTGTATTCATTCCGATTCACCAGCGTTCTGTTCGAAACCGCTCCGCTCGCATTAATATCAACTTGGTACACGTTGACGGAATTGTTGATCAGTTGCTGTTTGGCCGTATCAAAACGGTCTTCAATCCATGCATTTGCTTGCATGATTTCTTGCTGATTGTAGTTATATTGCACTTTCCATGTGATTGTCTGTGTCACCGGATCATACGCACTATCTTGCCCTGATTTGTTCAAGGGCTCATTAAAACTCACACGAACTCGGCCAATATCCGTTTCGTTATGCTCGCTCTGATCCGTTGTAAGCGCAACCTGGTTTTGATACTCCACATTGGTGAACGGAGCAGTGGTTGGTGCTTTAACACTCGTCGTATAGGTTACACGATAGGCCTTGTCTGTGTCTCCCAATTGAATTGGAAACTGTGGTTCTGTTTGAACGACTGGACCTTCTTTTACAGATCCATTCAATTGCACTTCTAATTCGCGAATTTCAATATTGCCCTTGAGTTCAAGGTTTGTTGGCAATGTATCTGAAAGAACCGCATTTTTCATAGCCTTCTCGCCTTGGTTAAAATCTACGGTCCATTTAATCTCATCCGAGTTGAAGTTGTTTTTGTTCGCGCTTCCCGATTTCTTCAACTTATCTATGGCTGTGTTGGCAAAATGCACATCGATGATGCGCTGCCCCACGGAGCTAAAGTCTATCTGTTGTTTCAAGCCATCTTCCATCTTGCTCTCATCGAACTTAAGCCACACGTAGAAGTTGCCTTCCAGCTGCGCATGCTCGATCAGTTCATTAAAGGTAAAGATGATTGTGCCATCTGGATTCACCACATACTCCCCAACACCGCCATCCAGATTACCTTTAAGCTGCGATCCAATGATGAATTTATCGGGCAAGTTGAAGGTGAACGTGGAACCATCGCTGTAGTTGTGGGTGTCATTTGCAAGCCCCCATGTAAAGACCACAGCCACCTCATCCTGAATACGTGGACGAATATCCTCAATCTTATCGCCTTTGATTTCAATCGTTCCATTTCCATTGTCTTGCGGTGCCTGATTGTACATCTGCACACTGGTAATCAATTGATCTGTAATTACCGGACCTGCAGCTGCATCAAGCAGATGCATCGTATTTTCCTCCTGATCTTCTGGAGTACTGGCATCCTTATCTTCTTCCAGAATGACAGGTTCTTCTTTCACTTCTCCCGAACCTGCCGCACCGTCTTCTACCGCTGTATCGCTCATTGCACTGGCTGGCAAATTAGTTAATTCATCCTGAGCATGCATCGTTGGTGTTAATATCCAACCCTGCATCATTTGTGTGACCAGCAACAGAGCAATGATCACTATGCTCACTTTTTTCCTCATTTTTTGCATATCCTCCTCGTACGTAGTGTTGGCATGCGCCGAAGAATAGAATAGCAAAGCGACATATACAAAAAATAGACAACACTAAAACCCTCGTCGTTGAACACAAATTGAACGCAAAAAAGGATACTCCTCAAGCGGAGCATCCTGTTCAAATGGTTGTTATAGTGTCCAGTTAATTTTGACGCGCAGATCCGTAGTACCTTCCATTTTGGACACATAATAAGATATCGATTTCATGCCAAGCTGGTACAAATCCTGCAAATCTTCAATCAGTCCAGCCTCCGTACCCTTGTACCTGAACGTGAGCGAGGTTCCGCCTTCCTTCAGTGTACTTTGAACCTTGGTCTTCAACGCAGCATGGCCTTTAACGGCATCCTGTTCATCATACAGGGAATAGTCCAGAGCATGGTACAGCTTCTGATAAGCGGCTTTTTTGCTATCTCCGGCCTTCACCAGCTTCAATAAAGCTTCTCGATATGGGGCTGGCGCAGCGGGGTACTTGCTTTTGCCTGTCCAGATATGGTCACGTGCCATCTCATCATCGCTTAACAAATAATAGCTGTGGCTTACCTTACCTTTCCGGTCAGGGGTAGGATCATCCCAGGTGGTGTCCATGTGATACCACTTGCCGTCCAGGTTCACGATATTCCAGGCATGAAGCTGCCCGCCTGCTGTACCTTCCACAATCCGGTTATCGATGCCTACTCGCTCCAGCATCCGATAAGCCAGCAATGAGTATCCCTGACAGACGGTACTGCCTGTAACAAGCCCGTCGTAGGCCGTATATTTCTTGAGCGAAGTATCGTAGGAAAGGTTAAGCACAATCCAGTCATGGATGACCTTGACCTTCTCATGATCCGTCATGCCGGGTTTGATGATTTCTTTCAACACATTCGTGACTTTACGATTCACATAATCGGTCTGTTCCTTGGTCTCCCGGTAGGAAAGTGTCACATGTACTTCGGCGGATACATTGGAGCCTTTATAATTAAATGCGTAACTTTTAACGGTATATTGGATATAGGGGTCACTCTTCATTGCCTCATCGATGGAGGTTTGTAATTGTTTTTTGAGACCTTTCACATTGCCTTTGTATGTAAAAACAAGTTCCTCCGTTCGCTGTGACATTGCGGTAAGCAAGGTCTGCCGCAAATCTGTTGCCGTGGATATATCCGATGTCCCTGATGCAGCATACAGTTGATCCAGATCAACCGTACGTGGTAACGCTACAGCAATCAGACAGCCTGCCAGCAGTATGGTGATAATTCGTTTCCCGTTCTTACCCATGAAAGGAACCCACCCTTCTTTGCAAAGTTCTCACGCCCTATTGTATCACAAAAGGCTCTGTCGTCATTCTAGTTTTGTCAAAGCAAATCAAAAGAGACCTTCTGTGGAAGGTCCCTTTGATCTTCAATTCATTAAATCACGAGTACCCGTTATCTTCAGCCTATGATTCACACGGGCATAATATGATTAATTCCTCGTCTAATACAGACGATTACCACTCATAAACGTATCTGTCTTGCCTTGAAGCTTCGCCAGCCGTTCCAATACCTGAGACGCTTCAGCTACCGTCACTTTGCGTGCAGGCATGAATCGTCCTTCAATCGAAGGAAGTAATCCCAGTTTCAAGCTCAGGGAAACCGCCCCTTTACTTGTAATGGCACTAGCATCCGCAATGTTGGGAAGATCGGATGACAAAGTGTAGAATCCAGCCAGCTTCTCATAGCGCAGTATACGTACAAGCAGCACCGCCAATTCTTCACGGGTCATCTCTTCTTGCGGGTTCAGATTCTGTTCCGGGTCTGCTCCGGCAAGCCAGCGTTGATCGATTAGAACCTTGATTGCCTTATAATAAGGGCTGTCAGGTGTCACATCAGCGTATAGCTTGTCATCTCCGTCCCCACTATAGTAGAGATCCATATTCGGGTTAATCGCTCTTGCCAAATAGTTAAACCAGTCTCCTCGGGTGATCACCCGATCTGGGAATACACGTCCCTGCTCATCCGCAAGCAACACACCATGCTGTGTCATATTGCGAAGCGCAGCTTCGGCCACATGGCCCAAGATATCCGTAGGTTCTGTCTTGCTTGCAGCACCTGTCTCCCCGTATTGAAGCTTCCACTCTCCCGTGTTAGCATCCAGTACTTCATAAGTGCCATAGATGGAATTCTCATCACGGGTTGGCATATAAGCAAGGTTAACCCCCACCGGAATAACTTGACCGTTGTTCAGACCGTATCCGCCATAACGGGAATATGCGAGGATCAGCTTGAACTCCTCCAGATAGAGTGCCTTGGCCTCTTCATAACTGATGGCTGGCTTATCATCTGCTGGCAATTGTTCAGGTGTTGCGGCAATGCGTGTATAGAACTCATTCACGGTTCCATCGTTCAACACCTGCACTTGTGCCGTATCATCTTTCACCTGAATTCCGTTCAGATAGCGTTGGAACATAAACGTACGAGCATCGTCTATCTCAATAACGTTAGCCAATCGAAATTGCTCCGTTGCATCTGGAACTAACGCAATCACCGTGTTCATCGCCAGTTTCTCAGCCTGCTTCCGGGTAATCAATTTGCCTGTTTTCTCTTCAGTCTGCTTTTCCTGCTCTGGTCCAATGCGTTGCATCATCGTATAGCTGTAGATCTGACCAGTCACTGCATCTACCTGTGCTGAAATATCCCGCATGAACATATAGGACGTATTGGCACTTCGATCGCTCCAGCTCAGACTCCATACCTGATTGTTCGGACTTGCAAAAAAACCTTTGCTTAACTGGCTATGCTCCAGCTTGTAACCCTTGGGAATATCAAAGTTCGTTACCACCCGATTGGCGGCCTGCTGTACATTTAATCTTGTACCATTGGTCGGAACAAAAGACGTTACGTCCCCTTGCAACTTCGTATCCTGCTGTAAAGAATCCTCGTCCACTGCTTTGCCTGTTAATGTATTAATCCGTTCCAACGTATTGGCTTCAATCGGAACAATACTGATATTCTTCGGTGTATATCCAAGGTAGTACTGCTGACCCTGTTTGGAAGACGACCGATCTTTGGAGATATAAGCCAGCTCTACATCAAACTGTTCTTCAAACTGCTGTCTGGCCTTCTCTTCCGAAGCTGCCGGTTTCGATGAAGGATATTTAGCAGCGGTAGTACCTCGTGAGTAACCTGTCACCAAACCACTTTCATCCACATTGATGTAGACTGTCTCTGCGTCAGATAACAATCCGTCATGTTTTAACTGGTAAGCATATCGATATTCTGTTCTGCCAAACAAAGACTCTTGTTCGATGGAAGAATACAGATCTCCTAGCGGAGCATACTCCGTATCCTTCAAGCCTGGTATCGCTTGATACAACAGTGCAACAGCCTTCTCTTCAGCTTCAGCTTTCGTTAGCTTAACATCCGATCCCGAGACATGTTTATCCAGAATATCCGATGGTAGATGTACACTTAACACTTCCCCTGTGCCTGCATGTACAGTCCCACTGAATCCCGATGTATGATTGCCTTGTGTAATCTGGAATCCAATCTCCCATGCCTTGTAGTCTGGCGGTGGATAGGAATTCGGTGAATCGAATCGTGCAGATGAGATCGTTGCTTTCTTTAACAATGGAAATAATCTAAGTATATTTTCACTGGCTTGCCTGGATGAGATTTTCGCTCCCTCTGGCACGTCATTGCTGGTTGCGTCTAGTTGTTCATTTTCCCCCGTTGTCGCTTCGTTCACCTGCTCTGCTTGCGCGGCTGATGCGCTGCCTGCAAAACCTGGTGTTTGCGTAGCGAGCAGCAGTGTTGCCATCGCTGCGGTTGTTGCTTTGGTTGCGAACATTTTGATACGTACATTGAACTTCCAATTCAAACTCAAATCTGGACCTCTCCCTTCAATTTCATACAAAGAAGCATAACAAATAACCTCGCATGAATATTGCCAGTCTATTCTATGATACCATAAGCTTCCTTTTTAATCGTCTTTTCCCGTCAATTTTACAATTGTGAATTTCTGCATATTGCTCATAACAGCAAAAAAAACGCCAATCATGTTGGCGTTTTCTCTGTTAGCCTGCACTCTTATGTAGGCTGGTTCTACTCTGTTAACTGCTCGCTATAGACGAATCATTCGACTTCGCCTGACCATGAACATGGGTTTTCAAAAATGGAATAACGGTATCCCAGAAGGCGGGATCTTCCTCGGAACAACTGTGTCCTCCACTATTAACCCATAGATGTTCCACAGGCGGATCGGCTTTGGACATAAAATATTCAAGCTCACTCGGAGGAATAAAATTATCTCCCTTGGAGTGCACCATGAGCATTGGGAGTTGCATCCCCCTGCGCCGTTCATTCAGCATCATCACCGGATCACGCTGACGATAGGATTTCAGAGATTCACCCAATCGCCAGAACCAGATTCTCGGAATTAACTGGGCCAGGGGAAACAGAGGCAGACGCCGGCGTCTCAGCTCCGAACTGACGATAACCTCAAATTGGGATGGCATGGAATCCGTAATTACTGCTGATACCGGAATTCCTTCCGTCACTGCAAGAATCGTACCCAGTCCACCCAACGAATGTCCAAGTACTCCGATTGCATCCGCATCAATCTCTGGTCGTGCAGTCGTATACTGCAATGCCGCCAGCAGATCATCCCGGAACAGATAGGCAGATGCAGCACGAACCGGATCACTGGCCCCATGACTGCGGACATCATACATAAACAGGGCATATCCTGCTTCCCAGATCGGCCTCGCATAACGAAGAACACGGGAGCGATTGGAACCCCAGCCATGTGCAATAATCACAAGCGGCCATGGTTTCGGAATGTCGGCTCTGGCCGGGATGAACCAGCCATGCACCCGACCTCCCCCACTGTCAAAGGTCACATCCTCAAATGGCATTGGGGGTGTGAGTGTGATTGGAATCTTCTTGGGCGTCTGGCTCTTTACCGCCGCCTTCCATAATCCACCTGCCGTTACTGCAGCAACGGCCAGCATGCCGCCAATCATTGTTTTAGCTTTCACAGGGCATCTCTCCTCTCCGAATTCTGGCATACATCCATCATAAGACACTAGAATGAACGGCACGTTAAACGACATCGGTTTTTATGATAACGAATAATCCAACAATTGATCTAAAGCTACCTTAATATATACCCAAATGTACATATCCCTCATCTTTCGCTGAAGTCTAGGCTTCAGCTACTTCCACAAATCTCCGTGCACATGCTGCAATCTGCTCATGATCTCCTGCTACAAGGGCTTCACGTGGTAAAAGTGCACTTCCCAGACCTACCGCAGCAGCACCTGCTGCATAGTAGTCAGCAATATTCTCCAGTGTGGCGCCGCCTGTTGCCAACAGCGGGATGTGGTTCAGCGGAGCTTTAATCTCCCGCAGATACGGTATGCCCAGGCTCGCCATCGGAAACAGCTTCACAACACGTGCTCCCGCTTCATGGGCAGCGACAATCTCCGTAGGTGTCATGGCTCCAGGCCAGATCTCGACACCATGTTCTACAGCATATTCAATGACAGACAGATCGACATTGGGGGACACCAGAAACTGTGCTCCTGCAGCGACCGCTTCCTTCGCCATCTGCACATTCAGTACCGTACCCGCTCCAACATAAGCCTTTCCTTCATGCCGCTCACGCCAGTCTGCAATAATATCATGTGCTCCAGGTGTGTTCAGCGTGACTTCCATCAGTCGAATTCCACCACTCGTCATGCCTTGTCCAGCTGTTACTGCCGCTTCACGGCTAATACCGCGCACAATCGCGACCAGCCTCGACTCCAATAGTACTTCCGTCAGATTCATATTCAGTTCCCCTTGCTTCATCAATTCGGCAGCCGAAGACAGGTAATCATGTTCACCGCTTTTCCGTTAGTCATTATTGTAAAGCATATCCTCCCCTGGATGAAATACATTAATCCATTTCCAAAGTGAATCCGTCCTCGATGGATACTATGAAGTCATTGCATTGCAACGTAAAAAAACCTCTCCATGGAAATGGGGATGATTCACCCATTCAATTCCACGAAAGAGGCATCATTGCGACCGTAATGCTAAGCATTTTCCAATACGTTATCCTTCTCCAGATCTTTAAAGTAACGATCGTTATATAACATGCTCGGATGTGTTGGATGATAGGCGAGTGCAATATCATTATGTTCCCGTGCCTTGGCACGGTTACCCATCCGGTCATAACATACACATAGTTGCAGATGCGGCATCCAGGTCCAGGCTGCTTCATTTAGCACCACCATAGGATCATCAGGACGTACAGCACGTGTCGCCTGTTCGTACCAGAACAGGGCTTTGCGATAATCTTCACGGTCGGCAAAATAACCACCCAATCGACAACAAATCTCGGCTCTTGGCAAATCATAGGCGAACGATCGGAACAACGCTGTTACTTCCTGTTCCGATCGTTTAAGTGCAGCCTCACAATCCGCAATTTTCTGGCAAGCCGCAATCTGATCTTCCACCCAACCCAGCCCGGTGTCCAGAAACTTTTCGTAGTACTTCACCGCATCCTCATGCTGTCCATGGTCCTTCAATTCATTGCCAAAATAGTACAAGTCACGCGGTGAGAATTCCTCTCCGGCCTGTTCCCTTTTACGATAGATCCGCAGATTCCGATCCGTATATTCCTTATCTTTCTTATGGGTAACCGCTATATCACTATGCAGCAGATTGCCTGCTACAGCCAGATATTCATGCACCGCGCCTATCCAGCGAAATTGTCGGTCCCGACGCACCAGGCGATTCCGGCGCAGACTGTAGGATACTTTGCCTTCTGCCGTGAATGACAGATTGTAATCCATCGTGACACTATCAACAGCCGGGTCCAGCGAACGTTTCAGGGCAATAAGTTTCGCCCGATCTTCCGCTTCAAATACATCGTCGGCATCCAGCCATAGAATATATTCGCTCTTCGCCTGATCGAAGGCAAAGTTGCGTGCTGCTGCAAAGTCATCCACCCATTCAAAATCAACGATACGATCCGTATATCTGGAAGCGATCTGACGGGTACGATCCGTTGAACCGGTATCAACGATCACAATCTCATCGGCAATGCCGTTGACCGAATCCAGACATCTGGCGAGGGAAGCTTCTTCATTTTTCACAATCATACAGAGCGTAATGCTGATCGTCTCTTCGCCACGTCTGGCTCTGCGGTTAAAGGCAGCTACCCCCGGCAGTTCGGATAAGCGATAGATGTGGTACGCCGGGAGATGCGTATCAACGAAAAGGCGAAAACCAAGTGCCTGCGCACGGATACAGAAATGACGATCTTCGCCCCAGAAGGATACATTCGGAATCTGGTCATAGGAAACCCCGGCTGCCAGAACATTTTTGCGAATGAGCGTACATGCCCCCAACCCTCCAACTTCGTAACAACCTGGTATCCGCAGTTGATCCAGAAAAGCAGTCGTTTGCGCGCCCTCGTCTTCCGCTTCATTCCCGGCTGATGATTTGCCACCGCGACGATACAAAGCATACTCATCTTGCAACCAGACTTGAGGCATTTCCCTGGCCCCCGGCTGCCATCGGGTCCAAAAGATATTGGATACGATATCTTTGCCGCTCGATACAAGTTGTTCCAATGTCCGCGGATGCAACACCAGGTCAGAATCTATCAGGAAAACAGCATCATACTCGTTGTCGCGTGCATAATTCAAAATGCGGTTTTTCAGACCAGCTACACGCCAAATCTGTTCATCCTGCCAATAGTGGCCTCCCTCATCCTTGGTGTACAACCCTTTGTTGTCAGGATTATCGCTGCTATGTTCATCTGCCTGAATAACCGTCCCTTCATGCTGGAGCACAAATTCACGTAATATATTCGACGCAGCTTCTTCCTCGTTATCGTCGACAAACAGATAATCCGTCTTCACTGTTGTTCTTTCCAGTGCATGCAGAGAATCCAGAAATTCACGGAGCACTGGAGTTGTCTGACGAACCGGGCTGGCGATCAGTATTCTTTCCTGGGCAAGCGTTTCAAGATTTTCCGATTGGCCGGTTTCCTGTGATATAGCAGAATGTCTGGACGGTCGATGATTACTCTGGCTCTCTTTCTGGTTTTCATGTTGGTTTTGATGTTGCTTCTCTTTCAGTTTCTCATCTTCTTCGGAATTCGGCTCTATTGGAGGTTTGGATTCTTCTTGGGATTGGTGTAACGGGTCTTTCTTCAACGTGCTCACTCCCCCTCTCCTTATTCGACCCATGCCAACAGTCGTGGCTCTTGATCCAATATCGATTCGTACTGTTCCTTCCAGCCGTATCTTGCTTCAGGGTCCAGTGCTTGATAGCGTTCATATTTGCGGATGCGATCTTCTTCCCGTGCCCACCCATAATGCTTCACCCGGGGAGCATGACAGCCATAAGTCCAATGCTGGATCGTTAACGGAAAGCGCCCACAATGCTGAGGAGTTTCCTTCCATTCATAGCTCATCCCCGGGTGATAACGAATCAGAAATGGCCGATAGTAGGCATGCGCCCGCCAGAACTCATCTTCCCGGTAATGCGTATCACTCCACATATCAAACAATCTGAAATAAATCGCATCCTCGTTGCCACTGAGCAACAGATCGCGTACAGCCCCAAAGTCACTGGTTAGAATCTCATCCGCATCCAGATTCAAAATCCACTCCGGATTGGTCGCCACCGTCTCTTCCCATTGTTGTTTTCTCAGGCTTACCTCGTCTGCAAAACGTGAAGCAGCGTTCTCCACCAATACAAGTGGAATACCGTCCAGAAGTTCCCGGCACATCGCAACCGTTCCATCCGTGCTTCCGTCATCAATGATTACCGCGCGATCAATCCAGGGACGATGTGTCTCCAAAGCCTGCCTGAGATACCGATTCTCCTCATTACGAACGATCATCGACAAGGTAATATGTGGTCTTCCATGTTCCTCATGTTCATCCAAAGCTTCACCCCCATTCTCAAGCTTCTTCCTATTAAAAACGTCGGACACACGATGCCTGGACGGATCACAATCCTCTATTCTCAATCTATGCAGAGCCGGAATGCGGATATGCAGGACAAGGAAACCTTTCATGGGGTTAATCTTGTTGAACGACAAAAAAGCACCCGCCTGTGCGGATGCTTCTGCATGTATGATATAAATATTTAATGCGATGAATTAACGGTATGATGCCAGACGATCATTGAGACTACGTGTCTGTCCATAGACTTCCTGGTACAGTGCGAACAATCCATCATAGACAGCAACCGTTTCCGGGTTGGGCTCATAGGACTTCGCCGGACGAATGAACGCTGTTGCGCACTCCTGCAAAGACGGGAACCAGCCACAGCCATAGGCAGCCAGCATTGCTGCCCCCATCGCCGGACCCTGTTCGCTCTCTAACTTCACAATCGTGGCGTTAAAGACATCCGCCTGCATCTGCAACCAGGCTTCATTTTTGGCACCACCACCAATGGAGATGACTTCATTGACGGTTTTACCTGCCCCGCGCAGAATATCAATCGATTCACGCAGCGAGAAGGTAATGCCCTCCATCACCGCACGTCCAAAGTGCTCCAGCTTGTGCCCGGCATCCATACCGATGAAGCTGCCCCGGATATTCGCATCTGGATGAGGTGTACGCTCCCCAACAATATAAGGGGTGAACAACAATCCGTTGCTGCCGGCCGGAATCTGATCAATGCCCTGCAAGAGCACATCAAAGGATTTGTCTGCTGCAAACGTATCCTTGAACCAGGACAGGCTATATCCTGCGGCAAGTGTTACCCCCATAATATAGAAGGCATCTTTCTCGCCGTGATTGAAAAAGTGTACTTTGCCTTCAAAATCGAGATCTTTACGCTCTTCATAGGAAAGCACTACACCGGACGTTCCGATGCTGCACATCGTCTGTCCTTCACTCAGAATGCCTGCGCCAATGGCACCGCATGCATTGTCTGCGCCACCTGCATATACTTTTGTCGCGGCTGCCAGACCTGTTTGATCCGCAATCTCAGGCAACAAGGTGCCCACTTCCTCAAACGATTCCACGAGACGTGGACATAGGGAGATCGGCAGCTCGAATGCTTCTGCAATCTCGTTGCTCCACTGCTTGCCTGCAACGTCCAGCAGCAAGGTACCCGCTGCATCGGAATAGTCCATGGCGTAATCCCCTGTCAGGCGATAACGAACATAGTCTTTTGGTAACAGGAATAAGGATGCTTGCTGCAGCAGTTCAGGCTCGTTCTCCTGAACCCACAGAATTTTTGGCAAGGTAAAACCTTCCAGAGCGCGGTTCCGGGCAATGCTTAACAGCTTGCCATCCAGCACTTTTTCGATCCGGCGGCACTGAGCCGTTGTGCGTGTATCGTTCCACAGGATTGCATTCCGCAGCGGTTTACCTTCGGCATCTACCAAGACCAGTCCATGCATCTGTCCAGAGAAGCTCAGACCTTCAATTTCCGAAGGCTGCACGCCAGATACTTCGAGCAATTTGCGTAGGGAAACAATCGTCTGCTCTACCCAATCATCGGGATTTTGTTCACTGTATCCAGCCTTGGGCTGATACAACGGGTATGCCTCCGATGCTTCAAATGCCACTTTTCCTTCACGATTGACCAACACGGTTTTGACCGCACTGGTTCCCAGATCGACACCAATTACGTAACTCATAGGTTAACTCCTCTCGTTTGTGACAAGATTGTATAAATGAAACCTTGATGCTCATGTGGCCACTCCGTGATCAGAAAACCCTTGGATCGCCGTTACCCCCGGATTTCCTTTAATCCCTTTGGCAAGGGAGAAATCCGGGGATAAATGCGCACGCTTCGCTTCCTCGGGTCCTTTCTGTTCACTCCGTTTTGCATGCACCATCTTAGAAGAACATTTATATCAAAACAGTAAAAACATACTCGTTTTTGTAGCGAATAGATGATCCAATGACCTTGATTCGTCATTGGTTATAAATGAAACCCTTGATGCTCATGTGGTCACTACGTGATCAGAAAACCCTCGGATCGCCGTTACCCCCGGATTTCCTTTATACCCTTTAGCAAGGGTGAAATCCGGGGATAAGCCTATGCCTCCGAAGCCAGCTTTCTTTCAGAAAGCTCTTAGCGAACGCTTCGCTTCCTCGGGTCCTTTCTGCTCACTCCGTTTTGCATGCATGATCCTGGACACACATGGATATGAAACGAGTAAAACATACTCGTTCTTATAGCAGAAAGATAAATCCAATGACCTTGATTCGTCATTGGTTATAAATGAAACTTTGATATGCATGTAGCTCACTTGTGCATGATTGGCTCAGGTATCAAAAAACCGTCCCCGCCTTCCCAGGGGAAAGTCGGGGACGGTCCGAATGTCATGCTTGTTCAGGCGTCCCGTGGTACAAGCTCGTGTAGGGAGGCATGGTTACATGCCATTCGTTGCACAGATGAATTCTAATATTAGTCAGCCAGAATGTACTGGTTCAGTTGTGCTCTCAGCAATTCCTGACGTCCGGATTGGTTTTTGCGTGGGCTTTCATTGTTCAGTGCATACTCAGCAAGGGAAGCAAGTGTTGCTTTACCTGCAACCACATCTGCACCAATACCTTCGCTGAAGCTGCTGTAACGTTTTTCGATGAAGTCATCGAATACGCGATCTTCGATCAGTTTTGCAGCTACTTTCAGACCTTTCGCATACGTATCCATACCTGCGATGTGTGCCAGGAACAGATCGTCTGCTTCGAAGGAGCCACGACGTACTTTCGCGTCAAAGTTCACACCACCACGGCCGATACCACCGTTTTTCAATACTTCATACATGGTCAAAGTCGCATCGTACATATCAACAGGGAATTCATCTGTATCCCAACCAATCAACATATCGCCTTGGTTCGCATCAAGGGAACCGAGCATACCGTTGGTACGAGCAACGCGGATTTCGTGATCGAATGTATGACCAGCCAGTGTAGCATGGTTCGCTTCCAGGTTGAGTTTGAAGTGTTTGTCCAAACCGTATTTTTGCAAGAAAGCAATGGAAGTTGCTGCATCATAATCATATTGGTGTTTCGTTGGCTCTTTCGGTTTAGGTTCGATCAGGAATTGTGCGTCAAAGCCAATTTCCTTCGCGTAGTCTACAGCCATGTGGAACATGCGAGCAATGTTGTCTTGCTCCAGTTGCATGTCTGTGTTCAGCAATGTGTCGTAACCTTCACGTCCGCCCCAGAATACATAGTTTTCAGCGCCCAGACGTTTACCCACTTCCAGACCTTTCTTGATCTGTGCCGCAGCGTGAGCATACACATCTGCGTTACACGTGGAAGCTGCACCAAACATGAAGCGTGGGTTCGAGAACATGTTCGCCGTGTTCCAGAGCAGTTTTTTGCCGCTGGATTTCATATGATCTTCAATCAGATCAACGATTGTATCGATGTTGCTGTAGAACTCACGCAGGTTGTTGCCTTCTGGTGCAATGTCCACATCGTGGAAACAGAAGAACGGGAGATTCATTTTTTCCAAAAATTCAAATGCCGCTTCCACGCGTACTTTCGCGAGGTCCAGACCCGAGTATTTATCCCACGAACGAACAGCAGTCTCCGCACCGAACGGGTCACTGCCGCCTGCAGTTAATGTATGCCAGTAAGCCATGCCGAAACGGAAATGTTCTTCCATCGATTTGCCGGCTACCACTTCTTCCGGATTATAATGTTTAAAAGCAAAAGGATTCTTGGAATCTTTACCTTCGAATGAAATTTTATTAACGGATTCAAAATAGGCCATGTGTAAAATGCCTCCTCAATAGTTTTAAGAAATCGTTTACACCGTTATCCTATCACATCGAATTTACTTTGTCTATTGGTTAAACAAAGTAAAATAAAATTGTTTTTTACACGCTTGTTTACGCTATAATAGTCGAATAACTTGTTTCGGATGTGGGTCAGAACCCTTTTATCAGAAGAATAGGAGTGCCTTAACGATATGAAAATAACCGGAGACCAGATGCTGGTCAAAAAAATAAACAAGTCGATCGTGCTCGATACGATCCGGCGTCACGCTCCCCTCTCTCGCGCGCGGGTATCGGAGGTTACAGGACTGAACAAAGCGACCGTATCCAACCTCGTTGCAGATCTGATCAACGATGATCTCGTGCAGGAGATTGGCCCTGGAGAATCCAGTGGCGGACGCAAACCACTCATGTTGCTGTTTCGAGGGACATCCGGCTATGCTGTCGGACTGGAACTCAGTGTGACCCACTTGAAGGGTGTGCTTACAGATCTGGAAGGACACATCATTACAGAGTACGCAGTGACATTGGAACATCATGACGTATCCTCTGTACTGGAGCAATTAAAATTGGCTGCACAGCAACTTATCGAGGCAGCTCCTGCTTCCCCGCATGGTATTATTGGCATCGGTATCGGGGTGCCCGGCATGGTCGATGAGGCAGGAATGGTCCTCTTTGCACCCAACTTGGGCTGGGAGAAGGTAGCTCTGCGATCCATGCTTGAAGAAGAATTCGCACTGCCTGTCACCATCGATAATGAAGCCAATGCTGGCGCTCATGGAGAGTTGAACTTTGGTGCGGGCATTGGTGTCCGTCACATGATCTATATCAGTGCAGGCATGGGGATTGGTTCAGGCATCATGGTGGATGGTGAATTATACAAAGGCGCGTGGGGCTACGCTGGGGAAACAGGTCACATGTCCATTGAAGCGGAAGGTCTGCCCTGCTCCTGCGGAAATCGTGGTTGTTGGGAGTTATACGCATCGGAAAAAGCCTACGAACATCCGGATCATCAGCTGAAATTACCTGCTCATACCACACGTGAGCTGATTCATTATGCCGAGCAAGGCCACAAGACTGTTCAGGAATTATACGACACGATTGGACGCAAACTGGGGATCGGCATTACCAATATCGTGAACAGTTTCAACCCGGAACGTATTATTATTGGTGGACCGCTCTCTGAGGCAGGTCCCTGGATTGAAACAGCGTTAAAACAGGTTGTCGAAGAACGTACGTTACCCTATCATCGCCGCAGTTTGCAGATTGAATGGGCAGCTCTGGGCAGCCGTTCCACCCGTGTTGGTGCCGCTTACTCTGCAATATCCCAATTTTTAGGAAAAATAAGAGTTTCCGTCTAATAACAGATGAAAAATGACATCATTTCGCCCCATTTCCTCCCTTTTTGTTAAAGAAATCCAGATGTATAATGGGGTTATGTGATTTTTGTCATGGCTGTGTGGATATAGCTGTGTTAATTCCGATAACGAAACGGAGTGAAAAGAAGCGTGACCTACGTGGATACTTCAGATATCTCGGCGCAAATGTTTGTCACCGTACTCCTATTCCTGATTGTGCTTGCGCCCCTGTTCAGCCTTGGCATACTCCGATTGTTCCAGAGCAAAAAGAAGGCTGGTTTCATGTACATGCTGTCAGGAGTGCTGGTATATGTTGTGTTTCAGACATTCATGAGCATTTTTTTCTAAATTATATGCTGCCTTATGCACAAAAAACCGTACCCTTCCGGGTACGGTTCTTTCTATATCCTAACGGCTCGCGAAAACCGGAATTTCATATGAATTGAAACGTTCTTCAACACATCATGTTCCAGATGATCAGCGTAATTTAAGCGTCCAACGCTTTGGCAAATTGGGTTTTGTTCATACCCAGAATACGGTGTTCACCAATTACAGTCAAAGGCACGGCACGTACACCCATGTCCCATACTTGTTGTGCAAATTCATCGCTAGTTTCGATGTTGCGCTCTTCATACGTGATACCTTTGTCAGCCAGGAACGTTTTTACCGATTTGCAGTTCGGGCAGTTCGTTGATGTATATACAATTACGTTTTCCATGTTTAATTCACCTCATATGGTTTATATTATTCTATCGTTGGTTGGAATCAGTGGAATCAGCTCATTCTATTACAGAACTACTGCGCTGTGCTCCAAGCTTTCAATGTATTTCTCGGTGTCCATGGCAGCCATACATCCGCTTCCTGCCGCTGTGATTGCTTGTTTGTAACGTGTATCCTGCACGTCACCACATGCGAATACGCCTGGGATGTTTGTCTCGGATGTACCTGGTGTAGTCAGGATATAACCGTGTTCGTCCGTAGTGATCTGTCCGCCAAGGAATCCAGTGTTTGGTGTATGACCAATAGCTACGAATACGCCACTTGCCGGAATCACTTCTTCTAGACCTGTTTCGTTGTTCAATACTTTTAGACCTGTTACGCCGTTGTCACCAGCAAGTACTTCGAGTGGTGTACGATTCAAAGCCATTTCTACTTTTTCGTTGCTGCGTGCACGATCCTGCATAATTTTGGAGCCACGCAGTTCTTCACGACGGTGTACCAGCGTTACTTTGGAACCAAAACGGGACAGGAAGCTTGCTTCCTCAAGAGCAGAGTCACCACCGCCGATAACGATGATTTCTTTGTTACGGAAGAAGAATCCATCACATGTTGCACATGTGCTGACACCGCGCCCTACATTTGTTTCTTCACCAGGGATACCCAGGTATTTAGCAGATGCACCTGTAGACAGGATCAATGTTTCGGATACGAGTTCCCCCATACCTTCAACTTGAATCTTGAATGGACGCTCGCTCATGTCGATGTTGTTCACCCAGCCAGTGCGGAATTCAGCACCGAAACGTTCTGCTTGTTTACGCATGTTATCCATCAGTTCAGGACCCATAATGCCATCAGGGAAACCTGGGAAGTTCTCCACTTCAGTCGTTGTTGTCAGTTGGCCACCAGGTTGTGGACCTTCAATAACGAGTGGGCTCAAGTTCGCACGTGCCAGATAGATCGCTGCTGTCAGCCCTGCAGGGCCTGTTCCAATAATTATTGATTTATACATGTATAGTTCCTCCCCCGGGTTCTGCAAAAAGGTTAGTCCCTCCGGCATCAAAAGCTGTTGCTTTTGCATACACTAGAACGAAAAGCCTAGATCATGTCCACAAGACCTGCCTGCGTAATGACAATAATCCTATGCAGAAACGGAATTCTAATTTATAATCATTCTAATCTGTTGTTCATTATGATCTCTTTTATGTACGGTGTCAATGCTCGGCAGCGATTATGAAGAAGTCTTCATCAGGAGGGAAAATGGAAGCATGAACGATGCACTCATTGGCAGTATTATATCAGCCATGTCTACCGGCCTAGGGGCCGTACCGATTCTATTTATGCGCAAAATATCACACCGTCTGCGTGATATCTTGCTGGCATACGCTGCAGGTATTATGACCTCAGCCTCGGTTTATAATCTCATTCCGGAAGCGCTCGGCCAATCGAATCTCTTTGTACTTGCATTTGGTATTATGCTTGGCAGCCTGGTTCTACTGGTGCTGGAGATGAAGATTCCACACGTCGATCTGGAGAATCCCGAGAAAATGCCTTTTAAAATTGAAGCCAAAGCCTTCATGATTATTGCAGCGATTACCATGCATAACCTGCCGGAGGGGTTATCGGTTGGTGTCAGCTACGCAAGCTCGGATGCGAACCTGGGCAATCTTATTGCCTTCTCCATCGGATTGCAGAATGCGCCGGAAGGATTCCTGGTCGCCCTCTTTCTAGTGAACCAGAATATTGGCCGCTTCAAAGCACTGGGCATTGCCACCCTGACCGGAGCAGTAGAGATTATTACAGCGATGATTGGTTACACATTAAGCAGTCTCGTATCCGGCCTTGTCCCTTATGGTCTGGCATTTGCAGCCGGTGCGATGATGTTCATTGTCTATAAAGAACTCATTCCCGAAAGTCACGGTGACGGTAATGCACGAGTGGCGACCATCTCGTTTTTACTCGGACTCATCACGATGATCGGTCTGACCGAACTGTTTTAATTGAAGAATGTATACTTACTGGGCACGTTAAATCTTGTTTAAGACCTCTTACAGTACAGAAAAAAGAACCCGAGCGGACAGCCTAAAGCTGTCGACCGGGTTCTTTTTTTAGCCACAAATGAAGATTCCATGAAATTAATGGGATGGGCTGTACGGAGCATGATGCCCTCTCCTGATCAGGATTGAATAAATCGAATCAGTTCCGAATTGAATTTTTCCAATTCATCATAGAATGCACCATGACCACTCTCTTCAAAAGCAATCAATTGAGACGAAGCGATGCCTTTATGCATCTGCTCCGCGAATTCGAACGGACAGATCTCATCCTTTTTCCCGTGCAAAATGGCCGTCGGCACCTGAATCGAACTCAGGTCACCTCGCAAGTCCTCATCCCGCAGAGCGATTGCACTGCGAATGGTACCATAGGATGAAGCCTCCATGCCAAGCGCGTGGAACCAATCCATGAATGGCTGGCTGTGTTCTTTCGCGAAGAACATGCCACCAAATGTCTCCAGCAACTTCGGACGATCTGCAAAGATCGGCTCAATGATCTGCTCGTTCAGCTGCTCTGGGGTCAATCCATACGGATAACCTTCGCGCTGTGTGAACACAGGGGCTGCAGCAGATAACAAGGCCAGCTTGGAGACACCATGTCCCTTATGTCTGGCCATATAATGTACTGCAATCGCTCCACCCATGGAGAACCCTGCGAGTACCGCGTCTTTCAGTTCCAGATCATCGATCACGGCACGAACATCGTCTGCCATCCGATCATAATCATATCCTGTGGAAGGCTTATCCGATAAGCCATATCCTCTAAAATCTATCGCAATGGCACGAATGCCATGGTTCGGAAGTACGTTCAATTGATATTCAAACATTTTATAATTAACAGGCCAGCCGTGCAAAAAGACAACCGGAGTGCCTTCACCGATATCTTCAACGTATACTTTTACATTCGGTTCCACTTGTACATAACGTCCCATATTTCACAGCTCCCTTTGTCCTCGAATTATTGCAACTTTCTCTTCGAACCATTACCCGCTGACCCAGGGTTCAAACGTGAGCCGTTCAACCAGTCGTATACAACCAGCAAAACCAATCAATCATTTTCATCTCCAAATCTGATTACCGTAGCAGCCTAAGTCCATTCAGAATAACCAGAATTGTACTTCCTTCATGACCTACCACACCCAGAGGCAATGCGACGTCTTGGAGGAAGTTACCAGCAATTAAGGCCAAAATAACGGTGATGGCAAAACACATATTCTGCTTCACCGTACGCTGTGCTCGACGAGCCTGCCCAATCACCCAAGCGATCTCTTCGATATTGTCGTTCATCAACACCGCATCAGCTACCTCCAGTGCAGTTCCGCTACCCGATAATCCCATCCCCATACCCACAGTGGCTGCTGCAAGTGCCGGGGCATCATTGACACCATCTCCCACCATTAGCACAGGACCATACTGTTTGCGGAGCGTTTGGACCTGCTTCACTTTATCTTCTGGCAGCAAGTCTGCATAGACCATGCTTACCCCTGTTTCACGTGCAATTACAGAGGCCGATTTGGCTCGATCGCCTGTTAACATCACAACTTTAATCCCCATCGTCTCAAGTCTTCTCACTGCAGCTGTTGCCTGAGGCCGTACCGTATCCCGCATGGCGATCAGCCCGACCAATTCACCATCAGCCATAACAACGGATACGGTTTTCCCCTCCCCCTCAAGACGGGAGCGTACATCGTTCCACTCCAAAGATACCTTTACAGGGTTAACACCCTGTTTATCTGAACCATCATCTTTATCGTCTTTCATCTTCTCTGACTGCATCGATTCCATTACATTTGTTTTGCCAATGCGCCAGACCACATCGTTTACCGTTCCTTCGATACCCCAACCCGTCAGGGCCTGTACGTGCTCCGCTTCCTGAAGTGTAAGGTTCTCCTTGTTCGCCTGATCTACGATGGCACGGGCCAAGGGGTGCATGGAGATGTTCTCAATCGCTGCTACCGCAGCTAACAGCTGGGCGCGATCTATATTTTCAGCTGTAATAATATCTGTAACTTGCGGGGTACCCATGGTCAATGTACCTGTTTTGTCAAAAGCTACGACCCGTGTGCGAGCCATATTCTCCATGTGGGCACCTCCCTTGAAGAGAATGCCACGGCGGGCGCTGCTGGACATCGCTGACAGCATGACAGGCATGATCGAAGACACCAGTGCACAAGGCGAAGCAACAACCAGAAATACCATCGCTTTATAAAATGCCTCGTTCCATGTCCAGCCAAGCAGCAGTGGAGTTCCTGCAATCACAAGTAAAGTCACCCCTACAACTATGCGTGCGTATATCCCTTCAAATCGCTCCATAAAACGCTGGGAATCCGGCACTTCTGCCTGCGCTTCTTCCACCATTTTAATGATTTTGCCGAATAGTGATCCTTCAGCCGATTTGGTGACCTCTACGTATAGGGCGCCCTCCCCGTTTAAAGTACCTGCATAGACTTCATCCCCCGCAACTTTGTCCACAGGCAGGGATTCTCCGGTGATGGAAGACTGATTGATAAAAGAACTTCCCCGGTACACGACACCATCAGCCGGGATGAGTTCTCCTGGTTTGACCAACAGCAGATCCCCCGGCTGAAGATCATCAATAGCCACAAGGTTCATCTGTCCATCCTCAATACGCAGTGCAGTCTCCGGCTTCAGCGCGAGCAACGATGAGATATCCTTATGACTGCGCTCTGTCGCATAACTTTCCAACGCACCACTGAGTGCAAAAATAAAGATCAGCATCGCGCCTTCATTCCAGTAACCGATGGCCGCTGCCCCAAGGGATGCGGCAATCATCAGCAGGTTTACATCCAAATCTCGGTCCTTGACCAGTGTCTCGATGCCTTCCTTTGCTTTGGTCCAACCACCCACGGCATACGCCACAATGTAGAGCATGATGGATAATGTACCAAAATACGGTGCAGTTCCCCAGGCAATCAGCATCAACAGCCCACTGGCCAATGCAGATTGCATCTCTTTATTCTGCACCATGGCTCGAAAATCAGGCTTTTTGCCTCGATTGGGGCCAGGTGTTTGGGACGAGCGTTGTTCTGCTTGTTTCTGTCTGTGTAGAGGTTGATGTATCGCTTGCATATGAATCACGATCCTTTCGAATGTTAGATTTGCGGATGAGAGTCTGCCCCATTCCGCTCCCAGAAATGAAGTTGTATTGAGAATGAGAGCCATTGTTAATGCCCTAAAAATGACACATGCTGCTGCGGGAATCCCGCAGCAGCATGGTTTTGTGAATGTTTTTGTAATCATCTCGAATGAGAATGATAATCATTTTTGTACTTATGCAATTATTTTTACCCAATACAACTTTTAATCAGTATATGCCTGTGATCCTCATTTGTAAATGGATATTTTCCCGATATTCCACAAAACAAATAAAAAAAACCGCCACTCCTTAAAGGATGGCGGCTACCAAATTATTTATTTTTACGCACCTACACTTGCTCCCTGACTTGCTTTGATCGCTTGCTCCAGATCATAGATAATGTCTTGAATGTTCTCTGTGCCAATAGACAGACGAATCAACTCCGGATTAACCCCTGCGGCAGTTTGTTCATCTTCGGTCAATTGTGCGTGAGTCGTACTTGCCGGGTGAATGATCAGTGACTTGGAATCGCCCACGTTCGCAAGGTGAGAGAACAGTTTAACATTTTCAATCAATTTACGACCGGCGTCCGCACCACCTTTGATTCCAAAGGTCAGAATGGCGCCCTGCCCTCTTGGCAGGTACTTCTGTGCAAGCTCGTAAGAACCATGGCTCGGCAGACCTGCATAACTTACCCAAGACACATCCTCATGTTTCTCAAGGAATTCCGCAACCGCAAGGGCGTTGCTACTATGACGCTCTACGCGCAGATGCAATGTCTCCAGTCCCTGCAGCAACAACCAGGAGTTAAATGGAGAGATCGTTGCACCCAAGTCACGGAGAAGTTGTACACGAGCTTTGATAATATAAGCAATAGGTCCAACCGCTTCCGTATATACAACACCGTTATAACTGGAGTCCGGCTCCGTCAAACCAGGGAACTTGCCGCTTGCTTTCCAATCAAATTTTCCGCTATCCACGATAACGCCACCAATGGATGTACCATGACCCCCAATGAATTTCGTTGCAGAGTGAACAACAATATCTGCTCCATGTTCGATTGGACGAAGCAGGTACGGACTTGGGAATGTATTATCCACGATCAAAGGAATTCCATGTTCATGGGCAATAGCTGCCACCGCTTCAATATCAAGTACATTTCCCTTCGGATTACCGATCGTTTCAGCATACAATGCTTTCGTTTTCTCCGTAATCGCTGCCCGGAAATTCTCAGGATCACTGGAATCCACAAATTTCACGTCCAGACCCAATTTTGGCAAAGTCGTCGAGAACAGATTATATGTACCTCCATACAAACTCGCCGAAGACACGATCTCATCACCTGCACCAGCAATATTCAGAAGTGAAAACGTAATGGCTGCTTGACCAGAAGCTGTAGCCAGCGCCCCAGCTCCGCCTTCCAACGCAGCAATCCGTTGCTCAAACACGTCGGTGGTTGGATTCATCAGACGGGTATAGATGTTGCCAAACTCTTTCAAACCAAACAGATTAGCTGCATGCTCGGTGTCCTTGAAGCCATAGGATGTTGTCTGATACAAGGGAACTGCTCGTGCGTTGGTAGTTGGATCAATCTCCTGACCTGCATGAATCGCCAATGTTTCAAATGAAAGCTCACGTTCGTTTGACATAAATCTGAATCCTCCCTTGATATATACGTTCTATAAGTTCATGATGCCTTGGCATGGTGGCGTATGTTTTCCATATTCTCTCACAAGATGTCGCATTTGAAAAGACTTATTTCCGATTTTTCCGATGAGAAATATTAAATATGTACATTATCATTCCTATACCAAAAAAACCTTTGCCCTCGCAAAGGTTTTTCGGCTGCTGCGGATGCGCTGCACAACTTTTCAATCCGGCTGTCTCTTAGACTCGAACTGCATCCCATACTTCACGCAAATGTTTGGCCGCAGGCACAGCTTCCTCCGCAGTTACACCTTCAAGTGAAATATCGATATGTGGCTTATACGTTTTTAGCAATTCAAAAAATAACGGGTAATCCAGTATGCCTGCCCCAGGTACCGGATTGAACTTCTCTCCCTGTGCATCGAAAGCTACATCCTTGGCATGGATCACAATCATGCGCTGATACAGCGATTCCATCACCTCGCGCAAGAAAGCCCCTTGATCTGCTGCATGTGGTTGTTTGATCAGATTACACGGGTCGAACAGCATTCCCAGATTGGATGAAGGAATCTCTTCAAACAAACGTGTCATATGTTCATGAGTATGAAGGGTATGCGTTGACACAGGCTCAATCGCCGCATGCACGCCCCATTTCTCCGCTTCCTCAGCCAGCTCCTCAACCGTTTCTTTCAGCACACTCCACGCCTTCTCTTCATATCCATCCGGATGGGTATCCTGATAGGTGTCCAAGCTCCCTGTCTCCGTTGCTACCATACTGCAACCAAAATCCCGGGCATAACGCAGATGCTCCTTGAATCGATCAATATCCGCACGGCGGCTTACCGGATCAGGGTCGATCGGATTAATATAACAGCCCAGTACCGCAATCTTCACCCCGCGCTGTGCAAATTGATCTCCAATCTCATTTGCCAGCCCGGGGCTCAGCTTGCCATTTGATGAGTCCACATCTGATAATGCTTTGGCAAGCGCCAGCTGCACGGAATTAAATCCGTTGTCCGCAATCGTCTGCGCAAGCTGTGCTGTAGGCTGTTTGCCAAATGTATGTGCCAGAATACCAAGTTTCATCTCACTGCCTCCTTATGCTAATCCGATGATCAAGCGATTAACGTGCCATCCAGCCGCCATCGACATTCAGCACATGACCATTTAGATAATCCGAAGCGGCAGATGCCAGAAAGACAACCGGACCTTTCAGATCTTCAGGTGTTCCCCAACGCCCCGCAGGAATACGGGCTGTAATGTCCCGGTAACGATTCTCGTCCGCACGGATCTGAGTAGTATTATCGGTTTCCATATAACCAGGTGCGATACCGTTAATCTGGATTCCCTTACCTGCCCACTCATTGGCGAGTGCTTTGGTTAAACCGGCAACCCCATGTTTACTGGCTGTATACCCTGGCACGTTGATCCCACCTTGATAGGACAACATGGATGCAATATTAATGATTTTGCCACTTCCGCGTTCAATCATATGTCTGCCAGCCAATTGACTTAGGAAAAATACAGTGTTCAGGTTCAGACCAATGACATCATGCCAGTCCTTCCCTGCATGATCAGCCGCAGGTGTGCGACGAATGATTCCCGCATTGTTGACGAGAATGTCAATTCTGCCCTGGAACGCAAGCGCCTGTTCGAACACAGCCGCCAACTCATCTTCACGACTTAAATCCGCTTCAATCACATAGGCTTTGCGTCCGAGTGCTTCAATGGCACTTGCCGTTTCCGCAGGTTTGGAATAAGAGACCAGCACCACATCAGCACCTGCTTCCGCCAAACCAATGGCCATCCCTTGTCCAAGTCCTCCCGAGGTACCTGTCACCAGTGCAACTTGTCCGCTTAAATCAAATGGGTTCATGAATGATTCCTCCGCATGGTTTTGATATGCAATCCATAGATCCGTCCGTTCTTTAATCCCATGAATAATGAATGAGGTTAACTTTGATAATCCACTGTGACACCGCTCTGCTCGTATAAGGCAGCTGTCTCTTCATCCAAACGACTATCACTGATAATATAGTCCAGTTCCGAACACTGGGCGAAAGTTCGCAGTGCAAATTGTCCGAATTTATAATGATCCACAACGCCGTATACCTGCTGGGAGGCAGATATCATTGCTTTTTTCAAGGGAACCAGATCTCCCGTGTAAATGGATAATCCAAATTCCGGATGAAGTGCTGTCGTGGATATAAAGGCTTTATGAATGTTAAGACTGGAGATAAATGCAGCCGTATCATCCCCCACCAGCATATTCCGTACACGAGCCCCGCCAGGCACAACCAGTCGCACTTGCTCCTTCTTGGTAAGCTCCGCGATAATGAACAAGTCATTGGTCACTACGGTCAGCGGCTGATTGTCGAGACGTTTGGCCATCTCCAGCGTGGTGCTGCCACCATCGAGAGCAACGATATCGCCAGGTCGAATGTAAGCCAGGGCTCGTTCAGCAATCTCCGTTTTCTCCGGATGATGCTTCTCGGTAACTCCGCGGCTATTCAAGATGCCATACTGGTCATTCTGAGCCAGCATAGCACCACCATGAACACGCACGAGCAGTCCCATACTCTCCAACTTGTCGAGATCCTCTCGCACAGTTTTTCCAGTCACCTGCAATAACTCACTCAGATCACTGACGGTTACTTCCTGGCGCTCCAGCAGAGCCTCCATAATTTTTTCATGTCTTTTCAATGGATTCATCACAATCAACTTCCTATACCATCTGAGTTAATTGAATGAGTGTTCTAATGTCTACTCTGCCAATTAACTCAGACATCTGTAATTTATTATTTCAGGTCTTTCATCGCTACGCCGTCCATATCTTCGAACGTTTGGTTCTCACCAGCCATCGCCCAACAGAAGGTGTAATTACTTGTACCCACACCACTGTGAATGGACCAGCTTGGGGAAATGATCGCCTGACGGTCGCGTACAACCAAATGCCGCGTTTCGTTTGGCTCACCCATCATATGGAATACAACGCCATCCTCAGGCAGATTCCAGTACAAGTATACTTCGGAACGGCGGTTATGGGTATGTGCAGGCATGGTGTTCCACATGTTCCCCTTGTCGAGTTCGGTAATGCCCATTACCAACTGACAACTCTGAATTCCACCTTCTCCTTGGTGAATGTAACGATAGATCGTACGCTCATTGGAAGTTTCGATGCTGCCCAGATGATTCGGCTGAGCTTGTTCTTGTGTTGCTTTTACTGTTGGATAAGTGTGGTGAGCCGGTGTGGATACAAAATAGAATTGGGCAGGTTGAGCCTTGTCACTGCTCGTGAACACAACTTCCTTCACACCTCTACCAATATAGAGACATTCCTTTGCTCCAATCTCATAACCTTGTCCATCCGCAGTTACTGTTCCGTGACCACCTACATTAATGATACCGATCTCACGACGCTCCAGGAAAAAGTTCGTTCCGATATCCTTCAGGTTCACTTCAAGGGTGATGTCTTTGCTCTCAGGTACAGCCGTTCCCACAATATAACGATCCACATGAGAGTAAACGGTTACCAATTCATCGGTTGCAAACAATTGCTCCATCAGAAATTCCTCACGCAGGCGAGAAGTATCATACGTTTTCACTTCGTTCGGGTGTGCAGCATAACGATTTTCCATTATTAATCCATTCCTTTCGTCATTTAGATTAGTTGGGATTGAGTTTGAATATGTTCATATAAGTTCATTTTAGTTCATTTTGTATCTTTTGTGTACCTTTATTTTTAAAATAATTCATATCATTAACCACTAACGATGTTTATTTCTTAACAAGAACAAAAAAAAGATCTCCGCAGTCTGTATCACAGACCGGGAGATCTTTCTTTGATTCACATATTAATGTGCAACAGCATTGTTAAGCATGATCCAGATCGAACCAATTACGATGGTCATCATAATCAGCAATCCGAAAATAAGTGCCATCACATTCCAGCGTGGTTTTTCTGTTTCACGAATATGCATGAAGAAGAAGAGTTGAACCACAAACTGAAGTGCTGCTGTACCCAGAATCACAATGAGTGTTCCTGTTTTGCCCATCATGTCGTTCAAAACCACCACAAGTGGAATGATTGTCAGTACGACGGACAGAATGAAGCCGATGACATAAGACTTCAGTGAGCCATGTTGTTCATGGCCGTGGGAATCATGTGAGTTGTGCTCTGCCATCTACATCACCCCCATGAGATAGACGATCGACAGGAGGAAGATCCATACGACGTCCAAGAAGTGCCAGTACAAACTGATAACGTTGATCTTACCGCGAGTAACGTCGGTAATCCCACGTTTTTTCAGTTGGAACATGAGTCCGATCATCCAGATCAGACCAAGCGATACGTGAAGTCCGTGAGTACCCACGAGGGTGAAGAATGCACCAGAAGCTGCACTCGTCGTGTAACTGAAACCTTCGTGAACCATCTCAATAAACTCGTAAACCTCCAGGGCGATAAAGCTTGCACCCAGAACAGCTGTAACAATCAGCCAGTTGATCAATTGTTTCACTTTACCCTGGTTCATTGCCAGAACGGCAAGTCCGCTCGTAAATGAACTCGTGAGCAAGATAAATGTCTCGGCGATAACGCCAGGCATTTTGATCAGTTCGGACAAAATCGGTCCGCCCGCCGAATTGTCACGCAACACAATGAAGGTTGCGAACAATACGGAGAACAAGATAACGTCGGAAATCAGGAAGAACCAGAAACCGAGAATTTTCATTTCCTGTGGATCATGGTGGCCATGGTCATGACCATGCGCATGATTCTCACCGTGCTTAGCTGCTGCTTGAGCCATCTATACCGACCCCCTTAACGACGCTTCGGTACGCTTGATTTCGTCGACCGGAATGTAATAATCCGTATCGTAAGAGAATGAACGGGCGATCATACAGATGCCTACGCCAGCAAGTCCGAGAATTGCCATCCACAGCCAACCGAATACGAAGCCAAAGCCGGCTACAAACCAGAAGACAGACATGATGAACGGAATCGAAGAATTCTTCGGCATATGAATTGGCTCATATACAGGCTCAGGCGGATGAATGCCTTTCGCACGGCGTTCTTTCTCTTCCCACCACTCATCAATATCATCTCCGCGCGGTGTAACAGCGAAGTTGTACTCTGGAGCTGGTGAAGGAATCGACCACTCGAGCGTACGACCATCCCATGGATCGCCGGAAGCTTTAAGTGTTTTGTATTTGCGAATACCGTCTGCAATTTGTGCAACTTGGAACAAGAATCCGACACCCATCAGGAACGCCCCGATTGTGGATACGAAGTTCAGTTCCCACCAGCCAGTATCCCAGCCGTATGTGCTCAGACGACGTGTCATACCCATCAGACCGACAGCGTACTGCGGCATGAAGCAGACATAGAAACCAATATTCCAAGTCCAGAATGCCCATTTGCCCAGTTTCTCTTCGAGTTGGAAACCGAACATTTTAGGCCACCAGTAATACAGACCAGCGAAGTATCCGAAGACAACGCCACCGATCAATACTTGGTGGAAGTGGGCAATCAGGAAGTAACTGTTGTGGAACTGGAAGTCAGCAGGAGCAACGGATAACAGAACGCCTGTCATACCCCCGACAATAAAGCACGGGATAAAGGCAAGTGTCCACATCATCGGAGTCGCCATGCGAATCCTTCCTCGATACATGGTAAACAGCCAGTTAAATATCTTAACCCCTGTTGGAATAGCAATCAACATCGTAGTTACGGCGAAGAATGCATTCACGTCCGCTCCTGAACCCATCGTGAAGAAGTGATGCGCCCATGTGAAGAAGGACAGGAAGCTAATGATTAACATTGCAAATACCATTGACTTGTAACCAAACAGTTTTTTCCGAGAGAAGGTACTTACAATCTCGGAGAACACACCGAATGCCGGCAAGACGACAATGTATACCTCAGGGTGACCCCACATCCAGATCAAGTTGATATACATCATTGGGTTACCGCCCAGATCAAGTGTGAAGAAATGCGCCCCGGCAAACCTGTCGAGGAATAGCAATGCAAGTGTCACGGTCAAGATCGGGAAAGCAAACAAGATAATGATACAAGTGGAGAATACCGACCATGTAAACATCGGCATTTTCATCCATCTCATGCCTGGCGCACGCATTTTAATGATGGTAACCAGGAAGTTGATACCGGTAGCCAGGGAACCGATACCCGATATCTGTATACCCCATATATAGAAGTTCTGTCCGACCCCCGGACTGTGTGACAGCTCCGATAAAGGTGGATAACTCAGCCATCCTGCATCCGGTGAACCACCGATAACGAAGGACAGGTTAAACAGCATTGCTCCCAGGAAGAATAACCAGAAGCTTAATGCATTCAGAAACGGGAAGGCAACGTCCCTTGCTCCGATCTGTAATGGCACGATAACGTTAAATAAACCAAACATAAATGGCATCGCCATGAACAGGATCATGATCGTGCCGTGAGTTGTAAAGACCTGATTATAATGTTCAGGATGTAAGAAATCCATGTTAGGCATAGCCAGCTGCAGACGCATCATCAATGCATCCACACCACCACGGAACAACATGATAATGGAAGCAATGATATACATAATACCGATCTTTTTATGATCGACGGTAGTTAACCAGTTACGCCAGAGCCAGCCCCATTTTTTGAAATAAGTCAGCACCGTTACGATAGTTATCATCGTAATACCGATGGCCACGTCTGCTCCATAGATCAGCGGGTCGCCGGTTACGAAAAACTCCGATGCAAACTCTTTAAGTCTCTCTAACATTGGGGGCCTCCTTTCGAATCTTTAGTTAGCACTCTTGTCCTCATCTTGTTTGGACACATCGTTTGAATTCTGAATGGCTCCAGAAGCTTCACTTGAACTTCCATGCTTACTGTGAGCACTTTGACCATCTACAACATACTTGGTCACAATATTTTGGAACAATCCTTCTGGGAAGGCAGAATAATAAGCAACATTGCTTGTTCCTGGTTCAGCCAGTGCCTTGTAACCTTCTGCAGTCAATTCCTGGGAACTTTGTTTCACTTCAGTTACCCATTTGTCAAAATCTTCGTCCGATGTAGCATTCACATCAAAACGCATTTCTCCAAAATGCTCACCTGTGAAGTTAGCGCCTGAACCCCAGTACTTGCCTTCATGATCTGCTTGCAGATACAAGGTCATCGCCATACCCGACATCGTATAAATCTGTCCTCCAAGTTGCGGAATCCAGAATGAGTTCATCGGTGAATCCGCAGTGAGTTCAAATTTCACGGGCCGGTCTGCCGGAATATTCAGCGTGTTGACCGTTGCAATCCCTTGCTCAGGATACATAAACAACCATTTCCAGTCCAGTGAAGACACTTGGATGGTAATTGGTGCTTTCTCGTGAGCCAACGGCTTCGAAGGCTCCAGATCATACGTGTAACGAATAGTAACAATGGCAAGCAGTCCAATAATAATAATTGGAACCGTCCACCAGATTGCCTCCGCCTTCGTACTATGAGACCAGTTAGGCTCATAAGCAGCTTTGTTATCCGGCTTGTCGCGGTAACGCCATACGATTACGGCAGACAAAATGAGTACTGGCACAATGATGACAGCACACAAAATTGTCGAGATGACAATCAAATCTCTCTGCGAAGCGCCAATTGGCCCCTTCGGATCCAGAACAACGTACTGTCCGCCTGCCAGCATTGGCCAGACAATCAATGCAATTGTAACCAACGTCAGGACAACCGGAATGATAATCCGGATTAGCGACCTAGGTTTCTTGTTCATTTTGATCCCCTCTCCTTAAATTCGCTCATACTGAAAAATCAGTATACTACTCTCTTCCTACTAAAGATATCAGAAATGAACAACTTTTTTGTTCTTGTTAACAAATTTGTCGATTTTACACCTTAAATGTGTGAATTTTTTCTCACAAATCGCTTGCATGGTTGATATTTGCACATTGTAATCTTTACACATCAAGTCACAAAATAAAACCCTTTGCAGTCCCGTTGAACAGTGTCAACGAATCCGCAAAGGGCTTTATTGACTGGATTCCGGGTACTTATCCAGTCTTATTATGAACGAATTAACGCAGGATTATAATCAATCGGCGCCTTCGTCTTCCCGGCGTGTATGAACAAGGCCAATCGCTTTGGCAATAACGTAAATAAACACACTACCTACAAGGAATCCAATACCGACCATCAAGCCAAGATTACGATCATTAAAATCATTCAAATTGATCAGACACATGACCACTCCCGTAATGAGTGCGACCCATGCCAGAACTGTCATCGTCAAGACGGCGCGCCGCATATTTTTGTCTTTGCGCTCCAATTGGCTGACCATTGCTGTCTTCGATGCCATAGTAAACACTTCCTTTTCCCTTTTTGTAAGTGCTTTCCTTATACCAATATACCACATCAGTATGATTTTTAGTCAACAAATGTTCAAATTTCCTTCGCAATTTGGACACTTTATTTTCAAATTACCCGTTGACAAAACATTATTAAGTTCTTCCTTACTTCTTATAACCCAAAAACCGTCTCTTCATAACAGAAAAGACACTTGACCTGATGAAACCTTTATGAACTACTCATTTTCAACTGTAAAAAACAAAAAAAAAGACGGTGCATTGGAATACTCCAATGTTACCGTCTTTCTCTTCATTAATAAGGTATTCGTATAAAATGAGGACCTGTTCTCCCCCTTAAAGCATGAATGCATCTATTGGGGATTATGTTCGTTCCGAGTTTCCAGCCAATTATTCTTAATGACATTCTGATACCAGTAATAGCTCTCCTTCGGTGTTCTCACAAGTGAACGATAGTCCACATGAACGAGACCGAAGCGCATACGGTAGCCTTCTGCCCATTCAAAATTGTCCATTAATGACCACGCCATGTACCCTTTCAGGTTAATGCCGTCATTAATGATGCGGTGAATTTGAGCCAGATGCTGTTCATAATAGGCAATTCGGCGATCATCATTAATTTTGCCATTATCCAGATCATCATTGATGCAAGCACCGTTCTCCGTGATGTATACATCCACATTACCGTACTTTTGCAAGTAATGCATGAATTCATATAAACCGCGTGACTCCACTGGCCAGCCGATATCCGTTTTGGTCAAGCCCATATCCACTTCTTCCGATTGAAGAACACCAGCTTCCGGATTAAAGCGATTAATTCCCATCGTGTAATAGTTAATGCCGAGCAGATCGATCGGTTGCGAGATGATCTCCATGTCACCTTCTTGAATAGGTACAGTAGCCCCCGCATCTGCAAACCAATCCACCATAAACTGCGGATACGTGCCTTTGTAGATCGGGTCTAGGAACCAGTCGGTATTGAGCGCGATCGATCGGTCACACGCAGCCTGGTCCTCAGGAGATTTGCTGTACGGCTCAGCCCAGCAGACGTTCGGAGCAATACCGATCTGTCCCGTTATACCCAAGCGACGGAAGGATTGGACCGCTTTACCGTGAGCAACCAACAATCCATGAGCAACATTGATTGACGTTTGCAGGTCTTTGTTTCCTGGCGCATGAATCCCGAGAAGGTTCGACAGGAATGCGATACACCATGGTTCATTAAATGTTAGCCAAAAGTTGATCTTACCCGAAAATTCTTTGAAAATCACTTCGGCATATTTCACAAAAGCGTCTACAGTTCTACGGTTACCCCAGCCCCCGTCATCCTCCAGCGTTTGTGGAAGATCCCAGTGATACAGGGTAAGGAACGGTTCGATACCCGCCTCTATCAATGCATCCACGAAGCGATGGTAGAAGTCCAGTCCTTCCCGATTGATCTCCCCATCTCCGTCAGGAATAACGCGTGGCCACGCAATGGAGAACCGGTATGTATTAATCCCGAGTTTCTTCATTAGTTCGATGTCTTCCTCATAACGGTGGTAACTGTCACATGCGACATCCCCATTGTCTCCGTTAAATACCTTTCCTGGTGTGCGCGCAAAGGTATCCCAGATAGATACTCCGCGTCCACCTTCCTGTGCCGCTCCCTCTATTTGATAGGAAGCTGTTGCTGTACCCCATCGAAAATCTTGTGGAAATTGAAAAATGGTCATGGTTGGCTCCTCCGTCTCATGATGACACGCGGATCGTCTGTCCTGCGGTCATCGTTAAAATAATTACATAATCGCCCTGAGGCGTAAGCTCTGCCTTGGCTTGTTCATTTCCTTCCACACGCAGCGGATAAGCACTGCGAAGAGTAAGTGATTCACTCCGGTCTGCCTCAATAACCGCTGAGGCAAGCTTGTTGTCCGTCCACGTTATAGCTACCGTATAACCACCTCTAGCACGAAGCCCTTCAACACAACCTTGAGTCCATAGTTCAGGCAGTGCCGGCAGTAAATGTAACTCGTTCAAGTGGCTCTGTAATAACATCTCGGCGATTCCGGCCGTGCCTCCAAAGTTACCATCGATCTGGAATGGTGGATGGTCATCAAACAGATTTGGATGTGTGGATCGTGCTAGCAACATGCGCACAAACTGATGTGCTTGGCTGCTATCCAGCAATCGTGCATACAGATTGATCAACCATGCACAGCTCCATCCTGTATGCCCGCCACCTTGTGAGATACGACGTTCAAGCGATATTCGTGCCGCTTCCACCAGTTCCGGTGTGTGCACTCGATTGATCTGCTCCCCGGGATACAGTCCATACAGATGGGAGACGTGACGATGCCCTGGCTCGGATTCGGCAAAATCCTTAAACCACTCCAGCAATTGTCCTTCGCTTCCAATTCGGAATGGATACAGTTTGTCCAGAGCCTCACTCCACTCGCTTGCCAACGACTCATCTATATTTAGTTGCTTCGAGGCCTCAATACAGCGGCTAAACAATTCACGAATCAAAGTCATATCCATCGTTGAAGCCATCGAAATACTGCGCGCCTCTCCAGCTTCTGTCAGGAACTTATTCTCTGGTGAAGTGGAAGGAATTGTAACCAGGTAACCATCAGGTCCTTCCACCAGCCAGTCGAGACAGAACAGGGCCGCCTCCCTCATGATGGGGTAGGCACGTTCCTCAAGAAAACGCTGATCCCCGGTAAATTGATAATGCTCCCATAGATGCGAGGTCAGCCACACGCCGCCCATCGGCCAGAATGCCCAACTCGCATCCCCACCTGTCGGCGTGGAGGTTCTCCAGATATCCACGTTATGATGAGCAGTCCATCCACGGGCTCCATACAGAATCCGTGCCGTTCTGCGTCCTGTATCACTGAGATCGGCCAGCATATCAAATAACGGCTCATGACATTCACTCAGATTGCAGACTTCTGCCGGCCAGTAATTCATCTCTGTGTTGATGTTGATGGTGTAGTCACTATGCCATGGCGGTTCTACCTGATGGTTCCAGATTCCCTGAAGATTAGCAGGCTGGCTGCCCGGACGCGAGCTAGCCATTAACAGATATCTTCCGTATTGAAAATAAAGTGCTTCCAACCCAGGGTCTTGTTCACCTGCCTGATAGGCCTGCAGCCGCTCATCCGTGGGCAATTCTGCGTTAACGGATACACCTAAATCAATAGAGACTCTGTTAAACAACGCGCGATGATCTTGTACATGTCGTTCCCGAAGCACTTCCGCGCCATGTGTGATCGCTTTGGAGATCATATCCACACATTGCTCTTCAAGCACCAGGTTATCCTTCACAGGCAACACATCGTAACTTTCAAAGGACGTAGCCGCTGCCAGATAGAAAACAACCTGATCAGCACCCTGAATATGTAGCTTACCTTCCAGTTTGGACACCTTTGCCTGCTCGCCCGTTGCCGAAACCGCTACACGCACAGCATATGCGGTTCCCCGATCTTCTTCATAAAGAACGGATTCCGGGTGATCTCTGAAGTAATTGGATTCCACATGACTCGGGCAACGACTAAACATCGTGAGTGCATCTCCCGAAGTCTCCATACGATAAGGATGGGGACTGTCTAGAGTAACACTTACACTCACAGCGCCCTTCCGATCAGCACTCAATGTGCAGACCATCAGGTCATCCGAAGCACTGGAATACACTTCACGTACATAACGAGTTCCTTCCCATGAGTACGTCGTGGTCGCAATACCCGATTCCAGATCAAGCTCACGCTCAAAAGCATCATACGAAAGATCATCCAGACCCTTGTGGTGCAACAGAAAATGACCCATCGGTTGGTAAGCCTCCACATCACGGCCGAGCATCTCTCGGTTCAACAAATCCTCAGCTTCACCATACTGTCCAGACATGATTAACTCACGCGTCTGCTTCAGATACCGCTGACTGCTGTATTGAATCGTATCCCGTGGAAACCCTGACCATAATGTATCTTCATTGAGCTGAATTCGTTCTTCCGCTGCGCCGCCATACACCATGCCTCCAAGACGTCCGTTTCCGATGGGCAATGCTTCTTCCCAGCGTTTTGCCGGTTGTCGATACCATAAACGGTTGATTTTAGTTTGGTTATTGTGTGGGGACATCATTAGCTCCTTTTCCTCAATTAGCTATCGAAATATTTATGACATAAAACGTTTTCGGTAAGTGCTTACATTAAGGAAATTATATGTGATTTCCAAAATTGCGTCAATGCAAATCATCACACATCATCCACATAAAAAAAGGCCCCTTTAAAGGGGCCTTTTCTTGTTTGACCATGGATTGAGGACAATCCATGTTATTTTACATCTTTTCCTGTCCATAGGGAGACACGGTCTTTCACCCAAACGGTGTACTGTTTCTCCATCTCCACTGCACCTGCTTTGTCCAATTCATCCAGGAAAGCATCATAGGTTGCGTCAAAGTTTGCTGGTGAAGTCAGAACAGCCTCCGGAATACGTTTACGAACGATATCCTGTGTTTTTCGGAACGTTACTTCATAATCTGTACCTGAAGGTACAGGCATGTTGTATGCTGCGCCCCAATCTTTCAGCTTCAGATCGTCTTCGGAAGGATAGAAATCTTTCCATGTTGTGATACCATATGCTTTCAACGTCTCCTTCTCAGCTGCAGTGTAACCTGCTTGAATCTGTTCAGGGAAGTTCGTTGTATAGTAGTTATCTGTGGAATCTTTCACACCATCACCGTATCTCGCACTGAATACGTTATACAATCCGATGCCTGTTTCTTTAGTGAAATTCGAGTTGTCATTGGTTTTACGATCCTGAATCTCATCAGGGATCACACGTTGACCATTTTCGACATTATAGTGTTGGCCTTCAATACCCCAGTTTCTCAATACTTGTCCTTCATCGGAAGCAAGCCAATCCATGAATTTGATGATACGTACCGGATCTTTGGCCGAAGTTGTGATTCCGATACCATAACCGTCAAATCCCGTTGGTTGGAACGTATGATCCACAATATCCTTGTTCAAAGACACAGAGAAGTGAGCATATGTGGCCTCGTCTTTGCCCGAAGATTTAAGTGCATTCTCCGCTTCTTGATAATTCCACTCTTGGTCAATCAGACCGAGTACACGGCCACTGGCAATTTTGGACTTATATTGATCATCCTTTTGAACAAATGTATCTTTGTCCAGCAGACCTTCATTATACATTTTGTTCAACCAGCGGAAGTATTCTTTTTCCTCTGGACGCTTATAGTGAAGCATCGCTTCATACGTCTCGGGGTTGATGTAATATTCACCATCATCCGGTGCACCCGTTGCTTGGAATGCAGGGTTCGTTACCGTGATCATGATCTTCCAGTCATCTGCATTCAAGGTCAATGGAATGGTTGGCTGACCATCGATGGTTGGATGTTTTTCATAGTAGGCTTTCAGGACGTTCTCGTAATCCTCAAGTGTTTTCACTTCAGGGTATCCGAGCTCTTTCAGTACTCTTTGTTGAATTTCAAATCCACCTGTTGCATCAAACGCAACATTATCTACACCCATGTTCGTCGGGATTGTATATATCGCCTGATCTTCCGTACTGTATTTCAGACGGTTCATCTGGTCGCCGTAGATTTTTTTCAAGTTTGGAGCATGCTCTTCAATCAGATCCGTCAGATCCAGCATCGCGCCTGCATCTACAAGCTTAGACAAGTTACCTTTTGGGAAAATGACGTCAGGGAAATCACCGCTGGCAGCCATAAGTGCAACCTTCTGATCGCCACCGTTGTTCACATCATACTCAGCTTCAATCGTAACGCCTGTTTGCTTGGTAATCTCTTTACCAACTGCATCTTGCATCTTGTTCCAGGTCGGACTTGCATCCGCCCCAAAAAACGTCACTGTAATTGGTTCGGTTCCACTGGATTCCGTAGTCTCTTTCGTACCCGAATTCCCACAGCCAGCTGTGACCAACATTGCACTTGCGAGCATCAACATTGCAAACGTCTTGGGTGTATTGCCTTTCATTTTGCCTCTCATTGTCTAGTTCCCCCTATTATTTATGAAGGTTTTATCTGTATAACAGGCTTTATGCCTGAGGATACCACTTTTTTTGAATGCGCTTACGACATGTGCTGTAAAAGCCAGATTATTGAAAGCAATAGTCAGTAGCACATATTTTACAACATCATTCTTCTAACACACATAAAACGTTTTCGAAACATACTATAAAACGCTTACTGAAAGTGCTTACATGATAGATTATAGGCTATCCAACACCTTACGTCAACAATAAAAAAAGCCCTTTCTCAAGGGCTTTTTTCACTATGAAAATCCTAAACTTTAATGCTTGGTTTTCAAACTTATTTCACGTCCTTACCAGTCCAGAGGGATACCCGATTTTTAATCCATACCGTATATTGTTTTTCCATCTCCACTGCACCTGCTTTATCAAGTTCAGCCAGGAGACCATCGTATACGCTGTCGAAGTTTTCTGGTTTGGCAAGGATAGCCTCTGGAATACGTTTACGTACGATATCCTGTGTTTTTTGGAACGTTACGTTGTAATCCGTGTCAGAAGGTACAGGCATGTTATATGCTGCGCCCCAATCTTTCAATTTCAGATCATCTTCGGAAGGGTAGAAATCTTTCCAAGTTGTAATTCCATAAGCTTTCAATGTCTCTTTCTCTGCTGCAGTATATCCAGCCTGAATCTGCTCAGGGAAGTTCGTTGTATAATAGTTATCCGTAGCATCTTTCACTCCATCACCGTATCTTGCACTGAAGATATTGTACATACCCACGCCAGATTCTTTCGTAAAGGCAGAGTTGTCATTGGTTTTGCGATCTTGTACATCTGCCGGGATAACGCGTTTGCCATTCTCTACTTGGTAGTGCTTGCCTTCAACACCCCAGTTTCTCAAGACTTGACCTTCATCAGATGCAAGCCAATCCATGAATTTGATAATGCGCACCGGATCTTTGGCTGAAGTTGTAATCCCAATGCCGTAACCATCAAAACCTGTCGGCTGGAATGTATGGTCCACAATGTCCTTGTTCAGAGACACGGAGAAGTGGGCATATGTTTTATCGCCACCGTTAGACGATTTCAAAGCATTCTCCGCCTCACCATAGTTCCACTCCTGGTCGATCAGACCAAGTACACGGCCACTGGCAATTTTGGATTTATATTGGTCATCCTTTTGAACAAATGTGTCTTTGTCCAGCAGACCTTCATTGTACATTTTGTTCAACCAACGGAAATATTCCTTTTCCTCAGGACGTTTGTAGTGCAGAACGGCTTCATAGGTCTCAGGATTGATATAATACTCACCATCATCCGGTCCACCCGTAGCTTGGAATGCAGGGTTCGTTACCGTGATCATGATCTTCCAGTCATCTGCGTTTAATGTCAACGGAATAGTCGGTTGACCATCAATCGTTGGATGTTTTTCATAATACGTTCTCAGTACGTTCTCGTAATCCTCAAGTGTTTTTACTTCAGGGTAGCCGAGCTCTTTTAATACTCTTTGTTGGATTTCGAATCCGCCCGTAGCATCAAATGCAACGTTATCTACACCCATGTTGGTCGGAATCGTATAGATCGCTTGATCTTCCAAGCTATATTTCAGACGGTTCATCTGATCACCATAGATTTTTTTCAAATTGGGAGCATGCTCCTCAATCAGATCGGTCAGGTCCAGCATCGCGCCTGCATCCACAAGCTTCGACAAGTTGCCTTTAGGATAGATAATATCAGGGTAATCACCACTGGCAGCCATCAAAGGAATCTTTTGGTCGCCACCATTATTCACATCATACTCAGCTTCAATTGTAACTCCCGTTGCCTTGGTAATCTCTTGACCGACAGCATCCTTCATGTTATTCCAGTTCGGACTTGCGTCTGCACCAAAGAATGTAAAGGTTACTGGACTGGTTGTGTCTCCGGAATCAACCGGCTTTTCTGAAGCGTTACTTCCTCCTCCATTGCTGCTGCATCCTGCTGTAATTGCAAGAGCACTGGCTAACAGAAGCATTGCGAATGTTTTTGGTGTTTTGCCCTTCATGTGTAATCCCCCTTATGGATATAATGAAGCTGTATATTTGTATAACAGGCTGACCTGCACATACCGTGACCAGATGAAACGAATGTAATTTTCTTGTTTTTATAACATTAGAAGCGTTTTCTTAAAAATGAAAAACTGCCCTGCACTACTTTATTTCCTTCCCATTCCGGAACTTCCACCCTGCAATCAGTCTGCATATCACATGATGTACAAGCAAATGTAAGTGCTTTCATATTTGAATAATAATCGCTCTTAAAGTCCTTGTCAATAGTGAATTTATAAAATTGAAAACGTTTTTTAGAAAACGTTTTAGATAAAAAAAGAACCCGTATAATACGGGTTCTTTCTCTTTTTAAATCTGTCTTGTTACTTGTTTATTTAGCCTCTTCACCGCTCCACAACTGGACACGGTTTTGAACGAGTTCTGTATATTGTTTTTCCATATCCTCTGCCCCTGCTTGATTCACTTCTGTAATCATGCCGTCATAGATGGCATCGAACTGTTCAGGAGTACTCAAAATGGCTTCCGGTATACGTTTCCGAATGATATCCTGTGTTTTCTTGAAGATGACGTTGTAGTTGGAGTCACCTGGTGTTGGCAGATTGTATGCTGCTCCCCATGGTTTGATTGGGAACTCATCTTCACTCGGGAACAGATCTTTCCATGTCGTAGCACCGTAAGCTTTGAGTGTTTCTTTCTCTGCATCGGAATATGCTGCCACGATCTGTTCAGGGAAATTCGTAGTGTAGTAGTTATCCGTTGAATCCTTCACACCGTCTCCATAGTGACCGGACATATTGGTGTACAGTCCAATACCCGTTTCTTTCTGGAATACGGCTGCATTATTGGTTTTCTGATCCAGAATGTCGGCAGGAATCACACGTTTGCCGTCCTTCACTTCATACTGTTTGCCCTCAATTCCCCAGTTCATCAGCACTTGACCTTCTTCAGAAGCCAGGTAATCGAAGAATTTGATCGTACGAACTGGGTCAGGATTCGATGTTGTAATCCCTACACCCCAACCGGATACAAAACCAGGGTCTTGGTAGGCATGATCCTTGATATCCTCGGACAGGGTTACCGGGAAGTGTGAATACGTTGCTTCAGTCTTGCCCGCAGATTTCAGTGCATTTTCTGCATCGGAATAACCCCAATCCTGGTCAATGACACCCAGAACACGTCCACTAGCAATTTTGGATTTGTATTGGTCTGTTTTTTGGATGAAGCTGTCCTGATCCAGCAATCCAGTGTTATACATATGGTTCAACCAGCGAAAGTACTCTTTTTCCTCTGGACGTTTGTAATGCAGACTTGCTTCATACGTCTCTGGATCGATGTAATATTCACCATCATCCGGCGCACCCGTTGCCTGGAAGGCCGGGTTCGTTACGGTAATCATGATTCTCCAATCATCCGCATCCAGTGTTAACGGGATGGTTGGCTGACCATCAATCGTAGGGTGTTTCTCTTTGTAAGCCTTCAATACATTCTCGTAATCCTGAAGTGTACGCACTTCCGGGTATCCGAGTTCTTTCAGTACACGGTGCTGAATTCCAAATCCACCACCTGCATCAAAGTACTTCTGGTCTACCGCATAATACGTCGGCAGCACATAAATAGCCTGATCCTCATTACTGTATTTCAACCGGTCCATGTAATTACCATACAGCTTCTTCAGATTGGGAGCATATTGGTCGATCAGATCTGTCAGATCGAGCATTGCTCCGGCATCCACCAGTTTGCTAAGTTCTCCTTTGGGTGACACGATATCCGGATAGTCTCCGCTCGCTGCCATTAAGGATATTTTATCTTGACCACCACTAACGGCAAATTCACCGTTAAGGGTTATCCCTGTTTTTTCTGTAAGGACTTTACCCACTTCATCCTTCATGCCATTCCAGTTCGGACTGGGGTCAACGCTAAAGAAATCAAAAGTAAGTGGAGTTGTCTCTGCGCTTGTATCCTTGAACGACGTATCACCGCCGCTTCCTCCACCGCAACCTGCGAGTAAAGACATTGCAAGCACTGGTGCCAGTGCAATCTTCATTTTGGAACTTGCCATTATGGTAATCCTCCCTGTTTCATATGTCTGTTTGTCCGGGACTTTTTTGTCCCTGTCTATAGCTTCATGAATACCACACCGCAGCCCTATACGGTGAAGCGCAGACCAAATGGCTGCGCTTCGGGTATCCTGATGCTTCATTTGTAGATGTACGGCCGCTCTATGTGGCAGCCTGTACAAGCTTGCTTATGCTTTTACTGCGCCCAATGTCATACCGCCAACAAAGTACTTCTGTAGGAACGGATATACAATCAGGATTGGAACCGTTACAACGATCGTAATCGCCATCTTGATCGATTCCGGTGAAATCTGTGTCATTTGCTGTGCCATATCATTGGCATTCCGTCCAGCACCTGAGCCTTGCTGTGTACTTTGCAGTACTTTCATCAACTCGTATTGGAGTGTGGTCAGATGTGCCTTTGAACCATTGTACAGGTACGTATCGAACCATGCATTCCATTGACCTACAGCCAGGAACAACGCGATGGTTGCGAGAACCGGTTTACACAGTGGCAGGATGATTCTGTAATAGATCGTAAAGTCATTCGCTCCGTCCAGCTTCGCGGATTCCTGCAATGCATACGGCAGACCATCAATGAATGAACGGATAATGAAGACGTTAAATGCACTGATCATGCCTGGCAATACATATACCCAGAATGTACCGATCAGGTTCAGGTCACGCATCAGGATGTATACCGGAATCAAACCACCGGAGAAATACATCGTGAGCGCAAGCGTTGTGGAAACAAATTTACGAAGTCCAAAGTCAGGTCTGCTCAGTGTAAAGGCGATCATAGAAGAACTGATCAATCCGAGCACAGTACCTACAATTGTACGCAGAATGGAGATCTGCAAACCTTGTAGCAATCCATCATATTGGAAGATCGTTTTGTAGTTCTGTAATGTGAATTCGCGAGGCCACAAGTAAATCCCGCCACGTACTGTATCCGTTGAGTTATTAAGTGAGATGGCTAGTACGTTAAGGAATGGATATAGTGTTACGATCAGCACCATGGTCATCGCGAGGATGTTGAATATATCGAACAGTTTATCGCCTCGACTAGCATTGAATGCTTTGTTCGCCATAATGTCGTCCCCTCCCTACATGATGCTTTCTTTGGTGAATTTTTTGAACAAGCCGTTCGCAGTAAACAGAAGGATGATACTGACAACGGAGTTGAATATACCTATGGCTGTACCATATGAGAATCGTCCCATATTCAAACCATAATTGAGCGCGTATAGATCAAGTACTTCCGAGTAGTCTGTGACCAGACTGTTGCCAAGCAAGAACTGCTTCTCGAAACCGATACTGATAAGATGTCCAATAGACATGATGAAAAGTACGGAAATCGTGGTCCGTATGCCAGGCAACGTGATGTGCCACATTTGTCTCCAGCGGTTGGCTCCATCTACACGGGAAGCTTCATACAACTCTTGGTCAATACCGGTAATCGCTGCAAGATAGATGATGGCATTCCAACCGGTTTCTTTCCACATATCTGAAGCGGTTACAATGTACCAGAACAAGTTCCCCTTGGCCATGAATTGGATCGGCTGGTCAATAATGTTCAGGCCTACCAGGATATCATTGATAATCCCTCCATCGGTGGAGAGCATCTTGGTGATAATCCCTGCTACAACGACCCAGGATACAAAGTGAGGCAGATAGGATACTGTTTGCACAGCACGTTTGAAGAACATGCCTCTCATTTCATTCAGGAGAATAGCGAAGAATATCGGTACGATGAAACCGACAACCAGTCCCATCAAGCTCATTGCAAGCGTATTCCGAAGTACCAGATAGAAACGATCATCACTGAACAGCTCTACAAAGTGTTTAAAACCAACCCACTCTTGATCACCAAACGATCTGGCAGGTTTATAATTTTGGAAAGCCATCGTCCATCCCCATAGTGGCAGATAGTTAAATACGAAAACCCAAGCTACGAATGGCAATGACATGAGATAGAGATATTTCTGCTGTTTCATTCTGTCCCAAATTCCGTTCCGCCGATTCTTTAAAGGCGGTTTGGGGTCACTGCTTCTGTTCGCGGAAGCGGATTTTTTTGTTAGCGTTTCCATCTCCGTTCCCCCTCCTCTGTTTTATAAAATAATCATACTCGATAGAGCGTTTTCAAAATACCATCTGGATTTTAGAGAAAATCATATAAAAATTAGATATAGACATATATAATCAGACATTATTTCGTTAAAATCAGTGATAAATTCTACTTTTAAATGCACTAAAAGCAATATAAAGGTAATATTAAGTTTTATATGTAATTTTCGAAAACGTTTTATAGTAATCGTTTACTTCAAATTAAAGACATACAAAAGGGACCCTTGAAGGTCCCCGTGTCTACAATGTAAATTGAATGGTTTGCAGTTTTGCGATCCCGAGCAATTGTGCAACCGTTATGGAGCTTTCCGGTTGAAATTGATCTCCATTCAGATACGCAAGTATTTCCTGAAATAAGTAGGAGGCTTCCGGACGCTTCATTAACGACAGGTTAGTAAAAGGAAGTGAGGACACCAGAATCTTGCCCTTCCCTACATTTGCCTCAAATGCATAAGCGAGTCGTTTGGCCCGATGGAAATGGTCCACCACCTCAATCAGCGGCTCCACCCCGGGCAGAGTATCCAAACATATCGCCGGTGTACCATTTACAAGATGATACCAATGCCAGTCGGAAGCTCCATCATGCGGGAAGGAGCCCAGCAGTGGTACCTGATCTCTCAAATACATGCCCATCGTTGCACCAGGCTGTGTAGCGAACATGAGGTAATTCCAGAATACAGGCAGATATTTGGTCTCCACTGAATCATATAGCCCTTCTGCGATTGGCTGTAGCCAAACACTTCCCCCGTTGACTACATAATCAACAACATTGGGTGTTAATGACTGAACGAGAACCAAGTCGATCTTTCCATTTTTCAACAACTTGAATCCATCGATGTGATCTACGCGATCATTATGCGCTTCACCAAGGAATGGCTGCAACTCTACAACTGTATTCCAGATCCGATTCGAACCCGGATGGGACTGATACAAAGGAAACGACCAACCATGCCATACATTGACTGTATGTCTTTCCGAATCTCCTGACCGCAGCTCTGCTTCAATCCGAAAAGCCGCCGCCCCCTCACGAGGTGCTGTAGCAACGATGCTTCCCATTGACATAACGGACCCGCATTGAATATCTCCGGTTCTCCATTCCCCTTCGGTACGTACCACTTCATCGCTAATCAACTTCCAATGTATGGATACATTTTCAAGCGGAACTTTACCATAGTGAGATATGCGTACATCCACATCAATGGATTCTCCAGCGTAAAATGTACGCTCCTTGCAGCTTAGCAACACGACCACATCGGAATTGAATTGCATGAATTCTTCAGGTGTTGTAATGCCTTTGTCGTCCCAGAATACATCCAGAATGCCCGTCGTAGCATGTCCCTGGCCCGGAAAATCACGGATATCCAGCAATTGCACGCCCGCAGCATCCGGTGTTCGTCTTATCCGCTCCATGGCTTCTTTTAAGGAACGTATCAGATGTGTACCGCTGGCTTGTTGAAAATGCGCCAAATCCGCCATCATTCCTTTGCGAGTAAGTGATTCTTCAATGGGTTGTAGCCAGGAGGGACGCAGAATACCCGTATATTTGGCTCTTTCCTGAGGCCGCACATACATGGTGTACTGTGCATGTTCATGTCCAATTACCGGATGCTCTGCAAGTCTGGTGACGGCATGATAGTCCAGTGTTGTATCCGGTACAGCAGAATATGCAGACTCCAGTGGGGGATGCCAGTTCAACGACTGAATATAATAATCACCTTCCCGCCCTTGCGCTGGAAGCTGTCCAAAACCTGTATTGTCCGTATATAAACGGGTTGGGTCCATCTCTTTTGCCCTGGAGACCCATGCATTAAGTTCCGGATGGCCATTCGCACCAATAAGTTCATTCCCCATGGAGAACATTACAAATGAAGGATGTCTGTGAAGTGACAGGAGCAACCCGTCCAGTTCCTGTGTCAGATAGGTCAACACTTCAGCCGGCGCTGACTGATCTGAATGTTCAAAGAATCGAGACCAATGTGGCAGCTCTGCCTGCACCAGCATGCCCTCTTCATCAGCCGCGTCCCAGAAAGGCTCCGGCGCGCTCCACCCATGCAGCCGGACATGATTGAAGCCATACGATCTGGCGACTCGAAACTGGTGAATGTAATGCGCCTTGTCCCAGACGGGATAACCTGTGAGTGGAAAGATACAGCAATCAACATACCCGCGTAAATAGACTGGGGTTCCATTCAGTTTAAGCTGCTTACCATCGGCAACCAAAGAACGTACACCAAATGTTTGCTCTACCAGATCCAGTTCCCGTTCACCATCAAGCAGACGGACCACGGCTCTGTACATTTTGGGAGATTCATCCGACCATCTGGCAACAGACTTCTCCGCCCCAATTTCCAACCGCCAATGATCAATTACAGCATTGCTTTCAGTTGAACTTACTGAGCCTAGATCAGTTTGCGTTCGAGCTTCCAGCTTCACATGACAACTATATCGATCAAGCCATGTGCCATCTGGATGCTGGATATCCACATGTAATTGAACCGCTCTATCCGATCTACTTACGGGAGCGCTTACAGTGCAATCCACTAGAATGGTTCCATGTTCAGCATCGGGTTGAATGCGTAACGTCTCTACTCGGCATGGAGGCAGACAGTCCAGATAGACCCCACCGGTGATTCCACCCCAGGCTGTAGCTGTATGCAATGAATGAATATGGCTACCGGCCAGCGGAAGTTTCATCGTATTATCCACGCGGATCTCCACCCGATTCACTTCTCCCTGCTTCACAAGTGAGGTGACATTCCACTTCTGTTGATTCACCAGACTATCCTGCTGCCCGGCGTAATGCCCATTAATCCAGAGATTCGTTGTCCAGCGAACTCCTTCCAGTCGAAATACATACTGGCTGCCAGGGTCGTCTGATGGAACATGAACATCCTGAGCATACCAGGCCATGCCTTCATACTCGCGTATTTTGGTCCAGGTATCGAGCCTTTCGTATTCAGGCTCATCTCCGTATCCTTGCTCTTCCCATGAACCGGGAATCTGAATGGTCTCCCATGATGTATTTTCACACTGTGAAGGCGGTAATATCTTTTGTGCAACCCGTTCATCGGGCTCCAGATCCAATCGAAACTGCCATGTTCCATTTAAGTTCAATGTATGACGTGCCGTACCTATATCAGACAGATTCATATCGTATAACCATCCCTTCACCTGAGTTCTTGTAAACCCAGTCTATGATGTGGTACACTCCGTGACCATTGCTTATCATGGGAAGTGCATGGACAATATGATGAAGCTGGAACATGTCAGTTTGTCGAAAACGTTTTATTTTATAAGCATGGGCAAGGCCCATCACTTCGTACTCATTCCTCGTTTAGATCAGCAGCCGACGTTTTGGACGAAGATTGGGTTCTGGCCTGTTTGTAAGCGGAAGGGGATTCCCCTACATATTTCTTGAACTTACCGTGGAAGTAGTCCACATTCGCATACCCCACTCTCGCCGCGACCTGATGGACCTTCAGTCCTTCATCCAGCAATTCCTTGGCCTTTTCCATACGAACCTTGTCCAGAAATGCATTGAAATACTCTCCAGTATGATTCTTGAACAACTTACCCAAGTAACTGCTGTTATAGTTAAACACTTCAGCAAGTACCTCCAGCTTGAGATTTTCGCCAGGGTTACGTTGGATAAATTCAATCATCTGTTTCAATACAGTATCCTTGCTCCCCCCACCCATACGTAGAATAAGTCGATTAAAATGTTCTGCTGCCATGACTTTGAGATCTGACATCGTAAATTGATGATAGACTTCATTAATCAAAACCGAATGTTCCTGCATAATGGAGTGCATATGTTGATTCGTAGCTGCAAGCTTGTTGAACGCTAGGGAGAACACTTGTGAGAAAGCCGTTTTGATCGCTTGCTCTGTTCGGTGATATGGGACCAATCGCTCTTCCATCTCACCCAGTACCCGCATAACTGACTCACTGCTACGGATGTCTAACGCATAGTACAGCTTGTCCGCGAGTTCGTCCTCAACGGGTTCATGTGTTCCGTCCACAGCTTCAACTGCCGGCTTAACAACGCCTTTGCCTTCGCTACCTTCAGTCCACAGCATGATGCGTTTCTCCGTGAATAAGAAGCGTTCACCGAGTGTACGATTCGCCTGCGTGTATGACCGCGCAATTTCAGAAGTGGAATGTACGGGTTCACCTGCAGCACCATACATGTGGATCTCCCATTCTCCCAGAAGTTCTTCCAGCTCATCATAAAGAATTCTTGCAGATGACTCAGATGTGATTGTTTCCTTGCTTAACAACCCCAGACCGGAATGGAACGAGAATACGATGCCTCGGTCTTTCTGGTCAAATGCTTCAATCAGTTTGCGCTTCATAACACTTCCCCGTTGCAGGTCGGGGGCCGCATGCATCTCAAGCAGAATAATCTGATAGTGAGGCCAGTGCAGCCCTAGGCTATCTTCTTCCATGCTGCCCGCACCTTCCAAACTGTCATAGAGCAAAGCCTCAATCTGGTGCTCCAGATAGACAGTATCTTCACCAGCTTGACGTGCCATTGTCTCCCGTTCACGGGTCAGGATTGTAGCAATCCGCTCCAGTTCACTAATCATCTCATCTTCATCCACCGGTTTGAGCAGATAACCGTCCACACCAAAACTGATGGCTTTCTTGGCATAATCAAAATCGGCATAACCGCTCAATATCAAAAAGTGCGAATCCGGATGATTCCGGCGCACTTCTTCAATCACATCCAGCCCGGTCATACCGGGCATGCGAATATCAATAATCGTCAGATCAGGCTCCAATTCCTCAAACCGGGAGATGGCCTCACGCCCGCTAGCAGCTGTAGCGATGACCTGGAATCCGTATTTTTCCCACTCGATAATGGTTGTCAGTCCCTCACGTATGCTCGGTTCGTCATCCACCAAAAACACTTTATACATGTTGGTCCCCTCCTGCTGGCAAAGTGAAAGAAACCTCTGTTCCTTCCCCATATACACTCTTAATCTGCAATCCATATGGCTCCCCGTACGTCAATGTTAAGCGTTGATGTACATTACGCATGCCGATCCGACTCTTCTCCTGTTCCTCCGGTCCACAGATAAACTGCATCACCTCAGCCAGTCGTTCTGCCGTTATGCCTGCACCATTGTCATCCACACGGATCTGCACAATGTTCTCTACTAAACGAATACTTATACGAACACGGACTGTACCCTCTTTGTTCTCCAGACCATGGACAATCGCATTCTCAACCAAAGGTTGAATAATGAGAGGCGGAATGTACATCTTCTCCACCTCGGGATCGATATCGATCTGGAATGCAAGGCGATCGCCGTAACGGAATTTCTGAATTTCCAAATAGGAACGTACCATTTCTAGTTCAGCCCGGAATGTTGTTTTTCCACTGCCAATCTCCAGACTCTTGCGCATCAGCTTGCCCAGTAGTCTAACGATGTTGGCAATCTCTGCTTCTCCCTTAATATGCGCTTTCATCCGAATGGACTCCAGTGCATTAAACAAGAAATGTGGATTGATCTGGCTCGCCATCATTTTCAGTTTAATCTCTTTTTGGGCGATTTCCAATTGATTGTTCTGTTCTGTCGCTTCTACCACCTGCGTCATGAGTTCATTGATACTTTTCACCATATAGTTGAATTGTCGTGACAATTGTCCAATCTCATCGTTTCCATCAATCCGCGAAGTCACGTTCAGGTCACCTAATGCCAGCTTGTTGAGGTGTTTACTCAGCCGGAGCAATCGGTTCGAAGTGAGGAACGAGATGATATATACGAATAATAAGGCAATAACGAGCACAAGTATAATGAAAATCATGCCAATCATGCTGACGGTGTTGGCGTCTTTGACGATATTTTTGGTGGCAAAAACCGAAATAACCTTCAGGCTGTTCATACTCGATCCAGGGCCCAACTCATCAATAACAATGTTGGATGGCTCCCCCCGAAAATCAGCTTCAATGGTTCCTTTGGCCTGATTCTGCAGATCAACGCCAAAATCAAGCTCGTCCAGCGTTCTCCCTACCAGTTCGGTATTCTTGGCTGCAACCACATAACCCTGCTCGTCCGTAATCATCGTCTCGAACTGTTCCTGACGGAGCAATCCATTCAGCTCATCCTGATTGATCACAATCATCAATACGCCCTCGGTCCGATATTCGGCAAAAGGTACTTTGCGCACCAAGCTGAGCTTGTGTACAGGATTATCTTCCTTGTCCGGAATGTAGAACCACCCGATGCTGGTTGTTTTCAATGCCTGTTGGTACCAGTAGCTCTCTTCCGTCTGCTTGTCTACCGGGATGAATTCGAGGTTGTTGATCAATGTTGGGTTAGTTGAGTAAAAACGAATGCCGGCTATCTCACGGTACAAACGCCTGTACTCCTGAAAGTCTTTGTACGCAAGATAAGCCGAGGTTAGTTCCACAACGCTCTTGTACCGTTTATTCACGATCTCCTTGAGATCCGCATTAAACATTAAAAGATTGGATATATCCGTTGGTACACGCAGCATAGTCGCCGTCTGGCTCTTGATCTTATCCACATTGATGATCGTCTGCCCTATCGCATTGTCGAGAGCTTGCTGGCGAAAATAACTGGTCACAGCAAGACCAACAATCAATACCGGAATCATGACAACCAGTACATAGGAAATGAGCAATTTATGCTTTAATTTGAGATTATTGGTGGTTCGTATTAGCCTTTTAAACATGTCTGCACCTTCCGTCATCTGTATAAGCGCTTACATATAAAGAGCAGGATCAGGATGTTCTGTCCTCTGAATTAATCATACCACATAACCGCCAGAATTCGGATTGTCATTGAGATAGGTATATCTATTGCCGGGCAACAAGCCAGCATAACCTCTAACAAAAAGAAAGCCGCCATTAACATGGCGGCCGGACTTACCGAATTATTTCTGCTGACAGGCTTAGTGACTTCTGGATGGGCGAAATCCATATCTTTTGGCACGCCATGCAACAATCAAAGCCACCAATGTTAAAACCACGATGGCCCAGTTAAATGACGAAGCTCCCCATTGATTCAGAAGAACACCTCCCGCCATTCCCCCAAGGGCAATAGCCAGATTCCAAACGGTTGTATTAATCGGCATTACAAGATCCACACCTTGTTCGCCCGTAGCTTGAGCAAGTCCGGTCTGCAACAGGGTAGCCGCACCTCCAAATGTCAGACCCCACAGCGCAACAGAACCGAAGATGACAACAACATGCTCACTCCAAAGACCTAATACAAGGGAAATCAAAGCAAAGCCCGCAAGGCTCAGGAGAACCAGCACACGCAGCCACCGATCAATGAAAATACCTGTAATCCAAATGCCCACCAATGCCATCAGACCAAAAACAAGTAAAATGAGTCCAACCTTGGATTCCAAACCGACATCAGTGAGAAAAGGAGCAATATACGTGTATAAAATATTATGAGCCAACATCCAGGCTAAAACGACAGTTAAAATGGGAATTACACCGGGGGTGAACAGGACTTGCATGACAGAGATACGTTTATCCGCTGACTGCCCCGGATAGTCGGGTACTTTCCAAAGCACCCAGAAAATCAGTATAAACGCCAGCAATGACATCAGCCAGAACACCGAGCGCCACCCCATAAATGAACCAAGCAGCGTACCTGCCGGAACACCAAATGATAAGGCAATCGGTGTTCCAATCATAGCCACAGCCATTCCCCTTCCCTTGAGATGCTCAGGTACCATACGTAATGCATAACCACCAATTAGGCCCCAGGAGACACCAGCTGCAACACCGGCCAAGAAACGAGCGAAAAGTGTCAAAACATAGTTTGACGAGAGGGCAGTAATAGTGTTGAAGACAAGAAAACCGATAATAGACAGAAGTAAAAGCGGACGACGACGCCAGCCCTTTGTCAGCACCGCCACAGGTATGGCAGCAACCAGCGACCCAACAGCATAAAAGGTGACAAGCTGCCCCGCCCCTGCCTCAGAGATCTGCAGCCCTTCTTTAATTTGCGGCAGCAAACCCGCAGGAAGTGTTTCGGTCATAATGGCTATGAAACCCGCCATAGCCAGGGCCAGCAACCCCAACCACGGAAAACGATGAGAAGATATATCCGACATCTGTGCAGCTCCTTTTAAGGTAGTATAGAACAAGTAATCGAATTATGGATCGATCATTCCTTATATTATTCAGACTGTCTCACCTTGTCAATGACTTTTGGATCGATTAGTATATAATTAAGATAAAAGGGGGGATCTCTTATGGCAAGAACGGGACGTCCACGCATTTTTGATCGGGATGAAGCTCTATTACAAGCGATGATGCTCTTTTGGGAGCAAGGTTTCGAGGCCACTTCATTACTTCAGCTTCGAGCAGCCATGGGGGATATTTCAGCAGCCAGCTTTTATGCAGCCTTTGAATCCAAAGAAGCGCTGTATAAAGAAGTGGTAGAACGATATATGGGAACGTTTGGACGTGTGACGGAAAGTTTCTCGGATCTCACGCTGTCACCAAGAGAAGCGATTGAAACAACATTAAGAAGTACCGCAAAAATGCAAACAGACAGCACACATCCATCTGGCTGTTTAATTGTGCTGTCAGCTAGCACATGTTCTTCCAAAAACAATCATATCCGTGACATTGCAGCTGAGAAAAGAAAGCTGACTCGTAACCGCCTGCAGGATTGCATCCAGCGTGCTGTGGATGTCGGTGAAATTCCTGCTTCCACGAATGTAGCCATGCTAACCACCGTATTTGATACCTTTATGCAAGGCATATCTACACAAGCCCGCGATGGCGTACCTTTTGCAACGATCGATGAGGCTATCACGGAATTCATGGGCATCTGGAACCTTGTTCAACATTCAGCCTGACTTTACCTACGAACTGTTGAGGGGTAAAAAAGCAAAAAAAGGCACTCCCACGATTGGAAGTGCCTGCTCAGTATAAAATTTGTGCGCGTGCTGTTAAGGACGAGGTGTGCTTACCCCGTTCAGGATCAGCTTCGGATGAATATCGGCGTTCAACGAAGCGGAGACTGCACAATATTTCTCTTCTGCCATCTGGATCGCTTTCCAGATGCGATAATCCGGAATATCGCCATCGACTTTGAAGATCAGATCAATGGATGTGAAGCCTTTGGGCATCTCTTCGCTGCGTGTCCCCTGCGCTTCAATCTCAATCGACTCAATTTTGTCCAGGAATGCGTCCAGAATCATTGTAATATCGATTCCCATACAGCCGCCGAGACCAGCCAGTAACAATTCCATCGGGGTTGCACCCTTGCTGTCACCACCATAAGCAGCAGTGGCATCCATGCCAACCGCGTAGCCAGAGGGTCCTTCGGAAGTAAACGCGCGTTTGCCTTTCCATACGGTTGTTACATTCATAATGTTATCCTTCTTTCTTAGAATAGGTTAAGTTCAAGCGAAAAAGGTTTGCACTTGCCACTCCGATGACAGAATAACCTTCCGATCGCTGTTATCTTCATTAGAATTCAGTAATTTGTTGCAAGAACCGGCGGGTGCGTTCTTGCGTAGGATGTTCAAAAAAAGCTTGTGGACTTGCTTCTTCCACGATCGATCCATCCGCCATAAAGACTATTTTGTTCGCCACATTACGGGCAAACTTCAATTCATGCGTCACGACCAGCATCGTCATGCCTTCCTCTGCCAGCTCCTTCATGACGGAAAGCACCTCTCCGACAAGTTCGGGATCAAGAGCTGAAGTCGGTTCATCAAACAGCATCACTTCAGGCTCCATCGCAAGTGCACGTGCAATGGCGACCCGCTGCTGTTGTCCACCGGACAATCGGGATGGATATGCATCCTGCTTGTCCGACAGGCCCACGCGATCCAGTAGGATCCGGCCGCGTTCGGCCGCTTCGTCACGCTTGATTTTTTTCACCGTCACAAGACCTTCCATCACATTACCCAGCACCGTCTTGTGCGGATACAGATTGAACTGCTGGAAGACCATACCGGTCTGGCGACGGATCTCCAAGACCCGGGCACGCTGAACCCGCAGCGGATCAGCACTGTTAACCACAATGCCGTTCACTTCGATCTGTCCTCCGGACAGCTCTTCCAGTCCATTCAGGCAGCGCAGCAAAGTACTCTTGCCTGAACCACTTGGACCAAGCAATACAACAATATCTTTGGCATCAACATGCAGATCGATGTTGGTGAGCACTTCATTTTGCTGAAAACGTTTGGTAAGTCCAGTTGTTGTAATCATCGGTTCTCCCCTCCCATCAGTAAGCGCGGGCTAACCGGCGCTCCACTTGTTCCAGAATGGCCGAGAAGCCGATACTCATTATCCAGTAGATCACACCAATCGCCAGGTAGAACGGCATATTCACCGCATATTGTGATACCAACAATTGTGCTGAACGCAACAACTCGGTAACACCGATTGCCGCCACAAGTGATGTTTCCTTCAGCATACCAATGAAGGTGTTCCCCATCGGCGGGATGGCAATACGTACGGCCTGCGGGAAGATAATGCGTCTCATCGCTTGAGCCGGGGTCATTCCAGTTGCGTATGCGGCTTCCATCTGCCCTTTCGGTACAGCTTGGATAGCTCCACGGAACGTCTCTGACAGAAACGCACCTGCATTCAGACTAAGTCCCAGACAGGCAGCCGTAAGTGATCCCAAGGTTACTCCATAATCGACCAATCCGTAATAAATGACGAATAATTGCACCAGCAGCGGAGTTCCCCGCATGATGGATACATAAAACCTTGCAATCAACCTGAGCCACATTGGCCCCTTTAGACGAGCAATAGCAACAAGTAATCCGATGATGAATGCAAAAAACATCGAGATCACAGTTACGTATAACGTATAGTAAGCCCCCTTCAGAAAGAAGGGGATATTCTCAAATACCAGTTCCATGGGTTAAATCTCCCCTTCGCCTTGCCAGTTCATTATTGCACAGGCTCTTCACCAAACCATTTTTTGAAGATGGTGTTGTACGTGCCATCATCTTTCATGCCTTTGAGAGCATCATTCAGTGCTGCTACGAGTTCCGGATTGTCTTTGCGAACAGCAATACCTGCTTGGTCACTCTTAATCGGTTCACCTACGGCTTTGATACTTAATCCATTTGCATCCACAATTGGTTTCAGTGCATACATGTTGTTAATTGTGGCATCAATTCGTCCAGCATTCAGGTCTTTAAGTGAAGAGATGACATCGTCATACGTCTTAATGGTGAAGTCTCCCACTTTCGGCAATACTTCATTACGCAGATACGTCTCATCGTTTGTACCCAGACCTACGCCAATCGTTTTTCCTTTGAAATCTTCCAGCTTGGTAATATCGTTATTGTCACTTTTCACAATGATTTTGACTTGGTTCGTAATATACGGATCACTGAAATCGAGAACTTTCTTACGATCATCGGTAATGGTCATCTGGCTGATAATGGCATCCAGCTTCTTCGCTTGCAGACTTGGTGTCAGACCGGAGAACTCCTGGGATACGAATTCAACCTTAACCCCAAGACGCTTCGCAACCTCACGTGCGATATCGGCATCGTAGCCGTCCATTTCTTTCTTATCGTTCAGGAAGTTGTATGGTGCATATGTGCCCATCATGCCTACTTTGATTACGCCAGCAGACTTGATCTGCTCCAGTTCATTGCTTGCCTGTGCACCATTCGTGCTTCCATTGTCTGTTGCCTTACTTCCACATGCACTAAGTACCAGCACGGTCATCAGCAGAATAGCTGTCAAAGACCAGCCTTTACGAGTTTTCGATCCATATGTTTTGTTCATTACGTTAACTTCCTCTCAATCATGTATTGTTCTGGATGTACATTTGGTTACTTTATGGTGTGACTAAACCGCAGTTGTACCCATTATTCCCTGCTATTTGTTTAATCATGTGAATCTCTGGTCACTCGTTTGAAAAATAAAGCTGCGAACTCTGCACATGGCTTATGTGCCCAATAGTCCGTAAAACTCAAAGCTTGCTGCCTCAGCTGCCAGCGAAGAAGCTGTCATGGCTGAGAACTTGCTGTGCAACTCATCGGAACCGAACAACCAGCGCGATATCATGCCTTCAATCATGCTTACCAACAGCGCTGCTCGAAGCGGTACATCCATGCTCTCAGGCAACATGCCAAGTTCGATGGCACGTTCCATATTGTGACGGAACGCAGTTTCGACAGCATTGCGTGTCTCCTCAACCAAGCGTTGTACGGATTCTTCCGTCACGATGCCTTTAAGCAACAGTTCCATAAAATAACGATTCTGTGCGGCGAAAGAGAACAAATCTGTAAACAGCCTCTCCGATGCTTTCACCATATCTTCTACCGATCCGGCATCCTTGCGGTATCCTTGCCCAATCGCCTCAAGCAATTCCTCCTTGCCCGTTAATATAATTTCCGAAGCAATGGCTTCTTTGCTTTTGAAATGCCAGTAAAACGTCCCTTGCGCCACACCAGCCTCACGGACGATATCAGAAATTTTCGTCTGATGGTAACCTTGGGTTGCAAAACGCTCCATCGCTATGCGTATTATTTGGTCCCGGCGTTCTTCACCGGGTTCCAAACCGTTGATTTTGGTCATTCCTGTAACCCTCCCGATTGATCAGTCAGTCAGTTAAGTTATATCCTATGGGATAACTAGGTTTTTGTCAATATAGTTTTAAACAAATGATTACAAGCATAAGTTGAAGTTGAGTGCATTTGTGATCATAATAGGTGATAGCCTAGTTCAAATGAACAGGCATGGTCAAGCAGGACAGCCTGTGCTGTCACCTGCAATTCAAGGAGGAAGAGAATTGGACATTATATCATCCATTATTATGGGCATCATCGAAGGTTTGACTGAGTTTTTGCCCGTGTCGTCCACTGGACACATGATTCTGACTGCCCACTTGCTGGGTTTATCGGAGGACAACGAGTCAGTCAAAACGTTTGAGGTGGTTGTTCAACTCGGAGCTGTACTTGCTGTTGTTGTACTGTATTGGAACAAATTCATTGATATGTTCCGCTTCACGGGAGGGAGCAGACCCTACTCCCGCCGCCTCAATCTGGGACATATCTTCCTGGCGATGGTTCCTGCCGTAGTCATCGGACTTGTATTCCGCGACTGGATCAAAGCACATTTGTTTGGTCCGGAGACAGTGCTGTACAGCCTCGTTATAGGTGGTATATTGATGATCGTGGCCGAACGCTGGAGCCGTAAGAGTGAACGAATTACTACCCATGATGTCGATGATATTTCCTACAAACAGGCATTCGCGGTGGGTATATTTCAGATCTTGGCATTGTGGCCAGGCTTCTCCCGTTCCGGGTCAACGATCTCAGGCGGTCTCTTTGCAGGGGTAAGCCGTGTAGCCGCTGCAGAGTTCACATTCCTCGTGTCTGTGCCAATTATGATTGGTGCTACGGGATATGACCTGTACAAAAGTATCGATCACCTGAACGGCAGTGATTTCCCAATCTTTGCGATTGGATTCATTGCTGCTTTCATCGTCGCCATGCTAGCGATCAAGACGTTCCTGTCCATTTTGAAAAAATTGAGCCTGACCGTCTTTGCTGTGTATCGCTTCGTCTTGGCAGCCGTGTTCTTTATTATTTTGATGTAATCATTACAATCAAGTAATTAGACAGGCAAAATCAATGGCGGCCTTACGTTCCATTTGGAACGAGGCCGCCATTTTTTATGTTCATTGCTATGCTTACGTAGCTTCATGATTCTTTTGGTTTATGATTCTTTTGGCTGCTTAAAGACGGGAATATCTGTAATTAGAAGAAGTCTTGCTCTTCATGACTTCCTTTTTGGTTGGGTTAGATCATTGATAATGCCGACTTGATTTACTATGTATCATGGACATCCAGATTCATGTTCACTTCTTCAAAACAGTCTGGCCTAGGACCACTCTTTCACTTGAATGCTCCGGTGTCTCTTCCGATATTTTAATCTTTCACGCAGATTATATCTATTCTCCTTTTGTTCCTGCAGCAATTGCTTGACTCCGATCATCAACAATCGGTATCTTCGGTCATCATTGTGGCTTAATTGGTGCATCTCCTCAAAAATTTCATTCTTCATACGAATCTTGTTCACTCCAAATATTCAGTTTGTTCTCACAGTATACATGGGGGCACTGAACAAATTCTAAACAAGCGCTGGTCCTCAACTTCACTTATTCGAATACACATCTTGCGTGCTGGAATGAAGCAGAAAAACCCCTTCCTGTCGCTGGACAAGAAGAGGTCTCCGTAGTTAAGTTAATTAACAAGCTGCTTTTGCCTTCATACGCTTAAACTTTGGATTCAAGCGTCTCCAGATACTCGGAGATTTGAGCAGGTGTTTTAGCCCATTTGCTATGCAGATGTGCGATTTTCTTGCCGTTCTGGAAGACGAGCAGGCTTGGAATACCGCGTACACCATTCTCATCAGCAAACGGCTGGAACTTTTCTGCATCCAAGGCATAGAAGGTTTTGTCCGTATGTTGGTCGATAACATCCCCGATAAAACGATCCAGGTTTTTGCAGTCCGGACACCAGGTTGTATCAAATTTAATGACGGTAAAACCATCAGAGTTGATTGTATCCAAATATTGCTGTTCACTTTGAATTCTTTCCATATGTCTTCTCTCCCTTATATGTTGCTTTTAATGGTTGATCTTCATTGTACCTTGTATAGTTACAATTGAAAATAGGCTTAATGGAGTTACCGATGCTGCTTGTATAGATTAGCGGGACTAAGCTCACGTATTTGCTGAATTTCTGCGGTGGTAAGTGCAGGCGAATTCGAAGCGGCAATGTTGTGCAGCAACTGGTCTCTCGAGCTAGCACCAGGGACAACGGCTGCAACCGCAGAATGGGATAACGCATAACGAATAGCCGTCTGAGCCATGCTGCGCTGGTCCGTAACAAGACGACTTAACCCTTGCCGAATGGTATATAGTTGCTCTGGCGTATAGTCCAGATAACCTTTTTCTGCCTTGGCAGATCCGGAATCGGCGAGCACACCGCTGGCTACGGGCCCACGGGCAATTACACTTATCCCCTTTTGTTCCAATAATGGTAGCACTTCTTCTTCCGCTCTGCGGTCAGCAACACTGTACTGGTTCATCACACTGACGATGGATGCCCTCTTTACATACTCCCGAATCACATTAGGACGAATGGAGGAAATTCCGTAATATCGGATAAGTCCTTCCTTCTTCAGTTCCTCAAACGCTTCGATCGTCTCTTCGATGGGGTCGTCCAAGGTCCCGCCATGCAGCTGATACAGATCAATGTAATCGGTCTGCAACCGCTTCAAACTTTCATGTACAGCCTGCTTAATGTAGGCTTTGGACGGGTCCCATGACCAGCCCTCTTTGCCGGGCATACGACGGTTACCTACTTTGGTCGCCACAATGACTTGGTCTCGCCGCCCCTTAATAGCTTGTCCTACAATTTCTTCATTACGCCCTGCATCGTACAGATCGGCTGTATCCAGCAGATTGACCCCATGATCCAGAGCCTCATGAATCAGGCCCATAGCAGGTTCCATTTCGGTTCCAAGTGACATACATCCCAGCCCAATCTCAGACACCATCAGTTCGGATGTACCCAGACGATTTTTCTTCATATGTGCATCTCCCTCCATACGTTCTGCAAGTATCCATTGTATCATTCTTGCTGGCAAAAATCGCATTACACATGAAAGCAAGGAATTGCTCTCAGATTGCACAAAAAAACCTGGAATGACTTCATCTCCAGGTTTCTCATGATCATTTTAATTCAACCGATTTAATTCAATCGATAAAACGAACGATCGATATCTATTTTACTTCTACACGTGGTCTGGCTTTACTTGTTCCATTGGACGAATTGGAGCTTTTCATCATACCCGAGACTGTGCTGAATAACTTATCTCTTGCTTGTTTGTTCCTCATCAGATAAGTCACACCTGCGCCGATAGCCGTCATGAGTATTCCTCTTCTTTTAGACATGTGCTTCTCCTCCTTCAGGATAAATGTACATCGTGTCTTGTTTGACAATTACCCTTTGGGAGCAAAACGAAACGAAATGCAGGCTTGATCGCACAAAAAAAGATGACCCCCGAATTAAAATTCAGCGGTCATCTTTCACTTGCTCTTTTGAGGCATACACGCTCACACCCGTTAATCAGATGGCGTTGCCACATGGGTCATTTCTTCATGTTTGTAGGTCGAACCATCCGCGGTCAGATAGAAGTGACCAATCGGATGCAGATCTTCATCCAATTCGTAGACAAGCGGAATGCCCGTCGGGATATTGAGCGCCATCACGTCTGCTTCGGACAGTTGGTCCAGATGCATGACGAGTGAACGAAGCGTGTTACCATGCGCAGAGATCAGCACTCTTTTGCCCGCCGACACCATCGGTTTAATCTCCGCATTCCAATACTCCAGCACACGCTTAGATGTATCCATCAGATTCTCCGTTACCGGGATGGTGCATCCGAGCCGCTTGTATTTGTCCAGATCCTGTACATATCGTTCATCGGTTTCGTCCAATGCAGGGGGAGATACGTTAACGGAGCGTCTCCATTCCTTGACTTGGTCCTCTCCATACTTCAGCGCAGTCTGCTGTTTATTCAGTCCTTGCAGCGCACCATAATGGCGTTCATTCAGCTTCCAGGTCTTCGTAATGGGAATCCACATGAGGTCCATCTCATCCAGCGCGATGTCAAGTGTACGGATGGAACGTTTCAGGACGGAGGCATAGGCATAATCAAAATCAAACCCCTGTTCCTTCATGATCTTCCCAGCTTTACGAGCTTCTGCGTAACCATCCGTCGTCAGATCCACATCTGTCCAACCGGTAAAACGATTCTCTACATTCCACATGCTCTGTCCATGGCGAATCAAAACAACTCTGTACATAAACGTGAACCCTCCTTCCATGGAAACATTACCCGCGAGTCGAGCAAGATATGCTTAATTACATTAATAATACGGTGCCATCATCAGATATACCACGACACCTGTGGAACTGACGTACAGCCAGATTGGCATGGTCCAACGTGCAATTTTGCGGTGTTTCTTCAATTGATTCGTCCAACCCCACACAAGTGTGAACAACGCCAATGGAACGATCAGGGCTGCCAGTATACTATGGGTAATCAGAATGAAGAAATAGATGGAACGAATGATGCCCTCGCCGCCATATTTGGACGTCTCTGGTGAGAGGTAATGAAACGTCAGATAGGTCACGAGGAATAACAGTGTTGTTGAGAATGCAGCAAGAATAAATCGTTTGTGCAACTTCACATTCCGCTTGATAATAGCAATAAGCGCTGCGAGCAGGAAGATGAAGGTAAAGCTGTTAAACACGGCATTAAACCGTGGCAACACCGTAATATCAAAGGTCACATCACCTTTGTAACCAATGGACGGTGCGAAGAACAATAATAAAATAATGACATTAGCGAGAATGGAAATCGTAATAATGATGCCTGCGAAATTTTTATTGCTCGTCGGGGATGGAATGTTTGGTTCCCCTTTGTTATTTTTGCCCAATGCAAAATCCTCCTCATATCCTAACTTCTATGTTCTATATCATTATATCTCGGCAATTCCGGGCTGTTAAGTGACAACACTCTGAACAAAAACCGTTGCACTCCCCTATAAAATGCCCCTTTGCGGCTATTTTCAATCAAATCCACACCAGCTCCCATTTACCCAAGTCTTTATTTGTGGTATAATTAATGCAATTAATCACATACGCGTTGAAACTGGAGGAGCCTGTCACCAAGGGCCCCTCTTTGTCTTTTTTAGGCATAAAAGCGGCACTCTTAACAAGCGCTGTTTTATGCCTTTTTTTGTTCTAAAGGCTTGGAATGATCCCCCCTTGGGCAGGTAAACCTATAAACGCTACTGCTGGAGAGGAGTACACCTATGGAATTTATTTTGGTTCTTGCACTTATTTTAATCTTTACCAAACTTGCTGGTGATCTATCCGTCAGATTGGGTCAGCCGTCGGTACTGGGGAAACTGATTGTGGGTGTCATCCTCGGGCCTGCAATTCTCGGTTGGGTTCAGCAAAGTGATTTCGTCCATTATATGGCTGAAATCGGGGTACTATTGTTGATGTTCATCGCTGGACTGGAGACCGATCTGGAACAATTGAAGAAAAACTGGAAAGCAGCCTTTGCCGTTGCTGTGGGTGGTATTATTTTACCATTCATCGGAGGATACGGTTCGGCCATGGCGTTCGGTATGTCACAGACACACGCATTGTTCTTTGGACTTTTATTCTGTGCCACGTCCGTCAGCATTTCCGTTCAGACACTAAAAGACATGGATCAACTCAGCTCCCGTGAGGGTACAACAATCCTTGGTGCAGCTGTTGTCGATGATGTCCTGGTCGTGGTCATTCTTGCTGTTATGATGAGCTTGCTGGGTACAGGCGGAGGAGACACTTCAATCTCTCTGTTAATTGGCAAGAAGCTGTTATTCTTTGTTATTATTATCGCTGCCAGCTGGTTCCTTGTACCACGCATCATGAAATGGATGGCACCATTGAAAGTAACCGAAACCGTGATTACTGCGGGGCTGATTATTTGTTTTGGATTCTCCTACTTTGCGGAGTGGATGGGTGTTGCCGGAATCATTGGTGCATTTGCCGCTGGGATCGCCATCTCCCAAACCAACTTCAAACATGAAGTTGAAACCAAACTGGAACCGATCGCCTACGGAATTTTTGTTCCGGTGTTCTTTGTCAGTATTGGTTTGAACGTCACCTTTGATGGTGTGGGTTCACAAATTTGGTTTATTGTCGTTATAAGCCTTATTGCTATTGTAACCAAGCTGATTGGTGGCGGAGCTGGTGCACGACTGACTGGATTTAATATGTCATCTTCATTGGCCATTGGCTCAGGAATGATTTCAAGAGGTGAGGTTGCTCTCATTATCGCGTCAACCGGACTTGCTTCCGGATTGCTTGATTCGGAGTACTTTACCAGCGTCGTAATCATGGTCATCGTAACCACATTGGTTACGCCACCTCTGCTCAAAATTACCTTTGCACGCAAAAAGGGTGAAAAACGAGTCGAAAGAGGAATTGAGGAATCACATTTAAGCGGGTAACTGTAAAAGAATATCTACGTTTAGCTTACCTGATGGCTTTGTGAAATATTTTTAGTTTGGAAGATATTAGCTATATCTTCTTTAGAAGTTCAATACCGTCGTGAAGCTCACGCCGCTTTGATCCATTCTTCCCCTTCAACATGAAGGTTAGAGATGGTCAGAGCGGCTTTTTTCGTATTTTTACAAGTCATACGTATTCGTTACTCATTCAAGTTCGCATATCGTAGAAAACAAAAAAAGACCACCTTACACTCAAGAGGTCTTCCATCTTTGCCCGTTGTTACAACAGGCTGTCCCATTTTAAGTTAACACACCAACATAAAAACCAATCGAGATAAAGACAACACACCAGACGAATGCACCAATGCCCGATACAACTACGTATCTGCCAATTGCCATGCGGCTCATCCCTGAGAAACAACACATCAGATGACGAATGCCCGGAATGAAGTAACCGAGGATGATTGACCAGTATCCATATTTCAGAAACCACGACTCCACCCTGCTAAATCGTTTGGCATTCACGCCAATCCATTTGCCATACTTATCAAACAGCGGCCTGCCTGCCTTCTTGCCAATCATGTAGCTGAGCAGCCCTCCGGTAAATGCGCCACCGAAACTGACGGCGATGGATACGGAGTAATTCAATACCGAGATGGAGGCGAGATAACCGACAAACGTCATCATCACCTCATCCGGAATCGGCATACCAATAACGCCAAGAGCCAGTAGTCCGTATATTGCGAAATAACCATATTGACCAATAATTTCTTTTGCAAATTCCATACTGACTCGCTCCTTATTTCGGTTCCACAATATCCTTCTCATGTGAGGCTAGCACTTGTTTTAGAGACGGGAATCGGATTTGGCTCACCATGAGACCGGATAATACAATAATGACAAGATAAGCTACACCATGTGTGAAATAAGGACTCCAGAGCGCGAAAAAGGACATCAGACCCCCGGCAAACGTAATCGGCATTCCAACAAAACCGCTGCTTGTTGTCTTCTGACAGTTATAACGGGCCAGGCGCAATGCACCGCAAACCGGAAATAATGCGGTCAGTGCCATCCCCAGCACACTCACTTCATTCATGGAGTTCAGATACAAAATCAGCACAGGGGCTGTTCCGAATGAAACTACATCTGCAAGCGAATCCAGGGCTTTACCGAACTCACCCTCACAATGCAATTTGCGGGCCGCATAACCATCAAACAGATCAAAGAACATCGCTACCCATATCATCATCACAGCCAGGGCAAATTCACCATGAATAGCCATAATGACTGCCAGCATGCCTGAACTCAGATTCCCCAAGGTTAAAATCGATGGTAAAGACTTCATAAGAGTTGACTCCCTTTCGTACTAGGCTTTAGGAAAAATAATATAAAAACGGACTCCATCCGGTGTATTCTCCACTCCATAATTGCACCCGTGCAGATCGAGAATCTGCTTCGCAATGGCCAGACCGAGCCCGGTTCCCCCCATTTTGCGATTACGTGAGCGCTCTACCCGATAGAACCTCTCCCATATATACTGACGCTCAGCTTCAGCGATCTGCTCGCCCTTGTTCTCAATGGAAATATGGACAAAACCTTCACGCCTGCTAATCTCAATAGTTATATCGGTATGTGGTATCGCGTGACGTATAGCATTCATCATGATATTGAAAATAACTTGCTCCAGCTTGCTGCGGTCACCCTCAACCGTCTGCTCTGTTGTGGATACAAGCACCACATCCAATCCTTTGTCCTTCAGTTGCGGACCCAGACGGCCGGCGATATCTTCAATCATGTCAGCCAGCGCCACAGCATCGGTATTCAATTGAATCGCTGAGGATTCCAGTCGCACCAGATCCAACATCTCTTCAACCATCGTTTCCATTTTGATCGCCTCATCGGCAATAATCTCAATGTAGCGCTCCCGTTTGCTCTCACTCACGCCATCCTTCAACCCTTCGGAATATCCCTTGATGATGCTGATGGGTGTCTTAAGTTCATGTGATGCATCGGCAAAAAACTTGCGCTGACGCTGTTCAATCTGCTGCTTCATTTCCATATCCGTACGCATCTGTGTGTTGGCCTGCCTCAGCTCTTCCAGTGTCTGACCCAAGGTTCCCGATAAGGCATTCAGGCTGTTCGACAGACTGCCGATTTCATCATTACGCCGGATGGGTGATTTCACCGTGAAATCCAGCGTAGACATCTTCTTGGCGACATGGTTCAAGGCCAAGAGCGGCTTCGTTACAATTCGGGACAGGAGCAACGCCAGCAACAGAATCAATATAAATGCCCCAATGCCAAAATATGCATAGAACAAACGCGTTGCCTCATTCGCTTCCCTCATCTCCTGTAGAGAGGTGAGAGAGAAAATCAGTTGCTGCTCAGGTCCGGAACGATGCACTGGAGCAATAGTGATGACATTGCGAACACCACTCCAGCTATCCATCCATTCTTCATTGAGCATTTTGCCATTCGCCAACGCAAGTTGGTCTTCTGTGGACAAAGGGAACCGACTATCCAGTGCTTGCACCAGCAGCCCCTGCCTCTGACTCCATGTTGCCAGATTGGGAAGAACTACCTCGGTCAGTACGCCTGACCATTCCTTTACCGGTTCAATGGATTCCTGAAAGCTTTCTGTTCCCCATGCAGCAGAAGTGGCATCCTGGATTTTGAATGGATAGACCATGGACCCGCTGGCCGGGCCTTTCACCGTCAGTTCTTGACCATATTTCAGATGAGATGTAATCCAGCCAGCATTCTCACTATTGATGAACAAGGACAAGGACACCTTCACGTGACTCCCATCTTGCTGTAACAACGTAATATGGAACGGGTCATTAACCAATCTTCCGGTATTCGTCAGAATGACCAGATGTGACTGATTCTGACGCATGAACTTACCGGTCTCCTTGGCTAGCTGCAAATCACTCCAATGTCCATTGGAGTATTGCTGTTCGAATTTGGACAGCTTTTTCTTCATACTGCTGACCTTCTGATGCTGATAAAAGTCGGGAAACCAGACCAACTGGGCAAAAACCGTCGTCCCATATAGAAGAACCAGACATCCTGCCATGACCAGGAAAAGCTTCATCGTTACGCCATTTCTTCTCATGCTTCTGCCTCAAAACGATATCCGGTACCAATCACCGTTCGGATACACTTGGCTTCATCACCCAATTTGCTGCGCAGTTTCTTGATGTGAGTATCCACAACACGTGAGTCCCCTTCAAAATCAAATCCCCAGATCCGATTCAAAATGGCATCCCGGGACATCACAATACCTGCATTTCGTACCAAATAAAGCAACAGCTCATATTCCTTTGGCGCAAGTTCCACTTCAATTCCGTCCTTCTCCAGACGCCGAGCCCATGGATCAAGGGTTACCTGTCCGAAGCGAATGGCACCTTGCTCTCGTCCAACTGCGCCTTCAACACGCTTCATTAATGTCTCTGCACGTGCAACCAGCACACGTGGACTAAACGGCTTGGTGACGTAATCGTCTACGCCCAGCTGAAATCCATGAATTTTATCGTCATCCTCGGACCGTGCAGTCAGCATGATAATAGGTACGGTGGATTGAGATCGAATATGCCCACATAACGTCCATCCATCCATTTCAGGCATCAAAACATCTAAAATGACCAGATCCACCTCATGCAGAGCCAGAAGTTCCAATGCCTGTATTCCATGTTCTGCTTCTATAACGTTCCATTGTTCTTTTATGAAATAATCGGCCACAATCTCACGAATGCGGCTTTCATCTTCCACCAGAAGCACTGTTCTGATCATGGCCGACTCTCCTTTTAAGTTTCTGATCATAACATACCTATTCCATGTGTCGTTCATGTGTCCAGACATGTTTTGGAATGAACTCCATGATATATACGATTAATATAAGCCAAAAGTTACTAATTTTTATCAAAAATCGCACAAAAAAGAAGCCGTCAACGAGCAACCTCCTGCTCATTGACAGCTACTTGAATGAAATCGAGTTGTGTTATCCAGAATTGATGCGCTACTGCGCGCTCACAGGTAACACTTAGCGTTGCTGCTCCAGACGGTGTGCCACATGCAGCGTAGGACCAACAAAACGATTCAGCGGGAATCCGCCGGCAATCGCTTTGGTCACGAAGGCTTTACCTTCACGAACAGCCTCTTTCACTGAAAGACCACGAGCCAATCCTGCGGTAATCGCCGCAGACGTTGTGCAGCCCGCACCATGCGTATATCCGGAGCCGACAACATCGGCTTCAAACCATTCGTAGTTGGTTCCATCATAGAGTAGATCCATTGCTTTACCCGGGTTAATTACACCTCTGTCCTTGATCAGAACATGTTTCGAGCCATGGGCATGAATTGCTGCTGCCGCTGCTTCCATCTGTTCCTTGGAACGAATCGGTCCACTTTTCGCCAGTTGAGATGCTTCGAACAGATTAGGTGTAACCAGATCCGCACCTGGCAACAGGAACTCGATCATTGCTTCCGTATTTTCCGGTTGCAACACTTCATCTGTACCTTTGCAGACCATCACCGGATCGATAACGATCTGTGGCAGGCCACTGCGGCGAATATGTTTTGCCACCAATTCAATAATATCTACAGAACCGAGCATGCCTGTTTTCATGGCATCAAAACCGATACCGTCCAGAACAGTGCGAAGCTGGGCCTCCACCACATTTAATTCCACAGGAAAGACCTGGTGATCCCATGTATCAGGCTCCATCGCCACAACTGTAGTCAGTACGGTCATGCCATACACACCCAGCTCCTGGAAAGTTTTCAAATCAGCTTGAATCCCTGCACCGCCGCTCGTGTCCGAACCAGCTATTGTTAATGTTTTTGGAATCGTCATGGTAGTTATATTCTCCTTCGTGTCTCAGTTGACATTATCCTATCCCTTGTACGAGCGGATGTCAATGGCATCTGAAGCCATACGGAGCATGGTTTTCACGATGATTCAATTCACATCTTTGGTCTCCAGACGAATCATGGACATGGAAGCAATCCATATCCCAATAGCTCCAAGGGCCAGAGGGATAATAATAAGTGAATGAATGGAAACTTCCGACCCGTTGAATCCGGAGCAGACAATCAAAACCAGCAAAATGGACGAGACCATTGTAGTTGTAACCGATAGCTTCCGCATACCGAAGAATAGGGGAATGAGTGCCATACACGCAGCCGATAAAGAACTCATACTGTACTTCACCAGAAGTCCCAATATATCCTGATTCGTCAATGAGCCAGGAATAAAGGAGTAGAAATGATTAACAATCAACAGCAGCGAACCCATTAACAGGTCGGTAACCATAATCATCACAAATGTAAAACCAAACACGATTATCAATTTGGCAGCAATGATTTTATGACGCTGGATAGGATAGGTGAACATGACGTTCATCGTTTTATTTCTATATTCACTAATCACCAGCTTGGATAATAAAACTCCTGCGAATACGATAAAGGTTGCCCTCACAAACGTATCGATAATCATAAAGGCCATCTGGTAATCGGCATAGGCATAATCGTCTGCTCCAATATCCACAAATCCAATCATAATCAGAAAAAGGAGAATGCCCACATTGGCAATACCTGCAGCTGCAAAATTCCGCGAAAAGCGGTGCTTCCGCATCTCAAGCCTGATCAGTTTAAGCAACGTCTTCATCCCCTTTCACAAGCTTCATGAAGTGTTCCTCAAGGGAATGAGCCCGTTTGGATATGGATTCGATCTCAATGCCATACTGGATCAGCTTGGTGTTTAGTTCCGAAGGAATGATTCCCGGATCATAGATGCGTACCGTGTGGTCATCGACCAGTTTATAATTACTCAAACCAAGTTGATGTTCAATGACATAGGTCGCTTTGCGGATGTCTACCGCCTGTAGCTCAATGTACTCATTTTGACTTCCCCGAATGCTCTCCATCGATACTTCTTCGACCAAGCGACCACCGCGAATGACACCAACCGTGTCGGCAATCTGCTCTATCTCGCCTAGGATGTGACTTGAGACCAACAAGGTGATGCGATACTCGTTGCAAAGGCGTTTGAACAAATCTCGCATTTCCCGAATCCCTACAGGGTCCAAACCGTTGATCGGTTCATCCAGAATGAGCAGTTCAGGTGTGGTTATGAGTGCACGAGCCAGTCCGAGCCTCTGCTTCATGCCCAGGGAGAAGTCCTTGACCGATTTCTTGCCCGTATCCTTCAACCCTACCATCTCCATCGTGTTGTCGATGATCTTTTTGTTGTAGAATCCCATGTATTCACAGTGAAGCTCCAGATTCTCGCGAGCAGACAGTCTATCGTAGAAAAAAGGATATTCAATAATACTGCCCATTCGTTTCAGCACTTCATAGGAGGTCGGCGTAAGCTTCTCCCCAAACAATTCAATCTCCCCTGTTGTTGGTTTGACGAGATTGGTCAGCATCTTCATGATGGTTGTTTTGCCTGCACCATTCGGACCGAGAAACCCATAGATCTCACCTTGCTTAATGCTCATATTGACGTTGGATACAACCTCTGCCCCTTCATATACTTTGGTCACATCTATCGTTCGTGCGATATAATTCATCGTCTTGTTCTCCTTTACGTCCCCTGTCCGGGTTCCTATATCTGTATTGTAAAGAGAAAAGTCTGCTTTTTTATTAATCAAATCTTACAAAAACCTTAAGCTTGCTCGGTAACACCAAAACGGCTCTACCAAGCCTTGAAGGTAACTGAAAATACAGTCCGTTGATGTGGCACACTATGTAAATGAATGCTTCCACCCATCCGCTCAACTAGCCGCTTTGTGATCGTCAGACCAAGACCGCTGCCCTGATAGAGTCGATTACGGGAATCCTCCAGCGTATACATGCGTTCGAACACACGATTATGCTCACTTTCCGGAATCCCCTTCCCTTGATCCCAGATTTGTAGCGTCACATGTCCACCTGTCGAACGTTCGATTGATAGCCCCAGCACCTTACCCTCTGCTCCATATTTCATCCCATTGGTAATAAGATTATCCAACACTCGGTCCAGAGCTTCTTCATTCGCTTGCACAAAGATATCCCCCTCCGGTATCTCCAACTGAACATGCAACCCGAGATTCGTCAACATTTCATAAAAGGAGAGCATCTTCACGCGGCTTAATTCGCTTATATTCACTCGACTAAGCACCAGCTCGGTGTCTCCGGATTCCAGCTTCGCCAAGTCAAAAAAGGAATGGATCAAACGCAAAACTTCCTGCGCCTTATCTTGGATTTTCTCTGTCATAATCTTCCGTTCCTGATCGGTCAGTGATGGACTGTGCAGCAAGCTCTCACTATAACCCAGCACAACTGTGAGCGGCGTTTTCAGATCATGTGAAATGTTGGAGAGCATATTGCGCATTTCCTTCTCCTGGTTCGCATAACCGGCCTTAGCGCGATGCGCATGGTCCAGCAGCTGGTTCATGTCTTTCAGAAGCTGGCTAACCTGCTCATCACTGTTGAATACGAGCAAGCGCTCAAAGGTGCCTTGATCCAAAATATCGGATATTTTCTCATGAATATACGACAGGTGTTGGCTCCGTTTCCGCAATCTCATCCACAATCCAATGACCATAATGGCTAGAATACCTGTTGTAATAGCAAAAATCAGTGTCATGCCTGCTCCGCCTCCAGCTTATATCCGATGCCCCAGAGTGTCTTGATATACTGGGGATCTGAAGGATCAGCCTCCAGTTTCTCACGCAGACGACGCATATGCACGTTAATGATATTTTCGTCCCCATAATAATGATCATTCCAGACCGAAGCGTAGATTTGGGCCTTGGTGAATACTTTGCCGGGATGGGTAACCAATAGCTTCAGAATGCCAAACTCCTTGGAGGTTAGCTTGACGGGTGTACCTTCACGCTCCACCTCGTACGTCTCCATGTCGACCACAAGTCCTCTTAGGTGAATACGCTGAGCTTTAACCACTTCAGCCACAGGCTGAGCAGTATAATTGGCGCGGCGAATTGCAGCTTTAATCCGGGCAGTCAATTCAATTAACGAGAACGGTTTGCTCAAATAATCGTCAGCGCCAAAGCCCAGACCAAGCGCTTTATCCACCTCCCCATCCTTCGCAGACAGAATGAGCACAGGCACCAAACTCACTGCCCGAATGGTTTGCAGTACATCCATCCCACTCTTGCGAGGGAGCATCAGGTCCAGAATAACCAGATCATACCCAGGTTGTGACTGGCTGAACTGACGTTCTGCCTCTAAGCCGTCATATGCATACGTGACGTCGTAGCCCTCTTTTTCCAGATAAGGTCCGACCATTTCACTAATTGAACGATCATCTTCAACAAGCAACAAGCGGTAACTTGACACGATTTCCCCTCCAGCATGAACATTTTTCCTTTATTACCTCACAGTTTGTTTGAATTGGCAATGACATACGAAAAAACCTGACAGGAAGTACACTTGGGTATAAAGTGTGTTTCCTGCCAGGTCTATGAGCGTTTACAGATGAGTGCTTGTTCGTCTAATTTCTATATCCGTTCTCGCTGTGTATCCAGCATAATCCAATGGTTCCTGCACCTGCGTGTATGCTTACCACAGGGATGAACGGCATGATTTCGGTCTTTAGTTTGGGGAGCAGATTGGCAATCTGCTTCTTGATCGTGACGGCTTCATCCTGATTGTTCGCATGCATAATGCATACATGTTTTACTTTCTCCATATCCAGCTTAAGCATATCCAACATGCGATCTTTCGTTCGCTTGAACGTGCGGATCTTCTCATTCACAACCACTTTGCCCTCTTCAAATCGGAGCAGCAGATGGATCTTGAGCAGTTGACTGATGATCAGCTGTGTGCCGGACACCCTGCCACTGCGATGAAGATTCTGAAGGCTCGCTGGTATGAGGTAAAAGGACATGTTATCAATCATCTGTTCAATATTTACTTTGATCTCGGAAGCCGAACATCCCTGCTTCTGCCATTCCAGTCCTTGCATAACCATCTCACGAAGAGGATAGGCACCTGCCTTTGAATCAATTGCGGTCACCGTCACACCTGCAATCTCTGCAGCCTGCATAGACGTATGCAGCGTTCCGCTAAGCTCTGTAGAGCAATGAATCGTAATAATCTCATCGTACTTGTCTTTGAGCGATTCATACAGTTCAATGAACTCGCCAATGGGGGGCTGCGAACTGCTCGCACGTGAAGCCTCCGCAAGTTTCTCATAGAACATTTCAGATGTTATGTCATCGGTTTCCCGGTAACATTCCTCTCCAAATACGATGCGCAGCGGTACGATATAGATATGATTTTGCTCCGCAAAAACGGGATCCAGTGTACTGGTACTATCGGTGACCCATGCAATTTTCTTCATGACATCCTTCTCTCTTGCCGGATTGTTCGTTCTGTATCCTCAATCGTCAGGCACAAGCCCGGCGGTTTATTTAAAATTTGAATATTTCACATTGTAAACGTTTGCGATACTACCTCTCAATTATAAATGAATGGACAGACCGTTGTCTTGTGGCGCAATCATGAACACCCCTATTAATACCATTATTAGCTAAAAAAATGTCTTGCCTGTGAAGGAATAAATTGGTATGCTGTTGTCCTTCTCTCTTTTTCGCCTTGACTGAAGTGAACGGAAACGCCGTTCAATCCACTTATCGGAGGTGTCACATGCTTTATTTCACTCTGGCTTCCAAAGCCTACTCCCGGAATCTGCAATACCGCGGGGCACACATGGTACATAACTTGGCAAGCGCCATGTTTGGTTACATGTATGCCTGCCTCTGGATCGGCATCGGGGCCGACCATACGCTCGGGGAATACGGGACACAGGGGATGATCAGTTACATTGCGTTCACGCAATCCTCTCTCTGGATCTCGGGTTTTCTCACGAATGGATTGGGTATTCCCCTATCCGTCAGGACAGGGCAGATCGCACTGGATCTGATGAGGCCTGTTCATCTGTTCACCCACCTAATGGCACGCGAATGGGGGCAGATTGCCTACCAGTTCGTGTACAAAAGTATTCCGATCTACCTGCTCTTCTCCATTGTCTTTTCCCTACATTGGCCCTCAGACGTTTCAACACTATTCTATGCCGCACTTGGTCTTGCCGGCGCCGCATACTTGTCCATCTGCATGAACTACATTATTGGTGCCACGTCGATGTGGACCACGGAGTCCTCCTGGCTTCACTGGGGCAATCACGCGATGATGAATCTGCTGGCTGGTTTTTTCATTCCGCTGGAATGGCTACCGAACTGGCTTGAACAACTTGCCTGGATATCACCCTACCCATTCCTGCTCTATGTACCTACCCGAATCTATCTTGGTTTCGAAGATGGCTCCTTGTTATGGGGAACCTTGCTTTGGTGCGTCTTTATGACGTTGATCTGTCTCGTGATCACCCAAGTGTTACGTCGTAAAGTGGAGGTGCAGGGCGGATGAAGCGAACTTCCTGGTTCCATTTATATAAAATGCTCATTCGAACAAGCATCCGCAGCCGGATGCAATACAAGTTCAATTTCATCATGGCGTCCGTACTGGCCGCTTTAATTCAGATCTCCGAGTTCCTGATGGTTGCTCTTGTGCTGCACAGATTCGGAGCAATTAAAGGCTGGTCCCTCCATGAGATCGGTTATCTCTTTGCCATCATGACGTTATCCAAAACACTGTATCGCACATTCGGCAATGAAGTTCATCATCTGGAAAAATATCTGGTTAATGGTGAGCTTGATCAACTGTTAACACGTCCCATGCCCGTATTGCTGGCACTGCTGCCGCAAAACTTCCGCATCATGGCTGGAGAAGTCCTGCAAGGCGGATTCATTCTCTGCTGGTCTTTGGCAGGCATGATGTACAGCGGACAGATCGGCTGGATCGCCATTCCCTTCTCCCTGCTCATTATTCTGACGGGCGCAGTCATTCTCTTTTCCATTGGACTCGCAACTGCCACACTCGGATTCTGGACCACACGCATCGAGGAATTACAGACGATTACTGAAGATGCAGCACGAACGGCTGCCCAATATCCGCTAACGTTATATCCCAAATGGATGTCTGGCATTCTACTAACGGTGATTCCCGTAGGGTTCGTCAACTATATTCCGTCACTCTATCTACTGCGGGGTGAAGGAGGAGCATGGGTCCTTGTTGCTGTTGCGGCGGTCGCCGTACTGAGCTTGGCTGCAAGTCTGCGTTTCTGGCAATTCGGCTTGACCAAATATCAAAGTACAGGTAGCTAAGGAGGCGAAACGAATCATGAACATGATCACAGCACGGCATCTGCAAAAGGAATTCAAAACTCCGGTTATTCGCGAAGGACGTTTCTCTGGGTTACGTACGTTATTTTCACGTGAGACTGTGTCCAAGGAAGCGGTACGCGATATCAGTTTTGATATCGGCCCAGGTGAGTTTGTGGGCTACATCGGTCCGAACGGGGCTGGCAAATCTACCACGATCAAAATGCTGACAGGTATCCTGCACCCCACCTCGGGCGAGGTACGGCTTGACGGTATGAACCCTCATCAGGACAGGCGCAGAACCGTTGGTCGACTCGGCGTCGTGTTTGGCCAGCGCAGCCAGCTCTGGTGGGATCTGCCTGTGAAAGATTCATATGATATTCTGGCCGAGATGTACGGCGTCCGTACCGAGGACAAAAAGAAACGGCTGTCCCAATTCGCCGAGCTGCTGGACCTTGAATCGTTCTGGGCCACGCCTGTCCGCAAGCTCTCGCTTGGACAACGCATGCGAGCGGATCTCGCAGCTTCCATGCTGCATGATCCCGAACTGCTTTTTCTCGATGAACCAACGATCGGACTGGATGTGAATGCAAAACGGAACATACGCCAATTTCTACGTACATTAAATGAGGAGTTTGGCAAAACGATTTTGCTGACCACCCATGACATGGACGACATTGAGCAGCTATGCAGTCGGGTGATGGTGATCAATCACGGTCAACTTACATATGACGGCTCGATCCCTTCTCTGCGCGACACTATCGGTCTGCCGACACTTATCCGAGTGACGTATCGGGGTTCATTTCTTATGCCTGATACCATACCGTCCGCCATTCAGATCACAGGAGTGGAAGGGCAGATTGTCACTGTCGAAGTTAACCGGAAGGAATGGAGCACGATGGACATTCTGAAGCAGCTTGAACAATGGGGTGAGATTGAAGATGTGGAGATGAAGGAACCCGACTTCGAAGATATCATCCATCGGGTGTATTAGTTGGCCCATTTTGTGAGGAAATAGGATGAAGACCTGTTCTTACGCCGTTACATGAAAGAGGGACATGGCGTACTGTACTAATGGAGGTGAAACGTCATGCTTGTGACCAAACATGTCCTTGCAGCATCCAGTGTACACCCCACTCCCTATTTCATCGTACGGGGCATGATGCCGGGCCCCGTAATGTTTATTACGTCCGGGGTTCACGGGAACGAAACGGCGAGCATGGCTGCTGCGCAAAAACTCGCAGATGATTGTGCGACAGGTCGTCACGCCATTCAGCGGGGGCTGTTAATTATCGTGCCACGCGTGAACCAGCAAGCCTACGTTAAGAAAATCAGAGGCAAGCCAGATCTGAATCGAACGTTTCCACGCCGTATGTCAGGCAAGGCCAAACATCCGCTCGCTGCAGCAGTTTTTCGTTTGGCGCGTGAACATCAAGCCGACTGGTGGATCGATCTGCATGAAGCCAACGGCCTGTCTCAACTGAGTTCGCGAGTGCTTGGACAGACGTTGATCACCAATTCCGGCAGTCGCACCATTCCAGCTTGCAGAAGAGTTATCGAACGGATGAATCGATCGATTGCCATTCGTGATCGTCATTTTAACCTCAAGCAGCATGAATTGCCGGGATCTGCCCGTACAGCGGCTTCAAGACTATTACAAGCCCGTTCCGTCACGGTGGAGACCTGTTGGAGTCTGAAGCGCGCGACCCGTATCAAGTATCAGACGGAGATTGTTCACCATTTTCTGCGTGAGGCGGGCATGTCGTGATGAAGAACATTACAATAGAACTAAAAGAAACCTCGGACAGAGAGCGCCCGAAGTACATCTTAAGGCGCTCTTTGTTCGAGGTTTTACAGTTTATAACTCTTTCTTTTGCACCCTGAACGATTGAATATAATTGTCGATATCGTCCTCCGGTGTATGCAACAGTCGTGCCAGATGAATCTGCATCTGTTCCAGATGGTCAATATGCTTCTGAATGTCAGCGATTTGGTCACGGACGAGTGTTTTTAACGTATCCTTTTCCATGTCTTCCTGACTGAGCAGTTGCAGGGTCTCTTGTATCTCCTTTAAGGAATAACCCAGCAACTGGGCATCCTTAATGAACTTAATTTTGACCAGATAATCCTCGGTATACACCCGATATCCATTGGAGGAACGACGGGGAGCAGGCAGAATTCCACTATCCTCGTAGTAACGGAGGGTTGCCATACTCACACCGGTACACTTGGCCAACATTCCTCTTGTCATGGTTTCCATGCCTACCCCTCCACCCTTCTGCAGACTTATTGTGCTTGTTCGTTGCGTATCTTGGTATACTTGGCATCATAAGTGACCTCAGGAAATTGAGATGCAGGGCCTTGCAATAACGGCTGCTCCTCCCCTTTGAGATAACGGTCAAAGAATGCGAGCGCATAGGATCTTGTTATATCCACATTATGTTCTGGCGTCATGCCTCTGGCAAATAGTTTCGGTGAAATTAATGAAATATCCGTAAAGCTTTGATGGAAGAAATTCTCCACCGTCAGATAATAGGTATCATTCAGACTGCTCGTCATCACATGGTCCAGATCCGGCTCAAACTCAAGGTAGAACACATTATCTTTGGATGTAGCATTCGGATCGAAGCTTTTAGCCGTTTCACCAGACATGATGTACATAAAAGGTTGTTTTAATGACGTCTTGGAGACGCTGCCCCAGAAGCCGCCTTCCAAACTGAGTCCTGCATGTAAACGTTCATCCTGTGCGAGTGCTTCGGCTGTTGTAGCCCCGCCATAAGAGTGCCCCATAATGCCTGTATGATTCAGGTCAAGCCTGCCCTCCAGCACCTGATTGGGATCATTCTGATTCCACTGTTCAAGCGTGTCGAGTACAAAACGTGCATCTGCTGCACGAATGCCTACCCCCTCCACATTATATTGATACAGTTCTTCTGACGTTGCAAATTCAGGCCCGGCTTCATAAGACACTTTATGCCCATCGGGGAAGGTAACGCGAGCTGAGGTATACGGATGATCCATACCTACAACAATATAGCCATGGCTAACCAGTTCCTCGACAGCAGTCATGCTCTGGAAACGGGCAGAACGAACACCGGGAGAGAACAGCACCACCGGATAAGAAGGGCTTGCGTCTGATATGGCTGCGCCTCTAACCACATGTGTCGGAATGGTATCAAGGTAGCTGAACACCTTGGGCGGGATACCAAATACCAGACTAATGGCTTCTCCAAGTTCAGACGGGTAAGACTCAGGAGTTATCCCCTTGGCATCCTCCGTGTTCACTGGATACCACACGTTAATCATCAGTTCCCGTTTGTCCCCGCTTTCCGGTGTAAACGTCTCTTCACGGGTTTTATCCACCAATTGTTGCGAAAATGTACCGATTGCAAACTGCCCCGTAGGATCAGGTATCGTAAATGCTGGAAAATACCAAGTGAGCAGTCCTGAGCCAGCGCCAGAGACCAGCGCCAGCATCGCAACCAGCGTGAGTTGAAGCCAAGAACGCCATTTCGGTTTCTGCTTCTCTGCAAAATACCCAGTGACTCTGTTACGATACTCTTTCACTAACTTAATGATTAATACGATGAAGATTATGCCTGCAACAAGATACGTTGGCAGCAGCATCACGCGAAACGAATCTAATATGCCGTGAAGCAGCAATGCTAATATCAAGGCAGCCGACATCCCTGCCGCAAGTTTCCGACGCTTTGAGTACATAGGTATACACAACGCTGCGCCAATCGTTACAAGTACCAGTATCCATTCCATTAGTTTCATCATTCATCCTCCAAACGTTGTTGATGAAACCAGAATAAACCTTGAAGTATACTTCAAGGTCAAGGCTGAATTTCAGAAACAATTTATTGAGGAATTCGTATATCCCATTTGCGAAGTTCGGTCAATGTACACGTTCCGGACGCGAAAGCCTTAATACCTGTTGAGTTCGGCCCAGGATATATCCGCCCTGTCATTACCTGCTCTCCCTGCTGGATGAACACCTCAATGGAGCTGACATCCATAAAAATATGAAGTTCCAGTTTCCCGTCAAGCAGTTCCACTGTCACAGCACGTTCTCCCCCCGGCCCTTGTCCGGCCCGCTCGCGATTTAAGCATAGACGACGCTGCTGTACATCATAGGAAATCACTGTTTCTTCGTCCTCACCCGTGCGCAGCTTCAACCCGAATTGTCGTGCCTGTTCCGCTTCGAATACAGCATACATTTCGTAACGGTCTCCGCTGATTCCAAGATCAAGATCATGTTCATCACCATTTAAATGTATACCATACTGTTCGTTGCCTTCCGACCTGTACTGTATAAGTTCGGGAAGCGGCTGGAATATCAATCGGTCTCCCCTACGAATTAGTTGTCTCGGCAAAGTCATCGCTCCAGCCCAGGCATGAGACTGTTGTGTCGGAATTTCCGTTTCCCACGTATCCATCCAGGCCACCATGATTCGTCGTCCCTGTGCATCCTCCATCGTCTGAGGTGCGTAAAAGTCGAAGCCACAGTCCAGCGGAACGTACTGCTCGTACTGCAGTACACCTTGGTCTTCATCCAGCGTTCCCATCATATAAACGGTCGAATGCAAATTGCGATAGTTATCTCCCTGAGCAGGCATACGCTGCGGAGACATGATCAGCACATCTCGGCCATCCAGTGTGAACAGATCAGGACATTCCCAATTGTCGCCAAGCGTCCCGTCACTCTGGGCCATAATGTTAACATAACTCCAATCCAGCAAGTCCGCTGAACGATACAACAGAATGACGCCTTTGCCCGCAGCATCATTCGATCCGAGGACGCAATAGTACACACCGTTTCGTTCAAACACTTTCGGATCACGGAAGTCCTTGGGACTGGTATACTCTGGGATTTGATCCAGTCGAATGACCGGATTCATCTCGCTTTTGACAAAATCAATTCCATTGTCCGAGACAGCGATATTCTGTGTCTGCAAGTAATCGTTATCCTTGTCGGGTCCAGTCACCACATGCCCCGTGTACATCAGCACCAACTTGCCATCCTGCACGATTGCACTTCCAGAGAAACAGCCTCCACTGTCGTAGCTCTGATCGGGTGCCAGTGCAACAGGCAGATAAGACCACGTAACCAAATCACGGCTCACCGCATGGCCCCAGTGCATCGGCCCCCATACCGGTTCGTAGGGATAATGCTGATAGAACATATGATACATCCCACCGAAGTATATGAAGCCGTTGGGATCATTCATCCAGCCCACCTCTGGCATCAAATGATAGGCCATTCGATAGGTTGGATCAACCTGATGTCGATGTTCCTTGATATATGCGTTGGCCCGGGCGAGTGTATAACTCTCCTTCGTGTGAGCCGACGAACTCGTCAGTCCAAGGTCTGTCTCTTGCCTTGTGTCTATTTCCTGTTTCTCGTATCGTTCCTGGTTCATATGTCCTTCACTCCTGTCTCTCTCTATATCACCCAACTGAACTTACTTGATAGCCCCTTGCATGACCCCCTGAATAATGTACTTCTGCGCAAACAGATACACGATCAGTACGGGCAGCAGGGTCAAGACCAGACCAGCCATCAATGGACCGTAATCGACTGTGTATGTCCCATAAAAATAAAACGTGGACAGTGGCAGCGTACGCTGCTCGGATGAAGTCAGCACCAGGGAAGGTAGCAGAAAATCATTCCATATCCACAATACATTCAGCACGCTAATCGTTACGGTTGTTGGCAGTAACACAGGCAGTACGATTCGAAAAAAGGTTTGCACTCTGCCGCAGCCATCCATTAGAGCCGCTTCTTCAAGCTCCAGGGGAATACTTTTGATAAAGCCATGATAGATAAATACGGCGAGTGGACTGCCAAAGCCAATATACATGTAGATCAGCGACCACTTGTTATCCAGCAGGCTGAGCGAGCCGTATATTTTAACCAGCGGAATCATAATAGCCTGAAACGGAATAATCATCGCAGCTACCATCAGGAAAAAGAGATACTGATTCACCTTGCTATTGTGACGAACAAAGTAATGGGCTGTCATCGCCGCAAAAAGAGCAATCAGTAATACACCTGCAATGGTTATGAGCAACGAATTGCTGAAGGCGGATACATATCCCATTTTGTCAAACGCATTGACATAATTATCGAATTGAAAGGAGCTTGGTAACCCTAGCGGATCGGAAGTAATTGCCTGGTTAGCCTTGAACGAATTGACGATGAGAAGTACAAACGGAAATACAAACAAAATCATCACAACGATTAATGCACTAAACTTTATCCAGTTGAGAATGCGCGATTGTCCAGCCATCATGCCTCGACCTCCAGTTTTTTGCTGAAATAAACCTGGAGCAGTGTGATGGCGGCTACAAGGATAAACAGCACAAAGGCTTCTGCCTGCCCCAATCCGTAGTCACGAGCAAGAAAGGCCTGCTCATACACATGCATGGATACCATCTCGGTGCTCTTGAAGGGCCCGCCACTGGTCAGGGAGACGTTCAGATCATACACCATGAAACCCCGTTGCAGTGACAAAAAGATGCACACAATAAACGAAGGAACCATCAGCGGCAATACAATGCGCGCCAGCATTTTGCGATTACTTGCCCCATCTATGCTGGCTGCTTCCATAACATCCTTCGGCACATTCATCAGTCCTGCAATGTAGATAACCATCATATAGCCGGCATACTGCCAAACGGTCACCACAATGAGTGCCCAGAACGCTTTGTCCGGGTCAGCCAGCCAGGAGGTGGAAAACAGAGTGAGGTTCATTTTTTGTCCCGCAAAGACGAGTACCTGATTAAAAATAAACTGCCAGATGAAACCAAGCACGATTCCACCCACCAGATTCGGCAGGAAAAATCCGGCCCGAAACCAGCCCTGCGCCTTCATTCCCCGGGTTACAGCGTAAGCGAGCAGGAAAGCAACTGCATTGGTGAGCACAACGGTAATAAATACGTACTCCAGCGTCATCCCGAATGATTTCCAGAACACGGTGTCCTTGAACACACCAATATAATTATCCCAGCCAACAAAGTTTTGATCGATGGCAATGCCATCCCAGTTCGTAAACGTCAAATAAATACCATACAGAAATGGAATAATCATCACTGTAGCAAACGCAAATAATGTCGGGCCAGTAAAGATCAGACGGGTTCGCAGACGTGTCCATAATCCTTTTTCGGTCAGCATTGTCAACCTCCACTCTATCCAAATAATTAGCCTAACGGTTGTGCCGGAAACAAGCCGAACAGACTTCGTGTGGAAGCTGTACATTCATCATCTCCGGCGTACCGCAAGTCTCTCTCTATGTGCTGCTCAGGGCTAAGATTAATTCCTTTATTTCACGTTGCTCCAGTATGCCTGAATTTCGCTGGCAAGTCCGGCACGGTCAATGACGTCAGCCAAGTATTTCTGCATGGATGCACCCAGTTTGGACCAGTGATCCGCAGGAAGTGTACTCATTGATTCCTCGATTTTGCCTGCCTTGATGTATTCACTAATGGACTTGCCAAGCGGATTCGTTGGCTCCAGTGTGATGTTGCTGAATGCCGGAATAATACTGGCTTGATTCACCAGGAAATCCTGACCTTTTTCGTTATAAACAATCCACTCCAAAAATTTCTTCGCCGCTTCCTGCTGCGCTGGTGTGCTCTTTTCCTTATCCAGCAATATTCGTTTGGATACGGCAGCAGAGATTTGCGTATTACCGAAATCATCCGCATTATTGCTCACAGGTACCGGGAGGAAGCCATATTTTCCATCTGCTGTATCAAAGCTTGAAATTTGTGGCCATGCCCAGTTGCCCTGGAACCATATGCCAACCTCACCCTTGCCAAGCACCTCCGGTCCACGCTCATAGGTTCCGGACAGAGGAGAAGCCTTGTCAATATTGTAGGTTTTCATCAGATCAAATGTATCCATCAAGCCATTAAACACGGCATTAGATGCAAGGTCCACTTGACCTGCCTTCAGATCGGTAATGAATTGATCCACCTTCGCACGGTCCGGCGACTGCCCACCATATGCAAGCCCCAGATAATGCGCACCAAGCGACCAATCCATCGGAGATACAATCAAAGGTGATTTTCCAGTAGCAGCGATCTTTTGGAACAGCTCATCAAGCTGTGCAGTGGTCTGTACAGACTTTGGATCGAATGTCCCACCTACCGCCTGATCCAAAACATTCTGGTTATAGATGAATCCATATCCTTCAATAGAGAACGGGAAGGCATAATTTTTGCCATCAAACGTTGTAGCCGCTGTGCTATTCTCCACAGCGTCCTTCATCCAAGACTCGGATGTGAGATCCAGAACACGATCCTTGAATTTCTCGACATCCCCTGTATCCAGCATCATCATCGTTGTAGGGCTGCCAGAGGCATACAAAGCAGACGCTTTTTCAAACGGAGACTGTCCACTGCCTACAGGTACAATTTCAAGTGTGACATTTGGATTTTCGGCATGGAAGTCTTTAGCCGCTTGCTCCAGCTGACTGTTAATTTCCGACTTGGAATTGAGCAAGGTGATTTTGACACTCTCACTGCTGCTCCCCTCTGAGGAGGAGTTGGACTCCGTCGCTGCTTTACTTCCACATGCCGACAATACAAGCATCATAATCAAAGACAATACCGATAATTTCATCATCCATCTCTGTTCTCTTTTCATCTTTTATGGCCCCCGATCGATAGTTTAAAAGGAAACGCTTACAAATCGAATTATAATGTCAAAGGTTTGACATGTCAATCGTTTGACATACCATTCAAAAAAAATTATTTCGGCTTGATTTCTTCCTGGAAAAGCACGAACAGGGAAAACGACCTGTATCAGGTCGTCTCTCTCTCCACGATGGTAACTGGCAAAATATGCTCCATTCCGATCTTCTCTTCCGCGATCTGACGCCGAATCAGATCAATCGCCAGCTTAGCCATGTCCTCGACCGGCTGCCTAATCGTTGTTATGCCAGGCATCGTATACCCTGCCGCACGACTGTCATCATAACCTACAATAGCGATCTCATCAGGTACCTTGCGCCCAGCTAACACGATTTGCTTCAGCGCATGCACTGCCATCAGATCACTCGTTACAAACAGCCCATCCACCTCGGGGTGTTGTGCAAGCAGCTTATCCACCAATTCCGTATACTGATGCTGATCAAACACATTCAGGTCGGTTTCATGAATCATGACCGGTTTGACTCCATGAGCCTGCAATGTATCAACAAAACCTGTCGTCCGGCGATTGGACAGCATTTGCAATTCCAAATTACCGCAGATATGTGCCAAATGCCGTCTATTCTTCGATAGCAGCAATTCAGCAGCCATAACCCCTCCCTGATAGTTATCAGATGAGATAAACGGGATGTCTTCACCGATTTTACGATCAAAGGTCACGATTGGGGAATGCAGGTTCATATACTCATCGACTTCCAATGTATGGCTTCCCATAATAATGCCATCCACACGATTACCCTTGAGCATTTCCACATATTCACGCTCTTTGGAAGGGTCCATGTGGGAATTGCATAACATAATTTTAAATCCATTTTGGTATGCATGATACTCAACATAGCTAGCCAGTTCTCCAAAAAATGGATGGGAAACATCGGGAATAATCAAGCCTATGACATTGGATTGCTTACGCAGAAGAGAACGGGCAATTTCGTTGGGTCGATAGTTCAGCTCGTCCATGGTTTGATACACTTTGTCCCGAGTCTTCTGACTGATATATCCCCGGTTGTTTAATACACGCGAGACGGTAGTTACAGAAACTCCTGCCCTGAGTGCAACATCATGAATAGTTGCCATAACAGCCTCTTTTCCTACAACATTCTTCATACTGTTAATATTATAAACCTATTGCTAAACTTGAACCAAACCCTTGGTACCCGCCTGCTGCTTCATTCCGCTACAATTCTTGCTCTCGGCATGCTATGCATAGCTCCGTGCGTAACATGGACCTGTACCACATACGTACCTGGTTCTTCAAAGGTATGCTGGATTTCATACAGCCCTTCCTCTGACTCATTGGCAGTAATAGCCCCCTGATTCTCCAGTTCTTCAGCTGTCATCATACCTTGCTCCGGAGATACAGAAGGCGGATCATCAAGCTCATTCCAGATCTGGAATTGCACATGGTCAGCATCACTTAACGGAGCATCTCCCTGTGTAAGTTTCACCTGCAACCGTGTTGGTTTATGAAGAGTAGCCTTCTCCGGAACGTCAAGTTTCACCCGGACCATCTCGGGCATCTCCCCAGAAGCAGATTGCTCCTCATAGGAGCAGCCAGCGACCAAAAGGATTAGCACCAGGAAGGGCATGAACCAACGAGCTTGTCCGCTCATCACCATCTATCCTTTCTTATTAAGAAGATTTTGGTGTTTTGCCGATGCCCCACAGCATCACGATGATGATAATAAAGGCAATCAGTGCGAGTAGTGGAATGGTGATGAAACCAAACCAGTTCAGATAGTCGGTATAACATGGAACCTTGCCGCATGCAACGGCGTTGCCTGTAGCCGAGAAAATACGCTGGATCGTTACGTGATATAACGAAATGCCGCCACCGACAAAACTAAGTGGGAGTACGTATTTCGTGATGCCCACGTCATCCTTAAAGTAGGCAATGCCCAGCAAAATCGTTAGTGGATACATGAATATGCGCTGGTACCAGCATAGATCACATGGCAGAAAGCCCTTGATCTCACTGAAATAGAGACTCCCTCCTGTTGCAATAACGGAAACGGCCCAAGCAATAAATAACCGGGTATCCACATTTCTCGCTGGGCGCTCCGATTTTGATGATCTACTCATTCCTCTGTCCCCCTCTTCATTTTGCTTATACCAAATTATCATACCTCATTCTAGACTCCATCGGCTATTCAAGCTGTTATGTAGGTCATTATTCGATGATTATACCAAATATTTGAACTTTTGGGTGAATACAAAAAGCTGCCGTATGGGCAGCTCTTTTGTTTGATTCATATGAAAACTTTATATTACATCGATTTAGTCAGCGTAATGGAGCCATCTTTTTGAGCCCATTTCACGTCCCAGTTTAGAAGTTCAGCAATGAAGCGCAGAGGCACTTGCGTACGTCCATCTTTGTTTACAAATACCGTAGCACCCACGTTTTTCTTCACGCCATTCACTTCCATAACGTTGTTGTTCACCCAGAATTCAAGCGTATCATCGCCAGCCATTACCGTTACTTGTTGTGCTTTTTTGTCCCATTTCACTGTTGCGCCAATACCTTCACTCAAGAAACGCAGTGGAATGTAAGTTGTGTTTTTCCAGAGCACTGGTGTGGTGTCCATGTTGGTTGTTTTGTCGTTAATTTTCAGCATTTTGCTGTTCAGTTGCATCCACACCGTTGTCATTTCTGGCGCTGGTGCAGGTGTTGCTGGCTCTTGGAATTTGTCGTTAAATTGAGTCACAATGGCGTTACCCAAGGCTTGACCTACACCGAACATCACTTTGAAGCCTTCACGATTGGTTGTGTAAGAAGCATCATAGTTGCCTGCTGCATATTGATTCAATACGTTTTGCACTTGATTTTCATGTGTTGTCAGTGCTTGTTGTCCTGCTGCTTTTGGCAGATTGCCAGCTGTTGCCGAATCCAGGAATGTAGCGAATTCTGTTGTAAATCCGTCAATACGTTTCTCTACTGCTGCACGAGCCGCAGCATCGTTGTTTTTCACGGCTTTTACATAGTCGCTTTGCGCATTAACGTGATTGGTTACCCAAATTTTCTCGAAAGCATTGGCACCATCGTTACCGTAAACGGAAGCAATCGCTGCTTTGAAGTCAGCTGTGTTTCCAGCTTCAGCTGTAATCAGTGCGTTGGAAGCGGCTGTACGTCCATCAAATTCCTCTTGCATTTGCAGAGCCGAAAGCGCAAAGTGTTCGGAAGCCAAGTGGTTGAGTGCAGATCTCAGATCAGCTGCTTTGGTATCCGCTTTGGTATTTTGGAATTTCTCAGGCATTTGTGTAGTAATTGCTGTGGAAAGTGCCTTACTTACGTCAAACATTTCTTTGAAACCTTCACGGTAAGCCTTGTATGCATCAGCGTAATCTCCAGCTACATACTCATCAAATACTTTTTGCACGAGATCTTCATGTACTTTCAGCGCCTGTTTGGCTGCTGCTTTTGGCAATTTGCCTTCGGTAGCTGTGCTGAGGAACGTGGAGAACTCATCCACGAAACCGTTGATGTTTGCCTGTGCTTGTTTGATCCCAGCCTGGTTGCCCATTTTGGTTGCTTTCACCAGATCATCTGTGTATTTGTTATGAGCGCGGAAGATGCGTTCGAATTCTTTGGCACCTGCCTCACCATATAGGGAAGCAATCGCTGGTTGCATATCCAGTGCATTCTGGTCGAGTGCTTTGTAGGCTGCATCTGCATCTTTTGCTCCGTCATATGCTTTTGCCATTGCCGTTACTGCGAGTGCAAAGTGCTCGGACAGCAGGTGGTCCAGGTTTGCTCTCAAGTCAGCCGCAGGTGTGTTTACGGATGCTTTCATCATTGTCATCGGTGTCTGTGGGGCGGAAGCTGCTCCAGCGATTCCCGGCATCAACAGTGTCAAGCTAAGTACAGGTGCGATAAACTTCTTCATTTTCATTTTCATTACATGTTCACTCCTCGATTATGTTTTGTGTATAATTTCTTTCCTCGTCGTCGTCTTCATAGGGTGTAACGCAGGGTTCAGTAATCTGGATCACTCTGTGGGCAAAAAAAATTCGCAGCTTTCCGTGAAGAAAGCTGCGAATGCCTGTTGTATCAAGGTTTTTTTGAATTAAAAAAATATAATATTATAGTGATCTGTCTGATTAATGACTACCTACATACTGTAAGACAGTTACTTCATTTCCCTTTATTTCTCAACTATAGCTTACATCAAAAGTTATCTTGAAGTACAATAAAGACATATCAACTTATTCGCGAAGGAGGTTCATTTATGACCTGGTTGCCTTATGTTTTAATTGTGGGTATCGCCTTATTTGGAGGTATTGCTACCCTAATTATCGGAAATTCCAAAGCCAATCAGACCAGCAACCCCGAATATGATCGACGCACAAAGCAAAACCTCAGTAAACTTTCCTATGTATACGTTGGTGCGGTTGTACTTGGTTTTGGCGGACTAATCCTCTATCTTTTCAACTAAAATGTTTCGATTCGGCAAAGAATACGTTCAAACATGCCTAGCAGCTTCCGTTTTCGTTCTACATCCTCCTGTCTATATACACATGTTTACAAGTTGGAGATAATTCAGAATTATTCTGGATATGTTCGGGGTTTAATATAAAGCCATAAGGGACAGCGAGCCCATTAAACTAAACCAACCCCAACTTGAAGGAGAGATATATGATGAAAAAAAACATGAAGAAATCCGTAGCAACGATGATGGTACTGGGCATGACATTAACAGGAGCGACGGGTGTATTTGCCGGAACGCAGCTAGAGAAAATCTCCGCATACCTTAACCATGGAATCAGCTTCAATGTCGATGGAGCGGCTTACTCACCAACCGATGGCAATGGCAACAAACTCGCTCCAATTACCTATAACAACTCTACTTATCTGCCTGTACGTGCCCTTGCCGATGCGCTGCATGTGCCTGTATCCTATGATGGCAAAAAAGGTCAGGTCATTATCGGCCAAGCCACGAGCAATCCTTCGGCCTTGACGAATGTAACGTATAGCGCAGCACAAAAAGAGGCAATTCAAAAGGCTTTTGCACAATTCGATGGGTTCGAGACAGCTTATGCTCCTCAGCAGATGATTGCAGGTGATACTTTCAAAAGTGTAGGTGCGGGTGGCGACGGCGTAAGCTTTGTTTTCAACCATATGAAAGTGGATGTATCTCCAAGAGATTATTCGGACGGCTATACGAGCAAAGACGTGAAACTGTCCAATGGCGTTATCGCCAAATGGTACACACCCGATCAAACGGGCATGCTCACGTTCCAACTGGATGATCGCTACGTTACCCTTAGCTCGCCGGATCATAAGTTGAGTCAAGCTCAATTGCAACAAGTCGCGGTCTCTGTTCAAAAGGCAACTGGCAACAACGATCAAGGAATCACTTCATTCGCAGATGTGAACTACAGCAAGCAACAATTGGATAACATTCGCAAAGCATTTGCAAAGTTTGACGGGTTCACAACAGCCTATGCCCCACAACATATGGTTGCTGGAGATACGTTCAAAAGCGTAGGTGCAGGCGGTGATGGTGTAAACTTTGTTTTTAATCGTATGAATGTAACGGTATCTCCTAAAGACTACTCGTTCAGCTATGATGGCAAAACGGTAAAACTGCCTAATGGCGTATCCGCCAAATGGTATACACCAGACCAAACGGATATGCTCACGTTCAAGCTGGATGATCGTTATGTAACCATCAGTTCACCGAATAACCAATTGACTCACACTCAACTGGAGCAAATGGCGGTATCTGTACAAAAAGTGAAATAATCGATGCACGATTCTTATCATCGGAATAGAAAATAAAAACACACATCATTTCGGTCCCGCTCTATGAGTTGGGGCTGATTTGGTGTGTGTTACGTATGCTCAAGCTCTGCTTCAAAGACCTCTGCCTTATTCATGACCTTGCGAAGCCAGTAATACCGATGCAAGTCCATAATGAAGTGAAACACGACAAAGGCTATCATAGTGTATACACACATCAGCACAACAGACACAGTCTGTTGTGTAACAAAAGCCAAAGAAATATTGGCCAGAAGGTATGCTCCGCCCGTAATCATCGTTAATGTGGCAACAGGTACACCCGTGCTTTTATCCCTTTTTTTACGCTGAGGAGGCTGCTGCAGCTTACGCAAACGAAACTTCACGTATTGGAACAGGGCAAAACCATACACCGCAAATGATCCAATAGCGTACCAAGGTGTTGTCAGACCAAGTGTCACGTAGGCATACTTCTGTATAGTTACCATAAATCCCACAGAACAAACGATGCCAAATACGCCTCGGAACAGTACATAATTCAGTTGGAGTCTGCGTGGGGCAACAATCAGGGCAATCGCCCATATATTCATAAAGGCTAGCGGTGGCACGAGAATATACGCATACAGCGATTGGAACGGGACACTGAACAGGGGAATAAGCAGAAATACGTTAAGAAAAAACAGGACAAGTATACCTGCACTCAGCCGAATACCATCTACTGCATAGATAACATAAGGTGAACCTTCATACGGTTTTGAACGTTTATTGTTCGCCATAATAGCTCTTCCTTGATAGATAGGTTTCGTCATAATTACAATGCCACTTCCGTTAAACGAACAACCCTGCGATAGTACATCGCATCCATCAAATCCTCCCAGTCGAGTTCACTGGCATTAACGTCTCGATAATACACCGCAGCAGCAGGCAAGAAACCAACCAGCGGCCCTGTACCACCACATATCAGACTCCCGCCGTCTCCGCCTTTGGGCATCACGTCTCCATCCGAATCGAGCGTAAGCTCATATTTGTAGGGATCGCCAGCAAAATTTATGCCAAAGAAATTCGGCATTTCCAAATCATAAGAATGATCATCCTTTTCTTTAACCCGTGAAGAGTCCGGTTCTAGCGAAGCATCCACAATCTCATCTACGCCTTCCGGAATTCCAAAGTGCTTCAATCTCATCGTATAATCGAAGCTGTCCCCCCAGGGAAATAACGTGCGACAACCGCCACCATAGATATACTCCCATTCATCTTCAGTCAGCAAACCAAAGCCCGCCGCTGCTTCCTCTCTCACAACGTCTTCCAGCTCTATTCCTTCGTTAAACCACAGGATTCGCACTTCATCTTCACTTTGGCGAATCAGACGGAATTGTTGATGCAATTCATATTCACGTATATCCGATTGCTTAAACTGCTCCAGTGCCGCAGGGAAATCTGGGTCTTCCTGTGCGAATGCTTCCTCCTCTGATACTTCAATCCAGCCAAGCGAGATCAGTTCACATTCCACAAGCATCGGCGCAATAGTAACTTCTCTCACAGGTGACATCTGACTCGCTAGAAACGAATCCACGTCCTCTACACCATACTCACTGACCGTTTCATGCAGGTCGGCTGAGGTTTCTTCGTTCATACCATGCTGCCAACGATCCCAACCGAGAGTTATGCGGTCCCCAGGTACAAATACAAACCTCTCCTCCTCATGCGTAAACACACCTGTCTCGATTCGCTGACCGAATCGTTCAAATGTCTCGAGACCCTCATATACCATACCTTCCGGTAATTGACGAACAAGCTTACGCATCCAAGCCTCTTTGTCCTGGGCATTCAACTCCAGCCACATGTCTCGACTCAAAGCTTCCACAACTTCCCCCGCCTCTCCTAATGCACTTTCAATTCGCTAAAATGCTCCACTGTCTGGCCCAGTACAATCTTCCTTGCCCTTTTTTCATTTTTATTTGCCTGCGGCCTGCAACAGTTTCAGTAATAATTCCTTCCGTCTTCCTTCCGCTTTGCGAGCGAGCGTTGTGAGCTTCTCCACCTTGCCGAAGATTGGGTAAAGTACACGTTCCACTTCGTAATGCTCAAGTCCTTGAATCTGCCTAACCAACCGTTCGAGTATTTCATCATTCTCCAGCTCAGGCTGAATCTTCAGCTTCAGACTATCCGTTGAACGACGCAAGCTGGCGACTAACGCAGGTATGGACTGAGCCGTTACACCCTGTTGTTCCACAAATGCCGCAATGAACTTATCCTGAATTAACTGATGCTCATCATCCACTTCGCCCATGTAATATTCAATCAGCGGGAAATACCGCTCATCCACAAGACCCAGTCCAAAGGTTGCATAACTGCCTGGCATACCATTTTTCTCTCCCTCGGTATCCTCGTAAAACTCAAACTCCTGGATAGCCTCACGCGCATACTCTTCCAGGAGTGGATATAGCTCCGGGTACTCCAATGCATTGGCAAAGAATCGGTGCGTATCCGACTTGGCGAGTCCTTTGATCGGCAAATATTGTTTTACACTGGACTTGAGCTTGATCTTATAACTTTTTGGAAAGCCCTGCTTCAACAAATGAGTGATAAAGGTAAGTGCCTGCTGATAGGCACCGGGCGCTTCCTTCCGAATGTGAATGGTCATCAGAGCGAATACATCATTTGCTTTGCATTCCACTTCTTCCGTTTTCACATGAATATCCTCTTTCGCATACGTCCCGCTGCCTTCCGTCATCATCAGTGCCGCACGTCTGCTGCCGAGTTGCTTCGCGAGTTCCAGGAAAGTCTGACCTTCGGCTTTGCTATAATTCGGCTCAAATCGTAGAATCATCACCGCCGCGTATAACAGCAGATCTATCGGTTGAGTCCCGGCTACTTGCGCCTTCTGCTTCTTATCCGACGATTGGTCTGTCTGTGATTCAACATCCCATTCCAACGTCGCTCCTGGCTTAAGCGAATATTCATTGGTACGATATGCAGAAGACTGCACATCATAATACTGTGGCAAGAACTGACTCTCCGCCCATGCCTTCAACGCACGAGTAATATCACCACGATGTTCGGCAAGCGCCTCCGGGCGACCCTGATTCAACTCTTGAATCCGGTCATACTGCCTGAGAATCCATGCCACATCCAGTTCAGGAAACAGTTTAGGGTCAAGCAGATGACGCGTTAAAAAGAAGGATTCCAACGGCTTTGTTGGATATGCACCGTTCTCCAGCTTCTGATCAATGTATGTATGAATACGCTCAAGCAACTGCTGCCTTTTCTCTTCATTGACATATTCCAGCAAAGTCAGTTGCAGCTTTCCTTCTGTTGTAGGGAATTTACCACGGAAGGTAAATCGATAGTCAATCAACGGGGAATCGGCCAGCTTGTCCAGTCTTTCCTGAACAACCTCTACTAGCCTAGGTCCAATCTCGTTACGAACCTGTTCCTCGGTAAAGGCTCCTGCCTGCTTCGATTTCAGACCATCATCCAAACCCAGATCCACACTGTCTACTGTAGTCCGTCCAGGTCTATAATCCAGCAAAATATCATTGAAGATGCCTATTTGCAGCGTAGTTCGCTTCGTAACATTTTCCAAGTCATCCCGCTTTTCCTGTTCATCAAACCATTCATGAATTGTCGTCATCATCTCTTCCATTGCCTGGTCATAAAGTGTACTCATCTGATCTCCTGCCTTCCCATGCATCTAATGATGTTCATCAACCAAACTTGAACCTCTATGAATCCCCGATCAATCCGGGGCATCTCTGTTATAAATACGTATTGATGTTCGTATACTACCTATTATTTTACTCTCTCAAGTACACCGGGAACAATAAGGCAGCAGGGGGGAGAAAAGGTGGTGAAAGATGCCCATAAGTGGTATTTAAGACACGCCCTAGTCAAAGAGATCTACAGATGCCTTTCACATCTATGTAGGCTCTCGGTATGCCCTCGCTATCATCATCCCCACGTTGTATAATCATTGTATTCCTTTTCAGGAGGTCAGACGAAATGAGCTACAGCAAATACTTCCCTTTGGAAAACTATTTGAATCAGGTTGCAATCACCCTTACATATGCAGAGCTTGAGGAAATTCTCGGATTTACGTTACCCCCTACAGCGTATAATCGCGAGCAATGGTGGGTCAATAATGCCATGAATCATACACAGGCGCTATCCTGGTTAAATGCCGGATGGAAGGTGGATAATGTGATTCTAGGCAAAAACGTTACCTTTGTCCGCTGCGAGTCATAATATATCTGAGACACAAAAAAGCAGGTTAGACTGATGAATTCATCAGTTCTAACCTGCTTTGAATATTAATTAACTGTCTTATACCACTCGTTCACTTCGGCGGTAATATCATCCCCGCCCATGGATTTCCATTTCGTCACAAACGCATCAAATTCCTCAATGCCCACCTGACCATAGATGATCTTGCTGAACGTATCCTTCTCCAGCTTGTCGATCGCGTCCTTCTTCATTTTCATCGTTTCGGTTGGAGCTCCCGTGAACTTGTTCTTGATCGCATTATCTTTATTCGCAACGACCACTTCAGCGGCCGCAAATACTTCAGGTTTGTTGGCAATCTTCGTATTTTTCTCAAAAGGCGTCTCTGGTTCTTTACCCTTCGCAAGTTCCGCCAGCGTATCCATCATCAGATTCGGAATTCGGGCACCATCATACGTAATCGTATATTTGAGTGGTGATACGCCGTCCTTCACTTCGGCTTCACCAATCACTTTGCCGTCCACGATGTCATAGTCGTATCCTTGGGCGAAGCCATGTTCAAACTCGCTGCCGACTTCAGGATTAGCAAAGTTGTCGAACAGATAATTCTGATATGTGAAGAAAATCTCCGGGTTCGCCATGTCTTTGTTAATCAGCACAACGCCGTTACTTGCACCAGATCCATGTTGGTGGCTCTCACCTGTTGGCCCTGTAGGTAATGCAATGGCTTTGTACGTGGCACCATCCACATTTTTCTTCACATCATCAATCGGCCAGTTCGGCATCCAGTGTGGTCCCACGATAATGCCTGCTTTACCTGCGGTAAACAGTTCTGCTGCCTTGATCTCGTCATAAACGCCAGCTTCTTTGGGCAGGTAACCTTTGGACAACCAATCCTTCATCGTCGCAAGGCCTTCCTTCACACCTGGCTGAATGGAACCATATTGCAGTGTTCCGTCTCCGGCATCATTCCACTGTCCAGGCATCGTGTTGTACATGCCGAAGATCCAGCCGGATTCCGTCATCCAGGTATTAAGTGCATTCTTCATACCGACGGTCAGACCATACGTATCTTTCTTGCCGTTCCCGTCCGGGTCCTGATTCGTAAAAGCATCCATGACCGTAACCAGCTCATCGATCGTTTTCGGTTCTTCCAGTCCCAGCTTCTTCAGCCAGTCTTCCCGAATAAACATGACCGAATCGCCATTGTAGGCATAATCGAAGATTGGAATGCCGTAACGCTCGCCCTCATACATGTACGGATACCATTCTTCCGGTGCCGATTCGGATGCCTGTTTCCATGTGTCGGAAGCATACTTGTCAAACAACTCGCCTGCATTGGCAAACTTGCCGGATTCAATTAATTCCCGCACCAGATTGTAGTCCCCCCGAATGGATACAATATCCGGCAGTTCTTCGTTAGCCGACAGGGACAGGCGCAATTTCGTGTAAAATGCATCATTCGTTACCGATACAGCCCACGGTGTGGTCAGATCGATGCCGAGTCGTTCCTTGGCCCATTTGGTATGCACATTGTTCTGTGCCGTTTCCCCATTCTTGAATTTCGTATCATCATTCCAGGCTCGCAGATAACTCATCTGTACCGCAGGTTCATACTTCCCATCTTGCAGAGCAAGTGGTGCAGCAGCTTCCTTGGTCGGTTCTTCCTTGGCCCCCGAACTGCATGCCGTTACAGCAACCATCGTTATTGCGAGTAATGCCGTCATCATTTTTCTATACATGAACTAACCCCTCCTCAGGTAACTTGGATACCCTTATGTGCCAAATGCACCTTACATGAAAAGGATAGTGCAGCCGGGGAGGCAAACATATATCACAATTTCAATGTTCATATCGATTTGTTAACCGTTCCGAAAATCTTGCGGGGTTAGTCCATAATGTTTGCGGAACACCTGAATGAAATAAGGGGTGTTGTTGTACCCCACTTCCTGACCGACTTCATAGATTTTCATCGCTGTATGCTTGAGCAAATGAACCGCACGTTCCATTCTGGAACGGATAATATAATCACTAATGCCTTCCCCTGTGGATTGTTTATACATTTTGGACAGATATACCGGGTGCAGGTGCACCTCTCCGGCAATGACCTGCAACGATAAATCCTCCCCTAGATGATGGTCAATCCATTGCTGCACCTGCCTGATCAGCGTGGATCCGGCATCCTGTCCCGCATCGCTGGTGCTCTCGGCCCACTGCTGCATCACAGACCGAGTCCATGTTTCCAGACTGCGCAGCGAGATACCATAGCCGTCCTTGAGCAATTGCTGATACTGCTCGCCAAGCACTTCAGTTAACTGTCTTCCTTCCCGATGAGCCATCGTTGAGAATGCTGCCGCCAGATAATGAAAAGCCACATACACATGCTCCGGGAACACACTATTCGACAGTTCGGCAAAGATCTGATCAATCTTGCGGTGTGCATCCTCCATGCGCCCCGCTTCCATTAATGTCGTTAGACCCGGAGGTTCATACAGTGCCGCAAGTGACTTCAATGTAGCCCCACTGGTTCCTGCCGCCGCATTCAGATGCAAGCCTTTGCCGGCCTCTGCCTGCTTGCGAAGTGCACTCACGGCTTGATGATAGAGCTGGGGCACCTGATCAGGAAAACGTCCCATACGACTAACGGACAGGGAAATGGTCGCGTTCAGATACTGCCTTACACTGTGGATCAACCGCTCTCCAAGTCGGCCCATTAACATTTCCGGTTCGGATTGGGTTTGTTTGGGACTCGCCATAAAGACCAGATCATCGTAGGCGTCATCCGTATGGCAGAGATGATAGGTACTGCCGTAGATCTCTTCCACCACATTGGAGATGGCGTATTTCATCAGTCGAAACGCTTTATGTGTAGGTTGATGGTCATCATACCGGATGAGCAGCAGTTGCATTTTATCCTGTGGACGGAACCCGATCTCCAGTTGCTCCAGCTTGCCTACAAGTTCGTCATTCGCAAATTTATGCCCTAACAGTACATCCTTCATCAGCTCCGCCCGCTTCTCGGGCAGATGTTCCCTCACTGAATACATGGCCCGCTGATGCAGCATTTGTTTCTCACCCTCCAGGCGAATCTGCACGGCGGCCTGCTGCACGGATTCGATCAGTTCCTCATCCCGGACCGGTTTGAGCAGATAACTGACTGTCCCATGTTTGAGCGCCTGCTTCGCATAATCGAAGGAAGCATGCCCCGATAAAATAATACATTTGGTCTGTTCCCACTTTTGCCGAATGTGACTGACCAGATCCAGACCGGACATACCCGGCATGCGGATATCCGTGATAATAATATGAACCTGATGTGTTGCCATATGTTCCAGTGCCTCTTTGACTGAATAAGCTTTGAATACCTGACCAATCCCGTGTTCTCTCCACGGTATGGAGACAGCGATTGACTCTACTGCGGAATGTTCATCATCCACGACCATCAGATTCATCATGCGGTTGTTCCTCCTCAAACCATCGAATTTCTACACTAAGTCCACCGTAGGGAATCGCTCCAAAATGAAGACCAGACGACAGCCCATAACGCGTAACGAGACGCTGGTGCACATTCCACGTGCCTGTTCCAATCTCCTCACCCATCGGTTCATTGATCTCCCGTTCCAATTCCGCAATCTCTTCCGCTGTCAGCGTGACACCGTCATTGTCTACAAACAGGCTATATCTTGTATATTTCCGCCCCTCAATATGTTCGGGTACCGCCATCCCCGTTACGACGACATGCCCACTGCCTTCCATCGGCTCAATGCCGTGGATTACCGCATTTTCTACAATAGGCTGAATGAGCAGTCGCGGAATATGGAGTTGCATCAGTTGCTGCGGTACAGCAATCTCGTAGGTCAGCCGGTTGGTCCGCATCTGTTGAATGGACAGATAATGGTCCAGCAGCCGGATCTCTTCTTCCACTGTCGTCATGTCATTCTCGCCCCGCGTAATGTAGCGATAGTAGTCTCCCAGACTTAGCGACATGGCAATAACCGCTTCACGGTTGCCGAGCTGGGTCATATTTTTGATATAAAACAGGCAGTTGTACAGAAAATGTGGATTGATCTGTGATTGCAGATGTTTCAGTGTTGCTTCCCGTGAGCGGATACGTTCCTCGTATACCTTCTCGATTAATTCCTGAATCTGCTCCGCCATATGGTTGAAGCTTTGGGTCAGGTACGCGAATTCGTCACGGGAGTGATCGACTGGAATCCGCGTGGACAACTGGCCTTTGCGAATCTGTTGCAGCCCTCTCATCAAGCGATGGATGGGCACCTGAACTTTTCGATACAAAAGCAGTGCAGCCCCTATACTCAGCACGAGCAGTAACAGAATGGAGGTAATAAACATATTTCGGCTCTTATCCATCGGGTTCAGCAGATCATCCAATACCACTGGGTTCACGTATACTGCTTGCAGTTGTTTGGAATGCACGTAACTGACCAGATACTGTTTGTCGCCCACTTCCAGCTGATGATTGCCTTCCCTCTCCGGTCCGTTAAAGGGGATATCTCGCATGATCGCTTCGACCAGTTCAGGGTCCGCCGTACGGTTCAGCAACGGATCGTTACCTGGTACGAGCAAGAAAGGATCTCCGCCCTGCGTTTCTTTAAAATCATCCAGCATGGCAACGATGTTCATCGGGTCGAAATTAATCTCCATCACCGTTCGCACGCCTGTGTTCACCGGTTTTTCATTCCACTCGTAGTTATCCGTGAAAAAGTAGGTGAAACTCCCCTTCTCCAACTGCCATTGGCCTGGTTGCGGAAACGTCAACATCTTCTCATCGTAGACCGTCCGGCTGGACATGGTGGACAACACAAGTTCCGCTTGCGGCAGCACAATGGTAATATCGTTCTTCCAACGGCTGGTGGACTGGTACAACGATAATTTGTCGAGAATATCCAGATAGATGCTGTTTTTCTCATATTGGCTGGTTGATTCCGTCATGTAGCGGTAATGCAGAATACTCGGATCTCGCAGCAACGTCAGGCCATACAGCGAAAGCTGCTCAATATTTTTATCCACCTGAGAACTGAAATAATTGAACTGGTTCAGACTCGATTGCTGTTTCTCTTCGACGACCATATCCACATTTGCCTGGTTCGCGTACGTATAGAGCAGCAGAATGGGTACGAGCAGGCAGATTAAGAGAATGACCGTCTTCGCAAATACTGTGAATTTCATCGTTTCACCCTGTCCCTGAATTTGAAGTCGTTCTATACCGAAGTCCTATTTTATATTGAAAACCCTTACATTTCTAGTTGATTTTATATTCGCACGCTTTCCTGCAACTTGTAATCCCCTTTTCCATCAACAAGTTAATATTTCAACATCCGCATTGAAATGTTGTTCTATAGTCCGCCCTTTTCCATTGCTATAATTCAGTTGCTCCACTCTGTGCTGAGGCTTTCTCGCCTCATGTTGTCAGGGTTGGACGAGATAAAGGAGGGACCCTGATGGCTATCGAACAACCGTTAACAACCCATACGCCGGTGCGAAAAATGACACCCCATCCACGCAAACGTACCCGCTGGAATTTCAAACGCACGTGGCCGCTGCATCTGATGCTGCTACCTGCTGTACTGCTCACTTTACTGTTCGCCTATGTGCCCATGGGCGGCATTATTATTGCTTTTCAGGATTTCAAACCGTGGCTGGGGTTCACTGGCTCCAAATGGGTGGGCTGGGACAACTTCCGGTTCATGTTCGAATATCCCGACAGCGTTCAGGTCATCTGGAACACGGTACTGATCGCTTCAATGAAAATTGTGGCCGGACTTATCGCCCCTGTTGTATTTGCCATTTTACTGAATGAGGTTCGAAACTCCACGTTCAAACGTTTCTCACAGACCTTGGTGTATCTGCCCCATTTCCTGTCCTGGGTTGTCCTGGGCGGCATTCTGCTCGATATGTTATCACCGGAAGGTGGACTGGTAAACCAGGTGTTGGCGGCGGCCGGTGTTGAACCGATCTTCTTTCTGGGGGATGGCGACTGGTTCCGTGTAACGGTGGTTGTCAGTGATGTATGGAAGGAATTTGGATTCGGCACGATTGTATTTCTGGCAGCACTTGCGGGCATTAACCCCGCATTGTATGAGGCTTCTGAGGTAGACGGGGCAACGCGGCTCAGACAGACATTACATATTACCCTGCCTGCACTTGTGCCGATGATTATCGTGGTAGGTACGTTATCGCTGGGCAATATCCTGAATGCAGGCTTTGACCAGATCTTTAACCTGTACAATCCGCTGGTATATGAGAAAGGCGATATCATCGATACCTTTGTCTACCGGATGGGAATTCTGAATGGCAAAATGAGCTTTGCGACCGCTGTTGGACTATTCAAATCATTTGTCGCGATGTTCCTGGTCATCTCTGCGTACCGGATGGCGTACAAAATCGCCAATTATCGTATTTTCTAAAAGGGTTAGCATAATGCATTAAGGAGGAATCAAGGTGTATCACAAAACAACCGGGTACCGTATATTCAATGGTTTCAACCTGATATTCATCGCGGCCGTCTCCATCCTGTGCATCCTGCCGCTGGTCCATATTCTGGCGGTTTCCTTCAGTGGTAAGGCGGCAGCATCCGCCAATCTGGTGACACTTTGGCCGATTGATTTTACGGTGGACGCGTACACCAAAACATTTGGTAACAGTAACTTTCTCAGTGCACTCTGGATTTCAGTCCAGCGTACGGTTCTGGGCACACTGCTCAGTATGACACTTGTCTTCCTGACGGCTTATCCGTTATCCAAGGAAAGTCTGCACTTCAAGGGACGCTCGTTATATGCATGGTTTTTCATCTTCACGATGCTGTTCAGCGGGGGATTGATTCCGTCCTATATTTTGATTCAGAAGCTTGGACTGATTAATACGATGTGGGCACTGATTTTGCCAGGAGCGGTCGCTGTTTGGAACCTGATTTTGATGATGAACTTTTTCCGCAACGTACCGAAAGAGCTGGAAGAAGCTGCATTCATTGATGGGGCCAATCATATCACGACCCTGTTCAAAATTTATCTGCCTGTATCCATGCCAGCGATTGCGACGATCTCTTTATTCACGATGGTAGGTCAGTGGAATTCCTGGTTCGACGGGCTGATCTATATGAATGATGCTTCCAAATACCCACTCGCCACGTTAATGCAGACCATAATCGTGCAGCAGGATTTCTCCAACATGAACGTGGATGCAACGCAGCTCCAGAACATGTCTCAACGTACGGTGAACGCGGCTCAGATCTTTATTGGCGCTCTGCCGATTCTGCTCGTGTATCCGTTCTTGCAGCGTTTCTTCGTAAAGGGAATTGTGCTCGGGGCGGTAAAAGAGTAAGGCAAACACATGGAATCCCGTCATGGGATTCTTCTTCGTTCTATAAGTGCATTCTATAGCTCATGATTTCAGTTGTTTTGAGATTTTCTGCTGCGAATAGCGTTGTTATATTCATTAATTAATTCATCCAGCACCATGGATTGGCGAATAACCTCCGGATGCCACAGTTCCGCATATTGATCAGCAATCTGGTAGAGCCTTTGCCGTGCATGTTCGATACATTCCTGAATGGTTTCCGGATTATGTACCATACTCCCGCCCCCTGTTATCCTTGAATATCATCATCCAAAAAAGACCATCTAATATAATATTCGGAACAATAGGGGGTTTGGATTACCCCAAAATTAAAATTTTGGTTATTTTTTCTTGTAAATTTATTATTAGCGTGGATCATATGAACTGATGTACACATATGTTCAATGCAAATAAACCGGATCGGCTGTCGCCTGTCCGGTTTTATTTATGTTATTTTTTCCAGAACAACTTCACATGCCAAGATGAATATGAGCAGGCTCGCAGCTTACCTACGCTAATCCTCATATTTCGTAAAGAAAACATCCTCAAGAACGGCCTTGGCCTTCTTCAGATCACGGGAATTCAGCGTATGAAGCATCCCCATAATATCATTCATTTCCTCGTTAATGGTCACTGCTTCCGCATTCTCATTATCATTATCGTTTGAAGCTTCATCGGGATATGGTCCCCCTTCACTAGTAACCATGGATGGACTGTCTTTTTCCGAATGGAACCAGGAGGCCTTCACGGTATCTCGGAGAGCGTTCACTAAGAACTGCAATTCATCTTCGGTATATCGCTGCAAAAAACGATTCGCGCCAAGATCAATTTGTTGATGCATGGCTTGATGCAAACGATAGATGTCTTGACCCAGTTCTGTCATGCGAAATAATACTTCTTTCTTATTATCTGGTAGGTATTCAGGCAGAATGATATTTTTCTGCACCAGCCTTTTGGTGATTTTTGAAACTGTGCCTTTGGAAAAACCGAATTGCTTTGAGATGGTTATGCCATTTACAGGTTCAAGTGTTCCGATCGCATCCAGCACATGCAGCATGGTAACCGTCATTTCTTGTACTAACTCTTGAACTTCCGAATTAGGGCTGTTCTTAAGCAGCCATTCCTTCTCTTCGTCATCTTCCGCTTGGAATTTAATCTGTATGTCTCTCACAGCTTCCAGCACTTCATTGATTAAGTGCTCTTTATTGTGATTGTTTGATGGCTTGATCATTCTTTTTCCCCCAACACTAATGAACTTCATCCCAGTATATCAAGGAAAAGTCCGCAATTAAAGTTTCCAAGGAAACAATGTTGACAAAAGAACAGAATTTAAACTAATATTGTTGCAAGGAAACTTATTGTTTCTCAGAAACAATAAGTTTGTGAGCGTCATAGTCCGTTAGTGATGAGAATCAAAAATTATTTTAGACCCAATTAAGAGAGGAACATAAACATGACAGATATACGATTCAAGCCATCGCAAGAGAAGGAACAACCGGGTGTGAGTCCATCAAGGGAAGATTACGATATCGACGTATTGGTTGCAGGTGCTGGCCCGACCGGATCTACATTAGCAGCAGATCTTTTGCGCCGCGGCCTTCGTGTCCGGCTGATCGACAAGGCTCCACATGCCTTTAAGGGTTCTCGTGCCAAGGGATTACAGCCGCGAACCCAGGAGGTCTTGGAAGATCTCGGCGTGCTGAGTGATGCTCATACAGAGGGAAGTTCTTATCCGCTTGCAGGTATCCATCTAGGTCCGATCACTGTGCCGTGGCGCATGCAGCAGCGAAATAAACCTACACAAGATGTGCCCTATCCGAATATTCTTCTGCTGGCTCAACACCGCACGGATGCCATCCTGCACCGCCTGCTCAAACGTCAGGGGCTAAATATTGAATTTAACAACGCGGTGGATTCTTTTGAACAGGATGCCGATGGGGTGACAGTAACGCTCTCTTCAGGGGAGAAGATTCGCAGCAGATATCTGGTGGGGGCAGACGGTGGTTCCAGCACCGTTCGTAAAGGTGTTGGGATTCAATTTGTCGGAGAGACCCACGAATCGGATCGTATGCTTATTATTGACGGTACAATCGATGGCTTGTCTCGCAGTCGTTGGCATATGTGGCCCCGCACAAAAGGTAAATTTGTAGGAGCATGTCCTTTGCCACACTCCGACCAGTTCCAGGTCATGATCAGGTTGGGAGCAGACGAGAATCCAGACTTGAATGAGGCTGTACTGGCCGCTCAGTTCCACAAGCTTACTGGTTTACGACTCTACGACATTACTTGGAGTTCCGTATTCCGTCCCAACGTGCGACTGGCTGAGCACTATCGGTCAGATCGTGTCTTCCTTGCAGGCGATGCGGCCCACGTCCATACCCCAGCCGGTGCACAAGGACTCAATACCGGTGTACAAGACGCTTACAACCTCGGCTGGAAAATAGGTCAGGTTATTGCCGGCGCACCTGATCGCCTGCTTGACAGTTACGAAGCGGAACGTCAACCCATAGCCGCACGCGTTCTTGGAAAATCCAGCGAGTTGTACGCCAAGCTAGATAATAAACGTCTCGCCAGTCTCAAACGTGGTGACGAAGAACGACAGCTCTCACTATCGTATCATGGTGGACCACTTAGCTCTCAGAATGCATCAACGACCAAGTCACTTCAGGTCGGAGATCGAGCTCCCGATGCTCCATGCATCGGCCCAGGCGGTGTAAGACGACTATTTGAGATCCTTCGTGGACCGCAATTCACATTGCTTGCCTTTGGAGCCAATGCCTCTAATATTCTCCCAGAGCTGATCTGGCCAAACAGCGGTGCTAAATTACACAGATACATCGTTAGTCTCGGCAATGAAGCCGAACAGAATGTTATCAACGATACCACCCAAAAACTGACCGAGATCTACGGCATTAACAGCGACACGCTGATACTGATTCGACCCGATGGTTACATCGGCAGCATCATTCAGGGCGACTGGCAGGTGGAATTTGAAAGTGCGATTAAGATGATTAGTCCACCATGTTCAGGGTAGGGTCTCGAACTTTGTTTCAAGCAAAGTAGCGTTGCTTCCGGGCCGGGGTGTCATATCAGAGGAACCGCCAGCTCCACTCATCTTAAACCTATGTCGTCAAAGCGATTGCCTATCGTCTCTGGAAAGGCACGTTTAATGGCATCAATGGCACGTTGTTCCGCCGCCCCTGCCTTTCGGATAAGCTTAATCACGTTTTGCACACAGTCTGGTTCTCTCGAATCCCAAGCGATGGAGTCATCTATCACCTCAACGATCATTGTATACAGGTTTGCGAGTAGCTCATACTCGTATATAACCTGATCCATTTGAATAGACAGATGCTTAAGTCCTGCAACATAAGAGGCAATATCCAGTCTTGATTTGGCATAATAGCGAAGTACAGCTGCCGCTTGTTCTGCGTCATAGGTTTCTGTCTGCAAAACAACAGCAATAGCGGCATACGCAGCAGCTCCACAGGCATAATCCTGGGACGGCAGCATGTAGTCATGGGTTTCCCATTTGTACACGGCCTGGATTAACGATTCCTTGCAGACTTCCCATTGATCTATCGGTGCACAAGCTTCCAGCACCTGATAGTACCAGTAGGGTGTACTGTTTCTCCCCAACGAATCATAGGGCAGACGAATGACTTCATTCCCCTTACTTTCACAGATGAATAGCACCCGTCCCACATCATCATATCCAGTAACAATGACAAATTGATCGTGCCAGAGAATTGCACCTATGCCTCGGTCAATGGACGCCTTGATGTCCAGCACGGCCTGCTTCTGATAGAGCGGAAAAGTCGGTTCAAATGAAAATCCACCATGTTGTCCCGTTGTTACGCCAAGAAAATCAGCCGCCACAAAGTTCTCTGCCATCCAGTTGTATGCCGAGATTGATTCTGCGGTCAGACGCCGATCCACCACTAATCGGAATGCACTTGCCGTCATACCTGCAATCATGTGGCGCGGGAAATCCATCCACTGTGTGTGCAATAAAATGCGGTACATCGCATCTGTATACGAACCCACACCGTTCCATGATAGGTGTGCATCAGCAGAGGTTGGGGCTTGCGGGAAGCGAATCCAGTCCTGCAATACTACTTTTGTCGCCATCATCCTTCACTCCCTTCCTCTCTCATCCTATCGTGCTGAATGTGCTCCCCACCGTGGTATAGTGGACCTTTTACGGTCAGGATACTTCCTGGATATCAATCGAAAATAATCAATAGCCTGCTCTTCTAACGCTTTCGCCTTCACTAGTACCTGTGCTAGATCTTCTGTGGTATCTGGTCTCAAGACACGTCTATTCTCGTGCTGTACCATATATCCTTTCATTTGGTCAATTAACGTCCCAAGCTGTTCATAACATGTACAAGCCTGGTCCAGTTCGTTCCATATCCCTCGAACATCCTGCAAATACATTCTTATTTCGGTTCGCGAATGGCAGAAGGATTCCAAAATATAACCCGCACCCGACTCATCAAAATCCCCACTCCGCAGGGCCATTACCCACACATCATATGCCTTTCTACCTGAAGCAATATTCTGATCAGGTAACAGACGATAGGGAATATCCCAATCCTCAATCGCCAGTCGCAGGGATTCCAGCAGCATCTGTTGTTCAGGGATGCGGATCTGATCACCAAATACCTGACAATACCAAAATCCGGTAGAGTTTAAGCCGAAATTGTCATACAACAAAATCTGCGGTTCCTTGCTCCATCCGTCTTGCACATAAAAGATGCGGTCACGGTCATCATATCCATGAATAACACCGAACTCAGGAATCCAGTAAATCACACCAGTGCCTTCATCAATACTACGTCTCACCCAATTCACTGCATCCTGCTGGTAATAACCAAACGTGGAATGACGTGTACGTCCCCCATCCCAAATCGTGAATATTCCCAGGTTATCGACTCCCGGACGATGTGCTTCCCCCCATTGTCCATACGCTGTAACTGACATGGGAAGTAGTCGGCGATGCACCGATAGCTTGAAAGCCATGCCCGTATATCCGGCAAGTAAAACCTTGGAACCTTGAAACTGACCCGTATGGGTTAGTATCGCATGCAGACTATCCACGTATGATTTGGACTCCCGCTTCATGATGAGGTTATTTAACACGACTTCAGCCAAGGGAAAAGCTCCTCTCCATGGTGGTTTTCCTGATGTATTTACGAGAAACAGCAGTTTGCTCTGCATCTGCTCGTTTGTTGCCTGTTTACAGACTCACTCTATGTTCCAAGCCTGTGGATCAACCCTTCTGCGCTTTGCTGAAGCTTGCGTCTAAGCCATCCTGGAGACAAAAGTTCTTCCCATTCGCTAATAAACAAATGCTGCAAGAAAGCGTCCGTGTCATAAAATTCAATCGAATAAATCTGATTTTGCCTATCCCGAATACGATACCCTTGCCATAGGTCCATTTGCTGCAATTCCTTAAAGCGAATCTCAGCTACAAACGGTTTACGCACAGGCAGCGGTTCTTCCCATCCACCTAGGAGAGCATCTGATCTGTACTCAAATCTCTCATCCGATATTGATACATGAACAATGCCTTCCAATCGAATTGCCACTTGCTGCACAGGGTCTGCTTCATAGCCCACCACGTAATCGGCGTTGAACTGGGATATCATCTTTAATGGACACATGGAAAATTGTCGTTCCCCCTCGTGATCCCTGTAATGAATATGTACTCTACGCAAGTCGCTTATAGCATGGGATATCAATTCAAAGAATTGCAGCTGCTTCGGTTGCGCCGAAAACACCGGAAGCTCACCACTTCCCATCTGTTGTTCCTCCAACGTAAAACGCTCCAGTAAATGTGCTACACGTTTCACCGCGTCCGATTGATCATAATCATAATGCCGGTAACGATGTGCCAAATATTTCAGCACACGCTGCTCTTCTTCTGTCATATATAAATGGGGCAATCGAAAGGTCTGATCCTCGTAACAATAGCCCCGATATTTTGCCATATATACCAGGGGGGCGCGCAGGGAGTTTGCCATATATTCAATATCACGCTGAGCCTGACGACGAGAAATCTCAAATTCACGGGCAAGCCAACTGCTGTTAGGAAAACGTCCTCCCCGAATCTGTTCGTCAAACCAGTGAATCCGATGCATATTACTCATCTTTCCGCCCCCCGATCTCTTCCGATCCTAATTCACTTATTATATCAAAAGACATGGCCTGTTCCGAAGAACAGGCCTGATATGTCAGACGTGTGCCATATCCACTCTGGATTGCATAGCTTTGAAGCATTTCTTGCATACCTTCAAACTTGTACCGTCTGTTTTCGTTCGCGTATACAACAATTTAATTCGGGTACTGTTGCATACCGGGCATGTTCCCCGGCCCCTGGAAGGAAGACTCCACAAAATGCGTCCTCTTTTGGTTTTTGCCAATGGTAGTGAACCTCTTTTCGATATGGTTTGTGTGTTCACCGTTATTATATATGGCATGGTACGACACAGAATGTCGCATCAGTTTTAAAGGTTGTTCAAAAAGTCCCCAATGATCACGAAGTAGCCCAAGAAGCGAACTCGACATCGAATCTTGCGTTCACCTTCGGAGTCCGGTGCTCATGTAGGTTTGCCTACACTCCGCTCCTCCTCCTTCAGGTTCTCGCAACCTTCTCGGTGCTGAATCGTTAACTTTTTGAACATGCCGTATTAGAAAATAAAAAATGTCCCCTCTTCGACCTGAAGAAAGGACAACATTTAGGAAAGATCTGTGCTCGACTGAGCTGCGGCCTGCAATAATGGTTGCAAGAGTCCTGGAAAGCGCGTTTCCAAATCTTCAGACCGCAGGGTGAGAAAATGCTGGGTACCTTGCACTCTGACCCGAATAACTCCGGCTTCCCGCAGGGTTCGAATGTGGTGTGACATCGTTGACTTCACAACAGGTGCATGAAAATGACTGCACGGCTGCTCCCCACTTCTTGCTGCTTCTGCAACAATCCCAAGACGGGTCGGGTCACTCAGCGCATACAGTACAGAGGAAAGTTCAATATCTGACACCTGTGGATGATGTAAAATTTTCATGCGGTAGTCTCCTTTTTTCAGACTATGCATTGTATTCTACCACATATCCATGATATATTTCTAATGTTCGACACCAATCGAACTTTAATGATTTCGTTATGAAACCCCTGCTGTTAGGCACGGGATTGACATCATACTACATTTTGCAAATGTTACACACCGTTTCTGAAATGTTGCGAAATACACATCACTTTAGGAGGTTTTTTATGAACAACACCGCAACTGCATCTTCAGGGGAACGGACCGGAATACAAGAAGGATTAATTGTAAGCTTACTTGGCTTCACCGTTGTACTCGTTGTTATGAATACAATGATGTTTAATCTGGCGCTGCCCAAAATTGCAGCCGAATACATGCTTACATCCGTTGCTTCCTCATGGATTGTTACCGGGTATTCCATCGTATTTGCCATTTCCTCGATTACGTTCTCACGTCTATCGGATTTCATACCCATTCGTACATTATTCACGACCGGGCTTACGTTACTTGGCGCCGCTTCCGTTCTCGGGTTCTTTAGTAACCACTTCATCATTTTGCTTATTGCACGTCTGATTCAGGCTGCGGGTGCTGCTTCTGTTCCCGGGCTCGCCATTGTGCTGATTACACGATACATTCCAAATGATCGCCGAGGTAAATCGATGGCTGTCATCATGTCCGCCAGTTCACTTGGGCTTGGACTTGGTCCCGTCATCGGCGGAAGTATTACTCAATTTCTGGGATGGCATGATCTATTTATCGTTACGGGACTAACGTTATTCTTGATTCCTGTATTCTTTAAACTGCTTCCTCGGGAAACACCGCAAAAAGGTTCATTTGACCTTCTGGGTGCCGTGCTTCTTGCCATTGGTACTACCGGTGTGCTGTTATTCCTGACTTCCCGTCAGTGGTTCACGCTTGTTATCGGTGCAGCGGCACTGCTTCTGTTCTGGCTCCGAATTCGGCGCGCAGCAGATCCATTTGTTCAACCTGCTTTGTTCAAAAACAAAAAATATATGATGCTCAGCTCGTTGGGTATTGTATCGTACATCAATAACTTCTCAACGCTGTTCCTGCTGCCGCAAATTTTGGCGCATCTATATGGACTGACCCCTGCTCAATCTGGACTTGTCATCTTCCCGGGTGCAGTCGTGTCCATGCTGCTGTCCAACCGGATCGGTCGAATGATTGACCGACACGGCAATACGTTGCTGCTGAAGTTTGCACCATGGTTGCTACTGGCCGCTGCCGGATTGTTCGCCTTATTTGCAGACAATAACATCTACGCCATTATGGCTGTGTATGTCCTGCTCAGCGTCGGTTTCTCATCGCTGACCACCAGCGTGTCCAATGAATTGTCTGGTAACCTGACCATGGATCAGGTGGGCGCAGGTATGGGACTGTTCCAACTCAGTCAGTTCTTCAGCGGTGCTTTCAGCGTTGCTGTTACTGGTGTAGCATTAACGGCGATGCAGAACTTGCCACTCTCCTCGGCGTACACCAATATTTTCTGGGGTATGACCGTGGTCGCACTGGCATCCGTTATTTTCTCTCAGGTGTATCTGAGAATGCAGTCACGGAAAGTCACAGAATCAACTAGTCGGATCTAAAGTCAGCTACTCTACTCCACTAACCAAAAAAACAGCCCCAAGGGCGCATTCATTGCGCTACTCGGGGCTGTTTTTGGGTTGATCGACTTCTCTATTCTTCTACACTGATTATACTATTCAAACAGGTCCAGACGAAGACGTTTCAGACTTGTATGTTTGATGTACCATTGACCGTCGATTTTGACAAAAGTTTCGTGGTAGTGCCCAAATCCGTGGAAAGATTTGTTCTCATTGCCCTCCGGGAACGTTACCCAATCTTCCATTGGAGAGATGACCTTCGCTTCATTCTCGGATACAAATTCAACTTCGGCGCTATGAACATGATGTACGGTTACGGCAACATCCACCAGATCACGGAATACTTGTACGATGGTGTCGCGACCGGTTAATACCGGAATTGGATTGCCTTCTGTGCTGAAATCAGCCACTGCATCGGGAGCAAACACATCACCCAAGGTGTCCCATTGTTTCGTATCAATATAACGGCAATAACGCGCCTTGGTGTTCCGAATGTTTTCCAGCGCAAGCAATTGTTCCAGTCCTGTGATCGTTGATTGGCTCATGTGTTGTCCCTCCAGAGATGTAAAATGTGATGTAAGATTGGATCAAGTATGTATGCACCTATACCTTCCTTATTGTACCATTCCACTTCTATTAGGCACAACGATACAAAAAATCTTTCCTTACCTCTCGCGAGGTTGGGGAAAGATCTGGATATACCTATGGTAGACGAGTTAATCCCATCAATTCAAGCCTCACTTCTAGCCCCAAGCTACTGCTGTGCACTCCAACTCTTCATCTGGGAAGCGAGTTCTGACATTTTCTTATTGTTCAGGAAACTCTCCATCTCTTCTTCCGCCTGAACCATCACCTGCTGGATCAAACAGCCTGCGTTATGATTCTGGGAACATTCGAACAAGGATGCCTGACCTTCAATCGCATGAATGATCTCCAGGAAAGAAGGGTCGGGATTTTTACGACTAAGCCGATAACCACCATTGGCACCGGATGTGGATTCGATCATGCCCGCCTTAACCAATTTGGTCAATATTTTGGATAGATAGGTTGGTGATACCTTCTGCAATTCTGCAAGTTGGTGGACACTAACCAGCTGTTCGGGGGCAGTACTTACAAGATGAAGCATGGTATGCAAAGCATAATTTGTTGCTTTTGAATATTTCATGAGGGCACCTCATTATACACGGATTTAATTTATCCATAATAGACTTGATTGAGCTCTCTGTCAAACCACTACACTCCAAGCGCTGGCAACATCGACAGGATACGGGTTAATTGTGATACAATCCGCGATAATCCGTAGGTGTCATCCCCTCATGAGCCATAAACTGGCGGTTAAAATAACTGGCATTGGGATATCCCGCTTCCTCTGCAATCTGTCCAATGTTGGCCGTAGGCCGCTCCAGTAACCATTGCTTCGCCATCTGTAGTCGTGAACGAGTGATAAACTCCATAGGTGTCATCTCTACAGCACTCTTGAACATTTTGCAAAAGTAATATGAACTCACACCTGCAAGATCCGCCCAGTCCTGTAACAGGAAAGGTTGACAGGCCTCTTGCTGCATCTGTGGAAGAAGTGCAAGTACCCGGCTCTCCGCCTTACTTGTGGTACGTGTGTTCTTCAAAGGTACTGCATGCTGCACGAACTCGGCGAGTACGGCATAGGTCAATGTGGATAGCTGAGCCGGACGCAGCATGGTGTTCTGTTCCGCTTCAGTCAGCAAGGCCAGATGAGCCTCTTCCCAAGAGCTGCGTTGCCGCAGTGTCCATAACAGGTTACGATGTAACCCCCGCTCAATCATATAATCATGCAGACGTTCACCGTAAAAATGAACCCATCGTACATCCCATGGATCATCTTCACTACTATAATAATGCTGTCGCTGCTGCGGGAAATAGAGTACCGCCTGACCTGCACGAAGTTCATGCTCCACCCCGTCCACTTCCACATATCCCTTGCCCGAAGCGACGTAGTGAATATTAAAGTTGTTCAGTACACCTACCTCCCGCAACACGGAATGCTGGACGTGATCCATATAATGTCCAACGGATTCGGGATAACAAAAATATGGAATATCCTGCAGGGTAAGCAATACGGTTTGTCTCATCATAGCCGGTCCTCCTTGATCAACAATATTGTGTTAACTAACTTCAATATATTATCATTTTAATTCGTTGGTCTATTCATTATAATCACAATATACATTTATACACAGGAGGATACAACACATGAATTCAGTTCAAAAATTACGTTGGGGCATTCTTGGTAGCGCTAGCATTGCTGTGGAATCCGTCATTCCTGGCTTGCAGCAATCCGAGTTGAACGAAGTAACCGCGATTGCCAGTCGAGACGAAGATAAAGCCAAACAGACGGCCGAACAACTTGGGATCGACAAGGCTTATGGCAGTTATGAAGCTTTGCTCGCCGATGATTCCATTGATGCCGTATATATCCCGCTTCCGAATCATCTGCATCGGGAATGGACGATCCGGGCTGCTGAAGCAGGCAAACATATTTTGTGCGAAAAACCACTGGCTCTGACAGAGCAGGAAGCTCAGGAGATGGTTCAAGCTTGTGCAGATGCAGGTGTGCATCTCGCGGAAGCATTCATGTACCGTCATCATCCACGTTATGAGCAGATCAGGGATATCATTGCCAGTGGTGAGATTGGTGAGATCCGTGGTATTCACAGCACATTTTCATTTAATAACTCCAATGCATCCGGCAATGTCCGCTTTCGGAAGGAGTGGGGTGGAGGTGCACTGTATGATATCGGATGTTATTCCATCAGCGTAGCACGTCTGCTACTTGGTCAGGAACCGAGTGCAGTTACCGTTATTGGCATGTTCTCCCCACAGCATGATCAGGTCGATATGATGGCTTCCGGACTGCTGGAATTCGATAATCACGTTGGTGTGACGTTTGACAGCAGCATGTGGGCGGCCTTCCGAAACACGCTCGAAGTTCTAGGTTCTGATGGCATCATTGAGGTACCATCGGCCTTTATCGGTCGTCAGGATCGCAGTTCCAACTTCTATGTAACGGCTGGCGGTGAACGCAAAGAGATTGAAGTTCCGCAAGTGAACCACTACTCTCTACAGGGAGATGACATGGCACGTGCCGTACTTCAGGGCAAGGATCTGCGCTTCGCCCCTTCCGATGCGGTAGCTAATATGAAAGTGCTGGAAGCTTGCCTTCGTTCAGCGGAAGAACGCACACGAATTACACTATAATTGAGAGGATGAACTGACTTATGGAATATATCGAAATTGCTGGTGCAGGTAAACGCGTCTCCAGATTGATTAAAGGAACGGATTATTTCGTGCATAATGCTTACGATAAAGCAGCTACGAACATGGATGCTTTTCTATCGATTGGCGGTAACACCGTCGATACAGCACATATTTATTGTGGTGGACAGAGTGAAGAAGTCCTTGGTCGTTACATGAAGGAACGCGGTAACCGTGACCAGATCGTCATTCTCACCAAAGGCGCGCATCACGACCAGAATGGGCCACGCGTGAACGCTGATGCCATCCGCAGTGACTTGATGGAAAGTCTGGAGCGTCTTCAGACAGATCATGTAGAGATGTATGCCTTGCACCGGGATGATCCAAATATCCCTGTCAGTGTTATTCTTGAAGCATTAAACGAACATATTGAATCCGGCAAAATAGGCGCAATTGGCGCCTCCAACTGGACCTGGCAGCGGCTCGAGGAAGCCAATGCTTACGCTGCGGCAAACGGCTTGAAGGGCTTCACATTCAGCAGTCCGAACCTCAGTCTCGCCAAAGCAAACGAACCTTTCTGGGAAGGCTGTGTGTCAGCTGATGCAGAGACGCTGGCATGGCATGAACAAACCAAGCTGCCATTGCTGTCCTGGTCCTCCCAAGCGCGTGGTTTCTTCACGGGAAGATTCACACCTGAAGTTCGGGATAACGAAGATCTGGTGCGTGTATTCTACAGTGATGGCAACTGGGAACGGTTACGCCGGGCTGAACAATTGGCTAATTCGAAGAAAACATCACCCATTCAGATTGCACTCGCTTATGTATTGAATCAGGCGTTCCCAACCTGTGCCCTGATCGGTGCCCAGAATCAAGCGGAACTGCTCTCCTGTGACGAAGGATCTCGCATCACGTTGACTCCTGCTGAAATCGCATGGCTGGATCTGGGCAGTGATGTACCTGCTGGCATCTAAAGAATATTAATCATTCTATCATTAGCTTTAATGAGTATAAGGGGCTGATATTCCGCGATAGCGCGGAATATCAGCCTTTTCTGTTGTGTAAAAGCGATCCAATATGTAAACCCTGCTGCACAATTACCGTATTCCTGTTACTGTTCTCTTTCCCCTACTCGGTTGGGGAGAAATATAGAAGGACTTACCCCAGAATACATTTCTGAAGGTAAGTCCCTTATATCATGGATTAAGACGCATAGAATGTTAGTAATTGCACTGTCATTCGTATGGATTACAGTTTAACGATCTGACCTGTTTTCTCGGATTCGAATGCTGCCAGGATCACTTGCAGGGAACGTAAGCCCTCTTCCCCGGAAATCGCTGGAGGTGTTTGCGTTACAATTGACTCTACAAATGCGTCAATTACACCACTCGGCACTTGTTTCTCGTTGGTAGCCATGGCACCAACTTTGTACGTCTCAACTGTACCATTGGTCAGCTCAACGATAACTTCATCGCCTTCCACTGTTCCGATCTTCATAACGCCATTCTCGCACCACAACACTGTACTGTTATCTCCAGCTCTGTATTGTGTCCAGCTTGCTACCAGCGTTCCGATCGCTCCGCTCTTCATACGCAGCAAACAAGTTGCGTTATCGTCAACTTGAGTTCCTTCCTTGTGCAGTGTGCTGATGAAACCAGCCACTTCAGACACTTCATCATTCAGCAAGTAACGGATGAAGTCTGATTTGTGCACGCCAAGGTCACCCATCGCGCCCATAATAGCTTCTTCTTTACGGAAGAACCAGCTTTCAGCACCGTCCACACTCCATCCTTCCGGACCCGGGTGACCAAACGATGTACGGAAATTCAGGACTTTACCGAGTTTGCCGGAGTCGAGAATTTCTTTTGCTTTTACGTGAGGAGGCATCAGACGCTGGTTGTGTCCAACCATCAGATACACGCCATTTTTCTTGGCAGCTTCAATCATTTGCTCGCCTTCTTCGGTGGATACTGCCATTGGTTTCTCAACCAATACATGCTTGCCTGCATTGGCAGCAGCAATCGCCATTGGCGCATGCAGATAGTTTGGTGTACACACACTAACGGCATCCACCGTTTCGTTTGCTAGCAATTCTTCGTAACTGGAGTAAGCTTTACCTCCGTAAGTTTCGGCCATTTCTTCCGCCCGCTCCACGATCGGATCAGCAAAAGCGACAAGTTCCACGTTCTCATTGGCAGCGTACTCCGGAATATGTCTGCGCTGGGCAATGGCTCCACAGCCGAATACAGCAACTTTAATTTTACTCATGTATATAAGTCTCCTTTGACAAATAAGATTCAGCATTTTTCATAATTCGATTCAATTCGTTCTTAGATTATGCAAAAAGCTTAGATTAAAATTGGTTCAAATAGTTCTGTTTCAGCCAGTTGTAGCTATTGGATACGCTCTCAAGCGGTGGGTTCTGACATACGTCTTGTTCCACGATCAGCCATTCCACGCCTGCATTCGTAGCGCCTTCAATAACAGCTGGCAGGTCAACCGAACCTTGTCCCAGTTCCAGTGTTTTCATCTGGCCCTGTTCGTCTTTGCTGAAGTCCTTCAGATGAAGCAGCGGCAAGCGACCCGCATATTTATTAATATACTCGATCGGATTTTGTCCCGCAAATTGCACCCAACATACGTCCATTTCCACTTTTACCGCTTCCGGCGATGTTTGAGCGAACATGGCATCAAAGGCATTGGCATCCCCAACCTGGCCGTGGAATTCAAAGTCATGGTTATGGTATCCGAAGATCAACCCTTGCTTCGCCGCTTCAGCTCCATATTGTTGCAATTCGGCGAACAGCTTGTTCCAGCCCTCTGCGTCCGCTGGACGATCTTCTGGCATCAGGTAAGGGCAAATGATATATTGTGCACCAATTGTTTTCAGGTAATCGATTTGTTTTTGCAAGTCCTCGCGCATCGCATGTAGTGAAACGTGACTGCTGAATCCTTTCAGTCCAAGTTCATCTAGTAGCGCTTTCATTTCCTCAGCTGGAATATCACCATATCCGGCAAACTCCACACCTTCATATCCAAGGGCCGCTACCTTACGCAACGTACCACGAAAATCTGCTGCAGTTTCATCACGGAGTGTAAACAATTGCAAACCAATATTAAGTTTTTTCATGTAGGATACACCTCTGTTCTCAAATTTGCTTTCATTGCTCTATCTGGTATCATCCTAACGCAAAACAGGCTAGAATGAACATATACAATATAGTCAGAACATGAACTATCTGGTCAAATTTTATTTCCATCATTTTGCATCTATTGAATGTACCCATTTGATTGCATGCAGGATGTACATATTGGGGGATTTTATCTTTGGATACGTTAGAGACATCTGTACTGATCTGTGACTACTCATACCACTATAAAGCGTTCACTCATAATATGAAGGGCGAGCTGCAAACCTATCTGTTCCGTCTACAGACAGAAGGTTCGTGCAAAGTGTATGTACAGGATGAAGAATTCAGGATGACTAGCGGGGATCTGCTGCTGCTCAAACCTGGCGACGACTATCATCTCGTGGTGGATGAACCACATAAGGAAGGACGCTTGTCCAGCGGAGATTATTATCTGTTCTGCGAGGGCAGTTGGATCGAGAACTGGTGGAAAAGGCAGCAACGATCTACCGTGAGCCGGATTGGACTTGATGATAAGCTCATCAGCCTATGGAGAAATATGTTGCTTGAGAAACGTCGGGGACCTCTTGAGGAAAATGCGGAGCTAAAGGATGCGTTACTGCGCGGGTTATGTCTATATATTGACCGGGCAATTAAAGAGAATATTCAGACCGATCGGGCAGTTTCCTCTGCGCTGAAGTTAAAACGTTATATTGAGGAGCATGCCACGGTTACGTTCAAGCTTGAGGAAGCGGCACGTTATGCCGGACTCAGCCTGTCGCGTGCAGTCCGTTTATTCAAGGAGCACTACAATCAGACCATGATTCAATACGCGATTGAGATCCGTCTGAATGCGGCGCTGGAACGCATGAAATACAGCGAAATGACCCTGGAGCATATTGCCGAATCCTGCGGTTTTGCGAGCTACTCCTATTTCCACCGGGTATTCCGGGCGCACTTCGGTGTGTCTCCGGCGGAGTATCTCAAATCCAGACAGCACGAGCCTATCGATCTAGAACGAATATGACGTATTAGTATCAGAAACCCATGACCTTCAAGCAGGTTCATGGGTTATTTTGATAAGACGAAACTTGTAGACGGCTACTTGTAGTGCCTTGATTAATAAGAATGATGTTCACTTCAATATTTATGTGACTCCTACAGAACAAGACTGTACAATTATATAGGACATTTATTTCACAAATTTATACATATCCATTCATTTCACATCTATCATACTGGAGCGATACATATGCTAACCCACCCGCGCAAAGTCCTCATTATCGAGGATGAACCGGATATCTCACGTATTTTGCGAGATTATTTAACCAAAAATCAATATGAAGCCGCCGTGGCAGTCACTGGACAAGATGGACTTCAGATTATGGAGCTTATTCAACCAGACTACATCATTCTGGATATTATGCTTCCGGACATGGACGGGATCGAGGTCTGTAGAGAGATCCGAAGGCGCAATAATATCCCCATCCTCATTCTAAGTGCCAGAGGCAGTGATACCGACAAGGTACTTGGACTTGGCTTTGGAGCAGATGACTATATGACCAAGCCCTTCTCGCTGAGTGAACTGTTAGCACGGATTAATGCTCACTTTAGACGTTACGACAGCATGACATCAGACCGGGACAGAACAGATCTACTGCGTCTTGGAAATCTTGTGATCGATAAAAAAGCCTACAAAGTTACATTGAATGGATTGGAAGTGTCTCTGTCTGCCAAGGAATTCGAGTTACTTCATTATCTGGCAAGCCATAAAAATCAGGTATTCTCCAAAGTCCAGTTGCTTGACGCCATCTGGGGATATGCAACCTATGGGGATGAAAACACCGTAACCGTGTACATACGCAGACTGCGGGAAAAAATCGAGGAAGACCCCTCACATCCCACGTTACTAAAAACAGTCTGGGGGGTCGGATATAAATTCAATCATGAATAAAGCTAGAATGGAGACTACTTCATGTCACTTCACACCTGGTCCACACGTTGGCTGAAGACATCCTTGACGCTCCTGTTGATGGTCATGATCTGCAGCGTTGTTTTGTTTCTCGATCTGCTTACCGGCCGAACTGCAGGTGAATCCAACCCAACCATCAATCAGGTTCGTCTCAAGGTTAACCCGCTTCTGCTTGAACTGGAACAAAACCGCCATAGACTGCGTGATCCGGTGATTCAGAACAAACTGCGTTCTGCAGCCATTGATAAGAACATTCAATTTTCCTATGTCGGACTGGATGGGGTGATTTTGCTGTCCTCCGCTTCTTCGTCCGAAGGCACCCAAGTGAACCTTAGATCTGCCCTTCATTATAATCTGAAAGATGCATTGCAGCTCGCAGATGGAGATGATTCACTGGGCATTGCATTTCCCATAATGGATGGCCCGGGGGGCAGCCAGATCGGAAACGCCATTTTTACCGTACCCAAATCACTTGTTTTTGCTCAGCAGCCTGTCACTTTTCCGTTATTCATCCTGGGCAGCCTGATCATCATATCCCTCATGCTGATGCTTCTTCTGATCATCATGGCTCGCAGGGTCAGAGAACGTATGCTTACTCCTGTTAACCAATTGAAACAGCATGCCGAATCGATACTCAAAGGACAATATGAGGAACAGATTCAATATAACCGTAACGACGAGATGGGCGGACTTTACGCTATGCTTGACTTGATGCGGACGGAGATCATGCATTTGAGTGAACAGCGCATACGGCAGGAGAAAGCCCAAAAAGAACTCATCACTAACATATCTCATGAACTCAAAACGCCAATCACAACGGTAAAAGCATACATAGAAGCCATATCGGAAGGGCTTTGCGCGGATGAGGAAACACTGATGGAATACATGGAAATTATGCGAACTCATACAGATAAAACGGCACGGCTCGTTGAAGATTTGCTGGTTCATGCGCTTCAGGAGCTTGGGCAGATTTCGGTTGAGCCCCGAGAGGTATACAGTCGTGCCGTATTTGAAAACATGCTCAGACCCATTGGGCATATCGTAAGAGTTAATGGACTGATATACGAGGAATCCGCAGCTATTCCAAATGTGCTCATACGAATGGACCCTGTTCGCATCGAACAGGTTGTCTCCAATCTCGTATCCAACGCACTCAAACACACCGCTCCCGGGGATTACATTCGAGTTTGTGCAGAACTGGATAATGGACAATTCAAGCTTACGATCGCCGATTCCGGTCAAGGCATGCGTGCTCAGGATATGCCTTTTGTGTTTGAACGATATTTCCGGGGAAGCTCATCCTTGACTTCTTCCGGTATACATGAAGGAACGGGGCTTGGCCTCTCCATCTGCAAAAGCATCATTGAAGCACATGGAGGGCAGATCAGTTTTTCCAGCAAGGTAGGTCAGGGCACCATCTTTCAGTTCAGCCTGCCCATCTGTTAAGTCGCACTCTCTCACGTCATTTTATGGGCACCTTCCTGTTTTCGGATATATCCGGAATGGTGTAATACTTTATTCATAATTTGATAATTCTTCCTCAACATCCTCCCTTTATTATGAATGATATACTGCAACGGGGAGTGATCCACTTGACCAGAACATCTATCATTCGTGCTCAAAACTTATGCAAAACATACAATACCGGAAGTGAACAGTATCACGCTATTCGTAATGTCGATCTTGATATCTATGAAGGAGACTTCACAGTGATCATGGGTAATTCCGGTTCAGGCAAATCCACACTTTTATATTTGCTTAGCGGACTCGATCACGTGACAGCTGGAGAGGTTTATTTTCAGGATCAACGCATTGATGCCTACGGTGAGCGGGAAATGTCTGATTTCCGCACCCGCCGAATTGGCTACATCTATCAAAGCATCAACCTTGTTCCGGACCTTTCCATTCAGGATAACATTGCTCTTCCAGGATATATTGCTGGGAACAAAAAAAATGAAGTAAAAGCTCGGGCGGCCCATCTTATGAAGGCCATGGACATCGACAGTCAGAACAATCGCCTGCCCTCCCAAACTTCCGGGGGACAGCAGCAGCGGGCAGCTATTGCACGCGCACTCATCAATTCACCGGATATTATATTTGCCGACGAACCTACCGGAAGTTTGAACTATGATCACGGGAAAGCGGTGCTGGACATCCTCACAGATATTAACCGGAAAGGACAATCGGTGGTCATGGTGACACATGACATCAAGGCCGCTTGCCGCGCCGACCGCCTGATCTTTGTCCGAGATGGTAAAGTCGGAGGTATTCTCGAGTTCGATAAATATGACGAAACCCAGATTCAGAATCGGGAATCCATGGTCTTCGCCTTCGTGTCGGGGAAGGAGTAACCTATGGCCGCCATTCTAAAGCTGAGTTTTTCTTATCTGAGTAAAAATAAAATTCAAAACCTGTTCATCACCCTGCTTATTTTGCTGTCTACACTACTGGTGTCCACATCTGTCATCATTCTGGCCAATACGGGTAACCAGTTCGAGGAGATGCATAGTCGGACCAACGGGTCCCATCAGATCTTGACGTTCGACAAAGGACTGAATGATCCCCAAACTGTGCATGACTGGTGGGCCGCCCAGAACGGTGTTCAAGTCTCACCTTTGCTTACTTACCGCACCTTGTCGGGCATCACTTTTGGTGGCACTGACATCCCTAACCTTTATCTATACATGATGAATACCCCGCCTCCTCCGTGGAGTGTAGATGAACTTGTATTTGCAAGTGGTACACAGCATTCGGCTCCTGAACAAGGAAGTGTATGGATCCCAACCTCCATGGCGAATGGTTATAACATCGCTGTCGGTGATACCATTCAATTCAAAACCGGATCAACCACACTTGACCTCGCAGTCTCAGCTATTGTTGTGGATGTTCCTTATGGAGCACCGTTCACCAATACGGCAAGAATTTGGATGAACAGTACGGATTACCAAAATGATTTAAGTACGCTTGCAGGAAAAGATATTCACATGATGGGCATCCATTTTGATGATTACAGTACGAACTCCAGCTACTGGGATCGTTATACAAGCGAGACGGGTGCCCCCTTTCTGGAAACCAAAATGGAATTTGAAAGTATCTCATCCTTTTATCTGATCATCAATCAGATCGTCGGGTTCATTATGATATTCTTAGGGGGCGTCATGATGATTATTGCCCTCATTACGATTGGCTTCACCATATCCGATGCCATTCTGGCCAACTACAAAACGATAGGTATCCTTAAATCGCTGGGACTCACTTCCCGGGGCACCATTGGTACCTACGTCATTCAATATGCCCTGCTGTCCATCATCGCCGTTCTTCCCGGGCTGGTACTTAGCGTATTCGTCTCCAAATTCATCATCAACATCTCCGTATCATCCCTGCGGACTGGCCAGGGTGATCTTCCAATTGAGGGCACTGGAGCTGCTATTGTTGTAGGGCTACTGTTACTCGTCTTGGTTATTGCATTCGTCGTGTTATACGCCAGAAAAGCTCGCACGATCGAGCCTGTTCAGGCCATTCGGTACGGTATGTCGGAGAGCGACAATGTACGCATGGCGCGACGAATGAATTCACCGCTCACAAACCGGGCCTTGTTTGGACGATTGCCTGTCTCTTTTGTCATCGGCATACGCAATCTGATCAAAAACAGCAAAAGCTCGGTTCTGATGTTATTGCTAACAACGATGGCTGCTTCCGTCCTTGTCCTCGGCTATGTTGTACTGACCAGCATTACCGGAATCTATCAGACGGCGGCCAAATGGGGTTATGACAATGCTAACATTGCCGCAGTCGTTGTAAACAAAGCTACGTTTCCGAGAGCAGAGCTGCAGAACGTATTGGAAGAAGACCCTCGCATCAAAAATGTGGGCTGGCAAGGGAACATCACCGGAGTTATCCTTCCAGATGATTCAACCGACGTGGCCAGCCAGTCTACCAGTCTTTATCTAAGAGTACTGGATGGAAGCTATCAAGATCTTGGGTTTGAGACGTTGAGAGGAAACAATCCGGAACGCGAAAATGAAATTTCAATCGGGGTTAGTGTTGCCAAGATGTTAAACAAGAATATGGGAGATCTCATTGATCTCTACATTGAAGGAGAAAAGCGCACGTTCATGATTTCGGGCATCTATCAGGCCATCTCCGACATGTCGGTATCCGGAAGAATCACAGCTCAAGCGGTTCGAAGCGTGAATCCGAATTACGGAGATGTAGATGTCGCGTTTATTAATGTCAACGATCCTTCACAGGCAGGAGCCATTGCTAACCAATTGAATGAGCGGTTCAAAGACTCTGCTTCCATCGTCACGCAAAAAACGCTGCTGGATTCTGTTTATGCAGAAGCTGCAAGCATTCTTGTGTACCCCATGGCTCTAATGGGTCTGCTGTTCATTTTGGTTACATTCATTATTATTTTCAGTACCTGCCGGATCAGCATTCGCAAAGAGAGCAAGACGTATGGCATATATAAGTCGATTGGAATGACATCTGGAAAAATCCGTTTCTCCATTGCTACCGGAGTAGTTGCATTAGCTCTGATTGGTTCAATGCTTGGAGTCATTGTAGGCGTATACCTTCTCCCCCTGTTACTTGAAAAAGTCCTATCGGGATACGGTATCGTCCAGATTCCTCTTATTTTGAACTGGGGAGGCATTATACTCTTTGCTTGTCTGAGTATTCTTGCCGCAGCTCTAGGATCGTGGGTATCGTCCAAGGTGATTCGTCAGGCATCGCCGCGTATTCTTGTCGTCGAATAACATGTAGAAAACAGTTATTAAAATACATGACAATATATTTCAAAAAAAAATCTAAATCCGACATATAAATAGTCCTATATACCTAGCAACGATAGGTATGATAGACTTAATGGTATACTATGGTAAAGGAGTTAATTTCTTTGTACAACAAAAATAAAACGAGTAAATTGTTGAAGTGGGTAGCTTGGATTAGCATCATTCTATCCATTATTGCCGGTATTCTCGTTGGACAAAATGAGTTCAATGGCTTTCAATGGTCTTTGGCTCTTCCAGTTTTGATGAACGGCATTGTAGCAGGACTATTGTTACTAGGTGTTGCGGAGATCATAAGGTTGGTGCAGGATATTAAAAATGAAACGGTAGGTCCAGATTAAGCTGTTTGACCTCGATCTTTATTAAGGAGCTGTTTATTTTGAAATGGTTTTGTATTCGATTTTGTTTGTTGATCAGTATCCTGAGTGTAGGAGTGTTGTCACTTGGCATACCTTTGGCCTCCGCTAAGGCTGTGCCGCAGCTTGAATGGACCAAACAAATCGATTCTGGCAAATGGGGGGATGGATTCACTCCGCATTACTTCAGACTGGATTCGTCCGGTAACCTAAACATTCTGGTGAGAAAGGTTGTGAATGAGGACCTCATATATGTGGAGAACATTAGTGGTGAAACCGGGGACATCCGATGGTCCAAGCCAGAATCTGATTATGGTTCAACCAGTGATGGTTACATGTATACTTTCAAACCTGCTGAAACTGATGACTATGAAAGAAGATTTGATGATATTATTACGGTCTCGGATCTGACAACCGGTAAACCGATATGGTCCTCATTAAACCCTTACTTTCGTGAAGGTCAGTCCTCAGATTTCACCAAAAACGGAACAGCTTATTCTTTCACTTATCACAAAAACAAATATGTAACTCTTTATTATTATGATGAACTGGGACATCGAAGCAAAAAGCTTATTCTCCCCTATATGCAACACTACACAATAGAAGGCAATTTTATTTTAGGTCAACCGGGCAACAAAAGTCCGTATACTCACGTTTTTGATCTTTCTACAGGGAAGAAGCTAACGGTGCTGACCAATGAAACAACCTTGCCCTACGGGAATAGAGTTACGGATGATGGAACCCTAGTAACCCGGAAGTTTATCAATAACCGTGAACTTGAGTTGAGAGCGTACTCGCCTACGGGAGCTTTGAAATGGAAGTATGATTTCTCTTTTAAAAAGGGCCTCCCGAGATATTTATCATCCATGATCGTGTGCTGTATCTGGAACAAACCGCAGGCAATATCATGCTTATGAATTCCGATGGAAAATTCATTACAGGAGTAAATGAAAATCCGTTTTACATGCAAGGTGAGCCAAATAGCCCTCTGAAAATGGCAATCGATTTACAGAGTTTTATGTACATCCAATACACGGAACAGGGAATAGAACTCGTGATTAGAGATTCGAATAATCTGAGAGAGCTCTATCGGGTGTCGCAGAACGATTGGACCGATGTAAGGTTTAATCGAGATGAACTGTTCCTCAACAAGCAAAATGAACTATTTTTCATACCTTCCGACGGGCAGACAATAAGAAAGTATCAGTTACTTCCATAATCCAGAGAACATTACATAAGGAGTCTACCAATCATGAGTTTAAAACGAATCAACTATTGGCTTATAGCCAGCCTGTGCATCTTCCTTGCGATCCCATCTGAGCCAGCTCTGGCTAAAGATCTGCTGCAATTCCAATGGGGGTATGATATTACCAACGGCGGACAGAGTGCAACAAGCTCATATTCTATGAAGAGTGTTACGGACGCCATGGGGAATGAAAGTCTGCTCGTAACTAAAGCAGGCAAGAATAATGATTATTATATCGACAGTGTAGATGCCAAAACAGGGGAGCTACTTTGGTCGATTCCAACGGACAACGAGTACACGCTATCCGATGATGGATATATGTTTATTTTCCACGATAATCAAGTAAGTGCCAAGCATATAGCCACAGGTGAAATCCATTGGACAGCACCTCTGCCCGGGCCGCCAGAAGATTTTTTGAGATACTACGGGCCTGAGTCATCCTATCCAAGAGAGAATGGAAGTTTGTATGTGGTTGCGGACTCTGGTGATTTAAAAAGCAGTACACTCTACTATTACGATATCAACGGAAATTTAAGCCGAAATTTCAAGGTTCCGTATTTTATTGAAAAAATCACAGGAAATATTATTATTAGTAAAAAATTCAGTGATCATCCCGATTTCTACATAAGCAGCCTGACCACAGGAAAAAAAATTAAAACGATTACTGGCGGAAAAGGGTATAACCAGATTATGGGTCTATCCGATGATACATTGTTGCATTATAGTATTCACAAAAAAATTATGACGCTAAAAGCATACAACAGTTCAGGGAAAATCAGATGGACAAAAGAACTTCCTTATATTGATTACTCAACTGAAATTGTTGCATTGAAGGATCGTTTTTTGTTTGTAGATGCTAAAAATAAACGAATTAAGTTATATTCATCTGCGGGTAAGTTAATCGCTGAGAAGGCATATCTGCCCATACCAACCACCTATAACAGCTATTGGATGCCTCTTCATATGGCAGTTGATGGTACAAGTTTTATGTTTACAGCTAAAAAGAATGGAAATACCGAACTAATTATTATGGACACAAGCAACCTGAACGTTTTGTACACTTACAAAAATGGCGAATTTGATCTTAGTGAGGATCGTCTATTTTTAAATAACACAACGGGTCTGTACATCCTAAGCGACGAAGGTCGTACCTTAGTTAGCACTCGGTTAATTAAATAGCATAATCAGGGGCATCAGAAGAGGATTGTCCTCATGTTGTTATAAGCTAAATCACACTGAAAAAGCCCTCACCAATCCAGTAATGGATCGTGAGGGCTTTTTTATATTTGGTTGTATCTCTAGCTTTTTGGGGTACAACCCTACATCAAGTCTTTTATTTCCGCCACTTCTTCGCAAGCTCGCCAATCTGATGTGGCGTAGTTCGGCAACAGCCGCCAATAATTTTTGCCCCCGCAGCAACCCACTGTTCCGAAGCATCACTCATACTGCCACATGTACCCTGTCCACTCCACGTCTTCGTTGCTGCATCGTATACTTCTCCCGAGTTCGGATACACAATAACAGGTTTATCGCTGGTACGATTCAAAATACTCACTGCTTCCGTCACCACTTCCATGGGAGCACAGTTCAGGCCAATCGCAGCAATCTGCGGCTCGGAACCAAACAATTGTGCACATGTCTCAATCGGCGTGCCCTCACTGATTGCCGTCCCATCTTTCAAGGAGAAAGATAGCCAGGCATACGCATGAGGAAACTCCTTCAGCAAATCAACCAGCACCTGTGCTTCCTGCAAGGATGGAATGGTCTCAAAAGCCAGAATATCAGCACCCGCTTCAAGCAACGCGGCCATCCGCGGACGATGGAATGCAGCCAATGTCTCATCTGACACACCGTAGTGACCGATGTATTCCGATCCATCAGCTAGATAAGCGCCGTAGGGTCCAACGGATGCAGCAACCATCGGTCGTGGCCGGGCCAAGCCCCCTGTCTCTAGGACATCAGACGTTTGTTGTGCCGTTCCGATGACCAGATTGCCCTCCAGTTTGACTTCCGTGTTTTCTACTCCGCCTCCCTGCACTTCTGCCCATACGTTATCTCTCGCCTGTGCAGCCAGCTCCACCGTCTTGCGAATCAGGTCCAACGCTTCTTGCTCACCGATTCCTCTCTTGCGGAAGCCATCCACCGTGGCTTGATAACTGGATGTAATCGCACAGTCGGCTCCTGCCCGGAAATAATCCGCATGGACCTGAACAATAACATCCGGATTCTCAAGCAACACACGAGCCGACCATAATGGATCATCCAGATCACATCCATGCTGTTCGAGTTCTGTTGCCAGCGCTCCATCCAGAATCATGACCGGATGTTCACGCAGGATCTGTTCTATGGGGTTAGTCTGTTGTGTTTGCGTCATATACTTGTCCTCTTTTCTTATTCACACGTTCTGTCAGGTAATAAGCTGCGTAACATACTGCGATAAACGGAACCCCACAATACAGCGCAATTCGCTGTGTTGGGTCGAAGGCAATACCTATGCATGAAGCCAGGCATAATATAAATGAAACAATCGGTACCACCGGATACAGTGGTGTGCGGTAGACCAGATTTTTGACCGCGTGTCCTTCCCGGATATACTGTCTGCGGAACATGAACTGGGAAGCACTGATGCTCATCCATACGGCAACGACAGCCAGACCTGAGATGGAGACCAGAGTAATATATACTGTACCTGGGGCAATGATGCTGGACAGCAAAGCCAGTGCACCCCCCACCATACTGATCAGAAGTGCATTCAGCGGTACCCCGCGCTTGGTCAGTTTGGCAAACCAAGGGGAGATCGTCTTTTTATCTGCCAGAGACCAGAGCATTCGTGACGAAGCATACAGACCTGAATTCGCAGCAGAGAGAATCGCCGTCAGAATAACAAAGTTCATAATGTCTGCTGCATAGGGTACACCCACCCGCTCCATTACCGCTACAAACGGACTTTCCAGTACACTGGCATCCGACATGGGCAGCAAAGCCGACAAGATAATAATCGTTCCGATGAAAAAAATAACCAACCGCCACAGCGTGGTATGAATAGCTTTGGGAATCGTCTTTTCCGGATTCTCCGTTTCTCCAGCGGCAATACCGATTAACTCGGTGCCTGAGAATGCAAAGTTAACAGCAAGCATGGTCATCAATATCGCTGTAGCCCCATGAGGGAACCACCCGGATGCTGTAATATTGGAAAGGAATGGAGTCGGTTCAGAATCCGCCATGGGGATGAACCCAAACATAGCTGCACCACCGATAATAATGAAGACTACGATGGTAACTACTTTCACAGATGAGAACCAGAACTCAGATTCTGCGAATAATTTTACCGTTAAAGCATTGAACAAAAAGATCATCAGTGCAAAAAGCGCGCTCCATATCCATACGTTTACCGATGGGAACCAGCGCTGCATCAACAGACCGGCGGCTGTGAATTCGGAGCCAAGCGCAACAGTCCAGGTTAACCAGTACAACCAAGCCACCGTGTAACCTGTTGCTGGTCCGATATATTTAGCTGCATAACTATGAAATGCTCCCGTCTCCGGCATATGAACAGACAGTTCACCAAGACAGAGCATGACCAAATATACTACGATGGCTCCAATCAGGTAGGAAAGAATAGTTCCCAGTGGTCCCGCCTGCTGAATCGTGTAACCCGAGCTCAGGAATAATCCCGTTCCAATGACTCCACCCAGAGAGAGCATGACCACATGCCGTGCCTGCATTTTCCGCTGAAAATGCCCTTTGTCGTTGTTGTTCTCCATACCTGCTGCTCCCTACTTCTTCATCCAGAAAAAACAAAAAAGACCCACTCTTCCTAAAGAGTGCGCCGTTACTGACAAATAAAAACAAACGCTCCTATCTATCAGGCTGTTCACCCGCTGGAATTAGCACAGTATCCTTCAGATCTGTTGCTGAGGTTTCTAAGGGCCAGTCCCTCCACCTCTCTGGATAAGAAAATGATTTTTTATAAATATAGCGATCTATCATGAATGTGTCAACATTTAAATCATAAATGGCACATCTCGCTATTCTGTAGAAGACCCTGGATTGGTGATGGTGGTCTTAACCTCATACGTGATCGGCACGGTGCTAAAAATTTTATCCCAATCATCTTTGACTTTCTTCCATGTTTTTGGATGTTTAATACGCAAGCTATCCCGAAATTCCCCTACATCGACTTTATAGGTATGCTGAAGTTTGGACAATACCTGACGAATCTGTTGTTCGGCCAGCTCAGCAAAATCCTTTTCCAATTCTCTGAGATATTCACCTTTCTCCTCTTCCTCGGGAGCGCGCCAATCCTCCATCAGCCAGCCTTCCGATTCAGTCTTCACATGAAATGAAATATCATTGCCAACCACCTTCGGAATAATTTTCACTTTTTTCTTCTTGATTTCATATACGACGGTGAATCCTTGCTTGTTATGTGTTTTTAAGACACCTCCTTTTTTTTTGGAATTGAGCCATGACAGACCTTCTAGATCTGTTTGACTAAGTTCTCCAATGAATTTGGTTGTTTTTCCATCAAAGATGCTGCCCCCAGAGAACTTGTCCTCTCCATGGGAATACAACACATTCTGAAGCAGAAAGCTGGTACCGGACTGCATTTGAGCGTCTAATTTAGACAGTAATACAGGATCCAAAATTTTGTTGGACAAATACGAATTGTTCGTAATTCCTGTGAGATAAAATGCCGGAATCCGAGACGGGTCCTGTGAAGTCAACACATCTAATGCACGATGATGACTGATCAGCACCAGGCAGTTCGGTCGAATATCATTATCCCGTAGTACAAAATCAAGTAATTGATTCAAACCATATTTTTTGGCAATATCCTTGGAGACGACGATAACTTTCAGATGATGTCCAATGAGGGGCCGATCCCGCCTTAACGCAAACTGACGGAAGATTTGCAACATGGAATCTCCACTGAGCTGTTCATTGGAGTAGGATGTTTTACCGGAAGAAGGCGAACCGGATTGTTGGCTCGATTGACTATTGGTGATGCCTGGAGCAATCTGCACCGTAGCGGTCACATAGTTCTTCTTAGGATATGTTCCTCCCTGTTCAGCGATGTCTTTTTCAAATGCTGTCTCTTTACCGACATCAATTCCAAGACCGACATAGAGACTTAGATCCTCTATTTCCCGACTGCTCCAGCATCCGGATATCAATAACAGAATGCACAAGGCAGAAGCTACACGTAAGAGCATACGAAATGGTGTCATGCATGCTTGCCTCCTTTTTTGCGAATCAGACTTAACAACAGTAGGACCAGAGGTAAAATGGCGAATAGAATCACGGATACATTGCCGAGCATATCCCCAAGTTTAAAGGTATCATCCACCGTTTTAGGCATCATTGCTGTCACATAAATGAACGGAAGCAGACCATACATAATGCCCTTGATTTTTTTGGAACGGAACAAATCACGAATGCCCACCGACGCGCAATAATGTGTAATCGCTGTAGTCGAAAAGATTTGCATAATCCAGATGACCAACAATAAGGATTCGAACCGTTCAAATATCAAACCTTGTATCTCGAAGCTTCTTACCAAATCCAGCGTTGGCCAAGTCCGTGTTTTGATTCCATCAAGGGATAGGCTACCTACAACCATAACAACAGTAATCAAATAGATTGCGGTCGTTATGAATATCCCCCAACTCATTGCCATATTGCTCTTCTTTGGATTTTTCATATAAGCAGTCATGATTAGCATCACCTCATACCCCGTATATGACAATAGAGAAGGCTTCAGTCCTTTGAAAACGGGCATAAGCCCCTCCCCGAGCACCGGTCTTAGATTCCCAATCTCAAATAGCTGATTACTCAGCAGAATTTCAATCACAAAGATAATGATTGTAATCGGCAGAATAATCTCGAACACACGTACAATGACACCAAGCCCACCTGAGATCATATATATACCGATCCACATGAAGACCATAATAATCGCCCATGTGGGGGTGCGTTCAAGCAGATACATCCCTGTTACTTCAGCCATGACTCTAATTTCGAATGCGGCAATCACCATAAAGTACATAATCATGGCAAATCCCAATATGTAAGCAATCCAGCTCCCCGTAATTTCACGGGTGAACTGGAATACCGTTTTCCCTGGAAATCTGCGACATAAGGTTACCAGTACAATTCCGACACCTGCAATAATCAGTCCCGACAGAATAATGGATATCCAGACATCCGGTGTTCCGACAGCCTTACTGGTCGTTCGAGGTAACGTCAAGATCCCGGCACCAAGCATGTAATTGACAATAATGACAACGGCCTGTGTCGTGGTTATCTTTTGTGGGGAGCCATTCACTTCATTTCACCTCCAGACCTCTTGTCCATAAGAATTCAAATTATTCTTTTCGATCCTTGTCGATTGGTTTATTCATATCGGGACGCATTCTCATCATGTTTAACGGAGCACGTATAACGAAATCCTTCCAGTCATTCATATGATAAGGAACCGCTGGTGCAACATAAGGTACGCCGAAACTGGAGAGTCGTGCCAGATGCGTGCATACAAGCAGAAAAAACATAACCACACCATAAAGACCAAGAATAGCTGCACTAAACATCGCGGCAAATCGTAGAATTCGCAGCGTTAACCCTGCACTATAGACAGGAATCGTAAAGGAAGAGATCGCTGTAACCGCAACGACAATAACCAGGAATTGGCTTATGATTCCTGCTTGTACTGCTGCTTGCCCAATAATCAGACCTCCAACGATACCCATCGCAGGCGCAATCGGTTTAGGCAGCCGTATCCCTGCCTCTCTCAGAATTTCAATGGAAATTTCCATGATCAGTACTTCAATGATCGAAGGAAACGGTACTCCTGTCCGCGTTTCAATAATCGTCAGAACCAGCTTGGTCGGGATAAGACCAGGGTGGAACGAAATAAACGAAATATAGAGTGCAGGAGCGAGCAATGCCAGCATCGCAGCTACAAAACGCAGCATGCGCAAAAAGGTTCCTGGAATCCAGCGTTCATAATAATCTTCGGGAGATTGGAGCAACATGCTAAAGGTCACGGGTACAACGAGCACAAATGGCGTCCCATCCAACAGAATAGCCACCCGACCTTCCAGCAAAGCACCGATTACCCGGTCAGGCCTTTCCGTATTTAGTACCTGCTGAAAAGGACTTAGGGTACTGTCTTCAATGAGCTGCTCCACATAACCAGATTCCAGCATCGAATCCATATCCATCTCTTCGATTCGCTTGCAGACCTCCGTTACGAGTTTGGGATCTGCAATATCCTGAATATAGGCTATCGCCAAATCTTTTTTGATTCGTGAACCCACTTCATACTTCTGAATAAACAGGCTCTGATCACTTCCGTAACGACGTAAAATGCCTGTATTATCGCTTAATTGCTCTGTAAAACCAATCCGAGGCCCACGGATCAATCCTTCGGACACAGGTTCATTCACGCCTCGTGATTTGATCTTGTGGCCTCCAATTAATAAAGCACCTGGTAAACCATCAACCAACAGTGCATTTTTTCCGAAAAGCACGCCAACGGAGAGCTCTTGGAGAGACTTAGTCTCCTCAACCAGGCTGACAGGAAGTAATTGATCCTTCAGATATGCCGACAGTAGGTGTGCGTTGTCTGGATGAAGGAACCCCTCCTGCTTAAGTAGGGGAACACCTTCTAACATTAACGGTGTAATTAAATGATCATCTACTAAGTCCTGATCTACCAGGCCTTCGGTGTAGATGACCGCAGCCCGTGTATTCGTTCCCCTAATCGTAAATTCCCGAATATGCACATCTGCATTTTTGCCAAAGCTTTCTTTTACGCTAATCAAATTTGTATTATAGTTCTCCGTTAATTTAATATTGGCATAATGACCTGTCTCGGTTCCTTGGCCCTGTCCTTTGGCTGCTGGCGAGATATCCTTCGAGGATATAGTAGGTTGCTTCGAACGAGAGAAGCTTCCACGCTTAATGGCGGCATTGATCCAGCGCGTAGTCATGGTAATCCCAATCGGAATAATGAAAACCAAGAATGCCTGAATCCATATGGGCCCTTTTGGCACGTAGGATAGAATTGTTGACCACATGTTCCCACCCCTACATTTCTCTGCATGTGAAGCTGCAGGTATTCCCAAGTATTGTGTCCCCGTTTGATCACAATAATTCCCGCTTTTTTGTGTGCTGAACGACAAAAAAAGCGGTTCCTGTGTAAGGAACCGCTATCACTATATATTCTTATACGATTCTGGTTACATGCTCCGCCTTGGCATCCAGCAAGTGAGCCGATGCAGCAATTGCCATAAAGTCATTCAATGCGATCTCAATCTGCTTCTGGCTCCGCTCGACGTATTCCTCTACTTTTTGCGTGCCACCTGTAATATTACCAATTTCCTTGGTTATTCCAGTCACGCTATCACGAATCTCATTGATCGAACTCTCCACCATTGCGGATAATTTCTTGACTTCCTTAGCCACGATATCGAATCCTCGACCGTATTCCCCTGCATGTGCAGCCTCAATGGCGGCATTTAATGCAAGCAACTGTGTCTGTGATGAAATCTCGCGTATGGTTCGTACCACGCCCTGAATCGATCCCGCTTGTTCCTGAAGATGAGTCAGTGTTGCACGATTAGTAGCCGACACCTCTGAGATATAGGAGATACTGGACATTAATTCCTGGCTCCGTTCAATGCCTACATCTGCCTGCCCATTCAGCTCATGTGACATCGTTTTCAGCTCATTCACTACGACCGAAATGTTGTTCTGACGGTTGGTGATGTTGGTGGCAATTTTGGAGACACCCAGTATCTTCTGATTCATCTCATCGTACACCGGCATATACGTCGCCTCAAGCCATACGGAATTCCCCTTTGCATCCTTGCGTTCAACCTTATCTTGAAAGCTGACACCATTTAATATACTATTCCAAAAATCATCATATTCAGGGGTATTCGCAAAATTGCCAAGGCATAATTGTTGATGCTTCATGCCATACATCTCTTCTACCGTATAGCCCATGGTCTGGGCAAAAACTTCATTCACATAAGTTACCCGTCGATCCAGATCGAATCGAATAATAGCCAGACTTTTCTCCATCGCCTTGATGACCAGTGCATCGGTGACAACATCTTTCTTTTCCATAGCTAATACAGGCACTTGATAACCCCCACAGTTCATTCCATAATAGACAGCCTTTTAACTAGCAAAACAACGATCACAACAACATATGTATCCATCAGGTTCTAATGACTCTATTATTGATACCCAATTTGCAGCATTTTGGATCACCTGTTGTCATTTATTTTTAAAAGAGAATCTGCTGCACTTTATCCGCTGGCAATGGCTTATCCCATCCGTAAAATGTCTCTGTATCTACTTTTACGTATCGTAACATAAAGCAAAGAAGCATACACTTCTGTATTTCTAACAATTTTTCTGTTTTTTAGTAACCGTTTATCCCCTATATACAAGAAAAACAGGACGATTCGTCACGCATCGACCTGTTTCTTATCCATTCTCATCTTTATTCCTTTTTTCGTGGTGTCCAGCGCTTCGCTTCACTGTGATTCGGATACTGTATGCCCGCAGGGTAGGAGATCAGCTCGATCAGCATCCCCCACGGCGCCCTTCCATACACAAACTGATTACCTTCCCCGCCTTCAATATGACCGGACAGTGCTCCAGGCTCTGTCAGCAATACCCCGCCTGCTTCCTTGAAGCGTTGTGCAGCTTCTTGCATATCGTCCACATACAACGCCATATGCTGCAATCCGTAATCCGATGCCCTGACTGGCTCTGATTGCGCTGTATTCGCGTACTGAAATAACTCCATACTGGCGCTCTCTCCGAGCGATAACATCCGAATATGAATAACCTTTGCTCCTGAACGCAGTCCTAATTTACGCTCTGCCTCAGGCCCTTCCTGTGGCGGATCATCCGGCGTTATATGGTCATAGGCAAGTTGAGCTCCAAAAGCCTCTTGTAGAAATAGAGTCGCCTGCTCCATGTCCGGTACAGTTATTCCAATATGGTCGATACCTCTCGTAATCATGTTATCCCTTCTTTCCTTTATCCACTGAACTTACTTGTACTTTGCAAAATCCATACCTATATGATTTACACGAAAAGTGTCGCTACAACCATTACCCATTCCCCTACATGCGCCAGCAAGGGCGACATTTCCAGATGCGAAAAAATGACTAGCTCAAGCGTTAACGCTCAGCAAATAAATGAACGGTAGTGCCTGATACTTGATATGAAGTAACGTTTGGACTTGCGGGACCTTCTGGCTGCTCAAACGACCTTGTATAGAAACGAACAAAGAAGAGCGCATGATATCCATGGCTCTTCTTTTTAATGTTTTTAATTTAAAAATCATGCACCGTCACACATAGCTGAATCGCAATGCCAAACGGGTCCCGCACAATGCCATAACCTGGACTAAATTCATTTTGCTCGTAAGGTACCAGTACCTTCACGCCCTCATGTTGCATCAGAGAATGATACAGTTGATCGATGGTATGTTTATCCTTGGATTGAATACATAGTGACGTGCTGTTCCCCAGCTGCCATGCTCTCTCTGTGTCCATTGCTTCTTCCGCAATCATGACTTTGTTAACCCCAATCTCAAGTACCGAATGTGTAATATACTCATCTTGACCGGCAGGGTACTCGAAGCCCGGATTCATCTCCTTCATCTCTTTATAACTTTTCTTGAATATGACTTTAGCGCCCAGAAACTCCTCATAAAAAGCAATGGCTGCTGCCGCATCCCCGTTCATCGACAAAAATGGTATCACTTCAAAATTCATTTTATTGCCTCCTTGTTCCTATTGGATTACACTTATCACTATAACAACAAAAGGTGCCAGACTATGGCACCATTAAGAGGGTTTGATATGAAAAAATCAGAACGTATAAATCAGATGCTGCGCTTTATTAATCAAAAACAACAGTTCACCCTGCAAGATCTTATGCAGGAGTTCCAGATCTCCAAACGAACCGCGATAAGAGATATCGCTTCATTGGAAGAGATGGGTGCACCCATCTATGTCGAATATGGACGCTACGGCGGATATAGACTGCTGCAACAGATGCAGCTGCCTCCCATTTCATTTAATACGGGTGAGCTTCATGCCCTTTATTTTGCGATGCAGGCCCTCCGCAGCTTCTCCAGCTTACCCTTTGAAGTCTCTTTCCGTACCATTCATGAGAAATTTATGAGCGCATTATCCGACAAGCAGCGACAGGATATTGAGAACATCCAACACCGGGTTTCCTTCCAACATACGGAGCAGATCCGAGATAGTGCACATTTGGAGTTTCTGTTGATGGCCGCTGTGCAGAATATAGTGATCCAGATTACGTATGCTCATCAACGTAGATCCCATGATCAAAGGCCATCTCTTCGCACCATTCAACCCATCGCACTCTATGCGAGGAAAGGCTACTGGTATTGCCAGGCCTATGATCTGCATAAACAAGCGTACCGAGTATTCCGTTGCGACCGGATCATTTCAGCCGAAGTGTCCGACATTGAACCTTTGGCTCACGTTATTGAACTTCATCCACAGGATACCCATTCGTTATGGGAACCATCACCAGATGCTATTCCATTTCAATGTCGGATTGACGAAGCCGGGGTTGAACTTTTCCAGCAAGAACATTTTCCATCCATGCAGATCTTACACGTCAAAGAATCGGATAATGAATCGGCACACATGCTTCTTGTGGGTTCGTATGAGACTCATGAACTTGATTTCATTGTTCGGTACCTCGCAGGATTCGGTAAATCCATTCGAATTATGGAACCCGACACGTTAAAGGAATCATTGCGACAGTATTATATGGACTTGTTAGATCACGTATAAAGATTATATTTCTACACCCATTTAACTTTACATGACTAATAGCTCCGCTCCTGGACAACAACTTTTGAACTTTTTTTATTGCCAATAGCTAATTGAACAATAATCTGGAACACGATGATGATAGCCAAACCGTAGAATGCTTGCACAAAGCTGTCTGTCAGATCGTGGAGCCAACCTATCGCCAGCGGCCCAAGGGCTCCAAGAATATAGCCACCAGATTGAGTCATGGCTGACCAGCTGCTGGCTTCCTGAGCATTGCTTGTCTCATCAATCGGCAACATCAGTGCGATCGGGAATAGTCCACCTGCACCAATACCAAGCGGAATCGCCGCGAGCCATGGGCTGACAGAGAGATTGAGCATCAGAACACCTATCAATTCCAACAGCGCACATCCAACAAGCCAGAATACACGTCTTTGGTACCGATGTACAAGCATGGGAATGAATAACGTTGAGGGCAGCGATATCAATGTGAATAACGTTTGAATGTTGCCAGCAGTCTCTTGGCTATATCCCTGACTTTGAATGGCTGGTGCAAGCCAAGCGGTTAATGAATAGAAGATCGCTGCCATCAGTCCGAAGAACAATGTCAGCACCCATGCACGCCTGTTCTTCACCGGAAGTGGTGCATGAATGACAGACGAAGTTTGTCCGGATTGTCGATCTGTACGCGCAGACCAGGCTAACTTTAACCAGATCGGCAATGCAATGGCTGCGAGTAATGCCCATGTGGCCAAAGACCCTTTCCAAGACCCACCCAGCGTATGCTGGAGTGGAACCGATAACCCCACACTAATGCTGGCCCCCATCACCATCGCTGTAGAGTAGATGCCTACCATGGCTGCCACTCGGTTAGGGAAATACTGCTTAATGAAGCTGGATAACAGAGGCCCTGCCAAAGCAATCCCTACACCTGACAAAAAAGAAGTAAACATCATCAACGGAGTTGTACCCACGAACAATCGTAATCCTGTACCTATCCCAATAAGGATTATAGCCAGTACAATGGCACCTTCGTTCCCCCACCTTCGACTTAATCTTACGGAGAACGGAGCGAATATGCCCATACATAATACCGGCAGTGTAGTTAACAAACTGGCCATCATGCCACTCAACCCCAGATCATTCTGTATGGTGCTCATCAGAGGAGATATGGAGGTAATGGGTGGTCTTAAGTTTAGTGAAGCCAGAATCAACGCCAATACAATATAAAAAGTTTCATTATGAATCACCTCATGGTAGTAATAGTAGTTGCATGTACCAAGATCTTATTAATCAGAGAAAGGCTCTTGGCTGGCACATGACTAAGTATAGATTCATTAGAATGATTGAACAATACTATTATTTCTATTAAAATGATTACTAAAACCAATGATTGAAGGTGAATTCATGGAGATTCGTCAGATGGAAAACTTTATTACCGTGTGTGAGGAGCTTCATTTTACTCGGGCTGCTGAGAAACTTGGCATATCTCAACCTACGTTGAGTCAACAAATACGTGGGTTGGAGGATGAACTTGGTGTTCCTTTGTTTGACCGTGTCGGCAAAAAGATTGTAATGACCCAGGCAGGCACTCTGTTTCTGGAGCACTGTGTACAGATGATCCGGCATTTAAAGAATACTCAAGATGCGCTAGCAGAATTCCGCAATGATCAGCGAGGTCGGTTAGTCATTGGTGTTCTTCCATCCGATTTGGATTACCGCATCACTCCATTGCTCGTTGATTTTCATGCCCGATTCCCCAAAGTGCAATTGAAGGTTATTTCTTCGATCTATGTCGTGAATCAAGTGTTGGAAAATGAAGTCGACATCGGCATTGAGATCACATCTGCCCCTGATGATCGGCTTGTACGCATTCCTTTGTGCAGTGAAGAATATGTACTGGTCGTTTCCGAGAATCATGATTGGGCAGAACGAGGTACGATTGGAATCCAGGAACTGCGTGATATTCAAACGGTGATGTTCCCCGAAGGATTTACGGGTAGAGAATTGGTTGACGGTTATTGCCGTAAATACGGATTCACCCTCAATACCATCATGGAGACCAGTTCGGCAACCTCGATCATTAGTCTGGTCAAAGCCAACGTTGGAGGAACACTGCTGCCTTATCCTCTGATCCAAGCCATGAATGAACCCTCGTTACGATGCATTCGAATTACAGACGATCCGCCATACCGACACTTTGAGATCATCCATCGCTCCGACCGTTACCTGACGCAATCCGCCAAGGCATTTATTGAGAAGACGATCGAGTATTTCAATCAAAGGTGAGTTTAAAAGGAGAGATTGTAATGATAATAAGAGAAGTTGGTTTGTTGACACATCAGATCGAGGCCATGAGAGAGTTTTACGGTACACTACTGGAATTGGATCTTACGGAGGATAATACAACATTCGTTTCATTCACTGCGGGGAACTCGGTCCTATCTTTCAAAAAGGCGCCAGAACAAGAGAATCCCTACTATCATGTAGCGTTTACGATTCCAACGAATAAACTCGCTGATGCGAAAAGGTGGGCCCAAGACCGTAACATTCCATTGCTCTCCAAAGATGGACAGGATGAATTTTATTTCCCCTACTGGGATGCAACAGCCTTCTATTTCTATGATTCAAGCGGCAACTTGATGGAATTCATCGCTCACCATTCACTCGATAATGCAGTAGATGAAGCTTTTGAAGCGAAGCATCTGTTATGTATTAGTGAAATCGGCTTGCCTGTGGATGATGTTCCTGAGACGATGAGCACATTGAATGGGCATTTTCAACTTGAACCCTTTGCCGGAGACGGAAAACAATTCTCCCCTACGGGTGACGCAGAAGGCATGTTTATTGTCATTGATAAAAAAATGCCTTGGTTCCCTGATGGCCGTATGCCTGGTGTATTTGCCGCGGAGGTTAAGGTGGAAACTGGCAAGCCCGGTAGTCTACATTTACAGGACGGTCTCTACTCTATTGTTTCAATTTGAAGTAAGAACATGCTGACTGAAAACTCAAGAGGAACGTCCAACTCAATACTTACCAAAACCATCCTCACACGTGATATCCGCTTTAAGAATTTCGTACAGATTTTGTTTGGAATTCTCTAATTTTTTTTGCGCCTCTTCAATATCTAATATTTTCGCTTGGATAATGCTTGCTTGTTCATTACTTGAATATCCCTGTTTAGAGACCATAGACTGGATCTCATGAATCGTAAAGCCTACAGCTACACATTGTTTGACCACTTCCAGATGCTGAATAATGCTCTGCGCATAGATCCGATAGTTATTTTGATCTCTCAGCACATGTTCATCCGTGATAATACCTATTTTTTCATAGTACCGAATCGTGGATATTGGAAGGTTTACACTGTTCGCTACTTCACTAATCTTCATCTGAATCGCCCCGTTTCTTCTTCTTGCTATAAAGTATACTTCATAGTTTACAATCCTCATAGTGAGACGGATGGAGGTATAACCCATACCCCAATCTCACTAATATTAGATATGAGGAGAGATATGCATATGAATACAATTACCGGCCAATTCAACAAAACCAATGATTTTGATACTATCGTCTTGGAGCGCCATTCCGTTAAAGCCTACGACCCTGAAGTGAAAATCAGCCGCGAGGAGATGACCGAAATACTGGCAAAAGCTTCACGTGCCCCTTCGGCGATTAACATGCAGCCGTGGCGTTTTCTTGTCATCGACAGTGCTGAAGGCAAAGAAAAGCTTGCACCACTGGCATCTTTTAACCAAACACAGGCACTAACGTCTTCCGCTGTCATTGCCGTATTTTACGACGCTAACAATGTTGAATACATGGAGGAGATTTTCAGCAAATCGGTGGAACTTGGATATATGCCACAGGACATCATGGATATGCAGATGCAGCAGGTACAACCTTATTATGCGAACATAACCCCATCCGAATTGCGTGATATGAACCTCATTGACTCAGGCCTCATATCTATGCAGCTCATGCTCGTTGCCCGTGCTCATGGCTATGATACCAACCCTATGGCCGGCTATGATAAAGACCAGATCGCTGAAGCCTTCGGTCTGGATAAAGAGCGTTTCCAGCCCGTGATGTTGATCTCCATAGGTAAAGCAGCCAAAGATGGCTATCCTTCCTATCGCCTCCCGGTTGAAACGATTACGAGTTGGGCGTAACCAATAGCTTTACACATTCCTTCTTATCTAAACCACTGTTAATATAGAAAACGCGTACTTGTATTTAAATAAAAAAAGAGGTCCTATGACAATATTTTATGTCATTAGGACCCTTTCTATATGCCTTCAATTTTATGTTAATGCCATACAGATGTTTTGTTTTATTTAAAAATTCTCATGTGGTGGGTTTGTACGATCCGTTTTTCTACGATTCACCATCTATCCATTTCAAGAATCTATGGTTCCATATGTTTTCATAAAAAGAAATCGTCTCTTTTGCCGACATCCATGGATTATCTAAAGTGGAAGTTCCATTCTGTATCATATAGTTCTCGTATCCCAATCCGTGAGCATATTTTATTGTAGCATCCATACAGTATTCTGTTTGCGCACCACAAAACTCGATACGACTTACAGCTAATTGGTCCAAAAGACTTTTCAGATTTGTTTCGTAAAACGAATTCGCATGTGTTTTACGCACAAAAAAATCTTGCTCTTGAACATCAAGGTCTGCATGTATCGCCCATGGTTCTTCTCCTGGCACTAATGCTTCATCACAATGTTGAACAAAAATGATCGGTTTATGTAGTTCTCTATACAAAGCAATTCTTCTATTCACTTTATTCAGTAGATTATTCAAATCATACAAATGATTTCCATCATAACAAACGCCATTTTGTAGATCGACCACGATCAATACATCCGTACAAGTCTCCATCATTTTCACCTCTCTCTCTTCGTTTGCGATATGTTCATTCAACTTAGAATCTATTGATGTGAAAATTCCTATGATCAGTATACTGGATAACTAAAAAAGATGATATGACTAGGTCATATCATCTTTTCGAATAACTATTTACTTGTTAAAAGATTATTAAATCCAGATTCTTATCGAATCGAAGCGTTGAAAATGAAAGGCTTTAACCTTACTCAACCGTTACGCTTTTCGCCAAGTTACGTGGTTTATCCACATCGTGACCCAGTGCCAGGGAAGCGTAGTATGCCAGCAATTGCAACGCAACTACAGACAGAGCCGGGCTCAAGAGTGGCAGCGTCTTAGGAATGGCAAACGCTTGGTCTACGGATTTCAGCAATGGTGCTACGTGCTCTTCGTACGTAATCGCCAGTACATCCGCGCCACGTGCTTTCACTTCTTTGATATTGCTCACTGTTTTCTCAAGTACGTTCTCCTGCGTTGCCAGGGCAATAACAGGGATACCGTCTTCGATCAATGCAAGCGTACCGTGTTTCAACTCACCTGCAGCATAAGCTTCGGAGTGAATGTAAGAGATCTCTTTCAGTTTCAACGATCCTTCTTGAGCTACTGCATAGTCAAGACCACGGCCGATGAAGAAGAGATGTTCATGTTTGGAGATTTGCTCTGCATATCCTTTGATTGCATCCGCTTGTTCCAACATGGATTCCACTTGCTCAGGCAATGCTTGCATCGCTGCCAGCGTGTGTGCAATTTCTTCTGCAGATTGTGTACCACGAACTTGTGCAAGGTACAGACCAAGCAGGTTGAACGCGATCAACTGTGAAGTATACGCTTTGGTAGAAGCTACAGCAATTTCAGGACCTGCCAATGTTGCGATAACATCATCTGCATCACGTGCAATGGAGCTGCCCACTACGTTTGTGATTGCAAGTACATGTGCGCCATTGGATTGTGCTTCACGCAATGCAGCAAGCGTATCGGCAGTTTCACCAGATTGGCTCACTACGATTACGAGTGTATCTTTGTGCACGATTGGGGAACGGTAACGGTACTCGGAAGCCACATCTGTTTCAACCGGAATACGAACCAATTGCTCAATCACTGTACGTCCAACCAGACCTGCATGGTACGCTGTACCACATGCAATGATTTGAACGTTACGGATATTTTTAATTTGTTCTTCAGTCATTTTCAACTCAGGAAGTTGAACTTTTTTGCCTTCATTATCGATGCGACCCAGCATTGTATCACGATATGCTTTTGGTTGCTCATGAATTTCTTTCAGCATGAAGTGCTCGAATCCGCCTTTTTCTGCAGTTACAGCATCCCAATCGACACGAATCATTTCCCGAGAAATAAAGTTGCCTTCAATCGTCATCAATTCGACAGCACCATGTGTCAATACAGCCATCTCACCATCATTCAGAATGTACACGTTACGTGTATGTTCCAGAATTGCCGGGATGTCGGAACCAATGAAGTTCTCGCCTTCACCAATACCAATAATCAATGGGCTTGCTTGACGCACAGCTACGAGTTTCTCAGGCTCATGCTCTGTCAATACGCCCAGTGCGAATGCACCACGCAACAACGTGATCACTTTTTGCACTGTTTTAACGATATCACCATTGTATTCACGTGCGATCAGGTGAGAGATAACCTCAGTATCTGTCTCGGAAGTGAATGTGTGACCTTGAGCCATCAATTCGTCTTTCAGATCCAGGTAGTTCTCAATAATACCGTTATGCACAACGGAGAACTTCTGGCTTCCATCCGTGTGTGGATGAGAGTTCTCATCCGATGGTTTACCATGAGTTGCCCAACGTGTGTGTCCAATTCCGGCATTACCTACCAATGGTGCACCATCCAGTTTGGCTTCAAGGTTCGCAAGACGACCCAGAGCTTTCGTGATTTGCAGACCTTCCGGTGTGAATACAGCGATACCTGCAGAATCATAACCACGATACTCGAGTTTCTTCAATCCTTCGACCAATACCGATTGAGTGTTCTTATTACCAATATATCCAACAATACCGCACATAGTTTATTTCCTCCGTTTGTATATGAATACTGTGTCACGAAGAGAAACAGGCAGAGGCGGCATATCGGAAAAATGAGTGATTGCCTAACGTTTCATGAATACTTGTTACTTATTCAATTATCAATGATCAGAGCGACCTCTTGTCGCCCCGCAGTCATCATAAGCTGTTATGAATGCAATCATGAATGTACATCATTTTCCCGTCCGCGTACTGTTTACGCTCTTCACGCACATTCATTTGAATTTTAGTTTAACTCTTGCACCTGCACCGGCGCGTTGTGTGGACAGTCACCTATCCATTTTCCGCAATCCGGTTTACGGCTCTGGTGCTTCACCGGGAGGTCCCCGCCGAACAATCCGAACACCTCCACCTCGTCAGCTTGATTGCCGTTGATGTTAATCAGTCTTCCTTCAGCATCGAAGAAATCCTGAGTTCAACATCTTCCCGCGCAACTCCAAGCTCTGGCGCTTGTGTAACTGTAACCTTACGTTCCTCACTTTCTGTGTCTGAATGACGACTCCACTCATTATATGCACGTCAGGTCCATTTTGCAATGGAGCAAAGTACCTGTGACAATTTCAGCATATTTACCCACAATCCCGACCGGATAAACGGACCTATGGTCTCATCAGGCCGGGACGCAGGAATATCCATGCATAAGTCCTAAATCATGTTATATTAAGCCTCGTTCTACACAACAATTCCCTTAAAAAACCGCATGCAGAAGGTATTTCTTACATTTTCCAGTCCTACACCAGTTCTTTTTGCACCACATCTGCGATTTGAGACACAAATTGTTCAAGTTCGTCTTTATCTGGTCCTTCCGCCATAACACGGATCAGGGATTCTGTACCAGAAGCACGAACGAGTACACGTCCATTATCGCCAAGTTGTTGTTCTACTGTAGCAATAGCTTGCTCGATTGCAGAATTCCCCTCGTATTTGCTCTTATCTTCAACACGCACATTCACCAATACTTGTGGGTACTGAGTCATTAGCGCTTTGAGCTCACTCAGTTTTTTACCGGAAGCCTTGAGCGTATCCACGAGTTGAATCGCGGTCAGCATGCCATCTCCCGTTGTATTGTAATCTAGGAAAATAACATGGCCAGATTGCTCTCCGCCTAGGTTGTAACCGCCGCGACGCATTTCCTCCATTACATAACGATCACCTACGGCAGTTTTAGCTGTTTTCAGTGCAAGTTTCTCTGTTGCTTTGTAGAATCCGATGTTACTCATAACCGTTGATACAACGGTGCTGTCCTTCAACTTGCCTGCACGATTCATGGCATCACCACAGATACACAGAATAAAGTCTCCATCCACCTCAGCGCCTGTCTCATCAATAGCAATCAGTCGATCCGCATCCCCGTCAAATGCAAGACCCAGATCCGCTTTATGTTTGAGCACTTCTTGTTTCAGGTTCTCTGGATGAGTTGATCCACATTGCTCATTAATATTCAGGCCATTAGGCTCAGCACCAATGGCAATGACTTCTGCACCAAGTTCACTGAACAATTTCGGTGCCAGCTCATAAGCTGCTCCGTTTGCACAGTCCAAAACAATTTTAAGACCAGAGAATGACTCATTAACAGTCGTTTTCAGGAAGTCGAGGTAACGATAACGAGATTCCTCATCCGTCGTTACTGTACCTAGACCGCCACCAACTGGTCGTGGCAATTGATCTGTCTCCGCATCCATCAGCTCTTCAATCCGGTTCTCTGTCTCATCAGACAGCTTGAAGCCATCTCCGCCAAAAAACTTAATTCCGTTATCCTCGACCGGATTGTGGGAAGCCGAGATCATCACGCCCGCGTCAGCTTTCAACAAACGTGCAATATACGCCACTCCCGGAGTGGATACAACGCCCAGACGAATCACATCAGCGCCAATGGACAACAGACCTGCAACCAGTGCGGATTCCAACATCAATCCCGAGATACGAGTATCCATGCCGATAACCACTTTTGGTCTTTCCACACCACCTGCAAGCACGTAACCACCACAACGTCCAATGCTGTAAGCCAGCTCTGCCGTTAACTCTTTATTGGCAACCCCTCTTACACCGTCTGTACCAAAATATTTCCCCATGATTTAACTCCTTCTATTCGCATCATATACGAGCACTATTATTATTTTTGAGAATTTTAAAATTAGAACGTTTACGGATTCGCGCCACTTTTACTGCCAGTACCGCTGTTATTATTATTTAAATTACCTCGACTGCTTGTGCTCCCCTGTTGGCCCTGATCCTGAGTATCCGTATTCGATTCCGTTTCTTCTTCATCTGGAACAGGCTCAGTTCCCCCATTTTCGACCTCGGCTGGTGTAGGGTCAGGTGCTACCGTTCCCTCGTCAGTCGGATCTTCGCTAGGAGTAGTCGTTGTGTCTTCGGCCTTTTCGCTAATTTTGACCGTTGCACTCAGAGCATTGGATGATTCATCCAGCTTGGCAAAACGGGGCAGGTCGGCTTCAAGCTTGATTTCATGCGTTCCAACCGCAAGTCCAGCAAGATCACCTGTCAACTTGATATCCTCACTACTCAGACCCTCAAGCATACTTGGTGAGCCTGTGAGTGTAAGGTTCAGACCGCCGCTTCGAGGCGTAACAAGCGTCCCTTCCAGTCCATTCCCCGCACCGGTAAGTGTGATGGGGACGTTCGGAAAGACTTTGGTTGTCTCCTCTGCCTCGTCAAATGGTGATATGGTTACCTTGATCTGAATCGAACTAGGCTCGATTTTCTCAAAACCGGAAGGCGCCGTCAAGTCCACGTTAACTGTCGATGTACCCGACTGATCAAACTGTGTAAGATCAAGGGTTACTTGGTCGTAGGACTGTATACCCGCAAGCGCATCCTCAGATCCATAAACCGAGACTTCTTTCACGCTAGGCTCTACTGTGGAGAGAACCAGGCCTTCTGGTAGCTGTCCCGAATATTTGATTCTTAAGGGTATAGATGTATAGGGCTGATTGACCGGAACCCGGACTTCAACCGTTTGAGGCGTTATAATCGCGTTTTCAAGGACCTTACCTTCAGCATCGTATGCTTGAAGTTTCACTTTTTTCTGTATGACGTCTTCCTTGGCATCTTTCACGCTCACACTGCCCTGGACCTTCGCTACAGCTTCGAGTTGCCCTTCGGGCAGAGTTACCTTAACCGGCGTCGAAGGTTCCATTACGGGCGTTCCAGCGCTGTATCCGGCGGATGGTTCCCCTTCGGGTACAATATTCACATTGAAGGATTTGGTGCCCAATTTTTCTACATTCACGGTAACCATAGAGGGCTCCATACTGACCACTTCTACCCCAGAAGGCAAATCTGGCACCAGCGGCAGTGTATTCGACCCATCTTTCACCTGACTCAGATCGACCAGTACCTTGTAATCATCATTGGTAAAAATCGATGTTAGCATCGAGCGCTGCCCTTTGATCTCCAGCCGGACCTCATCCGTACTTAATGAAGTAAGCACATAGCTGTTGCTGTCCAATCCATAAGGTTGAACAGGCACTGTACGTTCCACAACCTTATTGGTTGTCCCTGTTGTAATCGTAGGGGTGGTTGGTACTTCATCCAGATGAATCATGAACCAGAGCAGTAGGCTTACCGCAAGCGCAAGTATTTTGGCAAAGTTATTATTGTTAAACCACTTATCCATTGTTACGTCCTCCCTTCCGTTTCCAGAAGGTTGTCCAACCATTCTTTTTCAGATTGGATGTAGGGCGCAACTCCTCATACAGTTTGGCAATCAGCGATTCTTCCTTAATATCACGAACGACCTGTCCATTCATTGCAAGTGACACTTGTCCTGTCTCCTCGGAGACAACCAAACAGATCGCATCTGCAACTTCGGTAATCCCGATTGCTGCACGATGACGTGTTCCCAATTCCTTACTGATAAACGGATTTTCTGATAATGGCAAATAACAAGCTGCCGCCGAAATCTGTTTTCCTTGTATAATGACGGCTCCATCATGGAGCGGTGTATTTGGAATAAAGATGTTAATCATCAGCTCCGAGCTGACCAGAGAGTGCATCTTAATGCCCGATTCTGTGTAATCGTTCAGACCCGTTTCACGTTCAAATACGACCAATGCGCCGATTTTACGCCGTGACAGGTAATTAACAGACTTAATAATCTCACCAATTAACACCGTTAATTCTTCATCACTCGCTGCCGCTGAACGTCCAAACAGCTTACCGCGTCCCAATTGCTCCAGACCACGACGCAGTTCCGGCTGAAAGATAATGAACACCGCAACGACACCAAACGTAAACATCTGGTTCATTAACCATTTGAGCGTATACAGGTTTAGCCACGTACTTAATGCCCAGATCAGCACAAGGAACAGAATTCCTTTCAGGAGCTGAACAGCACGTGTACCCCGCACAAGCAAAATCAGTTTGTACATAATATAGGTAACGATCAATATATCGATAACGTCCTTAATGGACTCTGTCCACGTTAAGTCAGCAAAATAATTCATAAGCCAGCCCCCGCTATCCCCATTGATGAGTAAACCCTGATCTCATATTAACCCATTAGGATTTTATATAATCCTTTGTCTCCGCATTTTTGCATCATTCGATTTGTGCAAAATGCGTATCTATATGTAGTAGTATGTTCTCTTTAGTATCTAGGTTATAACGTTAACGTTCAGGTTGCAAGTTACGGCAGTCTCAAACTCCACATAAACATTACATTTACCATGAATTACAAAGTTTACGTATAAAAAAAGAGTACCCCATGCAATCTGGAGGTACCCTGCTTGGTATATACCATTGAAGAATTTACCCTGTTCTAGCGATAAGCCACTTCATTTACCATATTGGTTATTTTGTACCAGAACCAATCCAGCGCCTGATCAATACTTTTCACTTGACCTGAAATATGCGCTGTTGAAGCCTGAAACAGTTGTCCGTCGATAACCGTCAGATTGCCGTTCACATCACCATATACTTGCGCGGTTCCATTTTCTATCGTAAGATCGCCAGCAATTGACTTACCTTCAGGAACAATAACCGTGTTACCCTGAATCACGATCTGGTCCAGATTATTTCCTTTAACGACCATTTCGTTATTCTGATTCCAGAAATTCAAGGCGCTAAAGAGCATCACGACCAAAAAGAAGGCTGCCGCCGTCAGCGCGGGATGTCCTTTGACCCATTTGAGCCATACTTGCTGTCTCTTGGGCTGGGGCAGAGCATTCATAATTCGATTGGTCAGCTCATCAGAGGCAGACGGTGAATAGTGTTTCATGGCAAAGAGTAGCATTTCCGTCTGTTCCAACTCTTTAAAGCGCATGCGACAATCCGGACAGATCACAAGGTGACTTTTTAATTCAACCTTCTGGGCCGGGGACAACGACTCATCCAAACATTCATGCATTAAAGAGACGGCCGAGTTGCAATCCATATGAGAGCCAATCCTTTCTTAAATCACTTAGTCCATGAGCCATTAAAAAGCACGCATAAGACTTGCATACATTACATACGCATCCGTTTCGGATATGTTTCAAATAATTTCGCCCATATTTCAAGGCGTTTTAACATTTATAACTTATACTCCAATTTTTTACGTAGAAAATCACGGCCCCGATGAACGCGTGTCTTGATCGTTGTTACGGGCATACCTGTCACGTCACTGATTTCCTGTAGCGACAAGTCTTGTAAATATCTCAGAATCATAACGGACTTATACTTGGCTGGCAAACTGTCAATGGCTTCACGAATGAGCGTCTGCGTCTCTGACAGGAGTGCTTCACTCTCCGGTGTACGATCATCACTCGGGAGCATCGCATAACCATCAGATCCTTCCTGATCATTCAGTTCAGCATCCAAAGAGTATGAAGGTTTCTTTCTGCGCAGTCGGTCAATACACAGATTGGTCGCGATCCGGTAAATCCAGGTTGAAAACTTCTGGTTCGGATCATACTTCTCCATATTACGAAACACACGTAAAAACGTCTCCTGCACAACGTCTTCAGCTTCATGACGATTGTTCAGCATCCGATATGCCAAATGAAATAGCTTGTCCTTATATAGTTCAACGATTTCTGCGAAGGCTCTCTGGTCGCCCTTGAGCACCAGTTTCACAAGCCTATTCTCCAAATTGTCCACCCTTATTCCCCCAGACATGCTGATGGGTCTTCCGTCTTCTGATACCCGTCCACACTTGTAATTCACCAATCAAATCGTAAATCAACTTTGGTCAAAAATCAAGACTGTATGACAAATATCCGCCAAAAACAGTAAAAACGGGAACTCCCGCAGGAGTCCCGTTTCATCTCTCACTCCGTAGAGCAGAGAATAGAGCTTTTATTCAACAAAGTAATGAGTACTTTGTTACATACAGTTATTCAGATGCAGCCGTTCAATAATCAACCCGTATTACGCAGCCCTGCAGCGATGCCATTGATGGTCAGCAACACTTCTCTGAGTAGTTCCGTATCGTCCTCACCACGTTCACGCATATCTCTGAGCTCACTCAGAAGCTGGACCTGCATGTAGGATAACGGATCAACATAAGGGTTACGAAGACGGATAGATTCTTGAATAACCGGTACATCATCCAGAATTTCAGCTTCTCCGGTAATTTTCAGGATTAGCTCTTTTGTAAGCTTGAATTCAGATTCAATTTGACCGTATATGCGATCCCGTGCTTCCTTGTTGGAAGTCATGGCTGAGTACTCTTTGGCAATCACCAGATCTGCCTTGGCTACAGCCATCTGAACCGTATCAATCAGCGTGCGGAAGAATGGGAAGCTTGCATACATTCCTTTCAGGACAACTAGATTTTCCTCTTTATCCTGATAGAAACTTTGCAGCCCTGTTCCTGCCGCATACCATGCCGGAAGCAGATAACGACTTTGCGTCCATGCAAATACCCAAGGAATTGCTCTCAGATCTTCGAACTTGTCGCTACCTTTCCGCTTGGACGGACGTGAACCAATATTCAGTTCACCCACCTCTGGAAGCGGTGTGGATTCCTTGAAGAAGGTAAAGAAGTCCGGATCACGGAAAATCAAATCCTGATATTTCGTCAAAGAAACTTGTGAAATCTCTTTGATGATGCTGTCCCAATGACGCTCGGATTCTGATTCTTGCGGCTCAAGACCATTCAGTGCTGCTGTAATCAGTGCAGAAGTTGCCTGCTCCAGACTACGGTATGCAATTCCCTGAAGGGAGTAACGAGAAGAAATAACCTCTCCCTGCTCTGTAATCTTGATGCCTCCACCAATGGTATGCGGTGGTTGAGCAAGAATACTGCGATTGAGTGGCATGCCGCCACGTCCAAGAGCTCCGCCACGTCCATGGAAGAACTTCAGCTTAACGCCGTGTTCATTACCTACAGCCGTGATCGCATTCATTGCTACACGCAGTTCCCAGTTGGCTGTAACCACTCCGCCATCCTTGTTACTGTCGGAATAACCTAGCATGATTTCATGTAGTTCGTTCCGTCCTTTTACGCTTGCGCGGTATACAGGAAGGTTAAATAGCTTCTGCATAATGTCCGAAGCCGCATGAAGGTCATCAATGGTTTCAAACAGCGGTACCGCTTGAAGTGTAGATACAACCTCACCATTGTTTCCTTTGGTGAATAAACCGACTTCCTTGGCAAATACCATAACCTCCAGCAAGTCACTTGCGCCCTGCGTCATACTGATCAGGTAACTTGTGATACAGCCGGTCCCAAATTCGTTCTGGGCACGCTTAATGGTACGGAAGACATCCAGACACTCTTTGGTTCCCTCCGTGTATTGGTGATAAGGAGAAGTAAGCGGACGCGGATCATCCAGCAAACGAGCAAGCAGATCGATTTTACCGTCTTCAGTCAGACGCGCATAATCTTCTACAATATTCATTTTTGCCAAAATCTCCGACATCGCATTTTCATGTTCCTGACTGTGCTGACGCACATCCAATGCTGCGGTATGGAAACCAAACAACTCGACTTGACGAATCATTTTGCGAATAGTTGTATCCGCTACGTAATCGGCAAAATGATGGCGCAGACTTCGATCAATAATCATCAGATCATCAATCAAATCCTGAGCGCTATGATAACGGTCAGCCTGACCTAATTTATTCTCATCCAGTACATTGTTCAGCTTGGCAATCATATAAGCCAATTTGATGCGATATGGCTCTTTTTCATTCCGCCAGATATCCACTTTTTTCAATGTAACAGAATTGCGGTCCTGCTCAATCGACTGCACCAGCTCATCCGATACATGGATGATGTTCGTGCTGAAGCTGAGATGGCCCATAAGTTCAATCATAATCCGTTGGTATTCACGCAAAGCGAGCTTGCGTTGCATCAACAACGTCTGCCATGTTACATCTGAAGTTACCGAAGGATTTCCATCCCGGTCTCCACCGATCCAGGAACCGAACCGCAAATACGTCGGTACATGCCAGTCATGGTCAGGATAAAATTTGTTCAGGCAGCGTTCCAGCTCCTGATATACATCCGGAAGTACGTGGAACAACGTTTCATGAAAGTAGTACATCCCGTTCCGCACTTCATCGAGTACAGTCGGTTTGCGGTCGCGAAGTTCATCTGTCTGCCAGAGAGTAATAACCTCATTCAGCAGTTTCTCACGCAACTGTTCACGTTCACGTAACGTCAGCGTAGGATTATCAAGTAACATGACATCTTCGGATATCCGTTTGTGGATGTCCAGAATAACCCGGCGCATGGCTTCGGTTGGGTGAGCTGTCATAACGAGTTCAAGCGACAAATCGTCGAGAATCTCTTCCACCTCTGTATGAGACAATCCACGTTCCTTAAGATCCTGTACTGCTTTCTCAATCGATCCTGGCTGCACAGCGTCCCCTGCAGAACGTTCATAATCCCGTTTACGCCGGATCCGATGGTTTTGTTCAGCAATATTAACTAATTGAAAATAAATAGCGAATGCCCGAATAACCTGATGACGATTGTCCGAGTCTAATTCCTGGATCATCGTTTTGAACTCTGCATAGAGTTCTGGCAGAAATTCTGCACGCAACGATTTGCTCGTTTCCCGAATCTTCTCAACGATATCTAGAAGCTCCGTGCCGCCTTGATGGACAAGAACTTCTCCGAGTATATTGCCCAGGAACCGCACGTCTCGCCGAAGCAGGTTGTTGGATTGGCTTTTGCTGGCGGTTACCATAGTTTCAGTCATGCTTATCCTCCCATCTGATCGTTCCATTCGTACACGCAAATTTGACACCTTCATAACATCATACAATAAAATGGTACGAAAATCTTTATTTTTCTACTAGAAAAAATGGGGATTATCCCCGATTTACAGCACAAAAACACGCTTTTTTATTCATTTTCTTGTTCTGCTTCAATTAATGGTCATATGCTGTCGCATGATACCTTTTTCACATACTTTTGATAAATCTAATGTCTCATACCTATACTTAAAAACTCATAAATATACAGTTAATTTAGACATGAGTAACCGTACATGATTATTAGGTAAAACCGCATAATTTCACTATTTGAAGCCAGATGTCATACAAAGAAACATGACCGGCAAAGCAAGCTTTTGTATACTTTACCACAGTGACGCAATAAATTAAAGATGTAAATATAATTTTCTTCACATTACAGTCTGCTTTTTAGAAAAGTTTCTTATGTATGATTCCTAACATAATGTAATCAAGGCATAACTTTACAGACTATTCCTACATAATTTTCTTAGCCTCTTGGGCAGATTAATTTATAGCTCTAAAAAAAAGGAGGACTCAAATCTAATGAAAAAAGCTACAACGATTATTGCTTCTGTGCTTCTCGTCGCTTCTATAGCTGGTCCTGCTGCTGCTGATAATCATATGACTAAAGGAATGGACACTAACGGTTCACGTGTCCAGTCTTATCAGGACAGCAACTACATGAATCGTACAAATACCAACATGAACATGGATGGGAACTACCGCAACAACGGTGACTATCGTACCAACAGTGTTCGTGCTAACGCCGCAACAACCGATCGGGATAATGGCATGGATTGGGGCTGGCTCGGTCTGCTAGGACTCCTTGGTTTAGCGGGCATGCGTAGAAGAGTGACCGATCACAACGAGCGCTAATTGGGCCAAATCACATTACTTTAACTGATGCCTCTAAAAGCATCTTCTTCCCAAATAGTAAACAAAAGAGCCAAGCCCCTCATTTAGCATACAGAGGGTCGTCTTGGCTCTTTTTTAATCCTGTAAAGCTACATAATATAACTGCTACTTCGCGCATAGAAAAACAAATAAAAAACTCCCCACATGTGCGGAGAGTTTCTTATTAAATAATGTAAGCGGGTGATGGGAATCGAACCCACGCTATTAGCTTGGAAGGCTAAAGTTCTACCATTGAACTACACCCGCATAAGCATAAAATCGGGATGACACGATTTGAACATGCGACCCCCTGGTCCCAAACCAGGTGCTCTACCAAGCTGAGCTACATCCCGATACTAAAAAAATAATGGCGCGCCCTGAGAGATTCGAACTCCCGGCCTTTTGATTCGTAGTCAAACGCTCTATCCAGCTGAGCTAAGGGCGCAAATATTGGAGCGGAAGACGGGAATCGAACCCGCGACCCTCGCCTTGGCAAGGCGATGCTCTACC
>NZ_JBFRHG010000008.1:0-196770 GCF_052115745.1 Paenibacillus sp. 2KB_22
CAGTATGTAAGACCCCTTGAAGACGACGAGGTAGATAGGCTGGGGGTGGAAGTGCAGCAATGCATGGAGCTGACCAGTACTAATCGGTCGAGGGCTTATCCAATTTGCAAGTTCAATTCGCACACTTTCGTTTCGAATCTAGTTTTCAGGGAGCAATCCTTGAATGATGTTGAAGATTGTTATTTGGAGAGATACCCAAGTGGCTATAAGGGGACCCTCTGCTAAGGGGTTAGACTGCGTAAGCGGTGCGAGGGTTCGAATCCCTCTCTCTCCGCCATCTTTAGGTAAAGATGGACAAGCAATCAAGACACAATTAATATGGCGGTGTAGCTCAGCTGGCTAGAGCGTACGGTTCATACCCGTAAGGTCGGGGGTTCGATCCCCTCCGCCGCTACCATATTACCCAGGAGGCTTAGCTCAGCTGGGAGAGCATCTGCCTTACAAGCAGAGGGTCGGGGGTTCGATCCCCTCAGCCTCCACCATATACGCCGGTGTAGCTCAACTGGTAGAGCAACTGACTTGTAATCAGTAGGTTGGGGGTTCAAGTCCTCTCGCCGGCACCATTAATGCCTGGAACCGTGGTGTAGTTGGCCTAACATGCCTGCCTGTCACGCAGGAGATCGCGGGTTCGAATCCCGTCGGTTCCGCCATTAATCCTAAAAATTAAATATGGCTCGGTAGCTCAGTCGGTAGAGCAGAGGACTGAAAATCCTCGTGTCGGCGGTTCGATTCCGTCCCGAGCCACCTTTAATCCCTGGAGGATTAGCGAAGTGGCCAAACGCATCAGACTGTAAATCTGCTCCCGTACGGGTTCGGTGGTTCGAATCCATCATCCTCCACCAGTTTTATGAGTCATTAGCTCAGTTGGTAGAGCACCTGACTTTTAATCAGGGTGTCGAAGGTTCGAGCCCTTCATGACTCATCTTTAAGAAAAGAGTGATTAATCATTAATTTGATTAGTCGCTCTTTTTTGTTATGTAATTTTAACGGATTATGGATATTTATTAATGCTGCGCAAGATATGATAAACTAATAGAAAACATGCAGAGTGGTGACGTTCATTATATGAAGTTCATACCTGATTTAAAACAGCAAATTGAAGTCATTATAGGCACAACTTTGGATGAATATGAAATTACAATAGAGGAATGGACGCAATCCGTTGCGAATCTGGTAGGTCTTCATGAAAATTCAGAGACCTTTGGTAATGAAGGCGATAGTCAGGGGTTATCTGAACAATCTACATCTCCTAGCTCATCCGATGTGATCAGTTTGAATACGGGAGAGCGTATATTTTTTAAGGTTCGGATGAATGAGATAGATGAGACCGTTGTATGTTGGGGATGCGCTGCAAGATCTATCACTGTGGAGAGACGTAGATTTATTGAGCTTTTGATCCGCTCCAACACAGAATTACCCGATGAGACACAGCCTGTTGTATATGAGAATGATAGGGAGCAGTATTTGACTGAATTGGGTCTCTGGCTTAGAGAGCAGATCGAAGAACCAACCAAGCAGGAATCTGAAGCGGTTCCTGACCGCTTTGTGGTGGCTGCAGATTTGAATACTGAGAAAATTCTGTTCTTGCTGCAAGGAGATACGCCGGATGCACATCGTTTACGATCCAAGGAACTCAACAAGTTGCTTGAGAGTTATTTTGGCGAGGAGATTGTATTGATTCCCTTAGGGGAGCAAGAGTGGGTTTTCATGGGTGATAAAGAAATTGTTACAGAAGAAGCTGAAGAAGATACAACAGAAGCCAAAAAGGATTCACTGAACGCTTTTTGCCTTGGGTTACATGAACTGGTTGCCAGTGAGTGGGCTGGGGTATTCCATCTGTCTGCATCCCTGCCATGCATACCCGCACAACAACTAGTATCAGTCACAGCTCTTCTTAAAGAAAGTGTTCACTTGGGGAGAGCATTCCATGTTACGCAGCATATTCATCTCTCATGGGATCTGCATCTGGAACGATTGGTAGCGAGTATTCCAGATGCACAACGGATACGGTTTATACAGGAAACAGGCAAAGACACGTTAATCTTCAATGACAGTGAGACTCTTGCTACGCTGGAGACCTTTTTTAGCCTGGACTGTAATGTGAGCGAGACAGCCAAACGGCTTTTCATTCATCGTAATACGTTGGTTTATCGTCTGGACAAGATCAAACAAGAGATTGGTTACGATGTAAGGCACTTTGAAAGTGCTGTTCTAGTGCAGTTTTTGCTGCTTATGTACAAAGTGACGAAAAAGCATTGATATTTTTGTGCAGTTTGCGAATAGTCAAACCTCACGGTGATAGGGTATTATAAAAATACAAATTGTATTCGATTACAAAATGATCTCTGAGGAGGCAACAATCATGGCTGGAGTACGTTTAGAGCATATTTTCAAAAAATACCCGGGTTCTGATAAAGCAACTGTAGTTGACATTAACCTGGACATTAAAGATAAAGAATTTCTGGTATTGGTAGGCCCGTCCGGTTGTGGTAAATCAACAACACTGCGTATGATCGCAGGCCTTGAGGAAATTTCTGAAGGTAAACTCTATATCGGTGACCGTGTCGTTAATGATGTTGCACCTAAAGACCGCGATATCGCGATGGTATTCCAATCCTATGCCTTGTATCCGCATATGAGCGTATATCAAAACATGGCGTTTGGTTTGAAATTGCGTAAGGTTAAAAAAGACGAGATCGACAAACGTGTACGTGAAGCAGCTAAAATCCTGGATATCGAGCATTTGCTTGAGCGTAAACCTAAGGCATTGTCCGGTGGTCAACGTCAGCGTGTCGCTCTAGGACGTGCGATTGTCCGTGATCCACAAGTCTTCTTGATGGATGAGCCTCTCTCCAACTTGGATGCTAAACTTCGTGGTCAGATGCGTGCGGAAATCACTAAACTGGCTAAACGTTTGGAAACAACAGTTATCTACGTAACGCATGACCAGATCGAAGCAATGACGATGGGTGACCGGATCGTAGTTATGAAGGATGGTATCATCCAACAAGCAGCTTCTCCGGAAGAGTTGTATAACCTGCCGGCTAACCTGTTCGTAGCTGGTTTCATCGGTTCCCCGACAATGAACTTTATCTCGGGTAAATTGGCTGAGCAAGGTGCTAACCTGCACTTCGTAGCTCCAGGCGTGGACGTTGAAATCCCGCAAGGTAAAGCACAAGTGTTGAAATCTAGAGGATACATTGGCAAAGAAGTCATTCTGGGTGTTCGTCCAGAAGACATTCACGAAGAGCCAGTATTCCTGGAAGCATCCCCGAACTCTGTATTCTCTACTCACGTAGATGTAACAGAGAACCTCGGTCACGAAATGCTCCTCTACTTGAGCGGTGTAGGTAACGATACCACAATCGCACGTGTAGACGGACGTTCTAACACTCGTGATGGTTCCACAGTTAAAATGGCCATCGACATGAACAAAGTTCATATCTTTGACAAAGAGACTGAAGTAAACGTACTTCTTCAAGACTAATATTACTGGGATTCCTCGGTGACGATGGAATCTGACAGTTAACGCAATTATACATTGTAATGAGAGCCCCTTCCGTTATTGCTGGAAGGGGCTTTTTTTAAAATTAATGAATTCTATAATATTCAGCGGGGCTAGGATTCATAATTACCAGATAGACAACCGCTAAACCATCCATGTAGTATTCCCGATGGGTGCTCGATCAGAAGGTTTTTCTTATGAATAGTTGTCGGAGGCTGCGATTGCATTCATCCCGGAATTCATTTAAGATTATTTGAAGGTCTGTCTTCATATATTTGAGAGAACCGACTGTTGGAAGGGTATGCATTCTTTACCCTATGTTGTGAATGCGCTAATAATGGAAAGAACTGATACACGATCTGAATTACATAGAGGTACAGCGAATGCTGAAAGGAAGAGACAAATGGCGAAAAAAGTGAAAGTATCCGAATTGGTACAGCAGTTTCAGTTGGAGGTTGTTTCTGGATCTCACGGATTGAAAAGAGTCATTACGGTAGATGATCTGAACCGTCCTGGTCTGGAAATGGCCGGTTATTTTGAATACCATCCTCAAGAACGCGTTCAGTTGCTTGGAAGAACGGAACTTGCCTTTTTTGCAATGTTACCCGAGCAAGAGCGGCGTGATCGTATGCAACGTCTATGTACGGAAGAGACGCCTTGTATCGTTGTAACGCGCGGACTTGAAGTGCCGCAAGAACTGATTGATATCAGTGAAGAACGGGATTTGGCTGTATTGCGCAGTAATATGGCAACAACGATTCTGTCCAGCCGGATTACCGGATTTCTGGAAGGCAAATTAGCACCTACTGCAACGATTCACGGTGTACTTTGTGATGTCTATGGCGTAGGTATGCTGATCACAGGTAGTAGCGGTATTGGTAAGAGTGAAACAGCACTTGAACTGGTTAAACGTGGACACCGACTGATTGCCGATGATGCGGTAGAGATCCGCCAAACGTCAGATTTTCAGCTGCACGGTACTGCACCTGAATTGATCCGCCACTTGCTCGAAATTCGAGGTGTCGGTATTATCAACGTCATGACATTGTTCGGAGCCGGTGCAGTTCGGAATAACAAACGGATTACCTTGGTTGTACGTTTGGAAGCATGGCAGCAGGATAAACAATACGATCGTCTGGGTCTGGATGAAGAGACTACACGTATCATTGATACAGATGTGCCACTCGTTACGATTCCTGTTCGTCCGGGACGGAACTTGGCGGTTATTATTGAAGTAGCCGGTATGAACTATCGTCTGAAACAGATGGGTCTTAATGCTGCACTGCAATTCACGAACAAGCTGACAGCAACTATCTCGGAAGATATGGAAGACATGGATTAAGAAATATTTGATATAAGGAAATGAAGATAAATGGTTGACATGTTCTGCTTCTCTTAAGGCGCAGGGCATGCCAACCATTCGTCATGCGTGCGATTGATCGAATAAATAGGAGTGTGAATGAATGGATACATTATTACTGTTGAACCCGATTGCGTTCTCTATTGGAGCGTTAAAGGTTCACTGGTACGGGCTTATTCTTGGTGCCGCGGCACTTATAGGACTCCTGCTCGTGATCCGGGAGGGCAAACGATACAACATTCCACAGGAAGTGTTCATGGACATGGTCCTGCTGGGCGTGCCTTCTGCCATCATTGGTGCCCGCATCTACTATGTTGCATTTAAGTGGGAAGATTATAAGGATAATTTCTGGGATGTCTTTAAAATATGGAATGGCGGTATTGCCATCTATGGTGCCCTTATTGGTGCAATCATCTGTGCAGTTATTTTCTTCCGTCGTAAAGGGTATAACTTCTGGCGTATGGCCGATATCTGTGCGCCTGGACTGATTGTTGGACAGATGATTGGACGTTGGGGGAACTTTGTGAATCAGGAAGCCTACGGCGGTCCTGTGGAAGAATCATTTTTGAGAGACAAGCTTCATCTGCCGGACTTTATTGTGAATCAAATGAACGTAGATGGCGTATTCCATCATCCTGCGTTTTTGTATGAATCGATGTGGAGTCTCGTTGGCCTGGTCTTGTTGCTAGTTCTGCGTCGTCAGAAGTTCCTTCGCTCAGGTGAACTGTTCATGTCTTATTTCATCTGGTATTCTATCGGTCGTTTCTTCATTGAAGCTTTGCGTACGGACAGTCTGGGCTTCCAGGCTCCGCAATGGGTTGCTTCATTAGTGAACGGGCTGTGGTCTCCAATGACTGCGATGGGCTTCGAACAAGGCTATCTTGATCCTGCTTATGGTAACGTAAGAATCTCACAACTGCTGGCTATTGGTATCATTATTGTTGCTGTTGCATTCATTGTGGTGAGAAGAGTGACAGGTAAAGCGGATGTTCGTTACAGTGATCCGATTGTATCGTCCAAAGTTACCTCAGATGATATGGAGCATACGGGAACGGTTGTTGGCAAAGAGAGCAAGGTAACACCTCCAGCCAAAGATGATCCGAAGCAAGTTGATGATAAAAAGGAGTAATGCAACATGATTGACACGGTATTGTTTGATCTGGACGGAACGATTATTGATACCAATGAGCTGATTATCAGCTCATTCCAGCATGTCATGGGGGGATGGGAGCATTCAGCTCCATGGACACGGGAACAGATCATTCCACATATGGGTGGCACACTGGAGCAGCAAATGCGTACCTTCTCTGGTCAGGAGGAAGTCTCCGAGTACGTGAAAGGTTATCGTGCCTATAATGACATCCATCATGAAGCGATGGTTAGACCTTTTCCACATGTTATTGAGGTAGTAGAGGCGTTGCATCAGGCTGGCATTGTGATGGGTGTGGTCACAACTAAAATTCGGCCATCTACATTAAAGGTTCTGGAGCGTTTTGACCTACTGAAATATATGAAGACGATTGTAACCGTGACCGATGTGACGAATCCGAAGCCACACGCTGAGCCTGTATTGAAAGCCATGGCGGAACTGGGTGCAGATCCTACTAAAACGTTGATGGTAGGTGACAGTCCGGTGGATATCCAATCGGCTCAAAATGCGGGCGCACTTTCGGCGGGGGTTGCATGGTCTCTTAAAGGGGAAACAATCCTGAACGGATATGGACCCGATCATATGTTGCACGACATGAGAGACTTGTTAAAACTCATTGGTGTTGAAACGGGACGTCCATGAGAAAAGTAACCCGCTATCCGGTAGAGGACCAGAATGCACTTTGGCATATCTACAAGACAGTGAGTCCGTGGAAGGGCGTTCGTAATTTTATCTGGATCCAGTTGTCACGCTACTGTCCAATCCTATCGGTGAAGAATTGGATTTATCGCCGAATGCTGGGCATGAAGGTGGGAAAACACACGGCCTTTGGCCTGATGGTGATGGTGGATGTGTTTTTTCCGGAGAAAATAACGGTCGGCGAAAACTCGGTCATCGGTTACAACACAACAATTCTCGCTCATGAGTATCTCATTAAGGAGTACAGGCTCGGCGAGGTCATTATCGGGGAAAATGTACTGATTGGTGCCAATACAACGATTCTGCCTGGGGTAACCATAGGGGATGGAGCGGTTGTAGCTGCTGGAGCAGTCGTACATAAGGATGTTGCTCCGGGAGCTTTTGTTGGTGGCAATCCACTGCGTGATTTATCCCGTGCGGCAGCTCCTACGGAAGAGACTGTCTTTAACACGGATGATTCTTCTCAGGGCAGTGTGCATTAAGTAAGTAAAGTTATAAATCAAGATGAATCAATGAAGATGTGTCGAAATAAAAAGCTGCTTATGGCAGCTTTTTTCGTATATAAATACCGATTGGTGAGGGTAACAGTGTGTATATAAAACGATATGCCTATCCAAGGGCAATCAAGCTTCGGTATTGTTGACGGTAGTGCGGATTTCATGTTATCATATCCCATATCCTTTAGTTTGTTAGCACTTTACCATGTGAAAGTATTGTTGGAGAAATTAAACGTGATAAAGGTTGAACTAAACCAATAGATGAAGGCTTTTGCAGCAATACGTTGATTCAGGGTTACAAGATAGAATGGGGATTTACACTACATAAATCCTGTTGATATAGAACGAGTACCACTCTTAAATTACTGACTCGGGGTGAATAATACCAATGTCCAAACCAAAAGGATTTGAAAAACCAACCGGATTTCGCGACTATACACCACATGTAGTATCCAAACTGCGGACAATTGAGCGGAATGTACTGGAATGTATGGAACGCTGGGGTTACCGTCAGATCATCACACCAACAATTGAATACTACGACACGGTAGGTGTAGCCAGCTCTACATCGGATCGCAAATTGTTCAAATTATTGAACAGCCGGGGAACCACGCTGGTGCTCCGATCGGATCTAACGGCTCCGATTGCACGCGTCGTTTCGTCCATGCTCAAAGATGAGCAATTGCCGCTGCGTCTGTCCTATCATGCGAACGTATTTCGTTCCATTGAAGAGGAAGCTGGGCGCGAGGCAGAATTCTTCCAGACAGGCGTGGAGCTGGTCGGGGACGATTCACCTGAAGCGGATGCAGAAGTTGTTGCGCTTGCGATTGCCTCTTTGCAGGCAGCGGGCGTGTCTTCTTTTAAAATAGCGATGGGTCATATGGGATTCCTGAACGGATTACTGGAGGAAGTCATTCCAGGCCAGACAACGGAGCAGGAGCAATTGAAGGAAGGGCTGCTCGGACGTGATTATGTGGGCTATCGACAGTCCATTGAAACATTGAATCTGGAACCGAAGTTGAAAGAACAGCTTGAAGCGATCCTGCGTCTGCGCGGTGGCAAGGAAGTATGCACACATGCGGTAGAGCTAAGTTCAAGCGCTGAAGCAGCAAAGTCGATTGCACATCTGTGTGCAGTATTCGAAGTGTTGGAAGCGTACGGTGTATCCGAACATGTGCTGATTGATCTGACGATGATCGGGGATTTCTCCTATTATACGGGCATGACGTTTGAAGGATATGCAGCAGAACTGGGATCTCCGGTATGTAGTGGGGGGCGGTATGACAATCTGTTACAACAATTCGGGCGTTCGTTGCCAGCTACAGGGTTTGCACTGAAAACCAACCGGATTATTGATGGCGTTCACGGCATTACCATTGAAGAGAAGAAACCGATACTTATCCAATATAGCCCGAAACGTCGGGCCGAGGCACTGACAGAAGCGGCAAGATTACGCAGTCTGGGACAAAATGTAGTGACACTCCTTCTTCCTGAAGACGGGGCTGGAGCAAGTGCTGTATCTGCTGGAGCAACAACCGTTCAGGCTGAGCAGGTTATAACTTACGGATCTGAAGAAGGAGGACGCTGAGATGTTGGATATTCTGAAGGTGGCCATGCCGAAGGGCCGAATCTATAAAAAAGCCTCCAAATTGTTCCGTGAAGCGGGGCTGGATATTCCAGAAGACGTGGATGATACACGCAGATTGGTTATTGAAGTACCGGAAGCGGGAATGGAATTCATCATGGCGAAGCCAGTAGATGTTCCAACGTACGTGGAGTACGGTGTTGCTGATATCGGAATTGTTGGTAAAGACGTGCTACTGGAGGAAAATCGGGATGTGTACGAACTGTTGAATCTGGGAATCGCTCAGTGCCGTATGTCTGTGATTGGACTTCCCGACTGGAAGCCAGGCATTCAGCAACGTGTTGCAACGAAGTACCCGAGGATCGCTTCACAGTATTTCCGGGAGCAAGGGCAGCAGGTCGAAGTTATCAAGCTGAATGGTTCCATTGAGCTTGCACCCTTGATTGGTCTGGCAGACCGGATCGTCGATCTGGTGGAGACAGGTCAGACACTGCGCGAGAACGGATTGGTGGAGATGACAGGCATTCTGGACATCACCAGCCGTCTTATCGCCAATCGGGTAAGTTATCGGATGAAAAATGCACGAATTCAGGCTTTGTGTGATGCACTTCAGCAGGTTATTCCGGCATCGAATGAGATATCGGCGGGAAGCCTTCGGGGATAAATTACTGATATGCAAGGACTGCAAGGTAGCAAGAACGAGAAATAAAGCAACGGAAATAACAAAAGAATGAAACGATAGAAGCAAGAAACGTGAAAAATCAGAATCGAATCGGCCATAAAAAGGCAGGCATTACAGAGGATGAGGAGGTTGTACGTATGAAAATTGTACCTGCACGTGAATTTGATCTGAAGCGGGAAGTGGAGTATGGCACGCCAGAGCAAAATGAAACGGTACGGCGTATTGTCAGCGATATTCGCCGTGAGGGTGATGCGGCACTGCTGCGTTACACGGAGCAGCTGGACCGCACGAAGCTGACGGCCGCGGAATTGCGCGTGCCGCAGGAAGAGCTGCAGGCGGCTTATGCAGCCGTGGAGCCATCCTTTGTGACGGCGATTCGGCAAGCCGCCGCCAACATTCGTGCATTTCACGAGAAGCAGAAACGCAACTCGTGGATGGATTGGCAGCCGGACGGCAGCCTGCTGGGCCAGGTCATCCGGCCGCTGAAGCGGGTCGGCGTCTATGTACCTGGCGGCAAAGCAGCGTATCCATCGTCTGTGCTGATGAATGTGATTCCGGCACAGGTGGCAGGCGTGCCGGAGATCGTTCTCGTGACGCCGCCGTCTACGAACGGTGGCGAAGGCATTAACCCGTACATTCTCGTTGCTGCTGCGGAAGCAGGCGTAAGCGAGATGTACCGGGTTGGCGGCGCTCAAGCCATCGCCGCCCTTGCTTACGGCACGGAGAGTATTGCACCGGTCGACAAGATCTGTGGACCGGGCAATATTTACGTGGCGCTCGCGAAGCGCGAAGTGTACGGTGCGGTCGATATCGATAGTATCGCCGGGCCGAGTGAGATTGTGGTACTCGCCGATGATACGGCGAATCCGGTGTATGTCGCCGCGGACCTGTTGTCGCAGGCGGAACATGACGAGATGGCATCGGCCATTCTCGTCACGAATTCGGCCACGCTGGCGGAAGCCGTGCAGGGCGAAGTGCAGCGGCAGCTTGAAGTGCTGCCGCGGCGTGATATCGCTGCTGCTTCGGTGGAGCAGTATGGCGCGATTATTGTGGTCGATTCCATCGATGAGGGAATCGACGTGGTGAACCGGCTCGCACCGGAGCATCTGGAGATCATGGTACAGGAGCCAATGGCTTACGCTGGCCGAATCGAGAATGCCGGCGCGATCTTCCTTGGCCCGTACAGCTCGGAGCCGGTAGGGGATTACTTTGCCGGACCAAATCACATTATTCCGACCAATGGAACTGCGCGATTCAGTTCGCCAGTGGACGTGGATGATTTTATCAAGAAATCGAGTCTGATCTATTATAGTAAAGAAGCGCTGCTGCAGAACGGAGCGGCTATTATAGAGTTGGCCCGCCATGAGGGTCTTGAAGGGCATGCCCGTGCAATCGCTGTACGGTTAGAACAGGAAGGAAAGGCGGAATCGGACAATGGATAATCAAAATAACGGAGTGGAACTTGAAAACAAAGGTGCAGTGCGCCAAGCAGAGGTTGATCGCAAAACGAACGAGACCAATATCCAATTGGCCTTTAATGTAGACGGAACAGGACAATCCACGATTGAAACGGATGTGCCCTTCCTGAACCATATGCTGGATCTGTTCACGAAGCATGGACAATTCGACCTGAACGTACAGGCCCGTGGAGATATTGATATTGACGATCACCACACGGTTGAAGACATCGGAATTTGTCTAGGGCAGACGTTGCGAGAAGCATTGGGTGACAAACGCGGTATTAAGCGTTACGCCAGTGTTTTTGTACCGATGGACGAGGCACTCGCTCAGGTTATTATTGATGTGAGCAACCGACCTCACTTTGAATACCGTGCAGAATACCCTTCTCAACAGGTAGGCAGTTTCTCCACGGAGCTGGTACATGAATTCTTGTGGAAATTGGCGCTGGAAGCTCGGATTACGTTGCATGTCATTGTGCACTATGGTCAGAATACCCACCACATGATTGAAGCGATCTTTAAGGCATTGGGACGTGCACTGGATGAAGCAACGATGATTGATCCGCGTGTAACGGGTGTGCCTTCCACGAAGGGAGTGCTGTAGACGATGGCGATTGCAATTGTCGATTACGGTATGGGTAACCTGCACAGCGTTGGCAAAGCGGTCGAACGTCTTGGCTACGAAGCGCTGGTCACGGGTGACCGGGAAGAGATTATTGGCGCAGATGGTGTCATTCTGCCAGGCGTAGGTGCTTTTGGTGATGCGATGGTTCATTTGCGGGAGAGTGGACTGGATACGGTGGTAAAGGAAGCGGCTGTCGGGTCCAAGCCGCTGCTTGGTATCTGTCTGGGGATGCAGTTGTTGTTCAGCTCAAGTGAAGAGCATGGTGAACATGAGGGACTGGATATATTGCCAGGTAAAGTGGTGCGTTTCGCTCCCGGAGAACTGAAGGTTCCTCATATGGGATGGAACCGTTTGGAGTTCCTGCACGCGGAAAACCCGCTATTTATGGGGCTTGAGGCAGGACACGTCTATTTTGTTCATTCCTATCATGCGCTTACTGAAAACAGGGACGATCTGCTGGCGGTAACGGATTACGGACATCCGGTGACAGCCATTGTAGGCAGAGGATCCAACTTCGGCATGCAATTCCACCCGGAGAAAAGTGGAGAGCTTGGCATGAAGCTGCTCGGCAACTTTTTGGCTCTGACAGGAGCACCTGTACAAAGGTAAAACATCAGCTCTTCTTAACTATAGAAAGCGTACAAATCTAATTCATATTCAGGAGGCCTTGTATGTCATCTTTTATCCTATACCCGGCGATTGATATCCGGGACGGCAAATGTGTAAGACTGGTGCAGGGAGATTATAATCAGGAGACTGTGTATAACGATGACCCGGTTCAAGTGGCTTTATCCTGGGAGAAACAAGGCGGTACATATGTTCATCTGGTGGATCTGGATGGTGCGAAAGCAGGGCATCCTGTTAACGATGAGCTGATTGGGCGGATTGCGTCGTCTGTAAACGTACCTGTTCAGGTGGGCGGCGGACTTCGTACAGTAGCGGATGTAGAGCGTTTGCTGGGTCTGGGTGTTAGCCGGCTGATCATTGGAACAGCAGCAATTGAGGATCGTGCTTTTACAGAGGAAGTACTGGGACGTTACGGGGACAAAGTGGCAATTGGTATCGATGCACGTAATGGTTACGTGGCAACTCGCGGATGGCTTGAAACATCGGAAGTACAGGCAGAGGTACTCGCGAAGGAATTGGCGGCATATGGGGCAGAAACGTTTATCTTTACGGATATTTCCCGTGATGGCATGATGCAGGGTCCTAATGTGGAAGCGATTGTGTCTCTTGCCAAGGCGAGCGGACGTACGGTTATTGCTTCCGGCGGTGTAAGTGTAATGGATGATCTGCTTCGTTTGAGTCGCCACGCGGATGATGGTGTTGGTGGAGCAATTGTGGGTAAAGCACTGTATACAGGAAGTATCGATCTGTCTGAAGCAGTACGTGCGGTCAATAAGTAAGGGATATTCGGATAGAGAGGAAGAGGTAGCATGCTGGCAAAAAGAATCATCCCCTGTCTGGACGTGAAGGACGGCCGGGTCGTCAAAGGCGTCAACTTCGTTAATCTCCGCGATGCGGGTGATCCGGTAGAGCTGGCGGCACTATATGACCGCGAGGGCGCAGACGAACTGGTGTTTCTCGATATCTCCGCTTCGGTAGAAGGGCGCGAAACGATGGAAGAAGTCGTGCGGCAGACGGCGGGCGAGATCGCTATTCCCTTTACGGTAGGTGGTGGCATCTCCAAGGTAGAGGACATGAAGCGGATTCTTCGTGCGGGAGCGGATAAAATCGCAGTGAATACAGCCGCGGTACTTAATCCGCAGTTGATTGCAGATGGTGCACGTCGCTTTGGCTCGCAGTGTATCGTGGTAGCGATCGATGCCAAGTATAACGAAGCTTGGGGCGAGTGGGAAGTCTATACCCATGGTGGACGGAAACCCTCCGGCATCAAGGCGCTGGAATGGGTTAAACAGGCTGAGAGCTTGGGCGCGGGGGAGATTCTTCTCACAAGTATGGACGCGGACGGAACAAAAGACGGCTTTGATCTGAAGCTGACGGCAGCGGTATCCGAATCTGTGCGTATTCCAGTCATCGCATCGGGCGGTGCGGGCAAGGAATCTCATTTCTATGATGTATTTACCACAGGCAAAGCGGACGCAGGGCTGGCCGCAACGATTTTCCATTACAAAGAAATCGCCGTACCGGCGTTAAAACAACATTTGAGAGAACAAGGGGTGGAGATCCGTGACTAAAGTGAGCGATGAAATCAAGGAACAGTTGTCCTTGGAACAGGTTGTGGAACACATTCGTTGGAGTGATGGTTTGGTTCCTGCCATTGTGCAGGATGTGGATACTCGGGAAGTCTTAATGATGGCTTATATGAATCGCGAATCTCTGAAGTTGTCGCTTGAATCCGGTGAAACGTGGTTCTGGTCACGCTCGCGTCAAGAGCTGTGGCACAAAGGTGCAACATCTGGTAACGTGCAGACCATTACTTCCCTGAAATATGATTGTGATGGTGATACCTTGTTGGTTGAGGTCAAACCGAACGGTCCTGCCTGCCATACAGGTGCGGTAACATGTTTCCATAATGAAATCATTGGTTTGCCAGAGAAATCGGCGGATAAGGGTTCGGATGATGCGAGTGAGGCATCTGCTTCGGGAAGTTCCGATTCCGAAAGCCGCTTCGAGGTTTTGGCTGAACTGGAGTCCGTTATTGCAGAGCGTGAACGTGAACGCCCTGAGGGTGCATATACAACGTATCTGTTTGATAAAGGTGTAGACAAAATATTGAAAAAAATCGGTGAAGAAGCATCCGAAACGATCATCGCCGCCAAAAATAAAGATAATGACGAGCTTCGTCTGGAGGTCAGTGACCTGATGTATCACCTGCTCGTCCTGTTACAAGAGCGCAAGCTGCCGCTGGACGATATTATGTCAGAGCTGAGCCGCCGTCATGAACGGCCTCGCCGCGATTAGGAGGCGAGCTTCGTGCGTATAGATTATCACACACACCATGAGCGGTGTGGACATGCCGTTGGCAAACTGGAAGAGTACGTGCAACGTGGTGTGGAGATCGGACTATCCCAGATTGGATTGTCCGATCACATGCCATTATTGCATGTCGATCCGGCTCAATATTATCCGGAAATGGCGATGCCTATGGATGAACTGCCGCGTTACGTAGAGGAGTGTTTCTCCCTGAAAGAACGTTACCGCGGGCAGATTGACGTACGTGTTGGTCTGGAAGGTGACTATATTGAAGGCTGGGAAACAGAGATCCGTGCAATCATTGAGCGTTATCCATGGGATTATGTGATTGGCTCTGTTCATTTCCTCGGGGAATGGGACATTACGGATTTCCGCCAGACCCATCACTGGGAGGGCAAAGACATCCTTGACGTATATCGTCAGTACTATGATGCTGTAAGCAAGGCAGCTGCGACGGGCCTGTACGATATTATGGGCCATACGGATGTCATTAAACGGTTTGGCTATGTTCCTTCAGCTGAACAGACAGAAGAACGTATCTCACTGGAGAACGCAGCGTTGCAGGCTATTGCCAAAAGTGGCTGCGCCATGGAACTGAATGCTTCCGGGTTATCGAAGCCTTGCGCCGAGATGTTCCCTAGTCGCAGAATGCTGACGGAGGCCATTCGATTGGGTATTCCATTAACGATGGGCTCCGATGCACATGACCCTCTTAAGTTGGGGGATTATTTGCCGGAAGCTGAAGCACTTTTACATGAGTTGGGCTGTACGGAAGTCGCTGTTTTTGAAGGCCGTCAGCGCTCGTTCATTCCTTTAAATGTATAAGCCAGTAGAGTATAATGAGGGTAGGAAATAACCTTTTAGAGGTAGTTCAAAAAGTCCGCCTTTGATTACGAAGGATGCCTAATGGCATCTTCAGCATCGAAGCTGGAATTCAGCCGAAATGTCCGTTGCTCACGTAGTTTTGCTACGCTCCGCTACTCCATTTCTAGCTTTATCCCATCTTCTCGGTACTGAAAACCGGTCTTTTTGAACACTCGCTTTTAGATAAGGGATTATATAGGGACTTCAACCCTCGGGAGGGCATTATGCAGCATTCGTTACGTATTTTTTCCGGTTCATCGAACCCTAAGCTGGCAGAACAGGTATGTGACAAGCTGGGAGTACAACTGGGCAAGATCAAGCTGTCCAGGTTCAAGAGCGGAGAAATATACGTTCATTATGAAGAAACGATCCGTAATTGTGATGTGTTTCTGGTACAGTCGTTGTCCCATCCGATCAATGAGCTATTTGTTGAGCTGCTTGTGATGATTGATGCCGCGAAAAGGGCTTCTGCGCGCACGGTGAACATCATTGTTCCGTATTATGGCTATGCTCGTCAAGAGCGCAAATCGGCTCCACGGGAGCCGATCTCGGCCAAGATGGTCGCAGATGTATTAACTACGGCTGGCGCCAATCGAGTGGTAACGATTGACCTGCACGCAGCGGCCATTCAGGGATTCTTCAACATTCCAGTTGATCACATGACATCGCTGGACCTGATCAGTGATTATCTGTTAAGCAAAGGAATTGAAAATCCAGTCGTTGTCTCTCCGGATGCGGGACGAGCTTCCATGGCAGAGAAACTGGCGAACCGCCTGGATTCCCCATTTGCCATTATGATCAAGAAACGTCCAAGCCATAATGAATCGGTAATTACCCATGTCATTGGTGATGTAGAAGGACGGACACCGATTATTATTGAGGATCTGATCGACACCGGAACAACCATTCTGAATGTGGTGGAAGGGTTGAAGGAACGCGGGTCCAAAAATGTATATGTATGTGCAACACACGGATTGTTCTCAGATGGGGCAGTAAGTAAATTGAATCACCCGTCAATTGAAGAGGTGGTAGTTACGGACTCGATCGCACTGCCAGATGACCACCCTGAATGCTTCAAAGTGTTACCTGTTGCGCCAATGCTGGCTCGCGCCGTGCGCATTATTGTGGATGGTGGCTCCATGGCCACATTGTTTAAGGATTCTGGCATTTAGAGCATCGAGGATATAACGGTGTGTGGCCAGATGAACAGTTCCGTGTCTGAGTTGTTGTCTGCTCAGCACGGTTTTTTTGTTTTGGCTCTTGGAATTCAATTCTTGCATTGCTGCTCAGAGGCTTGTGCTATAATAACATAAAATCAGTCATGATAACGTTATCATATGGTATTCAGCCCCTAAGGTGAGATGGATGCTGAACAGTAGAACCACGGCTGAGAACATTGGCATCGTGGAGTGAGGAGTGGGGTCTATTGTCTCGTAATTGGTACTACCGGTTACTGTTCTCGTATTTCCCAATTTTTTTTCTTACGGTGACCATACTCATTTTCATCGCGTTTGTTTTCATCAATGACATATCTAAAGAGGAAACAAAAAAAGCAGACCGGATCTCCTCCAGTTATATGATAGACACAGTGGATCGCACAATCAGGGATATTGAATTATCCATCCTGGAAACGGTACAGAGTCAGCAGGCATACAAACTCTATTTTAATAATACCAACCTGGCCAGCTCGGACACGGTGTATGCAATTGCGCAGAATTTACGTGAGCTAACCAATTCGTCCTCATGGATTCAATCCATCTATCTATATGACAAGCGAAATAAACATGTTCTGACCATAAGTGGTTCCAGAGAAGCAGAAAGTTTCTCGGATAAGGCATGGATTGATCAGATGGCTACCGGATCTATCGGTTCAGGCTGGCAGCCAGTTCGGGAATTCGATACGGGCTCTGTTCAACGTACCCCTATTCGTGTATTGACCGTGAACAAGGACATGCCTTTGCCTTTTGGCTCTCAGGGCACATTGGTCATTAATATCAAGATGAGCAGCATTGAACAAAGTGTAGATAGTATGGTTAATGGTCAGCTCTCATTCCTGACGATTACGGATCGGGACGGTAAGGTTGTGTATAATGCACACTCGGACCAAGAAGGCTCGATAGATGGTCAGGAACTGAACAGGCTGCCACTAGAAAGACTGGGCTGGACAATATCCAGTGGAATCAAGGCCGGCAACTTATTTGGCTGGGTATCTGTCGTGTCTTATGTATGGGTAATCATTGCGATTGTGACTGTCATCTGTGCGATTGTGTATATCGTGTATATTACTCGCCGTAACTATAAACCCATTAAGATCATCATGAACCGGATTGAGTCTCATCAGATTCGGGCGTTTGAGCACTCGGGTGCTCGCACGGATGAGATGAAGATGATTGACGGTGTGCTTGAGAATCTGATTAATCACATGATGGATTATGACAAGAAAAGCAGGGAAAATGTACTCATGCAGCGTAGCAAGTTGTTCAATGCCCTATTGCATGGTGAACACATCGAAAATGCAGCAGAGCAATTAAAAGAACTCTCTCCACTGAATGACGTGTATGACTCCTCGCGCTTTGTCGTTGTCGTTGGAGAGATTAACCGTTATGAGAAGGGATTTCAGGAGAGGTACACAAGAGGTGAACAAAATACGCTGAAGTTTGCCTTGATGAACGTTTTGCAAGAACTGTCACGTAATACGGGAGTACAATGCTGGACGGAATGGATTAGTGTAGATCAGATTGCAATCCTTTTTGTATTCAAAGAACAGAGTGATAACAACTTGGACATGTCTGGTCAGATTCGTGTTGTAGCTGAGGAATGCAAATCTTGGGTGGAACAAAATCTACGTATCTCCTTAAGCTTTGGTATTGGACCTATTGCTCAGGGAATCGGTGCGATACGCAACTCCTATGCGGCAGCAGAAGCGGTAATGCAACGCAAACTATTGATGAATGGAGATGTCGGCCAAGCCGACTGCGGTGAACCACAGCATCCTTTGCTGGATACCTATACTTATCTACAGATGATTGCGGACTTTGTTAAGCGGTTCCGGATGTCGAGTGGACAGTGGCGGGAACAGTTGGAGGAGATCTTTACAGCATTTGAACAGAACAAACTGCCAGATGACGAGATTCGTTCTCTGATTCAGGCCATGTTTCAGATGCTCAGCCGAGAGGTGGCCATGATGTCGGAAGGGCTTCAGGAAGAGCTGTCCGAAGAAAATATAAACAGATGGTTGAGTGCTGTGGAAGAGGCAGAGACGCTTACTGATGTGAAGAGTCTTTTGTTCGATGGTCTGACGGACTTGTTCAGAACGTATGTGGCGGTAACGGAAACCAAGAGTTATAAAGCCATGGTTAACGAAATGAAAAATTATATCGAAGAACAGTTTGCGAATCCTGATCTTTCATTGAAACATCTCAGCGACCGATTCCAGATTACGGGCAAACATGCGAGTTATTTGTTCAAGACAGAATTCAACATGAAGTTTGTTGATTTTGTTACGGAGCTTCGCATGAAGGAGACGGAGCAGCTTCTGCTCAATACGGATTACTCTCTGCAGGATATTGCCCTGAAGGTTGGGTATGCAAATGGAATTACGTTGGGACGTGTATTTAAACGGGTAACGGGCATTACACCAGGAGATTATCGTCGTTTGAAACGAGAACATCGAGAACCCGAAGAGTAACGCAATGATGATCATATTCTGAGATCTGTACATCAGGATAGCACAGGGTGAATTTCATGCAGTCACTTTCCACCAGGAGAGCAGGCTTGCAGAGGTTCGCCCTGTTTTCGTTGAACAGTTCTCTGCTACGTGAGATCGATGCAACTGTTTTCGCAGGATAGCATGCTAATATTCCTGTTTTTCCCCGTATGCGAATATAGGCAGTGTGTGAAAATGGTTTATTCGAATGGGGACAGGCAGTTCCGAGTCGTGAGGCATTGAGAGCCATCACAGCCTAGGGCAGCGCGGCTTTGGGAAAATAATCAGTCTGCGAAAATGGGCTTAGTATATAAACCATAATCCGTTTGTAAGCGCTTCCGAAACTGGTTTATTGCAGGATAACGGAAAAATGTGAAATACTCTGGGCAAGCTTTAAACATTCACGCAAAGCCAAAGGGGATGACAAAATGACAAGAAAAGCAACCAAAGGGAGTCTGAAGAAATGGATGGGTTTGGCGCTTACGGTGGTAATGGGCGTTTCTTTACTTGCGGGATGCTCATCAGCATCAGAAGAATCAGCTGAAGGCGGAACATCGGGCAATGGTGAGCGCGTTACCTTAAAGGTGGAGATTTTCGACCGTGGTAACAGTCCTTCGCCGTACACAATTACGAACAACTATCTATCTAAAATGATTCAGGAGAAGTTCGGTGATCCCAACAATATTGATGTACAGTTTGTACCCGTTCAGCGTTCTGAGGAAGTTACCAAGCTGAATGTCCTGATGGCTAGTAATACGGATGTCCCTGATATTGTCTTTGTTTATGACTCAAGCGTGTTTTATCGATATGCTCAACAAGGTGGACTGACTGATGTCGGTGAGCTGATTGAACAGCACGGTCCAAACCTGAAGAAGTTCCTGGGCGAAGATACTTTGAAGTTCGGGCAAGTAGAAGGACAACAGTTTGCTGTTCCGGGTAAACGTGCTATTACAGGCCGATACAGCTCTTACATTCGTCAGGATTGGCTCGATAAGCTGGGATTGCCAGCACCGAAGACCACGGATGAATTATATACAACTTTGAAAGCGTTCAAGGATAAAGATCCTGGTGGTCTCGGAAGCAAAAACATCCCAATGGGTATGGCTCTTGCACCGGCTCAATTCGAAACGCTCATCTACTCATTCATCAAGCCGGTTAGTGGCGACCTGACTTATGGTCAACGGTATGAGTTGCCGCTGCATGAAGGATTCAAAGAATCGATGCAGTTCCTGAACAAACTGTACAACGAAGGTTTGATCAGCAAAGACTTCAGTTTAGATGAAGACAAAACGCAGTTAGGTAAAGACATTCAAAACGGTAATGTAGGTTACTGGTCTGAAGATGTTGATGCCATGTTCTACGGAGACGGAACACTGGATAATTTAACCAAGAACGTGAGTGGCAGCAAAGTGTTGCCGGTGGATGTATACACTAATCCAAATGCAGACAACAAACACATCAAGTCACGCTACGGAACAAATGGTATGTACATTATGATTCCGAAGAGCAGCAAACGTTCTGTCGAAGCGATCAAATATCTCGACTGGATGGCATCTGACAACAATCTGATTGATATCTACAGTGGTGTGGAAGGCGAGAACTATGATCTGGTAGACGGCATTCCAGTTGTGAAGGAAGATGCATCCCAAGAAGCGCAGGATCGCCTGTTCAATGCAGGGGATACAGCAATTATCTCCAACGGTAAAAACATCGGTGATCAGGCAACGAATGAAAAAGCATGGATTCTGGGCTTCCCGCAGAATAACCAGGAGCTCCTGAAACAATCCATTGATATTGCCAACACCGATACAGTAGGACCGATTATCTTCGATAAACCGATTGAAGCAGAGATGAAGTACAGCACAGCTCTCAAAGATAAATTGAACGTCATTATTGTAAAAACAGCGATGGCTAAGCCAGCAGATTTCGATGCAGTGTATGAGAAAGAAATGGCTGATTTCATGTCGCTCGGTGGTACTGAACTGAAAAAAGAACTTGAAGAAGCAGTTCAAGCACTCCCTGCAAACTAACTAGCTCTACACTTTGAGATCAAAGACAGATATGCATGTTACCGTATAACTTTGGAAGGGACGTGTGCCGCCGGCTTGGCGGCACAGCCGTTTCTTAGTTGATAGGAGGAAACCGACTTGACCACCACATACTTGAAGAGATATTGGCAATTGTACGCGCTAATTTCACTGCCCATTATCTACTTTTTAATCTTTCGTTATGGACCGATGTACGGTGTACAGATCGCCTTTAAGGACTTTAACTTGTTCCAGGGAATCAGTGGAAGTGAGTGGATCGGTTTTGATGCATTTCGTGAAGTCTTTGGAATGCGGGACTTCTACACCACATTGCGCAACACCTTTATGCTGAATTTTCTGGATTTGATCGTTTCATTTCCAGCTCCTATTATTTTGGCGATCATGCTCTATGAAGTTCGATTCAAATGGTTTAAAAAAATATCTCAGACCATTCTGTACATTCCTCACTTTATCTCATGGGTAATCATCGGGGGAATTGTATACCAATTGTTCGGTAATCAATCCGGTATGGTTAACGGTGTACTGGAGAGTATGGGTTTAAATTCAATACCATTTTTGACAGAAAAAAATCCATGGCTTGTGACATACCTGTTCACAGGTGTCTGGCAAAGTGCAGGATGGGGAACCATTCTATATCTGGCTGCATTAACCGGCGTCAACAAGGAATTGTTCGAAGCAGCTGAAATTGATGGAGCATCACGGCTGAAGAGAATCTGGCATATTACATTGCCAAGCATTAAACCAACCATTGTGACCCTGCTCATTCTTAATCTTGGACATATGGTCAGCATCGGTTTTGATCGGCCTTATATCATTGGTAATACGGCTGTGCGTGAATATTCCGATGTACTCAGTACCTTTGTATACAGAGTTGGTCTTGAATCAGGACAATACACGCTGGCAACTGTCGTCGGATTGTTCCAGGCAGTAGTAGGACTTGTATTCGTACTAGGCTCCAACTATATTTCGAAGAAAACAACCGGTGAAGGTATTTTGTAGGTTGTGATGAACGGAAGAGACACCAATCGGCTTGTTTGTATAGACCATCAGTAAAGGAGCTGTGCGCATATGAGTGAACGCACCTCAAACCGGATTTTTGATATCGTTAATATCTCCTTTATCACCTTGTTTGTTATATTCTGTCTGGCTCCATTTCTGCACACGATTGCGATATCATTCAGCTCTAACCGTGCGATTACGTCAGGTGAAGTAACCATATTCCCTAAAGAATTCAATTGGGATGCGTATATTCAGGTGTTCTCTGATCAGTCGATGATCTATTCACTGGGATACACGACGGTTCTGACAATTGCTACTACTGTCCTGTGCATGATGTTCACACTGGCAGCTGCATACCCGTTAACCAAGAAAAAATTGAAAGGGCGCAAGCTCTTCATGTATGTCATCATTATTACGATGTTCTTCAGTGGCGGGATCATCCCTGAGTACTTGCTCATTCGTGACCTGAACTTGCTTAATTCAGTGTGGGCACTGATTCTGCCTGGACTGGTCAGTCCGTTTAACCTGATTATCCTGATCTCATTCTTCAGAGGTATTCCTGAGAGTCTGGAAGAATCAGCAGAAATTGATGGCAGCTCACATATACACACGTTATTTAAAATCATACTGCCATTATCCATGCCAGTACTGGCTACATTAGCTCTTTTCTATGCGGTTGGACGCTGGAATGGGTTCCAGGATTCCCTGATGTATATTAATGATCCGAAGCTGTACCCGCTTCAACTGAAGTTATTCCAAATGGTACAGAACAATATGGTCAGCGAGCTTACTCAGATGGAGGGTGCTAACCGTACGCCATTGACTCCCGAGAGTCTCAAGGCCGCGACCGTTATTTTCGCAACCGTTCCGATTCTGCTCGTCTATCCGTGGCTGCAAAAGTATTTTGTCAGCGGTGCGATGCTTGGCGCGGTAAAAGGTTGAGTTAAGGCTGGTGTGAAAAGTTTAGCCAGAGGGAGGAGAAGGAAAACAGATGCAGCACATAGATAAGGGGATATATTCGTTCTCCACATGCTGGAATATCCGAAAACATGATGTCGGGGAAGATATGATTCGGGAGATTGCAGATCTCGGTTTTCGCCGGGTGGAGCTAAATTATAATGTGACGAAGGAGATGCTCAAGACGATTGAGCCCATGATTGAGCGTGGAGAGATCGGAATTTCTAGTGTCCACAATACCTTTCCACATGACCCTGATCCTGATTATGGGACGGATTCCATCTTGCTCGGCTTCGAAGATGAAGTGAAACGTAAGCGGGCGATCGAATTGCTGGTAGAGTCGGCTGAATATGCCCAGCGTTATGGGGGAGAAGCTGTTGTTGTGCACCCCGGAGAGGTACCTTTCCCAGAGGATATCAGCAAAGATCTTGGAAAGATCTATAACGAGGAAGGCCCGGATTCACCGAAGTATCGCAGCAAATGGGCGGAATTGATGGAGCGGCGGCAAGCTCTCAGTTCAGGGTATGTGGAGAAAATTATCGCCAGTCTGGATGAAGTATGTAATCGGGCGGCAGCTAAGGGTCTGGATGTTCGTTTTGGCATCGAGACGAGATCCAGACCACAACAGATTCCTACCCTTGCCGAAGCCAAGACCATTATTACGGCCCTCAAAGGGGCACCGGTTGGTATCTGGTACGATACGGGTCATGCCATCATGATGGACCGAATGGGCCTTTATGACAGTGTGGGAGAAATGCAGGGGCTGATGGATGATATCGTAGGGGTGCATATTCATGAAACACTCGGTCTCTCTGATCACTGGTGTCCGTATGTTCACAGTAAGGATATGAACTTCTATGATGCCTATCTGCCGATGATCCGCCGGGCACAAGTGAAGGTGTATGAGTTGAAGTCTGCCTGTAAGGCAGAAGAGATTCACGAGAGTCATGACTTGCTTATGAAGAAGCTTGGAGTGACAGAGTAAGACAGAGTAGGCGCGGTGATGGGGGATACAGTTGGCGTGTTCACAGCGTGTGTTCAACGACTGTTTGCTCAGTGACAAAGACCCGTAAATGTGTAGTAAAACAAGTACGTATTTTCTAGCGACTTTTGTCGGTATATGGTATATACTGACGAGAAAAATGAACTCACCTACGGGCGGTATGAGTATGCTTCCGTTCTGAATTGAAGGCGCTGAAGCAACATACTCCGCACATCGGGAGAATGCATTGGTATGGAGGGACTGCACATGTACAAACAACTGGTGGAGAGTAATGACAGAGCGGTAGAAAGAGGCATATCCCGGCAGATGCTTGACCCTGAAAGCCGTTATTATGGAGGCACCATCGATCCCTATACAGGTGTTGCCTGGGTCAACCACACAACTGGCACGCCCACGGATATGTGTTACTGGGGGGCTGCGATCTCCAATCCGGACTCCATCTATTATCGGGATGAGGCGTTGTTAGATCGACTGCTGATAGCTACGGAATATGTACTCCGCTTCCAGCATGAAGATGGTTCAATATCTCCGGGGTGGACTAATTACCACTCCCCTCCAGACACTGCATTTGTCGTTGTGGGATATTCACAGTTGTATCAGCTACTTCAGCAACAGGAATGGGAACCATTGCAACCTGTACTGACCAACATGAGGCTGTTTCTGGAACGCACGATTCCAACCATGCTTACAGGAGGCTGTCATACGCCTAATCATCGCTGGGTGCTATGCGCGGCGCTCGGTTTCTTGCATGAAATTTTTGGTGTGGAGGAAGCTGTGCAGCGCGCAGAGCAGTGGCTGGCGGAAGGCATGGATATTACACCCGATGGGGAGTGGACCGAACGGAGCAACGGAATCTATAATGCGGTAAGCGACATTATGCTCATTCATGCGGCACGTCTGCTCAAGCGTCCAGAGTTGCTGGAGCCGGTGCGTCTAAATCTTCGTATGATGGTGTATCTGGTGCATCCCACGGGTGAGATTGTGACAGATTATTCTGGTCGGCAGGATCTGGGAAGCATTCACGACTTGTCGTCGTATTATCTACCATATGCGATCTTGGCGAAGATAGATGGTGACTCCATTTTTGCGGGCATGGCAACATGGGCAGATAGTACATTAACGGACCCGGGCGTATGCTCGGTCAACGCTCTCGTTAGATTGTTGCTGGAACCTGATCTTCAACAAACCAGTGGTACGAAGAATTCGCTCCCGGAAAATTACGAGTTGATGCTGAATGAACACTTTGTACGCGAGCAATATCTGGGGCAGATGGGTTCGACTGGACATCATGGACGAATCTCTCACAGTCGGATGCACACGGACTTTGGTGCTCCTGTGGCCCGAATCCGTGAGGGTGAGACAAGCGTAACTGTCATGACAGAAGTTCCACCTTTCTTTGCACTCCGACACGGTAAGGTACGTCTGCTTGCTGTGCAACTGGCTTCTTATTTTAATCCAGGATATATACCCATGCAAAACATGACGAAGCTGCCCGAGGGATATCATCTGACGGGTGAACAGAAGAAAGGGTACTACGGTCCGATTCCTACGGAACTCCTGCCGGAATCTGTTGCATCAACTATAAGTCCGTGGTATTTGTTACCCCATCAGAGTCGTCAACTTACTCATGAGCAGACATTGCGCGTAGGGGCAGAAGTTCTGCATACGGAAAATGGCTGGACGATGCATCTCACAGGGAATGAACCGGAGGATACGATGATGCAATTGTCCTTTGTGTTTGGAAGCGAAGGTGAGCTGACCTGTGAGGACGCGATGGAAACGAGTGAGGGTCACTATTTGTGGAAAAGCGGTACATTACGCTATACCTGCGGAGAAGACTGGCTGGAGATCACCGGGGGCGAGCTCGGGCATCTGACGGCAACCGTACGGGAGGCAAAATTACCGGACAAATGCAAGGTTGTGCTGGTCAATTTCATGACGCCTTTTGATAAAACCATTCATATTTCACTTTCGCCTTCGATGGCGCTGAAGAAGTAAATCCATTAAATCCTTTTAAGCTATGACCGTTAGAAGACCGAACCCTAGGGCTCGGTCTTCTTTTATTCCAGTTGTTCTAATGTAGTTTCGATCGGTTTAGTGAACAGAGGATTATCTTGGTTTTGCTCCAGTAAACGATAAGAACATTACCTTTTTCATATAGAAAAGGGATCGCTGTGAATTGGGCACGTTCTATGTGCTTATTGAATTCTTTGGTCCCGTTAATGCGATCCTTATCAGATTCAAGTTTTGAGACTCGAGCACTCTCAGCACATCATCTGATGTGAAGTGATTTTCTGTGTTTTCTATATCTTTGGAACATCCATTCAGAGCAAACAAGCATATTAAGATGAATACAAATGGTTTTATTTTCAAGATCATCAAAATAACATCTCCTTAAAAGTAATAATGATGAGTGTTTAGGACGATAAGGATAATAATTCCATGATATACACTTATCTTATCATAACAGACCCGAATTTAGTTAATCCGACAAGAATGGACTAATGTAATACTGCAAAGAGATCCTGAGGAAATCGTGTGTGGGAGACTCTGGATAAAGACGAATTTCCGTAGAATAAACAACGCCCAAAGATGATATGTTTCCGCAAAATGGAATTTCATCTTCATTTGCATTTTTTTCATAAACGACATGAAACTACATATTGAGAAGTGGGCCTTAAGATGTGGTATACTGGAGAGTATGAATGAAATGCAAAGAGGAGGTGCCTTGGAAGATGAAGGGCAAGCTAGTGCGGGCTGAGGGACACCTTGCCAATATTATACCGATTCACTTGGATGCTTCTTTCTTTTTTGAAAGAGCTGTCCGCTCGCTGGACCGTAATCATGTTGACAAGGCATTAAAATATTTTCGCAAAGCTGTTGAATACGAACCGGAAAATCCGGTAAATCATTGTAATATGGCGGGTATATTATCGGAGAAGGGGGATTACGAAGCCTCCAATGCCATTCTGGCTAACGTGCTGGAAGTGGTAGATCCGTCGATGACGGAATGTTATTTCTATATGGCGAATAATTATGCAAATATGGATCGGTTTGAGGAAGCCGAGCAAGCACTTGTTACCTATCTGGAGGAGGACACCCAGGGTCAGTTCATGACGGAGGCCGAAGAGATGATGGAGCTTCTGTACTATGAGCTGGATCGTCCGACCAAACTGAATCGAATTAAATCACGCAAAGGTGTAGTGGAGCACGATCAGGCACGGGAACTGTTGGAAGAAGGGAAATTTGCACAGGCTGCTGAATTGCTCGAAGGCATGTCTTCTGATTATCCTGATTACTTGGCTGCCCGTAACAATCTGGCACTCGCCTACTATTATATGGGTCTGTTTTCCAAAGCGAAAGAGACCATTGCCGAAGTGCTTGAACAGGAACCAGGTAATCTGCATGCACTCTGTAATCTGGCCATTTTCCATCAAAACGAGAACCGGGCTGATCAAGTGCTGCTTTTGATCAAAAAATTGCGGGTCATCGTGCCATTCCAGCACGAACAAGTCTACAAACTGGCGACAACGATGGGAATTCTGGGCCAACACGATACGGCTTATGTTCACTTCCGGCGTTTGCTCAAGGATGAAGAGACAGCTGCTGATCCGGCACTTGCTCATTATGCAGCAGTGGCGGCTTATAATACAGAACGTTATGATGCTGCTGAGCGTCTATGGCATCATGTATCCAAGCTTGATCCGGGTTCCGAAGTATCCCGGTACTATCTGTCAGGTCTTGAAGCTGTAAAACAAGGCGAGCAAGAGCCAGAGAAGCTAAGTTATCACTATCATCTGCCATTTGACGAGCAATTCAGACAGTGGGAAAACTATGGTAACGGCATTCCTGAAGAAATGAAGAATGATCCATTAATTCGTTCATCGTTCTTCTGGGCATTGCGGCATGGTGATCGGGCAACCAAGCTACAGGTTATTCATGCGCTTGGAATGATCGGTGATTATGAGGTGCAGCAGGCTCTGCAATCCTTTATTGAAGAGCCGGGAGAAGAACAAGATCTGATTGAGGCAGCACAAGCTGTACTGAACGGATTGAAATCGGCTGAACATGAGGATCTGAATACTCAGGTGGTTCGACCCTTTTCTCCTGTAGCCTTGAAGTCCATTGGGAAGGTTCAATCCACATCAGAACAATCGGACACGGGCTCGACCTCCCATTGGCAGGCTGTTGTTGATCGTGCATTACAGATGTCTGAAGCAAAGGCTGAGTTGCAGCAAGAGATGGAACGGCTCTGGACGGATTATGTATCCCGGGTACATCCGGAGGTTCCGGGCACGAAGCAGATTGAGGGTTGGGCTGCAGGACTTGAATATTTAGCAGCGAAGAATCACAGTCGGCCCGTTACCTATCAAAGTATTGCTGAGCGGTATGGGATATCGGCATCAACGGTTAGCAAGTATGCTAAACAGATTCATTCGGTGTGTAACAGCAATCCACCACTTGTATAGAAAGTTGGCCCTCACTCGTTTTCAGAAAGACATCATGAGGTGAAGGATACAACAACCGGGAAAACGGGTAAACTTAACGAATGGGCCTCGTAAATGCCTGTAGGATATCATCTTGGCAAGTTCATCGCTAGTACAACACATTCTCACCTTAATTAAGGAGGCTGTATCTATATGTCTAAATACAGAACGATTGTGATCGGAACGGGACCTGCGGGTCTGACAGCAGCGATATATCTGGCTCGTGCTAATCTGAAACCACTGGTTATCGAAGGTCTTCAGCCGGGTGGTCAATTGACAACGACAACGGAAGTTGAGAATTTCCCCGGTTTCCCGCAAGGTATCATGGGTCCTGAACTGATGGATAACATGCGTAAGCAAGCTGAACGTTTTGGAGCGGAATTCAAAAACGGTTGGGTGGAAGAAGTGGATTTCAGCAAACCGCCCTTCAAGGTCAAAGTTGGAGGAATCGGTGAACTGGAAGCTGAATCGATCATTATCTCCACAGGTGCATCCGCTCGTTATCTCGGTATTCCGGGTGAACAGGAAAATGTGGGACGTGGTGTAAGTACATGCGCGACATGTGACGGCTTCTTCTTCCGCGGCAAAAAGATCGTGGTTGTGGGCGGTGGTGACTCCGCCATGGAGGAAGCGAGCTTCCTGACTCGTTTTGCAACAGACGTCACATTGGTTCACCGTCGGGATGAGTTGCGTGCATCCAAGATTATGCAGGATCGGGCTCGCAGCAATGAGAAGGTGAAGTGGGCGCTGAACCGTACTCCTCTCGAGGTCGTACCTGAAGCTATGGGTGTCAAAGGACTGAAGGTACGCAACAACGAGACGGGGCAGGAAGAGTTGCTTGAAGCGGATGGCGTATTCGTTGCCATTGGTCACACGCCAAATACCGGATTTCTGGGTAATGCGATCACACTGGACGAACATGGCTATGTTGTGGTTAAACCAGGAACGACGGAGACCAATATACCGGGTGTATTTGCCTGTGGTGATGTTCAGGATACGAAGTATCGTCAAGCTATTACGGCTGCGGGTTCTGGATGTATGGCCGCGATGGATTGTGAGAAGTTCCTTGAAGGAAGCATTGTCCATGATTGGAGCGAAACGTTGGATAAATAAGCATGACATGCGTGAGGTTAGGCATATGCTAGGAATAAGAGACAACGGGAAGTCTCATGTAATGAGAGAAGCCGGAAGGCTTCTCTTTTTTTGAAACTACAGTGGGCATGAGTTCGTATACATATGGGGCATATTAGCTGTGAGGTGAAGATTTTGGGGGAAATGATAAAAGATTGGCTACAGAATGCGACAGTGAGACGATTTTTGATCCTGCTCTTGTTCTGTTTAGTTTTGTTCAGTATGGGGAGTATGCTGCACATGATTCTGCTGTTGTTCCTGGTGACGTATGTCATGAACAGGTTACAGCATTTCATTACAGGTGGTTTGAATCGGTTGTTTCCGATCAATTATAAAGTTGTGGTCATCCTACTCTATATGATTGTTATCGCAGTAATTGTGCTTGGCATTTCCAGATATTCACCTCGGATCGTGGATCAGGTCGTTCAGTTAACGAACGAGATTATGAAATTTCTGGATAGTGCAGACGGTGATAATTTTGCATCCAAAATTGCGGGTTATCTTCAATCCTTCGATATTAAAAATTACACCAATGATGCATTGAAATATATTTTCGCTTTGAGCAAATGGCTGGAGTTTATTCTGCTCGTTATCATTCTGAGTCTGTTCTTCTTGTTGCAGAAGCAGGAGATATCCAAGTTCACGTCCAAGTTCAAAACAAGTAAAATTGGATGGTTCTATAATGAAGTAGCTTATCTGGGAGACAAATTCGTATCTTCTTTTGGTAAAGTCATTGAGGCACAGCTTCTTATTGCGGTGTTCAATACAGTGCTGACGATCCTGGGCTTATGGATTCTGGGTTTCCCGTATCTGTTCGCGCTGACCATTCTGGTATTCCTGCTCAGTCTGGTTCCCGTTGCTGGGGTTATCATCTCACTGGTACCGCTCTGTCTGATTGGGTATCAGATGGGTGGACTGAAATTAAGCATTATTGTGATCATCATGATTATTGTTATTCATGCCTTGGAGACGTACTTCCTGAATCCAAAACTGATGGCACATAAGACCAAATTGCCGATGTTCTACACCTTTATCGTACTGATTCTGTCGCAACACTTCCTGGGGATCTGGGGACTGATCATTGGTATTCCGATTTTCGTCTTCCTGCTTGATATTCTGGATGTGAATAAGATGGAGAAAACAGAAGAGCCGGTACGTGTGGAAACGAAGCTATAACGCAAGAAATCAACCAAGTTTAACCCAATTCTACAACTTCAATTTTTTATAAAAGTAAGGGTGCCTTCCAACCATGGAAGGCGCCTTTTTGTTGGCAACACCGTCATTAGATCGCTTTCTACATGGGAATGACAGGTGGGCGAGTGCATAAGACGAGTCACCATTATGAGGGGACGATGAACATCTTTTATGAATGGAACGAGTCAAGATGCAATATCATGAGTGGAGGCTTCCTCTGCTATGGAGGAAGGAATAAAGCGTGCGTTCACAAATGAAGGTAATGAGATTGTATACGTATTCATAAATGCTATGTGATGTGGTTCACAACCCTGGTGAAGCATGATGTATCCGAGGTCTTATCGTCTTGACCCAGGCGTATCCTTCAATTATAGTTGGTACGTAGGACTTAAACTATTTTAGATAGATAAAGGTGGCTTGCAGCATGTCTGAGAAAATCTACGTTGGGGTCGATCTCGGCGGAACAGCAATCAAAGTCGGTATATGCGATGAACAAGGTCAGCTAATGCATACGTATGAAGGACCGACTGAAGTGGATAAGGGCGTAGACACGGTCATCGCCAACATCGAGAAGTATGTCCGACATATCGTAGCCGAATCACCTTACAGTTGGGAACAGCTTGAGGGTGTAGGTGCTGGAGTGGCCGGTTTCACGAATGTACGCGAGGGAATTATCGTTCATGCCCCTAACATCGGATTTCGGAATGTGGCCATTCGTTCGATTCTGGAAGAACGTCTGGGCAAGCCAATCAAAATAGATAACGATGCAAACGTGGCAGCACTGGGTGAAGTATGGGCAGGTGCCGGCAAAGGCGTAGACAATTGCGTATGTTATACGCTCGGTACTGGCGTTGGCGGAGGCTTGATCTTGAATGGCAACATCTATCAAGGCTTCTCGGGTATGGCGGGAGAGCTGGGTCATATTAGTGTTGTACCTGATCTGGAGGCCATCAAGTGCGGCTGTGGTAAAATGGGATGTGTAGAAACAGTATCGTCTGCAACGGGGATTATCCGTATGGCGAAGGATGCAGTAGAACGCGGTGATCATACGTCACTGGCACTCGTCGACAAGATTGCAGCCAAAGAAGTATTTGATGCCGCCAAGGCAGGCGATGAAGTGGCACAGCGCATTGTAAACCGTGCGGCATTTTACCTGGGCAAGTCCATGGCTACTGTAGCTGCTGTCATTAACCCGGAGATGTTCATCATTGGTGGCGGCGTATCCAAAGCCGGCAATTTCTTGTTCGATGAAATACGTACCGTATTTGCTAAGCTGACACCGGAACCACTGCAAGAAGGGGTTCAGATTCTGGAAGCTACACTTGGTAATAATGCAGGTATTGTGGGTGCGGCAGGTCTTCTCTTACGTTCCTAGTAACCTCGTAACAATATATGAAGACAGCAATATGATAAGGAGGGGACATTTATGCTTGAAGGTGAAGGCTCACCAGGCACAGGCGCCACGCTCATTATCATTACGGGCATGTCGGGGGCAGGTAAAACCATTGCAGTACAAAGCCTGGAGGATCTGGGTTTCTTCTGTGTGGATAATCTGCCACCGGTATTGATCCCAAAATTTGCAGAACTAATTGAACAGTCAAACGGCAAGATTGGTAAGGTTGCATTGGTTATCGATCTGCGCGGGCGTGAATTCTTTACGGCTCTGTCCGAGTCTTTGAACTATATTAAAGATCATTTTACCATTCATTGCGAAATTTTATTCCTGGATGCTACAGATTCTGTACTTGTTCAGCGTTACAAAGAAAGCAGGCGCAGACATCCTCTGGCTCCTGAAGGCATGCCGCTGGACGGCATCCGACTGGAACGCAAGATGTTGGAGGAACTCAAAAACTCCGCTACTCAGGTACTGAATACAAGTACAATGAAGCCTGCCCAACTGAAAGAACGCATCATATCCCGCTTTTCTCATCTGGAAAGCCAAATGCTGTCAGTGAATATTACGTCGTTCGGATTCAAATATGGCATTCCAATTGATGCTGATCTGGTGTTTGATGTACGTTTTTTACCGAATCCGCATTATATTGATCATTTACGACCGAATACGGGACAGAATAGTGATGTGTACGAATATGTTATGAAGTGGCCAGAGACACAGGCGTTTCTGACCAAGCTGCTGGATATGCTGCATTTCCTGATTCCGCAATACCGGAAGGAAGGCAAAAGCCAGGTTATTATTGGAATCGGCTGTACCGGAGGCAAGCATCGTTCGGTAGCAATATCGGAATATTTGGGCAAGATGTTGGGAAGCAGCGAGACAGAAGCTGTCACCGTGAGCCATCGCGACGCTGACCGGGACCGTCATTGAAGAGGGTGAAGGGATGAAAGAGGCCGGACCACGAAGAGAACGTCCGAGAATAGTTGTAATGGGCGGCGGAACCGGATTATCCGTGATGTTACGCGGTTTGAAAGAGAAGCCGCTGGATATCACGGCCATCGTCACGGTTGCAGATGACGGTGGGAGTTCAGGCATCCTGCGCAATGAGCTACAAATGCCGCCTCCGGGCGACATTCGAAACGTGCTTACGGCACTGGCTGATGTAGAACCATTGCTTTCAGATATGTTGAAGTACCGTTTCAATACAGGCGCGGGGCTTGCAGGCCACAGCTTGGGAAATTTGATTTTGGCTGCAATGACGGATATTTCGGGCGACTTTGTGACCGCAGTGCGGGAGCTTAGCCGCGTGTTTGCCGTTCGAGGTGAGGTGTTACCAGCAGCCGGGCAGGCCGTTGTGTTGCATGCTGAGATGGAAGATGGCACAATTATTACAGGTGAGTCCAAAATCCCCGAGGCAGGCGGACGCATCAAACGTGTTTTCCTTGAACCGGATCACGTGGAGCCGTTGCCAGAGGCAGTAGAGGCCATTCGTCAAGCCGACGCCATTCTGATCGGGCCAGGCAGCCTCTATACAAGCATCCTTCCCAATCTGCTCGTACCTAAGCTTGCAGAAGCTGTGGTAGAGGCTGATGCGGTGAAGATGTTTATCTGTAATGTTATGACACAGCCGGGAGAAACGGATAACTATACGGTAAGTGACCACCTTAAGGCGGTACATGAGCATATAGGTCATCAACTCTTTGACTATGTTATCGTAAATAACGGTGATATTCCGCTGCAAGTACAGAATAAGTATGCGGAAAAAGGAGCAAAACCGGTTGTACTGGATATGAATGTACTTGAAAGTGCTGGCTATCAGGTGGTTGCAGATACCCTTGTTCTGTTCAAGACTTATCTGCGTCATGATGCCGACAAGTTAAGTCATCACATCTACCAGCTGGTACAAAATTGGATGTTACGGAAGAGGTGAAGTCCCATGTCGTTTGCAGCACAGACCAAAAAAGAGTTAACCATGATCGAGAGCGAACCGTGCTGCGAAAAGGCGGAACTTTCAGCCCTCATCCGTATGCTTGGTGCAGTGCAGTTATCGAATAAAAAAGTAATCTTGGATATTTCGACGGAGAATGCCGCCATTGCAAGACGGGCATACTCTCTGCTTAAAAAGCATTTTCAAGTGCATACGGAATTACTGGTCCGCAAAAAAATGCGGCTGAAAAAGAACAATGTATATATTGTTCGTATTCCAACTATGGTACAGGAGATTCTCAAGAGTCTTCATATTGTATCGGAAGGATTTCTGTTTACACCAGGGATTAATACGGAGCTGTTTCAGCAGAACTGTTGTAAACGGGCCTATCTTCGCGGTGCATTTCTGGCCGGTGGATCGGTTAATAATCCGGAAGGCTCCTCGTACCATCTGGAGATTGCGTCCATGTATGAGGAGCACTGTCAGGCACTCGTTGATCTCGCCAATGAATTTCATCTGAATGCCCGGTGTATAGAACGGAAAAAAGGATTCATCCTATACATTAAGGAAGGCGAGAAAATCATTGAGCTGCTCAGCATCATTGGTGCTCATCAGGCCTTGTTCAAGTTTGAAGATGTACGGATTATGCGAGACATGCGTAACTCCGTTAACCGGATTGTCAATTGTGAGACTGCCAACCTGAATAAAACAATTGGAGCGGCGGTAAGACAAATCGATAATATCCGTTTGTTGCAAAAAGAAGTTGGTCTGGAATCGCTGCCTGAGAAACTTCGCGAGGTGGCGGAGGTTCGACTGGCTCATCCAGATATCAATTTGAAGGAAGTGGGCGAACTCCTTAAAGGTACAGTTAGCAAGTCGGGAGTGAACCATCGGCTTCGTAAAATTGATGAGTTGGCTGAGAAAGTGCGCACAGAACGTTATGGTTAAGACTTCGTAGGGTAAAGTAACAAGGTCGGCTGTTTCTGCTGAACAGAAACGGTTGGGAAAGTTAGCCGTTAAGGATCTGGGAGACTCACTTAGGTCATTGGATGCGCTCTGCAAAAGATGAAATAGGGTAAGATAATGTCCTTCAAAGGACCCTGAGTTTTTTCTTCTAGTGTCCTGCACGGGTTAATGGTATAATGTTGTATAAATATAATTGTGTATTTAATGTCCAGATTTCATAATAGGGGGTAAGTTTCCATGACAAAGCACCCGGTAGTTGTCCGTTTGAAAACGGGTCTCCATGCCAGACCTGCGGCACTGTTCGTTCAAGAAGCGAATAAGTACTCGTCTGAAGTGTTCGTCGAGAAGGACGACAAAAAAGTTAATGCAAAAAGTATTATGGGGATCATGAGCCTTGCGATTAGCACAGGTACGGAAATCCAGATTAGTGCAGAAGGCGCGGATGCCGAACAGGCTGTAAACGCTTTAGTTAGTCTGGTAAGCAAGGAAGAGCTCGAAAACCAATAAGATATGATCAATCCAATGAAGAAGTCCCGAAAGGGGCTTTTTTGCGTTATTGACGTATTTGCTATCGTCAAGTGCAACATTATGGAATTTGTCCCGTCTGTTAAGGTATCAAATCGATTAAAGTTTGAGATGTTAACACATAAGGAGGCTATCGTGATGGGTAAACAATGGATGAAACCGTTTGGTGCAGTGCTGGTGGCAAGTACGTTGCTTGTAGGAGGAACCGCATGGGTTGCACCAGGAAACTATGCTTATGCTGCAGAGGTTCAAGGCGTACAACAGAATGTGATTAATGTCGTGGGTAAAGGTGAGATTCAGGTGAAGCCTGATATTGCTTATCTGTCCATTGGTGTGAACAGTACAGCAGAGACAGCTGCATCTGCTCAAAAAGCGAATGCTGCCAAAGTTCAAAAAGTATCCAACTTGCTGAAGAATACGTGGAAAATCAGTGCAGACGACATTCAAACCAGTCAGTTCTCTGTACAACCCAACTATACGTATAGCGAAAAAGACGGACAACAAATTAAAGGATACACAGCGCATCATACACTGACAGTCACGTATCGTCAGATGGACAAGATCGGCGAGTTGCTCGATGCTGCTTCAGGGGCGGGTGCCAACAATATTGAGAACGTGCGCTTTACTGTAGAAAATCCGGAAACTTATGAGTCCCAAGTGATTGAGAAAGCTGTTGCCAATGCAGATGTGAAAGCTGGCGCCATTGCAAAAGCAGTTAAACGTCAACTGGGTGCTGTTCTTTCCGTGAGCCAAGGTGATGCCAATGTGCCTGTATTCTATGCAAGCGAGGCGTTGATGTCCAAAGCACAAGATACAGCAGGTGGCACGGAGATTGAAACAGGCCAGGTTAAAGTAAGCACAATCCTGAATATCACGTATGAAATGAAATAAATAAGATCGACTAAGAATTGTAAGCTCAAGTAACCTTTATAAATGTCATTTGAAGGGTACAACGAAATAATGACAAAGACTTTGTCCTGTGGACAGAGTCTTTTTTTGTTGGAAAAGCAAACTTTAATGAAGTTTGATAGGAGGGAACCCTTTTTGAAGCAACATGAAATGCTGTATATTGGTATCTTTTTTGTATAGTTGTTCGTGACAAAAAGGTCATATCCCCTTATATTTTGCGCCTGATATTCATCAACATTGTAACTCGGGCTGTAAACCTTTCCGAAATTGGGTTAATTATAATAAAGAGGTGAGCGTATGAGATATGCGATCAGGTCAGGATTACATACGCAATGATACCTAATTGTGAATTCAGAGAGGAGTTTTATATATGACATCATGGAAAAAATGGACAAGTGCGTTGCTTGCAGCAGGAATTATTGTAGGTAGTGGTTCGGTATGGCAGGATAGCTCGGTACAGGCGGCTTCTGTATCCTCGAAAGTGACAACCCCGGCTGAGGTAACGCTGAAATCGGGTGGAAAAACACTGTCTCAAAAAGGACTTCTTCAAGGTGGATCGACTTGGGTCTCGCTGACAGCGGTCAAAGATGTAGCGGGCGGTACGTTGAAATATGATGCCAAAACCAAGTCATATACGGTAACAGCAGCCAACAATGCGATGACTGTTAGCCTGATGGATGGACAGCCAAACGTTTACATTAACGGTTATTACCCTCAGGTGGAAGCAAAATTGATTCAGGGTCGATTATATATCCCATTCTCGGCAATGAGAGATTATCTGGGTGTACAGGGAAATTGGGATGGCAAAACCAAAACGTTGACACTCAGCAAGGTGAAACAAAATAGCGTGAAAGTTAAGTCGGCCACAGTTAATGTCACTGTGAAAAATGCTGAAGTAGATGTTCAATATCCGCAGGTAAGTGGACTTGCCAGCAAAGAAGCTGAAGCGGCCATCAACAAAGTGCTCAAAGATGAAGTGGACACGGCTGTTGCTGCTTTCAAAAAACAAACCACTGAATTTGGCGGGGCAACCGCAAAACGTCCATATGCTTTTGAAACTTCGTATGTCGTGACCTACAATGAGAACGGGGTACTAGGTTTGATCACTCAACGTTATGAGGACTATGCAGGAGCACATGGCATGACGACTCGTACCGGCCACACCTTTGCACTGGACACAGGCAAGGAACTTACGTTAGATGATGTGCTGCAAAATAACAAAACCATGCGCGAGACGTTGGGTAAAAAAGTGGGCGAGCAACTGAAAGCCCACGGTGGATACCTGGAAGGTTACAAAGGGTTAAATAAAGACCAGGATTTCTATGTGACACCAACGGGTGTAGTTGTGTTCTTCCAGTTGTATGAATATACGGCGTACGCAGAAGGCTTCCCTGAAATGCCATTTACGTATAAAGAGCTTCTCCCTAAAGGCACAGAACCTTTTAGTAATGTAACTGGAACCAAATAACGAACTATTAATGTGCACTTTTCGGTTATCCTTCTTATAAAATGAAAAAGAAGCCCTCATCATAATTATGATGAGGGCTTCTTCTCGTTAGACAACACAATGAGGTGTTGCTGATTACGTTAGGTATTGATATGTTAACGCGTAGACCGGGGTCTACAGCACACTTAGATGCCTTGGGAACCTACGTTTTCAATAACTTTATCAATGATACCGTAATCGGCAGCTTCAGCAGCACTCATGAAGTAGTCACGATCTGTATCTTTCTCGATCCGCTCCAGTGGTTGACCTGAACGCTCAGAGATGATGCGGTTCAAGGTATCACGCATTTTCAGGATGCGGCGAGCACGAATTTCGATGTCCGAAGCTTGACCTTGAGCACCACCAAGCGGTTGGTGAATCATGATTTCACTGTTAGGCAACGCAAAACGTTTCCCTTTTGCACCAGCATTCAGCAAGAATGCACCCATGGAAGCCGCCATACCTACACAGATGGTAGATACATCCGGTTTGATGAATTGCATTGTATCGTAAATGGCCATACCGGCTGTAATCGATCCGCCTGGGCTGTTGATGTATAAGTGAATGTCTTTCTCCGGATCTTCCGCAGCCAGGAACAACATCTGTGCCATAATGGCATTAGCCACTACATCATTAACATCGCTACCAAGGAAAATAATACGATCCTTCAGCAATCTGGAGTAGATGTCATAGGCGCGCTCACCCCGGTTGCTCTGTTCAACGACCATTGGAATAAAACTCACGTGAAAAACCTCCTCGGAATGTAAATGTTATTGGTGTTTATATTTAAACTGTTACCGTATTACCCACATAATAAACAATTCCAAACAAAAAGTCAAAGAAAGTCAAACTAACTTGCAAAAAAAAGAAACCTTTCCGGTTTCATTGGTTAAAAGGGTTATGAGCTGTTAAATAAAAGTGGCGCGCCCGCCAAGAATCGAACTTGGATCTCAGGCTTCGGAGGCCTACGTCATATCCATTGGACCACGGGCGCACATTATGTGACAGCAATAATGATTATAGCTCATGAAATATTTAATTGCAAGCAGTTCGTGATGTGTATTGGTTTGGATTACCCTAAAAATGATCATGATGAAGAAGAGTGGATAAAGAGTGCATTTAAGTAAATGCTATTAGAGGTTTTGGACATGCGTATGAAATGTGATTCTGAGCGATATGTAGATGGAATTCATTTGTTTCTTCTATATATGGTATACGCGAGCTAGTCCTTGATCATGGAAGTCTAGGATTGTGAAAATAGGCGCGTACAAACGCTGAATGTGTGTCGAAATAACACGTTGAAACACTTGCATGTCACGTCAGTTTTAGGTAGAATAGACGTGGGACTTAAAAAGTTAACCCGGGACGTTTTAGGGCCACGAAAGAGAGCTTGGAACGAGAACTTGCGGGAGTGGAAAGCATGCGAACGATTTTAGAAGTACAAAAGCAGCTTCTGCCTGATCTCATGGATATCTTGAAAAAGAGGTATACGATTCTGCAACAGATCATGTTATCGGATGTGATCGGACGGAGAACGTTAGCTAATTCCATGCAGATGACCGAGCGGGTTCTGAGGGCTGAGACCGATCTGTTAAAGGCTCAGGGACTTATTGAAATTGACAGTGCAGGAATGAAGATCAGCGAGGCAGGGTATGATTTGCTGCAGCAGTTAGAGCCCGTAGCCAAAGAGTTGTTCGGATTATCCGAGCTGGAAGAGCGCATCAAGCAAGCCTACGGTCTGCAAAAGGTAGTTGTGGTTCCTGGCGATTCGGATGTTTCTCCATTTGCCAAAAGGGAACTGGGCAGAGCCGGAGCGAAGGCTCTCGGCAATATCATGAGTGACAACGACGTTGTCGCCGTTACTGGCGGCTCAACAACGGCCGAAGTCGCAGAGCAACTGACTCCGCCAACATCGCTCAAAGGTGTCTGGTTCGTACCGGCACGCGGTGGACTTGGAGAAAGCCTTGAAATTCAGGCAAATACGATTGCATCCACGATGGCAAAACGGGTAGGAGCGCAATATAAACTCCTGCATGTACCGGATTTGCTTAGTGATCATGCCTATGAATCATTAATCCAGGACCCCAGTGTTCAGGAGATTCTGCAGCTGATTCGAAAATCGCGGATTGTTATTCATGGCATTGGTGATGCCGTGGAGATGGCGACACGACGTAAACTTGCGACGGAGATCATAGATGAACTTCAGGAGCAAGGAGCCGTATCTGAATCTTTCGGTTATTACTTTAACGATCAGGGTAAGGTGGTACATACCATGCTTACACTGGGGATGCGACTTCAGGATATTGAACGAACCGATGTAGTGATTGGAATCGCAGGTGGCAAAAGCAAAGCTGCTGCTATACATTCCGTGTTGCGATTTGGTCAGGAAGATATTCTGATTATTGATGAGGCTGCTGCCGAAGTCATCGTTGCTGAAATGGAATAAAGTTTTACTTTGCAACACAACTATTGTTGTCTTGACGGACTTCACCGTCTGTCTTGAATATATAAGTTTCATAAAAAAAATTAATCAAAACTTGGGAGGAACTTACTCATGATTAAAGTAGGTATTAACGGTTTTGGACGTATTGGACGCTTGGCATTCCGCCGTATTCAAAATGTAGAGGGCATTGAAGTAGTAGCAATCAACGACTTGACTGACGCTAAAATGTTGGCTCATTTGCTCAAATATGATACAACTCAAGGTCGCTTCGATGGCGATGTTGAAGTACACGATGGCTTCTTCAAAGTGAACGGCAAAGAAGTTAAAGTATTGGCTAACCGTAACCCAGAAGAACTTCCTTGGGGCGACCTGGGCGTAGATATCGTTCTGGAATGTACTGGTTTCTTCACAACTAAAGAAGCAGCTGAGAAACACTTGAAAGGTGGAGCTAAGAAAGTTGTTATCTCCGCACCAGCTACTGGCGACATGAAAACCATCGTTTACAACGTAAACCATGAAATCCTCGACGGTACTGAAACTGTAATCTCCGGCGCATCTTGCACAACGAACTGCCTGGCACCTATGGCAAAAACGCTGCAAGACAAATTCGGAATCGTTCAAGGTTTGATGACTACAATTCACGCTTACACTGGCGACCAAAACACATTGGATGCTCCACACCCTAAAGGTGACTTCCGTCGTGCTCGCGCAGCAGCTGAAAACATCATCCCTAACACAACGGGTGCTGCTAAAGCAATCGGTCTGGTAATTCCAGAACTGCAAGGCAAATTGGATGGTGCAGCTCAACGTGTACCAGTAGCTACTGGTTCCCTGACTGAGCTCGTAACTGTTCTGGGTAAAAAAGTTACTGCTGAAGAAGTTAACGCAGTAATGAAAGAAGCTTCCGACCCACAAACTTTCGGATACACTGAAGACGAGATCGTATCTTCCGACATCCAAGGTATCACTTTCGGTTCCCTGTTTGATGCAACTCAAACTAAAGTTCTGACTGTTGGCGACCAACAATTGGTTAAAACTGTAGCTTGGTATGACAATGAAATGTCCTACACTGCACAATTGGTTCGCACTTTGGAGCACTTTGCAAAAATGATTAAGTAATATCTGCAATAACATAGAGCGGAAACAGATGCTATATTGTTTCCGCTCTTTATATATCAATATTTTGCAAATTTCTCAAAAACACCAGGATTGACAAGGGATTTCAGCCCTTGATGGGTCCACCAAATACATGGGTGCGGAGGAAATACAGATGAACAAAAAAAGTGTACGCGATATCGAATTGACAGGAAAACGGGCTTTTGTCCGTGTAGATTTCAATGTGCCGCTCGAAGATGGTAAAATTACAGATGACAAACGTATTCGTGCAACGCTTCCTACAATCAACTTCTTGATTGAAAAAGGCGCTAAAGTCATTTTGGCAAGCCACATGGGTCGTCCTAACGGCGAAGTGGTTGAATCCTTGCGTTTGACTCCAGCAGCGGAGCGTTTGTCTGAATTGTTGGGTAAAACAGTCGTTAAAGCTGACGATTCTGTTGGTGACGCTGTTAAAGCTCAAATCGCTGAACTGAACAACGGCGACGTACTGTTGCTTGAAAACGTTCGTTTCCACGCAGGCGAAGAGAAAAATGATCCGGAACTGGCAAAACAATTTGCTGAACTGGCTGACGTTTTCGTTAACGATGCGTTTGGCGCGGCTCACAGAGCACACGCTTCGACTGAAGGAATCGCTCACTTGCTTCCAGCGGTGTCTGGTTTGTTGATGGAAAAAGAACTTGAAGTGTTGGGTAAAGCAATCTCCAACCCTGAGCGTCCTTTCACAGCAATCATTGGCGGATCCAAAGTTAAAGACAAAATCGATGTAATCGACAACCTGCTGAACATTGCAGACAACGTGATCATCGGTGGCGGTCTGACTTACACGTTCCTCAAAGCACAAGGACATGAAATTGGACAGTCCTTGCTGGATGACTCCAAACTTGATGTTGCTCTCGGTTTCATCGAAAAAGCGAAAAAATTGGGCAAAAACTTCTACCTGCCGGTAGATATCGTAGTGTCTGACGATTTCAGCGCGAAAGCAAACACACAAATCGTTGATATCGATGGCATCCCAGCAGATTGGGAAGGAATCGACATCGGTCCTAAAACACGTGAGATCTATGCTGACGTAATCAAAAACTCCAAATTGGTTGTATGGAACGGACCAATGGGCGTATTTGAAATCGAGCCATTCTCCCACGGTACTCGTGCAGTAGCGGAAGCTTGCGCTGAGACAGAAGCTTACACTGTAATTGGTGGCGGTGACTCCGCAGCAGCAGCTGAGAAATTCAAATTGGCTGACAAGATGAACCACATCTCTACAGGTGGCGGTGCATCGCTCGAGTTCATGGAAGGTAAAGTACTTCCAGGCGTAGTGGCATTGAACGACAAGTAAGTTTTAGTAGTCTATAGCATGAAGGAGTTGAAACCCATGAGAACACCGATTATCGCAGGTAACTGGAAAATGTTCAAAACGGTTTCCGAATCCAATGACTTCATTCAGGAAGTTAAAGGAAAAGCGGAAGTTGAAGGCGTGGAAACTGTAATCTGCGCACCGTTTACGAATCTGCCATCTCTGGTAGAAGCCGTTAAAGGAACAAACATCAAAATTGGTGCACAAAATCTTCACTTTGAAGACAATGGTGCATTCACAGGTGAAATCAGCGGTGTAATGCTGAAAGACCTGGGTGTGGATTATGTCATTATTGGTCACTCGGAGCGCCGTCAATATTTTGCGGAAACCGATGAGACTGTCAATAAAAAGTTGCACGCAGCATTCCGTCACGGATTGACTCCAATCTTCTGTCTGGGTGAAACGCTCGAAGAGCGCGAAGCGAATCAAACAAAAGACGTATGTAAAGTGCAAACGGTCGCTGCTTTTGAAGGGCTGTCCGCAGAGCAAGCGGCACAAGTCGTTATCGCTTATGAGCCAATCTGGGCGATTGGTACAGGCAAATCCTCCACTTCCCAAGATGCGAATGAAGTTATTGCTTACATCCGTACGCTGGTGAAGGATCTGTACAACGAGACGGTTGCGAATGCAGTTCGTATTCAATACGGCGGCAGTGTTAAACCGGAGAACGTAACAGAATACCTCGGACAAAGCGACATCGACGGCGCGCTTGTTGGCGGTGCCAGCTTGCAGCCGGCTTCGTTCATCGCGCTTGTTGAGGGGGCGAAGTAAGATGACAGCTCCAAAACCTGTAGCACTGATCATCATGGATGGCTTCGGTCTGCGTAACACGGTGGAAGGCAACGCGGTAGCGCAAGCCAAGAAACCGAACTACGACCGTTTTATGAGCCAATTCCCACATACAACGCTCACTGCTTGCGGTGAAGCTGTAGGTTTGCCAGAAGGGCAAATGGGAAATTCCGAGGTAGGTCACCTGAACATTGGTGCCGGCCGGATCGTATACCAGGATTTGACCCGTATCTCCAAATCCATTCGTGACGGCGAGTTCTACGACAATGAAACACTTGTCAAAGCGGTTCGCGAAGCGAAACAAAACGGTAAAAAGCTTCATCTCTACGGCTTGTTGTCCGATGGCGGCGTACATAGTCACATCGACCATCTGTTCGCTATGCTGGATCTGGCCAAAAAAGAAGGAATGAATGATGTATATATTCATGCTTTCATGGATGGCCGTGATGTTATGCCAGACAGTGGTAAAGACTTCATGCAGAAGCTGATCGCCAAGATTGAAGAAGTCGGTGTAGGACAAATCGCAACGGTTCAAGGTCGCTATTACGCGATGGACCGTGACAAACGTTGGGAACGGGTTGAGAAATCATACCGCGCCATTGTTTATGGAGATGGACCGAAATACACTGACCCACTCAAAGCGGTTGAAGAATCGTATGAGAAATCCGTATTTGATGAATTCGTTGAACCAACGGTTATCGTCAAAGCGGATGGTGAGCCGGTAGGTTTGGTAGAGAGCGGCGATTCCGTTATCTTCCTGAACTTCCGTCCTGACCGTGCGATCCAGTTGTCGCAAGTGTTCACGAACCAGGATTTCCGCGGTTTCGATCGTGGTCCGAAGTTCCCAGTGGGCTTGCACTTTGTATGTTTGACTTTGTTCAGTGAGACGGTTGAAGGTTATGTGGCTTATTCGCCGAAGAACCTCGACAACACCCTGGGTGAAGTTCTGGTACAAAACAATAAAAAACAACTGCGTATTGCAGAAACGGAGAAATACCCGCACGTTACCTTCTTCTTCAGCGGCGGTCGTGATGTGGAGCTTCCAGGCGAAACTCGTGTACTGATCAACTCACCAAAAGTTGCAACATATGATCTGCAACCGGAGATGAGCGCGTATGAAGTGGCTGACGCATGTGTTCGCGAGATCGAAGCAGACAAACATGACGCCATCATTCTGAACTTTGCTAACCCTGACATGGTTGGACACTCCGGTATGCTGGAGCCTACAATCAAAGCGGTTGAAGTAACAGATGAATGCATGGGCCGTGTTGTGGATGCAGTACTTGCCAAAGGCGGCGTTGTACTGATCACTGCGGATCATGGTAACGCGGATATGGTATTCGATGAGCAAGGACGTCCGTTCACAGCTCATACAACGAACCCGGTTCCATTCATCGTTACAGATGCCAATGTAACATTGCGTGAAGGCGGAATTCTGGCGGATATCGCGCCAACGATCCTTGACCTGATGCAATTGCCTAAACCGGAAGAAATGACAGGTACATCCGTCATCGCTACCCGTAAATAAGTTACGCAACAACATATATGAAATTGGGAAGTTTGGAGTTTACCCGGAACGAAGGAAGCAGAAATGGTCTGAAGAAGCAACGCGTTCGCCTTTATCACATGATTCCAACTTATGAAAATAAGTTCAAAGGAATCAGGGGATAACAGCGATCAGAAGACGATTCTGCTGACGTAGTGAAAAAGGGAAAACACAAGTGGTCCTAATTTATAATAAATTTAAATTTAAAGGAGATTATCACAAATGACTATTATTTCTGACGTGTACGCTCGCGAAGTCCTCGACTCCCGCGGTAACCCTACAGTAGAAGTTGAAGTATACCTGGAGTCCGGCGCAATCGGACGCGCAATCGTTCCATCCGGTGCATCCACTGGTGCCCACGAAGCAGTTGAGCTTCGCGATGGCGACAAATCCCGTTACCTCGGTAAAGGTGTTCTGCAAGCTGTTAAAAACGTAAACGAAACAATCGCTCCAGAAGTTATCGGTATGGATGCATTGGATCAACTGGGTATCGACAAATTGATGATCACTTTGGATGGTACGCCAAACAAAGGTAAACTGGGTGCTAACGCAATCCTGGCTGTATCCATGGCAGTAGCTCGCGCAGCTGCTGACGCTCTGGACCTGCCATTGTACGTTTACCTGGGCGGATTCAACGCTAAAGCATTGCCAGTACCAATGATGAACATCATCAACGGTGGTGAGCATGCGGACAACAACATCGACGTTCAAGAGTTCATGGTTCTTCCAGTTGGAGCACCAAGCTTCAAAGAAGCTCTTCGCGTAGGTGCGGAAATCTTCCACAACCTGAAATCCGTATTGAGCTCCAAAGGCTTGAACACAGCTGTAGGTGACGAAGGTGGTTTCGCACCGAACCTTGGTTCGAACGAAGAAGCAATCACTACAATTATCGAAGCGATTGAAAAAGCTGGTTACAAACCAGGCGTTGACGTATTCCTGGGTATGGACGTAGCTTCCACTGAGTTCTACAAAGATGGTAAATACACACTTGCTGGCGAAGGTAAATCTTACACTTCCGCTGAGTATGTTGACCTCTTGGCTTCATGGGTTGAGAAGTACCCAATCATCACAATCGAAGACGGTATGTCTGAAGATGACTGGGATGGTTGGAAATTGCTCACTGAGAAATTGGGAGACAAAGTACAACTCGTTGGTGACGACTTGTTCGTAACTAACACTGAGCGTCTTGGCAGAGGTATTGAAGAAGGTATCGGTAACTCCATCCTGATCAAAGTTAACCAAATCGGTACATTGACTGAAACATTTGATGCAATCGAAATGGCTAAACGTGCAGGATACACAGCTGTAATCTCCCACCGTTCCGGTGAGTCCGAAGACAGCACAATCGCTGATATCGCTGTTGCAACAAACGCTGGTCAAATCAAAACGGGTGCTCCTTCCCGTACAGACCGTATCGCGAAGTACAACCAATTGCTCCGCATTGAGGATCAACTGGGTGAACTGGCTCAATACAATGGTCTTAAAGGATTCTACAACCTTAAAAAATAAGCTGGATATCCAGCTTTTACGGGCAAGCCGGGTAACCGGCTTGTCTTTTTTATTGAAACGGAGTATGGGTACAACAAACGGATCACGTAGATGGTGAAATTTAGGGCATTGTATGAACTGCACTACTTGTATCACAACAATAGCTATGTTACAATTAAAGTAACTGTTTTTATGGTGAGATGTTATGCCCACATGGGTAGGAGGTGGAAAGAATGGATATTGCTTTGAAATTGCTGCTCGTTGTCTTCTCGATCGGTCTAATCACTGTAGTATTGCTGCAGCACGGGAAAAGCGCTGGTTTGGCGGGTGCCATCTCCGGTGGTGCGGAACATCTTTTCGGTAAAACGAAAGCGCGCGGATTGGATCTCTTCCTGCAACGTGCAACGGTGGTACTGGGTGCAGGATTTATGATTTTGTCTATTATTGTTACGGTGGTTTCCAAGTAAAATTGGAACTGCTGGGCAATGAATAGCTTAAGCTAATGGCTTAATTGATGAACCTTCGTTTCGTGGAGAAACGGGGGTTTTTTAATAAATTCTTACGTGTCCAAACTTTTCCAACAATAATCTAATCTGTAGACTCCATGATTTCGGTCTTCTTCTCACTTCTGTTCGGTTTTCCTTCCTTAACATGCAACACAACCCCTATCATGTATGGATATGTCCCTCGCTTATTCGTTACGCGCGAACTCACTCTTTATAATGAATGTCATGTGTACAGAAAATTTTCGGATGTAGTCCTTTTCCAGATGCGTGCAGCACGTGTATCGCATAAAATGTCTGTAGAGATACGTGAAAGCGTGATTTTAGTGGAGCGCCAGGCAACTGTGGTTTTTTTGCGAGGTACGGATGGGCTGGATTGAATTCGTGTATACTAGGGTATGAGATAGTATGGATGCGCGACTATACTCTTCACGACAGTGATACGATTGCATGAAAATGGTAAGAATTCCGATACATAAACAGATGAGATCCGATTACACTTTTATGTTTCCCGAGGTGAATATATTAATGATAACAGAACAACAATTGCTCGACTTCATGCGGGAGACCGCTTATAAACCGATGACTTATCAGGAGTTGGAACAGCACTTCGCGATCGAAGACGCAGCTGATTTCAAAGCCTTTTTGATTATGCTGAATACGCTGGAGGAATCCGGCAAAGTTTTGCTGACTCGCAACAATCGCTATGGCATGCCAGAGCGCATGGATTTGGTTCGCGGACGTTTACAGGCTCACGCCAAAGGTTTTGCTTTCCTTATTCCTGAGGATCGAGAGCACCCGGATGTGTACATTCACGCCAATGACATGAAGAGTGCGATGAATGGTGACACGGTATTGGTCAAAGTCACGTCCCAAGGCCCTTCTGGCGGTCGCCTGGAAGGTGAGATCGTCCGTATTGTTACTCGTGCGGTGACACAAGTTGTCGGCGTGTTCCAAAGCCATGAGGTGTACGGCTTCGTTATTCCGGATGACAAACGGATTAATCGCGATATTTTCATCCCGCGTACCAACTTTGCTGGGGCGGTTGATGGACAGAAGGTCGTAGCGAAAATCGTCAGCTATCCGGAGGGCCGTGCGGCAGCCGAGGGTGAAGTGATCGAGATTCTCGGTCATAAGGATGAGCCGGGCATTGATATTTTGTCCGTCATTCGCAAGCATCAGCTGCCAGAAGCTTTCCCGGATGAAGTGGTCGAAGAAGCGGAAAAAGCACCAGACTCTATTACCGATGAAGAAATCGTTCAACAAGGTCGCCGTGATCTGCGTGGACTGAACATTGTCACGATTGATGGTGAAGATGCCAAGGATCTGGATGATGCTGTTAACGTAGAGAAGCTGCCTAACGGGAACTATCGTCTGGGTGTTCATATTGCCGACGTTGGCTATTATGTGCAGGAGAATTCCAAGCTGGACCAGGAAGCCTACAACCGTGGATGCAGTGTGTATCTGGTGGACCGGGTTATTCCGATGCTGCCACAGCGTCTGTCCAACGGGATCTGTAGTTTGAACCCGCAGGTAGATCGTCTGACCCTGTCTTGTGAGATGGAGTTTAATGACCAGATGAAGGTTGTAAAACATGACATTTTCACGAGTGTAATCAAAACCAAAGAGCGGATGACGTATTCCAACGTCCGTAAAATCCTTGAAGGTGAAGAGCCGGAATTGCTCGAGCGTTATAAGGATTTGGTGGATGATTTTCATCTGATGAAAGAGATCGCCTTGAAACTGCGTGCTATGCGTATGCGTCGTGGGGCGGTTGACTTTGATTTTGAAGAATCCAAAATCATTGTGGATGCAGAGTGCAAACCGATCGATATCGTAAAACGGGAGCGTTCGATTGCAGAGCAAATCATTGAGGAATTCATGTTGGCAGCGAACGAAACAGTGGCAGAGCATTTCCACTGGTTGAAGGTTCCGTTCATCTATCGTGTACATGAAGATCCGGATCAGGAAAAACTGCAAAATTTCCTTGCCTTTGCGGCGAATTTCGGACACCAGGTCAAAGGACGTGGCAACGCAATTCATCCACGGGCGCTTCAATCGTTGCTTGAGGATATCAAGGAAACCAAAGAACAAACCGTGATCAGTACGATGATGCTTCGTTCCATGAAACAGGCGAAGTATGATTCTGAAATGTCAGGTCACTTTGGCCTCGCAGCAGAATTCTATAGTCACTTTACGTCTCCAATTCGTCGTTATCCCGATCTCGTCATTCACCGGGTGATTCGCGAAGTCATTGAAAATAATGGTGCTTTGCCGGAGAACCGTCAGGAGTATTTGGCAGCACGTATGGCCGATATTGCCCAGCAGTCTTCGGAACGTGAACGTGTGGCGGTAGAAGCTGAGCGGGATACGGAGAAAATGAAAAAAGCCGAGTACATGCTCGATAAAGTAGGCGAAGAGTTCGAAGGCATGATCAGCAGTGTGACCAGCTTCGGTATGTTCATTGAACTAGAGAACACGGTTGAAGGTCTGATTCGTCTGAGCGCGCTCACGGACGACTATTACCATTTTGATGATCAGCATATGGCTCTGATTGGTGAACGTACCTCAAAAGTCTTCCGCATCGGTGATGAAGTGAAGATTCGTGTGGCACGTGTAAGCATGGAAGAGTATACGATTGATTTTGAAATGGTGGATATGAAACCTCGCGCTGAACGTCCTGGCGGCTTCGGTGGTGGACGTGGCGGTAAAGGTGGACGTCCTAATAGTAGCGGCGGCGGACGCGGCGGTGCCAAGGGTGGACCAGGTGGATTCAGCGGTTCGCGTGGCGGCAAAGGCAGCTCAGCCAGTGCTGGAGGCAACCGTGGTGGCCGATCAACGGAAGAGAGCAGCAAAGGTGGACGTGGCGGTCGCAGTGGAGCAGCGAGTGCAGGTACGGGCGCAGGCTCATCCGGTGGCTACGCTGGTAAAGGTGGCGGCAAACCGAAAGGTGAGCGTCGTGCTGGTGATACTGGCGGATCGACTGGTCGGGGTAAAGGCGCGGTGAGCTTTGGTTTTGGCTCAGGTAAAGGCGGTTATAGCTCTACATCGGGTGGATCGGATAGTAATTCAACTGGTGGACAAGGAAGTGGACTGAACAGCGGCAGCGGTCGCGGTGAAGGAAGCTTTAAGTCCGGCAAGGGCGGCGGTAAAGGTGGCAAAGGCGGAAGTGGACGCAAAAACACTTCGCCAAGCGGCGTATTTATCGGAGAAGCTGCGACACCTGGTGGAACTCAGGAAGGCGGAGCACCACGACGCAAGCGGAAGAAGAGCAAAGGTGCAGCGGGTAACGGCACGGCAGCTTTTGTACGGAAAAAGAAAAAATAAAGCTAACGTTACCTGAAGAGATGGATTACCATTCGTTCCTCTAGGTTAAGCGTTGGAGAAAATAGTCACTTCAGCCGGACTGTTGTTTCGCACAGTCTGGAAGTGGTGTGATGAGGAGGGGCGGCAGAGGTCGCCTCTTTCTTGATTTTAACAGCCGTACTTGCTACAATTAAGGTCTGGCACGTGGTACCTTGGTGCAACATTGGGTGCGCTGCTATACAGCATGGTACCGGCTTATTTTACGGAGAAGGAGTGAGGACATGGGCAAGAATGACGGACAGAGTAAAGTGCTCGCACAGAATAAAAAGGCTTCCCATGACTACTTCATTGAAGATACGTATGAAGCGGGCATGGTGCTTACCGGAACGGAGATCAAATCTCTTCGTAACGGCCGTGCGAATATTGGTGATGCATTTGCCACGATTCGGAACGGTGAGATTCATATTCATAATATGCATATTAGTCCTTTTGAACAAGGGAACCGAAATAATCCGCTCGATCCGACACGTACGCGTAAGTTGTTAATGCATAAAGTGCAGATTCACAAGCTGCTCGGGCTGTCGAAACAGGATGGGTACAGCATTGTGCCGCTGAAAATCTATATCCGTAACGGTTATGCGAAGCTTTTGCTCGGACTGGGTAAAGGTAAGAAGCAGTTTGATAAGCGTGAGACTGCAGCCAAGCGGGATGCACAACGTGATATTCAACGGGCAATGCGAGAGAAGCAGAAGGTTGCACGTTAAGTGAAGCGCGGGGTGTGGAAAGCTGTATTATAGGTATAAGTTAGTTTTCTGATGGAACTAGGAAGATAGACGTACGAGGTAAGGAGTCTCAGTGTTTGTCCGGTAATGGGCAAGATTGAGGCTTTTTATTTGTACTAGCGAAGGTAATTAGATGAGGTTGTTGAAGTGTGCTGTGAACTGAATTTTTGTGATATGTGCAGAAGAAGTAAGTAGGGGCATGGAATATGGCGTAGTGATGAATCAAAATTATCAGCTGTTGCGTAGTTTGCCTGAATCGTGGGTAAAATACTTAGGTACCGTTGTTCGTGATCCGATCTGGGTAAACTTTACTTCCGAATGGTGACGCGGTATAATATGTAGACGATTGAGCCTGTTGTATTGGATAACTTTGTACACGTGCTCAGCCTGCTGGAATGTCTTCCAGCAATCTGTACTATTTCGGCTTGCTACTCTATGTTATGATTACTCATGTAGCAGACAGGAATGCCGAGTTTGAAAGAAGCATCTTTTTACCTTGGAGGAAAAAGATGTGCAGCACCTTTGCTCCGTATTCACGGATTAATCCTGGAGCCCTTCTTAATTGAGGGGGCGTTTATGGATTCGACGGGGATAGTTCGAGCATGGGTAGCGGGTAGTGGGGACGCGTCCGCTTCATCAACGCTAAAGCCTATTAAACGGCAAACAACAAACAAACTACGCTTTCGCAGCCTAAGAAACTGTGTGCGTGCTTCTAACCTGCATCGCCCATGTGACAGGATTAGGGGCTAACAAGTAGTGGGATACGCTGTCACATCTCCGCCTGGGGTGTGCTGAAGAAGACAATCAGGCTGACCCAACGTATAGCCGGTTACGGGGCGATACTCGGGTGACATCAAAACTGTGACTACACCCGTAGAAGCTTATGTGTCGTTATCTTCGGACAGGGGTTCGACTCCCCTCGCCTCCATATGTCAAATCCACAACCGAATCTGGTTGTGGATTTTGCGTTTCAGGTAGATGCAGCTTTAGTATAAGCTCAACATGTTCTTTGTACACAATGACTTTATCTACGTAACTTGCAACAAACTTCTTGATCTCAGGAAGATTTCGTGCAGCAATATGATCTTTGAACTTTGATAGCAGTTGGCGTAGCACCTCCTCAGTAACTGGTGCTCTTTCCTTCTTTGCTTGATGTTCAATGATGGATTGGTCAAGCTTTAGCTTCAGGTCTTCAAGTTCGTTCAGTTTACTGAGTAGAGTAATATTGGATACACCGTTAGCTACCGCATTAATGATGTTATCTATTTGCTTATTCGTCTCGCCTAGCTTCCTCTCAAGTCTTACTGCTTCTGACTGATAACTTACATCTTTCTTAGCTTGGAATTCTGTTAACTGCCTAGCCAGCATAGGAATAGACTCATCATTGAAAATTTTCTTTTGAAGTTCATCAATGGCGTAGCTCTCAATATACTCGCGGCGAAGTTCAGGATTTTTGCAGGCTTTGCACTGATCACGATTGCCACAACGATACGTTACATATTTTAGCTTGTTCCGTCCACTAAACTTCGTATTGCCCATCATGGCATATTCATAGCCAAGATTATTTGAGCACTCTCCGCAAACAATCAAGCCACTCAGTAAATACAATTCTTTAGCTTTGTATCGTCCAGTTTGATTCTTATTGGCTGCTATTTTCACTTGAACTTGCTGGAACAGTTCTTTTGAAACAATGGTGGGCATTCCTCCGTCAATGCGTATAACTTCCTCACTATCTTTCTTTCGGTTGCTGTTCCGTTTGCCTAGTGCATCCTTGCTATCTGTAAGGTTGAAGATATACACTCCTGTGTACTTTTCATTACGGAGAATGCCATGCAGAGTGTTTTTGCCAATGGGCTTGCCATAACGAGAAAGGAATCCTTTTTCATGAAGTGCAGTAATGATCTGATTGTATCCGTACCCATCGTGGTACATTGAAAAGGTAGTTTGGATAATGCCGCGTTCATCTTCATTGATGATGTATTTCTTAGAAATTGGATCAACCGCATACCCGATAGGTGGAAGTCCGCCTGTATGCATACATTTGTAGGCAGTTTCTTTCATTCCTTTCATAACCTCTCTTGCAAGGTTTTTGCTGTAATATTCGGCCATACCCTCAAGTAGTGACTCAAGAATGATGCTCTCAGGGGAGCCATCAAGATTTTCAGTTACACTAAGTAATTTTATATCATTGGCTTTCAGTTTACGCTTGTATTTTGCGCTATCATACTTATCTCTGGAGAACCTGTCCAGTTTATGAACGATTACAACATCGAACAGCCCTTTATCGCTATCAGCAATCATTTTCTGAAAATCTGGACGGCGGTCGGATGTGGCTGATTTAGCACGGTCGGCATAGACCTTCACAAGTTGATATCCGTTTTTAGAGCAGTAATCTTCAATAGCACGTATTTGTGCATCTATGGACTCATCTCTCTGGTTGTCTGATGAAAAGCGACAGTATGCTGAAGCTCTTATAGTTTTCATAATAGATTCCCCTTTTTTATACAAGGTCGCTCCCTGTATTGAAAGATAAGAGCGACCTTTGTATGTTATATGGTTCGTTCTTGGCGGTGGATGGCAGCAAGCGTTGCAACCGCAGGCTGGAAGTATTGTTCTGGAGTTTCTCGTACTTGACCAACGAGATCCCATGCAGATGTGTCAGGATCATGTATTGCTTTCTTAAGCTTGTCTCGTGAAATTTGGATTCGGTAGTTTGTAATTCTCATATCTGTATCTCCTTATGCTTCGCGAAATCATGGTTAGTTATATCACATAAGTCCTTTGGCTTTGAGACTTACGTAATTGTTATCTCCAAGTATGATATGATCAAGGAGTTCAATACCTAGGATTACACCTGCATCACAGAGCCGTTTTGTTACGTCAATATCCTCACTACTCGGAGAAGGGTCTCCGGAAGGGTGATTGTGACAAGCAATGATGGATGCTGCATTTGATAATATTGCAAGTTTGAAAGTCTCTCTCGGATGAACAATAGTGTTGTTAAGTGTGCCACAAGAAACAATATGCACAGCGTTGGGTTGATTCTTTGTATCCAGAGTCATGATACAGAACACCTCTCTATCGTAAGCATTAAGGAACTTCTTTAAAATAAACACAGCATCCTCTGGAGTTTTGATTTTGTTCTTAGGAAAATGAATTGATTTTTCATCACGTACCATTTTTAGTTTTATGATTTGAACACTTGTCTGCGTAGCTTTTGTTCGTTTGCTCATTCGTACACTCCTCACTCTATAGAGGTTCTATTACCTCATGAGATATATAGCCTTCCGTGGTATTTACGGTATACAAGATCATAATATCTATTTGTATTCGATGTTGATTCGTAGATACGACCTTCAGGTATAGGTTCCGGAAGACTATTTAGAGAGGGAAGTGTGGCGGTGTGGCGCTTATTCTAAATAGTATTTATCTTTTCTCATATTTTAAAAAAATGCATAGTATAAGATGAGAAAAGTAATCTTAATTCTTTTTTTGTCGCCACAAGCGCCACAATAGTCCTGCTTAAAGAAGATAGAACGTAACTATCTGAAAATGAATTCAAGAGGTCTACGTCTATGAGATTGATCAAGTAAAAGTGCCCATCATCACATTTCGTCTATAGAAACCTCAGTGTATTCGTTTACTCGGTTCAAGAATGTTGGACGGGGAGGCTTAGCTATAGATATGAAACGAATGCCATTGCAAAAACGGTTACCTGCACTCTTCTCAGGTGCACTTTTTATTCCTTTTCCAAGAAGGGTTGCACGCAGGGCTGTAATGAAACGTTGATTATTACTAAAGTTATAATTGTGATTACTACTTCTGCACCAATTCTTATAAGCTATTAAAAGAGAAGCATTAGAGATTCGATCTTGGGGTGAACCTTTCTCAATCATATCGTCTACAAATGTAGTAATTGGATTTTGTTCTTCTTCGTACATGCTAAGGACGTTCTGAACAATAACTGGGTTAGTGAAAACCAATCCATTACTTCGGAGCCTATTTAATCCTTCAAGTGAGAAATTTAATATGCCAGGTAGTTCTGTCTTTAGTTTTTCAGTTAATCTAACATCAGCTTCTTCTTTCTCAAAGGTGCGATTAAATGGGATAATTATAAGTCTTCGAAAGTAGCCATGACTTTTGTCACGTGAGTAAGGAAGGTTGTTCATCCCCAAAACGATCTTACAAAATGGTCGATAGGTGAAGCCTTGCTCATGCTTGCGTTCAACACGAATAGTATCACCCGAAGTGATGGCTTTAAAGAATTGTGTGTTTATTCCTTTGGAATCCGTCTCATTCTCAGTGGAAAGAAGAAGTTGCTTATTCACGAGTTCAGCGCGAGCAAAAGACTTATCCAAATCACTTAGTGTTAACGAACAAGTGTTAGATGAACCTACTAGAGTTGATAATATGTCAGAGAGGACGCTTTTACCGTTTGCTCCTTTGCCATAAAGTATAAATGCTTTTTGAGCACTAATATCAGAAGTTAAACAGTATCCAAATATCTCTTGAACTAACTTGATAAGGTCATCATCGTTTTCAAATATATCTTTGAGGAACTTCATAAATGTTGGGCATCTAGCGACAGGGTCAAAATCGATAGGAATCCGAATTGTTGAATGGTATTTCTTATCATGTGGCACTAGCTGATAATTATCTAAATTAAGCATCCCGTTCACTAAGTTGATATGGTTACGGTCAGCATCCATTTTATCAACTGATGGAGCTTCGAGTTCCAAAGCATGCAAGTAATTATCTTGAATTTTAGGAGTCCAAAAGTTAGGCGCATATTCATGTAAGATATCTCGCATTTTTCGTTGCAATTCGTTTGAGTTAAGCAAACTCCATAACCCTAAGCCATTATCGTAGAGATAAAATAGATTAGGATTTACAAAAATGATATCAAGTTTTGAGTCTACAACATATTTTGTAAAAATATTAGAGTTTAGCTTAATAGGTGTACCTGTCTTCTTATCTAATGTGAAGCCTAAGTCTGTGAGATCAATCTCAGGCTCCGTATGAGCCCCCAAGGCGATTAACCGGCCTGGACTGTTAATGATCTCTTCACTCTTATCTCGTGTAATTTTGTTGTTGAAACACGATTTAATTTGTTCCTCGTCACATCCGAAAGTGGTGCATTTGGTCAAAGCATTAATAGGTTTTAATTTCATCTCGCTGATACGTTTTTCGCTTCGTTGGTTATGTTTATATGACATCTTAGAAAATTTGCTAGCTGCCTCCGGGAATCCAGCATTGACTAACATTGAAATCCAATTAAACCATTCAGGTTCAGATAAGCTCTCCTGTTTCTGAGTTTCAAAATCTTCTAAGAAGGCAGAACATCGTTCAGATAAATCAGCTAATACTTCATGGTTAGTATTATGGGTCTTTGGTAACCTCCTCCTCTTTTTTGGAAAAGTTGAGCTCTGTAACATCCAAGTTGGTGCTAATGCCGGGAGATTAGGTTTTTGGGATTGATCCATTTGTATATGCCTCCGTTTTGATGTATGGATGGGGGGAGAACTGTGTAGCTTCCGTTTCCTAAAATTGCGAGTTCAGAATGAATTTGAGTTTTATCTGGATTAGAAATATGTCTAGTCCTGCATTGCTGATCAGTGGGTGCTCTGAATACATATCGCATACCGCCCCCTGGTGTAGAGAATGACCATGTATCTGGAATTTCACCATTATTGAGTTGAAGGAGCTGCCTATGACCATACTCACCGTCTATATCAAGCGCGACAAGTCCTTTATCATTTCCTAATACAAGTCCTAAGTTAGCATTAGGCCACCGCTTGAACCAATCCTGAACCTCTTGATCAGAGGGTATGTTCCGATCCTTCCATTTAATCAGAGGGCTCTTACCAGGAGAACGGCAGTTCTCTGTGTGGTAATCATTCATGCCAGAATGATCACCAGAGCATAATGGAATGATTGGTAAACCTAGCCGTTTATATTCAAGGGCGTATTCTAGCATCACTATAAATCTCCTTTTATTAAAACTGATTTTTAAAGACTGGAATAACATTGATGTAATTTGGTGGTGTATCAAGGCAAACTTCCATGTACAAGCTAATTTTTAAAATATTTACCCCCAGAGGAATGATTTCGTTTTCCACTTTATTTTTGATCATATCTATCCCATCCTCGAAATCTTTAGTTCTCTCCATGTAGTATGATTCTTGATTATCACAAGTAATAAGCAAGCAATTATCAATCTCGCAAGAATGATTGATCTGAATGGTTTTGGATAAGCTAGATAAAATAGATGATACTGTATTTCCGTGTAGGGATACTAAGATTTGAAATGTTGAGAATGAAAACTCAGAAATAAACTCTGGACGTTTTATATCAGTTAACAAATTTGGATGAAAAGTAAGTTCATATTTATCTCCAAGTCTTTCTACGACCTTTTCTCTTAACATATCCCCTTTATAATTTGCAAAATAATCAACTAGATTATCTGCTGCTATCTCAGCATGTGGAGTATAGCATTGTTCAATTCCTAACATGTTCAATAGGTAATTAGTTGGAAGTATATATTTATTTGAGACTCGTCTCGATTCTGATGAACTTAAATCTATGATGTAGTGCATATTTTCTACAAGAAAGCCTGTATCGCTTTTTAATTTATTTGATGCTCGCTCAGCAAATTGTTCAAGATTTCGCATTCCGCCAATAGGGAGCGGAATGGGGAAAAAAAGAGTAGCCAAGAAATAGTGTCCTCTATTTAGTATGTCAAATTTTAGCTCTCCTGCATTACTCAAATGCTTTATAAAGAGGGACGTTGCAAGTGCGACGCTAGTTCCTTGATCAAAAATATTAAGGTCAGAAAATTTTTGATCTTGAAATCCAATAATCTCAAAAGTAATTCCGTTAGCATATCTTTCATCTAAGATCGGTTGTGTAGTTGTATTCATGTTGGACTCCTTTGTTAGTTTTATAGAAATTTTTAATTAAACTCTCCTATTTAAATAATGTTAAACATACTAAACGGATAGAATTAGTTGGTTTTTAGATTGAGTTTCACTTCCTTTCTCTTTAAAGATCGCAGGTGCGTCTAAGGTAAAACTTATTCTGATTTCAAAGGGCAGCTGAAAAGCTTTGTATTCCGTGAGAAGAAATATATCACAATATGCACTAGTGGTGAAGACCTACAACTGTCGACATATAAGGGTTTGTGGTGAAGTTACAAACGTATATGACTATTAAAATTCATAACTTTTCAAAAATAACTAGTTTTATCGGATAATATGCAAAAAAAATAGCTTATATTTTAATGTGAGTATACGATAGAATCCTGGTATTACTTAAAATATCGAGAGTGGGTATATATGCAAAGGTGTTATGGGAGTCATCGGCGGTGAAGGATGAATGTGACAAATTTGTGTCATAAACTGATTGAGGGGAATTTATATGGAGAAATCAATATCACTTGTAAACAGAAGAGAATTTATAGTTAAGTGTGTAACAGATAAAATAGTCACTTCTCAAAGACAATTAAGTAAAATGTTGGTTAAAGAAGGGATTGTTGCTTCTCAATCAACATTAAGTAGGGACATTGAAGCTTTAGGTATTATTAAGGATTCAAACGGAAAAATGACACTAGGTGATGGAGCAAAAAGAGAAAAACAGAGAGAACTACTTATTCAGTTGCTCACAAATGAAGAAGGCTATGTAGTGACCAAAACAAGAACGTTTTTCCTGGTTGCAAAAAATCGAAGTGCAGAAATGATTGGACACTTATTAGAAGAACTGTATGAAGACAAGATATTGGGTACATTGGCAACAGAGGGTGGACTGCTTGTTATTGTAAATGGTGATACTTATGTGAGTAACAGTTTAAAGAAGGAAATAAGAAATTTAATAAAAAAAGGAATCGTCCGATGACGATTCCCTTTAGAGTATTTGATTATCTCTTTAACCACTCCAACCACTTTTTATTTACTTGCTCTAACCCTTCGAAGCTTTCTACAAAGGCTTCTTCCAAAGTTGGCTTGCTACTGGTTAGGAAGGTATCGTACTTTTTGGCTCCGTACTGTTCATATAAAAATGTAGTAAACGTGTAGCCTGCGATATAAGGTGTACGAACAACTAAATTATCTTTGTATAAGGTAATGTGTTCTTGAGGATTCTTGAGAATGATTGGTTTCCAATGGGCTTTATTTTTCTCTAAATCTTTGGTGCCTTTCGCTGCAAGGTACTCTGCCTGTCCCTCTTTGATCCATTGTGTCTCCTGCCCCCCTGGATACCACCCTTTTTCACCACGAAGTCTCTCTGCAATCATTGATTGTGGGGTATGGATGAATTCATGTTTGAACAGGTGAGTAAAGTATTCCGGGTTATCGTATGTTCCACCATCTAGGGTGTATCCTTTCTTCTGATATGCGGATGGTGTGAGAACATGGATTTCTGATTTCAGAACTTCGGCAGTACCATACGTATAGTTGTAGGCTGAACCTTCACTAACTTGGTCAGTTGCCGTAGGATGTAGATAAATGTAGATCGGATAGAGATCGCTATTTAACATGGTCTTCACTTCTGGAAGCAAATTAGTGAATTCTCTAACCGCAACCTCGTATCCTTTCTCAAAGTCAGCTTCGACTTGCTTAATATCTTTTTCATATGTCTTCGTATATAGAAGTGTAAAATGCTTCGAACGGTATTCCAGCCAGCCCTCTGATTTGTTTTTAGCAGATTGGAGTTCGGCGACCTGTTTCTTGAGAGTTGATACCTGACCTTGAAGCATTTTAATATTGGCGGCATCCTCACTCTTTTTGTAGCTATTGAACATGAGTGTATTTGATTTTGAATCATACATATAGTTTGCTCGGATGACTCCTCCAATAGCTGGAGCGGCAATATATGTTGTACCATTTTGACTTAACGTTGCAGGAACCATTTTATTTCCTACCTGAACTTTTCCTTTTGTTCTGGTCATATCAAGAGTGAAACCATCTAATCCAATTTTGAGGATGCTGGTTGCTCCTGATACTACTGCGGCAGAACTGAACAGTGAGATACAGAGTATGCTTATAATGATTTTCATTTTGGTAAGCTTCAATATTGGTGCCTCCTTAGGTGCTTTATTGAGAGAAACTGTTAAGTTTATGTAGCCTAACGATTACCCTTTCTCGCCCCGATTGTGATTAGTCCAATAACAACGATAATGATACCAGTCCAAACATAATGATTCTTAGCGAAAGACAAGCCCCATTCGGCTATTCCGATTCCTAACATAATGCAGATACCGAAAACAACGATCAATCCGTAAAACCCTGCAAATGTTATGGATAGCACTCGATTGAGTATGATAAACAGTGTTATTCCTATGATGAGACCTACAATGATACTAAATGTGCTCAAAATTCATCTCTCCTACAGTAATTTAGATGTCAGTTTCTTCGTTGTTTGAGTTGGAAAAGTACCAACCTCTCTCATCTGATCCTATGACTATAAGCTTATCCCCCTTTGACTGCTGATATGGATTTCATAGGTTACTAGCACTATGCGTACTATATATCCATTATAAGAACTTATAAGTTATAAAAACAATAGTATCTTATAGTTTGATACTCTGTTTTCACTGATCAGGATTACCTACCCTTGAAATAAGGGTGGTGGTAGACGTGTCTGATTTTTTAACTTTTGTAGGAGCCAGAATTAAGCAGTTAAGAATGGAAAAGGGTTTCTCCCAAGCCCAACTTGCGGAATTAGCTGAACTCCAGGATTCCTATATCGGTGGAGTTGAGCGGGGAAAGCGTAATATATCGCTAAACTCTTTGGAGAAGATCATGTTAGCTCTTGAAGCCGATCCAGTAGAGGCGTTTAAGTTTGGTAAGCTTGATGAAATTCCTGATCGGAATGGTAAGTTGGAAAAGAAAGATGTGTTAGACCTGCACATATCTTTACTTCGAGATCGGAGTCTTCCAGAAGTGAATTTGGTTCAGCGGATGGTACGCGACATGTTTGAAACTTATGATGGGAAGCCAGGAGATAAAGCATAGTTGGTGGCGGGCGAGTAATGTATGTTACTTGACTCGTCTTTTTATTTGTCTTCATTTGGTGAGTGTGTGAGGATAATCTGGACTTTAGCATTTGGCTGGGTTTTATCAGTTCTAGCCAGGTTTAGATGGGCATCAATAGAGAGTGGTATTCTTCTTCTAGTATGAAAATCCAGACTTTCATACTTATTTGGAGGTTTCTTTACTGTGGATAACAGACTGATTGCTGTTTCAATATAAGGAAGAATACGAGCTGTTTTAATGAGTAGATCAATGATAAAGTATAGAAATCTCATGGGAAAGTTCTCCTTTTTATTTGTGAATGTATTGTTGAGTTGTTGCTAATATCTAATAAGAAACGAGGGCTAACTCTTTCCCTGAATATATTTGGGATTAATAGATAAAGAATCTTCAGCATGCTCACTGTAGAGCTTCATGTTGCGAGTAGAGTTGTTAGCTTGCTTAGTGAATTTTTCGGTAAGATGTGTGTCATCAAAAATGAAGAAGTCTCTTCCGGCTTGATTGCCAAAAAGGGCTATCATAGCGTAATTGTAGCTAGACGGGTTGCAGATACCTCCAGTACCTAGGGGGATAAGGTTGATAATGTCCTGAACGGTAAGTTTATTGGGGAGAACAGGCTGGATATCCAGTGCAAGTAACAGGCAAGCGAATAGGCGATCTGAATTTGCTCGGTTAGCAATCAAATTCAGGTTAAACTGTTTCGTATCGATTATATCCCAGTCAAACTCTGTTATAATCGGCTCCAGATTGTTAGTTTTGAGCGCGCTAACTTTCTCTAGAACATCTCGGTATCCGTAGGCAAACAAAAAGCGACCTAGCTTCACGGAAGCCTGATCGCCAAGTATAGATTGTGTCTTGGGGAGGATCTGACGGTAAAAGTCACTGTATTGCTCTATAGTTGCGGACACATCTTCAAGTACTACGCACTCATCCGGCATTTCAGCTTCTGTGAGCAGGTCGTTCATACCTTTGACTCGACGGGAATCTGTGAGTACGACCTGATTGGGGCATAGAAGATGAGTAAGAAAGGCGATTGTATTGAACGCATATTCGTCTTTTCCGAGTAAGTCTTTCCAGTATGAGATAACAGATGACGGTTCTGGTTTATACTGTTCCACGAAGTTCTTCCAATTGCTAATGACAGTTAGGTGGAGCTTTTTGTACGGGTATGGAATGTTTTGTTGTTGCCATTTGCTACAAGACCATGACAGAGCAGAACGTAGAGTATGGGCTTCAATGCTGGCAGGATCAGAGAACTGTTGTTTCCAGGCCTCTATTGGCTCAATGGGATACTTGGCAAAGGGAAAGCGGCTAAAGTGCTGTTCATGATGTGTTTTCACGAGCGAAGCCAGTGATTTTTTCTTGGCATCAGTCAGTTGCAAAGACATTTGAGGATGCTCCTTTTATTGGTAGATTAGGCTTAGTTGGCGTTGGCAAGGAGCCATTGCTCGGTCTCTGTTGAATGAATACCTTGTAACGTAAAAAACGTCATGCTGCACTCATTGTCTAGCATGACGTGGATTTTATACAAAGCGTATTCCTCATTAAAAGTGTATTGTTCGATGTATTCAGGGTAATACGTACCCGCCGAACAGGAGAAGGCAGTTCCATCGTGTTGAATGGGAGTAAGCTGATCGAAAGTTTCCAGGATGAAGTACCATTGACCGGGTGGAGGGAAGGCTTCTCCTTCATGTGCATTGCGAAGTTGTTGCATATAATCGCGGATGAAAGTAAGGCAGTCTGTAGGAAGTGCGTTGGTTTGGATTAAGGTGGCGAACTGCATATCAGATGTCAGGTCGATCATTTTTCTGATTCCTCCTGATGATTGTGACCTTGTGGGTTATTACTATAGCGTGGATGGCTGTTAGCTTCGGCTGCTGCAAGAGCTTCGGGTGAAACATAGAATGGTTCAGCCAGTTCCGCTACCCAGCCCAGCGCGAACTCAATGGGACTTCCTTCAATGGCTGGGGGGTTATCAGCCCATTCTTTTTCCAGAGTGAATTCGATGCTGTCCTCACCTATTGTTACAAACAGGTCTGTACCGTCATAATAAGGGTTTACTGTATCTCCTTCTTGAAATGTAAGAGCGACCCGCACTTGATGCACGGGCCGCTCTTTTTCGTAGACTTGCATTTCTTTTTCTGCAATTGCCAAGAAGTGAATGTCTCCTTCGGGGTTGAGGGTTGAATGGAGTAGTGATAATAGAAGATTGTGATGTTCGCTCATAGTATACCTCCATAAAATGTATTCGAAGATATGATATATGAACGAAAAATATTTTATTACTAATAATTAATGATTATTGTTGAAGTTTTCATATCTTATTCTATGTTAAACATCATCTTTGAATTGGAATATTAGATTTAATTGCGGAACGAATTAAAATCTGTATCTCTGAAAAAACAAGAAGGGGTAGCAAATTTAAATCAATAAGACTTGATCCATATCAATAGAAGCAAACATTAAAACAGTAGTGATGTATTAGATAGAACAGGAATATGGGAAATCCTGTCGAACTATTAGAGTATACAGCAAGTTGATGACTGCGTTTATGAAAGGGGGAAGCAACTTATGGAGGTCATTTCTACACCGCCATATGCACCAGTTCTTATGGAGGCAACCCGAGCAATTGGTTATTCAGTAGAAACTGCGGTATCTGACATTATTGATAATAGCATTACTGCAAATGCCACACAAATAGACATTATGTTCTTCCCTGTTGAAGATCCTTATATTGCAATACTTGATAATGGTAAAGGAATGAATAAAGAGGAATTAAAGAATGCCATGAGGTATGGCAGCAAAAATCCACTGGATGATCGGTCAACAGGTGACTTGGGGAGATTTGGACTAGGATTGAAAACTGCATCCATGTCTCAATGCAGAAGGCTAACTGTTATCAGTAAAAAGGAAAGTCAGATTACCGGGGCACAGTGGGATTTAGATTTTATTCAATCAACAAATGACTGGTCACTGAAAGTCTTTGGATTAGAGGACATAACAGATATTCCGCATGTTGAAGCGTTGAAAGAGAATGAGTCAGGGACCTTGGTAGTCTGGCAAGTATTAGACCGACTAAGCGTGGCAGAGATCAACTTCGATAAATCAATGGGGAAATACATGGATCAGGTTCGGGGGCACTTATCCCTTGTATTTCATCGGTATCTTGCCGGGAGAGAGCCCGGAATCAAAAAGGTTGAAATCTGGATTAATAAGGTAAAGATTGAACCGATAGATCCTTTTTTAGCAGATAGAAGTACACAAGTTATGGATGACGAGAGTATTTTAATTGAAGGACATAAAGTTATGGTGAGGCCATATAACTTGCCTCATATTTCTCAACTCTCAGAAATGGAGTTGAACATGCTTGGAGGAAAAGATGGTCTTAGAAGATTGCAAGGGTTTTATGTGTATCGCAATAAAAGGTTGCTTGTTTGGGGTACGTGGTTTCGTTTGATGCGTCAAGGAGATCTAACAAAGCTTTCCCGTGTCCGTGTTGACATTCCTAACTCTCTTGATTACTTGTGGACGCTGGATATTAAAAAATCAGTTGCGGTACCTCCAGAGATTGTGCGTAAAAATTTGGCCAGAATTATTGGGAAAATATCTGAAAGCAGTGCAAGGACTTGGACCTATAGAGGAAAAAAGGAAACCGACGACTCTCAAATTCATATATGGTATAGAGTGAAAACTCGAGAAGGAGGAGTTATTTATAATATTAATCGAGATTACCCTCTAATTGAAGTCCTGAATTCAAGCACTAGTTTAGAAAGCCGATTGTTGGAAAAGCTGCTGATTCAAATTGAGAAAGGCCTACCTTTAAACCAACTGTACATTGATCTGACTAATGATCAACGGATTTTAAATGAGAATGAAATATCCAAAGCTGATTTATCGGTGCTTTTGGAACAGATTCTATCTGTATGTAGAAGTAAGCAAGAACGGGAAGAAATACTTGATAGGCTGGCTGGTACAGAGCCTTTTAATCAATACCCTCAATTATTAATAGAATTGGTTCAGGAGGTTGAATAAAATGTTAAGTCAATCCGCCCAAATGCTAGAGAAATTTATATCGGTTGCAATTAATACTAAATACCCTGATGTTCCTCCAACTGAGGAAGAATTTATTACAGAGGCAACGGCATTGAGGGAAGCTTTTCCTGTAGCGAATGAAGAGTTTAATCAGATTGTACGAAATTTAAAATCAGCCTTGGTCATAACAATGGATGTAGGAGTTTACATCTCAAATAAAAGTAGTGATCATCAATCATGGCTTCCCGGTCGAAGGGCAGAAATAGACTTTTACTACTGGAAACGTTTTAGACGTTACTTAGAAGAGGTGAAGGGATGGAACACCAGAGTAACAGCCAACCTTGAGATAGTATCTAACGATATTGTGGATTTGTTTGGCGATCCTCAAAATGATAAGCCCTGGCAGAGAAGGGGATTGGTACTGGGAGACGTTCAATCGGGGAAAACCGTTAACTATACTGCTATTTGCAATAAGGCTGCAGATGCCGGATATAAAGTGATTATTGTTTTAGCCGGTATGATGGAAAATCTTCGTATGCAAACTCAGAAACGGCTAGATAAAGAGTTTGCAGGCAGATTGAGTAAAGACCTATTGCGTTTAAAGGGGAAACAAGAAGTAAGAAATGTTTTTGATGGTGTAGGAAAAATTGATTCATCCAAAAGAATATCTGCCTTTACATCAGTGCTTTATGATTTCAATACCAGCATTCTGAACAGCAATGATCTAACCTTGAGAAATATAAGCGAGCCTGCCTTATTTGTTGTGAAGAAAAATAAGTCAGTGCTTAAAAACCTGGAAAGTTGGCTGCTTAACAACAATGCAGACAATTCTGGGAAAATAGACTTGCCTCTGCTTCTTATCGATGATGAAGCTGATAATGCATCGGTAAACACAAAAAAAGAAGAGGAAGATCCCACAGCGATTAATGCGGCAATACGTTCGATATTAAATCGCTTTTATCAAGCTACATATGTAGGTGTGACGGCTACGCCGTTTGCCAACATTTTTATAAATCCCGAAACCGATGATGAAATGATAGGGGATCAGTTGTTTCCAAAAGATTTTATTTACTTGCTATCTCCTCCAACAAATTACATTGGTGCCAATGCTATGTTCGGAGATAGAGCGAGTTATGAAGAGAATATAGAAGAAATAGATAATAGGGAAATCGATATGTTCTTTCCGTTTAAGCATAAAAAGGATCTTGTTGTTGACGAATTGCCCCCAAGCTTATACGAAGCAATGGGCTACTTTTTGTTGGTGAATGCGATAAGAGATGTTCGTGGCGATAGTAGAGATCATCGTTCCATGCTTATAAATGTAAGTCGGTTTACTGATGTCCAAGTGAGAATACGTGAGAACATAATAGTTTGGTTGGAGCAAGTCAAATCTGATGTGCATAATTATGGCGCCCTTGATGAGGCACAGACTATGAAGATAAAGTCATTGCGGATGATGAAGCAAATCTGGGACAAGCATCATTTGGAAGAGAAATCTGGGGTTTCATGGGAAGAGCTTCTCGTCGTGTATTTGTATAAAGCAATTGCCCCAGTAGAGGTTCGGGCGGTCAATCAAAAAACAGGGGCAGCCAGTTTAAATTATGATACCTATGAGGAGAACGGATTGCGAGTGATTGCAATTGGAGGCAACAGTCTGTCACGCGGTCTGACACTTGAAGGATTGTGTACTAGTTATTTTTACCGCAATTCTCAAATGTACGATACTCTTTTGCAAATGGCACGATGGTTTGGTTATCGTCCTAATTATAGCGATTTGTTCAAAGTGTGGATGTCGCCCGATGTAATTGATTGGTATGGACATATTACTTCAGCTTCCAACGAGTTGAAAGATGAAATCAGCAGAATGAACAAGTATAATCTTACACCAAGAGACTTTGGCCTCAAAGTAAGGCAGGATCCTAACTCACTTATTGTTACAGCTAGAAATAAGATGAGGACTGCGACGCAGGTAAGCAGACCAATTTCAGTAACCGGGAAATTGTTAGAGACACCACGATTAAAATCCAAGCCAGATGTTCTTGTAGCGAACGAGCGTGCTTTTAAGTTGTTTGTGGCAAGTTTGGACACAGCAGGCTCAAGACGTGACGTAGAGCAATCTGGGATCATGTGGAGCGGCATTCACAAAGACCTTATTGTAGAATTGTTATACAGCTTTGAGACTCATCCTTGGCATATGTCATTTCAAGGTAAGGCTCTAGCTGAGTATGTTGAAAAGAGTTCAGGACTTACTGAATGGGATGTGTTCATTCCTTTCGGCTCTGATTCAGATGATTTCGAACTTGAAGGTGCTAATGGAATCATTAAAATCAAAAGAGAAAAACGCTATGTTGAGGAAGTAAATGGAATGATTAAGGTTATGGGGACTAAAGTTAGAGTAGGATCTGGAGGTTGTACAAAGGCAGGGCTTAATAAAGGTGAGATCAAGGAAGCTGAGGAGAGATTTAGAAAACTTAACCCAGGTAAAACAAATAATATTCCTGATAGTGCATATCTTATAGGGGATCGGAAACCTATATTAATGCTACATGTATTGAAAAGTACTGGGAAGAAGGATGCTCCAATCAATCCTAAGATCCCTGACACATTGTATGCCATTGGGGTTGGGTTTCCCGGGAACGGTTATATTAAAACAGCAAATTACGTTGTGAATATGGTGGATTTAAGCAACTGGATGGACGTCGATGATGAGGATGATAACGATGTTGACTAATGAACAACTTCTTGATAAATGGAATAGCATTGTTCAATACACTAAGTCATATGTAAGGATAGATGGCAGTCATACCCTGGATTGGCACATCGGCTATGAAGACATTAATCAGAAATCTCTTTTAATAATTTGTAGCTATGAGCCAGAAGTTTTGCCATCATCCAAATCAATTATATCTTCAGTTGGACGCCGCGGCGATGGGAAATGGACAATGACATTTCGTTTAGTTCGTCAAGAAAATGAAGAAGTGTTCATTCGATTATGTTGCGATTTGATTGAATCGTCAAGGAACCAATGCGACTCAGTGCTAGGAATTGAATTTGTTGCAAAACGGTATATGCAATGGTCAAAATTAATGGAGCAGCAGAGCAAAGGGTTATTGAGTGATTCAGAAAGAAAAGGGCTTTTGGGGGAATTAATTCACTTGCAAAAATGCATTTTGAATGGAATTCCTATGCATGAAGCAGTTGAGAGCTGGATGGGGCCTGAAGGAGCAGATCAGGATTTCGTTTTTTCAACTACCTGGCATGAAGTCAAGGCAACTGGAATTGGGTCAAAAACTATATCTATTTCTTCACTGGAACAATTAAAAGTATTGAGCCCTGGAGAGCTTATAATATATTTTATTGATAAAACTGCTCCTAACTCTTCTAATTCTTTTACTTTATTGAGCAAAGCGGATGATATACGAGGAATCTTAAAAGGCAATCCAGTAACTTTCGATTTATTCAACGACAAGTTATTGAAAAATGGATTCATAGATTCATTAGAATATAAAGAATTCTGGTATAGACTTGGCGGAAATCAGAGCTACAGAGTAGATGGCAGTTTTCCTAAACTAATTAACAGCAATGTTCCACATCAAATTGTATCAGCAAGCTATAATATTAGTATACCAGCTATTGAGAATTGGAGAATTCATTGATTAAACTTGGAGGTGCCATATGGATCTGCAGGATTTTAGAAAAGAGTTTCTCGAGGATGTCCGTTCAACTGCTGCAGCCTATGGCGGGGGTTCAAGTGCTGCTTTTGTAGGGATTGTTTCAAACTATCTTGTAAATGCTGAAGTACTTCCGGATTTTGAAGCTTCATTCTATCTTGGCTCAGGAATGCGGAACCGAAAGTTGAGAATTGACGGATACGCAATGGACGAGTTTGATAATACTATGAACCTTATTGTGGCAGACTATCTCGGAGATGATGCTGAGAGGACGCTCATTCGGTCTGAAGCAGAGCAAATATTTCAGTGGCCTCTTCGGTTCGTTGAAGAAACTTTCAAAAATAAATTGCATGACAAAATAGAGATAAGCAGTTCAGCAGCAGATTTAGTTGATACATTGAGAACTAATAAGGAACGAATTCGGAAATATCGTGTTCTGCTGTTTACTGATGGATTGATGAGTGGTCGAATTGAAAGCTTCCCGGTCAAAGATTTCGAGGGAGTAGGCGTAGAATTTCAGATCTGGGATGTTGAGCGTCTTTATAAGATGTTTTTGGCGGAGGCTGGCCGAGAAAGCGTTGAAATTAATTTTACGCAGTACTCAGCTAACGGGATCCCTTGTCTTGATGCGGGCAATTTTGGAGATAATTCCTATCGTTCTTTTTTGTGTGTAATTCCCGGTACAGTGGTAGCCGATATGTATGATCATTTTGGCTCGCAATTACTTGAGGGAAATGTGCGGTCATTTTTAAGCACAAAAGTAGCAGTAAACAAAAAGATACGAGAGACAATTCTTACTTCCCCCAAAATGTTTTTTGCGTTCAATAATGGAATTGCAGCTACTGCAGTGGATGTAGTAGTAGAAGAAAAACCCGAGGGGAAATTTATTACTTACGTTAGAGATTTTCAGATTATTAATGGAGGGCAAACAACAGCCTCGCTATCAAGCGCACGATATAAAGATAAGGCTAATCTTGATGGAATTAGTGTACAAATGAAACTGACCGAACTCAATGCTGAGCCTGATGAAACGCATAATCTAATGCAGAAAATTTCAAAGTCGTCAAATAGCCAAAATAAAGTTAGCGATGCAGACTTCTTTTCAACGCATCCCTTCCATGTACGCATGGAACAAATCTCACGCAGAATGTTTGCTCCAGCAATGGGGGGGGATCAACACGATACTCGGTGGTTTTATGAACGGGCTAGAGGACAACATCTCCAAACTCAAATGCGTATGACTAAGTCTGAACGCAACCGGTTCCTTACGCAAAACCCTAAGCACCAACTTATTACTAAGACGGATCTGGCAAAAGCTCGCAATACTTGGCGAGGGTTGCCTCATGTTGTCAGCAAAGGGGCTCAGTCTAATTTTAGAGAGTTCGCAGAATGGATTGATGATGAATGGCAGCTATCAGAGGATTCTTTCAATGAAAAGTTTTTTCAAGAGTCGATTGCTCTCTACGTTCTATTCAAACACGTTGAGAAGCTGGTTACTCATCAGTCATGGTACGAGCATGGTTATCGTGCCAACATTGTAACTTACTCAATTGCTTTGCTGGTACATTTGCTTAAAACTCAATACTCGGCCTACGTCTTGGATTTACAGATTATTTGGAATAAACAAGATGTGCCAAGTGTTCTTACAAGCCAATTAAATAAGCTAGCCAAAGCAGTTCTAGACTCCATAACTGATTCCTCACGAGCTGTTGCTAATGTGACACAGTGGTGTAAAAGAGAAGCTTGTTGGAATAAGGTGAAAAGTTTGAACATTGTTCTTGATGCAGAACTAGAATCGGTGCTCATTGCTTCAGGAGATGAAAAGACAGAAGTTCGCAGGGCCCGCAAAGATCAGAAAATTGTTAGCGGTATTGAGGCACAGACAAGGGTGGTAAATTACGGAGCAGACTATTGGAAAAAAATGCACTTGTTTATTCTTGAAAAGCAAATACCTTATCACACAGAGGCAGATGCTTTAAAAATAGCTTGCAATATGCCCGTGAAGCTGCCAAACTCAATACATAGCCAGAAGTTGCTTTCTTTGCTTGAAAGGGTTATTGTTGAGGGTTGGAAGGACGCTTGAAAAGAGGTGGAACAACGTGTATAGACTATTAGATTTATTTGCAGGTGCGGGCGGCATGAGTTTGGGTTTTACGCAGACAGAAAGATTTGATATTGCTGTTGCGGTTGAGAAAAATAACCATGCAAAAGCAACATATGAACGCAATCATGACAATACAGAAGTATTAAGTGATATCTTGGATATAACTGACTACGATTCTTTCAAGCGTTCATATGGAGAATTTGATGTAATTGTTGGAGGTCCTCCTTGCCAAGGGTTTTCAAATGCAAATCGTCAACGAAATCATATTATTAGCCAAAATAATAGTCTGGTTAAGAAGTATGTTGAAGTGATTCTCAACCTGAAACCGAAAGCTTTTGTGATGGAGAATGTTCGGATGCTTAAGTCAGATACTCACCGTTTTTATTGTACACATAATGATGGGATTGAATTTGAACAACTGGGAATAGTAACCCGCAACGAAACGATTTGTCTTTTAGATACCGAGTGTCCTGTGGGTGATATCTATGAGTATTTGTTTGATCCAGCTATTTTAAATGAACTCATTCTGCCTGACAAGGTATTTTATGCATTAAGAATGCTGCATAAAAACTCTAGGAAGGAAGAAACAAGAGAGAAGGCTCTCAGCAAAGGAAAACTATGTATAAAGCATATTTCAGTACTGCCTCGAAGAATCCCAGCTATTTCGAGACATTATGTTAATTTTGAGCAAGCTTCGCTTAATGCATTTATTCGATATGCTGGAGAGGAAATTTCATTTGAAGAAGCGGAGAATGAAATGCTGGCATATCTTAATGTTCAACGTCTGATGATGCATGTAAAAGAACTATTGGATAATAATATTGCTGTACAAAACTTAAAGGTAGATCAAAGAGGCGTGTACGTAGATGCTAATTCATACTCGGTTATTGATTATATTGGAAAAAGGCTGGGACAGCTGTATCAAATAGATGATGGTGTGCTTAATGCTGCATGGTTTGGGGTGCCGCAGCTTCGTGAAAGATATATTGCTATTGGGTTGAGAAAAGATTTACATCTCCAACCGGAATTACCTGTAAAAGTGTATAAAGAAGCAGAATATTTTACTGTATTTGATGCGATTCAGGATTTGGAGCAAATATATCCAGTTTTTAATACAGAGGATGATCCCATCCCACTAGATAATGACTTTCAAACAACGGAGCTTACGCGGCAACTACGCAATTCAGCCATACTAAGCAATCACGTGGCCACGGAAACAAGAGAGACTGCCAAAAAACGTTTTGAAGCTTTGGGTCAAGGGCAGAACTTCCATGATCTAGATCGCAGTTTAATCGAGAATACGTATACTCGACCAGAAAGAACACAGAATTCAATCTATTTAAGACTTGAATATGGCAAGCCTTCTGGAACAGTTACAAATGTACGCAAATCAATGTGGATTCACCCAACAATTCCAAGGGCAATAAGTATACGAGAAGCAGCCAGACTGCAATCCTTTCCCGATGACTATGTATTTGTAGGGACCAAAGATTCGCAATACCAGCAAGTTGGCAATGCAGTACCGCCATTCATGGGAAGGGCTATTGCTGCTAAACTTGCAGAAATGCTGGATTTGTGTAGTAGACTATCCAACATGCAGGGAGGACTTGCTGATGGTGGACACACTGATAACAGAAGAACGCAGCAAGATGATTTCCAAAATAAAGTCGAAGAACACTGCTCCTGAAATGATTGTCAGGAGGTATCTGCACAACAAAGGTTTCCGCTATAGACTGCATGATAAGAAACTGCCGGGAAAGCTCGATCTTATTTCGCTAAAGTATAAGGCAGTTATCTTTATACATGGATGTTTCTGGCATGGCCATGAAGGTTGCAAGTATTACCGTATACCTAAATCAAATACAGATTAATGGATTAAAAAAATAGAAGTCAACATATTAAGAGATCAAGATAAACAACAGTTACTTCGGGATATGGGCTGGAGAGTTATTGTGATTTGGGAATGCGAATTGAAGCAGGATTCGGAGTATAGGTGTCTTGAGTTGATTGAGCAAATTATCTCTTAGTCACGTATGGAAACTTTTACGGTCCATTCTATTGGGGGGATTGAGTTGGAATTTGTAGATTTTTTGGGTGACAATAGATTGCGTCATAAAATCGTTTATGATAAGAATAACTCAGACTGTATTTATTGTGGAGAAATTGCTGATTCGAGAGAGCATGTACCTTCCAAAGTATTTTTAACTAGACCATTTCCTGATAACCTTGGCATTGTTCCTGCTTGTAGCAAGTGCAACAAGTCATTCTCGAGTGATGAAATCTTTTTATCTATTTTAATTGAGAAGCTTAAGAGCAGATACTTTTATCCAAACTACGAATATTCTTCGGAAGTTGAAAGCAGAATAAATTACAATAAAAAGATAGTGAGTGATATTGAAAACATATTACAGAACAACGATGTTAGTTATTTTGATGACAGAATTCAAAGAATGCTGTTTAAATTGGCAGTAGGTCATTCTGTCTTTGAAATTTCTGAGGGTTATTGTATTGAGGAAGGAACAATAAACTATTCTTTTGCAAGTGATATGTCATTTGAGGAAATAGAAGAATTCACTCTTCCCTTCAATATTTCAGAAGAACCTTTGCCTGAAATGGGGAGCAGAGTATATGAGAGAATATTAATTGTAGAATACACGTTACAGAGTATGGAAAACGCTAGAGATTTCCTTGTAGCTCCTTTAATTTTGTTGGATTGGGTTGACGTGCAGGATTGTAAGTATTCTTATACTTGCTATAGATTTGGTGATGAAATAATAGTTAAAATGGTAGTAAATGAATTCTTGTATGCTACAGTGGTATTTGACTTGGATCAGGAGGGGATTTATTGAGCCCCTCCTGATTCATTTTAGTTTACCATATAACCGATAAGGATGACCTTAGCTTAATCTTCATCCTAAGCAATCTCGCCGAACAATCGTATTAAGATTGTGGTTTTGAACAGCCAGGGTTCGTTTATCGGAACCTTTGTCCATGCAAAAACACCATTGTTAATGTTGGGCAAGGTTTCAGTCGGCTTGTGGTTAAAACATTTTTTAGAGGTACCGCCAATTGTGTCTAGGTGACGCTTTTGGCGGTACTTTTCTTGTACTCCAGTAGCTTTGCCTGTTATTGAAGATGGTGGGCACATTTCTTATGGCTTTAGATTGATTACTGAGATGACAAGAAAATGGATGGGCAGTCGATTTGAGTTGCTGGTTTAGAAAGTCCGGTAGTCATTTTGGGAGAACAGTGTTTCTAATTATATGATATAATAACTTAGTTAAAATAACTTTATAATATGAAGGGGTGTAGATTGTTGAGTAAGCTGAATATAGAGCAACTTTTAACAAAGCCCATACGAGTAAATTGGACTGATTTAGCTGATCCACAAGCTTTAGCATATGAGGTTCACCTAAATGGACAGTTTTATAAGAGATTGAACTCTGATGAAACTTCTTGTGTTGTTAGTGAATTAGTTGTTGGATCTCAGAATAACATTTCAGTTTACGCCCACTACTCCAATGGTGAAATACGTTTATTGCCAGGAGCTGGAGAATCTGTTGAGGCTTTTCAGACACCTGATGGGTTACCGGTAGATATTTGTGTTTTTACGGTAATTCCTATGTTTGAGCACAAAAAACGCCCACATATGCCGACTTTCAAGCCGTATATTTTGCTAATTCGTCGGAAGGAAGAAACATACGAGGGAAGGTGGGCATTACCGGGAGGATTTTCTAAGGTAGATGAAACTTTAGATGCAGCGGCAGAAAGGGAGTTAAAAGAGGAGACCGGTATTGTCAAGGACTTTAAACTCGATCAGCTAAAGACATTCTACTACGAAGGTAGAGACCCAAGGGGATGGATACCATCTGTTGCATATTTTGCATTAGTAAGACCAGAAGTTTTTGTAACTGTTCAAAACGGGACTGATGTGTTTAGGGAGGTAGTATTTAAGGATCTAGAAGCGAGTACAGATGCTATGGAAGCAAAACTTTTTACCTTAGATGAAGCACTTGAATTAGGATTAGCATTTGACCATGAGGATATACTCCGTTGCGCTATTAAACGAATGCATACTGAATTATTAACAAAGACAATAGCAAGGCATTTTTTAGATGAAACAGGATTTACTCTCCGAGAGTTACATCGACTATTGAGGGATACTGTGCCTGAATTTCAGGTTGACGAAACAAACTTCTCCAAAAAACTTCTTTCAACTAAGGGAAGACAGGGTCTTTTAGAGGTTCTTAATAAGAAGGAACAAAGGTATGCCGGACCCAAAACGCAACTCTATCAATTTAGAGACGAGGAACTCGAACTCAGTCTATCCATTTACAACTCATTTTAAATTGGATTATACAAAACACAATTAACTAAGTTATATTGACTTAGTTAATTGTGTTTTGTATAATTGGGTAAAGGGGTGATTCAAATGGCGAATTTATATATTATTGGTAATGGATTTGATTTAGCTCATGGTATGCAAACATCTTATGAAGACTTCCATCAATATCTTAAGGAGGAGTATCCTGATGCTTTATTCGATGGATGTGTACCCGAAGCTCAAATGATGCCCGATGGTGATATGAGTTATGGTGATATTGATGTAGTAGGTTTCTTGATAGAGGTCGTTACCAATGCCGAGCCGGAAGGTGAAAAATGGTCCGATCTCGAAACATCACTTGGTTATTTAGATTTAAATGAATACCTCGATAACTATGACGACGATGATGATAACGAGTGGCACACAGTTTACAGAAATGAAGACCTATCAAACAATCTCGTTGGAGCAGTATTGGAGATTACCGATTATTTTGCTGAATGGATTAATACAATTGATATTGATGAAGTATCTCCCAAGGGTGATTTTGAAAAGCTGATTGATAATAGTAAAGATCTTTTCCTAACTTTCAATTACACTGCTACTTTAGAGGCGCTATACGAAGCGAAGAATGTTTGTCACATTCACGGGAAGCAAGGGGGCAAATTATTGTTCGGGCATGGAAACGATACTGATTATACAGAAGAATATATGGGTCGCCATGTTGGTTCTGAGAATGCACTACAGGATATGCTAGAAAAATTAAGAAAGAACACAACCGAAGCTATTAAAGGGAACCAGGATTTCTTTAATAGTATTGGAACAATATCTGTTGATAGAGTATATTCTTTCGGATTTTCTTTCTCGGAGGTTGATAAAATATACATAACGGAGATTTGTCGCAGGTTATCGAATGCAAACGTTACTTGGTATCTAAATGACTTTGATGATATTGCACTACGTAAGCAATACGAAAGTATTATTAAATCTTGTGGGTTTAATGGTGTGTTTGATACTTATCATGTTTCCTAGAGGTTAACACATCAATGGAAGATGTTTATTAATCCATCTTCTCAAAAACCCTCAGCATCACGCGGCGGCGAATTATGGATTTACAGAGCCATGGCTCTGTAAATCCAACCCTTGTTCATTTAAACCAGGACCAGTATTGTTGGACATGGTTTCATCATGCTTCCAATCAGATTGGGTGAAAATAGCATTGGAGTGAGAGTAGCATATTCGTATCTTAGAGCTAAAACTAGACCAAAGGAGAATTGGAAGAATGAAAGCTATCATTCTGGGAGCTGGCGCATCAAAAGCTTATGATGGTTCCCCAACAAAGATTAGAATGCCCGTTGCAATTGATTTTTTTAAAACTTACAACAAGTTAGAAATAAGTCAAAATCCATGGGTTTTGGTAGGAGAGATTATTAATTACTTGAACCAACACCACAAGATGAAACCAGAAGATTTTGTGAATTATAGTACAGACATTGAAGTTTTACATTCTGAGATTGAGGAAAAGTTACTTCATGCTTTTAATGATTCACAAGACTTTGTCAGTCTTAGGGAATCCTTTAAGTCTTATAATCAATTGGTGTTTCTATTTACTTCTGTTATTAATGAAATACAAAATGGGCCTGTGTCTGAACCACACATAAATTTAGCTAAGCTTTTGAAAAAGGATGATGTTATTGTTACTTTCAATTGGGATACGCTTATGGATCGAGCATTAGCAGAAACTACGGAATGGACTCCGGATGCTGGGTATTTTGTAACGCCTAAAATGATCTATAGAAATGCATGGGAACCTGCTTCAATCCCACAAAAAACTGACTATCCTAAGCTTATTAAGCTACACGGTTCTACCAACTGGCTAAGTAGTGCAACTACAATTGAAAATGAGAAGATAACAATGACTCAGTCAGCTGGCCCTGAAACTTTTTATATTTTTGAATCTACTATTGATCCTTACGATACACATAATGGTAGATATATGAGTAATTACGAACCGTACTCCTATGGATATTACCCACCGAATATACCGGACCCAGGAAAGCCAGCTCCAGAAGATCAAGTGTTCGTTAGATTAACCCCAAGATTTCCTCATATGCCTGAAGGCACTGCTGGGAAGTCTGGACTTACTTCAATGCCTTTAATTATCCCACCTGTTAAGCATAAAACCTACGACATGTATGGCGACTTGTTTAAGGAGTTATGGAGAGAAGCAGAACTTTGCTTGACTGAAGCGAGTGAGATTATTATTATTGGATATTCCTTTCCAGTGACGGATATTCAAAGCAACCATTTGTTTAAAAATGCTTTTATGAAAAGGAAAACTGTACCTCGAATTACGATTGTTGATCCCAATCCGCACAGAATAAAGGAAAAATTCTCATTCGAATTTGGTATACCTGATGATCACTTAGTAATTCATCAAGATTATTATTCTAAGGACTTTCCTATGGATAAATTATTTTAGCAGCACTACACCATTCCAAGTCTCAAGCAACCTCACCAAACAACCGTAGTATCACAAAATAGAAAATTGTGGATTTATTAATCGGAAAAATGAGCCCTTGTCCTTATAAAGCCATAACTATATGGACAGGGCCCACTTTGAGGATTTGAATTCTTGTTTGGAGGAATCATTGGTCAATTAAAGCAATGGCTCACATTGATCGCATTTTGATAATTCTGCAGTAACCATGAGGTGAGTTGATCAATATAGGTTCTAAAGGAGTATACAAAAGTATCATAATTTATAAATAGGAGTGATAAAAATGGGGAGCAGTTGGGAAATTGATAGTACAGAACTTATTTCAAGTTCAAAATGTGCATGTGGACAAGGGATGATAGAAAGATATAAAGTTGAGTTATCGCATAAAAAAGTAATACGTTCAAAGACTGAATATGAAACTGAGATTTATTGTCCAAATTCGGAGTGTCCATCAAAGTGAAATATGCTAAACCTAAGATAATTCCCAGAACATTCTGAGCATCACGTAGCGGCGAATTGTGGTTTTGAACAGCCACGGTTCGGAAAATCGAACCCTTGTCCATACAAAACCACAACGGTTAATCCAGGACAGGGGTTCAATATAGTTTTGTGTCCATTATAATACTATCGATGTGAAATCAACCTCATTTCAAATACTTTGGAATGATGAAAAGGGGCATTTTTCAGTGACAGTTATAGCCATGTATCGTTTTGATGACTCTGCTATTTTCGTATCTGATTTTAGAACCACTCTTAGAGATGGGACACAGTATGATGTTATGTTGAAGTTTATAGATTACGATAAGAGATTAGGGCTTTTCCTTTCAGGCGATGTGGGATTTTGGAAGTCTGTCCTTCCAAAGATCGAAAAGAGATTGAGTGAGATCACTCTAAGAAATATAGATGATCCCGACGGGCCGTTTAGGGAGGAGTTGAAATTTGGTGCATATACTGGTCTGGGGAGAAGCAGAGCTCGTGCACTAGGATTCATTATAGAGGGTAAGGATAATCGCATGTTTCAAGTGGATTTGATCCCCGGTGGAGCGGCTTTATGGGGAGATATCCCTCCTAACAGCGGAGTTGTTATAGGTTCAGGAGGACATTTATATCGTATTCAAGCTCGAATCGAAAATGCTGTTCGTCACACTGTCAAGGACATCGGGATGGATTACTACAGCATTGCTGACAGTGTGAGGAGGGAGATTACGGATAGCATGCGAGATGCAGGCACGGGGTCATATGGAAAACTTGGGATATCCCCCTATATGTGCTTATCTAGTCTTGTTGGTGGGCACTTTATGATTCGGGGAGAGGAAGTTAAGGGGACTCATTATGATACAGACGGACCTCCGAGGAAATTTCGCTATCAGTTTATACGGAATACAGATGATACCCTTGTCCTTCGGGACCTATCTGAAGGTGTGGAACACAAAGTTTATAATTTTAACACTTCCGATAATGTTGAAAATTACGAAATTTTTGACCCTGAAGGTAAGACTTTGCCGGCTTTCGATATAACAGAGACCCTATCGGAAAGGGATCACGTCTTTCTCTTTCACCAGTGGGTTACATACCATGAAGAAGATGACATTTATAATGTATACCGAAGTGTAAAGAAAATTGAGTTTGTTGAAGTACCGGGGAGAGGTAGAATTCAAAAGAGTTCTACTCCAATTATTTTTCATCGGGATTTTGATCCTTCAATTGGTGAGAGATATTTAGATTGTAGGGATGTATACATTGAGTTGAATCCGGGTAAGGAACAAGGATTCGAAAAAGAAATAGATGAATCTCTTCTGTTCAATGATTCCTGGTTAGCGGATCATATTGTTAATTACTACTCAACATTTTTAGGGTAAATGCGATTCAGCAATCATATTTATGCCAAAATAGCCGATTATCCTATGCAACCGCCCCAAACAATCTCAACATCACACTCCGGCGAATTGTGGTTTTGCACAGCCACGGTTCGCCTCCATTAGAGTCAAGATACCATCAACCAGTAATCTGGTTGGTGGTTTTTTAGTTTATGATATAATAAGTATAAATTTAGATTGGGGGACTCAAGATGTTTGAAAATCGAGAACGGCTCCAAGAAATTTTAAAAAAAGCCAATCAACATGCACGGAAACAAGCTAAAGAATCAGGTGCCTCTATTTACTATATAAAGAATAACAAACGCGTTCGTGAGGATGCTGAGGGTAATAAATTCGAAATTATTTTTGATGCTTATGGGAAACGGCAGGAGTTTGAGTATCATGAGTGAAACCAAACCAGTCATGACTGTGTTTGCTGGAACCAATGGAGCAGGGAAAAGTACACTCAGCATGCAAATGAGAGAGTGGCTTGGTGAACTGGTTGATCCTGATCAGATTGCAAGAGAGTTAAAGCCAGAGAATCCTCGTAGTGCTGATCTGTCTGCTGGCAGGGAAGCTGTAAAAAGAATCCGATCACTCATTAAAAGTGGTGTAAACTTCGCTATTGAAACGACATTGTCCGGATCATTTGTTTTAAAACATATGGAAATAGCAAAAGAAAACAATTATGAAATTGTCGTATACTATATCGGTCTTGAGGATGTTCAAATGCATATAGATCGTGTTGCCTCTCGTGTTGAACAAGGTGGACATTGGATTGCAGAAGAAGACATTCGTTATCGATATGGTGAGTCATTGAAGAACCTTAAACCGGCTCTAGCCATCGCAGATCAGGTTATCATCATTGATAATACATACGAGCCTTTAATTGTTGCAGAAATCATGCAGAGTGATTTGATCTATTGTGTTGAGTCCATACCTGCGTGGGCTAATCCTGTTCTTACGGGTTACTGATACTTGGGCGACTTCAAAACTGTGATTACACTGGTAGAAGCTTATGTGTCGTTATCTTCGGGTCAAAGGTTCGATACCCCCTCAACTCCATTAAAGTTAGCAAAATCTACCAACCATTGTTCTGGTTGGTGGATTTTTATTTTATGATATAATATCCTAAATTATATAAATGGAGGAAATTGGGGTATATGTAGGTCGGAAGTAACTCCCGGAAAGTATATCAGATACATTTAGGCTCTGAAACGTATATAGGTATCTATAGCCTGCTTTAGCTAGACCAAATTATGATAATAGAAAATACATACGGATCATCCATTGTTATGGGGATTTTAATAGCTTTTGGATCCCACTTGTGTGGAGACTATGCTGACTTGGTACGCGAATTTAGATCTAAGAGAGTAGAGTGGATACATCCAAACGGAGACTACTCCCCGCAGACCTTTGGAAGAGGTCCGACTCTCAGGGTATTTTATATGAAAAACTAATTTATAATTTTTAACATTAAATATCATATTTTTTGATGCTAACAGAGTAAAGGAGTAGTTATTTTGGATCCGTACTTATATTTGTTTTTTCATGTTCTATCACATGCTCTTCTTGGGGCGGTAATTGCATACTGCTTTTTGCCAAGGGATACATGGAAAAATCTTATGATATGTCTATGTTCGGGTGCGCTGTGTGGGATAATTCCTGATATTTTTGGAGACAGAAGTGTAGCTCCGTTGTCCCATTCTATTTTGTTTGCGCCCATCTTAGCTTTAGGAATAGCATATTTGACAAAACTGTTCTATAAAAAGACAAGTTTCAAATTAATCTGGGGATCTTCTATTTTGTCTGTCTTGTTTGGACACTTATTTTTAGACTATATGGGACACGATTTACCAGCATTCTATCCCCTTAGCGATAAATCATATATTATGGAAGCCATTACATTGGGAGATCCATGGATATGGTTTCCGTTAATTATTGGTCTTGGATTGAGTGTTTTTTTGAGGAACAAGCCTAAATTACCTGTAATTACTTCGATACTATTCATATTGGTATATTTAGTTTTTCGAATAATATCAAAAGAAATAATCGAGCACAAAGTTCAAGTTCAACATCCAGTTCCTGAAAAGTCATATATTATAGTGGAGCCCGATAGTCATTATGAATTCCCTTTAGATCCCAGAAAATGGTTGGAGTTCAGATTTCGAGTCATCAGTCCTCATTTCTCTAAAGGTGGTGATGCGGGTATACTGGGAGAGAAGTCAGACAAACTATTCTGGTACGATTTTTATCCAGTAGCCTTTGAGATTAATTTATCAAGAGGGAAATACGTTTTAATAAATTCACAGGATTCTAAAGTTGTCCTATCTGTTACTAAGGAATGGAAAGAAGCGGGTTCTAACTTTATTGAAGGAAAGTATAATGGAAACCTTCTTACCTACAAAGAAACCACCAATGGTCAGTGGGAAGAAGTTATACCGCAATAGTTTACTACGGCTTCTGTCCACCACCAACCAGCGTTCTGGTTGGTGGTTTTTTGGTTTATGATATAATCTTTGTAAAATAAGCCGATGCTAGCCCGATATACTCTGTATCTCCCAAAGGAGGCAAAAAAGCATGAGCCAAACGCAGCAAGAGATTCGCGATTTTGTTGCAGGGATACAAGCATATGTCTCGCCCGTAAATGTGATTAATCCTTGGAGAGATTATGTGACGGGCTATGATATCGGCCCCGAAGCGGTGAAGATTCGTTCGGAACATTTGGTCAGGTATTTGGAACCAAGAATGTGCAGGGCTCGGTACATATTTATTGCGGAAGCTGTGGGATATCATGGGGCGAGGTTTTCCGGCGTACCCTTGACGTCTGAGCGAATGGTTACCGGGAATCACTCGCTGGTGGATCACCAGATGATTTTTCCAGGCAAGCCGGGTGTCCGAACAAGCCTGCCCAATATTGCCAAACCTAATCGGAGTCAGGCACTGTATGGATTCGCAGAACCGACAGCATCCATCATATGGGGCGAAGTGTTATCCAGTGCAAGGTGGAAGCCAACGGACTTTATATTTTGGAACATCTATCCCTTTCATCCCTATCAATCTTCCGAGAACAGGATGACGAATCGAACGCCGACTTTGGCAGAGTTGGAGAATGGTGTGTTATTTGCCAGACAGCTAATGCAACTGAATCCTGATGCTCAGATCGTGGCTATTGGCAGAAAGTCAGCAGACACGTTAAGCTCCCATCTCATTAAACATCACCATGTTCCCCATCCTGCAAATGGAAGGGCAGTACAATTTCAAAAAGCTGTAAGGTCAATAATCTAGCCCATTTGGAACTGGAGAAATAAAGGCTGACACATGCATTCTTATCTTCAAGTGCTCGCACATAACGTAATACCTATTCTATAAAGATTGGTTGGTGAAGCTAAATGAGTGAAAAATACTGGCTTGTGGTGCAATATCCGCTGAAGAGCGCGCAGGGCAGCAAACGAGATCATTGGTTAAAGGAAAAGGCGATGGAATATCTCGAAACCGTTCTGACCCAGGAGGAGTTGGGAGAGGTGGATGGATGTGATCTGGGTAGCCGTGTGGCTGATCCGAAGGCATATGTAATGAATATTTTCTGTGTGGTAACGGACGTGGATCGGAGCATAGCTCTGATTAAAAAAGTGCTGAGAGAGAGTCGGTTGGATTACACCCGCATCCAAATCGCTACGATGCCATATGGCATAGAAGGAAGCTACACGCTGAAATATGCCTCCAAAAAAGGCGTTACCGAATTCTCGCTTTGATCACAATTCGCTATTTCTCACAATAACGAACGGTACTGTTCCTGCCCGGGGGCGGTTTGCCTCCGACAATTTCCCCACTTAATTTCATTATACGAGAAAATGATGATTGGACTTCCCAACCTAAACCACTCGATCAACGCACGGTCAGCAGTAAGAATTATGCTCTTACATATCGTAATCTTGCTCAAAACAATGCGCATATCGGTAGATATTTATCTGCGTCTCTTGATATTAAGATCTTCCGCGTCCCCCGCAGCACTCTCCATCCAGCACAACTTACAACTTACTATCTGTATCCTCCAAATTTTTTATAAAACAGTGCTCCTTGTGGTTCCAATTCAGGGGGCCTCTACCCGTTGCATTCACAACAATCAGGTCCTCAAATCTCATTCTACTTTACTCAGTCAAGTCATCCCCAAGCGATAAAAAGAATTGAGCCTCCTCCATACACCGTCCTATAATATACAATTGTATACAATCCAAGAGAGTGGTGGATAGCACAGTAGGTCATCCGATCCAAACCGTTAAACCCATCACACTTCGGAACCAAAGGAGGGCCAGAGTGAAAAACAGAGCAAAGGATGCAACAACAGATGCAGGAGCAACAACAGAAGGTGATGCAACAATTGAAGCGAAAGCAACAGCAACAGCATCAGATGTCAAGACCAATGCAGAAGCAAACAAAAATACGAAAGCAAACACAAGAGCAAACCCCAGCGCTATGAAGCGGAAGTGGGCTCCCCGTTTCAAAGAGTTTATTCGACGCAAGCCCAAGACGCTGGCTTTTAAAATCCCGTTTGCCTACTTTGTCATTATTCTGCTAACGGTGGCGTTCAGTGCGTTGGTGTTGAATCGAATCTCGGAAAATGACGCGCAGCGAAAAATTAATGAAGCATCACTGCAGACAATCACATCCATTGAGACCAATGTTAATCTGATGATCGGGAACGTAAACAATTATTCGAAAATGATTTTCTCCGATCCCAACTTGCAGAACCTGCTGCGGCAGGGCAATGTGTACTCCAATTTACAGACACAGTCCAAGGTTAGCGCGTATTTGACTAATCTTATGCAAGCGGTTCCAATTATCGATTCAGTCTATATTTACGATAATTCGGGTCACCGATTCTCGGTTGGTACACAGGAATGGCCTACGTTTATGGAAGCGAGTGTAAAGGAAGCACCGTGGTATGAACAGGCTTTGAAGCACAACGGACGATATCTGCTCAGGCTGAATGGTGGCAACAAAGATAGCGGAGTCTCGGCCATGGGGGAGAATGATGGGCAAGAGGTGGTCTCGTTTATTCGCCTCATTCGGGATCTGGATGATACGTCTCCGCTTGGATTTCTGGTCATGAACATCAAGGGGGCATCCATCGCTCAGGCCTACGCTAACCTGTCTGCACCGGATTCATTTCAGGTGGCCATTCTGGATGAGCATCAGCGGGTGATCGCAACCAACGCAACTGATGGAAAGAAGGACGTGTCTGTGGTATCCGACGCATCCATATCCTTGTCTGCGGCTTCTGGACAGGAAGGCATGCACGAGATGTTAGAGGCCAATCAGGCTAAGTTAAAACAAGCATTTCAAGAGCAGCCCTCCGGCTTCATCACCTTGCAATCAGGTGGTCAGGAATATGCGGTGACCTATCGTTCGGCTGGTGATGATCAGTGGAAATTCATCAGTATGAGTCCATACCGGGCTACGGATACCCGTAATAAATCCATGGTGCTGCTCGCGTTGATCCTGCTGGCGGTGAACGGGGCTGTATTTTTTGTAAGTTCATTCATCATCTCGCGCAGTGTCATCAAGCCGATTCACAAGCTGCTTCGTGCCATGCAGAAAGCGCCAAGCGGCAACTTCCGTAAAGTGACGGTTGAGCTGAACAGCTACGAGTTCGAACAGCTATATGGAGGATACAACCAGATGATTGAGCAGATTGACCAGATGCTGAAACGCATCATTCAGGAGCAGCAGACGATCCGCCGTGCAGAGCTGAATACACTTCAGGCGCAGATCAAGCCGCATTTTTTATACAACACACTGGATTCCATCACCTCCCTGGCCATGTCGGGCATGAACGATAAGGTATGTGAGCTGTTAGAAGCGCTCGGAAGTTACTATCGCCTGAGTGTCAGCAAAGGCCGTGAACTGATTACACTGCACGAGGAGGTAGAGATTGTACGCAATTATCTGACGATCCAGCAGGTGCGCTACCCCGGTGTGTTTGAGGTGCAGTACGATATTGCTCCAGATTGTGAGCGGGTGATGATTCCCAAGCTCGTACTCCAGCCGCTGGTGGAAAATTCACTGTATCATGGCATTCGCCCCAAAGGCAGCCCAGGCAAGATAAGCATTCAAGCACGTCGATTCAAGGAAGGGGTACTTTTAACGATTACTGACGACGGAGTTGGCATGTCCGAGGAAGAAGTGCAGCAGGTTCAACGCAAAGAAATAAACCGTTCTAACCGTTTTGACTCAACGAACTCATCTAACTCATCTAATTCAACTAATCTTTCCAATCCTTCAGATCTTTCTAATCTTTCTAAGATTACCTATAACTCTAAACACAATCCAAGCTTTGGCTTATGGGGAACGATGGAGCGACTTCGTATTTTCTACGATAGAGAGGATGGACTCAAGCTGGAGAGCGAGGTTGGAAAAGGAACCACCATTATGATAACGATCCCGAAGGGAGCCAATGAATCATGGAATTAACTGTGGAACCTTTAAAGGTATTGATTGTGGACGATGAATACCTTATCCGAAATCTGCTGCGTATGCGTATCGATTGGGAGCAGCAAGGCATGGTCATCGTTGGCGAGGCCTCCGAAGCTGCGGAGGCTTTGGATCAGGTTGAACTGTTGCGTCCAGACATCGTATTCACGGACATATACATGCCAAAGATGGACGGCATTGAACTGAGCCGTATCCTCATGGAGCGTTACCCGAGCCTGAAAATCGTGGTTGTGACGGGACATGATGAATTTGAGTATGCTCGTCAGAGTGTGAAGCTGGGCATATCCGATTTTATTTTGAAACCCATTCGTGCTTCGGAGTTATTACAGGTTACGGCGAAGCTGCGAGCGGCGATCGAACAGGAGATGGGACGCGAATGGGAGCTGATAAAGCTGCGGGAGGAAATGGAGCAGAGCTTGCCTTATCTCAGGGAGAGGTTTGTGAATCAATGGTTAAGTCATGTGGTGCCTGAGGATGAACTACACGAGAAGGCGCGATTCTTCGGCATTCCTATCTCGTCTAGTGAATCAGGATTACGCATCGCAGTAATGGAGGTTGAGGTTGCTGTACCGCAAGCGAAGATAGAGGCACCAGATGTATATCCATATCTGCCCGAGACATCTCATCAAGCACATCAAGCACATCAAGCCAGTCAACCCCACCAACTCAGCCAAGTTCAAGGAGAGCCTCAACACGATCAAACCCATATAAGCCGCCATCAGACAGAAGCCCATCCACAACCCGCTGAGGAAGTACATATTCTGCTGCGAATGGTAGGCATGAAGCAGGTGCAGTCTTTTTATCCGCAGGATTCACACACCCTTATCGTTATGGACCCGCATAACCGGATCGTTGTACTCTCGCTTGGTGCGGATACCGAATTCACCAATCAGGTACAGCAGCTTCAGGAAGAACTTCAACATACGCTTAAATTCGAAGGGTGTGAAGTTGATGTGACCGTAGGGATTGGGCAATGGCAATCAAGATGGGAAAAGGCCTGTGTGGGATACCGGGAAGCTTGTCGTGCACTCGATTATCAGGCGTTTGTAGGGAAAAATCAGGTCATTTGCTTCGAGGATCTGGTCATCGAAAGCGGGAATAGGCCCTACCACTCGGATGCTCAGCTGCTCCAACAACTGCAATTTAACGTCAGTGTTGGTGCGGGAGAAGAAGCGGTATTGTTGCTGGAGCGTATGCTGTCTGTGCCATTCTCGGACGTTTCACAGTTTCGGATGGCAGCCATGGATGTGGTTACGGAGTGCCAGCGCGCTGCCATAGAGCAGCAGCTTGAGGGAGAGCACGCATTGAACAAAGAGGCCGTTGCAGCCATTTTTACAGCAAATCATCTGCCCGAACTAAAAAGCATGCTGAAGCAGCATGTCCGCACCGTATCGGATGTCGTACAAGCCAAGCGACAGGTCAAGGAAGGCAACCTGATCGACCGGGTGATGGCTTATCTTGAAGAGAACATGAGCAATGTTGAAGTGGGACTTTCCAGTACCGCGGCTGCTTTTTACGTAAGTTCGGGCCATCTGGGGCGGTTGATGAAAAAAGAAACCGGGCAGACATTTGTGGAATATCTGACCCAACTCCGCATGAAGAAGGCTGAACTGCTGCTGAAACAGACGGATATGAAAGGTTATGAGATTGGGGAGCAGGTAGGCATCCCGGACCCACACTATTTCAGCGTCTTGTTCAAAAAACATTTCGGCCGATCCATGAATGAATATCGAAATGTAAAAACATGAAAAACGAGAAATGTAGTCTGGAGTGTTGGGGGAGTGCGGCGAAGGTCTGAGCGTAAACTCGCTTCTGGTTCCAGTTCCACATATGTTCGAAAATTACAAATCGATGCCTGTTTTCTAAATGGAGAACAAGGCACAGTTTGCCTAAAATATGGGCTAGAACCAACGAAAACACATAGGGAGGTCCGTAGATATGAAAGCGCTATTAAAAAAATCAGCAAGTTTAATTCTGACGCTGGGCATTGTAAGCAGTCTGGCAGCATGTTCATCCGGCTCGTCCGGCGGTGCACAGGGGGAAAGTAATGGGAAGATAAAGCTGACGCTGTGGGATCAATCAGTCGGCAATACCGATCCTTCGGCCAAGCTGCTGCCCGAGATTGTGGAGAAATGGAACAGCGAGCATCCAGACATTCAGGTTGAACGTACGGGCACGACAGGAGAACAGTACAAAACCAAAGTCAAAACATCGATTGCAGCTGGTGAAGCGCCGGACCTGTTCTATGGCATGGGTGGCGGCAGCTTCATGCAGCCGTACATCAAATCCGGTAATGTGCTGGAAATCTCAAGTTACCTGACGGACGATATCAAAGAACGGATGGGCCCGGGTATGGCTGAGGCGATCAATATGGACGGCAAAATCTACACGTTGCCCGTGTACACACATATCGCCAACCTTTACGTAAATACGGAATTGTTCGAGCAGGCGGGTGCTAAGATTCCGACCACCTATAACGAACTGCTGGATGCAGTCGCCAAGCTGAAAGCGGCAGGTATCACCCCGGCTGTGATTGGGGAAAAGGACCGCTGGCCGGGCATGTACTGGTACGACATTATTGCGATGCGCCAGGCAGGCAATGCTGCGGTGATGGAAGCCTTTAAAGATCCGTCAAAGTGGGATTCGCCCGACTTTGTTGCCGCCGCAACCAAAATGCAGCAGCTTGCGCAAGCAGGAGCATTCAACAGCAGCATGTTCAGCATGAGCTATGACGAGATGCTTGGGGCATTCAATGCAGGTAACGGGGCAATGATGTTTCAGGCCAACTGGGTGAATGCAGGAATTGAGGACCCGTCCTCCGCAGTCAAAGGCAAAGTGAAAGTGATTCCGTTCCCGGTGTTTGAGGATGGTAAAGGCACCAATACCGAAATCTTCGGCGGAGCCGTCGATGGTTTCTACATTAACCAGAATACCAAGCATCCGAAAGAAGCGGTGGAATTCCTCAAGTATCTGAGCGAGCAGCTGGGTACGCAAGGTTTCCTGGCCGGAGCCGGTCTGCCAAGCTGGAAAACCGATGCACTCGACACGTCCAGTCTGTCCTCCCTGGATCTGTCTGCGGCAGATATTATGAAAACGGCGACCTCATTTATTGCCTGGTGGGATAACATTCTGCCAGCGGAGTCTGCCGAAGCGCACAAAAACCTGATTGCTCAGTTGCTGGCTGGCGATGTAACACCTGAGGAGTTCTGCAAACAAATGGCACAGCTCAAACCAACAGAACTAAGTCTGTAGGTTAAACAGCTAAAGCCCAAACAAGGCGTGGTCCGGCATATCCCGGTCACGCCTTTGAGAGGAGAACAATAATGAACTCTGTATTTTCCAATAAAGGCACGATCGCCGTCTTTGTACTGCCCACCCTGATTCTGTTCTGCGGGATTGTGCTTATTCCGATCTTTGTCTCCAGTTATTACAGTCTGCTGGACTGGAACGGCGTAGGCAGGGGGACATTTATCGGCCTGGACAACTATGTGGAGATGTTTAAGGATACCCGTGTGCTGAATTCGATCAAAAACTCTCTGTTATTCGCGGGTGCTTCGGTGTTCATTCAACTGCCGATCTCGCTCGTGCTCGCACTGATTCTGGCGTCCAACGTTAAGGGGGAAGGGTTCTACCGGACCGTGTATTTCATCCCGGTATTGATCTCGACAGTGGTTATTGCGCAGTTGTGGTCAAAAATCTACAATGCCGATTATGGCCTGCTGAACGTGCTGCTGCAAAGTATCGGCTTATCCAGCCTGGCACAGGATTGGCTGGGGCAAAAGGATACCGCCCTGGCGGCATCGTTTATTCCAACCTTGTGGCAGTACGTGGGGTATCACATGCTGCTGATGTACGCAGGAGCGAAATCCGTCTCACAGGATGTGCTTGAAGCTGCAAGAATGGATGGTGCTTCACGTCTTCGCACGGCGTGGTCCATTATGATCCCTTTAATGAAGCCCATCCTGAAGGTAAGCCTTGTATTTTCGGTTATTGGTGCATTCAAGGTGTTTGACCTGATCTATGTGCTGACAGGCGGCGGCCCGTTCTATACCACTGAAGTGCCGAGCACGCTGATGTACGCCACCATTTTTGATACGTTCCGGTACGGATATGGCAGTGCAATCTCGGTATTTATCATTGTGGAGTGTCTGGTATGTACGATCCTCATTAATTCATTGTTCAAAACGGAATAGAAGGAGGCATGAGGCATGAGTACCGTAGAAGTCATGTTGCAAAAAAAGCCCAAGCCAAGGTCCATCTCCGGACCAATCGGGAAAGTGTTCCTGCAAGCGTTTCTGATCCTCGTTGCAATTGTGCAGATCTACCCGCTCATCTGGCTGGCGCTGTTTTCCTTGAAGGATAACAGTGAAATCTTCAGCGGCGATGTTGCCGGATTGCCGAAGGCGTTTCTGTGGAGCAATTACACCAAAGCCATGTCCGACGGCCATGTGCTGACCTATTTTATGAATAGCGTGCTGGTCACAGCTGCCTCCATTGTCTTGGTACTGATCTTGTCTTCGATGACGGGATACGCAATCACAAGAATGAACTGGAAGCTCAGCGGGCTCACGATGACGATTATTTTGCTGGGCATGATGGTGCCGATCCATGCGGCGCTGCTGCCATTGTTTATTATTTTGAAGAATCTGAGCCTGCTCAACAGCTATTGGTCTCTGATTATTCCCTATGTGGCATTTGGCATTCCGATGGCGGTATTCATTCTGGGCAGTTTTTTCAAAGGTATCCCGGGAGAGATGGAGGAGTCGGCGGTGATCGACGGCTGCGGCATCTACCGGACGTTTTTCTCTATTATTCTGCCTCTGGTAACCCCGGCTATATCAACGGTAGCCATCTTCACGTTTTTGTCGTGCTGGAATGAGCTGATGTTTGCGGTCACGTTTATCAATAACACGGCTTATCAGACATTGACGGTGGGCATGATGTCGATGGTGGGAACGTACATTACGCAATGGGGTATCATTGGTGCGGGATTGATGATTACGACGGTGCCAACGGTGGTCATCTATCTGCTGTTGAACAAACAGGTGCAGAAGAGCATGATTGCAGGTGCGATCAAAGGTTAGTTGGAGGCTGGACTGGAGGGCGTAGCGGTAGAAGCGCTTGCTGCTCGCTCACTGTACTCTCTTTCTGGTAGATATCGGCTTGATTCAGGATTTCGCAAGGTGTGATCTCTGGACTGGACCGCAGTCTATGAACATGGAATAATAAGGGGTATATATCCAGTCAGTTGCAGAGAGGGGTCATTATGATATGGTCAAGATCGCGATGGTAGAGCAGGAGTCTGTTCGGGAAAAGGTTGTGGCGTTTACGTTTGATGATGGGCCGCATCCGGTGTATACACCTCAAGTACTTGAGATATTCCGTCGTGCTGGTGGGCAGGCGACGTTTTTCATGATTGGGAAAGAGATAGAGGCTCATCTGGAGATTGCGGCGGAGGTACACCGTGAAGGGCATGAGATCGCAAACCATACATACACGCATCCCGACCTGACCAAGCTGACGCTGGAGGAAGCCGGGAAAGAGTTGCAACGCGCAGAACATCTTGTTCAAGAAGTTACAGGGCAACCCGCCCGCAGCTTCCGACCGCCGTATTTTGGCGTAAACGATGATGTATTGTCTCTGGCAGCGGAGCGTGGATATCGCACGGTTGGTGCGGTCAACGGTGATGCGAAAGATTGGGACAATCCCGGCGTTGAGCATATTCTGGAGCATACCCGGTCTGCGGTGAAACCTGGCAGCGTGCTGATATTCCATGACGGGTACGGGGAGCGTTCCCAGACGGTGGAGGCGGTTCGTGTGCTGGTGGAGGAATTGGTCGCAGAAGGGTATCGATTGGTGACGGTGAGTGATTTGTTGGACATTTCACGTGATTAGGATGAAAAGATAACATAATCAAGTGGACCCATCATTCTTTGAATGACAGGGTCCTTTTTATATATAATTTGTATAGGAAGAACGGAGCGAAAGCACAAACTTTGCTTGCCCTCTCAAACTACTTTATAATAATAGGCTAAACTAGATTATGTCAGGAGGAAACAATGGACTTTATCAAAAATCAACTAGAAGAACTCGGCATGAGTGGACCCTCCATTGGTTATCTTTCAAACATCATTATGATTATTTTTATAGCAGTGATCTCGATATTGGCAAATGTGATTGCCAAGCGAGTGGTACTGAAGACGGTGCATCGTATTGTAAGTAACAACCGTTTCAAGTGGGGCCACATCGTGGTTCAGAAAAATTTATTTCAGAAGCTGTCACACCTCGTGCCGGCCATTATTATCTATTATTCGGCTTATATTTTCTCGCCCTATCAGGCCATAATTGAAAAAGCAGCAATGACCTACATGATTGTCATCATGATCACGGTACTGAATGCTTTGCTTAATGTATTTGATGATATCTATCGTACCTATGAGGTGTCGAAAATTCGCCCAATCAAGAGCTACATTCAGGTAGCCAAGATTGTCCTGTTCATAATTGGGGGCATTATCGTCATCTCCAGCCTGATCGGACAGAACCCGCTCATTATCCTCAGTGGACTTGGGGCGTTATCGGCGGTATTAATGCTCGTGTTCAAAGACTCGATCCTTGGCCTCGTGGCTGGTGTACAGCTATCGTCAAACGATATGGTGCGCGTCGGAGACTGGATCGAGATGCCCAAGTATAATGCGGACGGCGACGTCATCGACATTACATTGAACACAGTGAAAGTGATGAATTTCGATAAAACGATTACGATGATTCCAAGCTATGCCCTCATATCGGACTCGTTCCGTAACTGGAGAGGCATGCAGGTGTCCGGCGGTAGAAGGATTAAGCGGAGTATCTATATTGATATCAGCAGTATTCGTTTTTGTACGGAAGAGATGGTGGCTGAATTTGAGAAGATTCATTACCTGACGGATTATGTCACTTCCAAACTTAAAGAAATTCAAGCATACAACATGGAGCACGAGGTGAATACCGAAAGCAACGTGAACGGCAGACAGCTCACAAACGTCGGTGTATTCCGGGAATATATCCATCAATACTTGAGGAACCATCCAAAAATCAATAAAGATATGACGATGATTGTGCGACAGCTGGCACCGGAAGATCGTGGGCTGCCTCTGGAAATCTATGCATTCAGCAATGATATTAACTGGGGTGTATATGAGAATGTTCAGGCGGATATTTTTGACCACATCTTCGCGGTGGCGTCAACATTCGGACTGCGTGCTTTCCAGAATCCAACCGGACATGACATTGTGCAGCTGAAAGAGGATAAGCAATTTGTACGAGAATACTAGGGTCTCTTAATAGCTCTGCCTTTTCCAAAATACTATTTCAATTCACCCTGTAGATTCTCTTATGCCAAATTGATTCAAGCCCCCTAGGAGGGGTAGAATAACGAGAGGGCGATCAATTTCTAACAGTCTAATCTCGGAACGAAAATCTAACCTTTTGGCAAAGGAGAGGTCTCACATGAACCATCAGATTCCGGAATATACATTGAACGATGGCTTGAAAGTACCTGCAATTGGATTTGGTACTTATAGTTTGATAGGTGAAGAAGGCGTTAAATCGATCGCGTCCGCAATGGATGCGGGTTATCGATTAATTGATACGGCGTATAACTATGAGAATGAGGCAACGGTGGGCAGAGCAATCAAACAAAGCTCCATCGCCAGAGAAGATCTGCTCATTTCCTCGAAGCTGCCGGGGCGTTATCACGCTCATGATAAAGCACTGGTGGCGATCCAGGAATCCCTGTACAGAGCGGATCTGGATTATTACGACCTGTATCTGATTCACTGGCCCAATCCGAAGAAGGACATGTATGTCGAGGCATGGCAAGCACTGATCGAAGCCAAAAAACGTGGATATATCCGATCCATTGGAGTCAGCAACTTCCTGCCTGAGCACAATGAACGGCTGATCAAGGAAACGGGGGTAGCGCCGAGTCTGAATCAGATTGAGCTGCATCCATTCTTCGACCAAGCCGATCAGCGGGAACAGGATACAAAACATGGCATCGTGAACGAATCCTGGAGTCCGATCGGACGTGGCAATGATGCCGTACAGGATATTCTGAAGGATGAGAACATTCTTGGAATTGCTGAAACGCATGGCAAAACGCCAACCCAGATCATTCTGCGGTGGCATGTTCAGCTGGGTTCCATTCCAATTCCGAAAGCGGGCTCCTTGCAGCATCAGCAGGAAAATATCGATATATTCGATTTTGAGTTGAGTACAGAAGAGATGCAGGTCATCTCTGCATTTAATCGTACGGATGGACGGTTGTGGGATCAGGACCCAAGCGAGTACGAAGAGTTTTAAAGAACGACAAATGAAGGGCTGCTCCCATGTCAGATATGACAGGAGGCAGCCCTTTATTGTTGAAGCATAGTAAGCAATGTTGCAGTTTTTCATGTTGCGTAATTTCTGCTTACTGTCCCGCAGGGATACGGAAGGTCAGAATCTCATACGGTTTGATATCAAAAGAAATCCGGCCATTTTCCACGGCGCATTCCGCTTCGTTGTTCTCGAGCAAATCACATGCGTATGCCGTAGCACCTGCTCCTTCAGGTAATTGCAGGGAAGCACGGCTGCGGCGGCCATGTGCTTCATAGAGACGGATGATCATATCATCGTTGTTCTCGGCTTTTTTGATAACCTCCAGCACGACATTATCCTGATCGACCGATGCGAGTGACCACAACTCAGGTAACGTGCCGGTTTGCGATGCAATCTCACGAGCAACCAGCGGCCGGTTGAGATCATAAGCAGCTTGGATGACACGTCCTTCACGGAAGTCGCCCTTATGCGGATAGAGCGCGTAGGTGAATACGTGCTGCTCTTTGTCAGCATTTTCATTTGGGTACGTTGCGCTCTTGATCAGCGACAATCGCATCACCGAGTTATGAATATCATATCCATACTTGCAGTCGTTCAGCAGTGCCGCACCGTACCCGTTCTCCGCCAGATCAGCCCACTTCTGTCCGCACACTTCAAACCGGGCTTGATCCCAGCTCGTATTCCGGTGGGTAGCACGTTCAACGTTGCCGTACTGGATTTCGTAGACCGCTTTCTCACTCCAGATGTCCAGCGGGAAGGCGGTTTTCAGCAGCAAATGCTCCTGTTTCCAATCCACAAACGTACGGAAATCAATTCGGCGTGTATGCGCGTAGAAGATGATCGTTTGTTCAACGGCAGAGTCCAGGAACTGTCGCGTCACTTGCAACACGGAACGCACCGGCCCGCTTTCAACCCACTCCAGTGACTGCAGGTCATTAATCTCCCACATATGCTGTTCATAATAGTCGTCAATGTTCCATGCCTCGTATTCTGCAGGTCGATCCTCGAACACTTGTAGCACATTACCACGCTTGCCAGACTGAAGCAGCTCACGCCCCTCCAGCTTGTCCCATACGGATATGAACTCGGCACTTTCATTCAGTTGAATATCGTACCAAGGTGTATGGATGTGGTGCTGATTGGCTTCCCACTGTGCAACCGATACGCCCGCAACAAGTTCATCTGTCAGATCCGGTGTGATTCGGAAGGATTTATACCCGGATGCCGGCACGTTCTCTGCAAGGAACACAAGTCCGCCTTCGGGAGTATGCTGGCTTGGTACAGGGCGATCTCCATCATGGACGGTCACTTTTCTCGCAAAAGCAGGCAGTTCAACCACGTCCGTCCGTACGAATCCGGTAGTGTTGAATACGACAATGGCTTCGCCATCAGATGTAATTTGGCTTGCAATGCCGTTCAGTGCGCTGTCTTTCAGCTCATCCGTGACACGCAGCACTTCTTCATATTGCTCCTTGGAATCCACATATACCTGCTCAATGGAGCTGCCCGGGAGAATATCATGGAACTGGTTCAGCATCGTCAGCTTCCATGCATGCTCCAGTGCATCAGTTGGATAGGCCGCTTGGGCATTGGCCTGACGATGAATCATGGCATACAGCTCGGCATCGGCCAGTGCAAATTCACTATGACGGTTGTACCGTTTGTTGCGGGCCATGGAAGTGTAGGTACCGCGGTGATACTCCAGATACAGCTCACCCGACCAGCAGGGAACGGAAGGGACATCCGCCAGATTTTGCTCCAGCTTCTCGAAAAACTCACGTACAAAGGTACGTTTCACCGCAGGCACACCCGGCAATCCAACATCAAGTCGTCTGCCATGCTCCAGCATCTCTTCGGTTGGTCCTCCGCCGCCATCACCGAATCCGAAACATTGCAGAACATCTGAATTGATGTTTTTGTTCTGGTATCGCTGCCACGTGCCTTTGACTTGAGAGGCGTTGAATCGTCCATTATAAGTCGTCTCGAAGCGACGTTGTCTGAAATCAGGATGCTTGTCATAGTCTGTCGCTGTGATGAAATGGGTTAGAACTTCAGAGCCGTCAATACCTCTCCAGTACATCGTGTCATTCGGAATCTGGTTCGTATCATTCCAGGCAATTTTGGTGGTCATAAAATAATCAATGCCACTCTTGCGCATAATCTGCGGCATCGCTGCACTATAACCAAATACATCCGGCAACCAGAGCACACGGTTCTCTACGCCGAACTCATCCTTGAAGAAACGTTTCCCGTATATAATCTGACGGATCATGGATTCGCCGGAGATCAGGTTACAATCGGCTTCCAGCCACATCGAACCTTCCGCTTCCCAGCGGCCTTCGGCTACCTTTTCCTTGATTTTTTCATAGAGAGACGGGTAGTCTGCTTTCAGGTACGCATACAGCTGGGGCTGAGAGGACATGAACGTGTATTCTGGAAACTTGTCCATCAGATACAATACACTCGCGAAGCTGCGAATGACCTTCTCTCGAGTCTGATCCAATGTCCATAGCCATGCCACATCGATATGCGTGTGTCCGATACAGTGCACGGTAGGGATGTGATCACCAGCAGGGCGGACATCACCATAGACATGATCTTGCAGATATTGGCGCGCTTCCGGTACCGAAGCATGGAATTCTGCGCTGTTCTCCTGACGCAAATCCAGCAGATTCACGGCTTTATTCAGATGTTCGACCAAATTCAGCCGCTCCAGATCATCCTCACGTAGCAGATCCGCAGCATCGAGCGCAGCCTTAAGATCGTAATATAGATCTGTGACAGGCTGATGATGCTCAGCTACATAGACATTGAGAAAGACATCGGCCGCCGAAGTACTACAGTACGCATATAAAGCCAGTTCGAATTCTTCGCCTTTTGCCGCAGCAGGTGTCAGGTCAATTTCCGTATGGTTCACATCCAGACCGCAGATCAATTCTCCATTGATGAATGCCAGGAATTGTGGATTATCATAGTTCCAGATATCATCCGCACCGGTGACAATGGTACATACGACTTTTTTTCCTTCCATATGATCCGGGATGCGAATCCGGGTTTTGAAGCAGCTGTGTACATCTTTACCGCCCCAGCCATCACCCTTACGAAATACGTTCCAGGAGGAAGGGTCCTCATGCACCAGCTCCCAGGAGTGGTAACCACTTTCTTTATGATAAAGCTCCGGTATATATGTTTTTGAGGTCAGTCGTGCACGTTCCAAGTGTTTAACTATGGTATGGATCCGAGTATACAAGGAATTCATTTTCATGTTGGTTTCCCACCTTGGTTTGTAGTAAGTACAGGCTGTAGTCGTCGTTGGAGCAAGAATACTGCAAGCGCTAACATATCAACTCTATCATAACAAAGGGGAAAGGGAGCAAACTACGTAATGTATGCTGAAAAAGACGTCTTTTTATTGCATTTCATGCTAAAATAAAATCATTAGTATCGGGATAGGAGGCATGTCCATGACAACATCCGTTTTGACATACGAGCAGGGATATGTAATCCATGTCAATCAGCCTGGAGACGAACTCTTTTATCATCTGGACTATGACGAGCGTTCTCATGACCTGAATATGGAGTTTCAGCACTTTCATGATTTTTATGAAGTCTGTATTCTTCTGGATCGTACGGCTGCGCATATTATTGAAGGCAGTTTATATGAGATTCAGCCATTGGATATCGTGCTGCTGCGACCTTCTTTGCTGCATAAGACGCAGTATCCGAAAGGTACACCGCCAAAACGGTTGATGATTAATTTTGCGATGCCTCGCCATATGCCAGGACTTGAGAACGGTTACAATGAACTATTCTCCATTTTTGATGAAGAGGTTCCGATTTTCCGCTTCCCGGAAGAACGGCGCAAAGAAATCCTCGCGCCCATCAATGATATTTTTGCCATATCCCAGCAGCGATCTACGCTTCAACCGGTTGTGATCCATCATAAATTTGTAGAATTTCTATGTGCAATTCATCGTTACGCGGCAGAGAACGGGTATGTGCGAGAAGAGACAGGATCATCGATGTCCCGGCGCATGTATGCCATTGCATCCTATATTCACAGCCATTATCAGCAGGATTTATCTTTGGACGAGGTGTCCAGGCGGTTTTATGTAAGTGCCCACCACTTGTCCCGCCAATTCAACAGGGTCACTGGTTTTACCTTCACGGAGTATGTGCAGATGACCCGTATTCGAAATGCCCAGCAATTGCTGCTGAATTCGAGTGAAAAAATTACGGACATTGCTGCACAGTGTGGTTTCGCCAGCTTTTCCCAGTTCAATCGCATCTTCAACAAACAGAGCGGTATGTCACCAAGTGCCTATCGACGGAGCAGACCATCGCAGAGCAAACATGAAATGATGCTTGTGGGTGAAAGACCCGAGTGACGTTAGCGCCTAGCGTGAGATAATAAGCGGAGTGATGGACAGGCTTAAATTGCTAGTTAACGGGCTATTTTTCTGGACAGGAGATTTTTATGAAAATAATAGCTAAGACATGGTATAGGGTTGGGTCCATCTATTTTATGATTTAGCTAGGGACAAACCGCCATCATACATCCGATATACTTTGTCACAATATTCAAGCATGCGCTCATCATGGGTAACCATAATGGCTGCTTTTTGGCGTGATTTCACTTCTTGCGCGATTAGACTAACCACTTCATGGGCTCGTTTGGTGTCCAAACTGGCGGTTGGTTCATCGGCTAAGATGATGTTGGGATTATTCATTAAAGAACGCGCAATGGCTGTCCGTTGTTTCTCACCACCGGATAACTCTTCGGGAAAACTTTTTAACTTCAAACCGAGCCCCAGTTCTTCCAGCAGCTTGGTGGCAAATGCCTTATCCTCTTTTTTGACCGTTCCCGCCATTCTTTTTACAACTAACAGTTGATCGAGAACATTTAGATAGGGAACTAGATTTGAAGATTGCATAATAAATCCAACTTCTTGCAGCCGTATAGTAGATAGCTCTTTCTCCGTAAGCTTCGAAATATGATTTCCGTTTAGTTGAATATCTCCTTCGGAGGCTTTTAGCATAGTCCCAGCAATAGACAAGAATGTACTTTTACCAGAACCAGAAGGTCCAACGACAGCAACAAATTCCCCCGGTTCCACGGATATGGATACATGATCGAGCGCGGTGATCCGATTGTTTCCTTCGGCATAATACATGGTGACTTCCCGCATGTGCAATCCCTTACTCATTATTCAACCCTCCCGAGCGCTTTAAGCGGATCAATCTTCGTAATTTTGCGAACAGATACCAGTGAACTTAACATAGCGATAACCAGCAGGATAATAGAATAATTGAATACAAGACTGGTTTCCAGCTTAAATGGCATTCCTTTTGGCATAATTGCTGCTGTCCCATAAGTCAGCAAGATTCCAACAACAATGCTAGTCAGCGAAAGGACAAACACTTGCGAGATAATGGCTTTTCCCAAGAAACGGTTGCTGGCACCGATCGCTTTCATAATGCCAAACTGATTGGTCTTTTGCATCGTAATGACATAGAAGAATACCCCGAGTACAAATGCTGAGATCGCGAGCAGAAAGGCAAGCATCATCAGAATCGTTCCGTTCTCTTCTTTGTATCCTGGCATGCCTTGCACAGCTTCCGACCGGGTAACGGTATCCGTACTGGATAACTCTTTGTTTATCGCTTCAGGATCAATATTTTCGCCTTGTAACATGATCGCATTAACCGGTCCGGCAATTCCTTTATCTGAACCTGGAGCCGCAAAGGCAATCTTCCGCCATTCAGCCATTGGTGTAAATACAGATGCAACGTGGTTATACGTCTGATTCTCCACAAATCCGATAATGGTCAATGATTCCGTCGTGCCATCCAGTTGAAAGGTGTCCCCGATATTATAGCCCTCATCTTTTAGGGTCGAATTCACTACCACACCGGTGGGATTCTCGGAAGACAGGCTGTCACCTTCTACAATAGCTGGTTCCAGGAAACTTCCTGGGTTAATTCCTATAATCGCTATATCGACTTTATCTTCATTCTTGGTACTCGTCTCTTTCATTGCTGTTGCCATCGTACTTCCCATAGGTGATGCAGCATCTACATTAGGAAGTTGTTCCGCCTTCGCCACCAGTTGATCTGACAGCAGTGACTTGCTCATGGAAGACTGAGCCCCTTCTTCAAAGATGACATAATCAGCCTTCATGGTCTTGAATGTTGATGCGGCTAGGGTGGACAATCCATTCCCCAGACCGGATAAAATAAATACCAACCAAGCCATCAGTACGAAGATAATGATAATCATCAAAAACTTCATTTTACTATGCATTAACTCCTTCATCGCTAAAAACATGATCTGTTCAACTCCTTCTCTCTTTTTTTGACACTTGTGTCAAATTAGATGCGCGGCCACGCGGTCTTCATCATTAAACGATATAAATGACACTTGTGTCAAATTTAATCCAAGAACAAAGTTAGCTCTTGGCTCCTCCGATCCACATTTGGAACAGTAGCTTTCCCCAATCAGGCGTAGGGATATTCATCATGTTAGGCGTATTAATTAAGTTGAAGAATACACCAACAAGTACAGGTAGAGGGATATCTTGCCGGAGGGCTTGATCCTGCTGTGCACGTTCAAATAAGCGTGATAATTGAATTTTGAGGGTCTTATGTGCTTCCTCAATAAATTCAAGATCTCTCGCTGCCGCAGCAGAATTAGTCGTATTAATTTTACTGGCATCTCCCAGAAGTTGATGGAGCGTCGATTCTTCTGCGTAGATCAGAAGCAATTGCTCAAGAGCATCCATGGGATCAGTCTCATCAACGGCTAATGAATTCTCCAACACGGTTGCTATTACACGCTTCATACAAGCAGCAACAATCTCTTCTTTATTGGCGTAATATTGATATATCGTGCTCCGGGCTCCAGACAGATGCTGTGAGAGCAGCTTGAGATGAAAACCGTCGTAGCCATGCTCAAGAATTAATTTCTTGGTCGTATCCAGTAGCTCTGTTTCGGTAAAAGATTGTTTTCTTCCCATTGAATCTCTTCCTTTTTCATTCTCATTTAAAGTCTCTTGTTTATTATGATCAGTTTAGCATATGTTTGATGGCCATAATACCAACCAAGACGATTGGTCTGAATAAATGGGTGGACGATATACAAAAAGGCAAATCCTTGAACTTACAAAGGGTTTGCCTTTTTCCTTCTATATATCGAATACCGACGATATACCGATACGTCTATAATTGATCTTACGATCAGACTCACGCATGTACCGGATGAATCTTGGTGTTATCCCTGATCCTTCGGTGCCATCTCAATGGCAGAGCGGATGGCAGCCAACATGCTTTTGTCATCGGCGATGTTCTTACCTGCGATGTCGAAGGCTGTACCGTGGTCAACCGACGTACGAATGATGCCGCCCTTCAGACCAACGGTGATGTTCACGCCTTCCTCGATGCCCATTACCTTAATTGGCGCATGGCCTTGGTCATGGTAGCAAGCTACTACGATATCGAAGTCGCCGCGGCCAGCGCGGAAGAAGAGTGTGTCCGCCGGGAGTGGACCAACGACGTTAATGCCTTCCTGTTGCGCACGCTCAATGCCGGGCTGCAGTTTTTCTTCTTCTTCCCCGTTGCCGAACAGTCCGTTCTCTCCGGCATGAGGATTGATTCCGCATACGGCTACGCGCGGATTCTCAAAGCCTGCTTTTTTCAGCGTATTATGGGCAAGCTTCACAACGGTGTAGGTTCTTTCCGGGTTGATACTCGCGATGGCATCAATCAGACCCATGTGTGTCGTCAGGTGAATGACTCTCAGATTAGGCGTCGTCAGCATCATCGAGAAGTCCTGTGTATCCGTCAGGTCAGCCAGAATTTCGGTGTGCCCTGGATACAGGTGCCCTCCTTGATGCAAGGCTTCTTTGTTCAAAGGTGCTGTGCAGATGGAGTGAATCTGGTGTTTTTTGGCGAGATCAATGGCTTTGGCGAGAAACTGGAATGCTGCATCCCCAGCCACGGCAGATACTTTGCCGTATTCCAAGTCCGCAGGGACAAGGTTCAAATCAATCACATCTACAGTACCGAATTCATACTTGGCTTCGGAAGGTTCTTGAATTGCGTTAACGTTCAGACTTGAGCCGATGACTGGCAGTACGCGCTCCAGAATCTTCGCATCACCGATAACGAGTGGGTTGCACTGATCATACATCTCTTGATGACCCAGTGCTTTCATAATAATCTCCGGTCCAATGCCTGCTGCGTCGCCCATCGTAATTCCAATTGTAGGTTTCATACGAGAATACCCCCTTTTAATTTTTGAATCGCATGGATAAAGACATCGGGTTTACCGAATCCGCCTGCTTTGGTAATCACATGCAGATCATCAATACCTATAAACTTGGAGATCGGCACGCCGATTTCAAGCTCATCCAGCAGCTCGAATCCGCTAATATTCCATTTCAGACAGATTTGTTTTGCCGTATCGCCACCAGTCATGGAGACACCCTTGAACAGTCCCTCTTCCAGCAGTCTGGCGCAGATCTCACCCATCGCGAGTACAATTTCATTGCTAACTTCGGTGTGATTAAGCCCCCGAACTTCGCCTGTGGCACGAGCCAGTTCAATATCAATCTGTTCAGCGGTGGAGTAAAGAACGACATCTTGTCCTTCCAGCGCCTTGTCTCGGACCTCGTTATAGACACGTTCCATCTCTTCCGTACGGTCTGCGGTTGCGGATACCGCTTTGAAAGAATGGAAGGAGACGGAAGCCACGCGGGACTTGCGCATCAAGCGATGCAGCTGCTCACGGGAGTTTTTGTTCACACTGCCTACTACCGTGAGAATTGGACCCGAATTCTCCGGGATATCAAGTGAAGCAGCCCTGGATTCCAACTCGTAATGCGCGGGGAGGTAATCCGCAATGCCCGCCGAACCTGCCCAAGTAAAGGTATAATCCAACTCGCGGGTCATCTGCAGAATCAGTTCCAGATGGCGTTCTTCGGTGGAGTCCACCATCACATACGGAATGTTATTTGTTTTCAACTGCTCCAGCTTGGTGCGAATATGATTCTGCCCGGCTTCCAGATCTGCGACGGTGATCTCGCCAACTTCGTACTTGGTCTGTTGTTTCAACAAGTCCGGAAGGTAGGAAATCGTAACAGGTGTCTTCGGATCATGCGCAATTTCAGTATCTGCCAGCGGAACGCCGTTCAGGTAATGAATTCCGTTCAGAATAGTCCGGTTATTTTTCGGATATCCTGGAGCAATCATCATAAAATCAGGCTTAACTATATCATACACAGCATCAATCTCGATGCCGATATTACCGCGCATGGTGGAGTCCATCTTTTTGAAAATCGTCTCAAATCCATTGTTCGTCAGCAATTCAGCGGCCCGATATACACGGTCATACGCTTCCTGCGGGGATATGGAACGACTATCTGTATCAAAGACGACAGCATCGTAATGTGTAAGAGGTTCTTCATTCATATTAAAAAGAACACTGGTCTTCAAGCCATGACGGGCAAGCTGCACCCCGCTGTCATTGGCACCGGTCAAATCATCTGCAATAATAGCTAATTTCATGCAGTCATCCCTCCTTGTAAGCAAAATTTCATAATAAGTCCGTCAGATCATCAATTAGCACAGATTAAGCATATCGGATCAGGTGATAACCATTTATGTGGTTGGTCGTTGATTGTATTTCTCGACGCCACCTGATTTCTCCAGTCGTTTGGAGAGGAAGCCGATGAAGATCGGTAACAGGATAGCTGTCGTTACAACACTCGCCGCAATTTGCACAGTAGCAATCTCCGCAATCGGGCCAAATGAAGCATTAGCAGCCACGATGGCAGCAGGTGTACCTACCGCATTCCCGGCTGTTGAACCTTCGGACGCACCAACGATGGGGTTCCAGCCAATGGCTTTGAACAACAGGTATCCGATTCCGCCTGTGAGAAGCACGGTCAGAACACCAAGCAGAATGCCACCTAGACCACCTTGGATGATGGAGGAGAAATTGATTCCCATACCTAGGGAGAATGCAAAGAACGGAACAAGTTTGTCACTGCCTTTGTACAGCCAATCCCCCAGATTACGGTCCAGATTACCAATAATGACACCAACGATGAGCGGAAGCAATACAGCAACGAATGCCATCGGGGAGAACATGCCGTTCGCAAAGCCCATTGCACCAAAGATCGAGAGCGCTACCATGGTCAGGAACGGACCATCGCTAAGCGCTAGGAACGGGTAAGCTGCCTTGTCATCTTCTTTACCGTATTGACCAGCGAGTGCGATGTACAGACCACCGTTAGAGTTGGTCATCGCAGCGATAATGGCAAGTGGGGCCAGACCCAGGAATAAACCGCTTGAATCCGCAAACAAAATAGCGATAAAACCAAGGCCTGCACCAATCACCCATTTGAACGTAAGCAAGGTTAAACCTTTGCCGACAGATGAACCTGCCGTTTTGAACGTAATCTGTGTACCCGCAATTAACAGGAACAGCGCAATCAACGTACTGGCACTGTTAACGAAGAGAGCTTCCGTGAATCCGCCAATGCGCAGAGCATTCGGGAAGAATGTATTGATAGTTGCACCAAGCAACAGGGGGACAACCATCATACCGCCAGGGATACGATCTAAAGTTGCTTTAATGTTCATAGTAGTTAGCTCCTTATGAAGTAATCGTTTTTATGAAGCGCTTGCAGGGATTATATTATCCCATATCGTTTAATATAGCAACAATAATTTATTGTAAATTTTAAATACGTAATTAATTGTTTAAAAATGCAACACATCAAGGCGATAAAAAAGACGCAAACTTAAAGTTAATCTTTAAGTTTACGCCATAATGTGGCCCGGTTAATCCCCAGACGCTCCGCAGCCTTCGATTGATTGTTATTTTCCTCCTGAAGAACGATTTGAATAACTTCCTTCTCGATCTCCTTCAGCGTACCGTTCAACTTCATTGGGCTTGAAGAAGGTTGCTGATCCAGCAAGCGGGATAAGGTAGCCGTGGTAATCACATATTCCTGTTCATTGAGTGCAGCCTGTTTGATCAGATGTTTCAGCTGATTGACATTCATATGTGTGATCTGTTCTTGGATCAGCTGCAGTGCATCTTCTTTTATTCTCACCGCAGTAGTTCCGTACTTCTGGTAGTAACCTGTAAGGAAATGCTGCATCAGTGGAGCCAGATCTTCTGGTCTATCCGCAAGATTAGGCATCATGATTGTATTAAGCTCCAGATCGAGTGACCAATGTGGGTTCAATGCCTGCTCCCCGAGTATAAACACCCCAATCTGGCTTTGAAGGCAGCTCTCGATAAAGGAGAGCAACTCCGGATCTTCCATACGTGTCTCCATGTGGTTAATCTCTACATTTCGAACCTTGACGAGTGGTATCTTGTGCAAATGGCCGGGCGGAACTTGCGAGAGATCGATCTGTAATAACAGTCCGCCACCGGAGTACATCTGATGAATATGTTTGACCAGAAATGATTTACCGGAATCCGCTTCACCCAGCAGATAGATCGGTTCGTGATTCTCGTAAAGTGCTCGAATGTTCTTTAATACCGCCTGCATGGCAGGGGATTCGGCAACAATAGGCTCCATCGATGCGTCCGTGAACGTGGTTATGCCGAATTGTGCAAAGGCATACGGTTGTCCTTTTTCCAGCATATATACCTTGTAGTTTTTGTTGTCCAGGGTCGTTTCATAGGCGTTAACCGTGAGCTGGTAATCATCCACCATGAACACATTTTGGATCTGGGATTGATGGAATTCCAGACTGGTGTTGGTCAGATACATGTGATTATCGGTCAGCGGATTTTTCTCAAAGTCGGTCAGGTTCTCGAATACGACTTCATTCTGTTCATTTAAAATGAGCAGATTCGGATGTTCCCGTGTAACCAGGTCATTCAGTATGATCGATATCGCATGGTTTTTGCTCAAATAACGGTAGACCAACTGCGCATCTTCCATCGCTCTAAGGATGGATTCCTGACCGGATTGGATTAACAATCCCTCCAGACCATAAGTCTTCGCAGTGTTGACGGTGATCACATCTCCGACAATCTGGCGGTACCCGGAAGCTTTTAACTCCAAGAGCAATCGTGCCACATCTTCCGAGCTATGTATGGTATAGACCTTGAGGGGCAGATCCATCAGATCAATTATCGATTGTGCACCAGAGGTGATGTTGGAGAAACCAACAATGGCTGTTTGGCCGTTAAACTGGCTTGCCAGGGTAAGTGAACGAATCATATCATAACCCGATAACTGCACATCAATAACAGGAATGGTTACTGCTTTTTTAATCAATTGGGCGGTACCGCCGCGGCTGATGATAATCTCTGCCCCGTTTTTCTCAGCTTGAGCTGCTAATTCCACACCGTTTGCCAAGTCACCCACGTCTGTCTGAATGGTTAACTGGGGAAAGCGGGGAATGCACTCTTGTATAATAGGAATCATCGATTCGTAGGGAGCAATAAAGTGAACTCGTGTACGCATAATTTTCCTGCCTTTATAGAAAACTTTGATCCCCTTATTATAGCCAACTTGCGAAGGAATGGCACCTATGGGGGACAGGTCACTGTTATGTGTGCAGAATGCTTATCTAGTATGTCGGTATAACCCTCCGAGTGGAATGTGATGAAGTACACTGAATCGAATCCTTAACTATTTCAGAATTAATACATAATTGCACACGTTAAGTATAGAGAAAAGAGGAGTTTTATATGGGAGACATTCATAAAGTAGCTGAGCCCGATCACATCATTAAGGATGTTGTCGCAAAGTTCCCGTGCAGGGTGCTGTGGAGTGAGGGCCGTCCATGTCTGGAGTATCAGCGGGAAGAAGAGTTAGCCGGGATCGAAGAATACGTCCGCGCAGTGTACAATGTTGAGCTGTTGGATGTGTTCTTCACCACGGTGGAGAGCCTTCCGGTTGAGCCCTAGGGTAGGAAAGGATGATGATACGGCAAAGGGTTAAAACCTCATACATCTTCCAAAATACATGGTAAAATCAATAGAAATGTTTATCATTTTGGAGGGGAACCCATGAGAATTGTGTTGAAGAGATTTGGGTATGGCGCCTTGGCAATATTAGGTGTCATATTATTGTTCATTATAATTAGTTTCACGAATCATACGATTAAACTCAAGAGTGAGTTGGCTATTCTGTCGCCACCAGGTGTAGTAGTTAACGTGAATAATCACCAAATGCATGTCTATATAGAAGGCACTGGGTCACAAACGTTGGTCTTTCTGTCGGGTGGGGGCACATCCGCACCTGTATTGGATTTTAAGGCGCTCTACTCCAGATTGTCGGAACAATACAAAATTGCTGTGGTTGAGAAGGCAGGCTACGGCTTCAGTGAAACCGTGAAGGTGTCCCGTGATATGGATACGATATTGGAAGAAACCAGAACAGCTCTGACTTTGGCGGATCAGAATCCACCGTATGTTTTGTTTCCACATTCCATGTCAGGCATTGAAGCCCTATATTGGGCACAACGGTATCCAAATGAAGTGAAGGCGATCATTGGATTGGACCCTGCCATTCCAGAAGTATATGAAGCATATCCTTTGCCCTCGGGCGGTGTGATGAGCCTTACAAGTTTGGGAGCACGAATGGGGATTACGCGCTTTTTCCCTGGGATTGTGGATTCATCCGCTGCAATTAAGGAAAATCATCTGTCTCCTCAGGAAGAGGGAATGTATCGGGCATTGTTCTACAAGAACACCCAGACGTCGAACATGAATGAAGAAGTTAGAATGATTAAACAGAATGCAGCAAAGGTTGCAAAGCGAGGAATTCCGGATGTACCGATGTATTTCTTTATTTCTAATGGAAAAGAGTTGCCCGTTGAGAATTGGCAAACGTACCTAATAAGTTATATCGAGCCTGTGAAGATGGGACAATATCAGATTTTAGACAGCAGTCATTATATACATAATACAGATCCAGATCGAATCGCAGAGGAAAGTATGAAATTCATTAACGAACTGTGAATAGGGAAGAAGAGAGTTAGGAGAGGATTTTCGCATCATGGGACGACACTACAGGTGCTCGTCTTTTCTTATATTGTGCTAATATCATGTGGATTTGGATCGTATGGACACCAGTTGCCATCGTGAAATGTGAAACGTATGTGGGCGTATTCATGTATTATAGTATACATATGAACTTTTCGGAGGAGGAACACGTAATGGGAATCTTATCGAGGTTTAGAGACGTGATGAAGGCCAATGTGAACCACATGCTGTCTCGGGCGGAAGACCCGGAGAAGAGCGTGAATGAGTATATGCGCAACCTTAGCAGTGATCTGGGCCAGGTGAAGGCCGAGACGACGGCGGTGTTGTCGGACGAGAGCCGGGCGAAGCGAGCATTGGATGAGTGCAGCGCCGAGGTCAAGAAGTTACAGCGGTACGCAGAGAAATCGGCGGAGTCAGGAGACGAAGACAAGGCACGTAATTTTCTGGAGAAGAAAGTGAAGCTGGTTGATAAATTGAACGAATTACAGGCTGCCTATGAACGTGCTTCTGCCAAAGCCAAGATGATGAAGCATATGAACGATAAACTGGTTGCAGATCTGGGGCAACTGGAAGCGCGGCATGCAGAACTGAAAGGTCGCATGGCAGATGCGAAGGCGCAGCAACAGGCCAACGAACGGAATGCATCTACGGGCAGAGCCGAAGCGGCATTGAAGGCCATGGAAGATAAGGCGAACCAAGCGTTGAACGAAGCAGAGGCTTTGGCAGAACTGCGTGCTGGAGCACAGGAAGATGATCTGGACGAATTAATTGCCCAGCTCGAGAGGGACATGAACGCGGATGCGGGTAATAATGAAAATGCATCGCCAAGTGCGGATGAAGAACTTGCAGCGATCCAGGAGAAACTAAAGAATAAATAATACGTTACACCATTTCGTTAACATTGAGGTGAGCAGATGCCGGTTATTGAATATAAATGTCCAAACTGCGGCAGTGGTATGATCTTTGACAGTGTGTCAGGTGCACTATCCTGTCCCAGCTGCGGCCGTCAGGACAACATAGAGCAGATCCCCGATCCCTTGAAGAGACAAGTATTCACCGAAAATGAGGTCAAGGAATACCACTGTAACAGCTGCGGAGCTGACATTGTGACCGAGCCGGAGACCAGTGCGACGACATGCAGTTTCTGCGGTGCGGCGGTTGTACTCAGTGATCGGCTGACGGGCAATCTTGCCCCCGCGATGGTGATTCCCTTTTCGATCAACAAGGATCAAGCCAAACAGGCTTTCAAAAAGTGGTGCAAAAACGGCCTCTTAACGCCAAGTGGCTTCATGTCCGCAGATCGGATTCAGAGCATTACCGGCATGTACGTGCCGTTCTGGTTGTACGAGTTACATAACAAAATCGAAGTGCATGGTCGTGGCACCAAGGTTAGATCCTACACCCAGGGTGACTACCACTACACGGAAACACAGCATTTCGATATTTATCGCAGAATTCGGCTGAATTACGTGAATCTGCCCATCGATGCATCGGAGAAAATGAAGGATGAACTGATGGATAAGCTGGAGCCTTTTCCATATAATCAGCTGAAATTGTTCAAGACCCCGTATCTGGCGGGGTACATTGCGGAAAAATACAGTTATACGGACGAAGAACTTTTTCCACGGGCCAAGGAAAAGACGAAATCTTACATTGATTCTTATATTGCTTCAACCGTATCTGGTTATAGCAGCGTGAGCTATACAGATAAACAGATTGATACCACGCTCAAAAATGCGGACTATGTGCTGCTCCCGGTGTGGATGGTCAATTATGACTATAATCGTGCGCAATATACGTTTGCCATGAATGGTCAGACAGGTAAGGTGGTCGGCAAACCGCCGATCAGCAAAGCCAAAGTGGCCGGATGGTTCGCAGGGGTATCCGCAGTCTCGTTGTTGTCACTGAAGCTGGTTTCCTGGATGATGGGAGGTGGATTCTTATGAGAAAAAGAACCCCTCTGGCCGTGATGGCTATGCTCATTTTACTAATGATAACCCTTGTTGCTCCGTTGATTCCCATGTCTTCGGCATTCGCAGCGGAGAACAAAAATCTCATCTACGATGAAGCCAACCTGCTGAGTGAGCAGGATAAGGTTGAGCTGAATGCACTTGCGAATCAGTATGGCGCGGAACGGCAGACGGACTTTATTATTTTGACAACAAATAATATAGAGAATCAGGATGTTGTGCTTTTAACAGAAGATTTTTATGACAAGCAGGGACTAGGGTACGATAAGAAATTTGGTAATGCTGTCATTTTGACGATGGATATGAATAATCGTGAAGTGTATCTGGCTGGATTTTATAAGGCAAAAGAATACCTGAGTGATCAGCGACTGGATTCTATCCGTAACCGGATTACCTCTGAGTTATCCAGTGGGGACTATAAACTCGCATTTGAGAAATATATTGAGCTCTCTTACAAATATATGGGGTACGAACCGGGTGTGAATCCGAACAACATTTTGTTCAACGGCTGGTTTCAGTTGGGAGTATCGGTAGTACTGGGCGGTATTGTTGTTGGCATGATGACCTATCGTTCCGGGGGGCGTGTCACAGTTAATCGTGCGACTTATGAGGATTCAAGCAATTCCAGTGTAATAGATCGTCAGGATCGTTATATCCGTACAACCGTAACCAAGCGCAAAATCGAGAAGAACAATAACAACGGTGGCGGAGGCGGCGGTGGAGGTACATCGCGAGGCGGTCACTCACATAGTGGAAGTAGAGGATCATTTTAATAACTACTGAGTATACGGATTTTCTAATAGAAGGGATGGGAACGAGTATGGGATTTTTCAGAAATCAGTTTTCGAATGTGGTGGAGTGGGAAGAGTTCAGAGATGACATGATATTTTGGAAATGGAGCAACCGGGAGATCAAGAAGGGGAGTAAACTCATTATCCGTTCAGGTCAGGACGCCATTTTCCTGAATAACGGGAAAGTGGAAGGGATTTTCGAGGACGAAGGATCATTTAATATCGATTCCGAGATCATTCCGTTTCTTTCTACTTTAAAAGGGTTCAAGTTCGGATTCAACAGCGGCATGAGAGTCGAAGTATTGTTTGTAAATACCAAAGAGTTCACCGTGCGCTGGGGCACGCAAAGCCCGGTATTGATTCCGACACCACAACTCCCGGGCGGAATGCCGATTCGGGCCAACGGAACATTTAATTTCAAAGTGAGTGACTACGTGACTCTGATTGATAAAATCGCGGGTATTAAGCAGAGCTATTTGGTCGAGGATGTCAAAATCCGTATCACTTCCGTGCTGGATCAGCTTCTAATGAAGTGGATTAGCCGTGAAGGGAAAGACATGTTCAACCTGCAGGCCAATGCGTCGGATATTGCCAAGGGGATTCAGGAAGATCTGGATATGCAGATGATGGACATCGGCATTGGGATTACCGGATTCCAGGTGATGAGCTTCAATTATCCAAAAGAAATTCAGGATATGATTACGAAGACCGCTTCGCATGAGATGATTGGTAATCTGCAAAAGTATCAGCAGGTCAGCATGACAGACGGTATCTCATCCGGTAAAGTACAGGGCGGTGGCGCGGCCTCGGATATGGCAGGCATGATGATGGGTATGAACATGGCCAATGAAATGATGAAGAACATGAACCAGAACCAAAACCAGAACAACAACAATGCCAATTCGTCTCAGAATCAGAATGCCGACCAGAAGCCAGCAGGCAATAGCAACGGTGATTCTAATCCATCTTCAACAGAAGGCAACAAGAAGCCAAACTTCTGCCCGAACTGTGGAGCCAAGAATGAAGGAGCCAACTTCTGTCCGAACTGTGGTCAAAAGCTGGGCTAATAAAATAAACACAGGTAGGGGTTAGGTTCGCAGGAAGTGAAATTACTGCGGAGCTAGCCCTTTTTTTGTTGGGAGCATAGTTATAACAACAGGGGTGAGGGATAGCAACCCAGTTTATTTATTTTAGTTTAGATAAAACAGTTGACAACTTATCACAAATCATTTATCTTTAACTTAAGATATTTAATTTAAATATAAATAACAACCAAAACAAATATCTTTAATCCATTTACATGAGGAGAGATCAAGATGATGATCCCAACATTGACCAGAATTAATGAACTTGCAAGAAAAGCCAAAGAGGGCGGATTGACGGAGATGGAGAAAGAGGAACGGGTTAATCTTCGCCAGGAATATCTGCAAACTTTTCGCGGTTCGGTCAACGACATTCTCTTGAATGCAACCATCTATGATCCGAACGGCGATGACGTGACTCCTGATAAATTGAAACAAGAACAAGCCAATCAAAACAACAACTAGAATATAATTCGTCAGGCCATATATCTTAATTTAAAGATAAAACAAATTTATATAAATCACGTTACTGAATTTTGTAAACACAAAACATGCTTACCAAACCAAGGAGGAATTAATCATGACTATTCAAACAGCAGGTATCCACCATATTACAGCTTTCGCAGGAGACCCACAGGCCAACGTTGACTTTTATGCCGGAGTTCTGGGACTGCGTCTCGTGAAAAAAACAATCAATTTCGATGCACCTGATGTATACCACCTGTATTTTGGAGACGAACACGGAAGCCCAGGTACCATCATTACCTTCTTCCCATCCGCTGGATCACCACGGGGCAAAATTGGCGGAGGTCAGGTCGGTATCACTTCCTATGTCATTCCTCCTGGGTCGATTGGCTTCTGGCAGAATCGTCTGGAGCAGTATAATATTGATGTAACTCACACAAGTCGTTTCAATGAAGAGCTGCTTCAATTCGAAGATAGCGAAGGCTTGCAGCTTGAGCTTGTGGAACGGGAAGAGGGAGCAACCAGCACTTGGGCTCACGAAGGAATTCCAACAGATAAAGCGATCAAAGGCTTTGGCGGTGCTGTCCTGTTCAGTGTAAACCCGCAGAGAACGATGGATGCGCTTGAGAAAATTTTGGGATTTGTCAAAGTGGGTGAAAATGAAGAGTATGCCCGTTTCCGGTCAAGTGGAGACATCGGTAATGTTGTGGATGTTCCGGTAACCCGTATACCTCTGGGCATGGGTGGAGCTGGAACGGTACATCATATTGCATGGCGCGCCACAGATGACGTGGAACATGCACAGTGGAGCGAAGCTGTACGTGATTACGGGTATCAACCGACTCCAGTTCGGGATCGTCAGTACTTTAACGCAATTTACTTCAGAGAAGCTGGCGGCATTCTGTTCGAGATTGCTACCGATCCTCCGGGCTTTGCCAAAGATGAACCTGCGGATTCGCTCGGACAAAAATTGATGCTGCCAGAGTGGTTTGAGAAATACCGCTCTCAAATTGAGGACAATCTGCAACCAATCGTGGTAAGAACACTCGAACCTGCTACAACTGCGAAATAAATTACTATATAGATTAAACTATCCATTTACCAATAACGAAGAGGACAGAAGAAAACTGAAAAAGCGAAGCGTTCGCCTAAAAGCTTTCTGAAAGAAAGCTACATCGGAAGCATATGCTATCCCCGGATTTTCCCTTGAGAGAAGGGAATCGAAAAAATCTGGGGATAACAGCGATTTGAAGGTTATTCTGTCATCGAAGTGTATGTGTAAATGAAAATCAAAGGAGCAACGAAGGATGATGGAGAAAAAGGTTACCTGGCTGGAGCTATTTTACGATCTGCTCTTCGTAGCAGCGGTCTCCAAAGCGGGTCATGTCTTGTTACATGCCGAACACGGAGTAATTACGTTTGAATACTTAATGAAGTTTGTGCTTATTTTCATCCCTGTTTGGTGGGCATGGGTTGGTCAGACCTTGTTTATTAACCGCTATGGCCAAGATATCCTGATCCATAGAATATTTCTCATCCTTCAGCTCCTGTCCGTTATGGTCATGACGGCGAGTCTCTCTACCCATTTTGACCAATACTACCTGTCCTTCTTCGTGGGTTATATCGGTTCACGGGCGTTTACGGCCATTCAGTATCTGACGGTTCACAAGTCGAAAAGCGAGCATCAGCAGAAAGCCGCTCGGTACTTGGGCATCTGTTTCCTCATTGGGATATTGATCTCATCAGGTTCACTATTCTTCGATTCCTGGCTGCGTTACTTGATTTTGTATGCGGGAATTGCGGTGGACATCGTGTTGCCGCTGATCGGACGTAAAAACTTGGTGAAAGTGCCGGTTCAGACTCATCATTTGTTGGAACGTTTCGCGTTATTTACACTCATCCTGCTGGGTGAATCGGTAGTTAGCATTATCGCTGTGCTGCAAGCCGACCATTGGGATATGAAATCCATCCTGTTTGCCGCATTTACGTCCATCTTTGTCATTGCGATGTGGTGGCAGTACTTTGACAACGTGGAGAAAAAGGTCAGCAAAGAGATTCAGACTGCCGGACAAGCGATCATATACGGACATCTGTTCATCTACATCTCCATGAGTATGATCGCTGCTTCAATTCAGCTGTTATATCAGAATCAGTTAAACTATGTGTTCATGCTAGGATTTGTATTTGGATCGGCGCTACTATATTTCTTGTCGACCTCACTTGTGTTCCATCGTTACAGACACGCGCATCTGCGACTGGGTCCTCGCCATCTGGCGTTCATGGTTGGGTTACTGGTGGCATTTGTCCTTGTGGATCTGGTCTACCAGGTTCCGGGTTATGTCATCATGGGCGAAGACATGTTATTCTTCCTGGTGTATGCGAAACTTACGACTTAATACGAGTCATCTCAAATGAAGAAAAGTCACGGACAACAGGCGTCCGTGGCTTTTTATTATGCAGCAAATTCTGGACAAGACTTAATAATATAAATAAAGCACAAATCTAATTTAATTTCTTCTATAGAATCTGTTAATATGAGACTATGTACAAGTGAATCTACCAGATCATATGGAATGGTCTTATTCGTTCGTAGATATGGGGATGACAATCAGGAGGGAAATCATTGAGCACACATCAAATCGGAGTTCCATTGGAAGGGTTTGCAGAGTTTAGTCGTACGGTTGCCGCTGAAGGAGCCGTTTTAGTCAGAAATGAAGGCCAAGTGCTTCCACTTCGTGAAAACGAAAACGTTTCAGTTTTTGGACGGATTCAAGTGAATTATTATCGCAGCGGCACGGGTTCAGGCGGTAGTGTCCATGTAGCCTACACAACGAATCTGCTCGATGGTCTGCGCAGCAAAAAGAATATAACGGTGAACGAAGAACTGGCAGCTGTCTATGAGAAGTGGATTGAAGAAAATCCATTTGATGATGGCGGAAAAGTATGGGCGGCCGAGCCATGGAATCAGAAAGAAATGCCTTTGACGGATGATCTGGTTGCACAGGCTAGAAGCAAATCTAGCAAAGCCATTATCGTGATTGGACGTACAGCAGGAGAAGATCAGGATAATGCGGATGCGCCAGGAAGTTACCAACTGACAGAAGATGAAAAAGCGATGCTGAAGCAAGTCACTGCGCAGTTTGAACACACAATCGTAGTGCTGAATGTCTCGAATATCATCGACATGAGCTGGTTAAACGAAACGTATCTACATCCAATCCAAGGTGTGATTTACTCCTGGCATGGCGGTATGGAGGGTGGCAACGCGATTGCTGATGTGCTGGCGGGAGACGTTACACCAAGCGGTAAACTGACAGATACGATTGCATATTCCATCGAGGATTATCCTTCGACAAGCAACTACGGTAATGAGTTCAAGAACCTGTATCAGGAAGATATCTATGTAGGTTATCGTTATTTCGAAACGTTTCGACCTGAGCGCGTTCAGTTTGAATTCGGTTACGGTCTGTCTTATACGACGTTCTTGGCTCAGCATGAAGAAGCGAAATCTGTGTCCAAAGACGGCGAAACCTACATTGAAGTTCGTGTCAATGTGACCAACTCAGGTACAACATATGCGGGCAAAGAGGTTGTGCAAGTCTATTATGAAGCCCCGCAAGGAAAACTGGGACAACCGGTGAAAGCTTTGGTGGCTTTTGGAAAAACAGGATTGTTGCAGCCGGGCGAGTCAGAACTTCTGACGATCAGCTTCCCGATCCATGCCATGGCATCTTACGATGATGCAGGTGTTACGGGTCATGCTTCCGCATACATTCTGGAAGAAGGCACATACCGATTGCATGTAGGAACCAGTGTGAAACAAGTGCAGCACGTCAGCGTTGATGGCCAGGATGGCTATATTATTGAATCTCTTCAATTGGTGGAGCAACTGCAAGAAGCGATGGCCCCAACGGAAGATTTTACACGGATGAAACCAGGTTCGCGCAAGGAAGATGGATCTTATGAACTGACTTATGCAGAAGTGCCGAAACGTAAGATATCCATGGCGAATCGGATTGAGCAGAATCTCCCGCAAACGCTGGAGCAGACGGGGAATCAGGGCCACAAGCTGAGTGACGTTAAGGCTGGCAAAGTGAGTCTGGAAACCTTCATCGCTCAACTGAGTGATCAGGATCTGGCAGCAATTGTCCGCGGCGAAGGTATGAGCAGTCCACTCGTTACTTCGGGAACGGCATCTGCATTTGGGGGTGTCAGCGACAGCCTGTTTAACTACGGTATTCCGGTAGCATGCACGGCAGATGGCCCGTCTGGTATTCGTATGGATAGTGGCGAGAAGGCAACACAGGTATCCATTGGTACGTTGCTTGCGGCGACATGGAACAAGGATCTTGTTGAAGAGTTGTATGTGATGGAAGGACAGGAATTGCTGAGAAATCAGGTGGATACCCTGCTCGGACCTGGACTGAATATCCGCCGGAGCCCGCTTAATGGCCGGAACTTTGAGTACTTCTCTGAAGATCCACTGATCTCGGGTGTATTTGCGGCAGCATGTACAAAAGGCATTATGAAGGGTGGTTCCAATGCCACACTGAAACACTTTGCCTGTAACAATCAGGAGAAACACCGCAGTAAAGTAGATGCTGTTGTCTCCGAACGTGCACTGCGTGAAATTTACCTGAAAGGGTTCGAAATCGCTGTAAAAGAGGGCGGAGCTAACTCCATCATGACTTCCTACAACCCGGTTAACGGACACTGGGCGGCATCCAACTACGACCTGAACACCACGATTTTGCGTGGCGAATGGAATTTCGACGGAATCGTAATGACCGACTGGTGGGCTATTATGAATGATGTGACCGAAGGTGGAGAAGCTGATCGCAAATACACCAACTGGATGATTCGGGCGCAGAATGATCTCTACATGGTTGTACCGAACTACGGCGCAGAGATCAATGGTTGGGATGACAACACGATTGAATCCTTGGAAAATGGAACATTGACTCGCGGAGAGCTGCAACGCTCGGCAATCAACATCTGCAAGTTCATCATGAATGCACCGGTGTCCGGCAGAAAGCACGAGATCGTAGAGAACGTCGCTTCGTTCCAAGCGAATGCATCTCTATCTTCTGCACAAGCTCAGGCGCTGGTGGAGAACGCACAGGTGAAACCAGCGGTAGCTGAACCCGTCTACATGAAAGTGGACGAGGCTGGCCATTATCGGATTATCGTACAGATCATGTCCCCAGAGCCGGAACTCGCTCAAAGTGCATGTAACCTGATCTTGAATGACCAGTTGGTAACCACCATCCAAACAAATGGTACGGAAGGCAAATGGATCAGACAGAAGCTTGTCAAAGTAGACCTTGAAGCAGGACTGTATGAATTGAAACTGGACTTCACGAAACCAGGTCTTCAGATTGATTGGATCGAATTCAAACAGGTGTAGGGTAATCAGAAATATCAGGTGATAGCAGCAGCAATCGAAAGGTTGTTCTGTCATCCAAAGCAGAATAGGTTGGTACATGACAAAGGACACTGCTCGCGGTGTCCTTTGTTGTAACACGGAATAGCTACTGTTATGATAGTGTTATGGGATTTTGGAGTTCTGAACAATGGGGTCAGGGGTGTTGCGAAGAATGAGAAATTATAATTTTATGAGTCCAATCCTGCTAGTTGTGGTGGCGCTGATTGTAAGAGGCCTGGTGACTAACCTGGGAGTTCTTTTTGGCTTATCACAAGAAGTGGCAAGTAATATTGCCATGATTGCCATGATCATTGCGGCACTGATTATGTTTAATCGAATGACGAAGGCTCGGCGTAAAAAATAGAAAAGCTCGGATAATCATAAGGTTATCCGAGACATGAAGACACCCTTGGGGTGTCTTTTTTTGTATTGACGTTCCGAACCTAACGTTTTAGACTATTGCTAATTGTTAATAACATTGTAGATAACAAAAATAACATAATGATTCAACAAAGCACGTAAAATACGTTGCACTCTCTATTTGCTAGTCCATTCTGGTACCCAAAGGAGAATCCATTCATGAAGATCATTGCCGACAAACAATATATCTTTCAGGAAGGTCAGCCTTTTCGGATTGCGCTCTGGAAGCTGACCGTTGCCCACAATGATGAAGAAGGACCGCAGGAGCGCTGATGAAGCGTTCAGTCGGTCCTTTATGTCATGGATCAGGCTGTGTGAAGTTCGAGTGATGGATATCGATACGGGGTAAAGGTGCGAGGGTTGGGTGAGAACTCAAGATTACACTTTAAGAAGTATCTACTTACGACTTCATGCCTGCTGATGATTACCTTATTACGCATGAATAATCTTCGATGAAGTGAAGGGAGCGATCCTTATGGAAAGACAGCCTGTATTGGAAGTCATTGCTGTGGATGTGGAAGATGCCAAGGCAGCTGAGGAGGGAGGGGCCGATCGGATTGAGCTGGTGTCTGCGATGTCTGAAGGGGGGCTTACTCCAAGTTATGGCGTTATGGAGCATGTCGTGTCCCAGGTATCCATTCCGGTGTATGTCATGATCCGTCCCCACAGCCGCTCGTTCCGCTATAGCGCAGATGACATCCACGCCATGACCCGTGATATTTGCGTTGCGAAGGAACTTGGAGCCGCTGGCATCGTGATCGGAGCCCTCACGGGAGAGGGTGAAGTGGACCTTCTATCCTTGCAATCATGTATGGCGGAAGCTCAGGGTTTGGGCGTTACGTTTCATCGTGCAATTGATGTGAGCGCAAGCCTGACTGAGGCACTCAAGGCCATTAACACATGGGGCAACGTGGAGCGTGTGCTTACATCGGGAGGGAAACGGACAGCGCCTGAAGCCATACTGGAACTGAAACAGATTCAGGAACTGGGGCAAACCTTGAACATCGCTGTCATGGCAGGGTCTGGGGTCACCATAGAGGGAATTGAAACGCTAGTGAGTCAGACGGGCATCACGGAGATCCATATGGGATCAGGTGTACGCCGTGAAGGAAGCTTTGACCATCCCGCAGATTCGCAGCTTATCGCTCAAGCCAAGCAGCAGTTATTGCACGCATCACAGCCATTCATGGACAGTAGTGCAATCCGTAACGGTCCAAAAAGCAAGGATGGTCCAGTGACATAGGAATGCACGAAATAAAAGGAGGGATAACACCATGAATCATGAACTGCAATCAGCCGAATGGATTACAACCGCAGCGCAGATCCGCCCATCCGAACGCCAGTTGAGATGGCAGGAGATGGAGTTTTACGGGTTTATTCATTTTACGGTAAATACATTCACGGATCGGGAATGGGGCACTGGGGAGGAAGACCCGTTGATCTTCAATCCTTCTGAACTGAACGCAGCGCAATGGGTGCAGGCATGCAAGGCTGCCGGGATGAAGGGGCTGATTTTGACGTGTAAGCATCATGATGGATTTTGTTTGTGGCCAAGCCAGTTTACAGCGCATACGGTCGCGGCCAGTCCATGGAGGAACGGTGCGGGGGATTTGGTTCAGGAAGTCGCCGATGCCTGCCGTGAGGGCGGATTAAAGTTTGGCGTGTACCTGTCTCCTTGGGATCGGCATGAAGCCACTTATGGAGATTCCGAGAGGTATAACGAGTTTTTCCTCCATCAGTTACGCGAGTTGCTTACGAATTATGGCGACATCTTCTGTGTATGGTTTGACGGCGCGTGTGGTGAGGGTCCGAATGGCAAAAGACAGATCTACGACTGGGACGCCTATTATGCGCTTATTCGTGAACTCCAGCCCGAAGCTGTTATCTCGGTATGTGGCCCGGATGTTCGCTGGTGTGGCAATGAAGCGGGGCATACGCGGGAATCGGAATGGAGCGTTGTGCCCGCACATATGCAGGATAATGAGAAGATTCAGGAGCAATCGCAGCAAGTGGATGATGGTGAGTTTGCCACAAGGATTAATACGCAGGACCGTGATTTGGGAAGCCGAGAGGTCATTCGTTCCCAAGGTGAGCAATTGATCTGGTACCCTGCCGAGGTGAATACCTCAATTCGTCCGGGATGGTTTTATCATGCCAGTGAGGATGATCAGGTCAAAACATTGGAAGAACTGCTCGCCGTCTATTACGGTGCAGTAGGGGGCAATGCCACCTTTTTGCTCAATCTGCCACCGGATACGCGTGGTCTCATTCACGAACGGGATGTGGAGCGACTACAGGAATTGGGAGATTCGCTACGCACCATTTTTCAGGAAAATTTGGCCTTGCAGGCGCTGGTAACAGCATCGGAGACGATGGATGAACAACATGTCGTATCGGAGGTGCTGACGGAACGACGGGATACGTATTGGTGTCCTCATGAAAGAACGGAGCGGGCTTGGATCGAGCTGGATTTGCAGGAGGAAACGACGTTTGACCGGGTGGTGCTGATGGAACATATCGAGACAGGCCAACGGATTGAGCGTTTTACACTGGAGTCACAGAGGGCAGATAGGGATTGGGAAGAATTCTACACAGGGACGGTGGTGGGGTATAAACGAATTTGCTGTTTCCCACAGGTTACATCGAGAAAGATGCGATTAACCATTCATGAATCCAGATGGTATCCTACGTTGTCCGGGTTAGGCATATATCTGAGCGAGCGGGGAGGGTTGTAAAATGGCGTTGCTAACGTATAAAGGTTCACAATTCATTTATGATGGCGAGCCCATTCGGATTCTGTCGGGTGCTATCCATTATTTCAGAGTGGTCCCCGAATATTGGGAGGATCGGCTACTCAAGTTGAAAGCCTGCGGTTTCAATACAGTGGAAACGTATGTGCCGTGGAATGTTCATGAGCCGCAGCCGGGGCAGTATTGTTTTGATGGCATGGCTGATCTGGAACGTTTTATCCGCATTGCGGATGATGTGGGTCTGCATGTGATTGTACGCCCAAGTCCTTATATATGTGCGGAGTGGGAATTTGGCGGATTACCTTCCTGGCTGCTTGCAGCTGATGATATCCGTCTTCGGTGTAATGATGCAAAATTTCTGGCGAATGTGGATCGTTATTACGATGTGCTTTTGCCCAAATTGAAACCCCTTCTTAGCACCCATGGTGGGCCGATCATCGCGATGCAGATTGAAAATGAGTACGGCAGTTTCGGCAATGACGCGAGTTACCTGCAATATTTACGGGATGGCATGGTGAACCGAGGTATGGATGTGCTTCTGTTTACTTCGGATGGACCGACAGATCACATGCTACAGGCAGGGTCGGTACCAGGGCATCTGGCTACAGTCAATTTTGGATCAGGGACGCAAGGAGCGTTCGCCAAGCTGCGTGAGTATCAGGCAGAAGAACCTTTGATGTGCATGGAATATTGGAACGGCTGGTTCGATCACTGGGGTGAGTCGCATCATACCCGGGAAGCCGCAGATGTGGCTGGTGTGTTTGAGGAGATGCTTCAGGCAGGTGCTTCGGTTAACTTTTATATGTTCCACGGTGGAACGAACTTTGGATTTTATAACGGAGCGAACTGTCAGCAGAAAGATCAATATGAACCCACCATTACAAGTTACGATTACGATTCACTGCTCAGTGAATCCGGGGAGCCAACAGCAAAATTTCATGCCGTACGTGATCTTATTGCTCGGTATATCAACGAAGATATGGGTGAGCTTGTGCTGCCAGAATCGAAGGGGACATTTGCCTATGGGCGAGTGGAATTGAACCAGCAGGCGTCATTACTTACACAATTGGACCGGATATCAGCCCCGGTGCAACGCACGAATCCAGAACCGATGGAGAAGCTGGGTCAGGATTATGGATTTATTTGTTATCAAACCCGGATATCCGGGCCCAGGGAGCGACAGGAACTGGTGGTTCAGGAGGTGCGTGACCGTGCGCTTGTGTTTGTTGATGGGCATTTTCAGGGCGTGTTGGAACGGGGGAATACAGCAGTATCGATTTCGTTTGAAGTACCTCCAGAAGGCGCAGATCTATTGATCTTTGTTGAAAATATGGGGCGAATCAACTATGGCCCGTACCTGAGAGATCCAAAGGGCATTACGGAGGGGGTGCGACATGGCTTTCAATTTTTATTCGATTGGACGATTCATTGTCTGCCATTAACCGATCTGTCGGGTCTACAATTTAGTGAGCAATCTTCGGCAGAAGGTGAAGAAAGAGAGAGATCAGGGGAAGGGCCAGCCTTTTACCGGGGAAGTTTTCAACTCACGGGTGTAAGAGATACTTTTCTGCGTCTGGACAGCTGGACCAAGGGTGTTGTATTTGTAAACGGATTCAATCTGGGACGCTACTGGAATAAAGGACCGCAAAAAACGTTGTACGTACCTGCCCCGCTCCTTCGCGAAGGTGAGAATGAAATTATTGTATTTGAACTCCACCAGACGGCTGATCTGGCCGTAACGTTGGTGGATACACCGGATTTGGGCTAGGAAAAGGAAAATAGGTGAGCCAAACGATTATTGAGAATTGTCGTGTCCGCCGGAAAAAGGTATACGTTGGGTATGGACAGCAACTACAGGAGAGGATGAGGAAAAATGAAAGTTGGACTCAGCACCTACAGTCTGCAACAAGCATTGGATCGTAAAGAATTAACCGTGCCCGATGCCATTCGCTGGATCGCCGATCAGGGCGGGGAACATGTGGAGATTGTACCGATGGGATTCAGTCTGATCGAACATCCGGAGTTGATTGATGAGATTAAAGCTGTGGCAAAAGAGGTTGGAATCGATATTTCCAATTATGCCATCGGTGCTAACTTTGCTGTGCAGGAGGACGCCGAAGCGTTGGAGCAAGAGATCCAGAATGTGATGCGACATGTGGATGTGGCTGCTGCGCTCGGCGTGAAGCAGATGCGTCATGATGTGGCTTTTCGCCCTGCACCAGAGGGAACCGTAGCCCAATTCGAGATTGACCTACCGGTACTGGTGAAGGCTTGTCAGCGGATAGCCGATTATGCAGCGGGTTTTGGAATTACAACAAGCGTTGAGAACCATGGGTACTATGTGCAGTCGAGTGAGCGAATTCAGCGTTTGCTCCACGAAACGGCGCGGAATAACTTCAAAACCACCCTGGATGTCGGCAATTTCCTCTGTGTGGATGAAGATCCGGTGAATGCTGTGAAAAATAACATTCCGTACGCGTCGATTGTGCATGCCAAAGACTTCTACTGGAGACCTTCCTACCGGAACCCCGGTGAAGGCTGGTTCGAAACCTCGCATGGCAATTACCTGCGCGGTGCCATTGTGGGCCATGGCGATATTGACATGCCTGAGGTATTCCGGGTGTTGAAACAATCCGGGTATGACGGATATATCTCGGTTGAATTTGAAGGCATGGAGGATTGCAAAACCGCCTCACGCATTGCCATGGATAACGTCCGCCGCCTGTGGGAAGAGGCATAGGGCTGAGTATTTGTTTTAAATGAAACATGACTTGTTATGTATGGCTCAAAAAGAAAGTTAATTCATTCAGAAAAGTATTGGAGGGGGCGAAATCGATTCTGAAGAAGCGAAGCGTGCGCCTTTATCCCCGGATTTCCCCTTTGCAAAAAGGTGAGTGAAGAAATCTGGGGATAAGAGTGATCGGAAGAACGATTCGCAACCGGAACGTCTACTCTGCAGAACTTTAATTATTTTATTTATGGAGGAATCAGCACTATGTCCAAATTGAAAGTCGCCGTCATCGGTGCCGGATCCATATCCGATTGCCACTTGCAAGCCTATGCCAGTAATCCTGACGTTGAGATATACGCTATCTGCGACCTGAATGCAGAACGTGCCGCAGAAGTCGCGAAGCAATATAATGCACCTCATGTGTTTACCGATTATAAGGAACTGCTCGCAATGCCCGAGATTCATTCCGTCAGCATCTGTACATGGAACGATTCCCATGCCGAGATTAGCATTGCTGCGCTGGACGCAGGCAAAAACGTGTTATGTGAGAAACCACTCTGCCAGACGGTGGAGGATGCCCTCGAGGTAGAGAAGGCCGTTCATCGCAGTGGGAAGCTGCTGCAGGTTGGTTTTGTTCGCCGCTATAGTGACAATGCACAGATTCTGAAGAAGTTTATCGATGAGGGTGAACTGGGCGAGATCTATTATGCCAAAGCCTCCAGTCTACGTCGTTTGGGCAACCCAGGTGGCTGGTTCTCCGATATCAACCGCTCAGGCGGTGGACCTCTGATCGATATCGGGGTGCATGTAATCGACATTTGCTGGTATCTGATGGGCAGACCGAAGGTGAAATCCGTCTCTGCTAACGTGTCCAACCGATTGGGGAACCGCTCGAACATTAACAATCTGTCGTTCTACAAAGCGGCAGACTATGATGCGGAACAGAACACTGTTGAGGATATGGCGAATGCCCTGATTCGTTTCGAGAATGGTGCGAGCCTGCTCGTGGATGTCAGCTTCACGCTCCATGCCAAAGCGGATGAGACTTCGGTCAAGCTATATGGTGACAAAGGCGGTGCCGAGCTGGAGCCGGAAATTTCGATTATTGGCGAGAAATTCAACACCATTTTGAACATGACGCCACAGGTGGATTTCAAATCATTCGACTTTATGGGCTCGTTCCGCAATGAAATCAACCATTTTATCGATAGTACCCAGGGCCGCAAAGAAACACTTAGCCCCGTCGAGGACGGTGTAGAGGTGATGAAAATGCTCTGTGCCATCTACGAATCAGCCCGTCAGGGACGCGAAATCACACTGTAAAGGTAGAATTGTATGGCGTTGAGACGCTGTATTGATACTTTACTGCTCCCGCGGCATTGAAAGTTATGGGCATTTTCGCTCCCTTCTCAATGAAAAGCTCCACTCCGGGCGAGATTCGGAATCGTCCTCTTTGCTTGCGGTTGGAGCAGAGAGCAGAGTAGGGAGCGAGTGCTAACGAATCTGAGGCGTCTTATTGAAGGATCTGAAGCCCCAGTAGAAATCTAAGGAACCTGACACACGCTATATGAGAATAAACAGCAGTTTACAGCATTATTTTCAGCTAATTTCGGGAAATAACGTGTCTGATGTTCCTTACAATTTAAAAAGAGGACCAAAAGGCTGAATAAGACGCCCTGAGTCTCTTAGAAAATTTTCTATCCATTCGCCAGGATCAGCCAGTTTACATTCCCCTAGAGGCAAGAGGAGAATGTGGGATTCATAGTAATTGGAGCCGGCACCATAATCGGACCGATGGACGGACTACGCCCTTTATATGTCGGAACTTACCATTTACGTCAAAACAGAGAGTACAAGAGCAATCCGAAGCAGCAAAGCGCGCGCCTTCCGCCCTTGGATTTCCCTATAGAAACGAGGGGATTAAGGTGTTCATAGGAGTTGGAGATGGCACCGCAATCGAAATAACAAAGTTACTACGCCCCTTAATAGATAAACTTACCGTTTACGCCAAAACGGAGAGTGCAGAACCAATCCGAAGCAGCGAAGCACTCATTCTTCTCCTCCCGATTTTCCAGAGGAAGAGGAGGAAATAAGGTGTTCATAGTGATTGGCGATGGCACCGCAATCGAAATAACGGAGTTACTACGCCCCTTAATAGATAAACTTACCGTTTACGCCAAAACGGAGAGTGCAGAACCAAGTCCGAAGCAGCAAAGCTAAAAGCTTCGGAAGATCCTATCACATTAAAAATGACAGGATTTAATATGTCCTTTTTAGTTGAACTAAACGTTTACACGATAACGGAGAGGGCAGAAAAAATCTGGAGAAGCGAAGTGTTCGCCTTTATCCCCGGATTTTCCCCTTGGGAAAATAATCAAAAAATCTGGGGATAACAGCGATCGGAAGATTATTCTGACCGCGCAGTGGCCGAGTGTAAATCTATGTGTTCAGCGTATGACATCGAATCCAAGGAGATGAATCAGGATGAGCGAAACCAAAGAAACCGTACTGGAGCAGGAAGAGCAGATTGTCGAAGCCGGGGTGCACAATTTTAGCAAAGAGGAAGAGTGGATCAGACCGGAGGAACCGCTGCTGAATGAACGGCTGGAGTGGTTCAAGGACCAGAAGCTGGGGCTGATGATGCACTGGGGGCCGTATTCCCAGCTTGGTCTCGTGGAGTCCTGGGCGCTGAGCGACGAGGATGGCGATTGGTCGCGTGATGACATCGACTGGACGGATGACATGGAAGACTTTAAACGGGAATATTTCGATCTCAACAAAACCTTCAATCCGATTCGTTTCCAGCCTGAGGAATGGGCACAGATGGCGGCAGATAACGGGTTCAAATACTTCCTGTTCACCACCAAGCACCATGATGGTTTCTGCATGTGGGATACGAAGACAACCGATTACCGGATTACGGGCAAGGACACGCCTTTTCATACCCATAAGTATGCGGACATCTGTCGAGCACTGTTTGACGCTTTTCGGGCTAAAGGACTCGGCATCTCAGCGTATTTCTCCAAAGCGGACTGGCATACCCCGTATTACTGGGCACCGGGTATGGAGCGTGGACGTCATATGTGGCGCGGCCCTTCGTATGATCCCCATAAGTATCCGTGGCTGTGGGAGAAATTCGTGGAGTTCACACATGAGCAGATCATGGAACTGCTGACCAATTACGGGCGGATCGAATGTCTGTGGCTGGATGCCGGCTGGGTGCGTGAAGGTCGCCATGGTCAGGATATCAGGCTTGGAGAAGTCGTGGACCGGGCGCGTCAGACCACTCAGCCCTGGCTGCTGTCCGCAGATCGCACTGTAGGTGGACCGTATGAGAATATTGTTACCCCTGAGCAGACCATCCCGGAACATCCGATGAACATTCCATGGGAGAGCTGTATTACCGTGGGCAACTCCTTTGCCTTCGGATTCGATGATCAGTATAAAACGGGAAGACAGCTGGCACATATTCTACTCGAAGTGGTGTCCAAGGGTGGTAACCTGGCGCTGAATGTAGGACCACAACCCGATGGTCGTCTGCCAAAAGGGGCAATTCGAGGCATCAAGGGCCTCGGTGAATGGCTGGGTACTCATGGAGCAGGGGTCTATGGAACCCGGATCTGCGGGCCATATTTTACGAAAGATTGGGCCTTCACGCAGAAGGAAGAGATCAATACCGTATATGCCTTCCGTTTGTACCGAAACGAACATGAGAGCGTACAACCACAGTTAGTCATTCCTTATCTGGAAAAGGTAGAGCGGGTCGAACTCATCGGTAGCGATGACGTACTTACGTATCAGCATACGGAAGACGGACTTCTCGTGGAACTTCCACAATCGGTTACAACCAGTGCATTACCCATCACACATACGTTCAGATTGATCACAAGCGCATAGAGATTGTTCCAGTGTGTTCCCCTTCTCGGTGCTGAATCGTTAACTTTTTGAACATGCATGCACAGAACGTCATGTTAATTCCGGGGGAGATCTAACCACCTCCGGGATTTTTTTATTGATACATAAGGAACATAATTTCCACCAAAAACAGCTCTTAATCGCTTGCCACACAAGGGTTTATGGAATAAAGAGAAGTCGGAGAAAATTGCAAATTGATAAAAGTTTACCGTGCGATGTACTATCAAATCAAGAAAGCGCTACCTGATATGAATGTTTACATCAATTATATTTAACAAGGGAATTAGATCAGAAAAAAGGATGTTTAAGGGATGTAAATGTAATGTATTATTACACTTGAGGTGTAGAAGGAGTGACGCAAATGAGTCGAGCCACGGAAAGCATATCCGCCAAGTTGGAACTCCAGCAGAGGAAACATGTGGAGCCCAAGCGGCAGCATCCATTCATCAGAAGCCTCAAGAAGCACTGGGAGCTCTACCTGCTCGTGCTACCCCCCGTGTTGTATCTGTTGATATTCAAGTACATCCCTATGGTGGGTGTCCAGATCGCCTTCAAGGACTTCAGTGTGGTCAAAGGGATCTGGGGAAGCCCTTGGGTTGGCTTCAAACACTTCGAAGCCTTCTTCCAGTCTCCAAACTTCTGGCTGTTAATCAAAAACACGATAGGCATCAGCTTCTATTCCTTAATTGCGGGTTTCCCCATTCCAATCCTACTGGCGCTGGCGCTGAATGAGATTCGAACGGGTTACTTCAAGAAGACCGTGCAGATGGTCACTTACGCTCCGCATTTTATCTCCACCGTTGTCATGGTATCCATTATCATTCTGATGCTCTCCCCACATGTGGGCGTGGTAGACAAGCTGTTCACACTGCTCGGCTTCCCGATGACCAACTTCATGGGCATTCCGGAATACTTCAAATCGATCTATGTCTGGTCAGGTGTGTGGCAGGGCATGGGATATTCATCCATCATATATATCGCAGCTCTTGCTGGTGTTGACCCATCCCTGTATGAAGCAGCGAGGATGGACGGCGCATCAAGACTTCGGAAAATCTGGCACATTGACCTTCCAACACTCGTTCCAGTCACCGTCATCATGCTGATTCTGAGTCTGGGCAGCATTATGGGCGTGGGCTTCGAGAAAATATACCTGATGCAGAATCCGCTCAACACAAGCGCTTCGGAGGTCATCTCCACGTATGTGTACAAGGTGGGTCTGATTGGTGCGAATTTCAGTTTCTCCTCGGCAGTAGGGTTATTCAACTCCATTATCAACTTGATCCTGCTGGTTATCGTCAACGGCATATCGCGCAAAGTATCCCAGAACAGCTTGTGGTAAAGGAGGAGCTTATCCATGTTCAACCTGATTAATCGTAACCGGATCAAGGACCCGCTCGGTGATCGCATTTTCATGACATTTAACTATATCTTTCTGTTTGCCATACTGCTAACGGTGTTTTACCCGCTCTTGTATATCATCAGTTCCTCGTTCAGCTCTTCCCGGGCCGTCACATCCGGTCAGGTGTGGCTGTTCCCGGTCGACTTTAACATTAAGGCGTACATCTCCATATTCAAAAGCCAACAGCTGATGCTCGGTTTCTATAATACGATCATCTACACCGTGGTGGGCACGTTCATTAACGTGGCACTGACTGTCATGCTGGCGTATCCCTTGTCACGCAAGTCGTTCTATGGACGAGGAGCCATTATCATTTTCATGATGATCACGATGTTCTTTGATGGCGGTCTGATTCCCACCTACCTCCTGATGAAGGACTTACACCTGCTGGATACACGTTGGGCGATGTGGTTGCCCGGGGCGCTCGCGGTGTTCCAAGTCATCGTGGCAAGGACTTTCTTCCAATCTTCCATCCCGGAAGAGCTTGGAGAGGCCGCAGAAATGGATGGTTGCCGGGATATCCGGTATCTGATCAGCGTGGTTCTTCCTTTATCGAAGCCCATTCTGGCGGTTATGACACTCATGTATGCCGTAGGTCACTGGAATGCGTACTTTGATGCACTGATCTACCTGCGCTCTGAGAAATTGTTCCCTCTGCAATACGTGCTTCGCAATCTGCTCATCCTGAACGCGGCTGATCCGGCGATGCTTGCCAATACCAGCCAACAGATGCGGGATCAAGGGTTTGAGCAGGTGTTGAAATATGCACTGATCGTTGTTGCGAGTATTCCAATTCTGATCATGTATCCATTTGTACAGAAGCATTTTGTTAAAGGGGTCATGGTTGGTTCCCTCAAAGGTTAATCCTTGTGAGTTAAGCCCGGTTGCCTCTTGAAAGGAGGTGGAAGGAACACGCCGGCTTCCGGGAGTGATTTGATACGTGTGCACTACAACCAATGGTTTGCCGTTATGAACAAAAAGGAGGAGTCAGATTGAGAAAATCTTGGATTTCGATGTTGTTTCTGGTCTTTGCTTCGATGGCTTTGTTGTCCGCATGTAGTTCATCCGAGGAATCGGGTGGAAGTAGCGACGGTAGCGGGGAGAGCGGCGGTCCTGTAACCATGACCTTCTTTGCTCCGCAAGGCAAAGCGTCCATGGAAGAGAATGAATTTACCCAATTTATCGAAGACAAGTTCGACGTTACCCTAAAATGGGATCTGGCCCCTACAGACGCCTTGCAGGATCGCAGACAATTGCTGCTGGCCAGTGGTGATTATCCGGAAGTGTTTCTTCACGGCAAGTTCACCACTTCAGACCTTCAAACCTATGGAAAACAGGGCGTGTTCCTTCCGCTACAAGATCTGATTAAGGAGTACGGTCCGAACCTGACCAAGATTATGGAAGAGAAGCCATATTTCAAAGAAGCCATTACGGCACCGGATGGCAACATCTATGCACTGCCGATCTTCAATGAATGTTACCACTGTACGTATGCACAGAAATACTGGATCAACACAGAATGGCTCGATAATCTGGGTCTGAAAATGCCAACAACAACCGATGAACTGTACACCGTTCTGAAGGCGTTTAAGACACAGGATCCCAACGGTAACGGGAAAGCCGACGAGATTCCACTTACGGGTGCACCGAACAAGTATGTATGGAATGGCAACATTGATGCCTATCTGATGAATAGTTTCATATACAATGACAACGACAAATACCTGATCGTGAACGATGGCAAGGTGAGTTTTGCCGCCAATCAGGAAGGATGGAAGAAAGGGCTGGAGTACATGAACAAGCTGTATGCAGATGGCCTGATTGATCCAGCTTCCTTCACGCAGAACGATCAGGCGATTGGACAACTGGGCAACAAAGAAGGCGATGAGGTGGTCGGCTCCATTACAACGGCGCTGGTCAGCTATCTCGTAAATACCTATGACAAAGACATCACTCGTCACCAACACTGGGATATTGTCCCTCCATTGAAAGGGCCGGATGGCGTGCAGACAACAGGCGCCACACAGAGCGTCGGTGAGTTTGAGTTTGCCATTACCAACAAAGCGACAGAAGCACAGCAGATTGCAGCCATCAAAATTGTGGACTACATGTTCAGTGAAGAAGGTGCACTGTACGCGGAGTATGGACCAACCGAAGGCAAGGGCTGGAAAAAGGCAGATGCCGATGAGAAAAACATCAATGGCGAGCCTGCCAAATACAGTTACTACAACCTGCCTGAGCGTGATCCAAACGTTGTTGTGAACGAGAGCTGGTCACAGATCGGAGCGCATGACTTGTCCAACACATTCCGTAATCTGTTTGCCGAAGGGCAGAACCCTTTGGAAGCAGAGGGTTATGGTACACGTCTGGCTCAAGCTACCAATGTGTATGAACCCTATGCACCAAAAGAAGTATATCCTGCGAACGTGTTTATCCGTCCAGAGGATACGGAATCAGCTGCACAATTGACTACTGCCATCAAGGATTATGTGCAGACGAATATGGCACAGTTCATTATCGGTAGCAAGAGCATTGATAAGGAATGGGATGCATATGTCAAAGGCTTCGATGGTCTTGGGCTGAGTAATTATCTTGAGATCTACCAGCGCGCCATTGAGAAGAATCAATAATTGTTGAAGGATTCCATATAGAGGCTGTCCCGTCTGTCACCCGTGACCGGGACAGTCTTCTCCTATGACAACCCCACGTCATCCGATATAATGTACTGAATATTTATGGAAAATTAGCGATCAGCACAAATGACTGTCGTCATTCAGCATGAACAGTAATGGTGGGGGGATCTCGGAGATGAACAACAATTGGTTTAGACGTTTGCTGTTATCGTATCTGCCTGTTTTCTTTATTGTGACGACCATTCTATTCTTTATTTTCTTCCAGGTCTTCAATGAACAGAACCGTAGAGAAGCGCTTAAGGCCAATGAATTCCTGGCCTCACAGGTCACACAATATCTGGACAACTCTTTGCGCTCCATTGACTTCAAGGTACTGCGTGAGATTTTGACCAACCCTAACTTGAAGAATTATTTCTCGGTATCTGGCAGCGATGATGTGTATGCCGGCATTCAGGCGGTCCAGGTAGTTGATGAATTGAAAATAGAGTATCCGCTGATCGATTCGATATATCTTGTTCGATATGGAGATGGCACGGTCTTCAGTAACGGGAAGGCTGTTCCGATTGAAGAGTTCCCGGATGCAGACTTTATTGCAGATAGCCGGACGAGGGATGAACAAAAGTGGGCAGGGGCACGAGCATTCCGGGCTTTCCCTTCACAAGCAACGGAGCAGGTGAGTACGATTGTGCGAAGTGTAGGGAACGGCAAAGGACTTGTAGTCACCAACGTGGACCTGAGTACCCTGAGGAAGTCCATCATGCAGATGTATGATCCGGAATTTACGTTTGTGAACATCTTCAACCGTTCAGGCGGCAATCTGTGGGATAGCAGCATGCCGGAAGGGATTACAGCTTCCACTAAAACCACGTCGGGAGAAGTCTTCTCTGAATTTACGTCGAGTTATAGCGGTTGGAAGGTGCAGACAGGTCTCAATAACGGCAAAATCGTCAAATGGGCTCTGCAATTTTATAATATCTGGTTTGCCTTTGCTGTAGTGGTTGTGTTGATTGGCGTGGTGTGGGTGATCTATGTGACTCGCAGAAACTACAAGCCGATTCAGCAGATTGTCACGTTAATTCAGACTGTCTCTTCGCAGAAACAATCCGGACTGAACTATGGCAAAGAGAATGAATTCCGTTTCATCCATACCACGCTGGAACGCATGATTGATCAGACGAGACAATATCAGGAGGAGCATGAAGAGAATCTGATTTTGCAGAAAAGGATGTTCTTTCAGGAGTTGCTTGAAGGCACACGAGATTTTACGAGCACGGATCTGACAGCAGAGATGAAAAAGTTCAAACTGCCTGAGCTGGAGCATCGTTGGGCCGTCATGGTAATTGAAATGGATCGGTATGATGCATTTGTGGCGGAGTATCATCATCAGGACCAATCCCTCCTGAAATTTGTGTTGTCCAGTATTCTGCAAGAGAGTGCACGCCATGAAGGAACGGAAGTATGGGCTGAATGGATCTCCGATCAGCGTCTGTACGCCATCCTCTGGATGCCGGATATGGAACAGGCCGAGGAGATGGAGCATCGATTGCTGGCTGGTTATCTGGATAGAATCGATCAGTATCTCAACTTCACCGTAACCATTGGTGTGGGTCGAGTTGCTGTCGATATTCGGGGATTGAGAGCTTCATTGAAAGAAGCTGTGCACGCGCTGGAGTACAAGGCTGTACTGGGGATAAATCGCATCATTCCGTGTAGCGATGTGCCGAATTCGACCAATGATGTGTATGAGTTCCTGAAAACCATCTCACTGCTGGTACAGGCAATGCGTTTATCGGACGATGTCTGGGAAAAGCATTTTGAAAGACTGTTTGAACAAATCAGTGAGTCCGTCTTGTCCCGCCAGGAGATTATGAATACGATCCAATTGTTATTCCAACATTACAATCGGGAATTTGCCGAACTTCCACGGGAATACCAGGATTCGTGGGCCGCTATATTCACCCCGCTTCTCCCAAGGCTTGAAGGCTGGGAGACGTTAGACGATTTGCGTGAGCTGTGCTGGGAAGGGTTCCGGGAACTGGCCCTGCAGATGAAGACGCTGCAATGTTCGCGTAAACACAGATCTCATATTCTAGAGATTCGCAAATATATTGAAGAGCATTACAATAATCCCGATCTGTCGCTGAACTACCTTAGTGATCGATTCGATATTAATCCGAAGTATCTGAGCAAGCTTTTCAAGGATGAGATTGGGGAGAAGTTCGTGGATCTGCTCATTAGTCATCGCATCGAAAAAGCCAAGTTGCTCATGCAGGAGACCGATAAGGCCATTCAGGAAATCAGTGAAGAAGTGGGATATACCAACTATAATTCCTTCAATCGGGCTTTCAAGAACGTGGTGGGTGTGGCGCCAAGTGACTACCGTAAGGCCATGTGACGCAAGTTCACGCGCCTAACTAATTCCGAACGCATAAGGAGAATGTGCATATGGACTACAAAGATGCTTCGCTTCCCATTCAGGAGCGGGTTCAGGATCTGATCGGACGGATGACAACGGCAGAGAAGATTGGACAACTCATACAGCCGATGGGCTGGAAGACGTATGTGAAGGCAGCAGATGGCACAGTACAGGTCACGGAAGAGTTCGAAGCGGACATGGAACTGGGCGGAGTCGGTTCTCTGTATGGTGTACTTCGGGCCGATCCATGGACTGAAGTAACGCTGGAGACAGGTCTGACACCACGACAAGGAGCCGTTGCCACGAATGTCATCCAGCAGTATGCCTTGGAGCATTCCCGACTGGGCATTCCCATTCTGTTCGGGGAAGAGTGTTCACACGGGCATATGGCAATTGGAGCGACAGTGTTTCCCGTACCGTTAACGGTGGGCAGCACGTGGAATATGGAGTTATACCGCAAGATGTGTGAAGCCATCGCTGTGGAGACCCGGAGCCAGGGAGGAGCGGCAACGTATTCCCCGGTGCTTGATGTCGTGCGTGACCCGAGATGGGGGCGGACGGAGGAATGTTTTGCCGAAGATCCATACCTGATTGGTGAATTCGCAGTAGAAGCCATGAAGGGATTACAGGGTGACCGTCTTGATTCCAACCAGACGATTGTGGCGACACTCAAGCATTTTGCAGCTTATGGCAGTTCGGAGGGTGGGAGCAATGCAGCACCTGTGCATATGGGATTACGTGAATTGCATGAAATAGATCTGTTGCCGTTCAAAAAGGCAGTGGAAGCCGGGGCTTGCTCTGTGATGACCGCCTATAACGAGATTGATGGCGTACCGTGCACGTCCAGTACGTATTTGCTGAATGACCTGCTGCGCGAGCAGTGGGGTTTTGATGGGTTTGTGATTACTGATTTTGGCGCCATTCAGATGCTGGTTCATGGACATAACACCGCCGAGAACGGGGAGCAGGCCGTAGCGCAGTCCCTCCAGGCTGGTGTGGACATGGAGATGTCCGGGTACATGTATCGCAAACATCTCGGTCAGGCGTTGGAGCAGGGACTGATCGAAGAAAAAGATCTGGACTTGGCTGTGTGGCGGGTGCTGGAGATGAAATTCAGACTCGGGTTATTCGAGCACCCCTTCGTTGATCCAGAATTTGCAGAGCAGGTCATCGGATGTGAGGATCATATTCAGTTGGCGAGGGAAGTTGCGCAAGAGGGGATTGTTTTACTGAAAAATGAAGGGGCGGTATTGCCACTCTCCAAAACTGGCACGAAGCTGGCTGTCATTGGTCCGAATGCGAACCATATCTATAACCAGCTCGGGGACTATACCTCGCCACAGCCGAGAGAACAGATCGTCACCGTACTGGATGGTATTACGCGCAAGCTTGGCGTGGATTCGGGTCAGGTGCTGTACGCACCTGGTTGCCGGATTAAAGGCGATTCCAGAGAGGGCTTTGCGCAAGCGCTCGCCTGTGCGGAACAGGCCGATGTCGTCGTGATGGTGATGGGTGGTTCCAGCGCCCGCGATTTTGGTGAAGGCACGATCGACTTGCGGACAGGAGCGTCTGTGGTAACCGATGACCCATGGAATGATATGGAGTGCGGCGAGGGCATTGACCGGGCTTCCCTGAATCTCATGGGTGTTCAATTGGAGCTGGTGCAGGAGCTACATAAGCTGGGGAAACCCGTTATCGTGGTCTATATCAACGGCCGTCCCATTGCTGAACCTTGGATTGATGAGCATGTTCAGGCCATTGTGGAAGCATGGTACCCAGGGCAGGAAGGTGGTAACGCGATCGCAGATATTCTGTTTGGCGATGTGAATCCATCTGGCCGTCTTACGGTTTCCATTCCCAAGCATGTTGGGCAGCTCCCGGTCTATTATCATGCCAAACGCACGCGTGGCAAGCGGTATCTGGAGATGGATCTTGCGCCGCAGTATCCGTTCGGATATGGACTGAGCTACACCGAATTCAAATACGAGAATGTAAGGGTAGTGCCGGAAGTGATCGGTCCGGAAGATGAAGCACAGGTGATGGTTGAAGTCACAAATACCGGAGCGGTTGCGGGAAGTGAGGTTGTACAGTTGTATATCACCGATGTATCAGCTTCGGTCACGCGGGCTGAAATGTCACTGAAAGGGTTCCGCAAAATCCATCTGGAGCCAGGACAGACCCAGACCGTTACATTCCCTGTGCAAAAAGAACATCTCGCACTGATCGACTCCCGTCTCCAGTCTGTTGTGGAACCAGGTGAATTCAGACTCATGGTTGGCCGCAGTTCTGCTGACTGGACCGCTTGCAGTCTGCACATTCAGAAGGTGGGGGTGGAGGTATGATTCGAATTCAACGATTCATTGAGGATATGAACCGGTCGCAGTGGCTGGATACGATCGAGCTTCCAGCGTGGGAGATGCAGAAGGCCAGATACATTCGGCCAGGGGAATACGAGTATGAGCAGGCGGACAAGGCAATGCAAAGCTTGAATCCGCTGAACAGTGTACACGGAACGACGTATTTTCTGAGTAAATGTGTGGAGATTCCAGCCAGTTGGCAGGATCAAGCCATTGGGTTGATTTTTGAGACTGGAGGAGAAGGGCTGCTGAAGGTGAATGACTTACCGTATCACGGACTGGATCGGAATCACGGATTCGTACCTCTTCCGAGAAGTCGAGTAGGGAATACGCCGCAGTTGGAGATTGAACTCTACGATCCGATCCCGGAGCCACATGATCCACTCAATCGACAAGCTGTGATTCAGCCGCCTATTCAGGGCATTCGTACAGCATTGGTTCATATCAATCAGCCCTTGCAGAGCCTGATGTACAGCGTGACGGTACTCGCCGAGTCGCTCCGGGCATATAACGAGAAGGAGCCCAAGCGGATGGCACTTGTTCAGGCCATTCACCAGGTGATGGATGAGATGTACAATAATCCGGACCGCTGGAGTGATGCAGCATGGATACAGAATTTTGAACATGGACTGGTACAGTCAGTGCAGCAGGAAGACCCGGAGGAATATCGAAGTGGCTTCATGCATCTGGTTGGACAATCCCACATTGATATTGCCTGGCTGTGGCCTGTGCGAGAGACGGTTCGCAAGTCCAGTCGCACGTTCTCGACCATGTGTACCTTGATGGACACGTATCCGGATTTTGTGTATTCCCAGAGCCAGCCGCAGCTGTATGCCTTCGTGAAAGAGCATTACCCGGAGTTATACGAGCGAGTGAAAGCACGCATTGCTGAAGGTCGCTGGGAGTTGGTTGGAGGCATGTGGGTGGAGCCGGATCTGAACATTCCGAGTGGCGAGTCGTTGGTCCGGCAGATTCTGTATGGACAGGACTTCTACCAGGCGGAGTTTGGCAAACGCTCTAACATCGAGTGGCTGCCCGATACCTTTGGCTACTGTGCTTCCTTGCCGCAGATGCTGAAGCTTGCGAATATTCCTTATTTTATGACCACCAAGCTGAATTGGAATGACACCAATGCGTTTCCTTATGACCTCTTCGACTGGGTAGGCATTGATGGTACTTCAGTGCTGGCCTATCTGAATCATGGGGTGAATGAGCATACGCGGCCCAAAGATGTGGATGAACATTGGCAATCGTACAAACAGAAGGATGTGCATCCTGAGCAGATGTTGCTCTACGGACATGGCGATGGTGGCGGCGGTGTGACGAATGAGATGGTGGAGTTTGCGGAGCGATCCCATTTGATGGTCGGGCAGCCAATCAGCAAATTCAGCACGGCAGGTGCTTTTTTCGAAGACATATCGTCCAATAATCCAACGTTGCCAAAGTGGCACGGGGACTTGTACCTGGAGTTACACCGGGGAACCTATACGACCCATGCGAGGAACAAACGTAGCAACCGAAAGGCAGAGGTATTGTACCGGGAAGCGGAGATCTGGGGGCAATTTGCCGGAGCTTGCGCTGCACACACGAAGAATGATCTGGATGAAGGCTGGAAGCTGATCATGCTTAACCAGTTTCATGACATTATTCCGGGAACATCGATTCCTGAAGTATATGTAACGTCCACGGAGGAGTACACGAAGGTATTTTCACTCGGTACATCCGCACTGCGAGAAACGCTGGATATCCTTGCGGAGAACATTGTAACCGATGAAGTTGATGGTCTTCCCTACATTATATTTAACAGCCTCGGCTGGGAACGTGGAGAAAATATCACCATTACAGGCGATGAACACCTCGCCGGGATGGCTGCATTCGATCGTCAAGGAAACCGTCTGGCCAGTGATCTGGAGCAAAAAGAAGACAAGTATACGTTGCTTGTGCATGTTCCATCGATTCCTGCTTTTGGGTATACAACCATATGGCTGCGCGAGGCACCGGATGTTATCCTTCCAGGAAGGGAAGAAGAACCCTTCCCTTCCACATGGGAAACTGAATTTTACACGCTTGAGTTCAATGACTTGGGAGAGATCACCCGATGGTATGACAAAGCGGTAGGACGCGACTGGCTGAAGCCCGGTGATCGGGCGAATGAGTGGCAGTTTTTCCATGATAAACCGACGTACTGGGATGCCTGGGATATCGATCCGCGGTTTGAATCCCAGCGGGCAGGTGCGGTGCAGTTAGTCTCCAGAGAGGTTGTACAGCGCGGAGCTACGCGAGATGTGCTGCGTTATGTGTGGAAGCTGAATCAATCGGAGATCAGCCAGGATATCATTTTGCATCGTCACCAGCGGCGTGTTGATTTCCATACGAAAGTGAACTGGAATGAGAGTCATAAGCTGCTCAAGGTGGCATTTCCGGTGGATCTGGTGGCAGCGAAAGCAGCCTATGAGATTCCGTTTGGAGCATTGGAGCGTCCAACCCATAACAACACCAGTTGGGAGCAGGCGCAGTTCGAGGTCTGCGGGCATCGCTGGGCGGATATCTCAGAAGGCAATAGTGGTGTCAGTTTGCTGAATGATTGCAAGTATGGATACGACATCAAGGATCGGACGATTCGCCTGTCCCTGCTTCGTGCCCCGAAATGGCCGGATGAACATGCTGATCAGGGCAACCATGAATTCACATATTCGTTCCTGCCACATCAGGGGGATTGGCGACAAGCTGCTGTCGTTCGCCGCGCAATGGAGCTTAATCATCCGGTGGAAGTTGTTGCAGTGAGTCCGTCTTCGGGTCACTTGCCGTCTGAACACGCTTGGGTTCAGTTCCATAGTGAGCATGTCATTCTGGATGCAATCAAGCCCGCAGAAGATGGCTCGGGAACGGTGCTGCGTTTCTACGAATCTTCAGGAGGTCGGGAAACGGTACATGTCGAATGGGTTAAAAGGGAAATTAAGGCGTCTGTCATTAATCTGCTGGAGGATGAGATCCATCCGTTGGCTTGTCCGAACGGTACATTCGAACTGACATTCAAACCGTATGAAATTAAGTCAGTGAAACTTGTTCCAGTGAATCCAAATACGTAATCTTCAGGAGGTATGACATGAAATTAACGAATAAGATCGGTGTCATCGTGGATAGCTTTGGCGTAGGTGTACGGGAAGGGTTGAACAAGGCGAAGGACGTAGGTGCAGAAGGTGTGCAGATATACGCCGTCAAGGGAGAGATGGATCCTGAAAATTTGTCACCTGCGGCGCGCAAGGCGCTGAAGAGTTACATCGATTCATTGGGCCTCGAAATTTCAGCACTGGTTGGTGACCTTGGCGGACATGGTTTTCAGGTGAAGGAAGATAATTCGTGGAAAGTGGAGAAATCGAAGCGGATTGTGGATCTGGCCCTCGATCTGGGTACGAACATCGTCACAACACATATCGGCATTGTTCCACATGACCCTTCATCGGAGGTTTATGCCACGCTGCATGCTTCTTGTGAGGAACTGGGCCAATACGCCAAAAGTGTTGGCGCATATTTTGCCATTGAGACAGGACCGGAAACGGCAGCTGACTTGAAAGGATTCCTGGATACACTGTCGACCAACGGGGTATCGGTGAATTTTGACCCGGCAAATATGGTGATGGTGACTGGAGATGATCCGGCGCAGGGCGTTCGTCTGCTCAAGGATTACATCGTACATACCCATGTGAAGGATGGTGTACGGTTGAAGGAAGTCGACCCACGAGATGTATACGGTGCAGTCGGTTATGCGCCTATGGATCACGATAAGATCGCTGAGATGGTCTCATCCGGGACGTTCTTCCGTGAGGTTCCACTGGGCGAAGGTGGTGTTGATTTTGACGGATACTTTGCAGCGCTTCAGGAGATTGGCTACACCGGTTATCTGACGATTGAGCGCGAGGTAGGCAATCAGCCGGAGGAGGATATTCGCAAGGCGGTTCGATTCATCCAACAATATCGATAGGGAGCTGAGTAGATGAAAGTGGGCCTAAGCACGTATAGTTTGTTGAATGATTTGAATTCCGCTGAGATGACGGTGCTGGATGTAATCGACTGGATTGCGGCAAACGGCGGAGAGCATATGGAGATGGTACCTTACGGTTATACCGTGGAGGATAATCACGATCTGGCGGATGCGATTCGGGAACGGGCAGCGTCTGCGGGGATTGAACTGTCCAACTATTCGATGCCAGCCAATTTCGTGCAGGAGACGGAAGAGGCGTTTGAAGAAGAGATGGCCCGGGTCAAAAGGCATGTGGATGTCGTACACCGGATGGGTGTAAAACATCTGCGTCATGACGTCACGGCGTTTACCCTGCCAAAGGAGAAGATGACCATCGCCTGGTTCGAGGAACATCTGCCTCTGATGGTACGGGGAAGCCAGATCATTGCGGACTATGCAGCGCAGTTTGGTATCACCACAACTATTGAGAATCACGGCTTCAGTGTGCAGGCGAGTGATCGGGTGCAGCGTGTGCTGCATGCTGTGGATCGTCCTAACTTCAGAACAACACTCGATATTGGCAACTTCATGTGTGTGGATGAGAACCCGATCATCGGTGTCATGAAAAATCTGCCGTACGCTTCCCTGGTCCACTTCAAAGATTTCTACTTCCGTCCTTATGATGAGCACCCAGGTGAGGGTGAATGGTTTACGACGGCCTACGGCAACTTCCTGCGTGGGGCCATCGTTGGGCAAGGGGATATTCCGATTCGCAAAATTGTAAAGTTGATCAAAAACTCCGGCTATGATGGTCACATTACAGTGGAGTTCGAAGGCATGGAGGAATGCAAATCCGCATCCAAAATCGCCATGGATAACCTGCGCCGCTTCTGGGAAGAAGCGTAACGAACATCATGGGGAGATAGTTAAGGGCCGCGTCCAGACGTGGCTCTTTTTCTCATACTATAGCAAGCAAAAAAGCCTATCAGAATATGGTTCTGTGCAAGGATTAAGTTACGAGCATCACAAGTGTGGTATAATGAATATATTCAGCCTGATAATAACTGGCTATGGATAGGAGATGTCACTGATCTATGCAGGTATTCGAGGACTGGAATCAGAAGGTAAAGAAGACGTTTAATGCTACGAACCCAGAGGTAGTGTTGACGGTATCGGAAGCTGGAAGTTTGCTTGGTTTGACCAAAGACCAGATGAAACTGTACGTGGACAAGAACAAACTAACGAAGGTCCCGATCATGAGAAGTGTTCACCGATACCTCTTATTGAAAAGTGAAATAGATAACATCGTTCAAGCACGATAACTTCATAGGATTGAACACAACCATTTTACCGACAGGATTCGGGAGAGTGGTCTTTTTTTTATCGGGAAAGGGGACAGAACGTGCTGAATAAAGCGTCAGACTGGTTCTATCAAAGGGTAAATTGGAGATGGGTTGTGGCTGCGGTTATTGTATTTGCCTGTTTTATTGCATTTATTCTGCCGCGTCTCTGATCATGTATCGTTATCCTGAACGTACGCCTGTGCTTGCTGAACTCACTCCGATATTTACCTTGTTGAAATGGTGTCTGATCTATGCCAGTTTTGCAGCACTGGTTCCGGGTGTTCTGATCAGTATTCTTTACTATATACGCACGCGAAAGAACTAGTGTAGAGAGGGATGGATTATGAATATGCTGGTAACCCTAATCGGGTAACGGTCCACAGAGATGAGTGCAGAAATATAAGCTTGTCAAAGGACAACTTGTTCATATATACTCATGTCGCAAGTAGCGTGAATCGTATAATTACATGAGCCCAAGGAGATGAAGAACGCATGTCGATCAGCTTGAATGTGTATCTGATAACAGACGGTAATGGACGTGAAGCGGTAGATTTTTATCAAAAGGCATTTGGAGCGGAAGTGCTTGCGCTTCAAACATTTGGTGACGGTCCATCGGACCCGAATCATCCCATCCCGCCAGAAGCGAAAGACCGTATTATGCATGCTTCTTTGCAGATTGGCAGCTCGGTATTAATGTTGTCCGACACATTTCCAGGCATGCCGTACACCATAGGTAATCATGTTAGTATTACTGTGAACACGGATACTGTGGATGAAGCCAAAGCTATTTTCAGCCAACTGGAAGATGGTGGCGTAGTGGAAATGGCGATACAAGAGACGTTCTGGAGTCCAGCCTACGGCTCGATAGTCGACAAATTCGGCGTACATTTTCAGATCAGTGCTAAACCGGGACAAGCTTAAGAGCGTACTCTTCGCTAATATAGCCTACAAACGGCAAAACCTCCGCGATCTGCTTTGAGCAGTTCTGGAGGTTTTTTGTTTTTCCCTATACGGCGTGGGATTACCCTTCCTTCTGAATCTTGGAAGGGTTGTTGATTTTATAAGGAACCGGGTTACGTGTCAGCTTCTTCTTGATGATTTTGGCTTCAAATGTGATAACGTCTCCCACTTCCAGTTCTTGTTTCTTAACCGTAGCACTGTGGCTCGACCAGGCTTCCCCAACGTCGATGACGTCTGGCTCCGTGATGGTAACTGCTTCATAGATGATGACTTCATCGTCATTGTCAGAGAAGTGATTCGGCACAGTGGTGAATTCTTTGACAACGGCACTCATCTTCACTTTACCTTCGGGCAGATCAATCTTAACGGCCTTGGCCTTACTCGCTGTTTTGGCTTTGGGTTTGGCTTCACTGGCTGCCCCCGACTGAGGTCCAACATACGCTTCTACTAGCCCATCCGGATCACCCTTCATCCCCGAGGAGAATTCATCTGTGTCCGTGTCGTCTGAATCATCCAGATCCGCCGGAATTTCATCCGGGATAACCAGGGCATCTGGAGTTGGCGTAACATCAGCAGAGACTGGTGCGACTGTATCCGAAGTTGTCGATTCTGTGCTTCGATCTGACCCAGCATTACTTATGCTTCTGGCGCTGTAACTGGACGCTTGCATTTCCTTCAGATACGACGGGTGAATGCAATGTTTTTGTCCATTATCCAGTTGAATAACGGCCGCCATATGATCGACATATCCAATGATGGTGCACGGCATGTTTAATCCGTTTCCTTTATAATAGAACGTTTTGAGTTTGGTCGCTTTACCAGAAAGCAGGCCCCACTCCTGACATTTCTCAATCAGCTCATCTTCGTTATCCAGCGCAATAAAATCCTGTGGTTCAATCATAAACGCGTATGTCATATGGAATTTCCGCCCTTCCAATCCATTCTTCATGTTCATCGTTTCCAAATTACAACCAGTGTATCACAAATGAGCATTTTGCTTAAATTCAATCACTGAAATCTGTACCTACAAATGAAGATTAACGAAGCTTGCTCACACAGGGCTATGCTATAATTTGATCAGAATATAAGGTTGGAAAACATAAAGCATTGATATACATACTTTGGGAAGGGAAGATCTGTATGGAGAAAAAAGTAAACCATCAGGCCGTATGGCTTGCCATAGGTACGGTTATGGGGGTCAGTATTGGCGCAGCTACACAGCAACTTGGACTCGGGATTGCTTTTGGCTTGGCGCTTGGCATTGTCATTGGTTCGGTGGTTAGTAAACGTACGGGTTCAGACTCGGAACATATGCTCAGCGAACATGTCCATGAATTGCACAAAACGGGTGACTGGCAAGACGCGCTTCAACGCTCGCAGGATCATCCGGTGCTTATCCTGAAGCATAGCACGACGTGTCCGATAAGTGCGAGAGCCTACAGAGAGTTTATCGCGTTTGTGGGCACCAATGCGTCAGATCCCAAACATCCCATGGATTACCGCATCGTCAAAGTGATTGAAAATCGCTCATTGTCCCGCCATATTGCGGAAGAGACAGAGGTTCACCATGAGTCACCGCAGGTACTTCTGCTCGATCAGGGGCAAGTTGTCAAACATACATCCCATGGCAAAATTACAAAAAAGAGATTATTGCAGTGGGCACAGCATCCGTTTGGATAAATAGATATCCTTCATAGACCCGTCCTTTTCAGCCCATAGCTGAGAAGTGCGGGTCTTTTTTACGCTTTTTTTACACCCGTGGAGGCATTTCTTTACCCCTTTTTTACAGTGTTTCATATTACGATTTTACATGTAGCAGGTGCAGAGAACGGTAGAGAGAGGGAGGAAGGGCGCATGGTGAATGATGCCACGATGATTGGATTGGTTGTGCTGCTGTTTGCGGTGTTTTGGGGATTTGTGAAATTCTGCGAAAAGGCTTGAGGGTAGAGAGGGGGAGCGGAATGATTGCCATCGGCATAATTGTACTCGCACTGGTGATTTATCTCGGTTATGTGCTGGTGAAGCCAGAGAAATTCTGATGCTGACACTGTACGTAATGCGGAACAAGGGAACGTCGAATAGGGAGGAAATGCGGATATGGGTATCGGTGTAGTGCAAGTAGCGGTAACGCTGCTGATCATCCTGCTGTTGGTGAAACCGGTGGGAAAATATGTAGTGAACGTGTTTGATGGACAGCGAACGGGGCTGGATCGGGTTTTTGGCGGGCCGGAGCGACTGCTCTATCGCGTGATGGGGGTACGGGAGAATGAGTCCATGGGGTGGAAAAAGTACCTCACGGCCGTTCTCCTCTCCAACTTTGTAATGTTGGTATTGATGTTTCTGGTGCTGCGACTGCAAAAATATTTACCGCTCAATCCGGATGGGATTGACAATATGCCAGCGGCGCAGGCATTTAATACAGCTGTTTCGTTCATGACCAATACGAACTGGCAGTCTTATACGGGCGAGAACGCCCTGTCGTACCTGTCACAGATGCTGGCAGTGACATTCCCGATGTTTACGTCGGCAGCGACGGGGTTCGCGGTAGCCATTGCGTTCATTCGCGGGCTGATAGGCCGCCGGGATAAACTGGGGAACTTTTACGTCGACCTTGTACGGTCGATTACACGTATTTTTTTACCGCTGAGCTTCATCGTGGCACTATTCCTCGTGTTCCAGGGTGTGCCACAGACGCTCGCGGGAGCGGTGAACGCAACGACGCTCGAAGGCGCGCAGCAGACCATTACACGTGGATTGGTCGCCTCACTGGAGTCGATCAAACATATTGGCACCAACGGTGGTGGCTGGTTTGGAACCAATGCTGCACATCCATTCGAGAATCCAACAGCCCTGAGCAATCTGGTGCATATCGTCTGCATGATGCTACTGCCAACTGCGTTAGTCTACGCTTTCGGCTTGATGGTCAATAACCGGAAGCAAGGTTGGGCCTTGTTCGCAGCGATGAGTTTTCTTTTCCTTGTGATGTTGACCACGGTATTTTTCTCCGAATATCGCGGTGTACCTGCGCTGGATGCAGCAGGTCTGCAGGGCAATATGGAAGGCAAAGAGGTCAGGTTCGGCATACCCGAGTCTGCTTTATTCACAGCAGTCACGACGGCAGCCACAACAGGTTCAGTCAACAATATGCACGAGTCGCTCACTCCACTTGGAGGCATGGTATCACTGGCCCAGATGATGCTCAACAACGTGTTTGGCGGCAAAGGGGTAGGGCTGATCAACGGACTGTTGTATGTGATTCTGGCTGTGTTTATCTGTGGATTAATGGTGGGACGAACACCTGAGTTCCTGGGCAAAAAAATCGAGGGCAAAGAAGTGAAGCTCGCATCCATCGCCTTGCTCATTCATCCTTTGATTATTCTTGCGCCAACGGCACTCGCACTTATGCGGCCTGAAGCAGTTGCGTCCATCTCGAACGGGGGCATGCATGGCCTGACCGAAGTTCTCTATGCTTTTGCCTCGGGTGCAGCCAATAATGGATCGGCCTTTGCCGGACTGAATGCCAATACAGACTTTTACAACATCGCGATTGGTATCGTTATGCTGCTCGGAAGGTACGTTTCCATGATCGCCATGCTCGCTATCGCGGGTTCACTTGCTACGAAACGGGTTGTACCTGTAACCACAGGCACATTGCGGACACACACACCTCTCTTTGCTGGCATTCTGGTCATGATGATTGTTGTTGTCGGCGCACTCACATTCTTCCCTTCACTTGCCCTTGGACCGATCGCAGAACACTTGGCAATGATTCAATGAGGGATACGACAGGGGAGTTACAGAGAAATTGGTGTAAGGACGTAACGTATGGAGGTGGCAGTGCACGATGAATGCAGTCGAACGAAAGAAGGAGCAGACGATGCAACACATGGATACAGAAATGTTTAGAACGAAGGGCAATGAGCCGGATAACAATCGCGGTCATATTCAACGTGATCCCGGATCGAAACGGTCGTTAAGCAAGGATATGATACTTCAGGCTTCACTGGATGCGTTCAAGAAGCTTAATCCAGTGGTCATGATCAAAAACCCGGTCATGTTTATTGTCGAGGTGGGTACATTCATTACGCTCTTGTTATGCATTAATCCCGATCTGTTCACCGCATCCGAAGCCGGGCGCGGGTACAACATCGCCGTATTTTTCATATTGCTGTTCACCCTGCTATTTGCCAACTTCGCGGAGGCACTTGCAGAAGGTAGAGGTAAAGCGCAGGCGGATACGTTACGCAAGACGAAGTCGGACACCATGGCCAATCTGGTACAGAAGGATGGAACAATCCGACACGTGTCTTCGACCCAATTGAAAAAAGGCGATATGGTACGTGTGGAAGTTGGTGAACTGATCCCCACGGACGGTGAGATTATAGAAGGCTTGGCCTCTATTGATGAATCGGCCATTACGGGAGAATCTGCCCCGGTCATCAAGGAAGCGGGAGGCGATTTCTCATCGGTTACCGGAGGTACACGTGTCGTATCTGATTACATCGTCATGCGTGTACAGACCGATCCGGGGGAGTCATTCCTTGACCGGATGATCTCTCTGGTTGAGGGTGCACAGCGCCAGAAAACACCCAATGAAATAGCACTGACAACCCTGCTCGCCGTATTAACGCTGATCTTCCTGATCGTCATACTCACGATGGTTCCGATGGCGAATTACCTGGGTATTCGACTGGATCTGGCGACCCTGATCGCATTGCTCGTCTGCCTGATCCCAACCACCATTGGTGGATTACTGTCTGCCATTGGTATTGCCGGGATGGACCGTGTTACGCAGTTCAATGTGCTCGCCATGTCAGGTAAAGCGGTGGAAGCAGCCGGGGATATCGACACGTTGATTCTGGACAAAACAGGAACGATCACATACGGAAACCGCATGGCATCTGAGTTTATTCCCGTTCAGGGCATTACTTCGTCAGAGATGACGCAAGCTGCTTTACAGGCTTCTGTGCGAGATGAGACCCCGGAAGGGCGTTCTGTTGTAGAACTGGCAGGCAAACAAGGCCAGAGCTGGCCGGAGACGGAGTATGCACATGCGGAAAATGTGGAATTCACGGCAGAGACCCGGATGTCCGGTCTCAATCTGAGTAGCGGAATAAAGATCCGCAAAGGTGCGGTGGATGCGATCAAAAGATATATCACTTCCGAAGGAGGCCGTATACCGGGGGATCTGGATGAGATCGCAAATAGAATTGCAAAGGCTGGGGGTACGCCGCTTGCTGTAGCTATCGATGGACGCATCTACGGTTTGATCTATCTGAAAGACACTGTGAAGCCCGGGCTGAAAGAGAAGTTCGCTGAGATGCGCGCCATGGGTATCAAGACCATTATGTGTACAGGCGACAATCCGTTAACCGCAGCGACCATCGCGCTGGAAGCGGGCGTGGATGATTTTATTGCCGAAGCGAAGCCCGAGGACAAGATTGCTGCGATCAAAAAAGAGCAGCAGGAGGGCAAACTCGTCGCCATGACGGGCGACGGTACGAACGATGCTCCTGCTCTGGCACAGGCCGATGTGGGCCTGGCGATGAATTCGGGCACCATGGCGGCCAAGGAAGCGGCCAATATGATTGACTTGGACTCTGACCCAACCAAGCTATTGTCGGTCGTCTCCATTGGCAAGCAGCTGCTGATTACACGCGGTGCACTTACAACCTTTTCGATATCCAATGATATCGCGAAATATTTTGCCATCATCCCAGCCATGTTCATTCTCGCCATGCCGCAGCTTCAGGCACTGAATATTATGAATCTGTCTTCACCGCAGTCTGCGATCCTGTCGGCGCTCATCTTCAACGCCATTATCATTCCGCTACTCATTCCTATCGCAATGAAAGGGGTCAAGTATCGGGCGATGTCAGCCGAACGGCTGCTTGGGCGCAATGTGTTCATCTATGGCGTAGGTGGTGTGATTGTACCTTTTATCGGCATTAAGCTCATTGATATGGTTCTGTCGGGGATTCTTTGAGAAACGATGTCATTTCGTAATCCTGAACTAAAGAGTGGGTACACCGCCACGCTTATCAACATTATTCTTTTATCCTAATGAATTCAGGAAGTGATCTGTATGAACATGTTCTTACCCGCCGTACGGCTATCCGTCGTGCTGATGCTGATCTGCGGTCTAATCTACCCGCTTGTAACGACTGGCGTAGCCCAACTTCTCTTCCCTGCGCAGGCGAATGGCAGTCTGATTACGCAAAATGAGAAAATTATCGGCTCGTCACTGCTGGCGCAGGAGATCCAATCGCCGGGGCTGTTCCAGCCCCGGGCATCGAATGCCGGTTATGACCCAACGGCTTCAGCCGGTTCGAATCGTGCCGTAGCTTCGGATGAGTATATCAGTGAGATGAAGGAAAAGATTACTCAGCTTAGGCAGGAAAACCCGGGATTGCAGCAGATCCCTGCTGATCTCGTGACGGGTTCAGGTTCGGGACTTGACCCTGATCTCTCTCCTGAAGCCGCTGAGGCACAGATCCCGCGCATTAGCGAAGCTACTGGGCTTAGTGAACAGCAGCTTGTGCAACTTGTAAATGAGCATACGGAAGGCCGTCAGATGGGTATATTCGGGGAACCGCGTGTGAATGTAACGGCTCTGAATCTTGCGCTGACAACAGAACTGAACTAACGAGTTAACATATTAGCCTACTCACGACATATCGTGAGGGGCTTTCTCCATTTTTTTATTTTATTTTTTAAGGGAAGGGGGAGAGGGACGTATGGAAGACAGTTTTAAGCGCAAGTCTCCGGAAGAGATGTTGAAGATGATTACGAAGCTACAGCAGGGTACACTCAAAATCTACATCGGCCCAGTGAGTGGATCGGGTAAAACGTATCACATGTTACGAGAAGGGAATACGTTACGCGAGCAGGGCATTGATGTAGTCATCTGCGCCGTCTCCACAATGCGCAGACCGGAAACGGTGGAACAGCTTGGCGCACTCGAACGGATTCCAAGCATTCACTGGTTACGCCAGAGTGATGATGCAGAGATGAAAGATCTGAACTTGGATGCACTGCTGGAGCGTAATCCGGAGGTTGTGCTGGTGGATGGTTTGGCACATCGCAACAGAGATGGCGCTCGATATGCTACCAGGCTGGAGGACATTCAGTTCTTGCTCCGAAACAACATCAGTGTCATGACAACGGTGAATGTATATGAGCTGGAAGGATATACCGATCTGGCCCGGCAGCTCACCGGTATCGCAGCAGAACATACGGTACCTGCGGATACACTGGAACTTGCGGATGAAGTCAAACTGATTGATGTCACGCCGGAAACCATACTGAGCCGGTTGGCAGAAGGTCATCTGAAGGGGCATGAGGGAGAAGCTGTATTTCGTCAAGGCAATCTGGGTATTCTGCGCGAACTGGCCCTGAGATTGGTTGCAGAAGGGGTCAATGAATCTCTGCGCGAGCATCGGGAGGAGATGGGAATTACCGTCACAACGGGCATCCTGGAACGGATTCTGGTGTCCACGCAATATCATTGGAACGGCTCGATCTATATCCGGCGCGGACAACAGATTGCCAAACGGCTGAATGGTGATCTGTCCGCGGTGGTTTTTCGGAATATGAAGCAGCCATTAACCAAGGAGGCAACCGTATTTCGGCGCAATATGATCAAGCTGGTGGAGAAGTTTGGCGGCCATATGGAGGAGCTGTCTGTATTACACCGTCGGAACATCCCGTCTACACTGGCACGTTACGCAATGGAGCACCAGATTACCCGGATTGTGATGGGGCACTCTCGGCGTACACGCTGGCAGGAATTGTGGCAAGGGTCCGTTGTGAACTCGCTGCTACGCAGATTACGTGGTGTTGATCTCTTTCTGGTTGCTGATCGAGCGACTCGGGAGGGTGAACATGTGGTACCGGTACCGGCCAAGGTAAACGATGTGGAGTCACTGACATACCGCAGACTAAGCGAGCAGGAAATGAAGGAACAGATTGGCCAGATTCAGCGTGGCACATTCAAAATATATATCGGAGCCGCACCAGGTGTAGGCAAAACCTACATGATGCTGCGGGAAGGCAATGATTTGCTCCGAAAGGGCATCGATGTGCGGATTGGCTTGCTGGAGACTCATGGGCGGGCGGAAACCGTCGAGCAGATGGGTCACTTATCTGTGATCCCCCGCGTGCAGCGAGTTTATCAGGAGACCCGTCTGGAAGAGATGGATACGGAGGCTATTCTGCGTCTCTGTCCGGAAGTGGTGCTGGTGGACGAACTGGCGCATACGAATATACCCGGAAGTGTCCGGCAAAAGCGTTATGAAGATGTTCTGCTCCTGCTGAATGCAGGCATCTCGGTGATTACCACAATGAACGTACAGCATCTCGAAAGTCTGAATGATGCCGTTGAACATATTACAGGTGTTCGTGTCCGCGAGACCGTACCCGATCGGATCATTCAGATGGCGGATGAGGTGCAGCTGATTGATGTGGCGCCCCAGGCCTTGCGGCAGCGCATGAGGGAGGGTAAAATCTATGCAACTGCCAAGGTCGAGCAAGCCCTTGCGAATTTCTTCAAAATCGGTAATCTGATTGCCTTGCGTGAACTTGCCCTGCGAGAACTGGCGGACGACGTGGATGAACGGCTTGAAGCACAACAAGCCAAAATCACACTTCGAGGACCTTGGCGCAGACAGGAAGCGGTCTTTGTATGTGTAAGCAGTGATCATCATGCCGAGCGGCTGATCCGGCGCGGATTCCGCATGGCTTTCCGTCTAAAAGCCATCTGGCACGTACATCATATCCACATCGGTGAGTCCATGAGTGACGAAGTGAAGTGCCATCTGGAAGTATTGGAGCAGCTGACGATTCGGCTTGGTGGTCAATTTCATATTCATCATAGTCCGAGGCTGCGGAATGTACCTGAAATTCTGGCAAGAAAGGCATCGGAGGCGAGAGCAACCCAGTTGGTGGTCGGGCAGGCAAGACGGGTGTGGTGGCTGAATGGCTACCGCGGCTCAGGTTCGGTGGTCAACCGACTTGTACGGTTGTCGCGGCATCTGGATGTATTAATCGTTGCAGATTACGATTATGAACGGAACGGGATGTGAATGGATTTTGTCTGAACGAATAAGAAAAGAAACGCAGGCATCCCATGGAAAAAGGGTTCCGGCATATGTATGGGTGACGCTTGGGGTGACGCTGCTAACTTTGCTGCTTCATGCCATTGGCATGAGTGGTGATCTGGTTAACGTAGCTCTTGTATACCTGTTTCCCGTTCTAGTGAGTGCTGTGTATTGGGGAATGGGTCCAGCTGTATATGCCGCGAGTTTTAGTGTCATTATGTTTGACTTCTTTTTTGTACCGCCATATCTGAGCTTTACGGTTGAGGATTTGAGATATCTCATCTCCTTTGTCGTGTATCTTGCGGTGGCGATCCTGACAGCAAGTCTTGCAGGTCGGTTGCGACAACAACTGGAGATGGTAAAAGCACGTGAAGCCACAACTAATTCCCTGTACGCATTGAGTCGTCAGATGACAGCCATTACGGATCTGAACACGTTGCTGGTTAACATTGCAACTCAGGTTTCGCTCACCTTGGGCAAACCAGCAGCTGTGTATCTTCCCGATGGTCAGGGGGACCTACTGGTTACAAGTTCTTCTTCACCCGCATCAGAAGGGGAAAAGGATAGCTGGGGGGATGGAGAGTCGGAGATTGCCATTGCCAAATGGGTGTATCATCACGGACAGATCGCAGGTAAGGGATCATCCGCTTTACGGGAATCTCCCGGACTATATGTACCTCTATGCACAGAGGAGCAGACACATGGCGTACTCGCCGTGAGCATGGACGCTGGCGAGTCTCATGAGCAGCAAGAGCAGCTTCTTCTGTTGGAGGCATGTGGTGGACTGGCGGCAGGTGCCATTGCCCGAGTGAAGCTGGCGGAAGAGGCCCGATTGGCGCAGATCACTGCTGAATCAGAGCGTATACGCACAGCGCTGCTGGACTCTGTCTCTCATGAATTGCGTACGCCCCTAACTGCCATTATCGGTTCGGCTACGGGATTGTTGGAGAATGATACTCTTTTTACACCCGAGGATCGGAGAGAATTAACAGGCAACATTCGGGATGGAGCCTTGCGCATGAATCGTCTCGTCACGAATCTGCTGGGTATGGTTCGGCTGGAGAGCGGCATGTTGCAACTGAACCGGAAATGGTGTGACGTGGGAGACATAATTAGCGTTGTACTGACACAAGTTCGGGAATTCAGTCCGCATCGCAACATTCAAGTTGAACTGCCTGATGATCCGGCCTTCATCTACGGAGATGAAGTATTGCTGGAGCAGGTGCTGGTCAATATCGTCAGCAACGCCATCAAATATTCGCCTGATGAGAGCCAGATTGTCATCACTGTGACGAGTAATAAGAGTCCAAGTCAATTGACGATCTGGGTAGCTGATCAAGGTGTCGGTATACCGGAAGCGGAAAGAATACGTATATTTGATAAGTTCTATCGCTCAGAGTCTACTCAGCATGTCACAGGAACAGGGCTTGGTCTGGCGATCTGCAAAGGCATTGTGGAAGTCCACGGAGGTACCATTGTGGCAGAGCCGAATCCGGGCGGGGGAACGAGAATGCGCATAGAACTCCCCATGGAGGCTCACGGATCGCGGTTTCCCTATTCAGAACAAGGAGAGGTTGAAGAATAACATGAACGCACCACTAGGGGCTCGTATACTGGTGATCGATGATGAGCCGCAGATTCGCAAATTGCTCAAGGTCACTCTTCAGGCACACCAATTCGAACTCCACGAGTGTGGAGAGGGCGAAGAGGGTGTTATTCAGGCGAGTATTGTACATCCGGATCTGATCATCCTTGATCTCGGTTTGCCAGGCATGTCTGGCATGGAGGTACTTCGCCGCATTCGCGAATGGTCGCAAGTCCCGATCATTGTGCTGACAGCGAAGGATCAGGAGGGAGACAAAATTGCCGCGTTGGATGGTGGTGCAGATGATTATGTGACCAAACCATTCGGAATGGGTGAGTTGGTCGCCCGTATTCGGGTGGCGCTGCGTCATGTAGCCAAAACGACGGATGAGCCAATACTGCGCTTCGGAGCACTGACGGTTGATCTGGCCCAAAGGCAGGTCGAACTGGAGGGGAATTTGGTGAAATTAACCCCAACGGAATATGAGATGCTGAAGGTGCTCGCCTCGAATGCGGGGAAGATAATCACCCAGCGTCAGCTTTTGCAGCAAGTATGGGGAGGGCATCATCATGAGTCCGACAGCCATTATCTTCGGGTATATGTGGGACATCTGCGCAAGAAATTAAATGAAGATCCAACCAAGCCCCGATATATTCAGACGGAGCCTGGCATTGGTTATCGCTTTTTGCTTCCTGCCGAATAAGGTTTAAGGGAGCAGCGAGACATTTCTTAATAGTGATGTGATGCACGCCTCAGCGGGTGAGCGTCATTGAAGAGCAAAACACCGTCCCCTTTGGCTGCAAAGGAACGGTGCTTTTATATTATGACGTGTATTTTGGCAACCAGTCGCCGTGAGCCTCAATCAACTCATCACACATCGCTACGATGTCATCGATAGACAGCTCGGCAGCCGTGTGTGGATCAAGCATTGCCGCATGATAGATATGTTCCTTTTTGCCCGTGATTGCCGCTTCAATGGTCAGCAGTTGCGTATTGATGTTTGTCCGGTTCAATGCCGCGAGTTGTGGAGGCAGATCTCCAATGTACGTAGGGCTGATCCCTGATCCATCGACCAGACAAGGTACCTCAACACATGCCTCACGCGGCAGGTTCGTAATCAGTCCGTTGTTCATGACGTTGCCGCCAATCTTGTACGGGTTATTCGTCTCCATGGCTTCAATAATATGCGATGCGTATTCACGGCTGCGGGTATGTTCAATATTTTCGCTGGCAAACAGCTTGGTACGCATTTCTTTCCAGCCTTCAATCTGGTTCACACAGCGGCGTGGATACTCATCCAGTGGAATGTTGAAGCGTTCAATCAGCTCCGGGTAATTCCGCTTGATGAAGTAAGGGTGGTACTCGGCATTATGCTCGGACGATTCCGTTACATAATAGCCAAATCGCTGCATCAACTCAAAACGGACCATGTCGTCATGCTGTTCTTTCTGCTTTTCCTTCGCCAGACGTTTAATCTCGGGGTACAGATCCTGCCCGTCTTTTGTAACTTCGAGCAGCCACGCCATGTGGTTAATTCCTGCAACCTTAGCCACAACACCTGTCTGATCCATTCCCAGTGCATCGAACAGATGTGGTACACATACCTGCACACTATGACACAAACCTACGGTTTTGATCCCACCATGCACATTCATGACGTTGGTAAGCACGGCCATCGGGTTGGTGTAGTTCAGGAACCATGCATCCGGACACACTTCCTGCATATCCCGGGCAAAATCCAGCATGACCGGAATCGTCCGCAAATTACGGAAAATTCCACCGATACCTAGGGTATCTGCAATCGTTTGACGTAGTCCGTATTTCTTCGGAATCTCGAAGTCCGTAATGGTACATGGATCATATCCACCGACCTGGATGGCGTTGATGACATATTTGGCCCCGCGCAGCGCTTCTTTGCGGTCCTGATATACGTTAACGACGCAACGACTTCCGAGTGAACGGGCCAGACTGGTCAGCAAACGCTCGGAATCGCTCAGACGTTCAGCATCGATATCGAACAATGCCAGCTCAAAATCCTGCAGTGCTTCGGTCATCATGACATCACCCAATACATTTTTGACAAAGACGGTGCTTCCCGCACCGAGAAACGTAATTTTGTTCATCTTAAGTTAAGCCTCCCTGAAAAATGTTGTACCCCAACTATAGGCCGATTCGGCACATATAACTATGGCTCAACCCCTCTCAAACATGGCATAATCCCATTTTTGTTTCCGTTTTCAACTAATATTTATGTCCTTTAGCTGTTATAATTTAATTAGACATACAGATGGTGAGCCTCGGAAGGAAACAAGGAGGGAGGGCATAAAATGAGAAAAATAGAGATGAATGTGGTAGCCACGGACTGGACACAGATGGAACTGGTCTTGTTGTTCTTCGGGTGGGAGGCGTGTGAACCCGCCCATTATTGGGGACCGGGTGTACGTGATTCCTATATTGTGCATTACATCCATGAAGGACGGGGCATCGTGTACATGGGGGATCAGGAATACAAGCTTAGCGAGGGACAGGGGTTTATCATTTTCCCGGACACGCTTATTCATTATGAGGCAGATCCGCAGGAGCCCTGGACGTATTCGTGGTTCGGCTTCAAAGGTGTACAAGCCAAAGCATTCATGCAACGTGCCCAACTGAGCCCGGAGCGCCCGATATATGATGCCCATGATACGATTACGATGGAACAGTTGTATACGGAGATGGTCCAAGCTTCCACGCGATCGGAAGGCGATGTGTTGAACCAGAGTCTCTTGTACCGTTTGATGGCAGAACTCATCTCTTCTTCACCTGTGAAGGAAGATATAGGGCAGCTCCTTTCGAACAAAGAAACGTACATCCGGCAGGCGGTGCAGTTTATGGAGAACAGGTACAGTCAGCGAACTTCCATTTTGGATATTGCCCAAGCTGTGGGGTTGGATCGCACGTATCTATCAGGATTGTTCAAAGAGCGATATGGCATGTCGCTACAGTCATTTTTTCTGGAGTACCGTATGAATAGGGCTGCCGAACTTCTCCAGAATCCAGGGCTGTCGGTCAGTGAAGTGGCCCATTCTGTCGGTTATACGGACCCCTTATTGTTTTCCAAGATGTTTAAGCGTGTGACGGGCGTATCTCCGAAGGGGTCGAGAATTCGCGATTAGACGCACCTAGTGTTTCAAATTTAAAAGAAAAGTTTTGATCATTAAACGTTGTCCCGCTATACTGATACAGAAGTGTAATTGAATATGTGGAACTTGGTGCTTTGCCCGTCAGGGTGGAAGCTTAATAGGGAAGTCCGGTGTAATACCGGCGCGGTCCCGCCACTGTAACAGAGGAGTCAGGTAGCGATAATCCACTGGTTTAGACCGGGAAGGAGCTGCAAGTGACGATGATTCTGGAGCCAGGAGACCTGCCAAGTTTAACAAACACAGTAGTACCCTACGGGAGATAGGAAGGTGTTTAGAGAGCATGATTTTTTCTGAAAATCTGTTTATTTAAGGCGTCCTCATCCAGTAACACGGAGAGGGACGCCTTTTTTGTTATGGGCGAAGAACATCATGACACATACATAGAGTTTTGGGGAAGGACGTTAGAGCACTTGAGCAGATATATCGTTAAACGATTAATACAACTGGTAGTCGTATTGTTCGGCATCACGTTCTTGACGTTCCTGCTAACCTACCTGTCTCCTGGAGATCCAGCCAGACTCATGCTTATGTCTACAGGGGTAACGCCATCCGATGAGCTGGTCAGGCAGGTGAGGTCGGAGCTTGGATTGGACGAGCCCTTTCTCTACCGATACGGGACATGGTTGGGACAGGTGCTGACTGGAGACTTCGGTACATCATATAAATACAATCGTCCAGTACTGGACGTGTTGATGGCACGTCTCCCGGCAACGCTTTGGCTAACAGGAAGCGCCATGTTTCTGGTTATACTGGTTTCCTTTCCATTGGGGATGCTGTCGGCTGTCTATCGTAACAAATGGCTTGATCACGTCATTCGTCTGTTCTCTTTTGCCGGATTATCGATGCCCAGCTTCTGGTTGGGTATGCTGCTCATGTTGGTCTTCGGTGTACAGCTGAAGCTGCTGCCGGTAATGGGTAATTCCGGATGGTATAGCCTGATTCTGCCTGCATGTACACTCGCGATTCCACTTGTTGCCCAGTACAGCAGACAGATTCGTGCGGTCCTGCTTGAGGAGACAAGCCAGAACTATGTGATCGGAGCCATATCCAGAGGTGTGAAGGAATCGATCATTATTTTGCGTCATATTCTTCCCAATGCCCTGCTGCCGATCGTTACCCTAATGGGCATGACAACAGGTGCTTTGTTAGGTGGTGCAGCGATTGTGGAAAGTTTATTTGTGTGGCCGGGCGTTGGACAGATGGCTGTAGATGCGATTTTCACAAGGGATTATCCGCTGATTCAGGGGTATGTCATCTGGATGGCGATCATATATGTCACCCTGAATCTGCTGGTCGATATATGGACTCATCTTCGTGATCCCCGAATCCGACTGGAAGTGGATATATAGATGAGAGCCTTCAGACTTGTATTACTGCAGAATCGCTGGTTCACCTTCCTGCTGTCTCTGACCGCCTTCTGGATTATTCTTGCCATGGTTGCACCGCTGCTTGCACCACACGATCCACTTGCAACGAACTTTGCCAAAGTGTTGCAGCCATCCAGCGCCGAGTATCCTCTTGGAACCGATCAACTGGGCCGCTGTGTATTATCTCGTCTTCTGTACGGTGCACGTACCTCGCTGCTGCTCACCTTTATGATGATTGGCATCGTGTTTGTGCTAGGTGTAGCGATTGGAGTCATCGCCGGTTTCGCTCGGGGTGTGACGGATATGGTGCTCATGCGCCTGTCTGATACATTAATGGCATTTCCGGGACTAATTTTTGCGATCGCTGTGGTGGGGATGCTGGGGCCGGGATTGTTCAATACGGTGCTGGCATTGTCGGTTGTCTGGTGGGCGAAGTATGCACGGATGGCCAGAAGCCTGGTGATATCCCTTCAGCAAAAGGAATATGTCGCTGCCGCTGCTTTCAGCGGAGCACGTAAAATACAGATCATTGGCAGGACGATCCTGCCCAATATGATGTCTCCAATCATCGTCATGGCGATGATGGATGTGGGTGGTATGATGCTGTCGATCTCGGGGTTGTCCTTTCTTGGGCTTGGCGCGCAGCCTCCGAACCCCGAGTGGGGGGCCATGTTAAATGAAGGCAGAAGATATCTGCAGACTGCACCATGGTTGTTAATTTATCCGGGTCTGGCGATATTTAGCACCGTCATTATTTTTAATTTACTGGGAGACAGCCTGCGAGATGTGCTTGATCCCAAGAAAAATACAGCTTAACTGGAGGAACCAGAATGAAGAGGAATATTCAAAAATCAATGCTGCTCACCCTCATATCCATGTGGGTTGTGTTCTTGCTTGCAGCTTGTGGCACCGCCAATAATCCATCGACCTCGTCTGGTGCAACGGAGAAGTCGGCGGGTGCGGACAAGGGTACTACAAGTGCACCAACTCATCTCAATGTGGCCTTGTTCTGGCTTGGCAGCAACCTGGACCCGGCAGAAGAATGGAACGGCTGGACACTCACGCGTGCAGCGATTGGGGAGACACTGATCCAGTTTGACGAGAATATGAAGCTGGTCCCTAAAATTGCAGATTCTTGGGAACGAGTGGATGACACGACTTGGCACTTTCATATTCGGGAAGGTGTAACTTTCCATAACGGAAATAAGGTAACTGCCGACGCGGTGAAAAAATCGATAGAACGCTCCATTGAGTTAAACGAGAGAGGACAAGCGACTGTACCTGTAGCCTCAATGACTGCTGAAGGACAAGATCTGAAGATTAAAACGAAAGAGCCTTATGCGTCCCTGCTTGGTAATATTGCCGAGCCACTGTTTGTCATTGTGGATACGAGTGCAGATACATCCAAATTCAAGAGCGAGCCTATTGCTACGGGGCCATTTATGGTGACAGGATATACGCCGGATCAGGAGATCCAGGTGAAAAAGTATGACGGGTATTGGGGCGGTGCGGCAGATGTGGACACATTGACGTTGAAATATATCAAGGATGATAGCACACGTGCTCTTGCCCTGCAGTCTGGAGAGATTGATGTAGCCAGTAACGTGGGACGCAGCAATTTGACGTTATTCCAGGACAAGAGTCAATACACCATTGATGAAATTCCTAGCCTGCGTACCCAGTTTGTATGGTTTAACACAACCAATCCACTGCTGAGTGATCCAGAGGTTCGCCGGGCGATCTCTTATGGTGTAGACCGGGAGATGTATGCGAATACGCTGGTGGGCGGTCAGGCGGCCAAAGGTCCATTTACCTCAGCGCTGCCTTTTGGCTACGACAAGATCAAAGGATATGATTACGAACCGGAGAAAGCCAAACAGCTGCTGGATGGGGCTGACTACAAGGATGCAGATGGGGATGGCATTCGTGAAAAAGATGGCAAGAAGCTGTCGCTACAGCTGATTCTGAACTCCGCTTACGAGTCTGATTCGATTGTGGCTGCTGCAATGCAGTCCCAGCTTAAAGAGATTGGCGTTCAAGTGGAGATGACCTCCTATGAGGACCTAACCGATCATCAGAAGAGCGGAAATTACGACCTTGCTTTGACAAGTATTAATACAGGCATCACGGGTGACCCGCAATATATTCTGGATTTCTACTTTATGACGGGTGCGGAATGGAATGTGGGCGGATATAGCAATCCGAAGCTGGATGAGGTAATTACTCGACTTCATTCCGAGTTTGACGTGGAGAAAAGGTATGCCCTTGCAGCAGAGGCCCAGCAGATGATTCTGGATGATGCAGCCTATATGTTTTTGACCTATACCCCGATTAATATTGTGAGTAAAAGTAACGTGCAAGGCGCGACGATGTATCCCATCGACTTCTACCTGCTGGATCGTAATATCAAGGTTGGGCAGTAATGGAGCCCTTGCTTAGTGTCAATCATCTGTCCGTAACCTACAAGGGAAATTCTCTGGCTCTACGGGACTTGTCCTTCTCCATGAATAAGGGAGAGATTATCGGGATTGTAGGTGAGAGTGGCAGCGGAAAGTCGACCCTTATTCGGGCTTTGCTTGGCCTGTTACCAGAAGGTGGTCAATACATCGGGGGAGTGATCTCTTTTCAGGAAAAAGTGCTATTACGTGAGTCACAGTCTGATTGGGGCGGAGTACGCGGGAAGCGGATCGCTATGGTGTTTCAGGACAGTGGATCGTATCTTAATCCGATTCGCAGCATCGGTAGTCAGTATATTGAAGCAATTTGCACTCACTTCACCGTGTCCAAAAAAGCAGCTTATACCCTGGCTGTGAGTATGCTCGCGAACATGGGACTGGATGATCCCGAACGAATTATGCGCTCCTACCCCTCGCAGCTCAGTGGAGGCATGAAACAGCGAACAGCGATTGCCATGGCGGTTACGATGGAACCAGAGCTTCTGCTTGCGGACGAGCCGACGAGTTCGCTGGATGTGACGACACAGAATGAAGTGATGAACCGATTGAACGAGCTTCGTTCCCGTCAAGGGACAGGCATGATTATCGTAACACACAACATTGCCGTTGCAGCTCATATGGCAGAACGAATTGGTGTGATGCAGGACGGTACATTGGTTGAGATGGGAGATACTTTCCGTGTCATATCCGATCCTCAGCATGAATACACTCGCAAGCTGCTGAGTGCTGTGCCTGAATTGGAGGGAAGCGTTCATGGCTCATGAGAGGTTACCGATTCTGGAACTGAGCAATCTGTGCAAAACATATGAGTTAAAGGGACACAGGGCAGTGGATGCCCTGAAAGCTGTTCATTTGCAGCTGTATCCCGGGGAATGTCTGGGGATTGTCGGGGAGAGTGGTAGCGGGAAGAGCACACTGGCCAGATGTGTAACCCATTTGGAGCGAGTGACTTCAGGACAGATTCAATATCGTCAGCATGATATTACCCGATTGAGTGGGAAGGCGTTACGCCAGCAACGAAAGCAGATTCAGATGGTCTTTCAGGAACCTTCGGCTATCTTTAATCCGCGAATGAAGATTGGAGCATTTATTCGGGAGCCGCTCATTAATTATAAAGTAATGAAGGGCCAACAAGCGGATCGGGAAGTGCTCAGGCTGTTGGAACGGGTAGGATTGTCTGCCGCAACGGCGGATAAATATCCGCATGAACTGAGCGGGGGAGAGCAGCAAAGAGCAGTCATTGCTCGTGCGATTGGAGTAGAGCCAGACATCATCCTGTTCGATGAGGCCACCTCCGCATTGGATGTTTCCATTCAGCAGCAGATCCTGGATCTGTTGGTGGAGTTGAGAAAGGAAACAGGGATCTCTTCTATTTTCATATCGCATGATCTTGCAGTAGTGCAACAGATCAGTGATCGGATTGCCGTGATGTACCAGGGTGAAGTGGTTGAGGTTGTGGAGAGTTCACAGCTGACAAGTTCAGCGAATCATCCCTATACCCGGAGCCTGATGGCCTCAGTGTTGTCCGTGAGAGAAATGAAACATAAGATGCAGGAGCGGGACGAGAAACTGGAACAGGAACGGGATCAAGAGCAGGAGCTGGACGAGAAACAGGATCAAGAGCAGGTGGAGGTTTTTCAGGAAAGTCTGTCAGGATGAAACCGATGCCGTAGATCCGTTAAAATTCGATTTTTACAAAAAGAAAGAAAATAAAAGGGTTACCCCGGAAGTCCATAGATGACTTTCAGGGTAACCCTTCGTTGATAACAGGTATGTTGTATGACACGTATGTTGTGTATAGCTGGGCCGTAATACCGGAGGGGCTTATTAATGCCTCATCGTATGTCATTCAGTTCATCATAGTTTTGCGTAGGCCGGATAGTACTTTGTCTCGTACTTCATACTTATTTCATCAGCATCGATAAATTGTTGGTTAATTGGTGTTATCTCTATATGCACTGTCGGTCTAATTTGGAGATTAACTCCCTACATAGATCTTCTGTCCACATGTAGTTGTCTACCTCTGCTTAGCCAGTTCATTGACATGAGCAGTGTAGTACTAGTGTGGTACCTGGGATTGGAAATCGTTCCGGCTGGACTGATCAGCATGGTAAAAGACAATATCACCATCCTTCAGAGGCCAGGTTCTGCCTTGGCTGTCTGTTGGCATTTTGTTGAAACCTTCCATCTGCCATTGATTCATCAGTGGTGCATGAATATATTGCAGATGGGGGGCAGCCGTATTTCCATTCCGCAAGCTCTCCATATTGAAGTTCACCACGATGTAACCATTCTTTAGAAAAATACTCGATTTCTCATCCAGCTGATTTTGTCGGGCGAGGGGCTCCAGATCCGTACCTTTTGGTACGGCATATACATCCGCAGGCAAGCTGTACTCCCCGTACCAGCGCTGGATTGCTGCATTAGCCCGGTCTACATTCACCCCGGAAGGAATGTCCGTTTTGGGCCCAATGAGTGTTCGAATCGGAGCAGACAGGATCATCCAGTCATAACGACCGACCCATGTTTTTTGATGGGAAGTCTGATCGACCAGGCGAACCATATGTTCCGCCAACGTACGTTGGTTGCTTTCTTCCGCTGACAGTTCATAAGTATACTGATAACGCGCGGTATCGCCTAACTCTGTGCCCGGTACATTCCGAAGGCGTGAGTTCAGGACAACAAATCGTTTCTCCAGATCCTGTACCGATCCGATGCGGATCAGGCGTTCCTGGCCTCGATGGTAGTACAGATCTACTTCTTGCCGGGAAGAACCGTCTTTACTCACAAAAGCAAAAGTGGGTGTAATTCGAATACCATCCTGTTTGCCAAACATATTGCCCTTGGTCTTCAGATCGAACTTGAAATGGTATCCTGTCTTTACAGTCGCGTTAGCGAATCCCTGCACTGGATGGCTTCCTGGTCGAATGGGTAATACAAATGGAGCCAGGTTACCCCGCGGATCACCATCGATGCTATTCATTCCAGCCCAGTAGCTAAGGCCCGTTGGTTCGGGACTGCCCAGTCGCTTGCGAAATACATTTTCCCAGTTGTAATCAGAGATATCCGTGACATGAAAATCATATAACCTACCGATGATATCTACCGGTACGGTGTCTGCTGCAACATGATGTGCCAAATTGGTATTAGCATCCTGTTGCTCGGTAAAGTTTGCAGGTGCATTCTCTGCAATATTGCGGAATGTAATGTGATATTTTCCTTCGTCTACCCATACAGGGAGATAGAATGTGGTATCCAGTTGATTGACCGGAATATCGACCCATGTCTTGGCAGGGATAAACTGACTCCGGTCTGCGTTGTAGACATCAAACGGGAATTGCACCTGTTTGATTCGAAAATATTTGGCATAGTCCCGATTCCCATAACCGGGATAACTTGCTGCATCCAAGTGCTGTCCCGATGTGGGAATTCGCACAATGAACGGACGTTCCAGAATGAGCGCAGCGCTGGTTGGGTCCGGTATGGTCTTCTGATTATGCGGCTGATCATCCGATACCCAGGCGTAGTTAACGACAGGGGTGTGTACCGTGACGGTGTTGATGCCGTTAATCGGTAATATTTTATTGGCGCCGCCATTCACGTTGCCTGGTAGCAAATCATAATAGATCTCACCAGAGCTTGTGGTGTTTGCTTTATTCAGCAGGGAATTGCTGATCATATTACCCGGTTTGTACAGCACATCGCGACCGATCGTCGTTGGATTAGGGATGTTGGATGGTGTTGGGCCATCTTTGGTTGCTTCTACATCATTCATAATGGTTGTACTATTGAATTTCACTAAATCATTATTCACTTTACTTTGAGGTGTGTTGGATTCAGCCATCCCTTTTAACCGTGATGTATCATCAGGCACACTGGGAGGTTGGTTCAAACCACCTGTTAATTTGGGTGGAGTATATGAGATTGAAGTGGTTTGCCCTGGTCGTACATGGCTTTCTACGGATTCATCATTTTTAGACTCCAGTGTTGGTGGTGTGTATCCTGATGGATTCATCGTAACGGTCTCACCGGGCAAAGCGTAATTGTTCATGGTTGCTTTAGCGATCTTATATACTTCCAGGTTATTAATTTTCCAGTAGGAGTAGTCCCTTGTGATTTGGAAGTTGTATGGCTTGGGTACTGTGTCGTTTGCAGGTACAGGTGTCCCTGGTCTACAACCATCATCATCACATTCCTCTGGTCCGGGTACTGTCCACTCTCTGTCATACGAGATTGTGACATTACAGTTGTATGTAACTTTACCGCTCATTTTCGCCCAGGCTTGTTTAAACAGATAATTGTCAGCAAAGGCATTTGTGTAGAGGGATTCGGAAGTAGGTATTCCTTTTAACACATTGAATGTCTCATTGTCCCTGTTATCTGACTTGATAACACCGTTGGTATTTGGATCGAGATCATTCATGCTCATGATGGTTCCAGCAGAAGGTGGTCCAATCGTTGGTGTGCAACCTCCACCGCCTCCGTTACCGTCGCCCTCGCCAGTACCTGGGCTCTCTTCAACACCGATGTTGGTTGTGGTAGTTAGCTCAAAATCATCCTTCTTCCATAATACGGTGATGGTTGTGGTTCCTCTGCTAACGGCTTGAACTACTCCGGAGTTACTCACGGTAGCGACACCAGGATTGGATGATTCCCATGTCGTTGTACCCCCGCTGCCAGTGTTTACATTGGTCTCCGCTCCAAAGTTCCCATCACCATTTTTCGTTTTGACCGTTGCATTCAATTGTTTGGACTGGTTCAGGCTAAGTTGCCCGCCAGCGGAGAGGTTGATCTCTTTGGTTATTTCGGCAACGGCCCGCCAATATAAATCTGTGTTGAATTGATAGTCAGCATTCCATTTGGAAGGGTAATATTCTTCCGTTTTGATAGGTGGAATAGCACCACCAATTTGAGTGGTGAATTTTGTGTTACGACCTGTAAATGATTCAACAGAAACCAAAATGGGCAGCCCTGGCTCATAGTAAGCTGTATTATCCATGTAGTGAGGTTCTTTAGATTTATCAGTTATTTCCGTAGAAGAATGTGATTCACCTCCTTTATCAAAGTACTCAGTCGGAATATAAACATCTTTATCCAAATCAAGGTCGACACAGATTGTTGAAGATACCGGAAGATTTTTGGTAGGATCGTTTTCTAGCTCGATGTTATTACACTGGCCATCAACCTTCCATTTTAGATTGTTAATTTGGTAAATATATACACCTATATTGGTTTTCTTTTTCCCTTCAACAGGGATTACCTTTTTTTGTGACTTCGCAGGTGTAGAAGGCTCCATATGGAATGTGTTTATTTCAGGTTTAATTCCAGGTCCTCCACCTGCAGAGGCCTGAGTTACTGATGATACAAGTAATACGAGTGATAACACGAACAACACCATTTTTTTAACAGCTTTTTTTCCTCTCAAATTTAATCCCTCTAATCTGTGGCTATTACGCTGTAAGCAGGGCCTTCTTTGGTTACAAGACTGACAGCAAAAATCAGCTCTTTATCAAAATGTAAAAGTCCTCTACTCCAGTAGACTGGATTATTAACAGCGAATACCCCTCTACTTTTTGTGAAATCATTAATTACAGGCCCAGCATATGCAGCAAAGGCTTTCGAAGTTGGAGAATTCATAGGATTAATTGTTGCTGAATTTAGTAAACTTCCGGCTTGTAGTGCATTCATGGTAGTACTTTTCACGTTCAATTCAAGTTCCGCAAAAGAATAATAAGCTCCTCGTACCAAGGTGTATCCTTCATCTACAAAAACAGGGTAATAAATACTCCTTTCAGAACCCTTTGCAAAGGTATTAACAATAATCCAATTTTTTATCTTGAGATCGGCATATTTAGTATCTGTAATAATATTTTTATTACGAACTTTCGAGAAGTCGTCTGTAACCTCACTGTAGTCAACGTTGGGTCCAACCTTTTTCTCAGGTGTTTTTTTGTACGATGGCGCAATAATACTCAAATTCGTTCCCGTCAAACCCACCGCTCGAAGCTCATTCAGCCCCTGAAAATCAGCAGGCTTTGTCTTCGCAACTGCTGCATAACGTGCGATCAATACAGCTACTTCAGCTCGTGTTGTCGTACGATCGACACCAAATGTTTTATCGTTTGCTACACTCATCAGTCCCGTTCCCAGGGCTACAGCTACTGCATTTTTTTGAGCGCTTGCGAGTTTACCTGTGAAATATTCCTTTGCAGGCACAACGCTGTTGGTCACATCAGAGAGTGCTTGTTTGTACTCAGGATCAACCACGGTTAGCCCTTGCGTCAGCCAAGTAGCCATTTCCCCTCGTTGAAGAGCACCTTGTGCATCCAATTTTCCCTTGTAATTAGAAGGGCTGATAAAACCTTTTGCAATAGCAGTAGAGACACCGCTTTTTGCCCACTCGGGTATGTCCGTAAAATTATTTTGTTCCTGTGTCGATGCATTAGGCTGGTCGGCTAAACGGCCAAGGATACTTGCCATTTCAGCTTTGGTAACCGGTGAACTTGGTTTAAATGTCCCGTCGGCATACCCCTTGAAATAACCTTGTTCCACGGCCAAATTAATCGCTGAGGATGCCCAGTGTGTAGCCGGAACGTCTTTGAATTTAGTTGTAGCTTGTGCAGCTTCTACAGGATTGCCAATGCTTCCAAAACCTACGATCCCCCCTGTTAATATAGCCAATGCCGTTGCGCCGGAAATCATCATTTTTTTCATGAATTTTACTCCTCTCCATTGTAGTTTGTTGTTTTTGATATGTACGAGTTAGGCTACTAGATACTAAATTTGTAATAATAATGAATATTCTACCATGTAATACTAGGCTGTTGGTATGATTTATCAATATGTTTTCTCCTCTCCACACAACTCTTACTAATTCTCTAGACCTATATTCCCTCAAAAAAACACAAAAAAAGGCCACGAATCCGCAGATTCATAGCCTTATGCTTTAAGGTCTCCAACATATGTAGTTCCTTCATCAATAATCAATACCTCAAGAATACTCGATTTCCAAACATTTGAAAAGCCCATATTCTTTTTACTCAACATAAAGTCAGGCTATCGGTGTTCCATTAGGCAATGGGCTATCCGGTGTAAGCAAGACAACATCGCCTTCACCAGGCACACCGCCTAGCACGAGTACTTCAGAGACAAAACCGGCAATCCGGCGGGGTGGAAAATTAACTACCGCAACGACCTGTTTGCCGATGATCATGTCAGGCGTGTATCGTTGGGTAATCTGAGCACTAGAGCGTTTAAGACCAAGTGGTCCGAAGTCGATCGTCATTTTAATAGCGGGTATACGAGCCTTGGGGAAGGGTTCGGCTTCCACCACTGTACCAACCCGGATATCATGCTGCATGAACTCTTCAAAAGTAGCCATAGGGAGAGATCTCCTTTCAATTATGGAATTATTATAAATGAAGAATCAACAAAAAATCCAGATTACGCGGTATCATAACCTGGATTTCTGTTCTATTGCTTTGCAGCATATTAAGCGCCGTTCCAATTTTCCCCGGTGAGATATTTCTCGGTGAGGATGGATAACATCTGAATACCTACTTCATTATGTCCGCCTTCTGGAATAATGATATCGGCATACTTTTTGGAAGGCTCGATAAAAGCATCGTGCATCGGTTTTACCGTTTCGAGATATTGTTTGTACACGGATTGGATCGTGCGTCCGCGTTCTTCAATGTCCCGCAGTACTCTGCGCAGAATTCGCACATCGGAGTCGGTATCAACAAATACTTTGATGTCCATCAGACTGCGAAGATGTTCGTCAATCAACACATGCAATCCTTCTACAATGACAATATGGTTCGGTGCCAGTTCAACCGTCTCATTGGCAGCACGATTATCTATGGTGAAGTCATATACGGGAGCATACGCCGCTTGGCCTTTTTTCAACAAAGTGAGATGCTCAATCAACAGATCATTATCGAATGCAAACGGGTGATCGTAATTGGTGAGTCGACGTTGCTCAGGTGTGAGCTGCGACTGGTCTTTGTAATAATTGTCTTGGGATATAAACGTGACTTTACCTGATCCCAGACGGTCTATGACGGAGCGAGCTACCGTCGTTTTACCGGAGCCGGTTCCTCCGGCGATACCAATAATGAGCATGGTTGTTCCATAAGCCTCCCTAAAATGGCAGCATGATGAATGGATAAAAGCGCATCAGAAATCCTTCGTTCATGGCCTTTATCCACATGTCTGTCTCTGAATACACAATTCCTTCATTGTACCATAGCAGACGGCTTTTTTCATCTTGGTGTATGGACCATGTTTTGCCTTCAGGGGCTTTTTGCTTGCTTGTTCATATTCATTTTACTGCATGTCTTTGGATGATACTCCCCGCGGTGACTCCCATAGGGCCAGCAGGCGCTGTCCGATGGAACTTTTTGTGAACATATTCAGGATGATATAACCAAGGACACATCCTGTTGTATTGGCTATCAGATCGTTCAGATCGGTACTGCGACCGTTGCCTAAGGTTGCTCGAAGCAGCAACTGTGTTATTTCAATGAGGAAACTTACGCTCAATCCTGCGAATGCTGCTGTTCGTATCGAGTGAATCCAAGGCTTGATGAAAGGAAGCATGAACCCCAGTGGCATAAACAGCACAATGTTGAGGAGAAAGCTTGGTGCATCCGCAGTCAGAAGCGGAATCCATTGAATGCTCTGATACCATGGGGTCTGATTGGCATAGATTCCGATGTTCACGTCGATAGGGAAAAATACAAAGTGCATAACGCCCAACATATATATGGCAAATGCGAGCATCGACACATATTGTCTGACCGTATATCTGGTTTTGCTCACCCTGACATGGAGCATCAGGGCGAGCAGGATCAGAACGAATAATGGACCAAGTACGATGGGAGATGAGATTGAATATTGGATGGACATGGGATGGCTCCTCCACAAGGAAATGAGATCAGGCTATTGAAGCTGAATCTTCATTTCCATTCCCTTGATGAATTGAGTGTCTTTAACCTCTTCCGTAAAATCATCCTTGATCTCGAAAGGTTTCACTATCAGATATTTTACATCCTTGGCAGTTGTGGCATATATGCGTTCCGATTTCAGTTGGTTACCCTCATAGATGCCATCGCCGCTGAGAGCGGTTAGCTGCCGCCCCTGATCATCATAGACGGCGAATCCGATGTGACGCAGCTGTTCTTCCTCTTTTGCCGTAAGTGTACTCTTATCGTTCAACCCAATCACGGTAGTTAAGCGGGTGGTGACAGGGGTAACCTCCGCTTCCGTAACAGCGGCCGTATACAGATCGTTAGTCATGGCTGTGTTAGGCAGAACCTGATGAACGTTTTCTGTTGATTTGGCAAAAGGAACTGTCAACTCGAACTCATGATCGATGCCCTGCAACGTCAATTGAACCTTGGCCTCGAACTGATCCGGCAATTGTGCCGTTCCCTGATCTGAGGAAATGACCTGTTCAAAGAGCAGTGTATTTGGCTGCGTTTCTCCTACCGAACTATAGAACAGTCCGCTATTCGAAAGGGACCCGTCGACTTTGAAAAAGACATTCTCAATACCACTGCTCAGTTTCACGATATCCTTGCCATTGTCATATTCACCCTGATTCAGATTCGGCGCAGTGAAATGAACCAGAAATGCAGCACGGGTACCATCATAAACTGTTTCAAGGACTTCCAGCTTCACATCCTGGTAAGCGACCTTGCTGTTAACAGGGGTAGTCAAGCCGTCGTTGCCCGCCGTTCGCAGACCCATATCGGCTTCGATTGAGCTGAAGAGGCTTCCTACAAGTGGGATGTTGCGCAAGGAGGCGGCCATGGCCGGTGATACAAAGCCGGATGCAAATACGGTCATGCCCAATACTCCGGCTGCGATCGTCGCAGCTGCAGCCTTGTTCCATCGCTTGTTCCGGCGACTGGAGCGCAAAATTTGTTCGGTTTTCAATGTGTTTGGGGACGCCGGCAGAGAATCCAGTGTGGCATCAATCCGGTTACGCACAAGTTCAGACATCAGAGGACGCTCCTTCGCTTGGTTCTTTAATTCCTGATCGATATTAAACGGGTTTGACATGTAAGTTTACCTCCCGAAAATTTTTGAATTTCTGATATAACTCCTGCCTTGCCCGAGTAAGTCTCATTTTCACTGCACTTTCGGAAATATTCAGCGTATCGGCGACTTGACGTAGGGACAGGTCCTCAAAATAATGCAAAACGACTACAATTCGTTTCGATTCCTCCAGACGGTCTACCGCTTCTCGCATATCGACCTCATCGTAGGGACTAGAATGCTCCCGCTTTTCTGAAGGTACCTCCGCATAAGCGGTGGATAGAGAGCGGCGGGACAGTATCGTGTTGCATTCATTGATGAGGATCCGAAACAGCCAGGTTTTGAAATACCGGGGTTCCCGGAGCGTGTGCATCGATTTATATGCGTTCAGAATGGTCTCCTGAATGGCATCGGCCACGTCCTCCTCTTTTCGCAGCATGGATTTTGCCGTATTGTACAAAGCGTTTTCAATGTCTCGAATAAGCCGGATAAAGGCTTCACGATCTCCTTGGATGGCCTGGTTAACGAGATCGGTTGAATCCATAGATAACAGCTCCTTTCGTATTGGAGGGATGAAGTCAGCACTTGGCTGGTTTTGATATGAATTAGACTGGCGGGTAGGGCATATGGTCACATTTTCTTTTATAATTTTTTAAAAAGAGCGTTGTTATATATGACGTATCGGTTCTCTACGATCCCTTCAATGCTAAGAAAGGTTGATTTTTCCTGAAGATTGCATGATTGACTTTTTCGAAAACAGCACTATAATAAACTTATATTCATAACACGGACTGTTACTGGGGAAACCAGGCATGACCGAATTCGATTGCTTAACTGTAATCGCTTTCGGTCTTTTTTTATTTTTGTTGGGGGGTGAGAACATTGAAGGTTATCAAGAAAGTAAACAATAACGTGGCCATTGCTATTAATGAACATAACGAAGAGGTATTTGTTGTAGGTAAGGGTGTAGGATTCCTGAAGACGCCCTATGAGTTGACGGAGACGGACTTGGTGGAGAAAATATTCGTAGCTCCGAAGAACATTCGGATGTATGATCTGCTGAACAGTATCCCAATTGAGGATATTTATCTCGCGGAGGAAGTCATCAAGCTGGGCAGTCAGATCCTGAATAAAACATTTAACCCGAATCTGCTTCTCACCCTATCTGACCATATCAGTTTTGCATTAACCCGAACCAAAGAAGGCATCCGTATCAAAAATCCGCTGGAATGGGAAGTGCGGACACTCTATCCGGACGAGACCCGGGTGGGGGAGGCTGCCCTGAAACTGATTCAGGAAAAAACGGATATCGCTCTGCCGACAGCCGAAACAACACTGATTGCTCTGCATTTTGTTAATGCACAGGTGGGCTCTGGAGAGATGACGGATACCACCAAGGTAACCACAGTTACGGGCGAGATCCTGTCCGTGATCAAATATGCTCTCAAAATTGACTTTCAAGAGGATTCCATCCATTTCATGCGTTTTGCCACACATATTCGGTATTTCATTCTGAGGCAGATGAGCGGTAAATCGCTTAAAGACGAGAATGAATCGCTGTTTCTAATGGTGAAGGAGAAGTTTCCGAAGGAACTCGCTTGTGTGGAGAAGATTGCGGACTTTCTGAAAAACAACTATGGCTGGACCTGTTCGGATGATGAAAAGCTATATCTGATTCTGCATATCCAACGATTGATTTCGAATGAACCAACGGAATGAATGAACTAGTGAAGAAACTAACCGAATAATCCATATTGGACTGTTACTGATTCGATCAGGCATGACCAAGCGTAGGGAATGACGATTCCCCGGCTTGGTCATTTTTTATATATCCAATTATTCATGTAGAGGAGAAGGGTCATGAACAACAAAGACTTGGCTAAAAACGTACTTGATCTCGTCGGCGGCGAGCAAAATATATCGGGTCTGACACACTGTGCAACCCGTTTGAGATTCGTATTGAAGGATGATCACAAAGCAGACCTCAAGGCACTGGATCAGCTCGAAGGCGTGCTCAAGGCACAAAATTCCGGGGGACAGATTCAGGTTGTCATCGGTGCTAAGGTAGATGCAGTCTATAGCGAATTGAAAAATCTGACCTCTGACAAGATTGGCGAGCCTACGGAGTCTACAGACAGTGGACCGAAAAAGAGACGTAACCCCATCAATGTCGTGCTTGAAACCATCGCAGGTATATTCACGCCTGTTCTGCCAGCACTTGTTGGTTGCGGGATGATCAAGTGTTTGGCTACCGTTATAACTGCAATGGGTTACTTGGAAGGCTCCGGATTCCTAACGATCATTAACATGATCGGGGACTGTATTTTCTACTTCATGCCATTCTTCCTGGCTGTTAGTGCAGCAAACCGTTTCAAAACAAATCCCTATTTGGCGGTAGCTCTCGCTGCGGGACTCATGCATCCAACCATTTTGAACGCTGCGGCTCAGATTGCTGAGACGGGTGTGAACAGTATTGATTTTCTCGGCTTGCCGATTCTGTTGATGAAATATTCCTCTTCCGTCATTCCAATCATTTTGGCGGTATGGATTATGAGTTATGTGTATCCAATCGTCAATCGAGTAATTCCCAAGTTTCTGCAGGTCCTGCTTACTCCAATGATTGTTTTGTTCATTATGATTCCAGTGGAACTAATCGTGCTGGGTCCAGTAGGATCATATATCGGTGACTGGTTGACCAATGGCATTAACTCATTGTTCTCCACCGCAGGTGTGCTTGCGGGTGCAATTCTTGGATTTTTCAAACCGATCATGGTTATGTTCGGTATGCACTATGCCATCATGCCCATTCAGGTTCAACAAGTGGCTACACTGGGTGCAACCGTATTGTTACCAACAGCACTGGCAGCGAATTTGGCTCAGGCTGGAGCAGCCTTCGGTGTGTTTGTACTGACGAAGAGTAAAACGATGAAATCAGCGGCTGCTTCAAGCGGATTCACCGCGTTGTTCGGGATTACCGAGCCGGCGATCTATGGGGTAACGCTGAAATACAAACGGCCCTTTTTCGCAGGTTGCCTGGCAGGTGGATTAGTCGGTGGATTCTATAGCTTGGTGCATACAACAGCGAATGCCATTTCACTTCCAGGTGTATTGGCAATTGGCACGTATACCTCTGATCGTTACATGTATGTTGTTATTGGTTGTATTGCCGCAGTTGTACTCGGTTTTGTCTTCACGTTGATGGCAGGCATCAAGGAAGATGTAGAAGGAGCCAAGTTGAAGCAGCAAACCACTGGTGAAGTAAATAGCAATCCAACTGTTACTGCCACAGAGGTAACTCCCGAGTCAGTATTATCACAGCCATCCACTTCTTCTGACATGCTTATCGTTAGTCCAATGACAGGGGAGATCAAACCGATCTCTGAAGTGGAAGATCAGGCATTTGCCCAAGAGTTAATGGGTAAAGGTATTGCGATTGTTCCGACAGATGGCAAGGTATACGCTCCATTTGATGGGGTAGTCGAAGCACTTTATCGTACCAAACATGCTATCGGATTGAAGGCGGCGAATGGTGTCGAGATCCTCATTCATATCGGGGTGGATACCGTCAGCCTCAAAGGCAAATATTTTACCGCCCATATCGAACAGGGACAGACCATCAAGGCTGGCGATTTATTGGTGGAGTTTGATCCAGAAGGTATTACGACAGCAGGTTATAACACCATTACATCCATTGTGGTGACCAACATGCAACAGTACGGAGATGTGCTGACTACAGCAACCAGCGGTCCGATTCGGGAGAGTGAAGCGCTGATCAAGCTAATCCCCTAGAACCTTAAATAAGACCATTTAAATAACACGTAATAACAGGAGGAAACTAAAATGACTCATTCTAATTTTCCAAAAGATTTTTTGTGGGGCGGGGCGCTTTCTGCCTGTCAGGCTGAAGGTGCTTATAATGTGGATGGCAAGAGCCTGACCATTCCAGAAGTGATGAAGTTTAACGAGAAGAACGACCGTAAGGTGACCAAGCAGATCAGGGTGAATTGGGAGATGATTGAAGAGGCCCGGAATGACCCGGATACAGTTAAATATCCAAAGCGTCGGGGGATCGACTTCTATCATAACTTCCGTGAGGATATCGCATTATTCGCCGAGATGGGCTTCAAAGTATTCCGTTATTCCATTTCATGGGCCAGAGTATTTCCAGGTGGCGATGATGCCGTTCCGAACGAAAAGGCACTAGAGTTCTATGATCAGGTTATTGATGAATGTCTGAAACAGGGTATGGAGCCCCTGATCACCATTAGCCACTTTGATACACCGATTGTACTGATGGACAAGTTCGGAGGATGGTACAACCGCAAGCTGATCGATCTGTATGTGAACTATTGTGATGTGCTGTTCAATCGCTACAAGGGCAAAGTGAAATATTGGGTGACGTTCAACGAGATCAACATGAGCGTGAAGGCATCGGCCAAGACGCTGGGAATCATTGATTATGATGCGCCGAATTATGAGGAAATGCTGTTCCAAGGGCTGCACCATCAATTTGTAGCTGCGTCCAGAGCAACCAAGATGGCTCATGAGATTGATCCGAATAACCAGATCGGAAGTATGGTGGCTTATTTTACAACGTATCCGTACACATGCAAGCCGGAGGATGCACTTCAGATGCAGCAGGATGATCAGATGAAAAATCAATTCTATCTGGATGTGCTCAATAAAGGCGAGTACCCTTACTATAGTAAAACGTACTTCAAAAACAAGGAGATTCAGTTGAACATCGAGGACGGCGATCTGGATAACATTCGCGCACATACGGCTGACTTCGTGGGGATGTCGTATTATAACTCCATGATTTCCAGTAGTGATACCGAACAACTTGAATTAACAGCCGGGAACGTACACAGTGTCTACAAAAACCCGCATTTGCCTGCAAACGAGTGGGGTTGGCAGATTGATCCCATTGGCCTGCGGTATACGCTGAATCTCGTCTATGATCGATATCAAAAACCGGTCTTCATTCTGGAGAACAGCTCAGGCTTCTACGACAAGCTGAATGAGGATGGAACGATCAACGATCCCTACCGGATTGATTTCCTGAGCAAACATATTGAACAGATGGGACTCGCCATTGCGGATGGCGTCGAAGTGTTGGGTTACACGATGTGGGGGCCGATCGACATGATCAGTTCAGGGACTTCCGAGATGAGCAAACGGTACGGATTTATCTACGTGGATCAGGATGACTATGGCAATGGTACGCTCGAAAGATATCGGAAGGATTCGTTCTTCTGGTATCAGAATGTGATCCGTACCAACGGAGCAGTACTGTAACAGGTCATGAATATTCTGGGCCGAATCAAAAAAATCCCTGGCGGCTTGCTGATTGTTCCTATGCTTGCCGCCGCGGTCATCAACACGTTGTTTCCATCGGTGTTTCAGATCGGAGATCCAACGACAGCACTATTCACATCGAAAGGTACCATGGTGCTGATTGGCATGATTTTGCTCGTGTCCGGTACACAGCTCAATCTGTCACAGCTTCTAGTGACCTTGAAGAGAGCAGGGGTACTCTGTATTTCACGTATTCTCATCAGCTGCCTGTTTGGCTGGGCATTTGTACACTTTTTTGGCATTAGTGGGGTTGGAGGCGTGTCTGCGGTAGCTTTCATTGCCGTTCTGACCAGTTGTAATCCGGGGTTATATCTGGCCTTGATGAACACGTACGGAGGTGATGTGGATCGTGCAGCGTTTGGCATTCTGAATCTGATTGCCGTTCCGGTTATTCCGGTCATGATATTGAATTCGGCAAGCGGTGTTGGTATCGATTACCTCAGTGTCCTTGCTACCCTGGTGCCCTTTATGATCGGCATACTTCTTGGTAACCTGGATCGCAACATACAGAAGATGTTCGCTCCGGGAACACTGATTCTGCTGCCTTTTCTGGGTACAAGCTTTGGGTCGAATATTGATCTGCGTATTGCATTTCAATCCAGTCTATCCGGTTTGCTGGTCACGGTGTTATTTTTGCTGATCTGCATGCTGCCGCTCATTGGAATTGATCGGAAGATATTAGGACGGCCCGGTTACGCAGCGGCTGCGACATGTTCGGTTGCCGGATTGTCTATGGTGGTGCCTTCAATGGCTGCCGAATTCAATCCGGCGTATGCGCCTTATGTGGACACAGCTATCGCTCAGATTGCATTTGCCGTGATTCTGACGTCGGTGATCGTGCCTTATATCGTGAAACGTCTGGCTGGAATAACAACGACAGAAGCTTCGATACGAGCCAATCAATAAAAAAACAGCATGTGTTCTGTCAGGTCATGACGGATCACATGCTGTTTTGCTTTGTACATCTATATGATCTCCTGAGGGAGGAGAGGAATGAATCGGTTTATATTACAGACCCAGCAGTTGTTTAACACTTTCAGCTACAGCTTTGCTGGATTGCGGATTCTGTCCTGTGACCACGCGGCCATCTGTTGTGACATAGGAGCTGAAGGCAGCCGCTTTATCGTATTGTGCAGCGCGTTCTCTCAAAGCATCTTCCAGCAGGAAAGGAACATACTCGGTTTGTTGAGCCAATGCTTCCTCTTCATTCGTGAAGCCGGAAACCGTTTTGTCGTTGATCAAAAGCAGGCCGTTGGACAGCTTCACGTTCAGCAGGGCTGTAACCCCGTGGCACACGCCGGATACAACGCCACCTTTTTCATAGATTTCACGAGAAAGCTCTTGAAGTTCGGCATTGTCCGGGAAATCCCACATCGTACCGTGACCGCCTGTGAAGTAGATTGCATCGTAGTCGCTCGCGTTTACTTCGCCAGGTTTCAACGTATTCTTCAATTGGTTCATGAATGTTTCGTTCTCGAAATAGGCTTTGGTGCTCTCATCCAGGGAGTCACCGAGACTTTTCGGATCAAGAGGTACGTTACCCCCTTTAGGGCTAACCAGATCGATCTGAACATTGTCATTATGGTCAAACTCTTCAATAAAGTGAGTTGCTTCGCTCAGCCACAAGCCGGTAGGTTCGTCCTTCGTTGCGTATTTATCTACATTTGTTAGAACAACCAGTATCTTTTTCATATAAAAACCTCCCGTAAAGTGTATAACATTCATTTATATTAAATATCACAAAATTAAATTGTGTAAAATATATTATTAAACATAACATAACCATGTTCTAAAGTAAAATCATGAACGTATCTTCGATCTCCATTGTTACTTTCAAGCGTAAGAGTAAAGAATAATCTAGTAGTAGTAAATATGCCCTTAAGAATGCACGTTTACTTATAATGCCCTGTTTAATTTACTCAATTTGTAAGCGGAGGTAGGCGTGTGTAAGGGATATCAAAATTATTTCAAATTTGATGTTAATTTGATTGAACAACTAGTTCTTTTGATTTAGAATGGCGGAAGATACCAACAAAAAACTGGTACATATTACATAGGGACTCGGAGGAACACAAATGAAACGTTCAGGTAAATTTTTCGCTTCAACAGCAGTTGCTGCTGTCGCTGCAGTCTCCATCGTCTCTTCAGCCTCAGCAAGTCCAATCTCCAACATCTCTAGCGTAACACCTATCGACATTAGCGGTATGGATATCGAAACGGCTCTGATGATGGTTCAGAGCGAACGCACCAAATTGTTGGATGCTCAACTGCAAACGCAAATTCAAGAGGTACAGAACCGTAATCAGCTGATCGCGGAGTTGAACTCTCAATTGCAGGTTGCCCAGCAAAACGGGGATGAAGCAGCTGTTCAGAAGCTGAAAGGTCAAATTGATGCTGCGAGCAATTCCCAACAGATGGACATGCTTCGACTGCAGTCCCTGTCCAACAAGCGTAATGAAGCGTTTGATGTAATGACAAACTTTATCAAAAAAATGCAGGAATCAAGATCATCCATCATCGGTAACATGCGTTAAGAACGGATGATTAACTGCAACAATAACAAAAGAGCGGAGCCGGAATTTTAATTCCGAAACTTCGCTCTTTTTGTGTTTCTCATTTCAATCCAAGTTAGCCCGACCAGTCACGACGCCGAGTGAACAGATCTTTCAGTTCGTCCGTTGACAATTCCGTAATCCAGTTCTCGGAGCTTGTGATGATGTTATCGCTAAGTTGTTGTTTGCTCTCCAACATCTCGTCGATCCGCTCCTCCAGTGTACCGAGAGAGATGAACTTATGCACCTGTACATCTTTGGTCTGACCCATCCGGTAAGCCCGGTCGGTGGCTTGATTCTCAACAGCAGGGTTCCACCAGCGGTCAAAGTGGAAGACATGATTGGCTGCGGTCAGATTCAATCCCACGCCGCCTGCCTTGATGGACAGAATGAAGACGGACGGCTGCTTGTCCTCAGGCAGTGTTCGGGATTGGAATTCCTCAATCATGCGATCCCTTGCCGTCTTGGAGGTGCCCCCGTGCAGATACAGCACAGGTTCCTGCAACTCCTGACGCAGCACCTGTTGCAGCATCTGTCCCATACCGATGTATTGGGTGAAGATCAGGCATCGCTCGCCCTCATCCCGCAATTCACGGACAAGCTCCATCAGTCGTTCCAGCTTCGCGGAACGGCTGATCAGCATCGCCATATCCTGCGGGCTGTACACATCATAAGAAGATGTTAATGTGCCGTCCTCGGGCAGTTCCTCCGGCAAAGCTTCTTTTGTCAGCAGCAGAGGGTGGTCACACAATTGTTTAAGCTGAGTTAGGGCCGACAGAATCGCACCTTTGCGTTTGATACCTTCCAGCTCTTTCATTTTATCCATCAGGGCCTGCACGGACTGGTCATATAATGCACTTTGTTCGCCCGTAAGGTGAATGTAAGTTTTCATCTCATTTTTGTCCGGCAGATCAAGCTGGATGTTCGGATCTTTTTTCTTACGGCGAAGCATGAACGGTTTCACGAGCTGCTGTAGATCCTGCATCCGCTGCTCATCCTTATCTTTCTCTATCGCACTGATAAAGCGAGTCTGGAATGCTCGGGCACTGCCCAGATATCCTGGATTGGTAAAATCATAGATCGACCACAGCTCGGACAACCGATTCTCGATTGGTGTGCCTGTCATGGCAATGCGGTGTTTTGCCGGGAAGCTGCGGACGGCCAGGGACTGTTTGGTCTGGGCGTTTTTGATATTCTGCGCTTCATCTAGACAGATGCACGCCCAAGTGTAATTCTGCAACATTTCCTGATCCAGTGTAGCCGTAGCAAAGGACGTGATGATGATGTCCACCTGTTCCGTCTGCTCCCGGAATTCTTCTCCGCTTAATCGGCGTGCCCCGTAATGCAGACTGACATTAATGGAGGGTGCGAAGCGGCTAATCTCCTTTTGCCAGTTGCCCAATACGGAAGTTGGACAGATCAGAAGTGCCGGAGCCTGTCCCGGCTTACGTGGTTCATGTTCTTTGATGTGTAATAGATACGTAATGAACTGTATGGTTTTCCCGAGACCCATATCATCGGCAAGACATGCCCCAAGGCCGAATCTGCGCAGGAAACCAAGCCATGCAAAACCTTCCTTCTGATACGATCGCAGCTCGGCATGAAGCCCTGTAGGAATGGGCAGCGAAGGCGCACCACCTTGTCCGCCTCCCAGTTGTGCAATGACCCGATTCAGGTGTTCGTTCAGCTCTACCTCCAGTCGAATGTTCTCATTAGCCTGCGGCTGTTCTTCCTCTTCGGCTTGTTGCCCTTCCTTCCATTTCTGGTTGCGATATTCCCGCTGTTCATTGTGCAACAGATGCAGGTGCAGAATATCCTGAAATGAGAGTCCTTGTTCCCGATCTACACCGCCCATGGCACGACGTATCTGTTCCAGCAGGTCGGGGTCGAGAGGAACCCATTCTCCACGGAAGCGAACCAATCGTTCATTACGGGCCACAAGATCGGCGAACTCATCTTCGCTGAGATCCGTGTCACCAATCGCAATGCGCCAGTCAAAATGAATAATTGAGTCCAGTCCGAAGAAGGACTGTCCCCGCTCACTGCCTTCCTCTGGCTTCACCTTGGCGCGTAGCTTAGGCTTCTTCTTCCGGGCTGCTTCCCACCAACCCGGGAGCAGGACTTGCCAACCCGCTGCCAGCAACCTGCCGCTATCCTGTGTAAGGAACTGCCAGGCTTCCTGATCTTCCAAAGGATCACTCAGCACATCCCGTCTGCCGCTAATAGAGCTTGCAAGACGCGGCAGATGTGCGCGAAGCTGATCCAGCCATCCGGCGGAGCGATCCAGAATGAACGGTGTCCATACTTCTGGCCATTCGCCTTCAAGTCTGCCGCGTGAATCCAGCATGACGGGCACCAAGATGGCGGCATCCAGCTTGTTCTGCAACACCAGTCGCAACCGCCAAGATGGCTCGTCCTCGTCCGGCTCCTGCAATTGCAGCATTGGTCTGAATGGTGCAGCATCCGCTTTCCAGCCAATGGATACGAGCCAGGACTGAGCATCCATTCCGGCTGTTTTGGGTAGAGTACCGCGCTCTGGGAACAACTGCGGGAATTCACGCCGCAGATCGGTCGCAGCTTCCTCGGAACTGTACCATCGTTGGAATACGAAGGCAGAGTATGTTGCTCCGAGCCCTTCGGCGTAGCTCTCGTCCGTCTGTTGAATCGCTTTGGTAAGCGATGCCCGATCCTGCTTTTTCAAGCTGTCCGGGTCCCAGGTCCACTGAAGTTGTCCTGTGCGATAGGCTTCAAAGCTGGGTACGTATTTGCGTTTCTCGACAGATGCTGCGAGTGCAGGAGCCAGTCGAATCAGATGTTCCGCTTGCTCATCCCACTTCCATTCAATATGAAGCAACGTGTGCATCTCGGCAAAGAAGGGAATGACTTCTTCTGCAGGGAGAACAACCAGCTCAATCTCTTCGATCTGCCGAACTTCCAATTCGGTACCGTAGAAGGAAGGCGCATGCCAAGCGAACAATCGCTGCTTAAGCGACTGTCCCGATACAAAGTGGTGTGTGTTGAGTGCTCCGTAAAACAAAGCATCGCCATATCCGGTTAAAGCGACGTGAACCTCAATCGTTTCAGTGTATGGATGAATTAAGCTCATGAGATCAGTTTACCTTTCCGAAGCTCTTCCTGCAGGGCACGCAGCCGACTGTTACGAACGGCGAGTGTGGTGATGAACTGCTCCCAGTGCGCTTCTTGCTTCAACTTTTTATAGATTTTGGACAGGCGTTTCAGCAGCTTCACCGCTGCCTTGTATCCGTCCCTGTTCTTATGTCCGATATAACGCTCCACCGCCTGATGATAGAAGGGGAGCAGCAGTTCAGGTGCATCTTTTTCAATCGGTTGCAGCACCGCTACGCGAAATTCGAGAGGCTCCGTCCCTGTACTTAGCTGAAAATCAATCCACCTGCGCCACTGACCACGAGAATGCATGGCATCCTCATAGGCTGGGCGAGAGTGGGGGAGCATGCTGACAAGCGTATCCCACATGCGGTTCTCTGTATCCGGCAGATGTTGAATGGCCGTGTCCCATAGATGCATGTAATCATTCAAAGGCGTGTTACGCCGATTCGCCAGCAGGGGACCAAGTTGTACCAACCAATCTCCGAGCCGCTTCCATTCAGCTGCATCTGCGAGCACGTGGAGAAAATGCAACAGATGCTCTGGCGGGATACCATAGGCCGAGCTTCCATGGATGAGTCGCTGCCATGCCTGATCGTCTTGCCCTACATGGAAGTACATCCAGCTCTGCGCGAGTACGAGGGGTAAAGGCAGGGATACGGCTTTGCTTGGTCTATCACTACTACTTCCATTACTCTGAGCGCTACCCAAGACACTCCCGCTGGACTGGGAAGGTGCCGAAGTCGCTGTTAGATTGCGCTCTATATCATTTAAGATGGCCTGTTCCGACACCAACATGTCCCGTGACCCTTGAAGCTCAGGCACGATCCAGTTCAACCACAGTTGTCGATAGATCGGAGTGAAGAACATCATGCTGGCTGTCTCAGGCATCATCTGTTTGCGTAAATAAGCTGAGGTTTCAGACAATCTGTTCCAAAGTTGCTCAAGCTTGTTTCCCTTTAGACCGGACAAGTCTAGCGGATGGCTAAAGATCCGTTCAATGTCTTTCAAAAGTGCATCAACCGCGAGCTGGGCAGGGTAGCTCATGTACACGGGGGTATGCGTAATTGAGTTACGAGCCGGCGGTACGCAGAATCGTATGAGGTGCAGCTGCACATGTAGTTCAAAAAGTTGGTCCATCGCCGCGGTCAGCCTTGGCTTAATGGCATATAATTCGTCCGTTGCTTCCTGCACGTAGGATGTGCTTGCTGTGCCGGTACCCAGCCGTCTCAGACAGGAGTGGAATAGCTCATGCCATTCCGAGATTTCGAGATCGGCAAGCTCTGTTGCACGCTCCTTGATCTGACTGTATTGGTTGCCCTGAATGTCCATATCCTGTTGTTCATCAGCTTCGGCGTAGCTGGATCGTCCTGCGGACATGGCCCCGACGGGTTTAGTCGTTTGTTTAAGCGCAGTACTGGAGTGTGCATTCACAATCGCATGTACAGGTCGCTCCAGGTGCTCGGCATAACTCATCAAGACAGCCGTCATATGTTTGCATACGGAACTCACCGGGCAGGTACAATGACTTGTAGACAGGGATTGCATGCTCAGGGTGACCTCATATTCTTCCGATCCTTGTACAACGGCCGAAATCCCTTGTTGCTCTGAATAGGTTAATGGTCCGACACGTTTCTGTTTATAATATTGGAATCCGCGCATGATCGTCAGGTTATTAAAATGCTCTGCAACCTGCCTGATCAACTGTTGCCACTGCGCATCATCCATCCTCATGTTATTCGGTATGTTCATCATTCCATCTCCTGGGGTAAACATAGGTTCAGTAATCACCACGTCGATGACGTGATGTTGTCAATTTGTTGTATCCATCATATCAGTTATGAGCCGATCCGTGCATGGGTTATAAGAATATGAAGTTCTTTTTGGACAAACATGAATTTAGATGAATACGCAGGTGCCGTGAGCGAGTGGCATGCATGATTGCCTCATATTGTGTATGCTTATCGTATGTATTCCTTTCAGGAACGATGCAGGCCGGGGAAACGGTCATATTACAAACAACAGGAGAGAGCATATGAAAATACTTACGTTAAACACACACGCTTGGGCGGAAGAGGATCAACTGAACAAGATCAGTCAGCTGGCTGATTTTATTAATACACATCAATTTGACGTAATCTCCATGCAGGAGGTTAACCAGTCCATGCAGGAAGCGGCGCTTTCTGAAGAAGAACTGAAGAGATATTATGCGATTGAATCGGATGCTGTGATTAAAAAAGACAACTACGCCTACGTCCTGCTTCAGCAGCTGACAGAGCAATATTACTGGACGTGGATTCCCGCACATGTCGGGTTCCAAAAATACGATGAAGGACTGGCCATCCTTAGCCGGACGCCGATTACGCAGGCTTTTGGAGAATACGTGTCCCACATGCGGGATTATAACAATTACCGTACACGCAAGATTGTGGGAATTCAGACGGTCGTCCAAGGTGAAGCAACCTGGTTTGTAAATGGACACTACAACTGGTGGGATGATGCGCAGGAACCTTTCAAGGGACAGTGGGAGTTGACGGAGAGCAAGCTTGCCCCTTACATGGATCAGCCGTTATATATTATGGGTGATTTCAACAATGTCGCGGAAGTGCGTGGAGAAGGCTATGACTATATGATGAGCAAAGGCTGGAATGACCTGTACACCACCGCATTGCAAAAGGATGAAGGAGCAACCGTGGTGAAGGCCATTGCCGGCTGGGCAGACAACAAACGCGATCTGCGAATCGACTATATTTTCTCCAATCGTCCCATTCAGGCCAAGTCTTCCACTGTGGTCTTGAACGGTAAAAACGGGCCGGTTGTGTCCGACCATTTTGGCGTTGCTGTAGAGATATAACAGCCGTGCGACTATAAATGGGATATCAACTCAAATACAAAACAAAGCCTCCGCTGACTTCCTGTTAAGGGAAGTGTAGCCGGAGGCTTTTCACATTCTACATCATTTTCTATGTACATTTCATAGCGTTCGTTATTCCTGCTGTGGAACTGGATGGTTATTCTAACGCCAGCATCTGATGTACGAACTTTTTCAGATTCTCGCTTGTCTCGCTAAGCTGTTCGATGCTTTCCATGAACTCGGATACAAGCTTGGCCTGATCCACCGTTGCGGTTGTAATCTGACCGATCTCCTGCTCCATATGTTTCATGGAATCCTGTACACTACCGAGGGAGGTTTCGATATCAGCCGCTGCTTGTTTCGTATGATCGGACAGTTTGCGTACTTCACTGGCAACCACACCGAATCCGGCTCCCTGATCGCCCACACGAGCTGCCTCGATCATGGCGTTCAGTCCAAGCAGATTGGTTTGTTCCGATACTTCACGAATGACGTTTGTTACTTTAGACACACTAACCGAGTTCTCTGAAGCTTTTTTGGAGTTGCGCAGAATCTCTTCCGAGGTCGCAGAGAGTTCTTCGGAATGTGCCGCAATCTGCTGAATGCCGCCGACGAGTGCATGAATGGTTGTTTCATTTTCACGGATCAGCGTCTCCAGTGTCATGTGACTATCCAGTGCGTAGTTCACACCCAATATGCCCACGACCTGATCGTTTTCCTTAATGGGAATTAGGATGGCGTCGAAAGGTCTGCCTTGCAGATCACCAGGCATGCGAGCCACGGTACGCGTATCCTTGTTGGTGAGCATTTTGAAATTTTTATAATCGTCATGCAGCTCATCTCCAACCTTCACGCCAATCTCCAGACTTTTTGCTTCGGAAAAATACAAAACTTTCTCATGATCATTAATGGATATGGATATGTCGTCACGGAACATTTGGCTAACAAAAGGCATAGCATTTACCAGAGATTCAAGAGTATTCAATGTTCATCTTTCCTTCCCGATACAAAAAGTGGAATTTTTTAGCCTACTATCTATATCGGCAACGTTTTCTATTTTTTTAAACGAATGTTCAAATATAAGTTCAACTAGCGAGACATAAAGTAGGACTTTGAATTTATTTGTAAGCGTAAACAAAAATCTATAGCCACCATAGAACATGTCAGTTATACTGGGATTATTAATCGGTGCCTGAGTAAACTAGAAGATATTAACGTTCAGGGCAAGGGCGTTCCTTACGAAGGTTAAGCGCTATATCTCTAGATCCTGTCACAGCAGAATATGGGTCTGAGCTGCTCGGGTGGACGTTTTATTTCGGATAAAATTTTATTTCAATGTGAGAGGGATGTGTGCGATCAATGACGACCTATTTCAGCGAACCGCAGAGCATGTATTACCGATTTGGAGAAGATCAGGATCAGGTGCTGAAGGTGCTGGCCGAGAGGTATATTGGGGCCAATGCGCAGGCTGATTTTGTATATCGGGTATTCCAGAAGTCTGGTATTTTGCAAAATGAGAAAGGGCTTTATGATCTGAATTTAGGTAAACGCTTTCCTGACGCGCCCAAAGATTATATATCCTACGCAGCTGCGCTGGTCTGGGGGGACGAGGACCGGAATCTGGATGTGTTGGTCCGCTGTTATGGACCTGTTCGCTTTTATTTCAATGAGCAGTTGGTCTATCGCTCTACCGTAATGGATGAGATCAGTCCTGATGCAACGGTGAAGCTCAGCATTGATATCAAGCCCGGTTGGAACACCATTTGGCTTGAAATGAAGAATACCCCTGCCGGATTTGGCTGCCAGTTTGGCTCAGATGAAGGTAAAGTGCGTATTCTGAACGTATTTGCGCCGTTTCAGGAGAGACAGGGACAAGCGGGTTGGGTGTTCTCCCAACCGAACCTTGCTGCGAGTAAGCAACCAGACCTGCTTGGAAAAGAAGCAGATTACAGTTTGAAATGGCTGCCTGAGACAGGCTGGTCTGATGAAGATAAAACCAAGCCTGCCCTCGAACGAATATACGGGCATCTTCCTGGAAGGCATGTGTATGCTTGGACACATCTGAACAATAACGATTCAACCGGGAGTCAGGTGCGATTGTCAGGTCAATCCTCCGGTTCTTTAAGTATATGGATTAGCGGCAAGCCTGTGGCGCAAGTGAAGGAAGCGGGTCCGTTCGAAGTGGATGTAACAGTCCCGTTTGGACGGAGTGACCTGCTTGTCCGAAGTGAATATGACGATAAGGCGGGACCTTGGCATTTTAATTTGAACGCAACCGTGTCGGGCAAGCCGCTCTCACTGGAACTTCCTCAGCGTGTGCACGGTGCTAATGGAGAGTCTTGGTTATATGTTGGACCTTTTGAGTCGGAGGTTGAACCGGACTTGGCGGATCTGACTCGAACGGACCGAGTGTATCAAACGGGGCAAAGACAGACATATTGGCGCTTAGATCGACCGGATGCTTGGATCAGACCTTATTATGAGAACGCGATGTTAAGCAACAAATGGACAGTGGGCAGTGTGACCAATTATGGTCGCTGGGATTATCCATTGGGTGTCACAGTATATGGTCTATTACGGACTGGGCGTTATTTGCAGAGACCGGACATTACACGTTATGCGGCTGAGCATGTGCAGGCATGTACCCAGATGTATGAGTACTCATTATGGGATCGGGAGCAGTATGGTTTCCCGGCTGTCAATCAACAATTGGTCATGCTGAAAATGCTGGATAACTGCGGTTCTTTTGGTTCGGCCATGCTGGAAGCGTATTCAGAGTGTCATGAACCAACGTTTCTTCCGATTGCTGAACGGATTGCAGATTTTATGCTCTCCCGCCTGGAACGGCAGGAAGATGGGGCATTTTATCGCACATGTGTAGGGGAGTATGCTGAGAATACCATGTGGGCAGATGACCTATATATGAGCACGCCGTTTCTCGTTCGTTATGCACGGGTGACAGGCAACTCCGCCGCATTGGATGAAGCCGCCAGACAATTTTCACTGTATCGGAAGTATCTCTTCATGCCTGAGTTCAAGATCATGTCCCATGTGTATGATTTCAAATACGGACAGGCAACGCAGATTCCATGGGGACGGGGGAATGGCTGGACACTGTTTTCCTTGACGGAAGTACTGGAAGCTTTGCCAACAGAGCATCCCGAGCGCCCGGCTCTAATTAATTTCTTCAACGAACTGTGTGAAGGGTATGCGGCCCTTCAAGGGGAAAGTGGGTTGTGGCATCAGGTGTTGAACGAACCGCAGACGTATGAAGAAGCCTCCTGCACGGCGATGTTTGCCTATGGTTTTGCGAGAGGTGTACGTTTTGGCTGGTTCAAAGACCCTGAAGTTTACGTCACGGCAGCCGAGCGAGCTTGGAGGGGACTCATCTGCAAAGCAATTGATCGTCAAGGGAATGTCCATGGCGTGTGCAGTGGATCACGATATGCGTTTACGGCAGAGTATTATGATCAGGACTTGCGTACCGTCACCAATGACAATCACGGAATAGGCATTATGATGCTGGCAGGGACCGAAGTGGCAAAAATGAAGAAACATCTGGCCGAGCACAGGGTGTCCTCACCTGCAATCTCACATTCCTGACAGACCATATCTATCTGAGACAGGAACATCACCGCCGGGAATGGTATTCCCGGTGGTTTTTGATTCCTTCAACTCCTTACTTTTTTGACAGGAAAGCTTACTTTTGTTTATGTCATGTCCAGCAATGGACCGATACAATAGTTTTTGTAAGCGATTCCATAGAAGTGAAAAGGGGAGGAAATTCATTTATGATGATCACGAAAAAGTGGGTAACCCTGTTCTGCCTGTCCCTGTTATTGTTCGCTACAGCCTGTTCGGGAGGAGCCACGGATAAGCCAGCTTCTTCTGGCGAAGCAAGTGGAAGTGAAGGAGACTCTTCAGGCAAGATTGAACTGCGCATGACCTGGTGGGGATCACAGACCAGGCATGATCTGACGACCAAAGTCATCCAACTATTTGAAGAGAAACATCCGGGAATCACCATTAAACCTGAATACTCTGGTTGGGATGGTTATTTTGACAAATTAACTACACAGGTAGCCGGTTCAAATGCACCAGATATCATCCAGATGGATTACGCATTTCTGACTGACTTTGCCCGCCGTGGGGCCTTGCTTGATCTGACCCCATTTGCAGAGAGCAAAGAGCTGCGAACAGAGGATCATGATCAGAGCATGATTACAGCCGGATCCATTGACGATAAATTATATGCGATTACCCTAGGAGTAAACGCACCAGGTGTCATTTATGACGCCACCGTATTTCAGGAATTAGGTATTGAAGAACCGCAAGAGAGCTGGACATGGAAGGATTTTGGGGATATGGCGACCAAGATTGCCGCAGCCAAAGGTGAGGGTTTCTATGGATCTGCAGACATTTCCGGTACAACCAACATGTTCGAAGTGTTTATCCGACAGTCCGGAAAAGGTTTGTTTGACGGTGGCACAATGACCGCTACCAGCGAAGAGCTTCAGCAATGGTTCGATATGTGGGGCGCACTACGTGAGAATGGTGGAGTTACCACAGCGGAGATCACGGCATCCACAACCAATGCACTGGAGACACGCCCGATCTCACTGGGTACAGCTGCCATGGATTTTGCATGGTCCAATCAATTGCTGACATTCCAGCAGGTGAACAAAAACCAGGATCATAAGCTTGGCATACAGGTGCTCCCGCATGGTGTTAACGAGCAGCAAATTGGCGAATACCTGAAACCAGGCCAGTTCCTCTCCGGTTATGGCAAAACCAAACATCCGAAGGAAGTTGCCATGTTCATTGATTTCATGGTCAATGATCCAGAAGCGACCGCTATTCTTGGTTCTGAACGTGGTGTGCCGGTTAACTCAAGCATTCGCGAGCAGATGCAGCCAACGCTGCCAGAAGCGGAACAAGTCATTTTCCAATTTATCGACACCGTATCGAAGCATTCCAGTGAGATCGATCCACCATACCCGCAAGGATTTGCTGAAGTGGACACAAGTTTCAAGAGCGCAAGTGAGCAGATTGCCTTCGGTCAAGGCAATACTCCAGATGTCATTGCCCAGTTTATTGAAGGAGCCAAGGCTACACTTGGATCAAGTCAATAACGATTGGAACTGTCTCAGACTTCTAATTCTGCGGGGAGGTTGCGAAGATGAACACATCACAGGTCAGTCAAGCCCGAATCGAGAGTGTAGCTACCCGGCGGGTCAAACGGAGATATGCGCATAATGGAGCCGCGCTTCTGTTCCTCGCACCATGGCTTGTCGGATTGTTATTTCTCACCTTGGGTCCGATGTTGGTATCGTTATACATCTCATTCACCGATTACAGCATCCTGGCCGCCCCTTCCTGGGTCGGTCTGGATAACTACACCACGATGTTTACATCGGATAAACTGTTTACCCAGTCGCTCAAAGTCACCTTCACGTATGTCGCTGTATCGGTACCGGTCAAGTTGATTTTCGCACTGCTGGTAGCCATGTTGCTCAATAAAGGGATTCGAGGGCTTGGTATTTATCGGACCGTGTATTACATTCCGACATTGCTTGGAGGTAGCGTTGCAATTGCAATGTTGTGGCGTAAAATGCTGGGCGGTGACGGGTTACTCAATAGTGTGCTTGCCATGGTGGGCATTAAGGCGCCTGATTGGGTTGCTAATCCGAAGTATGCCCTGTACTCCATCGTACTGTTATCCGTATGGCAATTTGGATCATCCATGATTATTTTCCTGGCAGGCTTGAAGCAGATTCCACCTGAATATGATGAAGCCTCAGCGGTAGATGGGGCAGGTCCTTTGCGGAGATTCTTCTATATCACGTTGCCGATTCTGTCACCCGTCATCTTTTTCAATCTCGTGATGCAACTGATTACGTCCTTTCAATCGTTCACACAGGCTTTTGTTATCAGTAATGGTAGCGGAGGACCAGTAAATTCAACCTTAATGTACTCTCTGTATCTGTACAAAAAAGGATTCTCTTTCTTTCAGATGGGCTATGCTTCCGCGATGGCCTGGGTGCTGGTCATCCTGATTGGCGTGTTTACATTGCTCGTATTCCGCAGCAGTAAGCTGTGGGTGCACTATGAGGATGGTGGGAAATCATGATTGGACAACGAAACTCTAAAGCATGGGTCGTCAGCAAACATGTGTTGATCTCAGGCATCGCCTTTGTCATGCTTTACCCAATCCTCTGGATGCTGGGCAGCTCATTCAAACCGGGACATATGATCTTTACAGAGACCTGGTTCTGGCCAAAGGAATGGAATTGGCAAAATTACATGAATGGCTGGTCTGGAATTCAGGGGAATCCATTCTCCCGGTTTCTGACCAACTCTGTCATCCTGTCGCTTGGCGCCGTACTGGGCAATGTCATCTCCTGCTCTATGGCGGCATATGCCTTCGCCCGACTGAATTTTCGCTTCAAAGCCATCTGCTTCGGCCTGATGCTCATGACGATTATGCTGCCGCATCATGTAACGCTGATCCCGCAGTATATTCTCTTCAACCACTTGGAGTGGGTGAATACGTATCTGCCGCTTGTGGTGCCAAAATGGCTCGCGACTGACGCCTTCTTCATTTTCCTCATGGTACAGTTCTTCCGGGGATTGCCCAAAGAGTTGGATGAGGCGGCTACCATTGATGGTTGCGGTCCTGTGAAAATTTACACCAAAATCATCATTCCACTTGCGTTTCCAGCACTGGTTACCACGATGATCTTTACGTTCTTGTGGACATGGGACGACTTCTTCAGTCAGTTGATCTACTTGAGTGATGTTAGCAAATACACCGTGCCGCTAGGTCTGCGTCTGTTCCTTGATTCGAGTTCTCAATCCGATTGGGGTCCGATGTTTGCCATGTCGGTGTTGTCATTGGTGCCATGTTTCATTGTATTTATCGTGTGTCAAAAGTACTTCGTGGAAGGAATCGCGACCTCTGGGCTCAAAGGGTAATTCCAAGACGAAACGAGTTGATTTTTCCATGGGGAAAGGAAGATGGTCTTCATTCATTAATCAAAAGCTGCAACAAAGCAAGCTCTCCACGTTGATGGTGACTTGCTTTATTGCGTTTAACCTGTTGCTCGTCTCCGTTGTGGTCTGGCTGGCATATCAGTCTTTCTCCGCGGTCACATTTGCCGAGATTAGCAAAGCACGTCTGGCTCTTCTGAATGAGAGCACACGTCGGGGATTTGATTTCATTACAGGGGTAACAGGAACCGCCTACGGTTTGGCAAGCAATCGGGAACTGTCCCATCTGCTCGAAACGGCCGATACGGGCAGACTTGCACAGATTCATCAGCGGAGAGAGGTCTCTCGAATCCTGGATCATACCATGGTCGTGAGTGAAGGCATCACCTCCATCGAACTGTATACGGATGTCTTTAATGAGGTGACAGTGACTATGGCTGATCGCATATTTCCGGTGGACACCATCGCACACGACTCTTGGTTTGCAGCGCTGGAAAAAGCTGATGCGGCATGGGTTCCGCTGCGTGAGAACGAATCGGGCCAATCCCTGGTCGGATACGCCCAACGGATTTTCGACAGTCATGGCGGAACGGTTGCCTATGTGCTCATTCGACTGAGTAGAGCGGACATTGTACGCAGGTTTGCCGATGTACCCATGGTGCTTGATGGAAAGGTCCTGTTGGTAGATACGGCTGGTAATGTCGTAATGGAGATGGGGAAAGCTGATCCAGCAGGGGAGAATGTACAATCCGATCATGCTGAAGGTGATGCATTGGAAGAACAGGAACGAGCGAATAGGAGTAATGAAGTGAGTACAGCTCCAGAAACGGGTGATGCCGTAAACGTATCATCTTCTATTATAGATAGTGCATGGATTCAGGAACATGTCCAGCCTGGCGCAGACGGATACGAAGTGATTTCCGATCAATCCGGAGGTGCCCAATTGGTGCTCTACTCCAGACCAGCCATGCTTCAGTGGCGCCTCGTACAGACTATTCCGGTATATACACTCTTATCTCCACTCAAACAGGCGGGCTGGCAGATTCTCGGCATTGCCATACTGGGACTATTATGCTCCGCTGTGCTTGCGTACCTGTTCGTAAGGCAGATCATCCGCCCACTGAGACAATTGATCAAGCGAATGAGACAACTGGAGAAAGGGGACTTCGATACCCGGGTGCACCTTTCGTTTACGGAGGAATATGCCCACTTGGCGTATGGATTTAATCATATGGCTTCACAACTCACAACGCTGATGGAACAGGTGAAGGAGGAGAGCCGGGCCAAGCGTGAAGCCCAGACGGGCTTGCTTGAGGCCCAGATCAAACCCCATTTTCTATACAATACCCTCGATATGATCCACTGGCGCGCACTCGATTATGAAGCCAAGGATATCAGCCGCATGATTGTGCAGCTCAGTAAGCTGTTACGGATCGGACTCAGTGGAGGGAGATTGTTTATTCGGGTTCGAGATGAGTTGGAGCATGCCCGCTGCTACGTTAACATACAGTCAGAGCGGCTACCGTTCTCCATTCAATATCAGGAGCAGATCGATCCACGTATTCGCGGTTGTTACATTCCCAAGATCATTCTGCAGCCCTTTATTGAAAATGCCGTTATGCACGGGCACCCTGAAGAAGGGACACTTCGAATTCAAGTGCATATGCATGAAGAGGTTGGCTCGCATGAGGATATCGTCATTCGTATTACGGATAATGGGCAAGGTTTGCCGGAGGGATGGAAACTCGAAGAGACATGTGGCATCGGTGTACGGAATGTGCATCAACGGATTCAGTTGTATTGTGGAAAGAGGTATGGCGTTCAACTGAGCAATAGAGATTCAGGTGGCGTTGAAGTGACCATTACGCTGCCGCGTATTGAGACCGACGAGCAATTAAATCTATGGCTGGACGGTGAAAAATGATGAAGACCATTATGCTTGTTGATGACGATCCTCATATTGTAAAGGCATTAACAGATCATATCGATTGGCCTTCACTGGGCCTCAGCATTGCTGGTACGGCTTCCAATGGCTTGGATGCGCTGGAGCTGTTTCACCGCATGCATCCGGATGTCGTTATGACTGACGTCTATCTACCGGGGATGACTGGGCTTGAGATCACGCAAACGTTGCGACGTGATCATCCCCACCTGCCGATCATCATTCTTAGTGGATATGACGAATTCGAGAACGCCCGGGCAGCCATGCGCTGGGGGGTGAATCACTTTTTGCTGAAGCCGGCGGAGGTTGAGGAGATTGAGTCTGTGTTGCGGGAGGTACTGTTGGAACAAGATGTGCGAGAGCGGCATGAGCGGCTGGAGCGGACGTATAAGCAGGAGGTTGGACGGGTACTTCCGTATTTGCGCAAACAATTTCTTCACGAACTGCTGACTACACGGTATCGGCCAGATGAACTGCCTAAAGAACGCATGGACTATATAGGCATTCATATGTCCTCACAGACACGCGCCATTAGTCTGCAGCTGAATCGCCCCGTATTTTTGACACGGATGAAAGAACGGGATTGGCAGCTTCTCCGCTATGGGGCGGCTGATATTATTCAGGAGACGCTGAAGGAGCAGGCGGTGCGAATGAATGGTCAGGTAGAGATTGTTGATTATTCGGATCAGGTATTTGTGTTACTTCTATTAGGAGATAAAGATCATCTGGAGGAATACCTGCCACTCATAGAGCGGATGATCGATCAGATCTTTACGTATCTGAAAATTGAAGTGAGTGCTGGAATCGGAAGATCCAAAAGTCACCCATGTGAGGCGATAGATTCTTATCTCGAGAGCAGGGAAGCGGTGGAAACAGCAGAGTTTCAGGGTGGAAGTCGTATCTACCACTACGAGGCATCTGAGGATACAGAAGCAAGTGTGACCGATTACTCATTATTGCTTCGTCAATGGAATGAGGCTTGGGCGGATATTCGACCTGATCTGGCGGAAGAGCTATGGCAGGACATTCACCTTTTGCTGAAAGAGGGGAACTGTGTTGGGATACAGGATGTACAGGTGGTGGCCGTCAGTCTGTTTGACACGTTGATTCATAGCTGGAACCGACTTCATCCCATGTTAACACCGCCACTGGCGATGAGTGATTTTTTGCGTGAAATTCAATCGAAGTATGCGTTGCATGATCTGGTAAGCTGGATGGACTGTATTATCTGCAACTGGTTAGAACAGATACGCAAGGAGATGGGCGAGAAAAAAAGCAATAAACTTATTGAGCAGGTGAAACAGTATGTGGAGCTGCATTACGCCGAAGAGATTAGTTTTGAAGCGATAGCCAAGGGACTATTCGTACATCCGAAGTATCTGAGTCAACTGTTCAAAAGGGTGACAGGCGAGAATTTCGTGAGTTATTTGAACGGGTACCGAATTCAGAGAGCGTTGGAACTGTTGCAGTCGGGTCATTACATGGTATATGAGGTGAGCGAGATGACGGGGTTCCGTAATGCGACGTATTTCAGCCAGGTGTTCAAAATGCTTACGGGCAAGAGTCCCTCTGAGGTGGGGTAGAACGATACAGGTAAAGTATATTAAATAAAGTGGAAGAGGCGGAATGGTTCTTATGATTATCGATCAGCAGGAATATTACATTAAAGGCTTATCTTACTCAATTCGATCGGCAGAGGAAAGAGATGCTGAGGCCTTGTCTTCACTTCGTGTACAAATGGACGGGGAAACCGAGAACATGGATCGTGAAGAGGGCGAGGCGTATATCGACGCAGCCGGGTTCAGGCGGATCATCCATATGGACACGGAGAAGTCACGGCATCTGTTCCTTGTTGCTGTAGTAGCGGGCGAGATTGTGGGGTACTCCCGATGTGAAGGCAGAGAGTTGAAGCGCTTTTGCCATATGGTTGAGTTCGGCGTGTGTGTAGCCAGAGAGTTCTGGGGACATGGGATTGGCAAGAACTTGTTAGTGCAGTCAATAGAATGGGCAGATCAGACTGGTATAGAGAAGATGACGTTGAACGTACTGGCATCCAATGAAAAAGCAATCGAGTTATACCAAAAGAGTGGCTTCGAGATCGAAGGCATCCTGAAAAAGGATCGGCGACACGCGGATGGACAGTATCATGACACGATAGTAATGGGGAGGTTCAAAGACTAATAGTAAAAAAGTGAAGATTACAATCCTATCATGTCTACAGCCCATGGAGTTCATTTACTAGATTCGGTATCCACATAATTGATAGTGTTATTGAATAGAGGTATTGTGTTTCATATTTTATAGAACGAATGTAATGATGCTGATTGATCTGTTCGCAACCTATATTGAGAGAGAGTCGACCAGTGAGTGTATATAGGATATAGTAAGAGGATAATGCCATCGGAAAAAGAGATTAAGAAAAGATTGAATCAAGTAAACCATTCGTTTGCTGATGGGATATTTTACAAGTAGTAATTGTGTTGTGTATATGATATATTCTATTTCCGGCCAAAAAAACACGAGAAACAAAGTGCCGCAGGCAAAACAAATAAGCTTCGAAAGAAATTTAAAAAAAGAGCTTGCAAAGTTGGTTCGGAAGTGTTATGATATAAAAGTTGCTGAGGAGAATAACGCTCGGCAAAAAACAAGTTTGATCTTTGAAAACTGAACAACGAGTGAGTAAACATTCTGCTTGCAGAATGAACGCGAAAGTTGGAAACAAGCCTTGGCTTGAATCGACTGGAGCACAAATGAGATTTTTAATCTCGTCAGATTCAAAATGAGCTTA
>NZ_JBFRHG010000009.1:0-180565 GCF_052115745.1 Paenibacillus sp. 2KB_22
CATGCCGCCAGCGTTCGTCCTGAGCCAGGATCAAACTCTCCAATAAAGTATTGAAAAGAGCGATAAGCTCATTTTGAATCTGACGAGATTAAAAATCTCATTTGTGCTCCAGTCGATTCAAGCCAAGGCTTGTTTCAAACTTTCGCGTTCATTCTGCAAGCAGAATGTTTACTCACTCGTTGTTCAGTTTTCAAAGATCAAACTTATTCCGCTACCGATTGTCGTTCTCTTCAGCAACTCTTATATAATATCATGTCCGAACCAACTTTGCAAGCTCTTTTTTTAAGTTTCTTTCGAAGCTTATTTCATTCGCTTGCCGCACCGTGTAAACTGTGTTTTCTTGGCCGGATTAATAATATATCACGTACAGATATTAATTACAACACTTAATTTAATAAAATTCATTTACTACAAATCAACTACCTTTACTGCGTTGCTCTCATCTATCTCAGTTGTATAGTTTTATAGTCTAAATCCATTCATACAACGTAATACATGTCTAATTGTTTTTAGAACTAATAGGATTAGATATTCTAGAATATATTTTAGCTTCATTAATATGCTCAATTTAGGTTGTCCTTTTATCAAGGTCATGCAAGATTACTCGGAGGCACTGTAAGTTACCACGAGTATAAGTAGAGGTATTATAGAAGATACAAAAAAAAAGTGATGCACGCATATAACTATACGTGAACCACTTTCTTGTGTGTTATTACATTATATATAGAAGGAAACTCTTAATGTTGTGCCTGTGCTGATGCTGAAGGCGTCATCGTCATTTGTCCATTACCAGCTTTTTGCATGCCAACTCGCAGCAACGTAATTCCCCACGTTATAACCGCGATCAACAGAAGATGAATCATGAATCCACCCACAGCTTCCCCACTATAGATCAAACGCATAAATCCCTGTACTCCATTGGAGGCGGGCAGAAAGTTTCCAATATGACGGTAAAATGGCGCCAGCATCTCTGCTGGAATGATATTTCCTGCTGTCATCAACTGGAGTGGAACCATCGCTACATTAAATAGAGGGCCTGCATTGCCAAACAGGGCAAAACTCATCTGTGTAAAACAGATACAAGCCAGACTCACCAGCACATGATACAGATACAACGCGCCGAAGGAGCTCGCCACATCCGTGAACTGAAGAGCCACTGTATCTACAATCAGTGGAATAATCACAGCTATACACAATAACAGCATTTGCCGTCCCCAGAAGATTTCCCACTTGGAATGGGTACGCTTCATGATATTTGACGTAATATTGAACTGAATGTTCATAGTCATCGCAGCAATGTAGGTGATAAAACCCAGAATCATAGGAAGCATCGATGTAGCAAAGTCACTTACACTGTTCGTTTTGTTAATTTCAGCCTTCACAGGCCCTTCATTCATTTTTGCCATCGCTTGTCCAATAGCTGCACTCAGCTCATCGTTGTTAATAGTATCCTGGTTAAGGGTCACTTGAACCTTGGACTCCAAAATCCCTTGACCCATTTGTGCAGTCATTCCAGTCGCCGCGTGTTCCACAATGGATTTGGCTACATCAGCATTTCCCTGATTAATATAGAAGGACAAACTCGCCTCTGTACCGCCTTCAATCTGGTTAGTGAATCCTTCCGGAATAATAATAACCATCGCATAGTTACCCGCATTCATCTGTTTCTCGGCTTCCTGTGAAGAATTCAGCACATTGACATGGAAAGGCGCGAGCGATTCAATCTGGTTCTGCACCTCTGTACCTTGCGTCCCATCTTCGTTCACCAGAGCAACTTGAAGTTGATCTACTCTCTCCGTGGCTTGGTGATAACCCGTCATCCAGATCACAACAAATAACAGTGGAACAATCAATGCAAATACCAACCCTATTTTTGTCTGTGGCACTTTAAGAAAATCTTTAAAGCTTTTCATTCGTTCACGACTCCCATTAGTTAAAATCAAGATAATTGCACTACATATATATGCACATGCATATATTAGATCAAAAAAATTTATTTCATCTTCTCATAGATGCGATTCATCACATTCATGAATGCTTCAAGCTCTTCAGGGGAACATTCGTCGAGCGCCTCTTGCTCTTGCTGTTTTGCCTTTGGTGTCAGAACGTTATTCATTTCCAGTCCTTCCGCCGTCAAACAAAGCAAAACCGCTCTCCGGTCCTGTGGATCTTCTTCTCTCGTCACCAGACCTTTGCGAATCAACTTGTCTATAATTTTCCCCACAGTTGTCTGGTCTCGAACTGTTAATTCAGCCAGTTTCTTCTGTGATATATGGCTTCCAGCCTTGCTCAATTCATTCAGAACTGCAAATTGTTCCGGAGTAATATCCTGTTCACTCAGATTTCTGGTTGTTGTTTTTTTGTATGCCAGATACGTCCGTGACAAAATCAGTCCAAGTGGATTTTCATCCATATTAACAGGCATGCTGATGCTCCTTCCTCCATATAGTAGCACTACCATCTAATTTGCGTAAGCTCTATATTATTACCAAATCTACACTACTGTCAATTTAATTTTTTATATTTCCAAACAAAAAGAGACCCACCCGTTAGTCAGGCAGCTCTCTCCTCTGGCATCATCAAGCCACACTTACTCGGGCTTGCCACTTGAAGTTTCGGTATCGTCCTTCTTCTTCGTACCTTTACTTTTATAAGGTTTCGGTGTACTTTTCGCCCGGTTAGCGGCGGCTTGCCAACGGTTCCAGCCTTTTTTTCCCGTGCCACGGCCGGTGCCGCCTTTTCCTTTTGCTTTACTCATGTTATCACTCCAATAATCCTGTATATGCTTAAAAATGACCGTCCTCGGTAACTTATTATGCAACCCAGCCCATCTAATTCACTTCCAGCATCTCTTATTATACCAAAAATCCACGTCTTTACGTCCATTTCCATAAATCATTGTATTGTTATTCTGTTATGAAAGCGGTATAGTGGACATAATTGAAAGAGGAAGCTGCGTCTTCTTCGGGATTGTTACTGGTAAGCAGGCGATACCCAAACCAAGGCTGTCTATTAAGCCTTAGTTTGGGTTTTTTGTTATTATTATGACCATTGTGGTGAAACACATATATGATCATTCGTCAGATTTTTAACAACAATGTCATCCGGGCTGAGAACCAGGTTGGTCACGAATTTGTTGTCATTGGCAACGGTCTTGGCTTCAAAAAGAAAAACGGGCAGCCTGTGGATGAGGATAAAATCGAAAAAACCTTTGTGCTGAAATCAGATAAAATACCACAAAAGCTCATTGATCTGATCGGGGAAACATCGGTTGAATATTTGAAGTTAGCGGACGAAATTGTGGGCCATGCCAAAAAGGAAATGGGCGATATTTTTAGTGATAATATCTATATATCATTGATCGATCATATTCAGTTTGCCATTACCCGGTACCGTAAATCCGTCGGGCTGAAGAATTCCCTTTTGTGGCAAATCAAGAAATTTTACAAGAAGGAATTTGGGATTGGTATGAACGCTGTCGAGCTGATCCAGGAACAATTCGGCATCCAAATGGATGAACATGAGGCAAGTTTTATTGCCATGCATTTTGTCAACGCCCGACAAGATGCTCAAGGCATGAAACAGACCGTTGAAATTACCGAAGTTATTGATGATATCTTCAACATTGTGACCAACCATTACCACATCGCCCTGGATGAAAATTCATTTAATTATTCCCGGTTTATTACCCATCTGCAATACTTTGTGCAGAGAATGTTGAGTAATGAACAGGAGCAATTTGCTTCAGGAGATAACTTTCTGTATGAGCAGGTGAAAGACAAATATAGCAAGGCTTTTCAGTGCACCCAGTTGATCAATCATTATCTTGAAGACAAGTTTGAAAGTGCCATGTCCATTGATGAAAAGGTGTATTTGACGATCCATATTCAACGTGTCACTTCTCGTAACGAGTTGCTGGGCGCGGAATAAAAAAAGCTTGCAAACGATTACGGCGTCAGATATAGTAGGTCTCACAACTTAACGACAAGGATTGTTACTGCTTAAGCAGGCGATACCTAAATGATTGGCAACAGGTCATCTTTCCGATGACCATAGCCATTCGTTTAGGTATTTTTTTGTTTCCAGGCAATCTTAACAACAAAGGAGAATGAACATGGATCATAAAAAAATGGGAGATGACATCGTTCGTCTCGTCGGCGGAGAAGCCAATATCAATGGTCTTGTCCACTGTGCGACCCGGCTGAGATTCGACCTGAAGGATTCGAAAAAGGCAGAACGTGAAACGCTTGAGAAACATGAAGGCATTATTACCGTTGTCGAAAGCGGCGGCCAGTTCCAGGTTGTCATCGGTAGTAACGTGGCTCATGTATATGCAGAAATTATGAAAAACCGGGATTTCGGGGGAGATTCTTCCTCATCCTCTGAGTCCACAGGAGAAAAAACCTCGGTATTATCCAAAGTTTTTGAAATTATATCCGGAAGTTTCTCGCCGCTAATCCCAGCCATGGCAGGATCAGGTATGTTAAAAGCTTTGCTGACAGTCCTGACCATGCTTGGATGGATGTCTGATACAAGTGACACGTATTTGATTTTATCCGCTGCCGGCAACGCTGTATTTTATTTCTTGCCCATCTTCCTTGGAATCACACTTGGTATGAAACTGAAAGCCAATCCTTATGTAGCCGGGGTAATTGGCGCCGCTCTGATGGAGCCGAACTTTACCGGACTGATGGATAAGGGCTCAGATATATCGTTCCTGGGTATACCGGTTGTCATGATGAATTATTCAGCCAGTGTATTCCCAATCTTCATATCGATCAGTATCTACGCTGTTCTGGATAAGTTACTCAAGAAGATCATTTTGAAAGACCTGCAATTGTTCCTTGTACCAATGATTGCTCTGATGATTATGGTTCCTTTGTCTGCAATGGCCTTCGGACCATTCGGCACCACGGTAGGTGACTGGATCTCCTCCGGCGTAACTTGGCTCATTGGCGTCAGCGGCATTTTGTCAGGCATTGTACTGGGTGGATTCATGACCTTCATGGTTGTCTTTGGACTCCACTGGGGCTTCACTCCAATCACGATACAGAATATCGGGGTTGGCGGCGATCCGATTGAAGCCATGGCTGCTGCAGCTGTATTTGCACAAATCGGTGTAGCCTTCGGTATTTTCCTGAAAGCCAAAAAGAATAAAACCCTGCGAACCCTTGCTGGCTCGACCAGCCTTACCGGTTTACTTGCAGGTGTCACTGAACCAATCGTATACGGGCTGATCCTGCGTTATAAACGTGTGATTCCTATCGTGGTCATTGCAGGTGCAATCGGCGGAGCCATAAATGGTCACTTTGGCGTTAAAATGACTGCTTATGTGTTCCACAATATTTTTGCCATTCCTGTCTACACACCAACGGTTGTCTACGTGATTGCTATTGCCTGCTCCTTTGCGGTAGCAGCGGTATTAACGGTGATGTTTGGTTATGAAAGCAAAACGAAAGACACAGCTTCCGAGAAAAATGAATCTGGTTCCAGCACATCGGCTGAAAGTACGCCGGTAGAGCTTCCTGTCGTACCTGAGACCAAAACAACAGAAATCAAAAAGGAACAAATTCATAGCCCACTTACAGGTAAAGTCGTAGCACTGAGTACCATTAATGACCCAGCCTTTTCGACTGGCGCTATGGGCAAAGGTTTGGCGATTGTCCCTGAGGTTGGTGAAGTTGTCGCTCCGGTAGATGGTGTTGTCACTTCCCTCTTCCCGACTGGACATGCCATTGGATTAACCACCAATGCAGGTACGGAGATTCTGATTCATATTGGCATCAACACAGTAGCGCTGAAAGGAAAATACTTCTCTCCTGTCGTTCAGGAAGGGGATATCGTCAGACAGGGGGATCTGTTGATCCAGTTTGACATCGATAAGATCAAAGAAGCCGGATACGAAACCGTAACCCCTGTCATTGTAACCCTAACGCAGCAAGAAGTGGATGTGTTCGAAACGAATCAAGAGCAGGTAGAGAAAAACGATGTCCTGCTGACTCTCGTTGTCTGACACAACTTATATTATACGAATTCAACTTAGGAGGAACTAACCATGAAACATACTCAACTGAAGCCATTTCCTAAAGATTTCTTCTGGGGAGGTTCAACCTCTGCCTATCAGATTGAGGGAGCCTGGAATGAAGATGGTAAAGGCCCTTCTGTCATTGACATGGGCAATCATGTGGAAGGTGTAACCGACTTCAAGGTAACCAGTGATCACTATCATATGTATAAAGAAGATGTAGCATTGCTGGCTGAAATGGGCTTCAAAGCCTATCGCTTCTCCATCGCATGGACACGCATCTATCCGCAAGGAGCGGGCGAAGTGAATCCAAAGGGGCTCGCCTTTTACGATTCTCTCATTAATGAGTTAATTAAATACGGTATTGAACCCATTGTGACGATGTATCACTTCGATCTTCCTTATGCGCTTGAAGAAAAAGGAGGCTGGTCCAACCGTGCAACAATTGATGCTTTTGAACAATATGCCAAGACCCTCTATGAGAACTACGGAGATCGGGTTAAATATTGGTTGACCATTAACGAACAAAATATGCTGATCCTGCATCCTGGCTCTCTGGGGACACTGGATACAACACTTGTTGATCCGCAAAAGACACTGTATCAGCAAAATCACCACATGCTGGTTGCTCAAGCTAAAGCCATGGTCCTATGTCATGATATGTTGCCTGAAGCCAAGATTGGCCCAGCTCCCAATATCGGTGTAATTTACGCGGCGAGTTCCAAACCAGAAGACACACTCGCGGCTGATAACTATGCTGCCATTCGTAACTGGCTCTATCTCGATATGGCGGTATATGGACGTTATAATCATATTGCCTGGAGTTATCTCGAAGAGAAAGGATATACTCCCATCATTGAAGACGGAGATATGGACATCTTGGCTCAAGGAAACCCTGACTTTATTGCGTTTAACTACTACACTTCCCAAACGGTTGGTGAAAGTCTGAACGATGGTAATGACTTCTCCCATACAGGAGACCAGCACGAAATTGTAGGTGAACCGGGCGCATATAGAGGATCTGTGAATCCCAATCTGCAAAAAACGGAGTTTGGCTGGGAAATTGATCCGGTCGGCTTCCGCTCTACCCTGCGCCAGATCTACTCTCGCTATCATCTGCCATTGATTGTTACGGAAAACGGTCTGGGTGCCTTTGATAAACTGGAGGAAGGCGACGTGGTTAACGATACGTATCGTATTGAATTCTTCAATAAACATATCGAACAGATTCAACTGGCGATTACGGACGGCGTGGATGTATTTGGCTTCTGCCCTTGGTCTGCGATCGATCTGGTCAGCACACATCAAGGGTCGAGCAAACGTTATGGATTCATCTATGTGGATCGTGAGGAATTCGATATCAAGGAATTGAGACGTATCCGCAAACAAAGTTTCCACTGGTATCAAAAACTGATTGAAACGAATGGAGAAATTCGTTAATACCGTAATCCTTTAATATCATAATAAAAAACAGTCGACCACACGTTAGGTGTGATCGACTGTTTTTTGTGTTAATGTACTTCATTTCCAATTATAAAATTACATCTCAGCCTTCGGTTGTTTCACCGTTTTGCCACCTCGGAGTACCCGTAAGGATAACAGGAAACAGATCGCCAGGACGGCAGCTGCTGAAACATAGGGATAGTTAATATTCACATCGAACAGTGCTCCAGCTACGATCGGACCTGCGATATTCCCCAAACTGGTATACGCCGAGTTCAATCCAGCCACAAAGCCCTGCTGTTCTTGTGCAAGTTTGGACATCTGTGTGCTGATTGCCGGACGCAAAATATCCATACCCAGGAACACGATAAACGTTACGACAAGAATGAGCCAATACGTGTGCACGAACAAGGTCAACAATACAAATACGGCTACAAACAACAGACAGACCGAAATGACCATCTTTTCACCAAACCGATTGAGCAACCAACCGATCAGGGATACTTGCACAACCGCACCCGCGATGGAACCAAATGTAATAATGAATGCAATGTCTTTCGTGGTGAAACCAAACTTGTGATCCACAAACAGTGAAAATACGGTCTCATAGTTCGCTAGACCAAATGCCATAACAAACACAATAATCAAGCTAAAGAAGTAGGGTTCACGGTACGAATTCAGTAATTGAGAAATCATACCCGGAGCTTTGACACTCGCCTCGCCAGCCGCAGGTTTACTTTGTTCTCCTGTGCTTCGGGTAGATTCAGGCAAAATAATTAATGTAATGATGGATGCCAGCAAACCGGCAACCCCTGCGGCGTAGAACGGAATTCGAATGCCAAAGTCAGCAATGTATCCACCAATTCCCGGTCCGATGATAAATCCGGTGGTAATGGCTGCATTAATCAAGCCCATACCTTTGCCGCGTTCTTCCTCCGTAGTAATATCCGCAGTGTATGCCATAACTGCCGGGAAGATCATCGCTGCTCCAATCCCACCAAGCATACGGGCTGCGAAGAGCAGCACCGGTGCATTAACCGCACCAAACATAAACTCCGATACGGCAAAGATCAGCATACCGCCAACGATAATTTTTTTACGTCCCCACGTATCCGACCAACGACCCGCAAGCGGGGAGAACAGAAACTGTGTGAAGGAGAATGCCGCGACCAGCAATCCAACTGTGAATCCAGTGATCTGGAGAAGATCCATATATGCAGGCATGATCGGCACAACCAGACCAATACCCGTAAAAACAAGAAAAATATTAAACATTAACAGCAGCAGTGCGCCCCTGTTCCGTGTTAGTAATGCCATGATTCCATCCTCCGTAGTTGTCAAAATGTTGCTTAAGCTTTATCTTTTGCAATACCATGCAAGAATACACTGGCGGCCTGGCGGTATAACGCGAGAGCCTGATCAGGCTCCATGCCCCGTGACATCTGGCTTAGACCAATAATGGTACTTTCCAAGATCAGTGCGAGATGATCTACATTGTCTGCTTTGAACTCACCGCTCTCAATCCCTTGTTCTATCATTTGTTTGTTGAATTGTAGATGCCGCTCAAACATTAAGGAGATCCGCTCCTCAATATCATTTTCTTTCTTCTCCCCAGTGAAGAACTCATCAGCCGCCTTCGTCAAAGGGTGATTCATATCATCCAGTACCAATTGCTCCGCCAAGCCGTAAATCTTCTCCGTAGAGGTGCGATAGAGATGTTCTTTGGCCGCCCAGCTCGCTTCCCACTCCCGGTCCCACTCATCGATTAGATAAAGGAACAGACCTTCCTTACTTTTAAAATGGTAATATATATTGCCTTTGCTGCTGCCCGTCGCAGCTACAATATCCTCAATCGACGTTGCTTTATAGCCTTTTTGTACAAAAAGGGCTTTGGAAGCATCCGCAAGTTTCTTCTTGGTCTGCTCGGTTTGAAGTTGCTTTTTATTCATATTCATTCCATTTCACTCCGTTCCATGCATACTGAACATTCGTTCTGTATTTTAACAGATGCATTGAATATAAGCAATCTAAAAAGGAGAGTGGCACATCCGCCAACTCTCCTTTGATGAGTTATTTTATGTTATTTTCTTACCTTTACCATGCAATATTTTCAATTGACCATTCTCAGACGCAACCTGATAGGTGACCTTATACTTCGTCGTTACATATTCGCCATCTCTGCGTTCATCGGCTGTAATCACTGCAGTCACTTCCATTCCGTCATTGCCCTTGTCTATAGAAGAGACCTCTCCAATCGTCACATAACTGGTATTGAGGTAACCCTCACGAAACTTGGCATAACTTGTGCCGCTCTGCCATTCACTTCCGAGCAACGCATAAGCTGTAACATAGTCACTTAGATTCAGACTGTTGTAAAACTCGGTCACCAGCCCTTCTGCTTCCGCAGAAGCAGAGGTCGATTCCGATCTATTCCCCCCCGCCGTCTGAACCGCCGTTGTGCTGGATGGCTTCTTGGACCAGGCTTGCACCTGCTTCAGCACGCTGGTGATAGGGATACTGAATCCGATCCCGCCCTCCTGTTCCACAACGGCTGAGTTAATACCAAGCACTTCGCCCGTCTCTGCGTTGATTAAAGGTCCACCACTGTTGCCATGGGTAATCGGCGCCGAGATCTGATATAGATTGCTGTAAATGTAAGGCGCAATTTCGAAGCTGCGTCCAACACCGCTGATAATGCCTGTAGTTACCGTGTTCTCTAATCCCAGCGGGCTTCCCAGAGCTAGGATTTCATCTCCGGTCTCGGCTTTAGATTTGGCAATAGCCAGAGGTTTCACCTTTTTCAAATCAGGTACTCGAACGACAGCAATATCTGTTACTTCCCCAATACCAATAACCGTCCCCTTATATTCCTCATGGTTCAATGTCCGAATGGTTACTTCCTTCGCTCCCTCTACCACATGCGCATTGGTTACGACATCTCCCAGATCATTGTAGAGAAAGCCAGAGCCCAATCCGCTGCTACTCTCAATTGTAACTACTTTCTTCTGACTTTCTTCAATTATTTGTTTGCGTGTCTTCTTCACGGGTTGCTTGGAAGCTGTCGTGGCTGCCGCGTTTTCCTTCTCCTTCGCGGCAACAACTGCAAGTCTGGGCCCATCCTGCAGCTGATCTGCTGAATGCTCGTGTATCCAGAACACGCCTCCTGCTCCAGCCCCAATGATAATGGCACTGGCTATGATCGTACTCCATGTTCGTTTGGCCATTCCAACCTGTCCTCCTATTCGAGATACCACGTTGCATTCACAACAGAGATTTCCGCTTCCTCGTACACACCATAATAATAGGTTTCAAAGAAACCTTCTTGCCCCACATCCAGCCAGCTTGGATACACATCTGCATAAGTTTGGCCCAGGTATACACCGTCTATATCATAAATATCAATCAAAACTGTGACGGAAGAGATTGGACGAGTTGCGTTATTGATTAATGAACCGCTAATATAGAGATCCCCGTACATATCAAGCGTTGCATCAACATTCACGACACTCACTGCCGCCGTTCGATTCATCAAATCTTCTTCTGCAGCCTGTTGCTCTGCCAGTTGAATGCGATCCGCTTCCGCTTTTTCAAATGCCTTTTTTTCACTGAGCACCCGTTCACGATACGAAGTCAGTTTTTCATTTTCCGGCGCATAGGACAACCCCTGGTCGACCGTTTGTAAAGCAGTTGTGAAATTCTTTTGCTTTACTTGCTGTTCCGCCTCTTTATAACTTATGCTTGCGAGCTTGTCGACAATTTGCTTCTCTACAGTTTCAGCTTCCTTACCTTTCAAGTTTGATACGGTATCCAACTTCTCGGCTAGTGCCTCTATTGTTGTCAAACTGTCGATTTCCTTTTTCACCTTCAATACGGCCAGCGTTACCTTTCTGTTATTTAACACGGCACGCACTTTGGAGAAAACAGGTTCTTCCCGCTCCATCAGTGTTTTCGCTACAGCCTGAATGGTCTTATCTCCTGCTGACAGCTTTCCAGTCTTCAGACTTGTCGATGCCTCATCCAACTGATTCATCAAGTTGAACGCCTTCGCCGTAATTTGCCGATCCTGTATTAGTGCATCATAATTCGGTCGTTTCGTTAGCGCGCTGTCCAGCAGTTGAAGGGCCTCTTTATATTTCCCCTCTAGTGCAGCCTGTTCCGCCTGTTGATGCAGAGAGTTCACCTCCGCATTAATACCCATCTCCTGCTTGTAGTAGAACGTTAGTAAAGCCCCCATCACGGCTGCAAGTAGCAGTGGAATAATCCAACTAAATGCGCGGCCTTGACCGGTGTTGCCCTGTCTAGGTGCAGCCTGTTGCTGCCGGGATAATAATTCGGCTGTTTCCCCTGTTCTTTTATCCAAACCCACGGCTGTTTCCGCCCAGATGTGTTCCTCTGTGGAGCTTGCATCTTTCAGTTTTGTGTTACACTTTCTGCACGTACTATCCCCAGGACTACTTTTGGTCCCACATATGTGACAATACATCCTAATCCCTCCATCAAAAAGAAACGTATGTATACTTACCTTCTAACTTTCTAGTACATGAGCTTATGGCATCTTTCGATACAAAACGTCAACATGAATCGACACTTATCATATAGCAAAAAGGTAAAATACACCATATGTTATCCGGATAAATTCGGTGCGTGTTTCCATAAAGCATAAAGGAGATACCGACACGCGGTATCTCCTCCTGTTCAGCCCTGCTGTCCTGCGCGCACCCGGATGTTGCCCAGTTCGTTGGCATTGATCGCAAATGCATTACCGCCCTGTCCAACCGAAGCTTTGGCTGACTGTCTTGCCTGGAATTTCAAACGGCTTTTGTCCACGTCCACCCGGTTAACCTGTTTTGCTTTCTTTTTACGCGTACTCATCATTCATCCCCCTCCCCACTTCTCTTCTCTGCTGCCAGACTAACGTTTGCGAGAAGAACGGCGACTTTTCTGTTTCATGATCTGCACGTTGACTGCATTACTTGCAAGTACATTCCCTGAGTCGGCATAGCCCTTCGCCGTTTGGTGAATCTGGATTACGATATATTGCTTTTTTCCAACACGATAGCGATAACTTTTCACGTTTGAACGAGTCATGGTCATCTCCCTGTGATCGTTTTTAACAAGCTCGGGTTATCCTATTCATGTCCATGTACATGGGGATGTGTGGATGCATACTCCCGATAATAAATGGATGCTGCAGAAAAGATGCAAAAAACCTTCCTATTATACTAGGAAGGTTCTACTTATTTTCATTTTGTCACGCCGAAGGAAAAGCGCTTAGATCCATATAGGAGACTTCCCACAGATGATCGTCCAGATCCTGAAAACTCCATCCGTACATGAATCCGTGATCCTGCGGTTCGTTGGATGGCTTCGCTCCTGCATCAAGGGCAGCTTGTACAATCGCATCTACCTGCTCACGGCTATCAACAGACAGGGCAACGATGACTTCGGTTGTATCGGCAGCATTGGAGATTTTTTTCGAGATGAAGGATTGGAAACGTTCCTCCACCAGAAGCATGGCGTAAATATTTTCCCCGATGATCATACAAGTAGCAGACTCGTCCGTAAAATTGGCGTCAAACTCAAATCCCACTTTGGTAAAAAATTCAACGGATTTCTTCAAATCTTGAACAGGTAAATTGACAAAAATCTGCTTTGCACGAATAGCCACCATGGATCACCTCGAACTCATAGAATAGATTCCACCTCAAAATAACACCTCGCGAATACGCTGTCAATTGAATATAATGAAGACATTCCAACTTGTGAGGTGACACGGATGTTGGGTGGGCAGAGCCTTGGCATTCAATCTGGTACTTTGATGGAACGTTACAAGCATGAACTTCACCAAGCTGGATTCCATGACATTCAGGCCCGTGAATATAATGCGACTTAGTATTACGCCACACCAGATGATTTGCTGTTTCTACTCACCCATGCACCGATCATTCCCGGTTTTGGAGAAACAGCCTCTGACCTTGAGCGATTCCAGCAGTTTGTGGAAACATATCGATGCGATCAAGGCATTCGCACCAACTCGGCCCGTTTTATGCTAACTGCCCGGAAATAAGCAGAAGTCCAAAAATAAATAATGTCCAGGGCTATCCCGTCACATGAACTGGGGATAGCCCTTTTATACATTTATTTTTGGTTACGGGAAGTTAATTCTTTTGGCGAAAAAATATGGATGGAGTTTTTATTTTTTAGCCACGTATTTCCTTTTACAATGAAGATATAGACAGCGATGGCAAAATAAATCACACCCAAGATCCAGTCTGTTAAGGTTATTAACTGATACTCATGCACGTAGCGGATATACCAGATCCCAATTGGCAAATGTAGAAATATCGCAGTAAACAGACCTGGATTATAGATGGTTTTTGCTTTTACGTTCAAGACAAGTCCATGGAAAACAATCTGGAAAAAGCCCATCAAAACAGGAGCCAGCCCCAGCCACACTACAGATGGGAACACAACAGGGATCAAGTAAAAGAGATAGGCAATAAAGACATTAATTATCATTGCAGACTGTTTATTTAACGGATATCTCTCTGGTGAATCACTTTTAAATAAGACCGTATTAAATACGCCTGGAAAGTAACCCGGCCAACGATACTCTTCAAACTGATGAAGGAGGATCGCTACGAAGCTGAACCATAAAATACTGTTGATCCGCGGAATCGTTTCCCAATCCACTGCAACATAAATACATACAAGAAGTCCAATGACCAATCCTAAGTCCTGCCAATATTTTCTGAGCACATTCATTCCAATCGCCTCAATTCAAGGTTTTTAATGAAAGTATCTGTCAAAGAGCAAGTCTATTTGTTCCTCTATAGGTGCAATCTTCACGGAAGCTCCGGATTCCAGAATCGGGCTCATAAGTGCCGGGAGAAAAAGCGCTCCAAAAATCTGTACCGTCATTGTCATCAGTTTCTCGGGCTGTTGTTCGTCCGTTATTTCTTTTAGAACACTCTTAATCTTCGGAAAACCGAGTAAGTTTAAAAAGGCCCCATATTCATGTTGGGATGCGAAAACAGTCTTACCCATAAGAATAATTCTGGAGAGCAATTCCGGATATTCGAGGATAACGTGCAAATAATCCAGTAAAAATCGCTTTAATCTAACTCGTGCTGGTAATGAATGGTCATCAAGTATACCAAAGGTATGCTCAAAGCTGTTCAATATCAACTTAACAGAATCGTTGATCAAGTTTTCTTTGGAACCAAAATAATAATTAACTAATGCAACATTTGTGCTTGAGGCTTCTGCAATTTTTTTGATCGTTATACCTTCAAAACCTTCTCTCTTGGTTAACTCCAGTGTGGCACGCAAAATCTTCTCTTTGGTTTCCACTTTTTTGTCAGTTTCCATAGCATCCTCCCCGAATCCTTTGTCTGAAATAAACGATAAGCATGTATTTGAACGTCAATTTAAATATTTTTAAATAACAATTTAAACGTCATTTAAAATGTTGTTTAAACTCATTATACCCATTATTTCTCTTATTGCAAGTCTGGTTTTGACGTCAATGGCGGACTAAGCGCAGAGGTATTACTGGACAACAAAAAAACTCATACCCTGATTCTGTGTGAATAATAGTTGCTACACTACCATTCACACAAGGAGAATCAGTCCATGAGTTAATCACATCTCAGTATAATGAATTCTTCAACCCGCTTTTAAATAACTGTAAACTGTTGGTTTACTGTTCCTTCAATTTAAGCTTCTCCAAGAACGGCTTCAAACGATCCACCACATAATGGCTGCCGCCGCGGCCGTTAACTTCCTCGATCACCGCTGCCACCAGAAAAGATGGTGATTCAGTATCAAAGGTGACGAAGAAGCCATTCTCCAGCCCTTGCTGACCCTTCTTCGCTTTCAGTTCTGCCGTGCCGGTCTTACCTGCAAGACTGCCAGCAACAGAGCTCAATGTGTGTGCCGTACCGCCTTGGCGAGATACGACTTCTCTCAAAGCGTCTTTGACCGAATTTGCCACATCCGGTGTAATGATCACCTCGGGGTCAGATGTTTCTTTGCCAACAATCAGAACAGGCTTCACCAGCTTTCCTTCATTCACAAACGGCGTAAAGGCAGCAGCGAGATGAATTGGCGACATTAACATTTCACCCTGTCCATAGGATGTGTCAGCCAGCAACACCTCGGAGGAAAGATCTTTGTGAGACTCATTCGCATATTGACTTGGCTTCAGGTACAGTTCATCCAACCCGAAATTGTCATCAAACCCGAACTTTTGAATCCCGTCGATGAACTTTGCACTGCCCATCTCGGTTGCTTCCATGGCAAAATAAATATTATCGGAATACACCAGAGCATCGACCATATTGACAGGGCTCAGGCTTTTCACCCTTTTGACGTAATATCCGCCCCAACTGTCATCCTTACGCCACTGCAAACCGGAAATCTCATGAGTTTTGTCTGCTGTCGTTACCTTCTCCATTAGGCCTGCCGCCGCAGTTATCGCTTTGAAGGTTGATCCTGGTGCATATCGTGTAGTAACTCTATTGATAAAAGGAAGCTTCTCATTCGCCGAGTAAGCATCCCACTCTGCCTGTGTAAGTCCTGTAACCATCTTGTTCGGGTTATAGGAAGGTGCGCTCACCAACGCCAGCAAGTTGCCGTCCGTCGGATTCATTAGAACCATCGCACCGGCGTCTCCACCACTGGACAATGTCTGATACAATTTCTTCTGTTGTTTGGAGCTAATCGTCAGTTGAACATTCTGTCCATCTACAGCATCCTTACGAATAAGCTCAGAACGGGAGTTGCCGGATTCATCCGTAATTTCAATCAAACCACCACGTTCACCACGCAGCTGTTTCTCCATGGACTGCTCCAAACCCGCTTTGCCAATCCAATCCTCTGCGCGATAATAGCCTTCTGTATCCTTATCCAGATCTTCTTTGGTGGCTTTGCGCACGTAACCAATCAGGTGCGCAGCCGCCTCACCGAGTGGATAATAACGGATTTCCTTGCTCTGCATCGTAACCCCGCTTAACGATTCTGGCACGTCAAATTCCTCTGTTGAACCAATCGGGACAAAGTACTCCGGCTTCACCCATGTCTGTGCAAGCGCCTTGTGAATGGCATCTTCCGAAACCTGATAATGACTTGCGATTCGGGTAATCATCTGGTCCGGGTTATCACCAAGTTTCTCAGGTACAATGCCCCATTCGTTCATCGTGCCCTTGGTAGCCAGTGGCAAGCCATCACGATCCACAATGTCTCCACGATCCGGGAACAGTGTCCTCACGCGCACCTTACTGCCCTTAACCATGTCATTCAGGATCAGCGATGGCTGCCAGTTAATTTGCCAGTTTTTGCCCCCATCCTCAAGCTCCTGCCGGACCAGTTTCAATGTATGCGTCTCACTGACTTCTCCCAAAAAAGTTGTCAGTTGCAGGTTGTAATCCACCTCATACGTATCCGGGTTTGGTTTCTCTACATCGGTCTTACTGCCATCGGAAGCCGTTTCGGCAACATCCACAGGCTTAATCTCCGCCTTGACGGTGGATACTTCCATGCCCGAATAGATTGCATTGTATTTTTCAACAAATTGTTCCTTGTTCATGCCGGACTCTTGCAACGAAGCAGACGTCATCAAGGTATATAGCTGGTCAAACTCTTTTTTTTGCAGATGCTCTATGTACTGATTCACGGTAGTCTGGGGCTTGGCTTCTGCTTCTTTGTTATTCTGCATGTATAGATACATTCCGATTCCACCTGCAAACAAGATGGGCAGCAGTCCGTACATTAATTTACGTTTAGATTTCATGGTTACATCACCTCTAATATACACTATAGATTTCCAGCGCCATTTAAACAATGAAACAAATCTGACGAATTTATCATTAAAAATAGCCGAAAGCTCACATAATATGTTTAAATAAGGATAGTGAGATTACATACTAAAGCTTTTTTGCTATGCAAAAGGCTGAAAAGGAGCCCGATGATGGAAATCAGCTATTTTTTACTCCCCAAAGCCGAAGTGGCCTATATCAAGTCTACCGCTTCCATGAAAGATGCTATTGAACAATTGGAATCGCACCACTACACCGCCATTCCCGTGATTGACCAGGATGGAAAATATGTTGCTACCCTGTCCGAAGGCGATTTGTTATGGAAAATGCGAAATACACCCGGATTGACTTTTGATACGATGGATCAGGTTCAAGTCCATGAGATTAACAATCGGGTATATAATGAATGTGTATTCATTGAGGCTGAAATGGAGGATATGCTGACACTTGCAGCAGACCAAAATTTTGTGCCTGTGGTGGATGTCGATCGTGTCTTCCTCGGTATTATCCGTCGCAAGGATATTATTGAATACTATACGCGTAACATTTCGGATTAGATGAAGTCGAACATTCCGTAATAATCGAAAGGGTACTCCGTGGTCAGGTTGGGCCAAAGGGAGTACCCTTCTCTTTTGCATGGCATGATCGGAATCACGCTACGTACGCTTGGCACGCTCTTTCTTATAATAACTCAACACGTCCTTCGGGCTGCCCTGGAATGCACGCTCTTTGCCGAACTCATACGCCTGGTGCAAATACGAATATGCCTCGTCATGCTGTTCAAGTCTCATGCAGATCATGCCGAGATCGATCAATGGACTCGTATTGTTATCCGTACTCCGCGTATGTAACGATATCTCAGCCCACGGCTTCGCCAGTTCATATTGGTTCAGATCCATATGTGCATTCGCGTGGCAGGACGCGATCCAGCTTGCAATTTCCCATTCCATCTTTGGCTCCGGCAACATGCCCCATGCCTGATCATAATAGATGAGGGCTTGTTCATGCTGCTGCGTCTCATCCAGTACATTACCGGCTTCTACGGTCTCAATAAGTTGTCGCTCCAGTTCGGAATATTCCGGTGTTAGCTCTTTCACTGCACCGTCTCCTCCTCCAGGACGAAATACCACTCCAGAAAAGCATTGAAATCAGCCCACTGCGGTTTGCTCTCGCCATTGAGAAACCGTTCGATGGATTCGCCCAGTTCCACCAGCACCACTTCTCCCGTCCGGCGGTTGTAGAAAAATCCACCTTCACCTTCAAAACTGTCCATTGGAATATACGCCTCGGGAAGTCCCAGTGTAAGCTGTGCTACATTCATGTCTTCCATATATACGGTGTTCTCCATAAACCAGCAGATCTGATACAACTCCTGATGCCTGCTGTAAAAAGTCGGTCCATCCTCTGCATGTAAATAAAATTGTGCAAAATCCGACTGAAGATCAATTTCAAGCTTCCGTAATGCTTCTTCGTAGGCTGCTGGAACATCTTCATGCCACCAACCTTGCTCTTGGCAATGATCAATCACTTTATTGGATAACATCGTAGACCTCCTGATATAATTTTTCTCATACAGATTTTACGGGTATCCATATTTGGGGAGGTGTGCCGTGACCTTTGTACACTTCAAGTTCCGGAATACCTGCATGCTTATATGTAGTGGAAGGAAACCACTCTGTCATAATATAATGCCACAATCGTTGTATCGCCTCGGGCTCTAATTCATCGGCCTCAAATACAACCCAATGGGACGCGGGGAGTTCGATAGACACCAAACCTTCAGGCACTTCACCCGAGTGAGAGGTAGCAATCCAGTACTCCATTTGATTGTCCTGCAGCTCCCTCTGATCTACACAGATACCCACCAGACCGGGAATAGCTCCGTTATTGAACCCGTTTAAACGTTCCTCAATTCCGTCTGCCAATGCATCCTGCCACATCTTGGGGATTTCTCTTAAATTCTCACCATCCACACAAGAAAATGTTCGTTTGATTCCTACAAAGGTAAGAGACTGGTGTTCGATCACTTTTTCAATCACATTCATTCGACGGACTCCTCTCTGAGAGCGATATGGGGCACGGTTCTCCATGACCCATTCATGAAAATATTGGTGGGCGCTGCTGGCATCCGGAGCCGTAAAAAGATACGTTCCCTCCACCTCTCGGCGACTCAACCTGGAATCTGCAAGATCCCGATCCTCTTCTTCATTCAAAACAATTCGATACGTCCCATCTTTCTCTCGAAAGGCAAGGGCGTGTACATTCGTATGTTGTTTATAATAGCCTAATTGCAAAATGGTTGGTTGCTCTTCTGCCATTTCGCCTGTGAAAGCCGGATTGGGGAACTCCTCATCGAAACTGGCTTCATCTGGTGCAATACCTTTATAGAAGCCGTTAACTACATCGCCTAGCAGATTCACAATCTGATGTGCGTAGACATATGGAAACTGTTTAATCTCATACACATCACGATCCAACTGATGCCATTGCAGATACTCCATGATTTTGGAATAGGTAAAGCTAACTGCACTGGAAATTTCTCGATCCAAAGGCTGATTGGCAGTAAGACGAGTCAGTTCCATAATACTGTTCACGTATTGCCAGAATAGTTCCTGATCGAAACGTGCCTCCTCATGCAGCATATACAAAAAGGTGTTCTCTTCTGCACCTGCATTTCGCATCAGAATCTGAAGTGCTTGTTCCATATATGATATATACCTCCGATATGTCCTACAGTTACTGTATCAAAAGAGTAGGTAGATTGGAAATAGTGCCAGTACTCCTATTCACACGAAACATATCGAATTCACGCTCATCCTTCACTTCCTTATTCTGATGCAACTTTCTTCTTACTCGTTCGTCTAACTACTGACCAACAACGAAGGAGATGACTATGCGAATATCTTGCAGCCCCGGTTTTCCTGGAAGCATGATCGGATCAATTGATCTTCAGCCATCAAAGTATTACAGCGCACCTTCCATGAACAGTAAGATCACTGATCATGTTGACCCCGAACTCATTACCATTCCCTATGTGGAAGATCCGAATTTCGGATCACACTTTGACGCCATGAAGGTCATGAACGGAACTTATAGAGATGAAATGCATGTGAGCTACGATGTGGAGTTTACGATTGATGTAGATAAAAAAGGCTATATTACGCAATTTGAACATACGTTCCAGCTGGAACGTTATCTGGATCTAGTTCGCACACATTCCTATAAAGTAATCAAGACAAACTGGCGTGGACAAACATTTCATGTGATGACATACAGTTACCTGGAGGAAGTCATTCATCCGAAGAATGTTCTTTTTAAATGTAACAATGCCCAAGATGTCTTCATCGTGGCTGAACTCATACCTCATCGTGTTGGTGGCATTGTGGTACAGCCCAATAATCTTTATCTTCATTTCCGTGCATTAATCTCGGCACGAGATGATCTGTACCCATTAGATTATATGTGTGAGCCTGATTTCGACCTGAGTCTCGACTAACCAAGTAGATACATATGTAGAAAGAGCATAAGCTGTCCCGAATCAGCCGGGTAGCCTGTGCTCTTTTTTCACAAATGAACCACCAATTTCACTCCTATAAATCCCCTCATTCATACGCTCGGCACTATGCTCCCCATGCCTGTCTCTAAGCAAAATCAGCTGTAATGTCGATGAATATACCATAATGCTGTTCATGCATATGTTCTTCATACGTTCAGAATTGAGAGGGGTTGGAAACATGGTTTATCCGAAACATAAAATGCATTCGCTGTTCGCTCTACCCTTGGCAGGCCTGCTGTTTCTATTATGGGGTGCTCAAGCGGCACATGCGGAACAGGTAGACAGTTTGTTGCCTGAGCGAAGTCAGCAGGAGATTGTTCAGAAGTGGAATCAGTGGATGAATGACAATGATACATCTCCCCTGTATACAGAGACACCTTCGACAAGTGCTCCCTACTCTGCTGGTGTGGTAAGTGATGCCTATCTGGATCAGGGTCTGAACGCAGCCAACTTTTATCGTTTTATTGCGGGGCTGCAGGGAGATCTTGTCCTTGATCCTACCTTGAATCGTCAAGCCCAGCATGGGGCTGTTGTGGTCTCCACAGGTGGATACCTGTCCCATTATCCAGAACAGCCAGGAGATATGCCAAAGGATTTCTTTGACACAGGTTCAAAGTCTGCTAGCAGCTCCAATCTTTACGTTACCAGCAGTGCCAAGAATAACGTCCTGACAAAAAGCATTCAGGCCTACATGAATGATTCGGATGCCTCCAATATTGATCGACTGGGTCACCGGCGCTGGATTTTGAGCCCACAACTGCAACGGATCGGATTTGGACTTGCCACTCGTAGTGAAGCAGGCAAGACATATGATCAGTACTATAGTGCCATGCAGGTATTTGATAAAAGCAGAACTGGGGGAACTTCGTTCAATTACAGTCTGTTCCCGAATCAAGGCGCTTTTCCAATCGAAGCCTTTGGCAGTACACAGGCCTGGTCTGTTCAACTGAATACAGATGTATTCGCGAAGCCATCACTGTCTGAGGTACAGGTCGAGATGACTCGAACTTCCGATCAACGTACATGGACCTTTAATGCCAAGAACCAGAACACTGGCTTTCCAACCGGTTATTACAACGTGGATCCTGCGGATAAACAATGGTTTAATCAGGCCTATTTCAATGTAGAGACAGGTGGATATGGATATGGTTACGCCATCATCTTCCGTCCCGACGATGTGCAATTGTTGAAGAACGGCGATACGTTCAACATTCGAATTACCGGTCTTCAAAAGAAAAACGGTACAGCAGCGGAGATCTCATACGCCACACGTTTCTTCCATGTGAACGGTGCACAAGATGCAACTCTTGCCCGTATAACGCCAAGTCAACAGAATCTGAACGTTCGAACGGGAGAACAGATTGATCTGCCTTCGATCACTGCCGTGAATGATAACGGAACATCCTATGTTCCACTGTCTAACGTCTCCTTCACCACGACGTCAGATCGCATCGCCATCAAGGATGGAAAAATCCTTGGACTTCAGACTGGTAAAGCCGAAATTCGGATTCGTTTTGAAGGGAAAGAAGTGGTTGTCTCTGTTACGGTAACGGGAATCCCCCAATTAAGTGATATCCGCACACATTGGGCAAAGGATGCCATTCAATGGGCCATTCAACAGGAGATGGTCAGTGGATACGAGGATGGCACGTTCAAACCCAATAATCAGGTGAGTGAAGCCGAATTCCTCTCCATGTTGTTCAAGCTGTATGCGAATTCCCATGTCATTCAGAGCATCGATGCTGCGGAGGGACAAGCTGTCAAAGGAAACATCTGGAGTGATCGTTATTATACCTATGCTACCGCGTTGAATCTGAATCTGGATGCCAGCAAACAGAACCCGAAGCTGCGCAATCATGCCTTGAACCGAACAGAGGTAGCCGTAATCGTGGCGGGGCTTGGCGGTAAAAATTATACCCAGGATGAAGATGCCATCCGGTATCTGCTGAACATGGGATACTCTTCAGGCAAAACTGCAGCTACGGTGCAAGGTTATGCGGGACAAGAATCCTTGACCCGGGCAGAGGCCGTTGTTTTCCTCCAGAACCTGAAGGAAAAAGGCTTCGAACTATGGAGCAGACCGAAGAATGCCACTGAAGCTACCGAGAATGAAAAGAACGGCGGGCTACCGGATCAGACCATGAAAGCAGTATACTCTGCTGATCACACGCTGGTCCTTCAAGGCACGTTCCCGGCGTATGCCAACCAGACGATGCCGATCAAAATCCATGGTCCTTCGCCTGCTGTAGAGCACATTCAAACGCAGCAGGTTATAACAGATGCCTATGGCAATTTCAAATTAACGGTAAGTAACCTCGATGCGAAGGAACTTAACCTCTATGTGGACGTACGCGAAGATTATTCCTACTGGATCAGTGTAGAGGCGGGGCGAACTGCGATAAGTGATTATACCGAGTAACATGTAAAAACCAGCTGGGAATTCAACATTGAATTCCCAGCTGGTTTGTTTTTTCTCGAAACATATTATTTCTGGTGTGAACATGACATATTTTTATTGAATTGGAGAAGCGTTGGTCTGCACTAGAAATTATATTGGATGACCGAATTTTGCTGCCTTTTCTGTCATTATCCTCTCTAACCTCGCTCTTAGTCCGCTCATCCATTCCGGCTCATGTGACCACTGCTCTGCAACAGATCGAAGCATACGCACATAGCCGTACAAGTTGGCAAAACGGCGACAAGCCGGGAACATGCTCTCCAGATCATAACGTTCTCCCGCCTTGGACCAGTAACCGCTCAGGAACAATTGTTTCTTCTGATCATATTGCTCAGGCTCGATTTCCTCACGCAGACTATCCAGACTCTGCTCCACATCCATCGCGTACCAATGATACATCGAGTCATCAAAATCAATGGCATAACAAGACTGGTTACCTTCGTCATAGAAGACATTGTCCAGTTCAAAATCGTAGTGGATGAGTCCGAAATTATGCTTGTTCATCGGCCAATTCACAAAATACCTTCGGAGAAACTCCACCTCGTTAAGAGCAGCCGTCTCGGCAGGAAAATCCTTCAGAACCTCCTGCATCCAATTCAATACATCCGTATATGTCCAGCGCCGCTTCTCCTCCTGCTCAGGCTTGAATATACACGATAACTGATGCAGTTCACCCAATGCCTGACCATAGCTGTAGAGGATAGAGTCATTCAGTTGAATGCTCCCTAACTGCGATCCGGGTACTCGCTTGAATACGGAAGCGTAGTATGTTCCCCATGGCGTGTGTGCCTTTACGAGTTCTGTACCTGAATGGGAAGGTACCACCTCCATGGCTCCATAATGATTCGTTCGAAGATAACGGAGGAACTCCAGTTCAGCGCTAAGGTTAACTTGATTTTTTTCCTCTACCGGGGCAAACCGAAGCAATCGAACCTCCCCCTGATCTCTAAACGGATACACGGCATTGGAGGAGATGCGATAATACTGAAACATGTCCAGCGATTCGGGATCATAACTCCAATTCTTCATAATCATCTCAGCAAGGTCGTTATTTTGAAATAAATGTTTTAATGTTAACATGGGCATTTCTCCTTTTTGATCATTTCATGTTGAATGTTTACAACCATCGAATCCCTATTTTTGCGCGCAAAAAGCCGCAGGCTATGCCTGCGGCTTTTAAAAATTCCGAGTGTATGAGAAATTTGCACAAGCAAATAAACCTCGCATACGCCAGAAAAATTGAGCAGTTATATCCCTATATGTCGGCAGAATTCAGATCGGACTGGGAAACTAAAAGTGTTCCACACTTCGTCTGTTGGTCTGCCGGAATTATTCAGTTCATTCTTACCTTATTTGTAGTGATCGAACATACCATCTTAGACCGTCGTTTCATGACGCTCACTCCCTTCAAAAAACAGCTGTTTCCATAATAACCCATAGACCAAATGTAAGCAATTACAAAATGACGATAATTCCATCATCTTTTACTGGACAACCATCACTCGTTCCACCGTCTCGGTGTTGTCCTTATACCACACCATAACGATGTTTTCTTTTTGAAGATCAGACACTTGAATGGACGAATTCGCACTTGGGCTGGAATTGCCCGAGCGCGCCATACCAACGCCTTCCGTAATAGTAACATCATCACTTATATTCAATTTCATCTCCATTCCGGTATCCTTCCATTCCATGCTTGGAGATGAGGTGTCCTGCATTTCAAGTAACGCCAGCGTAACTGTGTTTCCATTCACGGAGATGACTCTACCCGTAATGTCGGCATTCATCGTCCCCTGCGTCATGTCGGGACTGCCTGTTCGATCATTCATGCCCGGGGTGCCCCTTCCACCTATCGATGTTCCTCCGTTCATGCCCAGACCGCCACCATTTGGCATGCCAAACCCGTTCATACCTTGCACAGAACCGGTGTTGGTAATATTCTGGGCGGTTATAACATCGCAAGCCGTCAGCATAATCAAGCATCCTAGCAACAGGAATAGCGTAACCGATGTGAAATATTTATTTTTTCGCATTTGATCACCTTTTTCTCAGGGAATATTGCTCCAAGGTACCTTTACGCTGGAATATGAAGTCATACGTGTCTTTGAACCCCATATAGGACAGCACGACCAACAGCGGATATACAGGGTAGATGTATCTGGACTTAATCTCCCACAGAATATAAAAACCGATGAATCCGAGAATGACCAGGATCAATGAAACTTCATCATACCGTTTACGACGAATTCCACCGACCAACCGGATGAGGATAAAACAGTACATCAGGAAATTCATCACATATACGATCCAGAGTAACCCCGTCCGATAAGCCGAGTCCCCCTGCATCAGTTCTATTATTGCATTGGTATAACTATAGGACCCTGCGATTCCGCCTCCCCTTCCTCTTCCAGTACCCATGGAACTTTCATTGCCGATTCCGTATCGATCCATCTGGTACGTTCCTTCGGTCCAGGTCCATATGATCTTTTTGTAATACATCTGCACTAAGTCACTTACACTTGCTTCGGACAGCTTGCTGCCAATCTCTTGTTTGAACAATGCTGCGCTCTCGGCCTTATTGTAGTTGGCTTGCCTCTGATAGATCTGATAACTCTCCATATTGTCCCAGAAACCAAAGCGCTCCAGATTAATCCCCATATTCAGCCACATATAGACTGGCGCGGCATTCTCTCCAACAGGTTCGCTCACAGTACCGGAAGATTGAAGAACCGCATTCTGAGTCCAGGTTGGTACATTAAACAACATAGCCAGCACACCGATGGAAATGACAACTTTCTTCACTCCGATGCTCCGCATATTCAGCAGGATATATATGATAGCAGCGATTAGCACGATAACGCCGATGCTTCGAAAGTAATTGCCCATCGCGAGAAAAATGGCGGCAAGGATGATTGTTTTCCAAGACTTTTCACGTACAAAACGAATAATAAAGTATAAACACGATGTCAGAAATGCTGTGGCAATCACATCGTTATAGATCAGATTGTTCAGGAACAAGGACGGCAGGTACGTCGCTGCAAAGATCAACACACCGTAATCACGTTCCGTGGATCTGTCATTCACTTGTTTATAAATAAGATAAATCATTAAAGTCGTTAATGTTGAAAACAAAATATTAAATAGTTTGATGACCAGGTAGTTATCCGGAAACAGATACAGCAACGTCTTAAGGTACAATACGATCGAGTAGTTGAACGGGAACATGTGCAGATAACCGCCCGTTTCAAACGAAGAGTAGTCTTGGTTATACAGCATGTTCATGGCCAGTGAAAGAACGGTCTGCGAATCATCCGTAGGCACTCTCGGAAATACGAAAATGATGATGATCTGAATTGCCAGAGAACATAACAGCACAATCGGAATAACAACCTTCGGGCTGTATTTGTTCAGTTTCAGACACAGCGCATATAACCCGACACCTGAACCAAGAAGTAAAAGAATGACCGGGAGAAAAACACTCCACTGCTGCATGCCCAAAATGGGATTGTCCCCATACAAGGCGTAGTTATACTGCGCCCGAACCACCAAGGACGAAGCAATAAACACCGCAACAAACACAAGCAAAATAAGATAAAACGACTTATGCAGCACCTTAGCCATGTGAAAACTCCTTTTCCATTACAGGATTCCGAGAGTATTATAATCGCTCTGGCTGAAAAATCGCTGAATGGGAGTATCATTTGCAATCGGTACAGATCGGCATGTGTATACAGACAGAAAAAGACCGCCCCTTCGATAAGGTAACGGTCTATATGTCCATTCTTTTAGAAGTATATGGCCTTAAGCTAATTGTTGAAGATCACTTTTCTTCCTTGATAAACTCAATGATATCCTGGATGTCACAATTCAAAGCCTCACATATTCGATTCAGCGTATCAAACTTCACACCATCGGTTTCTTCATTATATAATTTAGCAATCCCATTTCTATGTAATCCGGTTAGTCGGGATAAATCAGCAATATTAATTCTTTTCTCACCCATAATACGAGATAAATGAATCTTGATCATACGAATTCTCCTCCAAACAATACTCAAAAAGAGGTGTACATAGTGAAAGAATCCTTGGAATCTTTAGCAGAACCATTAATCCGAACGCGCTTAGAGTTATTATACAACAATTTGTCTCACACGCAGCCTGATTATACCCAACTATCTAAAGAATCTGATCATTACTTTCAGAATATTCGCCAAGCTTTACCGGAGCAACTGAATCAAACCCTTTTTCTATATGAAGATACTCAACTCTCTATGCAAACACTTCTGGAAAGAGAGATTTATTTACAAGGGTTTCGGGATGCCCTTCAGCTAATGAACGAGTTACATATAAACAGCTTCTAACAACTTGAATGCTTACAAAATATGCTATAATCAACAAAGCAATAGAATAGGCTTAAAAGGGTCGGTCGGCTACCTTGCCACGAAGGGAGGGATGCCTTGTGACAGTATTTGAAGCAATTATGTTGATGCTTACCTTTGGTTTGCTCATCGTTGCTATTCTGTCCAATACACACAAATAGACCGCCCCCCTCGCAAAAGGATGCGGTCTATTTTTGATCATCTTTCTAAGCGGAGCCCACCGCCCTTAAAAGCGGCTATTGCTCGGAGGAGTCGTGTTACCAGCACGGCTCTCTTTGCATTTTACGTCTATTCTGCTCTTATTATACCATACTCAAATCTCCGGCGTCACATGTAAACCACACTAGATACGATAAATTTCTTTATACTCATCCACATATAAAACTTCAATGCAATTGGACCAATTCAGAATCGAACCGACAAAATCCTGAATGTCCAGCCCCGGCATCTCATACGTCTCCGCTGTGTTCACCGAACCTGTTGCGTCAGGTTTTTATCCATCATTTCCTACTTCTTTTGTTTCTTCTCCAGCGCAATTTCCACATTTTCTTTCACCCGAAACTCCACAATTCGGCGGATCAGATCCTCCGGCAATGGCTGATCCAGCGGAAACTGGACAGATCCCTTGGCCCCTTTATACTTGGAGAGTTCCTCCTTGAAAGCCAGAATTCCACTGGGAGCAGGATAAAACCCGATATGATGCTGGTATGCAGCAAAATGAACCAGATTCCCATGTTGTGCATACGTGGGCATCTTGTAGCTGATCTTCTCTTCGGCGTTCGGAGCCGACTCGCGAATAATCTGTCTTAACGCCTGTAATCTCACCTGTACGTCTGGTGCAAACTCCGAGATATATTCATCTACCAGCACCGAATAATGGTTACTCTCAGCCATTTTGGACTCCTTTCACCACGGATACAGCAATGGTCTCGTGGTACGGGCATATTTGCTTATATTGTACTTCAAATGGACGAGCGGGACAGCTATTTTCATGCAATTTGAACTGTAGAATTAAGCCTGAACTTACAATGTCATGTCCCGTCCATTTCGCATCAGGTAATCTTCTTTTGTTTTGTAATCCGGCATGATACTGCCAATACGCCGCCAGAAGGAGCGATCATGATTCATGTGGTGAATATGGCAAAGTTCATGAATGATGACATAATCGATCACTTCCAGTGGCGCCATCGCCAGGCGATAATTGAACGTAAGCTTTTTGTCCCAGCTGCAACTGCCCCACTTCGTGGGAGAATCTACGATCTCTATCGACTTCGGCTTCACCTTCAACTCCTGCTGATAACGTCCGATGCGCTCTCCAATCATGCGTTTACACTCGGCAAAATAAAACTTCTTCAGATTCGCTCGCAGCTCTTCTTCTGTAAGTCCCTCTACAGGAATTAATTCATGTAATGCGTGTTCCTTGCCAAAAAGCAAAAACTTCCCTTTGCCCTCGTCTTCGTATTCCTTGGCTTGAGGACCATCAAGCGCCCGCTGCATCAGAGCGGATTTCTTCAAAATTACATCTCCATGCTGCTCCACAAGTTGCCGGATCATGTCTTCACTGATACCATTGGGTGCTTTGATTGTTACCATATAAGGCAAGTCCATCGTGATGGAAACTTTCTTGCGTTTGCCGTATTGGATATGACAGTTAATGCTGTGATTATTTAATTCTATAGTTAACATAACGCGCTCCGCTTCTGAAATTATTCATTCAATCAAATTGTATACCATCTCCGGCTATAATGCATACTGTTCGGCAATATATATGTCGGCATTGTATTTTTATGCATTATTATGTATTGTTATGTATTATAAAACTGGAGGTTAAACATGACTCATACAACGGATACAGAACACAAAACCATTGAAGAACTATCGCTTAACCACTGGCAACCCTTGTCCACCTTGCTGTATGACGGGTGGGTACTCCGTTTTGCCAAAGGATATACCAAACGTGCCAATTCCATTCAACCTATTCACTACTCAACACTGGATGTGCATGAAAAGATTGAGGAATGTGAGCGCATCTATGCTTCCAATCAGTTAAGTACGATTTTCAAAATCACGCCGTTTATTCAGCCGGCTCATCTCGACCAGCTTTTGCAGGACAAAGGGTATACTGTTGTGGATCTGACTCGTATCCAGATTCGGAGCCTAGATGACATCAAAGAGCCTGTTCACCAAGCTGTACAGATTGACGAACAGTTGACCACAGCGTGGCTGGATCACTTTTGCCGACTGAACAAGGTGAATGATCTGCAACGGGAAACGACGAAACTTATGTTGAACAATATCAGGACAAAGGCAGGTTTCATCTCGCTGTTAATTGACGGGCAAGTCGTCGCTTGTGGATTTGGTGTAATCGAACGTGGCTATATTGGATTGTATGACATCATTACAGACGTTAACTTTCGCAATCAGGGACTTGCTGAACAGATGATCCTTCACCTCCTGCATTGGGCAAAAGAGAATGGCGCCACGTCCAGTTATCTGCAAGTTGTTGCGAATAATGCACCTGCGTTAAAGCTCTACGCCAAGCTAGGTTATTTGGAAATATATAGCTATTGGTACAGAGTCAAAGAATGGAACGAGTCCTGATCAAGCTGAAAGCAAAAAACTGCCCTCCTCCTATAAAGGAAAGGCAGTTTTTCACTTGGCTTCGTAATTATTTAAAACTCATCCCACCACACACAGTTACTCCGTACTCTTTTTTCTACAAAGGCAGCTTCACCAGCACTTCATATTTCACGCCAGCTTGGATATTCTTGATGATGTCACCTTCTATACGTTCACCGTCAACGTACACTTCAATCGTCTGGACTGTTGCATCCTTCTTCATGTTCACGTTCAGCTCAGCCCCGCGGAACAACCGCGTGACCGACGCCTCGTTCCAATCGGCAGGAAGTTGCGGACGAACCTGAAGCCCTTGTGCGTGACCTTGCAGGCCAAACAATCCATCGATCAGGCAACGATACACCCAAGGCACTGTGCCGGTGTTGAACAGATGACTGGAGCGCCCGGCTGTACGTGGAAATTGACGATAAGCTCCGCGATAATAATTCGGGATAAATACAGGCAGTTGACCCCGTTGGAGAATATCCTCGGCATTGGGCCCCGGAATCATTTTACGCAGCAAACGATACGCCTTCTCCTTCTCACCCACCAGGTACAACGCATAAATATAGAAAGCTGCCGCGTGGTTGTACACTGCACCATTCTCTGCACTTCCCGGATGTTTCTGCGTGACACGGCCTACATCTTCCCGCATCGCTGTGAAAGACGGCGCGAGCTTCTCGACACCATATGGCGTCTCCAATTGCTCCTCTACCGCGCGGATTAACTTCTCCTGTTTCTCCTGATCGGCAGCACCGCTCATGAGTGCCCAGCTCTGAGGATTGATATAGATGCGTCCTTCCACGTCCTTGCTCACACCGAACACTACATTATCATCCGTAATGCCTCGGGCATACCAGTCCCCATCCCACAGGTACTCGTTCGCTGTCGCATTCGTCTGATTGGCATCCTGACGGAATTCCGCTGCTACCTCGGCATGCCCTGCCTGTTCAGCAATTTCTGCCCAAACATTAAAAGCATATGCCGTCGCAATGGTCAGCCAGCCGGATACGCCCTTGCCTTTGTATCCCACCATGTTCATCGGATCACACCAGTCACCCTGATTGATATAGTTCAACCCACGCGCATCCCGCTCATGGATCAACCAACGCATCGCGAGATTCATATGTTCCAGTACGGAAAGCTTCTGTTCGCTGTCTGTAAAAGCAACCTGTTCCTCCAGAATGCTATAGTCATTTGTTTCATCCAGATAAGTCTTCATACAGACCGGAAGCCAGATACAGTGATCGGTATGAGGAATCTGGTTAATATATTTCAATTCTGCGTCCGGGTGCAAAATAATTCCGTCCGGCATGGCGCCGCTAATATGCTGTTGTGACAATGCAGTCAGGAATGCCGCCCTTGCAACCTGCGGCTGAATGTAACTCATCCCCATATTATCCTGCAGATAATTCCGGGTCTGTGGATCGGTCGACAGACGGTTTGTTTTCCCGTGATAATACATCTGACGAGGCAGCCAGTGATTCACGACATTATCCAGCCAACCATCCGATGTCTGGATCTGAATGTTTCCCTGCCCTTCCGCAATATAATCCGCATACTCCTGCTCGGCAGCCGTAAAACCATCCTGTCCTTCCTCATTCTGCTTCACAAAATAATGCTGACGGATGCCCTCAATCTCGGCCTCATCATGAGCCGGGCCAAAGATAAATCGGTAGGCCTGCTCAGCACCAGCTTCCAGATCTACTCTGTATTGCAATACAGCCACAGGTGTCTCATAGCGCGCATCTCCACCAGCCAGTATCTCCGACTGAAGCGCTGAGGGATTATGAAGTCCGCCTTCGCCTTCAAAGCTCTCTTGATTCACTTCCCACGCGGTCGGTTGGTGATCTGCAAGCAGATAGGTTTTATCGCTGTAGGTTTTGATTTTGCTATAATCCTGATATTTCTGATACGGCGTAACCGCCGAGCAGACAATGCCCTGTAACTCTTCCACATATGAACCGGACTGGTTCATCCATGACATATAGCCGACCGTGAAATACGGGTATATACTCAGCTTGCGTTTTCTCGAAGACAGATTGGTTACCTTCACACGCCACAGTTCCATGACATCTTCCTTAGGCAGACGTAGGGACATCTCAATGCAAATGTCGTCCTGAATCACTTTCCAATGAATATCGTGTTTGCCTACAGCGAACGTATAGCTATCCGCCTGCTTGCGAACCGGTTCATACGGGGCAGAGAAGATTTCGCCACTTACTTCATCTTTAATGTAAATAAACCGTCCCGGATGGTGAGCATAATATGGCTGCTCCGGTTGCATAAACGTCTTCGCTTCCAGGTTGGGAGCGTACGAATATTTGGCAGGTTCGGGCTGCATGAATTGGGCCACAGCGTACCCCCGGCAATTCACATGAATCATCATCCTTTCATTCCAAAGAAATCCGGATGCCTTCGGTAAACTTGTCGGGCTTGTCAGTTCAACATATTGATTATCTTCCGTTGCTTTAATCATCTCTGATCCTCGCTTTCAGATTATGGAGTTAAAAGGGCAGAAAACGTTTTAGATAACTTGTATACAACTTTGTCCATTATAACACGGGAACGCTTACAAAGAATTGAAAACTAAAAAAGTAACACACTCGCAATTTCAATCACGGGGAAGTTGGTTCGGCTGATCCGTACACTTCGCTAACATGAGTACCCGTTGTTTGTCTCCAGCGCACGTAGACTTTATCACCTTGCGTCAGCAAACTCCTGTATTTTAGCCTTAACCCCCAAGCTAGGAAATACAGCTGTTCTATTGTTCTACAGGACTTAAAACCTACCCTACCTCCTTGACAATGAGTCAATATGACCATAAACTAGCAAAGGATGTCAGGAAATTAATAGGAGGTTTATCTGTTAAGAGGTTCCAGTATGGGTTTTAACCATATCTGATAATCTTTCGGTGTGTAGAACGTAGCCATTAGTGCAACTCAGAAAAACAAGAAAGCGGTGTATCATGAAACGTCTATTTTTCATTATGTTTGCGCTCACCCTGTTACTGGCTGGATGCCAGAGCACTGAGCAGGAAAGCAGTCCGTCCGAGAATAATCCTACAGAAGTCGTAGAAGGTTCTACCATTTTAAATTTGAAGCAGAAATACGGCTCCGAATCGGAACAAGCGATCATGCCGATGTACAACGTGGCTCAGGATGAAGAATTTACGTTCAAGTTTAAAGCAGATTTACGGAAGAATAACCTGTCAGCTTTTGACATTATAAGTGTACATACCGATATTAAAGCACTCAAAGCAAGCGATGTACGTGCCCTTCGCGATACCAATGGCAACAGCGTTTCCATTAAGCCTCTTGGATGGGGCGTATTAAGTTCAGATTCCATGATGAACAAGGATCAAAGTTCTTGGGGCGGTGCCCCCATTTATTACATTCGTCTGAATTATGATCCGGATGCGGAAAATCTAACACTACTCGATCAGCCTATCATTATTCCGTTTACAGTAAAATCGGAGTTACCCGTACCTAACCTAAGATATGAAATTGACAAAGATAGACGGTTCAAGTTGGTCTGGGACAAGGTAGAAGGTGCCACCGAATATAAAATTTATAAACGTTCTGACCTAACCAACTTTGATACAAATGTACCTCTAACTGGCGCAGAGGACGCTTTCAGTAATAGTCTACCTTTAGATATTGCGGTAACAACAGAGACGTCTTTCAATGATTTTATGAAAGACGGAAAAGGCGGGCTCGGCACTTATAATGAAATGATAACTACCACTCAGAACCATGGTATACGAGGAGAATATTACGTCACTGCAATCGGCGGAGGCAAAGAATCCAATTTTAGCAGAGGTGTCCCTACAGCTCCGCTTGCTTCCCAGTTACCAACAGCTTTGAAAGAACAATTGTATAGGGAGAAATTAAAGAATATAGATGCACTTCCTCAAAAAACGACAGTGGAATACAACGACGGCTCTTTAGCCCGGGAAACCATTGTCTATGATACCAAAAGCGTAGAGATTTCAGAGTTTAATGAAACAAATATTCCTTTTCACATTAAAGGAACAGCTCTGAAAAGTTACGTACGTGTAGAAAATGTGACCCAAGCAGACCTGGACAGACTCACTCAGCAAACCGTAGCCGAGTCCAGCAACGGACTGGTGGAACCGAAGAATGATACACCTTACGTTCCTGCACCTGACGTGCCAACGATCATCAACAATCATGATACACCTGAGTCTGCAACGGAAACAGAAGAAGCACCAGCTTCGGAAACTCCAGCTACAGACTCCACAACCGATAATGAGACTTCAGAGAATGCAACTGATCCGGTATCCACCGAGGCTTCTAATGATACTTCTGAGAGTGCTTCCGAGGAAACTTCTAATGAAGCCCCTGCTCCAGCTCCTGAAGCTGAAGAAGACAATCTGGTAGATGAGCAAAAGTCCAATACACAGCAAAATGTAGAACAAGGTGATCAGGAAACCGTGCCTCAGCCTGCTACAGGCGATGCAATGATCAATGCAGATTCCGCATTGGAAGAAGTTTTAGCCAAAAACATGATTGCGGCGCAAGATAAAATTTCGTTGAAGGCTTTCCCCGAAGCTCAGAATTTCACGACACTCTCGGACGTTGTCCTGAAAGTGATGTACCAGAATCCATTGATTCTTGGTGTGGAAGGTTTTGAATACAACTATGGTACGCTTACCCTTTCGATTCATTACAATGAATCTGCAAGTGGTATTCAGAAGAAGCAAAATGAGATTATTGCCAAAGCAAACGAAGTTGTGGCTTCCATCATCAAGGATGGCATGAACGAAGACGAGAAACGAAAAGCCATCTACGATTATCTGAACGATAACGCAAAGTATGATGATGCAGCGCTGGAGAATGCGGAGCAGAACAACTTTAAAAATGTCGATCCGCAATTCAATGACTCGTTTACCACTTACGGTATTCTGGTCAAAGGTGTCGGGGTATGTGCCAGCTATGCTTCCGTTTACAAATTGCTCTCCGATCTCTCGGGACTGGAAAGCATCGTTGTAACGGGCGCTTCCAGCGGAGTTCCACATGCATGGAACAAGGTCAAAATCGGGAACGAATGGTTACATGTCGATGCCACCAACAACCTGACGAACTCCGGTATCCCCTACTTCCTGTACAATGCCAACGATGAGACTGCTGCCAGCCAGAAAACGATAGCTGATAAGGATTATTGGCTTGATTCCGAGCTCGCAATGTTCGATGGCGAGAGCGATGCCAATGATTATTATGTGCAGAATGATCTTGAAGTCGCGTCTATTAATGAGTACAAAACCAAGGCTGAGAGTGAACTCAAAAAAGGAGAGAACCGGGTCATTCTCCGTTTTGCCTCACCTGTTGATTCTGATGAGCTCATGACAGCTGCCGGTGAAGCCCTTGCTGCTGTGGATGAAGCCCTACTAAATACGGCGCAACTGGCCACGCTTGGTAGTTATGCCATTCTGGACCCGAAACCAGAACAGAAATAATTTTATAATTATAAAAAATAACAATAAAGAACTCCATTCACCTTCATCGGGAATGGAGTTCTTTGTTTCACTGGCCTATGATTCAAAAGCTTTTATATCCAACGTTTACGGACTAACCGTACCGCCATTCGCATTCAGTGTTTCGCCGCTCACATAGCTGGATTCCTGGCTTGCCAGAAACACAAATGCCGGAGCCATCTCGGCAGGCTGTCCTGCACGACCAAGCGGTGTGTTGGAACCAAACTCGGCCAGCTTCTCGACTGGTTGTCCACCCACAACCTGGAGCGGTGTCCATACCGGGCCTGGTGCTACAACGTTGACACGAATTCCTTTGCTACCCACCTGTTGGGCAAGCGCTTTGCTGAACGTGTTAATCGATGCCTTCGTTGTCGCATAATCCAGCAGAATTGGCGAAGGTTTGTACGCCTGAATCGATGATGTATTGATAATGGAGCTGCCTGGCTTCATGTGTTTCACAGCTGCCTTGCAGAGCCAGAACATAGAATAGACATTTGTTTTGAACGTTGCATCGAATTGCTCGGTAGTCAGATCCGCAATCTGCTCTACAAACTGCTGTTTACCTGCCACGTTAGCAAGGATATCAATCCCGCCCAGCTCTTTGACCGCAGATTCAATGAGTTCTTCACAGTACTTCTCATCCTTCAGGTCACCTGGCATCGTGATGGCTTTCCGCCCAGCTTCCTCAATCAACTTCACAACTTCTTGTGCATCTGCTTCCTCTTCCGGCAAATAAGCCAGAACGACATCTGCACCTTCACGGGCAAACGCAATCGCAGCCGCCCGTCCAATTCCGCTATCAGCTCCGGTCACAACTGCTTTGCGTCCTGTTAAACGTCCGCTACCTTTATAACTTTTTTCACCCGCATCAGGAACAGGAGTCATCTCACGCTGGAGTCCCGGCTCATCCTGTTGCTGTTTCCACTCCGGTGTAGCTTTCGGATATTGTGTCGTTGGATCTTGCATGGTGTGCTGGTCTTGATTAGCCATGTTCAATTCCTCCTCGGTTATTTACAGTGATTACTGCAATCACAAAAGTTGTTTTCATAAAAGTTTCACTCTTTTCTTTGTAACCGAGATTAGCAAAATTTAAACTGGACCTGCCCCATTTTCGTTGGCAACTGTCTGGCATTGAATCTCCGGAGATTTGAGAGTTTATAATCAAGCATGGATTTTCAGATAAAAAAATGCACTCCCTGAAGGACGCTGAATCACCCGCAGGTTCTCCAATCATTTCAAGGAATGCACGTATGATATTACGATATAAGTTGATTACTGATTATTAGACTAGCGATCTTCGCCGCCATCTATCCGTTGTCTTTTTCCGATGCCAAATGCGAAATATCCAGCCACCACGATGGCCATGAACGTAGCTCCAACTATCAGAGGCAAGCGCGTATCCGGGTTAAACGCCATACCGATAATGACGAGGATCAGATACACAATAATAATGTAATTGCTGATGGGGAACCATTTGGACTTGAAGTTATGATCCGCCATCTCGTTGCCCCAACGCTTTCTGAATCTGAACTGACTGAACGCCAGCGCGAACCATGGAACCATGCCCGGAAGCACACTTGCACTGTAGATGTACAGGAATAGCTTGGAGTCTGGCATCAGGTAGTTCAGTACAACTCCGATTAACAACAAGGAGATCGTAATGACGATACTGTTGCGGGGAACCCCACCTTTGGATAGCTTTTTGAAAAAGGCAGGTGCCTGCCCATTCTCAGCCAGCGTGTATAACATCCGTCCTGCACTGTAGATCCCACTGTTACATCCCGACATGGCCGCCGTGAGCACCACAAAGTTGATAATTCCCGCTGCAGCAACAATGCCGACCTTGGCAAAGGTGAGCACAAACGGACTTCCTGTCTCGCCCACTTCATTCCAAGGGTACAATGTCACGATGACGAATATGGCACCTACGTAGAAAATAAGAATACGCCACACGATATTTTTGATCGCTTTACGCAAGGTGTGTTTCGGATTCTCCGCTTCGCCTGCTGTAATACCGACCATCTCCACTCCCTGATACGCAGCCGTGACGATACACAGCGCGAAGAGGAAACCTTTGATGCCTCCAGGGAAGAAGCCACCATGACTGAACAGATTCGACAGACCAATGGCCTGCCCCCCATTCCCCCAGCCGAAGAAGATGAGCCCCGTACCGATCACGATCATGGCCACAATAGCCGTTACTTTGATCATCGCAAACCAGAATTCAAATTCCCCATAGAACTTCACAGCCGCCAGATTTGCCGCCGCAATGATGAGCACCCCGGCAAGTGCCGGCAGCCACTGCGGAATATCCGGGAACCAGTACCCGACATAGATGCCAATTGCCGTAACTTCCGCCATTCCAACCGTAACCCACAGGAACCAATAACTCCAGGCGGTCAGGAATCCGGCAAGCGGACTAATATATTTGTGGGCAAATGTAGCAAACGAACCCGTGACCGGCTCCTGAATCAACATTTCCCCCATAATGCGCATGACAAAAAAGATAATGATACCGGCCAGTAAATAAGCCAGCAGCACAGATGGACCTGCCCATTTGATCGTACTCGCCGATCCCATGAACAAACCAACGCCAATTGTACCTCCGAGTGCAATCAGCTCTACATGGCGGGGCTTTAGCCCTCTAGATAGTTGCTTCGATTCCAAACGATTCTCCCCTTTTCTGGTGTACAGCTTCCTGATGTAATTTTAAATTTTATACTCACATTAACGCAATGCAGAATTGCTTCACCAAATTGTACGAGATGTGCCGCAGAAAAACAACAAGGAATGTGAGGAAACGGATTCACAACACATATAGGTATAGGATAACCGCTTAATGAATATGGCAGACAACTGATTCAACAATTCATCGCAGCGTTGTGTAATCATAGCGACAGACTTCCTTTTTCCCTGACTCTACAGGGAGATTGCTGGAACCCCTATGGACAGCTCACGTATTGTATATTTGGGTCTTATGCGACTTGTTGCTATTGACCTGCTTGTATAAAATTAAAAATAGGAGGCTTTACATGCCTGATTTCTTACTGGTCTTATTTTTGTTTAACCTTTCTCTATTCCTGCTTCATGAAATGGATGCGATCAGGCGGTCCGAGTGGAAATTGTTTATTGTATTAAAAGATATGAAAGATGATAAAGCCTACAGGTATTTCACCTGGATTCACTTGCCAATGTACACCATTATCCTCTCTCTGCTCTTTAGTTCGTATCAAACGATTACATTTTGGGTGCTGGATATCTTTTTCATCATACATACCGTATTGCACTTCTTTTTCGAGAAGCACCCTCACAATGAATTTAAAAATGGATTCTCCAGATCATTCATATATCCTATGGGAATAATTGCTTTAATTCATTTGATATTCCTAATCATCTAATCTCTTAACAACGGCGGGATGAAAGACTGACAATGATATTTTCTTAAAATGGAGGTAAGCCCTATGCAACAACCGCATGCAGAACGAGTTGAATTATTCGTTTCCAACACGCAGATCATCAAGAAGTCGTTCAAATGGCAACATGGAATGATTCACCGTCTGGCCGCCTTGCTCTATGCAGCGGAGAATAAAGTTGCTGATGCAGAAGCTATTCGCCAAAGCCAAGAGTTGATTAAACAAAACACAAAACTTTTCTCTGCATTCAGAGGTAATTCTGCCGTTAGCGTTGCTACTATGCTCTCCCTTACAACGGATGAGAACACAAAGCTGGCAGATACCCTGCATGTCTATGATCTGATGAAAGAGATCAAATTCCGCACCTCAGATTATCTCGTTATTGCCGCCTATCAGATCGCAACTCAGGTATCACCCGATCAGTTTCAACCTACGGTGGAGCGAGCCAAATCATTTTATGACGGTATGAAAGCAGAGCATCGCTTCCTTACTGGGCAGGATGACTACATTTTCGCTGCCATGTTAGCCCTTTCCGATCTCGACGTGCATACTGGTGTGGCACGAATGGAACAACTCTACGGGGAATTAAAACCAGAGTTCTCTTCCAGAAACAGTGTGCAGGCGTTAACACAGGTACTGGTTCTTGGAGAGGATACCCCGGATGCAGGGACTCGTGTGATTGCCTTAAATGAAGCTTTTCGTCAAAGGGATCTCCGAATGGATAAAACGTATACATTACCTTCTCTCGGGTTACTTTCTCTACTGCCTTCGGACAGAGACACATTAGTGGATGAAGTCGCGGAAACAAATGATTGGTTACGGACTCAAAAAGGCTTCGGTGCTTGGTCGATCGATAAACAGGAGTTGCTCCTGTTCTCATCCGCGTTGATAGCCATTCAATATGTGGAGAATCTGCGAAACGGTATGCTAACGACAGCAATCTCAACCAGCATCACGAATATTATCATTGCTCAACAAGCAGCGATGACCGCAGCTGCCGCAGCATCGGCTGCCGCCGCTTCTTCATCATCTTCCAACTAACATGGACCAGGTTGCCTTGAATATGAGTTAAAAAAGACCCTCCCGAGTTCAAGTTCACTCGGAAGGGTCTTAAAGCATTCAAGCCTACACCTAAAATATTGTTCATCATTCGCTATGATACAATCCCCATATCTCGGAACTCTTGCAAAAAGTCATTCAGCCAATCCTCGCCATAATCCAGCGCACCCATATCACTCTCGATAAAAGCAACATCCAGACCCATCACCCAGAATCGGCGAGCGATAATAAAGAGATCAACCGCGTGTTCATCTTCGGCAGAGAAACTTCTGACTGAACGATATCCTGCCATTAGCGCATCCCATAGTCTTTGTTTCTGCCCTGAATCACCCGACTGCCGTTTCCGAATTTTCAATTGAGCCAGATCGTAAGCACGCCAGCTTCTGGCAGCCCACTCGAAATCGTAATGAATAAACGAATGCTCTTGTTGAAACGCATTGTTGTTCCCATGCATATCGCCATGACACAGTCCAAAATCCAGGTCTTGTCTGGAAGCGGCAGCGATGCGTTCTTTTAATGCTGTTGCAAACGTATGGAGAAATGCTGCTGCTTCATGGTTCTCACCGATATAGTGGATGATTCTTTCTAAGGGTTCGTCGATGAGAAATTTCAAATCAAGCTCATATCGTGGCAACTCCACGTCCACCTGATCCATAGCCTTATGCAATTCAGCGGCAGATTGACCAAAGACGTAACAAGACTCCTCATCCTCCAGGTTGTTCTCCGTACCCTCAATATACCGAAACATCACAGCAACCCGCTTGCCTTCTGCCGCCTCCAGCACCGTATATCCAGTGTCATCTTTCTTCTGAATATATTCTCCAATGTCGGTGTGTTCCGCAGAAGTTAGAACGTTCTTCAGTTGAGCTAATAACGATAGCTCATACTGAACATCTGCCTCCGAAATTTCAGTGCGGTAGATACGAAGAATATACATCCCACTGGACGTGCTAACTCGGTAGGTATCATTCAATCCTCTAAGCCAAAACAAACATTCTTCCCATGTTCCAATGTCATACTGATTGCTCAATGCAGACTCCAGATACCTGGGGTTAAGCACTGAACGTAAAGCAGTCGGTTGAATGGACATATGTATACTCCTTCAGTTTATATGATTATTTCTCATCTGATGAACGATGTAACCGTATTCACCTATCAACTTATAACATAGTCTATTTTCCGTTAATTTTCCAGAATATATATTTCAAACTGGTTGGTGCATCAACGTTGGAATTCCAAAGTTTCCTCTCTCTTGAGTGGATTATACAGAACTGCTTGCATTGACCCTCTTCCCAGATTTCAGCAGGCTATTAAGCTCTGGATCGGTTCCAGCGCTCGACAATACAGCACATTCACGAAAGGCAAAATGTTTGCACCCCTTACACTTCTCCTCGTTCAAATGATGTAACGCATAATTAATGGCTTCCCCAGTATGTTCAAACCGATGTGCAGGATTTAAACGCTCTAACAGTCCCGTTCGTTTCAACATCTCAAGTGGCTGCTCTTGTATGCCCGATAACAATACAATCCCGCCCGACCGTTCAAAATGCTTGATTAAACTCGCCAGGTTAGCTTCACCTGTTGTATCCATAAAAGGTACCTTACCCATGCGCAACAGCAAAATGCCCGGTCGACGATGAATCGAATCCATGACCGACTTTTCGAACATATCTGCCGCACCAAAAAATAAAGGTCCTTCAATCGTATATAAGCTGATCTGCGGACAGTCATGTCCTTCCCGAACCATGTGGGCCATGACTTTCTCATGTTTATGCTCGGGATCGGGCAGTACTTTGGCAACCTTCAACATCTCACTCATCCGCTTAACAAATAAAAGGACAGCCAGAATCAACCCAACCTCTACAGCCGTCGTTAAACTTGTAAATACAGTAAGCAAAAAGGTAATGAGCAGAACGAGTGAATCGCTCGTTTTGGTTTTCATGACATGCATGAAGGATCTCCGTTCACTCATGTTCCAAGCCACCAGCATCAGAACGGGAGCCATACTGGCAAGAGGAATGTGGGATGCATATGGCGCAAAGAGAACAAGTACCAGCAGTACCACTACACCGTGAATCACGCCAGACCATGGCGATACTGCGCCGGATTTGATATTTGTCGCCGTACGTGCAATCGCCCCTGTTGCAGGAATCCCTCCGAATAGCGGCGTCACCATATTAGCAATCCCCTGCCCAATCAACTCCCGATTGCTGTTATGTCGGCTTCCGGTCATGCCATCGGCAACCACAGCTGACAGCAACGATTCAATACCACCCAGCATGGCAATGACAAAAGCGGGTTGCAGCAAGTTCACGATACGCTCCCAAGTGATCTCCGGCACATGAAACTGAGGCAAGGAGTTAGGTATGGCGCCAAAAGACGAACCGATCGTAGCCACCTGCCCTTCAAAAAAGAACGCTGCGACTACCGTCGAAAGAATCAGCCCCACTAGTGATGCAGGTACCTTTGGTGCAAACTTGGGCAAAAGCAGAAGAACAGCCAGACAGACTCCAGCTGTAAGCACACTGTATATATTAATTGTCGAGATATGCATCCCGATTTCTTTCATGTTGGACCAGAAATCCTCGTGCTTCTCTATACCTCGAAGTCCCAGGAAATTCGTAATCTGTCCGCTAAAAATAATGACGGCGATCCCTGCCGTGAAACCGATCGTCACCGGCCTAGGAATAAACTTGATTAATGCCCCAAGCTTGAATACGCCCATAAGTACAAGCATCAAACCGGCCATCATTCCGGCGATCAGCAGATTCTCATATCCATACTGCATCACTATGGCGAAGAGGATCGGAATGAATGCCCCCGTAGGCCCGCCAATCTGGAACTTGGATCCACCCAGCAAGGAAATGAGAATCCCTGCGATTACTGTGGTATATAATCCATACTCCGGTTTGACCCCTGAAGCGATGGCAAAGGCCATACCGAGTGGAATCGCAATAATACCTACAATCAGTCCCGATAACAGATCCTTGCGAAAAGCAGCAGCATTGTAACCTGCATATCTCCCCATCCATCTCATGTACAAAAACCTTCTTTTCTTCATATATTTGAATATTTGAATATAAATAAAACACTACTCTCCTGCACACCTCCTGTCAATCGGATTGCGCACAAATAATCGTAGGAAACCAAACCAAAAAAACAAGAACCTACGGTCATTACACACCGTTGCTCTTGTTTCTTGTGTCAGGACTCTTTACGAATATCTTCCAGCATGGAAATGGCATCAACCAGATGATTGTCAAAAATCTGTTTGGTCACTGCCAGCAGATCCTTAATCAGCGGATCACGCAACGAATAGGTGACAGTTGTCCCTTCTTTGATTCCCTGAACAACGTTTTTGCTGCGCAGTACAGCCAGTTGCTGTGAAACGGCAGAGCCTTCCGATCCCAGAATGCTTTGCAGTTCATTCACGTTCTTGGCTCCTTCACTCAGCAGCTCCAGAATCTGAATCCGCATCGGATGCGCCAACGCTTTGAAAAAATCCGCTTTAAACTGTTGTATGCTCTGATTCATACGCTATGCCCCTTCAATCGAACTCATCAACATGCTCATATCATACCATAGAACGAGGTTCAGACTTCAATTCACATGATATGATTAAGATGAAAAAGCAAGTACATAATACTGTGCAAGGGAGCTGTAAGCATGTCCAAATCATCCGAATATTCACCCTCCGGCGCTCCTATCCTTCGTCATAAGGATAGGAATCGTGAGTGGCAGTCTACTTCTTATGCAAAAGACGAGTGGCTGGAGCAAATCGAGAAACATGCTGACCAATATCTCGGTGAAGCCGAGTCTGTATTCCATGAGTTGCTATCGGACAAGGTTCATATCGATGTTCATGTGATTCGTCCAACACCAGAACGAAATTATTACACATTGTACACCACAGGCATGAGCGCCTTGCCTATGAACACGCCTGAAGATGCACAGGACTATGAATACGCAGAGCTGATGATTTGTTTGCCGCCGGATTGGCCTCTATTAGAGGAGCAACTGAAGCAGTTGGACAACTACTGGCCAATACGCTGGTTAAAAACGATGGCTCGCTTGCCGCATGACTACGATACCTGGCTAAGTTGGGGGCATACGGTGCCGAATGGTGATCCGGCAATGCCATTTTCCAATAACACAGACATGTGTGCCTTTATCGTGCTGCCTCCGCTTGAGGCCGATGAGGATTTCCTAACGCTCGACATGGAAGATGGACAGACTGTGCACTTCTACGCAATCCTCCCCATTTACCTGGAGGAGCTTGAGCACAAGTTAGAATATGGTTTGGACGCTCTTCTAGACCGATTCGAAGATTATCATGTGAACGAAATTTTGGATGTAAACCGGGTCAATTCCTGCGGGGATGCTTCATAATAAGATAAACGGACTAGAAAAAAGCTCAACCCTTAGCATCTGCTGCTGGATTGAGCTTCCCTTTTTATTTACGTTAGTACGAACCATATTCAAACCAGTCAAAGTCAGCTGCTTGGTCGGACAATTTACCATTACTGCTGCTGAACATGCCAATACAGCACCCAACAAAACCGCCAGCCACTTCCGTGCTCAAGCTGGTCGTATCCACTCGGTCTGCAACTAGATGATACTCACTTCCATCTGTGCTGTAATAGAAGCTGAGCTGCTGTCCAAGTGCAGCCATCTTCATGGATACCCGTGGAACATCCCCTTCCAACACAACTTGAGCAACCTGTGATTCCTCTCCGCCAAACCATGTCATGACACGCAGCACCTGCTGCTCTCCTTCAAGTGCACGTTCAATCCGCACATGATACTGGTCATTCTGAATAACGACCAGACCCGCCGTCTCATGCTCTTGCTGCGGCACAAATTCCATCGCTGTGGCTGCCACGTAATCCATATGTCTCTGACGCACACAGACAAAGCTGGAGTTCTCGAGTTCCTTCAATGTTTGTGGTTTCAGCTTCAATCGCAGATAACCTTTGCGTTCAGTCAAGGAATACAGGTCTTCCAGAGGATTGCGCAGAAACATCCATTGCAAGCCCAGATGATCGGTATCAAAGTTTTCACAGCGCAAATCCGGTGCCACTGGTGCTGCTGGCAGATCCAGCATACCCTGATCCTCCAGTATACCTCGCCCCTGATTCACCACAGGCCATCCATCCTCCCAAACGACAGAAGCAAGGAACGTCTCCCGCCCGAGATTGCTGAAGCTCCCACCATATGGACGCGAAGCAAGCATAACCATGAACCATTGACCGTTCGCAGCCTGCACCAAGTCGGCATGTCCTACATTAACAATAGGGTAGCGCTTGCCCAAATGGCGATGCGTGATGATCGGATTATTCGGATTCCCGACGTACCCTTCGGTTAAGCTTTGGCTTCGCGCAATGGTCACGGCATGGTTGGGTCCTGTGCCGCCCTCTGCAATCAATAAATAATAATATTCATCGATCTTATACAGATGCGGTCCTTCAGGCCAGATAACATCAACCATGGCCCCACGCCAGAGCACGTGACTGTCTCCTACCAGTTTCATGGTGGTCAGATCAAGCTCCCTCAGCCAAACTTCCCAGTTTCCATTATAACGAACTCCCTCAGAGCAAGGACGTGTACCCAGGTAATATGCTTTGCCGTCATCGAAGAAAATCGTCGGATCAATGCCTTCTGCGCCTTCGATAAAATAAGGATCAGACCATGGCCCAGCCGGGTCGGTAGCGGTTACAACAAAATTACCGCCATGCGATACGTTGGTTGTAATCATATAGAAGGTACCTTCATGATACCGAAGCGTTGGAGCGAATATTCCCTGTGAATGCCCTGCTCCCTGAAGATTTAATTGTGAAGGGCGATCCAGTACATTGCCAATCTGTTTCCAATGTGCAAGATCACGGCTCTGAAAGATCGGAACCCCAGGATAATAGGCAAATGTCGATGTCACCAAATAAAAATCTTCACCCACACGACAGACGGACGGATCTGGATAAAACCCGGGCATGATCGGATTGTTAAACGTGCATTGTTCGCTTTGATTTGCATTTTTCATTCTTTTACCCCTCCAATGGTGAGTCCAGTGACAAAGTATTTTTGCAAGAACGGATACAGTAAAACGATCGGCATGGCCGTCACAACCGTGATCGCTGCCCGAATGGAGACAGGAGTTACCATGTTGGTTACATTTTTGTATGAATCCACGTTAACAGTGCCACCCTGTGAGGTCGCAGAGGATAACAATTTCATAAGCTCATACTGCAAGGTGGTCAAATTCCGATTACCCGCCGTGTACAATATGGAGTCAAACCAGGAGTTCCATTGACCTACAGCAATAAACAGAGCGACTGTAGCCAGCACTGGCTTGGACAGCGGAAGCACGATGCGCATGAAAATCCGAAAATCTCCGGCTCCATCCATCTTCGCGGATTCAATCAATCCCTCCGACAGTCCCTGAATGTAGGTACGAATGACGATCATGTTGAACACCCCGATCAATCCGGGAATAATGTATACCCAGAAGCTGTTCAGCAGCCCCACTTGTTTGATGAGCATGTATCCCGGAATTAAGCCGCCGCTGAAATACATCGTCATGACGAACAGCGTCGTGACCAATTTGTTAAACATATATTCCTTGCGGCTCAGCACATAGGCCAGCATGGCTGTACAGAACAGCTGTACAACCGTTCCAATCACAGTTCGGGCAACCGATATAAATGCAGCTTGTGTCAGATTCGGATTCTGGAATACGGAGACGTAATTTTGCAGCGTCCACTCTCTCGGCCAGAGATAGATTCCCCCGCGGATCGTATCCAGCCCGTTATTGAAAGATACGGCAATGGTGTTTAAAAAAGGATATAACGTAACAACCATGACAAGCAACATAAATATGCCATTGGTGATTGAAAAAATAGAGTCTCCCAAGTTTCGTTTTCTACTAAATCGCTTCACAGCTATGCCCCCTTATCATATCAATCGCTCTTCACCAAGAGACTTGGCAATCCCGTTGGCGATGAATATGAGCACCAGACTGACCACACTTTTGAAAATGCCTGCTGCGGTGGCAAGTGAATAGTTACCAAGATTAATCCCGTATTTTAGAACAAAAATGTCGATTGTCTCGGATACATCCTGTACCAGTCCGTTCCCTAGCAAGTATTGAATCTCAAAACCTGCGTTAAGTACGTTACCCACGTTGATGATAAGTAGGATAATGATCGTTGGTTTGATGCTTGGAAGTGTGACATTGAACATTTTGCGAAAGCGGCCGGCTCCGTCAATGGAAGCTGCTTCGTATAAGCTCGGATTAATCGACGCCATGGCCGCCAGATATATAATCGTGCCCCAGCCAATTTCCTTCCACATGCTGGACAGACCTACAATCCCCCAGAAGTATTTGGGTTCGGCAAAAAAGTTGATTGGTGCCTCAATCAGACCCAATTTTGTCAGCAGCACATTCACAATACCTGTTTCCGTTGACAATACATTTGCAACGATCCCTGTTACGATGATCCACGACAGGAAATGTGGAAGATAGGAAACCGTCTGTACCACGCGTTTGAACAATATCATCCGCAATTCATTCAATAAGAGCGCCAGACCAATTGAACCGACAAATCCCAGAAACAGACTGATCAGGCTCATCGCCAGCGTATTGCGAATGACACGTAAAAATGTAGGGTCCGTGAATAACGTTCGAAAATGATCCACCCCCACCCAATCCTGCTCCATAAAACCAATGCCAGGTCTATAATTCTGAAACGCCATCAACCAGCCCCATAATGGTCCATACGCAAAAATAGCGATAAACGCAATAAACGGAAATGACATCCACATTAATTGTCGCTGACTTTTCATTCTGGACAGGTTGTACCCGATCCAGCTTGTTCCCGCTGGGATGTGGCTGGTTTTTAACGAAGGCTGCAGCTCCTTTTTGGCCATGTTTTTTCTCTCCTTGCTTACGAGTTTATCTATATCACCCAGTCTGGATGAATCGATTCCTTTCCTATCCAATCTCCCAATCTAGCGTGTAAGAAAGGCTACGGGATTCCCCATAGCCTTTCGGTGTGACAGGCCTTTATCCCCACAATTCCATGCGTCTGCGGACTTCTTCCGTCAACGCATCTTCATACGCTTTAATATCTGCACTTTCCTTAAGTGTGGCTTGATATTCTTCCCAAGCCTTATCAAATTCGGCTGGTGAAGTCATAATTACTTTTGGCAGCCATTTGCGTTTCACATCGTCCATCTTCTGTCTGGCAATCGTTTCTGGCTTATTCGGTTCGAAATTATAGGTGTAGATCGGGAACCACGGTTCATTTTCCTCCGCAGGCTCCAGGAAATCAGTAAATTTCGTATATCCGTACGCCTTCAGCACTTTTTTGTCGATGTCATTCAATGTGGCAAGGTACTCCTCCGGCTGCTCCTTAGGGTCAAGAGCATTCTTCCCGTCAGCGGTCATGCCTTCATGATGCGGGAAGTAGACCAATGGGCTTCCCGTATTCGCCAGCACCCAGTCCGGATCTTTGGAATTCGCACGTTGCTCTTCATTCCGGGAGAACACGCCTTTGTCATCCACTTGGTAATCCACGCCTTCCTGTCCCCAGGTTCTCAATACCTCCATCTCAGGGTCCAGCAAATCATTAATATATTGAAGCGCTCCCTCGATATCCTCGCAGCTCTTTGTAATAGCCAAGCCGCCATTCACGTTAAGAATCGGATTGTTCTGATAACGTCCTTTAACATCCTCGGAGAGTGTAATAGACAACGGTACATAGGTCTTGTCATACAATTTTTGCTTCACGAGTGATGCCTCGGCGTCAAGGAACTGCCATCCTTGATCCACCATACCCAGCACACGTCCGGTTGAAATTTTGGATATATATTGATCATAGTTTGCTGTAAAGGTTTCGTTATCGACCAGGCCTTGATGATATACCTCATTGATCTTCTTGAAATAGGCCTTCGCTTCCGGAATAGTATTATAGTTTTTGGCCGTCAGCGTTTCTTTATCAACGATGGCTGCGCCTTCGTTAGGATAACCAGCCATGAAGAGCGGAGGGTTCTCCAGTGCGAAATAACGCCAGTCATAAGAGATAATTTCGAATCCAATCGTTGGCTGACCATCAACGGTCGGGTGAGCTGCTTTATACCGTTCAATTAAGTCAAAGTATTGGTCAAGTGTTTTGATTGTCGGATAGTTATCCCACTCCAGTACGGCCTTCTGAATCCAGAACGCTTCTCCATCATGGGATACTTTCATCGATTTTTCTTGTATATTGCCGAATTGAGGAATGAAGTAGATATGACCATCCGTCGTATTTTTCATTTTCTTCCAGTCTTCGCCCAGGTAATTTTTAATGTTCGGATATTTATCGATGTAATCCTCAAGTGGTACTAACGCCCCTGCTGCTACCAGTTGCTGAGTACCATCACTCCCATCGATAAAATCGGGATATTCGCCGCCTGCAATGAGCACACCAATTCGCTCTTTGGCTGTTTGGCCCGTGAGCCAGTCCATCGTAACTCTAACGCCTGTTTTCTCCTCAATAGCTTTTAGCACCCGATTATCGTCAGGCGCAATTTTTCCCGGTACGGCAAAAAATGCTGAAAATTGTTTCAATTCCCTTCCATCTGCTGTCGTTTCCCCTTTCGAGGACGACCCCGGTGTACATCCAGTGAGTGCAACGACCAGTATTAAAGCGAGCAGAGCACAATACCTGATTCTTTTTCTAACATCCTTTTTCATCATGACCCCTCCATCGATTATATTGACAGAAGCTTTTTAGAAAGCGCTTTCCAAAGGCTGACTTAAAATTATCATGCTTCCATGCCCCTCTCAACGGGATAAACTATAGATGGAATCCCACTAATTCCAGCATCTGCGAAAAAAAATATCCCGCCGCTCCATCAAGGAGTGCAGGATGTTGAATCAAGAGAGTACGCAGTATGGGCACTTTTACGATATTGTGCAGGAGTCTCCCCCATGAGTTTCTCGAACCGGCTAATAAAGTAATCGGAATCCCGATATCCCACCATTGTTGCAATCTCGTATACTCTTTGATCTGTTCTGCGCAACAGCCGAGCGGCTTCCTCAATTCGCAATTGATTCAAATAATCACTGAAGCTGATCGAGTAATGCTTTTTGAAAATCTGTCCCAGGTATGCGCTGTTCATGTAGAACTGCTCTCCTAGCAATTTCAGGCTGATATTCTCTTTGTAATGCTCGTGAATGAAGGCCTCAATTTTGGCTAATATGCCCATCGCCTTCGACTTTTGCTGCTCCTTCAGCTTCTCTGCGCACATGAGCGAGAACTCGTATAAGTGTTCAATGTTTTCCTCCATCGATAACATCGCGTAGTTCACCTTCAGAAAAGTCGATTCCATCAGCCCGGAATCTGGAGTGACCGTATCGTTATTCACGAGATCCAGCAAATTGTATGCCAAATAGTGCAGGTGGATTCGGACAATACCAGGCTCGATTCGCTCATCCAGAAAAAATTGAAATATTGCCTTTGCATGGCTGTAAAGCTCATACGTCTGCTGTTCCTCAATGGACTTGATCAACCCATCGAACAATTGTTTTTCGAACTGTCCCGGACGATTACTAAATAGGGTCGTATCCATAAGCTCGAAGTAATAAATAGGCCCGCATGTGGTGAAGAAACGTAAGCTTTTCATTATGCCGCAGGATTGATAAGACTCATTCAGCGCCTCAAACCCATGTACTTCCTTCCCGACATAACAAGTAACCGCCGCCCCGTGACCGTGGCTCAGATCGGCATGTAATCGGTTCAAATATTGCTCCAAAGCCACTGCCTTACGTTTCACCATCATATCTGTAACCATGAGCAGAACCGCATTTTTATCACCTGTGAATGGCTTCAAAATTTGCCCCGGCAAAGGCTCGCCCAGCCATGCCTCAACCCGATCGCACCAATCCGTTCCGTGTGTTGCACCGCCTTCCGCCTCAATCAGGATGCAACGCAGTGTGATGGCCTCTTGATAGTGGGGCTGCAGACTCGTAACCGCCTCCTCCTCGGCCACCCCAAGCAAGATCGACTGCATATGCTGGCCCATAATAATTCGATCCTTTTTTTGCTGAGATCGCTTCTCTTCTGTCCGCGCATGAAATGCGTCCCTGAACTCCTCAAGCACCTGTACCAGCTCTGTCTTCACGATAGGCTTGAGAATGTAGTCATTCACCTGATATTTAATTGCCTGCTTGGCATATCCGAACTCATAGAATCCACTAAGAAGAATTAGCTTGATATCACCGTTATATTGCTCATATAAGGTTTGGGCAAGCTGCATGCCGTCCATTTCCGGCATCTTGATGTCGGAAATGACCAGATCGGGCTGCACAGCGCGTATGCACTCCAAGGCTTGCATGCCATTGGAAGCCTGACCGCAAATCTGGAAACCGTAAGACTCCCAATCAATTAACAATAGAAGTCCTTGGCGAATAAATGGTTCATCGTCCACAATCAGCACGTTGATCATATCCTCGCTCCTTATTCTTGAGATGCCTTCATAAGAGGAATTTGAATGCCAATCGTTGTCCCCTCCCCCTTTTCACTGAATATGTGCACCTGAACAAAATCATCAAAATACATCCGCAGCCGAATATATGCATTCATCATACCAATGCTGCTAAGCTCGCTCATCCGATCCATACTCGGATCTTGCATCATTTTGCGGAGCGAGGCCAGCTTGTCCTGATCCATACCGACTCCAGTGTCTCGAATGGAAATGTACAGTTCATTACTTCGAATTTCGAATAATACCTCCACGACCCCGTCATTCGACGTCCCTTCAATCCCATGGATACAAGCATTCTCCACAAAGGTGAGAACGGTTAGCTTGGGTATCATCATCGCAGCAATGGATTCGTCTGTGATCCTGATTGCGAATTGCAGCTTTTCACCAAAGCGATACTGCTGGATGCTCAGATAACTCTCCACGAAATTGATTTCCTCCGCAATTGTAATCAGATCGTCGCCCCAATTGATCGTCTGACGCAGCAGCAGTGCCAGTTTATGAATGACATCGGAGGTTTCAAGTTCGTCCTTGATCAAACTCCTCATACGGATCGTTTCAAGCGTGTTGAACATGAAATGGGGATTCACCTGACTCTGAAGGGCTTTCAGCTCCGCCTGCTTCTTGGAGAGCTCAAGGGCTTGCCGCTCCACCTGACTCTTAAACACAATCTCAATCAGATTCTTGATCTTGATGACCATCATGTTATAACTATGGGTCAGACTGCCGATCTCGTCCTTGCCCACAGGTCCCGATATCACCTCAAATTTCTCATGTTTCACTTGATCCAAGTGCTTCGCTATTCGATCAACTCTGATGACCAGCGATCTGGATATCAACCAGATCAGCAGTGTGGGCACCAACAGATTAAGAATGATCAGCAACGTCAAATTAAGCTTGGAATTAATAATCTCCGACAGAACGTCCAATTTCTCCGTGCTGACGACAATCTGCCAATCCTCGGATACGACGGGAATCGATTGCATGGATTGAACAGGGTCAATTGAACTGTTCGCAATCAGATTAAATGGCTTGCGAGTCTGATTCATCTTTGAATCGTTCGAGAAAATGACCCTACCATCCGACACGACATACACCTTCCCGTTCGCTCCCTCATTTTTAAGCGATTTGTTGATGAAAGCGTAGTCCAGATCAACCTTTAACACCTTTTCAACCTGCTGCTCCCCAAAGTAATCCAGCTTACGAATAATGCTGACTTTGCGTCCTCCCTGACTTTGCGACATCTCTGCCTGCTGCTTGTCAAAATACGAATAGATCATGATATGCTCGCTCGTGTTCATCAGCGCTTGATACCAATCACTTTTCTTCACCTCATCATCCAGCTTAATGAAGTTTCCTCCATTGACGAAAGTGTCATTGCCAACATAAAACGTAATTTGGTTCACCTGCTGGTAGCTGTAGTAGTACCTGACCAGATTGTTGTTGCTAAGCATATCATAGTAAGCAGAGTAATAGTCTTCCTGATCGCGATACTTGGACTCCATGAACCGGTTCAGCGTTCCATCGGTATAGAGAAAATTGGAGACATACAAGCTATTGTCTATACTGTTTCGCAGGTTGAACTTGATCCTTTGCTGCATTTCATTGAATCGGCTATGCTCCTTCTCCTCAATGTTACCTTTGATGCTTAGGTAAAACACGGTGTTTGTGACCAGGACCGGGACCAGCACACAAAAAATGAACAATATGTACAACTTGGTTTTGAGACTCCAATCATCCAGAAACTGAATACGCTTACAGTATGTCTTTCGGCTCATGTTATGTCTTTGTCTCCTCTAACCATGTCATATATCAACATTATTATAACGAGTACAGGATGGGTTGGATACTGCAATCCAGGATTTCCGGGAAGCCTTTAATCAACCTCCCGTTCAACTGGCCCAACAAGACAGACACTAACACCCCACATATTTTCGTATGAACCCGATCTGATCTTAAGTCGAAACGACGATCACGTTATAATTTCAAGAGCATTTCGTACTGGCCCACATGATATGCAAAACCTGATTTGACCACGAGGAAATCTTGCATCGGTTTCAGATGAGACTCCACATTGAGGACACTGATTATTGGCGATTCTGTGCGCTTGACCATCTCTGTCAGGATGCTGCTTGCAATACCTTTGCCCCGATAATTTTGGTTCACTGAAAGCTGTGGAATATCACCTGTTTTTTGATCTATAATGCCATAGCCAACAATTTTGTGATCCTGACGTGCAACGACATAGATAAAAGCCTCCGGTACAACGTAGATGGAATCCATTGAATTTTGCCAGGAGGGCTCCACATCCCAAAATTCCTTGAACTGCTCCAAATCGATTCTCTCCACACATTCCACCGTGCAGGTCGTTTGCGGTATGAATTGATCTTTTTCCAGCTGGAAACATGAAAATTCCCTTTGAATTTTGAAGTTTTGTTTACTGTACAGCTGAACTGCAGATTCGTTGGATTGGATGACCTCCAGCAAATATTGCTCTACATTTTTTTCTTTTAACAGCTTTTGAATATTCAAGAGCAGATTGCTTGTAATGCCCTGCCGTCTGCAATCTTGTACTACGCCTGTCCCAAGGTCATATGCAGTTGCCTTTCCATTCCAGCTTCGAAGTCCATTGATAACAAATCCGACCATTCTCTCATCTTTAAAGGCTCCCATAGAGATTTCCGGGTGATACCCCCTTCGTTCGAGCATCTGTTGAAACTTCCAAAAAGGCAAATCCATTTTAACCTGATAGTCGGAGAACGCATCCACAAACGCTTGGTGAAGTGTCTCCATCCTTATTTTGTCCAACATTTTATAACTGTACATTAGGGCATTCTCTCCTTTCAAAAGATGAAAACAATAATATATTAAGGCTCATGATCCCTATCCTTATTTAAATATTCTACTAAATAGTGTTAACACTATACATTGACACTCCCACCCCTAAAGGGGCAAGATCACTAAAGTGATTGGGATTCTTAGCTAAGCTTAACGTCCTCATTTCATTTCTGCTTTGGACAGATGCTAAGATTAGGGTATGCCATTACCCCTCCTAAGACAGTGCATATAGCATCTTAGGCTGATTGACTGTTACCGCCAATCACAGTTGCGTAGCGAATATTCATCGCCCCAACGATATCACGATGTCTCTTGAATCCACATGGGCACGTATATCTTCTATCTTGCGCCTTGTTCTTTTTTGAACATTCTGGACAGGTTTGACTTGAATATGCAGGGTTCACATATTCCACTTTGATCCCTGCCATGTTTGCTTTGTATTCAATGAATTGTGCCAAACGGTAGAATGACCATGTGTGTAGATTCTTTTCGTTTTTACGACTTGTTCTTGTCGTCTGCCTAATATTCGTTAGTTGCTCTAAGCGAATGACAGAAGTCTTATTTTCGACTGCGAAATTAACGATTTCACGACTGACTTTGTGGTCTTTGTCTTTCATCCATCGTTGTTCTTTATCATCTAACTTGCGAATAGCGTTCACTTTCTTTTGTTTTCCTAGTTTTTGACGAACACTACGAAACTTCCGTTTCTTGTATTTGTTTTCTCGCCCATTCCCAAAGAATCGAGCGTGATCATTATCTGTGATGGCTACGGCAGGGACTTTCAACCCTAAATCAACGCCCAAAATCCGCATACCCGTTTTTTCAGTTATTGGCATGGTGACAGCAATTTGGGCTATCCACTTACCTGAGCTTTTCGTGACACGGAGCGTACCAAGTTTATGCTTCAAAAGGTCAACGTTTCGATGGTCCTTGTCGATGAACAATGCACGAATTTTTAAACGCTTAGATTTTCCCTCTACCATGAATGGAATGGAAATGTGCGTGAAGTCAAGAGAATAGTTTTGGTTATTCCATACGCAAATCGGTTTCTTTAGGGTCGGTATGATTGCGTATTTACTTTTCTTAACTTTGGTAGAGAAGACACTATTCGCATCTTTAATCGCTTGATTTTTTACTGCACTTGGTAGATTAGCAGGAATGTCTTTTGTTGTCTTCTTCAACCTTTTCTTTTCTTCTACCATCTCGGCCACGAGTGTATTAACAACTCGGATATATTCATGACTACTTTGTTGCAATAGTTGGATCTGCTCTTTAGTCGGCAGCAGCTTTACCTTAACTGTTAGGGTCTGAGACAGTTACTTCACCCCCTTGTCTTTTGTTGTTCAACATAACGCTTGATGGTCTCACTTGATACATTTCCAGCGGTAGAAACAAAATAGGAACGTGTCCACAAACTGGGCAAATGCAGAAGGTGTGGAAACTCTTCTCGTAGTTTTTTTGATGTGACTCCTTTTATTTTTGCCATGATATCAGCAGGGCTTAATGTTGGAAGTGCATTGAGAAACATATGTGTATGGTCTTTGTCGCACTCCATGGCAACAATCACAATTTTAAGCTCTGCACATACCTCATGCACCAGTTCCTTGAAGCGCTGTTCTACCTCTAATTTGAGAAATATCTTTCTTCTGTATCGTGGGCAGAACACAAAATGATAGTTCAACAAAGATACGGTTGTGTTTGTTCTTCTATATTCATTCATATCTATATTGTATCAGTTTAATAGATGAATTGAAACAAACTAAAAAAATTAAGAAGGCAGACATTTCGGATACTTGAAGCATCACAATAGTGATACTCCGTATCCGACCTCACTTTCATCCCACATCTAAAGAATTTGGCTTTCTCGTTCGGGGATTCTGTAAGATCCGCAATATATACGTTAATGAAATTGATTCAACTCATAAATAAAATAGACCGCTCCCTGGTTAAGGAATACGGTCTATCGAGTCATCATTCTATGGGGATACCGATTTTGTTAAACCAATTTTGGTGATCACCGTATCATACGGCTCCAATTCCACGGTCTGTTTTCCATGCTCTGTATGGATCGTCGTGGACTGAACCTGATCGCTATTATTGATCACAACCAATATGTTGCTCTCAGGGTAGTAGGCGCACTCGGTGTACAAGTTATCCGTGATGTACTTTGTTTCATGGAATTCATTGCCCGCAAATCGAATCAAATTCAGAAGTAGTCTTGTATTTGCCCAGCTGAATTCGAAGGAAGGCAGGTAGATCCCTTTTCCTTTTCCAAAAGCATGTGTGGACAGTGTGATCTGACCATCCGTTTCACTCACTACAGCTGCTGATCCATCAGTAAGATAAATGTTATTTTTCGGAAGTATGCTAGCCCCCTCAGGCACCAAACCATACTCATCACTAACCTCATACGACCATTTTCCATGGACAACTCTGGCGCCTGTATCCTCATCCACCCCAAGCACGTGGGCCATTCTAAAATAGCTGTCGTACCCATCCATTGCCGAAGGCTGGTTAATGCCAATAAAGGTACCACCCTCATACACCCATTGGGTCAATAAGTCCACAGACTTGTGGTCACTCCAATGCGCTCCACCGCTCCATGCTGAACCTGCAGAGCCGGCATTGATGACGACATCTACATCCTTCAACGCGCCCTGACAAATATCATCAAAATCAATAAACTGCACGTCAACAGGCAACCCGGCTAAGGCCTCATTCACATGAATCAGATCATGCATATGTGTTTCATGAAAATGACCGGACAAGGTCCACGATCTTAACTTGCCCCAGCTATGCAGCACGGCTACCTTTGTCTTGATCTGATAAGGCTTTCCAGCCTGATGCAGCTCTTTCATTTCCCTGAATTCATGGGCAATCTTCTCGATATAATCCACAAAGTCCGGGTAAGGCTCAACCAGATGCAAATATCCACCCAATCCAATCCGGTCAATCGACTCACGCAGCAGCGCACGCCGGATATTAATCCAGTATTTCTTCGCATCCAGGGTAGGGTCTCCTCCCTCCTTAAAGGTAGGAAGCCCGCCTAAGCCAACCGGGAACAAGTAGGGATGCAATCGAATCTCATGGGTATCAGCCTTAACGCCTGAGCACATTCTAGCCTCATAACCGGAGAACACACATTTGATCATGCCGTCGAATCCAAACTCCTGAAAACGATCATTGTACGGCTCCATGCCCACCCAGCTGTCATCATAGAAGACATACGCCAGCTTGTTATGTTTGTGCACCATATCAATTAATTTCTTACCGAATTCAATGACAAAATCATTGATAAAGGCCATCCAGTCCAGTTTTCGCTGATCTGCAGGCATATGAGTGACCTGATATTTACCGCCATTCACAAAGTCCTCGGCTGAGAGTGAGTACCCATGTTTCTGAGCAAACAGATCCAGCGCTCTCGAACTTACCGTGAAATCATATGAACCCCAATCCGAGAACAGATGGCGATTCCGCTCATCACTGCCCCAGATCCAGGCGAAATTATAAAATAGCGATGTAAAACGTACAACCGTTGTTTCCGGATGGTTTTGGCACCAATTTTCCATCCAATCCAGCAGATAGGTTTGCGTTTCCGTATAGATTGGGTCAATCTGCATCAGATGCTCTTTGTCCCAGTTATTGGTCGTATGATTATACATGGAGATCTCTTCCCAGATCCGGTAGACCATGAAACTCACCGTGTATTTATGCCAGGGAGCAACGCCAGTAATCACTACATTGCCAGATTCCCTCTCATAATTCCACTGTCCTCTAGGAACTTCTTCTCCCGTCGTTCGATCATATACCTGCCAATACTTAAACGCTTCTTTGGAATCATTCACTCTGAATTGCTCAGCGAAGAAGTCCTCCATCAGATAGATGGATACATAATCTTGTACAGCGACCTTCGGATTCGTAATGAGAAAACATTGCTGCAGCTTATCCAGATTACGGGATGCCCACTCATTATGATCCCGAATAATGCAAATGGTTGAATAGATGCCATATCCGGCATTAATAATCTCATCAGACAATTTCGTACCGTCACTGTCACGGATCACATCGGCACCCCAGCGATCAGCAAGTTCCAGCGTCAGTGCCTCATAACCGGATTCTCCCGGCAATGTAAAAGAGCCTTTGGTTGGTTTGGACAATTGGGTTCCCTCCCTATCTCAACATATCGGACAGAAAAGCGAGTGCCAGGCCCTGACCCCAGCCCTGAATCCAGTCTTTAGGAATATTGCGATAGCCATCCCGATCCTTCATCACCGCCGTACCGCCAGATACACCAAGCACGCGTCCATCTTCGCTAATGTTGTTCAGGATGCCCTCCAGTGCGTTTTGCACGTATTTCGTATGCAGTGGATTGCCGTTATTGATCATGGCTGCTGCAATACCCGCGGAAGCCGATACCTCTTCATACGAATCTTCGTCATCCAAAACCGTACGCCACAAGCCATTCTCGGTCTGCACCAGCTTGAGAGCGGCCAATTGATCGCGAAGAGCACATTCTACATCCATGCACTGCGGATACAGATACCAGTCTTTCAGTTGCGGTTTCACCTGAGACATCGTATAGGCGCCCCAAGCGTTCGCTCTCCCCCAGTAAAATCCGGACATATGATCCTTGTTGATATTGTTATAGCCGTGATACCACAGACTGCTGCTCGGATCTTGAAGGTATTTGATATGCCAGTAATACTGATTCAGCGCATCCTGAATCATGGCTTCATCCTTTAATTTGCTACCTACGCGGAGCAGGAAAAATGCTGCCATAAACAAGGTGTCCGCCCAAGCCTGTTCCGGAAAATCATTGGAAACGGATACTGTATGCTGAAGCACACGGTCTCCAAAGCGAAGCGCATGGTTCTGGAGATAATCGACTTTGCTGAGGACAATATCCCAATATTTCTGATCCCCAGTTTCTTCATATAAAGTGATGAGCACATGACCCATGGCACATGTATTTACCGTCCAACTTGGCAGACCCAGCTCGATATATTCGTCTGCCCATTTCACCAGCCTGTCCAGTATTTCTTGGTTGCCTGTCGTTTGATAGGCTCTGGATACACCGTAATACGCCACACCGCCGGGCCAATCCCATGTCAGATCCATATCCAGTGTTTTCTTGGTAACGCTGTCGATTACGTGCAAAATCTGTTCTCGGTCATATTTCACTTGAAGCATTGTTATTCCCCTCTCCCTGCGCACACGCCCCCAAGTGCGTCCTGAGAGGTGTCCGTCCATTTTTGTAAACGCTTTACTTATTCCATTGTACGCAGTAAAATAGTCTCAATCTAAGCATATTCACAACAAAACTACGCAATTTCAATCATTTATACATAGGAGCCCTCGACAATGCCCAAACCGAAGAAACCTGTCATTGAATATCGTCATTACAGCCTGCCCATTGATTTCCCTGTTCTGTTACTCAGTGGAGACCGCTGGAGAATATCCGATATCAAGAGTGAGCATCTTCATTTCCATAACCACATGGAGATTGGCATCTGTTATTCAGATGAGGGGATCATGGAGATTAAGGGGGAATCTGTGCATTTTCGGGCAGGCGACGTCACGTTCATTCCCCGCTACCTTCCACATACCACATACAGTTCACCGAATAAAGCCAGCCTGTGGGCTTATATCTTTTTTTCACCGGAAGAACTCTTCCGCCATTCGCTCAAAACAGCCCAAAGTCACATTGAACCGAATTTATGGGCTATTCAGGGGAGCAATTGCATTCTGAATAAGGAACAACATCCCAAAATTCACACACTCGCAACATCAGTCGTAGAAGAGATTAAGCAGCAGTCCCCCTATTATCGGGAGAGCGCGTACGGCTTGTTGATGTCTCTATATATTGAACTGCTTCGACTTCATGCAAGCAACGAGAGCTGGTCAGCGCAGAATCAGGAACGGGAACGTGACCTCCAAGGTGACTTGGTCATCTCACCCGTGCTGGAGTTTATCACCAAAAATTACATGATGCCCGTGACCATCGATTACCTCGCTGATCTATGTCATCTGAGTACAACGCATTTTCGCCGCAAGTTCCATGAAATTATGGGAACCACACCGCTTGATTTTCTGAACAGTACCCGAATTGAAGAGGCATGCAAGCGATTGAAAAGCACAGAGGCCTCCATTCTGTCCATCTCCGAGCAAGTCGGCTTCCGATCCATCTCCAGCTTTAACCGCTGCTTCGCCAAACTGATGGGAGAATCACCCAAAGCCTGGCGCAAAGCGGCTCATACGGAAGCACAGTCTGCAAAAGCGTCGATACTGGAATATACGGGATGGGTATAAATTCACGCTTAACATTTTGAAATAACCTTCCTCATAAAAAAGGTACAAAAAAGCCCGAAAGTCGTGATGACTTTTGGGCTTTTTCCATCACAATAAACAAACAATAAACAGAAAAAATTGTCGAAATATGATTGCACCCCCCAGAGATATTCGCTACAATGCCGATAGAATACAAGAGATTTGGTCCGCATCTACCAAAGGATCGAACAACCTCTAAAGGAGCAGTATTTCGTGTTATTAAAAATTTCAGGCGTTGTCCTGACGATTGTAGTCGCTGTTACCGTACTGCTCCTGTCAACAATCAGAGAACCCCAATCTGCGGCTCTTCATGCCCGTCAAGGTGTTATGGACCTATCGGACTGGAACCCGGAACAAGACGAGCGGATCAAGCTGGACGGTGAGTGGGAATTTTACTGGAACAAGCTGCTTCCTGTTGAATCTGTAACTCCGAATCAGGTTGGTCCAACAAAAGCACCCGATGCATATGCAAAGGTTCCCGGTTCATGGAATCGAATTATAATGGACGGCGAACGACTGCCAACCCACGGCTTCGCCACGTATCGACTGGTGCTCCGAAATGTACCTTTTGAGGGAACGCTGGCTATCAAAAAAATGAACATTCGTTTTTCCAGCGAAATCTATATCAATGGCAACAAGCTACTGGAAGACGGGCATGCCGTGGAGAAATCAGCCGGATATCGACCAGGAAACTCCCCCCAGATCGGCTTTTTCCCTTATCATGGCGGTGACATTGAGATTCTGATCCGGGTGGCTAATTACGATTACACGGACGCTGGCATTCCGGGGCCACTCTTTTTCGGCGAACAAGCAGCCATGCTGAAAAAACATCAAATCAGCACAGCCGTTGAATTCGGCACGCTTGCTGTACTGGCGACCATTTCAATCATATTCCTCATCAGTTACCTGGGGTCTGCGCTCTACCGAAACAGAGACGATTCCCTGTTGCTGCTCGGTCTAATCTGTCTGCTGTATGCGCTCTATAACGGCATGATCAGCGAACGTGTGTTATCCATGGTGAACACGGAAATTTCCTTTAGCACGCTCTATAAATTAAAAGATTTCTGCTCCGTTGCATGTCTGGGTCTGCTGACCGTTTACTTCTACCGATTCAAAACAGGCATCCTGTCCGGTCTGCTTACAACAGTAATCCTGATCATCTTCGGAGCTTACTTATGCATGGTCGCGCTCCTACCTATTTCCATCTATGGGCTGGCTGCACCTTACGTTGTCGTTATGTACACGGTGATGCTGCTCTGGTTGTTATATCAATGCGCATCACAGTTTCTGACGAGTGAGAAGGGTGATCGGCTGTCTACTTTTCTGTGGTACGCGGCTCTCTTAAGCATCACACTGTACTGTCTGGACATTAACCTCTTCTCCATCTCACTTAAGGAAAATATGAACATCGGGCAGGTCTCCATTGTCCTGTTCAGCATCCTGATGCTGTTTCTCGCGGTACTTCGGTTCTTCGAAGCTTATCGTACAGTCCGTGCGCTCAAAGATCAGCTGCTCTTGCTGGATAAGGTTAAAGATGACTTCCTGTCGAACACCTCGCATGAGCTCAAAACACCGCTGAATGCCATTGTGAACATCAGTGAGAGCCTGCTCAAAGGTGCCGAAGGTCCACTTACCGACGAACAGGCGCATAACCTGGCGATCGTGACGGGAAGCGGCAGACGATTAACCTACCTGGTCGATGAATTACTGGATTATTCGAAAATGAAACATGGCGACATCCCGCTCCACCGGTCTTCAACCGATCTGTACTCGTTTGTCGAATCGGTCATGCGTATGCACTCCTTCCTGCTTGGCGCGAAAAAGGTGGAACTCATGAACCACATCCCGGCGCATTTCCCGCCGATCTATGCCGACGGCAACCGATTGATTCAGATTTTGCATAATCTGATCGGTAATGCCGTCAAGTTCACGGAACATGGTACGGTTAGCATCCGTGCTGCGGTTGTTCAAGGCAAAGCGGAAATTCGCATTATGGATACCGGTCGTGGCATCGGCAAGGACAAGCTGGAGCATATCTTCCTGCCGTTCGAACAGGAAGCAGATACGGGGCCAGTCGTTGCTGGAGGCACCGGTCTTGGACTAAGCATTACACGCAAGCTGGTAGAGCTGCATGGAGGAACCATTCATGCGGAATCGGTACCTGGCATGGGGGCCACGTTCATCCTGACTTTTCCACTGGCAGATGGCAGAGGTGAGAAACGATCCAACGTCAAGCCACTTACCATAGCTCCTACAAGTCATGGTAATCAGCTACTTAGGTTCGAAGAACCAACGATTGTGGAAGGGCATCTCAACGAATGGATCATCGTTGTGGACGACGACTCGGCTAATTTACAGACCATAGTGAATCTCTTGAAGTTGGAAGGCTACAGTTATGCGGTAACCTCACGTTCCCCTTCTGTACTGGAACTGCTCGACCAGCTTCCTGCCGTGCATCTGGTCATTGCCGACATTATGATGCCGGACATGTCGGGTTACGAATTGCTGGAACGGATCAGGGAACGCTACTCTCCTTCCGAGCTTCCTGTGCTCATGCTGACGGCGAGTAATAAAGCCAATCAGTTGAAGCTGGCCTTGGAGAAAGGTGCCAATGATTTCGTATCAAAACCATTCGAATCAGAGGAATTGCTGGCACGGATCGGCGGTTTGACCCGGATGAAAACGTCTGTTCAAGCCGCGCGAGATGCAGAGATCTCCTTTTTGCGGTCACAGATGAACCCGCACTTTCTGTATAACGCTCTGAATGCCATTGCCGAATTGTGTGTGGATGCGCCGAATCGGGCAGAACAATTGATTTTGCAATTATCGAGTTACTTAAGGCGCAGTGTGCACTTCAAACATCTGGACTCCAAAACCAGCCTGATGAACGAACTGGAGATGATCGAAGCATACGTTGCCATTGAGCAGGCACGCTTTGGCTCACGGCTGGAGGTTATTATCGATGTGGATGCGGACGTGAACCGAAATATGGACATTCCGCCCCTCACGTTGCAACCCCTGATTGAAAACGCGATTCGCCACGGGCTGATGTCCAGCATTCGCGGTGGTCGCGTCATGTTGTCCATTCGTAATCTGAATGATACGGAAACACGTTTCTCTATCGAGGACAACGGAATTGGCATAACCAAGCAAAGAATGGAGGAAATTCGGCAATCCACGGACGGCAGTAATGGCGTGGGAATATGGAATATCTCCAGCCGGTTGAACCTGCTGTATGGCAGACACCTTCAGATGGAAAGTCTGGACGGCGAGGGAACGCGCATTACATTTGATCTTCCTAATCAACGTATAAGCACAGATGGGAACGGGGGTTATGAAACATGATAAAAGTCATCATCGTGGATGATGAGGATCTGTCGCTCAAGCGACTGAATCGTATTTTGACAGAAAGCGGAGAAGTTGAAGTATGTCGTGCGTTTCACGACCCGGAGGAAGCCTGTGAATACGCGGCAGAGAATAGCTTCGATGCAGCATTTCTGGACATAACGATGCCTCGTATCTCGGGTATGCACCTCATTGGTGAATTGCGTAAACATCACCCTTCGCTTCCCATCGTGCTGGTGACCGGATATGAGGAATATGCGGTGCAGGCCTTCGACAAAGAGGTGATCGATTACGTTATCAAGCCGGTCACGGCAGAGCGACTGAACCGCAGCATTCAGCGGTTGCAGGAAAAGCTTCACAAGTCCGTGACAACGCCCGAGCCAGCAGTGCCTGAACCGAAACTGAACGTTCGTCTGTTTGGTGAATTCACCGTGTTCGGTGGAGCCGGAGCAGACAGCCCCATCAAGCTTAGAACGCCCAAAACGGAAGAGTTACTCGCCTTCTTGCTGTATACCAAATCGACCACCCGCGATGCGCTGGCCGATACGTTGTGGAAGGACCTCAGTCCGCAGAAGGCCTGGACGAATATCAATTCCACACTGTACTACGTACGACGTGCTATCGGGGATAACAGTGACGTGCCGATCATTCTTAAGGACCGGAATGGTATCCGTATCGACCGGGAAGCGATCAACTGTGATCTGTACGAGTTCGAGGTTTTGTTCCGGCAGATACGGCAGGCCTCAGCACATCGCCCCGAGCTCTTCGAGCGGATGGACACGTTGTATACGGGTGAACTCCTGAAAGGAAGGCACTATGAGTGGGCTTTCGCTTGGTCCAGACAGCTGGAACTGGATTTCATTATGACGATGGAAACTGCTGCCCACTATCACGTGAAGGAAGGCGAGCCGCTACGGGCGCTGTATTATTTTGAACGTATCCTCCAGATTGATTCGATTCGGGAAGATATTCATCGTGAGATCATCCTGTTGTATCTCTCGCTTGGACGAAGAACCGAAGCGCAGCGACAGTATCTTGTTCTGGAGGAATTGCTCAAAGAGGAGCTTGGCTCCAGTCCGGCAGCGGATATCAAACAACTACTACGGCAGTCATGAAACAGCAAAAAAGCCCATCCCTTGGCGATCATGCCTTAGGATTGGGCTTTTTGCAATAGATGGACGTTTATCCGTCCTTGTCCGATGATTCTACATCATCATGGTCTAAAATCAATCACTCATTTACAAGTTTTTCTGTATTTAGGGTAAACCCTTCAATCACGACATCTTCGTCCACTTCAATCATGATGCAACGTCTGCCTTGATAGTTCACCTGCTTCACATATCTCAGGTCTTGCGGGCTAACCGAAATCGTAGCAACCTTGGTTTCAATCTTGATGGATTTGGACGTAAACTTCGGCATAACACTGGTCGCCTTCATCTCATAATTCTTGTTGTCCACGATCGTTTCGAAGGCACGTTCCACTTTCTCCGTCGTCAGATCTTCCACACCACTTGCGGTCAGTACACGTTCCAGATCTTTATAATCCAGCTTCGGAGGTTCTTCCTCATGGGACTCTTCATTTATTTCGATAACGCGGTTGATCTCCTCATATACCTGTGCAATGGTGGCTGAATCGAGCTGTTCACCGGCCACTTCCTTGACGATATCTTCGAAGATCGCCCGTTCTTCCAATGCGGTTACGGATCTCTCGCCATTCAATACATTTTCAACAAAATGTGGGTCCGGGAAATTGGATTTCCCTGTGCAATATAGAACACGATTCACATCGGAGTAGTTGTCTGTCACGCTCGGGTACAGGAATCCTTGCTCTGGCGTGCTTAATTTGATAATCGGATCGACAATAATGTTGTATTTGAATTCTCTCTCCACGTAATCAAACAAGAGCGTTTTCCGCTGCTTCTCCGTGGAGTTCACGCTACACAGAATGAACGGATGGGCGAACACCTCATTCTTCTCGCTCTCTTCCGTGGCTTCGTTTCTAGCTTTGGTCGGCAGATAATACTGTCCACGCACAAACGTAGCTACCATGTCTCGCTCATACTTGGCATCCACCAGCATTCGATCCACGAGCAACAGCATAAGATCCTGCCATTCGTCCGGATCACCTGTTACCAGAGCCTGGTGAAGCAGTACCTGAGCCGGGTCCTCCGCCGCTTCCTGGAACTTCAACTCAAACAGCTTCTGATCCAGATCACCTGTGAGCAACTTTTTGAAATTGCCCATGTACAGCTCTTGTTTCTCTCTATCCACCAGTTCGAACGGGTGACGCTCCCAGTGATAGACCTCGTTGGTTTCCTTCGTAATATAGACGTTGAGAATATCGTAAATATTCAATAAATCGTGATCGAGTTTAAATTGCTTGCGTATATGCGCGACTTCTTTTTTATTCATATTGGATTCGGCAACTCCTTAGATATGTTTCTGGCTTTATTAGTATAAAGGATCGACAGAGAATTTGTTGACTAACTTGTTGCTTGACGGTTACTAGATTTCAGTTACACACGCACGTGATATTCACAACAACACAAAAAGGGAGACACTCTTTACAAGCATGCGAGCACCTCCTGTATGTGTTACATCCCTGATGTTCTAGTCTATCACATTACAGCGATTGCGATTAACATCTTACATATTTACGCTTGAACCCCGTCCGCCCTTTTTCCACTGCCTTTTGGATATTCTCAGAGGCATTCAACAGCTTGCTCTTTGGCATGTCCTTATTCACTTCGACAGGTCCCACGGCCTTGGCCGTCTCTACCGCCTGATCGTGCAACGGTTGATAGGATGTTGCAACGGTATACAGGAAGTTGTTCATCGAATATTTCGTTCGTTCCGGAGATTCATGAATCGTCTTTTTCACCTGTTCCAGCATCTCCGTTAGTTTACTCTCAGAAAACTCAGCATCCTTTCGACTGCCGAGCAACCAACAGTAACAGCTCCATCCTGCTGACATTTTCAGCTCGTCTCCGCTCGCGATCCACTTATCCGAAACTTCTTGAGCAATATCCGTCTCTGCCAATGTGACGGCAACGATGAAGTCAGAGATCATGTAAAAATAAGCAGCATCGATCCAACGGTCAAAATCAGCTTCCGTCATCGCTTGAGGATCAGCAATCACGCCAGCAAAGTACATCGCATCATAATTCCCCGTGGCGTATAGTTGCTCTGCCAAAGGTTGATCCTTTTTGATCCGCTTCGCCATTGGTTTCATCGCCCCGGTTGCCACGCCAAATAGCGGTTCATGCGCACCGTTGGAGATGTAGATTTTTTTCGTTCGTTCTTTACCCAGTGCTTCCAGCTCTTGCATCACTTCATCTAGATTCATTTCGTGACACTCCCCATCCTATAAATTATATATGTGATCTTCCTGTAAGAACCGAATCGTATTCAGATTTCCCTGTTAGATTCCCTGTTGCTCTGACATTCTTTTCGAGTATTATCACTGATCATATCATTCATACCATGGTTTCGCACAGATCCCTGAAAAGTTAAATATAACTTCTTCACAGACAGACATTTTCTCTTTCTTGGGCATCTAGCGGCTACTTCTGATTACCCCTGCCAAATTTTGATTGGAAAGCGATAATTCCTCCATCACAGCAGAGCAACATATGTCCATGTTCAAGCAACGTTAAGCTATGGTAGGAAACGTCGCTCATCGTTTATGTTCAGTTTAGTATTGTTAACGAAACTGAGAAGAGGAAGGATGCGAGATCATGAGCAACAATCAAGTGTTAGGCTTTGCCCCTGCTCTGGGCTGGAATTCGTGGAATACCTTTACGTGGGATATTAACGAACAATTAATTCGGGATGTCGCTGATGTATTCGTATCGGAAGGTTATCTGGCCGCTGGCTATGAGTATATCGTAATCGATGATTGCTGGAGCCTGAAGGAACGGGATGCGAGCGGCAATCTGGTGGCTGACCCGGAGAAATTCCCCAGTGGAATGAAAGCGCTCTCTGACTATATCCATAGTAAAGGACTAAAGTTCGGCATGTATTCATGCGTGGGTACGCATACTTGTGCCGGGTATCCAGGCAGCTTTGAGCATGAATTCCAGGATGCAGCCCTTTTTGCCGAATGGGGCGTTGATTATTTGAAGTATGATTACTGCTTCAAGCCGCGACATATCTCAGGCGAGCTGCTGTACAAACGGATGAGCCTGGCGCTGAAAAACTGCGGACGCGATATCCTGTTCTCCGCTTGTAACTGGGGAGCCGACGACGTATACGACTGGATTCGGGAATCGGGTGCCCACATGTACCGCTCCACTGGCGATATCCGCGACAACTGGGACTCAGTGAAGGAACTTGCCCTGTCTCAATTGGGGAAACAAAGCTACACCGGCTCCTTCTGCCATAATGACATGGATATGCTAATCGTTGGGATGTACGGTGGAAGCAACAATGATTATATTGGCAGCATCGGCGGATGCAATGACATCGAATATAAAACCCACTTCTCCCTCTGGTCCATGATGGGTTCCCCATTAATGATCGGATGCGACGTGCGCAAGGCTAACCAGATCACCAAAGATATTCTCCTGAATCCTGACCTGCTTGCCATCAACCAGGATGTAGAAGCTCGCGGAGCTTACCGTATTAAACCAGAGCCGCAATGGTTTCATACAGACGATGTATTTATGCTGGTGAAGGTACTCACAGATGGTGATCTGGCTATTGGCTTCTTCAACCTCAGCGACAGCCAGCGGGAATTGTCTTTGCAATTTTGGGATATGGGTCTGCCTTACGCTGCCGGTTATGCTCTGTCACTGTACGACTGCTGGGAACATAAAGAGATTGGCGTGTTCCGTGAACGCTTCGCTCCCGTTGTCGCAGCACATGATTGCCTCATCGTCCGGGCCAAACTGGTGAAATAAATGACTCAGCATCGACTGTGCACCTCCTGTCAGGTTCCGCTCTCTTCAGACGATGTGGGCATCTACCTCAAATTGATCTCGCGCTCCGCCCAGCAATTTCTGTGCATCGATTGCATAGGAGTGAAGCTGAACTGTGGACGCGAGCCCATTGAGAAGCTGATACGTTATTTTCGAGAGTCTGGGAACTGTGCCTTGTTCCGTTAACGTTATGCCTTGGTTTGGTGGAGCATCATGTACGCAGTTGGCGTATGTGAAGTTGCTTTCTTGAATACTTTGGAAAAATATAACGGGTCATTGTAGCCAACAGAATAGGCTACCGATTGAATTGGCAGACCCGATGTCTTCAGCAATTCACAGGCGCGCCCAATTCGGCAGGATGTAATATACTCCAAAACAGAGTTGCCAGTTGCTCCTTTAAACAGACGAAACAAGTAGCTGCGCTCCAGATTGACAGCCTTTACAATCTCGGTGACGGTCAATGTCGGCTTCCAGTAGTTCTGCTCGATGTACTTTCTCGCCAGCCAAACATAATCCTTGGTGTCCACCTGCGGCTCCTTCGGATAATGCTCCATATAGTAGGAGAGCAACAGACGCAAACGCGCATCAGCCCGCAGCAATTCATAGGATGATGCACCTGCGTTCCAGGCAAGGTGAAAAAAAGGCTCCAGTGTCTCCGGTGAGATCGTCACCACAGGTTGTGCCTCTGAAAGCTGCGTCAGCCCAAGCAACCGCCCGGCATCCTCACCGCTAAACTCCACCCAGACGTACTCCCATGGATCTTGCGGGTCTGGATAATAATAAATCTCCTTTTGCGGAAATATGATAAAGCTTTCCCCCGTAACTAACCGAAAATCGCGGCCCCCCGTCTCCAGCGTCCCTTGACCGCGGATAATATAGTGCAGCGCATAAACGTCACGCACGCCTGGCCCCCATTGATGAGAATTAGCTGGCTTGTGACCACCGCTGATAAAGTACAAATTACTGGCTCTATTGCTCTCATGCCAAATCGGATTCAACCCTGATTCCCCCTTTCTATAGCCGCCTTGTTCTGGCGTTCGGTTTATCTTATATATCGTTGATCAGATGGTCAGGTATCGTTATGCATGCTTAATCCAGAGAGGAGAATGTTGTGATGCTTAGAATGGTTACGGTAGAACATGGACAAGTGCAAGGACTGCCCGCGGCGGACCCCCGAATTACCAGCTTCAAAGGAATTCCTTTTGCCGCACCTCCTGTAGGTGAGAACCGCTGGCGTGCTCCGCAGCCGCAGTCGAACTGGGAAGGTATACTGCAAGCTTTTGATTTTGCCCCCATCTCCATGCAAGCCCCAACAGTCATTGATGATAACAATATCTATACTCGCGAATGGGCCGTTGACCCCGATCTGCCCATGGACGAGGATTGTCTGTATCTAAATATCTGGACACCCGCCAAGCGCACGGACGAGAAGTTACCTGTCTTTGTCTGGTACTTTGGCGGGGGCCTACAAGTCGGCCATACGGCCGAAATGGAATTTGACGGCGAGCGAATCGCTCGTAGAGGTATTGTCGTCGTGACGATTAATTATCGGTTGAATGCCTTCGGCTTCCTGTGCCATCCCGAGATTAGTGCCGAATCCCCCCATGCACCCGCCAACTTCGGTCATCTCGATCAGCAAGCGGGCACGCAGTGGGTCAAACGCAACATTGCCGCCTTTGGCGGTAATCCAGACCAGATCACAATCGGTGGACAGTCGGCAGGCGGAGGAAGTGTACTCAGCCAGATGACCTCTCCGCAAAATAAAGGTTTGTTCCAGCGAGCCGTTATCATGAGCGGTATGGCTACAGAGTTGTACCCGAAAGTCCGTGTGCCTTCTGTCCGTTCCACACTGCGGGATGCAGAGCAAGCCGGGGTTGCATTTTTCGACTTCCTGGGCGTATCCTCCCTGGCTGAGGCGAGACAACTGGATGCTGAATTTCTCCGTGACAAAGCACTCGAATATAAAAGCTTCTGGGGAACCGTCATCGACGAACAATTCTGCGCAGGCGATTCGTTTACTCGTTTTGTTCAGCAGGAGCGCGAGGCGATCCCCGTCATGCTGGGGCATACGTCTTCCGAATTCTGGACCCGTCCCGCCGCAGCCAATCTGGAAGAACTGAAACAGATGGCTGTGGAGCTGTTCGACGAGGATGCTCCTGCCTTTTTGCAGCTATGTGAGGCTAATACCGGCCAATTCGAGCATGCCTTGCAACAGGCATCGGTCCGCATGATCCAACATGCCATTCTGCTCGCCATTCGCGCGAACAGCAGTCATGCGTCTGAAACGCCTCTATACTATTATAACTTCGACGCCGAGATTCCGGGGTGGGACCAGCCGGGAACCTTTCACTCCGTCGATCTGTGGTTTTTCTTCGAAACACTCGCCAAATGCTGGCGACCTTTCACGGGCAAACATTATGATCTGGCCCGCCAGATGTGCAATTATTTGTCCAATTTTATTGCTACAGGTGACCCGAACGGTTCAGATTCCACCGGAAAACGGATGCCTCATTGGATTCCTTGTACTACGGAACAGCCGTATCTCATGGAATTTGGCGATCAGTCTCAATTACAACAGATTAACCCTGGACCTGTGCTCGGATTTGTAATTGAGCAGTATTTCAAAAAGCAGCATGAACCCTCTGTATAAAATATACCGAATTACTTGTCCAGACACACAGGTTACAAGAAAGAACCCTGCACATCTACAACCTGCAGGGCTCTTTCTTGTATAAATTCATCAGCTTCCATATAGCAAATCGGCTGTACGGAAGCAGATCGCAATAGATAAGCAGGAATATAAGTAATAACTAAGTCGTCATAGCAAGACGTGTTATATCATATACACCTGTCTTGCCAATACGTCTGATTGGTTCTGCATTAAAGCCAGTCGGTAACTGTTCGCCAACAATAGGCAACATTTCAAGACTTAGACCCGTTGTGTCCAGGAGATAGACTTGTTTAGCGATGCGTAGCAGTTCATCCAGCAGGACGATTAGCAGGGTCAGCGGAATAACTTTCCAGACATCCGTAATCAAAGCCATGTGATAGTAATCATCCTCACAAAAATTGACAAAACCTGCTTTGTAGTCGGTGTGAACAGCAGGTCGCTCCGTGCGAATGAGTTCAGCATTCTGCTGATTACATGCAAATACATCCGTAATGCTCAACCTGTCGATGAACGGAGAGGACATGTATCCTACTGCTAATCGTCTACCTTCTTGGTTAGAATCAATGTCGCTTGGTTCAATGTAATCATAATCTTGGGGAAGATATTGATCAGCCACATTAAACTGCGCAAGCAACATTTCATAATTTAAAGTCTCGTTTACATAAGACAGCTCAACAGGAAGTTCCTGATGCAGCCTGACAAAATGCAAATGATTCTTCCGGCTCGTCATCTGCACAGGATTGAATTGTTCATGAGGCAAATGGAGGGCTCGGAGCGAAGGGTCTGCACGGAAATGCACGCCTGCTTTCCACAACCGGTAACCCAATTCCAGATCTTCGTGCCCCCAACCTTGAAAAGATTCATCAAATCCACCAACGTCTCTCAATATACGGGTCTCCACTGAAACCATACTTGTCCAAAAAAACGACCACGGAGCAGAACTTCGATCCAGGTCATTTTCGTAAAAGTCGAACCGCATTTGTCTGGAATCCGGATAGGTCTTCAGCATTGGATTACGCAGGCAAGCCTCCGGATGTTCCGACAAAGCAATCGATTGCAGATATCTAGCGATTGGATGTTGATCATCCTTTTGATTCATGCCATGAACCGTACCTAAGCCTACAGTGCCTTTATACCGACTATGAAAATCAATGATATTGCGAATGAGATCGGCACCGATCAACACCCCAGTATCCAGATATACACATATCTCATGCTTGGCAAGGTGCAGTCCCATATTACGCGCAGTTCCTGCCCGAAATCCCAGATCTGTTTGATAGCAATATCTCAAATCCAGATACGATTCAAAAGAACAGGCAACCTTTTGCGTATCATCACTTGAGCCATCATCACAGACAATCACTTCAAATAAGGACTTATCAGCCTCTTGATGCCGCAAACATAACAAGGTCCGCTCCAGCAAATCTGATCGATTATATGTAGGAATTATGACCGTAACTCCCATTCCCAGTCCCATGCCCCACACCTCCTCTCACTGTTGAGTGAAAAGTTTCAAGAACACAGGACACCAAATGATCCACTGCGGTTCCATCGTATGCATAGGTTTGAAGCTGGTCCTGACCACTCAGAATTTGATCGACATAAGAAGCAATTAAGTCGGTGTCCATATCGGCTTCCTGAAGCCACCGGATGTAACCTCTCTCCCCCATTTGTTTGGCGTACACGATATTGCTCGGGTTTACTTCCTCTCTCCGAGGAATCGCAATGGCCGGAACACCTAATGAGGCGAGCTCCCATAATGTCGTATGCCCGCCCCGGCACACAACAAGCGAGCTGCTTTTCACTTCGTCTATAAAGGAGCCCGGGTCTGCTATAAAATGTGTTGACTCATCGCCCAGCCGTTGCAGTGATCTCGTTAGAGTTCCGCTGTACACAAGCTTGGTATAAGCTTGTTCATCCTTTAATGCCGCTATAACTTTTGTAAAAAAAGGAACATCCACAATGGTCGCCGAGCCTGACGTAATGACAATCTTCTTCTCCCTGGTACGGGTCGCTGCCGGAACTTCGACCACAGGGCCGATAAAACGGATTTTGTCCCGAATGGAGACTGGTATCGGGAACATCCAGTGCTCCTGTATATCGACAATAGCAATTCGATCAGCCATCTGTAGAAAATCTAGCGTTTCCTGTTCATCTTCAAGCCAATTCGTAATGAAACAGGTTGGAATTCCCAGACTTCTTCCCATTGGAAGTACAAGCAGCTCTTCATCTACAACAATGCCGTCCGGTTGTGTGCGACGTATCAAGTCCAGCAGTTTAAACATTCGCTCGGCACTGCTACCGGCTGACGGCAGCTCCAAATCAATCAGATCACCCGAATATACCAATCGTAAATATTGGAATCCGGAGGAATAGGATGCGATAATCACCTCGTGATTTAACTGCATAAGTCGCTTGGCGACAAGCAAATCCCGCTTCGCATGCCCGAACCCGTTCCCCCGCGATATGATTAATATTTTCATAGGTACTTCCCCTTTCCGGGCTTCACCCGACGGATGCTACACTCCCCTGCTTGCGTAACAAAGCAACCTGCGCTCCGTACATTTCACGAAATACGCCATCCTCCTCCAGTAATTGCAAGGGGGCTCCTTCCTGGACAATCTGTCCGTTAGCCATGACATAGACCTTGTCACAGTGCATGACTGTGCTGACCCGGTGTGCAATCAGCAGAGTCGCTTTTCCCTGAGCCACAAATTGTTTAATGCTTCTGACGACACTTTCCTCCATCATCGGGTCCATTGCAGCCGTAGGTTCATCCAGTACCAGCATGGTTCTTGTATTCGCCATCGCCCGGGCAACCGCCACACGCTGCCACTGCCCTCCTGAAAGTTCGGTTCCGTCTGAATATCCCGCACCCAACCGTTTATCTCCACTTTGCTCGATGATGTCTTGTACAAGCAGCTGTGCAGTATCGCTCCAATCACGATGCAGCCCGATGTTCTGCTGAGCAGTCAACGGAAATCTGGCGAAATCGGCATAAGCAACAGCGACCGATTGCAACCTGCTAGTACTCAAGCTCGGCTCCCCGTCTACCCACACTTCGCCTTCCTCTGGCTCAAGCAGGCCGCATATAATATTACACAGCGTTGTTTTCCCTGCTCCGTTCTCACCCACCAACCCGACAAGTTCACCTGTTCGGAAATGCATGCTCACATCAGTAAGCACAGGTCTGTCGCTATTCGGATAGGTGAAGCTGACTCCCGATAATATAATTTCCCTGTTCGCTTCCTGTGATGAAGCTTCAGCATTGTCTGGAACATCGGTTGACAGAAACCGGGTGAGGTTGGATGCAACGAGCAGTTCACTGGTAAACAATCGAAGCTCAAGTACAAAAGCATTGGCCTTGCCAAGCAATTCATCGATGAGTTGAAAAGCAATAATCAAACCGCCGATGGAGGAACTAGCTGTCAGAATCGATACCATGTAAGCAACAGAGATGAGAAGAAGCTGACCGATCTGCATCAGTCCAGTTGTTTTTTGGGATGTCAGAAGAAAGGATTGGTTGGTCTTGCTAATTTCAGTAAATGTATTCCTCCAGAGGTTCACGATGTAAGGCGAATATCCAAACAACTTGCGTTCTTTACCCAGTTGAACATCCATGATTGTACTTCGGTAATAATTTTCACGGATACGCTGACCCGATAGCTGATTCTCGACGTTAAACATCTGCCGGCCGAGTTTGTATTGTTTGAACACCACAAAGGCAAACGTCACAATCATCACCACACATCCGATCTTTGTGACAAACCATAAAGCTGTCCCCAAACTGATCAGCATGACTCCTGCACTGAGTACATCCAGGCCTAACGTAAGGATTCGGTGCCCCCGGTCCAAACCGTTCGCAGCCTTCTCAGCCGATTCGGAGAACGATGGATTCAAAAGCTTTTGATATGGCACTTCGTTATATCGATCAACATATAAATCTTTCGCGGACCGCCCTATATGAATACGCAGCCCCTCCAACGCTACCCCATACAACGAGTCCATGACCTTTTCTCCAATAGTTGCAGCAGCGAACCAGGCCATCAGCATGATCATCTGCTCAACATTAACACCGGAAATAACCTGCTGGACTGCATATCCGAACAGGAATATCCGCAGTGCAGGCAATATACCAGTCAAGAACGTCACGGACAAAGCGAACAAAAACCATGGAATGATCTTTCGTTTGTTTTTGACTCGAATCAACCACATTAGGCAACGCCCCCTTCTCCCTCTTCCTTCGGCGCTTCCATAAAAGAGGAAGAAGCTTTCCACATCGCTTGATAAGGCTCACAGGTCTCCAATAATTGCTCATGGGTTCCGTAATCCCTAATCTCGCCCTGATCCAGCATGAGAACCGTATCGGCAAAAACGCAGCCCACCAGACGGTGAACGACAAATAACACCGTATAGCCCTGTAGTCTGTTAGTAATGGACTCCAGAATGCTTAATTCATTGGAAGGGTCCAATTTCGACGTTGGTTCATCCATAATAACGACAGATCCAACACGGTAGATCGCTCTGAACATGCTTCTTGCTAATGCCAACCTCTGCCACTGCCCCTCCGACAGATCCGATCCACCGACTTCTGGCCATAGCTCTGTTTGCTTTCCTTGAGGTAACTTATCTACAAAATGGGCATTGGTCAGTTGTAGCGCTTCGGTAATGCCTTCCGTGTGATCCTTGCGGGTAATATCGCCCAGATAGACATTCTCTGCAACGGATAATTTATAACGTCCATAATCTTGCAGGCAATAACCCCCTACAGCCTCCGACTCTACTGAACCATGGTCCGGCTTCAAGAGCCCCGCAAGCATAAGCATCAGCGTGCTCTTGCCGGAACCGTTAGCACCCACGATGGCAACCTTGGCCCCGCGGGGAATATCAAACGTAATGTTATTTAATACATTGCGATTCCCGTCATAGCTGAACATTAACTGGCGAACAGATAACGCATGGGAAGATATCGCAAGCTCTTCATTATGGATGGACATATCTGCTTCTGTCTTGGCCTGTTGATCTTGTGGCTGCTCCATTAGTTCGGCCAAAAACATCTTTCGACCAAGCCAGTGCTTACCCTGAGTTAGGACCATGCTGAGCAGTTGTTCAAGATGCAGACCGCCAATGAGTAACGCCGCAACTTCTCCGGGATTCAGGGTACCTCGCCATAGTTTCCATAATCCCACGAGCAATACAACGGATGTGACTACACCGCTGCCAAGTTGACCCATCAGCCTGTAACAACCTGCCCGAATTGTTTGCTTCATCGATAATCGTGCAATCCGGTTTTCCTCTGTCCGCCACTTTCCCTTTATCCAGCCTGCTATTCCATAAACACGCATTTCTTTGGCGGATTTGAACGTCGTTAGCATATCCAGAAACGTACCTTCAAGCCTTGATATTTCCGAGATATCCTGAAGAAAGGTCGACTCCGATACGGCAGCTTTTTTCATCAAAAACACATTTAGTGCTGTTCCACCCAGGATCAGAATGGGCGCCCACCAGGCAACCTCCAACAAAATCCAGGTCAAGGAAAATCCCGTCACGATGACCTGAAGCAATGCCGATAAACCATCCAATCCTCCATGATAGATGGAACTGACCGATTCCGATGTGCTCGAAATCCGATTTCGAGTTGCTGCAAGCAGCATGTCATTTTCTGTTCTGCGATTCACGTTATCAAACAAACGAGTAGACAAATTATGATAGACATGATCTTTCACTCTTCTCAAAAAATAGGGCTGTACAACGTTCAGCAGAATCGCAACCGTGCCTGCCCCTGCAATAATTCCTATGTAAGCTAATGAAGCGTTGCGGTCACCATTAGCCAATTGGTTAACTGAATGCTTGATCGCCCATATCATAAAACCAGGCCATACCCCGAGAGCTAGAATAAGGGATAGTAAAATCCAGATGGCCCGATCCCCAGCCCGGATAATCATCCATATTTGGACAAATCCGGCGTGTATACGGCTCATAATATTCTCCTTCCCGAGGCAGAATCTACGAAAGCGATCGGTGTATGAATCTGTGATAAATCAGATGTCTCTATGAAATAGCCCGTATCAGAGCGGGCAGAGGGACATAACATGACAAATCTCCATGATTCGCCGGGCTCCAGATCGATGAGCAGACATAGCGTCTTCGTGATATCGAATTGTTCCAGACCTGTCATATGCTCATAGTCCAAAACAGCACCATCGTGACTTTTCCGCATACGGTGCCGGGAACAGATTTCTTCGGCTTTGACGGAATTCCACGGTAAAACCAGAAATGGCGTCACTTCGCTTCGCCCGTTCTCCATATCTGAATCGACGATATCATAATAGTCTCCAATCCACCGGGTACTCGCCAGAAGAGCGAACGGGTCCTGAATGGAGACTCTGGACTTCATTTGGATGGTATGCACGACCGTTGAAGGTATTTCTTGCTTGGTCTCTTCCAGATTTGGTGGTGGCCAGTTGGTATTGAGATGATCTATATATTGAATCAGGTGGTCGCCAAAACCGACTTTACCGGAATATTGCGAAAGTGCCCAGCGATAGATCAATCGATCTTCTTCATGAAACACAAAATCCAAATTGGTACTGAAAAAATGATCAACTTCAGTAAGAATGACTACGGATACCAAGTTGATCAGGTGTGGCTTCAATCCTTCCTTTATTTCACCGTATTCACCAGCATGTGCATCCAGCCACTCTTTGACGAGATAATGAATGCCACCTCTGGCGAAAAAGGACTCGGTCAAATTAAACTGATTCCATAGATGAAGCGGCGGTGCACCAAAAGCCAAATGTACAGATGTAGACATCGCTTTGCTAAGGCTGGCCCCGAATCGTCCAATCTGCGGAGGAGGCATAGTTGATAGAGGGTAAAGCTTCAGCTCTACGACCTCGGCAATGTTGTAATTTTGGATTAGAGGAGCGATATATTCCTTAATGGCTTCGCATTGGGTAGCCAAATGATTTTCATATTCAGCTACAACACCAGAATCCCTACTTTCGACAGATGCACTTAATATTCGCTTCAACAATTTCACTTCCGGCCCATTCTCTACAGCCAGCATATCTCTCAGGAACAAACTGCCCCAGTGTCGATAAACGTTCGAACGGAGTCCCCGATTACGAATTAGATTTAAAAGCGCTGGCGGATAATTTCGTTCCTCTGGAACAATCCATAATCGATCTTGCCTTAACTCGTTAATCGCTCTGCAAAGTTCTGATAACAGTGGATATCTCCCAACCCGTACATGAAGTGTCGGCATCACATTCCGACTTCCCTTCCAGTCTGATACTACATGTCAACGCAAGTATCATCCCGCTTGCGCTGACACATGCAAGTTATGACTAAGTGAGAAAAAACAAACGGTTCTCCTCGATACTGTGTTTCCACTGCTTTGGCACTGCACTCTCAGGGAAAATTGCTGCCACAGGGCAGGCCAGATCGCAGAGTCCACAATCGGTACAGATGGATGGATTAATATAATATTGTTTGGCATCCGGAGAGGTCTGGATCGCTTCCTCGGGACAAGCCACAAGACATTTAGCCAGACGCTCATCTGCGCATGTGGCGGTGATTACCCATGACATAATGTTGTCCTCCTCATATGAAAACCTATAATCGCCGCTACACTTACTTCTGCATTCAAGTCATCCCAATACCTGACTGCCGTTCTTGCCACGAAACTTGCATCACTCAAACCAATGATGCCATTAGGTGCATCCGCTTCTCTGCCGACATCGTAGCCAACAAAAACGACCAACTTGTCTGCAGTATGCGGCAGATCAGACAGATGCTCTCTCGCACCGGCATGAATAGCAATAGATGTCCATCCCTTCTCCCGCAAGCTCATCAGGAGATTGACCGGATTTTCTTCGATGACAATATCCACAGCAAAAGCATGAGATAGAACTTCTCTGGTTGTTATATCAAGTGCATTAGGATGTACCACCACTTTTAATTGAGAGGATGGCAAGCGTGAATTCAGCGGATTTTGGTATGGTTGCTGATCTTCCGGGATATCCAGCTTACCCAACACATCACATCGGTGTAAGGGAGTATCCGATATGTGATTGCGGTCACCTGCAGTAATCACATAATCATGCTCCAGGCTAAGGATGCGATGAGCCAAAATTCGGTTCACCGGATCACGAACCAACACCACGTCACCTTCGTTTAATTCGCCCGGGGGATAGACAGAGATGCGCTGTCCGTGAACAAGCAAGGGATGCATACAGTTACCTTCGATCAATATGGAGATCGGCTTCCCGTGCTGCAATGCACGGATCAGGAAATCCTGTCTGCGGGTACCATGCATTCTTTCAGAACTCCTATTTTGGATAATGCCGTTACGAAATCCCGGATATCGTCTTCGACATGGTCATCATCACCGATATTGAATTTTTGCTTGGTATGCTGGCACATCTCTTCAAGGGATTGTGGTGAATCCGCAAGCATGTTCCAAACGGCTTTACTAACATCATCCTCCAGGACGTATACTTCTCCGGAATCTGAAAGAATGAACACCCCTTCAATATTTTCATCGAAAAACACATCATCGGCTATTTGAAACCACGGGTTCATTCGTTTTACCTCCTGTCAGTTTGAAATAAGCGACCATTTTTCTGCGGATTCCGCGCCGGATGCCTGAGCAATCTTGTGAGAAGGTTCCATCCGCATCGCCTGTTGCTCCCCAATGGAAAGCACGACAGCCGCCACCACAAGATTCACGGAATGTGCACTTCATGCACTCTGGCAACGTGTGAACCGTTCGGTTACGCGAACGTTCGAACACCTCGGAAGTCTCCCATATTTCCCTGAGCGATTTCTCTCGAATTGATCCGGCGTGAAACATCGGGGAGTGCATCAATTTGCAAGGGAACACATTGCCCTTGGCATCAATAGAAAACTCACTCGTACCATGGCCACAATGTCTTCTACGTTCATATTGCTTCACATTTAAGGCATGGCAATCTTCATGGGCATCATCCATTTCAATATCCAGCATACGGTCGGATATGCGGCGGCGTTCAGCAAAACTGAGCCCTTGCATACGTTCGTCCCCGCGACCCAAAGTCGCAAGAGGTACAATATTCAAGCGAATGGACCGTTCGGTGGCGAACTCCAGTAAAGGATCAATGGAGTCCCGATTGTGCTTAGTCACCGTTTGATTGATTTTCAGTTTGACTCCAGCTTCAAGGAGAAGGTCGATGGCCTTACGCGCCCGATCCCAGGTATTTTTACCTCGGTTCGCTTCATGCTCCTCTTTGTCCAAAGAATCAAAACTGATCGTGAACAAATCAATCACCTTGGCAATTTCATTAACTTTTTCACGGCTGTTAATCAATGTTCCGTTACTGATGACGTTCACACGAAGTCCAACTTCCTTGCTATAAGTCATGAGCTCCATAATATCCTTGCGGATAAAAGCCTCCCCGCCTGTAAACACGATCGTACTGGTTCCCAGATCTTTGATCTGTCTGATCATATCCTTGGCTTCTTCGGTGTTCATATCTCCATTCATCGAACGCTCCGGGCTGCTATCCGCATAACAATAAATGCAACTCAGATTACATTTGTATGTCGTTACAAAATAGATGGCGGTAGGTGCAACTTTGCCCATTCCCTGCTTCTGCAACGTATCCAGAACGTTGTATTCTTCAGGTTTCTCCCCTTGATAAGCCACACGATACATCAGCATCTTTCGTGCGATCCGCTTCACATCTTGAGCGTCCACACCCGAATCCATTAATTCAGAAACGGTCTTGCCACCATATATCAATTCGGATGCAATCTCATATTCGCTTGGTGAATACACAACCCAACAGTTGAGTTGAACGTTATGTACGACATAGTTTCCGTCTTCGTAATACACCGCGACGTATGGAATATGCAATCGTTCGTCTATTTGCATGAACAAGCCTCCAGTGATTAAGATAAGAGGCCGGTAAACAGGCCTCTTCTTGCGTCCATGAAGAATAAATGATTAGCAGGATGATCCATAGCCGCCGCCAACTGAAAATGCACAGCCACAGCCGCAGCTTGCTGCTTGAGCAATAGCCGCGGATTCCAATTTACGAAATGTCGGTTTTTTATAATTTTTCATACTCTCACCTCCTCTCATAAAACTTACTGTAAGCGCTTGCAATCAGAGAACAAAAAAAGGTTTATAGAGGAAGTAGCAAGAGAAAATCTAGGTAGAAGAATATACTGAATGGAGACTTGTCCTGCACATTGCTTGTAATTTCAAGTCTAGTTGAGAAAAAAGGAGGCGCGTAGGAGGTAGTTCTAGGGAGTGTAATTCAAGGCGTTTCATATAGTGTATTTAATTACATAAAATTGAATTTTTTTCTAGAATACTGCCATTCACTTCTTAAGTCAACTGTTTTTTTGAATACTTTGTGAACAATTCATTCGTGCTGTATTGCCCTTTTCATTGCGATATCCAATAACGCTTGTTCAAACTGCTCTGCTATGCTCTGGACGGCATATTTTCTCACTGATTCTCGGCATGCTTCCGGGGACGGAGATGGTTGTCCACTGTCCATAATCCTGCCCAAAATAGACGTCAGTTGCTCCAAATCATTCGGTTCATAGAGCCAACCATTGCTGGAGTTCACGATCTCTCTCGGACCATATTTGCAATTACTGGAAACAACAGGAATGCCTCTGGAGAGTGCTTCAATCAGGACCAACCCAAACGGTTCTGTATCCGATGTCAGGAGTAAAGATGTCACGCAGGGCACTGTATCCCAGGGCTTTTGCTGCCATCCATGCCATATGATGCGCTCCTGTATTCCCAATTGATGAGACAATTCTAGTAACGGTTCGTATTCTTTCCCGTCTCCAATGATATGCAGCTCGAAATGATTCTTTTGCAGGGGGGATAACGCCTTTATGATGTGGTCCACATTCTTCACCTCGGCCAGTCTTCCAACATACAAGAATACAGGGTGAGATGGTCTCGTCACATACGTTACGTTATCGAATTTCACAGGATTATAGACCAACTTGTTTTGTTTTTCGGGAAAAACACATTGCAGATCCTTCAGATTTCCTTCACTGATCGCCAGATGCCCATCAGCAGCCCGTAAATCTTCGAAGAATCTATAATAAAAATCCAGATTGAAGTGCAACCAGCTTACTACGGGTACTTGCACATTTAACCGTTCAACCGCCATTGAAGCGGCTTTCACCCCAGTGGGTCCTGTGGATACGATAATATCCATTGGTAACAGATCTTTCATGACATTGGCCAAGGCAGCCGAGTAGATATTTAACAGAACATTCCGCGGGATAGAATCACTCATTTTTTGAGACAAAACTCTGGTATTGATGCCCTCTTCCCAAGTGCTATCTTCCGATTTACCCTTTAAGATCACGATGACATTATGCCTTTGTTTGAGCTCATGATAGATTAACGAAAGAGCTGTTTCCATTCCACCTCGACCACTGAGCAAAATATCCACTACAAATATGATGTTCAATACCGGATGCCCCCTTGAGTTTTCAACGTTGTGACAAGGATGATCAGTCCCATTTACTAACAATTTCCACCATATCCTAGCACTTCTCCGCTTTAAAGTAAATAATTTCCTTTAAGCCTTGCAATCTCATCCTAAATGCTGTCTCAAACGCTCTTACTCTTATTCTCCGAACCAATGCAAAGACGGCACAGAGTAGATTCTGTACCGTCTTTGTTGTCTCATTATGCTATTCAAGAGTTGTCCATATATCCAAAGCCATCAGACGGACAGCTCCCTGCTCATGGGTTCGATATACTCTTAAACGATCCGTACAGTCCTCATTCCATAATAATGCCTCACCGGCGATCTGTAACAGGCTTAGCCCTATACCAAAAGCGGCCATCTGAGTCCGAGTATTCAACTGATCCACCATCTGAAGGAGGTCTTCCGGCTTCCAGTACCCTTTGCTTGCATTCAAGACACGACTGACCTTCCGTTTCACAAAATCCAATACATACGGCTGTCTGTTCACTATGCCAATGACAGGGTCCAAGCCGCCTATGGCCAGGTCCGTCTTGCTCCAGTCTGTCATAGCCAGATGCAACCGGATTACCGCCAGCTTCATGGTTTCATCAGAGCTGAGACATGTAATGATGCCCGCATACAAAGGAACAAGCAGTCTCCTTTCCGGCAGAGACAACAAGGTTAACTTGTCGATCAGTGCGAGCAAACGCTGCCGCTCTGGCAGATCTCTCTCATTCCCCGCATTCCATTCATCTATCGTTTCTGTGGCAACCAGTTGTCTGCACACCTCGATCACTTGTTCGTTTGTTTTGCCTTCCGAGCAAGCTGCAATAAGGGTATCCAGCGCTGCCTTCCATCGGGTACTATCCTGAAAATCAAGCAGTGTGCTACTGGCACACGTCGCGATAACTTCTTCATTCCCGTTCAACCACGGGATCATAGAGCGAAAAGCCTCTCTGGCTACAATCGGATCAGCATGGCCTGCGATCCCTGTAATCCATCTCAAATACCGTGGACGCGATTCCAGTGGAAGTTCACTGGGCTGCTGGTTCAACAGGCTTCGGGCAATATCCCGCTCCGAAGATGAAGCCATTGTGCTCATCATCGTCCAGCTTCGCTCATCATCCAGACATTGCCTTGCCGCATGTCCAATGGCGATAATGACGTCTTTATGAATATTAGGCTTCTCGTATTCCCGAACGAGGAGAGTCATGCTGTCATTGCTTTTATAAGCACCAAGCAGCCGGATTGCCTCTTTTCTGACCGTAATCTTCAGTTTCTCCCGATCTAGCAACTCCGAAAGCATTGACGTTAACAAGACCGGACTCACTCTGCCCGCGCATCTAGGAATTGAATACATGGCAACACGAGCGCGGTCTCCATCCAGATTGTCCAGTAGAACAGGAAGTGCCTTCTCCGGTTCTTCACCTAACGAATAGGCATACAGTGCCGCCTCCACGACGTGCACTTCCGAATCCTGCAACAGCACCTCCAGTTGTTCGGACCAGTGGTCGGGCATGCTCGCTAGCCTTCGTATTACTGCTGCACGCTCATAGGAAGTTCGTTTGATGTCAAGTGCGATATGTTCCAGCAGGGAGGCCAGTGCTTTCTGTTGACGTGGCAGCCACCTATAAAATCCGTCACTCGCAGGCACAACATAAATGGTTTTTCCCGACAAATGCTTGCCCTTAATGACTCTTCCCGCGATGAACGGATCCAGCCACTCCTGTCGCTTCAGGTGCAAATGACGAAACACCTCATGGAACGAGATGAAGGACGGATCTCTGTCCAACAACTCTCTGACTCTCTCATCCCGCGTTTCGTAAGGAGCCAGCCAATATCGGATTGCCTGAGCAGGAGCCTTCTTTGTCTTCACCAGTTCCTCCAGCAAACGTTGAAGCTTAGGCAAACGATCTATCGCCTTACCAAATGATTCGGCCATACGCAAGACCACAACATCGTTCTCTCGTTTGTTCGCTTCCATACCCAATGCATACAACTCATCGAACAAAACCTCAAGCGCATGATCCGGTATGCCGTTCCAATCTCTCTCATACAACACGAACTGCCCATCCCGCACGACCATTCTCTTCAGCGTTCTCAAACCAAACCTGAAAAGCTTGCTATCTGGCGCTTGCGCATGCTCTCGCAGTATGGAGAAAGCAAGTCTCTCTGTCGCATTCTTCGTCCCATATGAGGTATCTCTGGCTTCGACCACGCTGTCTGCCAGCACAGTTAGATCGTCCACATGCTGCTCGGTGAACATGGGAACAGGACAGTTCGACAGTTCGGACATCACCGCCCAACGTACCGGGTCCTGATCGTTCTTGACCCGTGTCAGGAAACGCAATGTCTCATCCATCCCCCGGCGGGATATCGCCGTGCTTCGAATAAGCCGACCATACGCCACAGCACGTTCATCCGCACTTGATACCTGAACAGCTTGCTCCAGCTTTTCCCTCGCATGAATGATCAGACGGCGGGCTGTAATCTCAAGCGTCTGTTCCCGATCATCCCGGATGTCGCGCAATTCGAGCATGCGCGTTGCTTCCTTATCACGCAGTTGGTGGGGTAGAACATCCAATAACGGCGTAGGAAAAATACGTGTCCTCCGCTCATTTTCCTTATATGCCTTATCAAATATCGCTTCACGACTTGACGGTGCAAGTGTATCCAATACTTTGGCAAGGTGCATGGACTCGTCAATGAGTAGGGTAACCAGCGTGGTCCACTGGGCTGTAGTGAACCATTTTCTTTTTTTCAGAACACCAGCTGGTACCCCCTGCTCCAAGAGATAACCTCGTGTTGCCTCCCGTGTCAGCAGTTCAAATACACTTTCAGGGCTCGTCTGGATCAGCACACCCAATTGCTGCTTGATCACAGGATGTATCGATTCGAATGGTCCATATTTGAGCGCAAGTTCCAGCACGATCGCTGGTCTGGATTCACTCAGCTTCTCCACCGCCGAAGAAAGTGTCCACCATACGCTATTTCTTCCGCGATGTGTTGTATTTTGCAGTTCATGCTCCAGATATGCTGCGACCAGATCAGGAAAACGCTTCGTAATTACCCGCCAATTACGGAGCGCATAGCCGAGTTCCGGAAGTCTTCCTCGAACCGTCTCTTCACCGCACACGGACAGTAACAAAGCCGCTTCCTGTGCACCCCAGCGAACCAGCACAAATGGTAACAGACGCTCCGCCCAATCCTGTCTGCGATAGTTCACAATGCTTCGCAGTAATTGACGGCGGCAATGATAGGACATAGAGATGATTTCGGTTTCAATTGAATACTCTGGATCTGTCACCACTGTGGGCAATAGTCCGGCTGCCCGACCTCTGACCCCTGCCTTGGGATGCTTCAAAGCAAGCAATACGACATTTACATCATTAGTTACACTTGCACCAGTCAATGCCAGATGTGCTTCATAGGCAGTACCGCTATCGAGTAAAGTTATAAGTAACGCAGAGTAACCTGCCTGATCCGAATGCTGGAGACCCAGTTGAGCTATTTGCTTCATCCGGTCTGAGTATCCCAGCGTATCCAGTTTTTTTAAAACCCTGTCTTTTTCTAACGGTGTTTGATTCATTGTTATCTGTCTCCTCTCCCTTTCATTCTATATAACCGCTCAATGCATCCATGCCATCGTCTATCATCGCAGGCGCTTGAAAGTATATAACTTCTGCGTAAGCAAGAGCTTTTCCTTTTGGATAGATGCTTCCGGTGGGTATAGTCCGTGGGATCGATTTTCATCTATGCTGTAAAAGCCAACCGTGTCTTCGACTCTATCCAAAAAAAGGATGACTCGCAGGCCCATTCACGGCCCTACGAGTCATCCCTTTCAATTCAAATGGTATGATTACAATTTAGTTGTTCCAGTATTGCTTGGCAATCTTCTGCCCCTGATCGATCTTCGCCCATTGCTGCGCTTCGCTTAATTCGTTACCTCCATCGCAGGATGCAAAACCGCATTGATGAGACAACAGCAGTCGATCCTTATCGATGATTTTGGATGCTTCGTCCAGCAAACGGACAACACGCGCTTCATCATCGAGTGTACTCGTTTTGGATGAAAGCAATCCTAATACAATCTCCGTTTCCGGTCTATCCTTGAACACTTCCAGAGCTTCGATCGAACCTGCACGATCATCATCCCACTCCAGGAAGAAACGATCATATTTCAATTGCTTCAGGAACAGATTAGCGATTTTCACATACGATCCACCGCCCATGTTGCGGGAATCATAATTACCGCGGCAATTATGTGTCCACATTTTCAAGCCAAGGCTATGACCGAAGTCAATCACGGTATTGTTAATATCAATGAATTCAGAAGCGAGACCCTGTACTTCATCTTGATTAATATGCTCCCCTGTAAATGGAGAGTTCGGATTGTCGTCTGCAAACAGTTCCCACAAGCAATCATCAAATTGCAGAATTTTGCCGCCTATTGCAGCGAATTCCTCCACGAATTCCTTATACGCGATCACTAGGCCCTCTTTGAGCTCCTGTTTGTTCTGATAAACGGAATCTGTACCGCCAATGTTATCCGACCAGGAAAGCTCACCGAAAATATGGGAAGGCGATGGTACGCAAAGTTTCGTTTGCTGCTCACCAGCCGTGTCTTGCAGTTGTTTGAACAATTGAATGAAATGATGATTTTTTCCGCTTAATTTGTCAGTGATGCGCAGTCCAATATCTTTGCGTGTTTCATATTTGGAAGTTCCGTCCACATCTCTGAAGAAATAGCCGTGATCCGCGATGTAACGCTTCACGCCGCCAAATCCCCATACAAAGTCCAGATGCCACATCGATTTGGAAAATTCGCCATCGGTAACAACGGACAAGTTATGTTCGATTTCCTTAGCTACAACTTGTTTGATAGCCTCCGTCTCACACTTCTCATATCCTTCGTAGTTTTCATAGAACGGATATTGGATATCATCATTATGTTCAATTTGCGTTTTATATTTCAGCAGCTCATCCGGCCGCAATAAACTTCCTACGATCTGGAACTTATCAGTCATGTAAAAACCCCCTCGTTGTATACGATTATCATATCACGCCGAGAGCAGTTAGAAGGGATACTTAAAAACCATAACTGGTTATAGTTAAAAGCTATATCCACTTGTTAAGCAGATTTCGGTGAAACTGTCACCGATACAGTGTACCTCTATCCGTAATGTTATTAAATTTCACACCGTACGACGACGCAGTTCATAGAAATATTGCACCGCTGGATGCTTTAATTTGACCTGCTCAGACATGTTTAGAATTCGCTTTTTGCCTACTCGTCTGTCCATTAAAGCCAGAATATTATACAAAATATCATTGCTCTCCAGATTATCTTCTATAGAAGTCGATAAATATGTGGTAGCTGCAACGGTAAAATTTGATTTACTGAGTGCAGCCTGTGCCGCCAAAAGCGCTTTGGCATGTACGGAGATTTTTCTGCTCCTTGCCATGATTTGCAATCGATCCTCGGGAATATTGCCTTTGGACTCTTGCCGGATAGTTTCAATCTCGTCATCGCTTACAGGAATGAGGATGTTAGGGTCGTTCTTAATCTCCTGTTCCGTCTGATACCACCGGATCGGCGTTGCAGTATCACTCATATTCAGGATGTTCTTTTGATCTACGGTAATGTAACAATTGCCTGATTTATCAGGGGCATAGCGATAGCTGGTTGCACGGTACCCCACTTTTCCAACTAACGCGGGACTAAGAAAACTCTCTAATTGTTGCTTCAGTTTACTCCAGGACATAGATCCTCCTATTATCAAAAGCCTACCGCACGAATTGCGGCGATCATTTTATATACTTTTCAATCCATCAACCCTATGGAAACTCATCTAAAATTATAACATAGCCAAACAAAGCAAGGTCCCCTATTCGATTTGAAAACAGGTTCAATTCCTCTGTTTGTCGTATCCGCTAATTAAATCCAGTAATTGGTCTTATATTCTCCCATATGATAAACTTGCAGAAATTATCTACTTTCTATCCATCTATCATTGCCTATCATTAAGAAAATACGATGTCATTCACAAGGAGAGGTTTTTTTTAATGACTAAGAAGAAAACAACATTACCTGCTCATATGGAAAAACTCGTTAAAGATAATGATATCGCTACCGTAAAAGAGGTTTTCGAACAATGCGAATGGGATGCCCGTGGGGGCTATAGCAAAGGTACGGCTCTCAGCTTTCGGCATATTTCGGATGAATTGGTTCGCTGGCTGGTAGAGCAAGGGGCAGATATTAATGCACGTGACAAATATCAACGCACGCCTCTACATGCCCATGCCTCACACTGGTCTGGAAATGTACCCCTGTTCCTTGAATTAGGTGCGGATCTGGATGCTGTGGACTACCAAAATGAAACACCGTTACATGCAGCGGTCAGTGGTTATAGAACCAAAGTAGTTCAAGAGTTGGTAAACCAAGGCGCTACGATTAACGTAGAAAATAAACAGGGAAATACGCCATTAGCCAAGGGCTTAGTCAATTGCCAGAATAGCGATATAGTTAATCTGGCAGAGATTGCCGCAATTCTGCTGGATGCCGGAGCATCGCTCACCCCGGATATGAAAGAATCGGTGAAACGGATCGGTAAGGATTTTGAATTCGTCCGTGAAAAGTTCAATAAGGACAAGGTGGATGAAGTCTCAAGCGCGCTGATTAAACTGTACCAGTTATTTGATGTTGAGCCGATAGCGAATCGGATCATGCACGATGGAACTGGACCCATTCAGGTAAAGGCAGCCACCTGGCCCAAGCAGCACCAAGAGCTCTGGGAATATCTCATTCCGGCCCGTGGACATGCGCAAACGGTGCAGGGAGAGGTTATTCGCATCACAGGGCGCGTGTCTCATGAAGTATTGGATAATGGCGGAGGAAACTGGGATGCGGAGTATCGCAAGATGCTGGATGCACTGATTCGTCACTTGGGCACAGGTGAGCCACTCGCCCCGGCACTTCTCCAAGAGGCAGCAGACTTGGTCAGCAGACTTCGCAATGGATACGATTTTGATGCGCCCGCGAGATTATCCGAGTTGGCGGTATTATGGGTATTAGCGAATCCTCAGCCGATCGCCATGGCCCAACCGGAGTACACGCGTTAATGTTCCAAGGATAGACGACTTAAAGTTTCAAATCCCGTTGGTTCACCAGATTGTAAATGAAGTTTTTACGACTAAAGTGTTACAACACAAATTGAATACAAGAACAGCTAAAAAAGAAGCGGAGTTGTTCCCGCTTCTTTTTTAGCTGTTCTTTTCTTATAATCGTCATTACATCATAACTACTAATCTTTCCTGACTATGTGCGAGTAATACTCGGCATGACTTGAGAGCCTACCGCGGATGAAGTTGCTAATATATCGGGATACCCTCATTATTTTCAACTTCGGAAGCACTTCTACATAACGTAACTCTTCAATCTCTGTTAGTTTGTTTACCAGAGTATAACGCTTGCCCACACCAAAACTAACTTTACGCATCGTCCGTTCTTTCTCCGAACTCGGAAACTTAAATCCCACGTTCCTCCGCCTCATCTTGATCCTTATTTCCAAATTCATGAAGCAACGTACGAACTTCACTTGTCGACTTGGCGTTCATTAAGCTATTTCTGAGCTCACTTGCTCCTCGAAATCCTCGGACATAGACTTTAAAGAAACGGGCAAGCGCGCTGAACGAACGTTGCACCTGTCCTGAATATTGATCATGAAGATCCAAATGCAGCCGCAACAGATCAAGCAATTCCTCACTGCTGTGTTCCTTCGGCTCCTTCTCAAACGCAAACGGATTTTGGAAAATACCGCGTCCAATCATAATGCCGTCCACACCATATTGCTCCACAAGTTTGAGGCCTGTCTCACGGTCCGGGATATCCCCGTTAATGGTCAGCAGTGTATTCGGCGCGATCTCATCCCGCAGTTTTTTGATCTCCGGAATCAGTTCCCAGTGAGCGTCTACCTTGCTCATTTCTTCTCTCGTCCGCAGGTGAATCGACAGATTCACGATGTCTTGCTGCAAAATATGAGTTAACCAGTCGCGCCATTCGTCGACTTCCGTAAATCCGAGACGCGTTTTTACACTGACCGGCAGGCCCCCGGCTTTCGCTGCCTGAATAATCTCCGCCGCAAGGGCTGGCCGGCAGATCAAGCCGCTTCCTTTTCCATTCTCCGCAACATTCGCTACAGGGCATCCCATATTAATATCGATACCTTTAAAGCCTTCCTTCGCCATACCGATACTCATCTCACGAAAGAATTCCGGTTTATCTCCCCAGATATGAGCCACAATCGGCTGTTCATCTGCTGTAAATGTCAAACGCCCACGCACACTCTTGTGCCCCTCCGGGTGACAATAACTCTCCGTGTTCGCAAATTCCGTAAAAAATACATCTGGTCGCCCTGCTTCACTCACAACATGACGAAACACAACATCCGTCACATCCTCCATTGGTGCCAGTATAAAAAATGGTCGTGGTAACTCACGCCAAAAATTGTCTTTCGTCATCTCTAAAACTCCTCTATACATTCCAGGACAGTCTTAATCCTCATTAATAGTAAAACCCGTTACTCATGAATCTGCTTGCCTATCAACTATATTAGCATTAACAGTTTTGCAATTCACATTATTGTGTCCTTGCTTCTTCACTTATACCATGCAAATGTAACTTTGTTCAAACATCAGTATCTGTTATTGCTTCCATTAGATCTTCAGATTATTGAAAGTTCGATGATTTCCGAATAACTCTTTCCCGATTTTATCACGTCTATATTTAATTTTCAGCATGCTTACGCTTGCCGAACTGGAAAAGCTCCTCTAAAATGAAGCTCGGCAGGCATTTTAACCTGCAGATCGACATTCGGAGGAGGCATAACTTAAATATGGAAATTTCACTGGATATAATGAAAGATAAAGTCGAATGCTTGCAAGCTTATGACTTTCATGAACTGGCGAGAGCGATTGAAGAACGAATAGAAATCAATAAGGCATTAATGCTACGTGTGAAGCAAGTCCAACATCAAGTAACGTTTGATCCTATTCGCACAAAAATGTTATATAGTGCAGTCGTGCATTTTGCCGTAGATTGATGGACCAAGACTTTGAATACATGTACACCAGATTCCTGACTTAATTGCAGTTACGCCTGGTCATTTTAAGTAGTCACTATGGAGCATTAAGGGGGAATAGCATGCAAGATTTAATATTTATGAGGAATTACAAAACGAATGAAACACTTCGCAAGAGTTTTTTTGAGCTTGCTGCCAACACGTTTGAAATCAATTTTGAAAATTGGTATCAACAAGGGTACTGGGGCGAGGGTTACATCCCTTATTCATATGTCGATGGGGACCAGGTGATTGCCAACGTTTCCGTTAACATCCTTGAACTCATTATTCACGGAGAGAAGAAAAAGGCGATTCAAATCGGCACGGTGATGACCCATCCTGATTATCAGGGGAAAGGACTCTCTACACGTTTAATGAATATAGTCTTAGAGGAATACGAGAACAAATACGATTGCATGTACCTTTTTGCCAATGAATCGGTGCTTGATTTTTACCCTAAGTTTGGGTTTAAGCCGGTGGAAGAACATCTTTTTTCAATGAATTATACGGCAAAAGAATCACCGGAGCCTGCGAACATTCAGAAACTCGATGTTACTAGCTCGGAAGATTTACGTCTTATTCAAAAATTTGCATCGGAAAGATTGCCTGTTTCTCGGCATTTCGCTACCCATCATGCTCATGGAATACTCATGTTTTATTGCCTGAATGTTTTTAGTAATGATATTTATTACTTGGAAAACGAAAACGTCATTGTTATTTATCAGAAGGAAGACAATCATATTGATCTCTTTGACGTTATTAGCTTAAACGAAACGAATATGAAAGATATCTTGGATAAGATTGCAGATCAAGATACAGAGAGAGTAACATTCCACTTCACGCCAGATGCAGCAGATCATATTGTTCTCAAAAGTACAATCACCAATGAAGGCTTATTTGTAAGAATCCCTGGTGATCATCTCTACCCTGTGCATGTTAAACATCCGATTACTTCGATCGCTTAATGATTTATTTAATCATGCCTCGATTGGTTCGGGAGTTCCAGATGAACTCGGATTAACGCGCGGTCGTCAATCTCGGATTCGGGCATCAGTTTCAGTACAGTTTACGAGGTCGTCCCCCGGCCGCAACACGACTTCCTGTTTTGTTCACCAAGTAACATAATGTGAAAACCTCCGAGGTACTGCACAAGCGGAATGGAGCCTTCTGTAGGCTCCAATTGATTGACGGTTTCCTGCTAATGTTTTGCGATACGTGCCAGTGTACTCTGCATTCGACCATTCGTTTAAGACTTTAGCAGATAATTCGTCGATTCGATCTCGAATTATGGATACTGGCACAGTACGACCTGCTCTTAAAAAGTAAACGATTGTTTATCCATCCTGATCTGACTGATCTATCTATACACTACACCTTAGGCTTCAAATGTTTAATTACAGATACGCTCAAAATGGTCATCCCTACACCAAAGCCTGATATGGATAATGGACCAAGTAGAAATCGCATAACTTCGCTCTGTATTACAAAGCTTGCAAGCATAACAACCATACAGATCACCGTAAAAATTCCCACAGTTAACGTGCCTATAACATCATTCAATGAATGATTTTGCTCACGAGCAATCGTAATTTTATTTTCCTTCAGAATAGGTAGCTCCAATAATCTAGGAATGTAGTCCGTAATCTGGTCCTTGACCTTGTTTATGCGCTCCTTAACCATCTGCCCTTTATCCATATGGCTGGCGTAGGACTGACTTGCTGCAGATAAAGAGTAGGTATCATCTACAGATGACAACGTACCATCCAGCGTAATGATAGCTCTAAACGCACCAGCAATGGTCGGTTTTAAGGACATCCCCATATCCGTGATCAGGGTCATCATACGTTTCATCATGACACTTGTCGGATCTGGTGAGAAAGATGCTTCTGCTAACAAACGGTTAAGGCGTTGTTCAATCAGCTTTTGATCCAGTAAATCTCCTTCCTCACAGACTCGCGTTAAGCCATGCGCCATCTCTTTCGTATCTTTAGTGCTGTAACCCATCAGGAAGCTTAACATGCCGCCTCGCTCCTCATCCGTTAGATACCCCACTGAACCAAAGTCGATCAAAGCAACTTCTCCATCAGCAGTCAACATGAGGTTGCCAGGATGGGGGTCCGCATGAAAGATACCAATCATCAGAATTTGATCCAAAAATGCGTGCATCACCCTCACCGACACGTCGTTTGTCACCGCTTTTGTGAAGCTGGTTCCTTCGATATATTCCATGGTGAGCACCTGTTTCGTCGAGAACTCGGCGTAGATTTTAGGAACACGGATCTGAATATCATGTTCCTCGAAGGCTTTTCGCAACAGATTCGTATTTAAGGCCTCGATATCAAAATCGGTTTCTTCAAGCAAATTCTGTTTGAATCCTTCGGCCAACTGGATTAACCCAAGTCTCTTGATTTTGATAGAGCGTTCGGACAACCATGTGACAAACTGGATCAAAATATCCAAATCCACTGTCATCTTCTGCTTCACGTCAGGTCTTAGAATTTTAACAACAACCTTCTCGCCCGTTAACTTTAGCTTTGCCAGATGAACCTGTCCGATCGATGCCGCAGCAATGGGCTCCATCCCAAAGGATTCATAGGTTTCATCCATATTTCCGATTCTAGTGTTAATGATTGTTTTCAGCTCATCTTGGCTCAGCGGTTTAACCTGATCATGCAGACTGGAGAACGCTTGAATATAGTTGGCAGGCAGCATGTCCTTTTTAGTCGATAACACTTGAGCAAACTTAACAAACACGCCGCCCATGTTATCCAGAACCTCAGCAATCGCAAAGGGTAACTTGGCATGATCCTGCTGAATCAAATGAGCCAAACCTTTACGTGAAATAATCCAGAACAAACGCATCATCCGTCTGAAAGTACGAACCTTATTCCAGATATAGAGGAATGGATTGGCGGCTTGCAGCATTTTAAAATTGAACAGGCTAAGGAGCATGTAGATATAACACGCAATAAACACAACTAATAACGGATAGTACATAAACATAACTCTAAGAATCTCGGCATCCGGTGGAGCTGTGGTTTGATTGAAGTATGTAAACGAGAGCACCAGTGTTACTATGGACGTACTGAATAATATCGCCAAGATTAGCCTAAGCTGATTGCTTTTTAAAGTGCTGATATTTCCGATTATAAAATAAACCAAAAACGACGCCACTAAAATACCGCTTAGGTAAAATTGCTCCAGAGCCTGAAGCAGCGTACTCACTACCAGCGAACTGACTAAAGAGATTAGAACTTTATGTTTTCTGTTGAAGAACGAAGTCAGCAACATGAATACAGCGAAGCACACGAGCAATGTAATAAAAAAGAACATCTTACATCCCACCTGTTATGTAATGGTATCGTTTGATTTTCCTCTCCTCAATATAACATACTCAACCTCGCGTTCAATAAACATAAATAAACCGTCCCGGTAAAGGCTGCGGCTCGCTTGATGATGTCTAATGCCTCCCCCCAGCCATACTTACAAAAGAGCAAAAAGGAGCAGGATTTCCTTGCCCCTCCGCTATGTGAAACTTCTTTCTCTCATCAAACGTAAATTCACAAGGTATAATGAAGTCAGATCACCGTTCAGCATGATCTTATGAACATCATAATGAAATGAAGGAGAGGACATTCGTGGCGTTTATCCCGTTAAACTGTCCCAATTGCAATGGAAGAATTGAATACAAAGAGGGTGAGATTTTAAAGTGTCCTTATTGTGAAACAGAGCTTTTATTGAAGCAAAATAATGTCTATTACGTAGACCAGACCATTAATCATTACCACGGGACAGTTCCTGAGGCCACGCCGAAGCCGTCCGTCTCCATCCCCCTAAGGCTGTTATTGGTCCTGCTGCTTGTCATATCAGGCGCCATCGGTACATATTTTTATTATAGCAACAGCTCCACTTATTCAAAAACAGAAGCCAATCTGCCTGTGCGAAAGATGCCTGAAAGCGAGGTTCTGCTCTCCTTTTTGCGGGATATTTTCGATAAAGGGACTGCCCTTCCGACTGAGGAGGAACTGGCTCGTATTCGTTATTTAACTGTAGATTATTCGGATAATGACCAGTGGGAGTTTACATACAGCTTCTCCGACCCCTTCAGCGATGAAAAGGCCGAGAAAATCACTTATGTGACTCAGGACAAGAAACTGAATACCCAGGAGATCGATCAGCGGGATTTTGAAGCCTTTACGGGACTGACGGCATTGGACCTGACGAATACCTATGAAATCTCCCAGACGGATCAAACCACTTTGGCCCATATGTCCGGATTAAAAAGTTATGGAGGCGCTTTTAACGAATCCTTCAGCAAATTTTCGGGCTACTTTGGCGACAAGACTAAGATTACGGAGCTTTCCACTCAGCTTCGCAGCAATCAGGAATTGGCCATGCTGCTGGAGTTTCCTAATCTGAGCTCGTTATCCATTACCTATGTGGATGAATCCGTAACGGATTTCTTTCTGTTGAACAAGCTACCGCTTAAGTCCCTGTCGCTCACCTTTGTCGATGAACTGGGATGGTTGTCCTCCATGACCGGGCTGTCATCCTTATCCATACAGTACAGTGAAACCACAGACCTGCAGCCGCTGTACGCCTTAACCCAGCTTCAGGAGCTTCAGCTATCCTTTTTAACGAATGTAAAGTCCATCGACTTTGTACAAAATATGCCTGCTCTACAAACGCTTGATCTCGAAAACGTAAACTTCTCAAGCCTGGAGCCCTTGACCGGCAAAAACTCCATTACTACACTACGTCTGGCTTCTCTAAGTCAGCTTAGTTCGGTAAAGGCCATAAACAGTCTGCCCTCTCTGCGGGAATTAACGTTGTCCGGTTACTACGAGAAAGCAGAAGCGCTATCTTTACCTAAGGCAACGCGAGTAGAAATTCCAAGCGCTTTTCTCACTGGGCTAAAGGCCCCGGTTGCAACCAGTCTGACGCTCCGTGGCGGAAGCGGTGAATTGAACTTGGCTGCGCTGGGGAAATTCCCGAAACTGGAGCAACTCTCCCTCTGGGAGATCGATGAAATAACCCGTCTTGGCGCCGTGGACGGTTTGCCCAGCCTAGAGACCCTAAACATTTACGACTCGTCACTATATAAGGAGAGCGATGCTTTATTTCGTTTGAAGCAGATCAAATCTCTGATGTGCTCCGAGTGTAGGCTGAATTTCGAGCAAAAATCGGCCGCAGAGAACGGCGTGCTTGAACATTTGACCTTAGAGCAGCCATATTTCAGCATAAATAACAACTCTGTCAATGAAGTTGACCAAATGATGCCTTACTTTGCCAACATATCCGCTCTACGTTCCTTCACACTGCAAGACAGCAATTTGTCTTCTCTCGAATTTATGAGCAACTGGCAAGCCATAGAAGAGCTTCATCTCGAGAACAATGCCATTTCCAATATCGAGACCCTAAGCCAGCTGCCCGATCTACAAAAGGTATATCTATCCGGTAATTCCGTACAAAACAAGTCCGTTCTTGGTACGGATGTGCATGTCTATTAATTACCGCCTGGGATGTTGGCGAGTTTTAGACTAACATGGATGGTATTAAAACAAAGACAAAAAGGGGTTCCCCTTATGCAGTTCTTCCTGCATGGGGGAACCCTTTCGGTGTTTTAAGTCAAGTCAGAAGCCTTCAATATTCTTTGGACGATAGCTGCAACCTCAGCACGGGTGATGTTGGCATCCAGAGATCAGTCTCCCCATATAAAGGGATCTTGACGAAACAAACAAGCGGCTGCCTAATCGGCAACCGCTTTATCGGACATGCTTATTAAATGTCGTAGTTATTCGAAGGACTGTGATCGATAACGGATTGCACGACTCGTTTAACCGCGGATTTCGCGGCATCCTGGATGGACATTCCGCCGCTCTCGTCCGCGTTAACTTCGATAAACCCTTTGCCCCCGATGATCTCTCGAGCTGTCTCAAGTTCGCCCGCACTGATAGAATCATGGGATACCAGTGAGATCAGGCCGGCGTCGTTCAACACCTTTGCCATCTCCGCCGTTCCGCGGAGCGTTTCTCCACTGACGCTCTCAAGCAGCATCGTATGGTAACCGGATGACATTAGTCGCTTCTCCACTTCCTTGGCGAGAGCTACCGTATCCGAGCCAGCAAACCATACCGTGAGCGGAGATTGTCCTTTCTGCTGGGCGCGAACATCTCTCGTGATCCCCGTATCCAGCGTGGCAAATCGGCTTTCTCCCTTCAGAGCTTGATCGATGACTCCGCAAGCAGACGTCATGTTGGTGACACGATCAATGAGGATAAAACCTCCGATGCTCTTATTGTGTTCAAAGGAATCGAAGACGATCTGATCCGACAGCGTGAATTCACACTTGGCCAATTCGTTCTTAACAATTTGATCGGCCGGAACGGTATGGCCCGTGTTAATGTCAATTTTATGGGTAATCGCCGTTACAGTGCCTGGAAGAGTCTTCGTTCCGACCTTTACCCAATAATGCTTGCCCGGAGTCAGGACGGAATCGTCCATCCATAGGATTGTAGAAGCGAAGCTGTCAGCTTCTTGGACTTGATTGTCCATCGTGAGCACGCAACCCCGCGAGACATCAACTTCGCGGTCCAGTTGTATCGTAACTGGTTGGCCAGCATAAGCCGAATCCTGAGCTTGGTCCGTCACCAAAATCCGCTTAACCTTGGCTTTCTCCCGACTTGGCAGAGTCATGAGTTCGTCTCCGACCGAAATCTTTCCAGCCTCGATCTGGCCCTGGAACCCACGGAACGTATGGTCCGGTCTGCTTACACGCTGAACTGGCATCATGAAAGGCTTCGTATCATCGGTAGTATGAACATCTATACTTTCCAAATACGGCAATAATGCTACCCCCTCGTACCAGGGTGCATTCGGCGACTGGGTTGTAATGTTGTCCCCTTCCGTAGCGGACACGGGAATGACCTGAATGCTCTTGATTTGGAATTCGGCCGTCGTTTGGATGAACTCTTGCTTGATTGCCTCGAACGTCCTCTGATCGAAGCCGACCAGATCCATCTTGTTCACAGCCAATACGAGATGCTTGATCCCCATCAGGGCGCAGATCCGGGCATGGCGTTTGGTCTGGGTAATGATGCCTTTGGTAGCGTCCACCAGAATGATGGCTAGATCGGCAAAGGAAGCGCCTACAGCCATGTTGCGCGTATACTCTTCGTGTCCCGGTGTGTCCGCCACGATGAAGGAACGATGAGACGTCGTAAAATAACGATATGCCACATCAATGGTAATCCCCTGTTCGCGTTCGGCCAGCAAACCATCCAGGAGCAGCGAGTAGTCGATTTTGCCGCCTCGGCTTCCCAATCGACTATCGAGCTCAAGCGCGCGTTCTTGATCGGCAAACAGCAGCTTGGCCTCATAGAGCATATGTCCGATCAGCGTGGACTTGCCATCATCCACACTTCCACAGGTAATGAATTTAAGTAGACTCTTCATGTTAGAAATAGCCCTCCCGTTTGCGTCGTTCCATGCTTCCCGCCGCTTCTTGATCAATAACCCGACTGGTCCGTTCGGAAGATAACGCACCCAATGTCTCCTCAATGATCTCATCCAGCGTAACAGCATCGGACTCGACTCCGCCCGTGAGCGGGTAACAACCCAACGTGCGGAAGCGAATCTTCTTCATCTCTACCTTCTCGCCAGGCTCAAGCTTTATCCGCTCGTCATCCACCATGATGATATGCCCGTCACGATTAACGATCGGTCTTACGTCGGCGGAGTAAAGCGGAACGATATCGATGTTCTCCCGACGAATGTATTGCCAGATATCCTTCTCAGTCCAGTTGGACAGCGGAAAGACTCGAATGCTCTCTCCCTTGTTGATTCGCGTGTTGAACAGCTTCCACATCTCCGGACGTTGGTTCTTAGGGTCCCACGAGTGATTCTTGTTCCGGAACGAGAAAATCCGCTCCTTCGCACGCGACTTCTCCTCATCACGTCTTCCGCCACCGAACGCAACCGTGAATCCGTATTTGTCCAATCCCTGCTTCAGGGCTGTGGTTTTCATAATGTCGGTATATGCGGAACCATGGTCGAAGGGGTTAATTCCTTGTTGAATAGCCTCTTCATTTGAGTGCACGATCATCTCGATACCAAATTCCTTCGCCTTTCGGTCGCGGAACTCAATCATTTCCTTGAATTTCCAGGTTGTATCGATATGCATGAATGGGAACGGCGGCTTCTCGGGATAGAAAGCCTTTAGGGCCAAGTGCAACATGACCGAGCTGTCCTTGCCGACGGAATACAACATGACCGGTTTCTCGCACTCCGCTGCTACTTCTCTGATAATGTATATCGCTTCAGCCTCAAGTTGATCCAGATGTGTTAATTCTTGCATGGCAAGGCGGCCTCCTTTTTAATCCTCACTAAAACCATCGTATTTATAAACTTATCCTATCAGATTCCATCTTTATTGCAAAGTGGAAAAAAGTAAAATTTATGATGTCTATGATTGAATCGACAATATTCAGCATTGAGTAGCGGTTCCTCCTATAATAAAATCGCCTGAACGAATGATTTGTGCTGAGCTGCAAATGGAATCGGAGGGACATGGAACTTGAGCTTCATCTCGAGAACAATGCCATTTCCAATATCGAAACCCTAAGCCAGCTGCCTGATTTGCAAAAGGTATATCTATCCGGTAATTCTGTACAAAACAAATCCGTGGTTGGTGCGGGTGTGCACGTATATTAATTACCGCCTGGGATGATGGGGATTTTTAGACTACCATGGATGGTATTAAAACAAAGACAAAAAAGGGGTTCGAGAATATATAAATTCTCGAGCCCCTTATGTTTATGTTTCGCTTTCTAACCATCATCGCTACACTCCAGAGCGTTGCGGATTGACCGTGCCAAAGATATGATACGGTGTTATCCCCTTTGAGAATAGACTATCGATCAGCTTGATTAATTCCTCCGACGATAGATCTTTGTCTCTGTGTATCCAAAGACGAAACATAGATATTAATGTTGATATGTAAAACTCAATGATGTATGGTGCCAAGACATCATCTGTTGAAAAATCCATAATCAATCGCTCAAAGGGAATTTCTCTTTTCAAGCGTTCCACAAAATGAACAGAACCATAGTCGCCCAATACAGCTTTAAGAACTGAAATTTCCTCTGCATTTTCCAAGCATTGAAGTGCATCTTGGATAGTATGTGTAGAAAACTCTCTTCCTGCCATTTCCTCCTTGATCGATTTCAACATACGCTCTTCAACGCAGTCCAACAACTCATAGATATCTGTAAAGTATTGATAAAATGTACTCCGGTTATATCCTGATTGGTTAGCAATCTCTTGAATGGATATCTTTTCGATTGGTTTTCGGCAATATAAATCACAGAATACATTTATAAATGTCTGCCTTGTTTTTTCCGTAATTTCAGGTTGCTTTTTCATTGTTAACCTCCATTTTCTGTTGAATTGATTATACGACAGATATTAAAAATCTGATGGTTGATGACCAAATAGTGAATCTATACAATAACATTATACAACACGTTGTTGGATCATCAACAAAGAGGAATATGGATATTAGGAGGCTAAGATGAGAATTTTATTTTTCGGTAGAGGTGTAATATCGACCCAATACGCTTGGGCTTTAGAGAAGGCAGGGCATACCGTTGAGTTTTACGTTAGAAAAGGGAGGAAAGAAACGTTCGGCAGTCATATAGCGCTTGAAATGTGGGACGCACGAAGAGGAAAACAGTTCATCCAAGAAAGCTGGAAAATCAAGCTGCATGAGGAGATAAGCCCAAATTATGATCTCATTATTGCGAGTGTCAACACGGAGCAACTTCCCGAAGCAGCAAGAATACTTTCGACTACTGCTGGTAACACCCCGATCCTAATATTCAATAATATTTGGCAGGATTTAAAATCATCAATCTTGCCCCTGTCTATGAACAATGTTGTCTTTGGGTTCCCAGGAGCAGGAGGCGGCATTGAGGACAATAAGCTTAAGGGCGGCTTTTTAAAAACGATATTTCTGGAAAAACCACGGGTAGGCACGGAACAGATAAACAACAAGGTCAAAGAACTATTTGAAAGCGCCAATTTTAAAATCAATTGGATCAAGGATATGCAAAGCTGGCTATGGAATCATTTTGCCATGAATGCGGCGATGGAGACCGAGGTGTTAAAACGGGGAAGTTTCCCAGCAGTCTTGAATTATAGTGACTCATTCGCAAATGTCGGTAAGAGTATGCGGGAAATGACCCCTGTACTTAAAGCAAGAGGCGCAAAGATGGACGCGATTACTCTATTGTTGACTAAGATTCCACCAGCACTTCTCGGCACGCTGTTTAACAAAGTTATTTTTGCAAAGGGCAGCTTACCACGACTTTTCATTGAATACAACAATAGTAAAGCGGGTTTTGCGGTACTTGAAGTTGTGAGAGAAGCCCAAAAGTTAGGTATACCTTTGCCACGTCTTACCTCGGCATTAGAAAACACTGAACAACACCAAGCTATTGAAAACGGATAAACTGGAAAACTGGATATTGTTCAGACCAAGATCAACTCTACTAATGATTTATATAAACCATCATCCGACGAACGGAAGACTCATTGTACCAAGTGTGGCACAGCCGCCTTTATCAAAGCTTTCACTGAGCCAAAGCGTTTTCCTGTAAAGGGACATACGGAAAGGTTTACCTGTATGTGCGCTATGTCTCCGCCCTTCGGGTACAACACACGTAAGAACGACTCACCATTGAGGGGCTGTATAAGGACTGATAGAAGCAGAGCCACCCATGAAGGGCGGCTCTTTTATTATAACTTACAGGGCTTGTAAGGGTTTTAGTCTTTCCTGACCAGCCTGTTGATGCGGCTCATTTCTAGCAATATTAGATGTGATTTTACCTGAAAGCCTTTAACATTAAAAATAATTGATTATTAAAATGTACTTCATTCGTATATATTTTTGTAAATAAACCAATGCACTTGTCTATGATTTCCCCAGTGAACTTTTGGGACATGATGGCTTTATTCGAATAGATCCTTACTGTCTTCCAGTCATGAATAATTTGGTCCAATAACGGGTCAAGCGTATGTTTTGCATGGATATGATCAATGTTGTACTTATAGAGAGTATTTAACCTATATTTCTCAGAACATTTTCTATAAATAGTACTGCTCAGTGTTTCTATAATCGTTTCATTTTTTATAATGAGCTCGTAATTTTCTGCGAGCAACAGTATATTATTCAAACTTTCCGTTATTTCATTTTGATACCTGCACATATTTTCTACGAATGTATTGATGGTTGTGTGTGCCGAATTCTTATTGTTCAAGATCTCATGATTACCGGGGGGCACTAGCGCATATTCCCAAAAGTAGTCTGGCATCTTTACGTGTTCCGAAGTCATGCATGACCATTTAAATTCTGAAAATGGCAGAGAATATTGTCTGTATTCTGTAATATCATCAACCGTATATATTTCCTCGTTCGTAAGATTGAAGCCATAGACAAAAACAGGGTGCAGTCCATGTTTTTGGTTATAGTAAAAGTCTCTCCCGCGTTGATAAAATAAATCAATAAATATGGAAATCGGATGACCACTAGAAATAGAGTTTTTGATCTCATCTTGTAACGTATCTAGTGTAGGGGATTTTTTACGAATAGAAATCCCCATATCCTCAAGGATCTGATCCCCCTCCTCAAGATCCAACACCTCTAACTTGAAATATCCTCTTGTTTGTATTTTTTGTTTATCAAATCTATAAATAGTAATGACATTATTCAAAATCGGCAACTCATCTTTTTTAAAATATCTGGCAAGCGTTAACAACAAATTGTAGTCGCAATTAAAATAAGGAAAATTATGATGAGGAAACATTTTTGTCATGCCGTCGAAGGGCTGAAAGGTGTCCAGGGAAATAATTTCTTCCATAAAATATTTCTCCTATACTAGGACGTGTCTCGAAACCTACTGAAGTGCATCTTTTACCGCCTTTTCGCCCCCTGCTACGTCAATTTCCCTTGACGTGCCCCGGCACGCCTGCGGAAAACTTCCTGGCTTGGAACGAAAATTCAGCAAAATCTGCCGCCTTCAGAGTTTTCAGACACGCCCAAAAATTATTGTTGATATTACGGCTATATTACCTCTTAACAAGGTTCATCATACGGTATTGCCGCGTTCCAGCCTTCATCTCTTCATATTTCTTCGAGCCGGGCAATGCGATGAATTCATTGATATCTCCAATATTCGTGCTCGCTTTGGCGTTGCTCGCAATCCCTTGTATGCCAGTACGCTGCTTCGCACTCTCATCACATGATAGAAGAACATTCGAAGTCACATCCTGATTGCGGATTACAGACAGGCCTGCTTCCTCTAACAGCCTGACGTTATGCGCTACCTGATCTCCCAGCATCAGCTCCGTATACAGAAATACCCCGCCAACTCTCAGTATCCGGTACACCTCTTCATAGAATCGTGATCGGTTCGGATAGGCATGTGCGGATTCTATATTTAACACCACATCGAAGCTCTCGTCTGCAAACGGTATATACTCCGCATCGCCGACGAGATACAAAGATTCACCCCCTCGGGATTTGGCATTGCAATAGGCAATATTCGCCGGGCAGATGTCGAGACCGACAATAGACAGCGGCTTGAAATATTTAGACAGAGCTGCTATGTTCCCTCCCCTGCCGCATCCGATGTCGATCACCTGTCGCTCCCGAATCGCCGTCTTGCCCACTGTCTCAAGCAACAGCTTGACTGAGTTTCTATTCCATGCATCGCCCGGTTCAATCACCGCATGTTGCTCATTCCCGTGCGGGACGTAACCATAATTTAAGAAGGTGGCGAATCGGCCTATACCGGTCAGCGCAAGGGAGTCCGAAATCTCGCTATAATCCCGAATTTCAGACTCTTTCCGGTTCCATTCAAAAGGGTGGACAAACTGCTCACGCCGGTCGAGCATCGATACATAATGATTGTCAATCGTATATACCGCATCGCAGCTGCAGCATTGCAGCACTGCCTCCGACTGCTCCAGCTCGCCCTTGCAGCTGGAGCATACCAACCTTGCATGCAGATGCTGTAACATGACTATCGCCCAGCCGACGCATGCATTTGATTCAACGCGTACACATTATAGTAATTTGGGATATTCAAATCTTCGTAATAATCGATCACGGCATAGAAGCCGTTGGTTTGGAAGATGTTCTCGAGCCTGCTGATCTGCTCTCCGTCCAGTCCGTGTACCTCCATTACAATTTGCCTGATTTTGCCCCAATCTTCCGGCTCTATGCCATCCAGCACCTCGAACTCACTTTTTTCCACATCGATTTTGAGCAGATCAATTTGGTTCAGACCGTAAAAGCGGATCATTTCAGAGATCGTAGTTAGCTGGCAACGATAGATTTGTTCATTCAGAAGCTTCGGCGACATAAGATGATCGACAAAGCGGTTTAGCATTCGCGGGTCAGCGAAATTATCTTCGTAATGGTTGATTAACCCGTATCGGAGATCTTGATCGTGGTTCTCCCTGTATTTGATCTGGACAGAGTCCGTGGACATCGTAGGAAAATAGGCAAACTCCGCTTCCTTGATCTCATTGGAAAGCCCGACATTAACCGTCGTTACGCGAGGCAGCGAACTCGTATTCATCTTCAAGAGATTAAAAGTCGGCGGCAGTGGCTCAAAAGCATATACCCTGCAGTCGCTCTTGCTGCTGACATATAGGCTGAACATGCCGATATTAGCCCCAACGTCCATGACCGTGCCATGATCCGGGAGTGTAATACCGTGCTTGAAATACATCTCCTTGTGGAAAATCTCGTTGTAGAGGAACTCGGTCTCGCCTTCGTTGTTTTGATAGATTTCGATCCCGTTGTACAGCCGTTTCTTTTCGATAGCCTTTGTCTGCAACGGATGGCTCTCATTCTCCGTCCTGCTCATTCGATTCACCTTCTCAACAATTTGTTTTTTGGGCATTTCTCTAACTGCTGGCGCTTTCATAGCGTTTGACGGCCAGCTTCCAGAACAGCCTGACCACTATAAGCGATATAACGGGAGCTACAAAAATCCATATCCCAAGGAACAAGTCCAATCGATCAATCAAATAAACCGACGGCATGTTGGTGATGAACAAGATCGGCACAACATACAGCCCTATTCTCCGCAGCCATTTGGGGTATATGTACATCGGCATATTGTTTAAATCCCAACATTTGTCGAGTATTTCGAAGATCGAACCGGACTTCACCGTCCAGAAGGCAAGAATTTGCGGAAGTAGAAGCACCGAATAGGTCACGATCGTGCTACTCAAGATCACGCCGATATATCCGGCCACGTTGATCAAGCTTGGCTCGATGTCAAGACGCCGCCAAGCCAGTACGATCATCGTGATCCCGGCGATTAGGTTCGGGATCGGAAACGCGAAGTTAACGTGCCGGAATGAGATCATGAACTGCAGCGAAAGCGGCTTCGTCATATACAAGTCCAGTGTCCCGTTGCGGATATGGCCGGCGAATCTATAAAAGTTATCCATAAACAGTCCTGTATAGATCGCGATCATAATCGTATAGGTCCCGGTGAAGATCATCATCTGGTCAGGAGAAATGCCATTGATTTCAATCCCAAGCTGGAAAACGAACAAGATATAGATCAGCTTGGAAAACAGAAATACAGTCTCCATGATCAAACCGGAGTAGAAATTCGCTTTGTATTCCATGTAACCGACCAAGCTGTTCTTTGCGAAAATAAAGAACATACGTACATGCTTCCGAAACTCCGTCAAGCTGATACTCACAGATCTAACCTCCAACGGCTACATATTTCCTCATCCCGGAATCCCACGACAACTTCGAAATTATCATAAGCGCAATTACCCAGACCACCTGTAAGAGAAGCCCGCGCACGATTTCATGAATCGCCATGCTCCCATTGATGATGTTAACCGGGAAGAATACGACATATTGAAACGGTAAGTAGCTGGAGATTCTGGCAAACGTATCTCCGAAAATATTAAGTGGAAAGATGGCACCACTGAGCAGATAGACGCCTTGGTTGAACGCGATATAAACGCCCCAAACCTCGGTAATGATGAACGCGAGAGCACTAATCGAATAAAAAAGCAGGAAGTTGATGAGCAGTCCGAACAGAATGCTGACCAGGAACATAACGATCTGCACCCCTCTAAGCTGAAACCCCCAAATCTGAGTAAAAACGATCATCAGTATGACGAATAAGACAAGGACGACCCCGATCTGAACCGTTTTCCCACCGAAAAAATTGCATATCCGATAGCTGAAATAATGAATGGGCTGAGCGATAAATTTGCTCAGTCCACCCGTCTTGATATCATTCGCGATTTCCCCTTCGAAGCCAGCAGAAACCAGCTTGGAGACAACGCCAGACAACACGGAATAAATGATGATCTGTGAATACGTATAGCCGTTAATAATCTCTTGCGGCGAACTGCGAAACACGGCCGTCCAGAGGAAGCATTGGACGAGAATGATGAAGCCGCCGCTGATAATACTCATAAAGAAATCGGTCCGATACTCCATCGCATTCTGAAGCGCAAGAATGTACGTCCTTTTATACTTCTGCAAGGCTTTCATGTTTGACCCCATCTTTCTGATACAAGCTTTCGATGCCTCGCTCGACAGGTATATCTTCCACTGTGAAATCGAGGATCGGGAACCGGTCCAGCATCATCTTGGAAAGCCGCTGAAGGTCATGCTTATCGATCTCCATGACGGCATTCATGCCGTCATGTTCCATAATAGCGCCATAGTCGCTTAGCGCTTGCCTCGGCACTTCGTCCGTAAATTGTAGCTTGATGATCTTTTTTGCATGAAACAGTTCGTTCACACGCCGAAGATCGCCATCGTATACGATCTTCCCTTGATTGATGATGATCGTTCGTTTGCATAAATCCTCAATATCCGCCATGTAGTGGCTTGTCAGAATGACCGTTGCTTTCGTCTGCTGGTTATAATACTTCAGGAACTCCCGAATGCGCTTCTGCGAAATCAGATCGAGTCCGATTGTAGGCTCATCCAGGAAAATCACCTTAGGCCGGTGGATGAGCGACGCAATTAGCTCCATCTTCATCCGTTCCCCCAGCGAAAGCCTGCGCACCTGAATATTGAGCAGATCTTTAACGCCAAGCATCTCCGTAAGCTCATCCAGGACAAGGTTGTAGGGCTTATCCTCGACCTCATAAATGCATTTGTTCAGGTACAACGATTCGTTCGCCGGTAAATCCCACCACAACTGCGATTTCTGCCCCATCACGATCGAGAACTGCATCTTGAATTCTTTTTTTCGCTCCCAAGGGACATAGCCTAATACCGTCGCTTGCCCGCTTGTCGGATACAAGATGCCGGATAGCATCTTAAGCGTAGTCGTTTTGCCGGAACCGTTCGGGCCTAAGAACCCGACCATCTCGCCTTGCTCAATTACAAGTGATATTTCGCTAACCGCTTCTTTGATCAGTGATTTTCGCTTCACTAAATTTTTCAGCGATTTTTTGAACCCCAATTCTTTTTCGTAGTAATTGAAGCTTTTGGATAAGCGTTCCACTTGGATAATGCTCACTGGTTCACCTCATTTATGCTCATGTAGAATAGTTAAACACCGTGCAAATGCAAGACACTGCACTTGGAACATGCCGGTGTCAGTCGTTCATCCATCATTTCCCTTATCCTTCTGTAGGTCATGCCGTGCCATAATTCCTGTACGGACGCTTCATTTAAATTGCCGATCTCGAACTCCTTGAAAAATTTGCACGCAACAATCGTTCCATCGGGCGTAATGTCCATCCGGTTCGAGAGAGCCAGGCACTTCTTGTTCATCGTGCCTTTACTCTTCACCTCGTTGCCGAGCACGAAATCTTCGATCTGGTCATAATCCAGATTCGGCTGGTAGCGTAAACGCATTTTCCAGACCCGATTATTCACCCGGTCCAACTCGCTCATCAAAGCAGGGATACGCTCCGGATTGAGCTTGTAGTTAAAGGCGTGCCAGCTTCGTTCGCCCTTGTGCTCGCTCGCCGGAAGGAAGTCGAACTTCTGGTCAAAGTAATCGTCCATTCCCTGCGTGCATTCGTCCGAGATGTACCACGGGAAGCAAACCATGACCATATCTACACCGACGCCCTCCAGAAAGTCCAGCAGATCGTAAAGCTTGTCGGTCATAGCATCGTTAACGACGGTATGGATCGTAATTTTGCCCCTGAATCGGTTTTCCTTGCGCAGCTCGACTAGCATCCGAATAGCATCTATCGCCTTGTTGAATACCCCTTTGCCGCGAAGCGCATCATTCTCTTCTTCGAATCCATCAAGTGCAATGAGCAGCTCCAGGTTGTCGGAGATTCTCAGCAAGGCGTCCAGCTTTCGCTCGATCAACATCGCATTCGTGCAGATCGTCGTCTCGCGAGGATGGGCTTTAAGCAAATCGGCCAAACGGTCGAAATGGCTATATACGAGCGGCTCGCCGCCCCAGATATAGAGTCTCGACTTGGCTGGTTCCGTCTCGAGGATCAGCTTCTCCAGCAGCCCGTAGTCGAGCTGTTCCCGCTGCTGCTCCGGTGTCATAAAGTGATGATAGCCGGTGTCGTTCCATTGATAGCAATGCTTGCAGCGCAAGTTGCATTGGTTCGTCAGTTTAATCCCGACCGACTCTGGCAACGGTGTCGCGTAACCCGCGATTTTCTCCATGTTCCGCTTGGTTTCCACCGTATTCTTGATAGTACGTTTCAATATTTGCAAATCCTTTGGGGAACGTTTAATCTCTGATTTCGGATTCATATCAACACCACCCTTCTTAAACCTATTAGGTCATTCACATGAATCAATAGATATAATACCTTGAACAAGCTGTACAAATCGGAAGCATATTTTTTTTCATATACGCGCGATAATCTTTGTACTTGTCACTACTCCAGATATCCAGCAAACTCTCTTCGTTCACGTTGCCAAAGGTCAGATCATAGAAGGCATGGCAGGGCGAAACGTCGCCCCTTGCCGTAATCTCCGCATAAACCCACGGAAGGGAGCAGCGATTTCGTTTATCAGCCATCTGATGGAATTGCCCCGAGAAATAGTTGCTCAAATTTTGTTCATCTATCGTCTTCGGATAGGTGATCACATCGATGCGGTTTTTCAAGCAATACGCTTTAACATTATTGAGCTGTCTCGTCAATTCCGGAATATCGATCTGGCTGAACGAACTGGTGTCACGCCACACCATCCCCTTGGCATAAGGAGCTTCATGCACGTCGAATTTGTCACTAAGAACCTCCACATATTGGGCATACTGCTCATCCGTTGCATAGAGCTGCACTTCCATGCTGATATGGTCCAACATTGACAAGTCGATATGCTTAAAGAAAAATTCCTCAACGTACATATAGTTCAAGGGCGTAATAATAAAGGATACACCCATTTTCGGAAATTGCTTGCCCTTGCTTTCCCGAAGCTCATAAAGCTTCTCGATCCCCTTGATTACTTTCTTGAATACGCCTTTGCCTCTCTGCTTATCGTTGATTTCCTCAGGGCCGTCGAGTGACATCCAGATCTTATTTGGAGCAGTCTCGACAAGCATCTCGGCATGCTGCTCAAGCAATGTGCCGTTCGTGGGGAAGTCCGCTTTACTTCCATAGTGATTGATCATGGCGAGAATGTCGCTCAGCCAAGGGTACATCAGCGGCTCGCCGCCGAAGAAATCGTAATACGGCTTGCCCGGGCTGCACTCGACGATGATCTTTTTAATGAGATCCGGATCCAGATGCGCTAACGTTTTTTTGCTTTTGTAAGGCCCTTCGAGTCCCCACTCATAGCACATCTTGCAGCGTAAATTACACTCCTCCAACAGCTGCATGACGATCCATCTCGGATAGCTTGTCTTTGTCTTATCTTGGACGACACTCAATTTGTTTACGCTCATTGCATAACCCCCTCTGCCATTGAAATCTTACCCCTTCGTTAACGCGACTCTCGCACAATAATGATCCACATAATTCGTCCGTTCTCCGGGTCTGTTCATGATCGCTTGATGCATCTCCTTAAGGACCTCTACGGAAAAATCCATCTCCCGCCACTTCTCGTAGCGTATTCCAAACCCCAATGACTCCCACAATTCCAAATTGCTAAGCTCGTGACTTCCGAACGGCTCCAGCAAAATAAGAGGGGTACCGGATGCAAGCGAGTCGATTAATGTGCCCGCTCCCGGCTTGGCCACGATAGCCATCGCCTCCGAAGCGATATCGAATAACCAATGATGATCAACCTCAGCGGCGTATGACTTCGTGTCTTCTCCCGTTATTTCGATGTATGGCGGAAACTCGTGCAGGCCGTTCGCACTCTTCACCCATGCACACCATTCCGGATCATTCATCCAATATCGGTGATCGGGATCGGGCTTCGCTTCCTTCCAATCGTAAGCTACGATATCAAGCCCATAGTTATGGCCGGCAAGCTCTGGAATTGTACTTTGATAAGTGCCCATCCCCCAGCCCCCGCCATGAACAACAAGCCGTCGCTTCCTTGAGTCGAAGGGCATTGGCGTACGATGAAGAACCGGGATTTCGCATCGAATCTCCATCTTGTCGGTGTCATAGAGACAAGCATTGTAATAATACTCGTCATAGTGAGGATGAAACTTCTTCAAGCTCTTCCAGGACGGGGCCAGATCTGAATCGACGTAGAGCAGGTCTACATGAATTTGATTCGGCAGCATCTTCTCCCTATACAAATCCAGAATATAGATCCAGTGTCCGGATAACGATATGAATTCGTACCGGTCTTCCGCTTTCCACGCCTCCAGCAATAGCTCGACCTGGGCATAATCAATGCTGCCCCGGATATCCATCGGCATTCGGGCCGATAAATTGGCAAGTGCGAAATTATTGTGGTAAGCCTTTCTGCTGTCTACAATATGATCCATCTTGTCTTGCTCCAAATAGCTTTCGAACACGAGCACTTCCGTCGCGATATCCCTTTTCTCGAAATCACTTGCAGCTAACAGGCCGGGAATATAGAAACCCAGACCGAAACCCGAGCATAGAATCGTCACTTTCCGCTCACCCATAAAATTTCTTCCTCCATTCATGGCTTCAAGCGCTTCGGACTGCATCAGCGGGCGATCTTGAAGGATAACGACGACAGCACCTCCTTAACCTTAGCGGTCAATCGTTCGTTACCCCATTCCCCCTGGATCAACGAATAATATAATCTGCCCTTCACCTGCTTATTCCGGATCCCCTTGCACTCGCTGACGACTTTGTTAATAAGGAGCGTATTCGCGCTTAACGGTAAAATACCGAATCCTCGATCAGGCTTATATAGAACACCCTCGCGGTCCAGCGATTCTAGCAATTGATCGAATGATACATCGCTTGCAAACTGTAAAGTCGCATGCGTCATGCTCCCGGCCGTGTCGTGCTTCTTCAGGTAGCGGTCAACGTAATGCTTGATCAGACTCATCGATCTTCTTGCATTCACCTCAACAATCGGAACGATGCGGCCGTCTGTCAACAGCATAGAATCGACGCATACGTCGCCGTGATAACCCGACCGGTAAAGCTCGTGAGCCGCCCGTTTCATTACATCAAAATACTTCGCTTCCTGCAGCATATGAAGCAACCTATCGTCTGCTGTATAGGAGCCTTGGTAAGCGAAATTGTGATTGACCAACTGCTGCACTGAGATATGTCGGTAAGTACCGTCCGGATCGATGTGGAATTGGCAAGAAAAATCCAATTCCTTGCGGAGGAACGGCTCAATAATAAACCGAACCGTTTTTCCCTTGCTACACTGATCGGCGACATAGGATGTGACTCGCTGCAAAATCGCTTCCGACTCGATCAGCAAATTGCCTTTCCCGGATACCCCAAACTCATCTTTGATCAGGAAGGGTCCCTGATTCAGCAAAGTCAACCCGCTTGCCAGCAGCTCTTCGGGAGAATAGACCGTCTGGCTGTCACACTGAAGATCAAGACGACGGTTCAATTCGGTTGAATACAGCTTCGAATTGACAGTCTGAACCGTTTCGATAGCTGGAAAATCCTGTTCCAGCCCGTAACGCGCTGCAGTACGATCCGCCCCCGGAATGACGGCAAAGGGCGACAACCGGGCGCCATCCAGCAAATGATCCATGTCAGCCATTCGATCGACTGATGTGAGCAGGTCGAATATATTGGCGGTTCTGCCTACGCTTCCTACATCAGGACTCTCGAGATCGGTTGAATTGGAAAGAAATTCAAATCCGATCTCATGCAAATACTCTTTATGACAATCGTTCATTCGATAGCGAGTAATGAGCCTATCCTGCGCCTCGCAAAATGGGAAGAGCAGCTCATCCATGGCCATCACGATATTCTCCATTTCAGGATCATGAAACGAGGGCAGTTTGGCTAGATTAGGGTCGCGCCAGAAGCGTTCCGCGTCAAATGTCCCGATAATGAGCTCGAACTTTCGTCTATCGTTCATACAGGCGCTGTTTTCTGCAGCTCCGAGATATAATTGCAGAAGGTCGTTACCGACTCCATAAGATTGAAGTCGAATTGTTCAAAATCGATTTCAATACCGAAACGCTCTTCCACATTTAATACAAAAGTAATTAGCTGTAAAGAGTCCAATCCCCCGTCTTCCATGATGTTGGAATGCTCGTTCAAACTGCTTGCCAGTTGGGCGTCTTCCTTGATTTCGCTTATCATCTCTATGATTTGTTCTTGCATAAGTACCTCCCGTTTAATGGATATATTGACCCTGGTAATAATGGATCGTTCTAGCGAGTGCATCATGCAAACTGATCGCCGGTTCCCAGTCCATAATCGTCCTTGAAATGGTAATATCCGGCTTCCTTCTCCTTGGATCATCTTCCGGCAGCGGGAGAAACTCTAACTGCGCGTTGGACATCATTAGCTCCTTCAATATTTGGGCGACTTCAAGTATGGTGACTTCCTCCGGATTCCCCAAATTGACTGGCTGCTCATACGTGGTGCTCATCAGTCTCACAATCCCTTCCAGCAAATCGTCGATATACTGAAAGCTTCTCGTCTGTCTGCCGTCGCCATAAATCGTAAGGTTTTGCTTGGACATGATTTCATTAATGAAATTGGTAATGACGCGTCCGTCATGTAAATCCATCTTCGGGCCGAATGTATTGAAGATCCGAATGACCCTTACCGGTATACCGTATTTCCTGTTCATCCAGTAGGTGATCGCCTCTGCATACCGCTTCCCTTCGTTGTAGCAGCTTCTTGCTCCAACCGAATTCACGTTGCCATAGTAGCTCTCCGGCTGAGGGTGAACAGTTGGGTTACCGTAGATCTCGCTTGTTGAAGCCAAGAAGAAAGCAGCCTGCTTTTCTTTGGCCAGATACAGCAGATGCATCGTCCCTTCGCTGTTGACCCTCATCGTTTCGATCGGATAGGACAAATATTTGGGCGGACTGGCAGGACTTGCAAAATGCATCACCCAATCGACAGGGCCTTCAATTGCGAGCGGATAAATGACGTTATGCTCGATAAACTTGAAATTTGGCGACCGTAAGAGATTGTCTATGTTGGCAGTAGACCCGGTCAGAAAATTATCGACGCCGATAACGGTATGGCCTTCCCGCAGCAGCCTCTCGGCAAGGTTGGAACCGATGAAGCCTGCGACTCCTGTTAATACAATGAATATTATGATCCCCACCCTTGCTTAAGGTTTGTGAAACCACTATTAATTCAATCGAACAGGTATAATTCTATGCATGAATCACAAGATGTCGGGTCAAATAAAAGGAGAGATTCTTGAGGTGAGCTGATTCGCTGTGGTTGTGCCGGAAAAAAGCGCTCGAAGCAGTGCGGATCGTTGAAAGACAAGAAGGCGATAGGCTGTCAGCAAACGGAATTTTTAAGACAAGAGCAACGGTTTGGCTTACTCCCTACGCTGTATCGCAACGATTATAATCCCGGCATCACTCCCTCCATAAATATGCCCGGATCACCACGGGCTTCGGGCTAAGGCTTCTATTCGGGTGCAAGAAGAGATATCCACAACTGAGATCATCTGCTCCCTCAACATTACTGAATGTCTACCTTCTTCAGCCATCGTTCAAGGAATATGGATTCTTCATTTTCTATATTCGTAATCAGCGTTTGTAAGCTTTCGGAAATACTCGTATCCTTTGTCAAATTATATTTAATCGCTAGATTCACAAGTATCTTTGCTTTAAGTTCTATGGCTGTGAATTCATCTATATGCTCTTGATTTAATTCAATTAAATGCCGATTATCGTACAAGTACTTGAGTCTTAGCGTCATCATCTTCTTATGATCATAAAGTAAATGTAAGGGTCTTATATCAAGCATAGCCTTATGTTCCGATGTCTCTTTCACATAATTATATAGAGTTGTGTATATTTGCATGCCGAAGTCAAGATTATGCCTGTCGCCCCCGTAGTTAAACATCTCCCAATACTCCGGCGTTTTCTTAGTGAAATAATTTCTTATCGAATTCACTAGGGTATCTGCACTGAATTTATCCTGATATTGATCATTGAACGTATACAGATAAACCATTTCTTTTAGATAATCATGATTCGTTGTTAGATGATTCTTGTCGAACGCAAGATTGAAATCATTAAATGATATCTCAGCCTGACTATACACCCCGTTCTTAAAAAAATCGGAAACATACAATATCTCTCTATCCAGATCATAGCCGTAGACAAATATGTCATGATGCAATTGAAGTTTATTGTAGCGATCGCTTAAGGGCACGTAGAAATAATTGATCATGGTGTGGACATAGTTATTAGCATTAATATTTTCTACAATAAAATCAATAACAGACTCCCATTTCGTTGTTACCGTATCTCTATGTATCTTTTGAGTAGTGATCCATTTGCACGCATCCGAAGGCCGCAGCTCATAAGTCAGAGGGAAATAAAAATCTCCCCAATGATGTTTATAATCTTTGTTAATAAATAATTGAATATAATTGCTATATATCCATGGGTGTGCGCACTCGTAATGGGTAAGTATGGACAAGAGATGAGCATGTTGTGTATAGGTTGTAATCATCGGATAACTGACCGGCAATATTTTTCTGCCCAATGTTTGAGTTGAATTCTTCAACCTTCGTTCACCCCTGGTTATTTGGTTAAATGGCTTAAGGATTCCGAATCAGTATATCTCATTTAGCAATAAGCGCTTCGTACTTGCCCTGTCCAGTTTTCCTGTCTTTGTTTTTGGAATGTTATCTATAATCCTCCATTGTCTAGGCACTTTATACGATGACAAATGCAATTTGCAATGTCGTGTTAGTGCATCCATATCAACCAGGCAATTATTAAAGACTTTCAGAAATGCGATGGGTACTTCGCCTAACAGATCATCGTGTACACCAATAACCATGACCTCCTCCACTTCTTTCAAGCCGTACAAAAATTCCTCGATTTCTTCCGGATAGATATTGATACCGCCGGATATAATGATATTCTTCTTTCGGCCTGTGAGTATAAGACACCCTGATTCATTCCAATATCCCAAATCTCCTGTCTTTAACCAACCATCAACAATGGTAGCGTTCGTTAACTCCTGGTTTTTGTAATAACCGAGCATCACATTCGGGCCCTTGACCCAAATTTCTCCGATCGCTGCTCCTTCAACCTCATTCTCTTCTTCGTCAACAAGACGAATAGAAACGTCATTGATGGGTGATCCACAGGATAAGCTGCGCTCTCCCCGTTCCATCATGCTCACCCGCGGAGAAGCTTCGGTCAGTCCATAGGTTTGAATAATGTCCGAGTGAGGAAATACAGTCTGAAGATGGTCTACTAATTTCGCGGGAATCGCCGCACCGCTAATTACAATAAATTCAATTGAATCAAAGGCACTCCAGTTCTTTGTCTGATGGAAATCGGAAACAAAGTGCATCAATTGCGTAGGCACCGCTGAGAATGCCGTGACCGCCTTATTCTGAAACAGTTTAAACGCTGTGCGCGGCAGCAAAGGCAAGCTGATAAGTTTAATTCGGGTTCCATATAACATGCAAGAAATCAATTGCGTGACAATCGTAGAACTGAAATGAACGGGCATCGTTACAAGAAACGAATCTTGATCCGTATACCCCACCTTTCCGCCATGTGCCAACGCATTCGTTAATACATTCCAATGGGATAACATAACGATTTTAGATTTTCCGGTTGTGCCTGATGTAGGAAGGAGAATCGCACATTGATTGGGATCGGACTGATTGGTTAACGAGATCGATTCGAACGCAGGCATTGGTTCTTGCGATATATCCTGAGCGGTAACCCAAGGAATGTCGCAATTTAAATGCGCAGGCTGTGCAGATTTGCTGATAACCAATTTGGCGTCACTGGCATTTAAAATATTTTCAATTTCAGTATTGGATGCCGAATAAGGAACCGGTACTAACACAAAACCGCAGAATTGAATGCCAAGCGCCGCAAAAATGAACAAGGGCTCATTATTTGTGTATAATGCAAGATGACTTCCGGACTCAAGCTCAAAATTCTTATGGATGTATAAAGCAATCAAATATGCTTCTGTCATCACCTCTGCGTAAGTCCATTGCTGCTTTAGATCTTCAAGAATAATATGATCTTGGCGATCAGAGGCCTCCAGAAATAGACGCTGAATGATAGTCATCATAGCGTTTTCTCAGTCAAATAATTAAGGATTAATCCAGCCGTGGAGAACTTCTCAAATAACAGATCTTCATCAGGGATCGAGATGTTAAACTTCGATTCCACTAAAACAATAAGCTTGATGAACCCTACTGAATCGATCCCTTGGTCCAACAAACGGGTATCGTGGTCTTCCGGATACTCGATGTCCAGCTCAGCAAAAATTTCATCTTTCAAGATCAATTCTATTGATTTAGACATCATATTCCCCCGTTAGATAATCTTTAGAAAGGCTGATTAAAGAGGATAGTATACGTGATGAGCAAGTGAAAGTGATTGTGAAGAAGAATAAGTCCATAACGATGGACAAGGTGAATTTGCACTGAAAGAGTTGTTTGCATAGTTGTATGCAGAGATTCTGCAATTCATGCTGGAGGCGGAGTATGACACGATGCAGGACATAAAAAGCTTGACGCGAAGAGTACAACGACGGAAATACTTGAGGGTTCCTTCGTCAACATCGCAAAGCCTAAAGAAAAAAAGCATTTTCCCAAGCAATGAAGCGTTGCTGAAAATGCTCTACAAAACTACGATGAATGTCACTCGTAAATGGACAGTGCGTGTACAAAACCGGGAATAAGTACACCATCAAATCTCCATTTTCTTCCTCGGCGGAATTGAACTATATTGCGTAAAGTTTTGCTTGGGAGCGTTTACACTAGTAGGATTTACAGCACCAAGCGCCTGATATATTAAATATAATTACATATATGCCAATTGTCAACAGTTTCGAAAAGCCCGTTGATGCCCTCTGGAATTCCATTGTCATCTGGCTGTTCCTAGTATTACAGGTACAAAAAAAGACACGGAAGAACAACTCCGTGCCTATATAAAGCAATTATCCCGCTTCACCGAACTTCAAATTGAAGGTCAACAAGTCTTTAAGCAGGCACATAAAGACTTATATAAAAAATTGAAGTTATTAAAGACGGTTCAATCAAAGCCATAGATTACATATTTCCCGTCCTCAATCCATAAGGAAGTTGGAACAACGAGAGGCGTAGGAATTAGTCCTGCCCCTTCCATTTGAGCATCGCCACCGACTCCACATGCACCGTATGCGGGAACATATCCACCGGCGTTACCTCAACCGTGCGATACCCACCATCCTCAAGCACACGAAGATCCCGTGCCAACGTGCTCGGATTACAACTCACATACACCACACGTTCCGGCTTCATTTCCAGAATCGTTTCCAGCAAACGTGGATCGCAGCCCTTCCGCGGTGGATCTACAACGATCACGTCTGCTTCGATGCCTTGTTCTTTCCAGCGTGGAATAACGTCCTCGGATGCGCCAACTTCAAACTTCACGTTACGCATCTCGTTCAAGAGCGCATTGCTGCGAGCATCCTCAATCGCTTCGGGCACGATCTCCACACCATACACCTGATCCGCATGTTGCGCCAGGAAAAGAGAAATTGTACCGATGCCGCAATAGGCATCAATTACGGTTTCTTTGCCGGTCAGCCCGGCGTACTCTACCGTTTTCCCGTACAGTACTTCCGTCTGCACAGGATTCACCTGGTAGAACGAACGCGGAGAGATCGCAAACTGCACATCGCCAATAAAGTCATAGATTACATCACGTCCCCAGAGAACGCGGGTCTCATCGCCAAAGATAACGTTGGTCTGTTTCTTGTTCACGTTCTGGCAGATGCTCGCCACATGCGGAATGGCTTCACGGATACTGCCAATCCATTCGTCTTTGTACGGAATGTCTCGACCATTCGTAACCAGAACAAGCATCATTTCGCCTGTACGGAACGCCTTCTTCACGACCACATGGCGCAGCAGGCCGCGACCTGTCTCTTCGTTATATGCACTGATTCCAAAATGACTGCCGATCTCTTTCACCTTCGCAACCACTTCGTCATTGTGCTCATGCTGAATGAGACAGCTCTCCATATCGATGATCCGATGGCTTCCTTTGGCGTAAAATCCACCTACCAAGCCACCCTCGGCTGCTCCAATCGGCACCTGTGCCTTGTTGCGATAGCGCCATGGCTCGTCCATGCCCATCGTAGGCAGTACGCGAATGCCCTGCTCCGTATCTTCTTCGTTCATGACACCTTCGAGACGAAGGCGAATGCGATTGCTGCCGATCATTTGCACTTCAGAAGTAGCCAGTTCAGTTGTCTGATTCGCCTCACCAACTGAAGCGTCATCCTGCACACGCTGTTCGGCTCCCTCTTTATCATCCTGCACATTGGATGCCAACGTCTCTGCATCCTCCACCATCACGTTCAACTTGCCAATCCGCTGCAAATTATCGACTACCAACTGGCGTTTCCACGCAAGCTGTCCGGCATAGCTCATATGCTGGATCTGGCAGCCTCCGCACTGATCATAGATCGGGCAAGGCGCGGATACACGATCCGGGCTGGCCTTCACGATCTCCAGCAGTTTGGCGTAGCCATACTGCTTCTTGGTCTTCATCACGCGTACACGCACAGTTTCACCCGGAAGCGCACCCTGTACGAAGAGCGTGTATCCATTCGCGCGACCTACGCCCTCACCGTCATGGTTCATCCCAATGATGTCGATGACAGTCTCTTCATTTTTGCTAACGGGCAGCCCTTCGATTGGTGCAGATTCACGCGTTCTCCCCTTTGGACGAACGGCAGAAAGAGATGCGCCTTGTGGTCGCACCTCTTTTCCTTGCTGACGTGATGATGGACGAGATGATTGACTTGGCTGACGGGACGCTGAAGCGTTCCCTTGCCCCTGAGAGGCAGCCGAATTCCGGCGGTTTTTTCCACGACCGCTGCGGTTCGTATTAGACAACGTACATTCACTTCTTTCTTCTTATATAGTACTCTGCCTATGCAGGCGAGGGAGAAATCTTATTTTTCATTTTGTTCCTGATTCTAACGAATCTGGCACACCTTATTCACATCAAAAATAACGTTCCGAATTTCTAATGAACTTCAGAAACGTTATATCAACCTCGGATGGTGTTTTACGACCTTATTAGATCATTTTCTCCAAAATAACGACGTTGAGATTCGTTAGATTCGCAACTTCGGTGAATTCGCCACATTAAGGCTTCCTAAGTTCGTTAAGCTCAACGCACGGTGACCACATGAGATTATACGCGATCCCACCCTACACGGCAACTGGAAAATCCACTTCCATCTTGCCTTACCACAGAGTTGAATCCAACTCTCCTCAACAGTTATGAGATAATGTGCAACCACTGCTGCTGCAGCATTGCTTTTCTGAGGCGATCAACATTGCTTTTCGTAAGCGACCCATATTGCCCCCAGCACCCACATTCTTAACGATACAATTGCAGATGATGCTTAAGGTTCGTAAATGTAGCTGGCAGCGTGCCGCCCAACTCTCCATCTAGGTTCAGTTGCACATAACCCGGCGAGGTAACTTCCATATGACTCGTCTGGAAATGAACCACTTTCTTGTCGTTCAGATGCTCCCCACGCAGCGCGAGCGTGACGAGTCGGATCATGTCAGCCAGATTACATTTGCGGACACCGATCACATCGAACAGACCATCATCAATGGTTGCACCCGGAGCCAACTTCTCGAAGCCCCCGACCGAATTGGTATTGGCGATGAGGAATAACATGAACTCATCATGAATCTCTTCCTGACCGTCGGCGCGAATAATCAGTTCCTGAGGAGACAGGCTCGCCATTTTCTCAATACCCTTCATATAATAGGCCAGTTGCCCAATCATCGTTTTCAGACGACTCGGTACTTCATAGGTCAGTTCAGTTAATGATCCGCCACCGGCGATATTGATAAAATATTTATCATTCGCTTTGCCCAGATCAAGCGGACGAAGCTGCTGGTTAATGACCAGATCCACGTAATCTTCCCACTGTCTCGGAATGCCCAGTGCACGCGCAAAATCATTTGTCGTTCCCAAAGGAAACACACCCAGCGGAGGACGGTTCTCCCGCTCGGCCATACCGTTAATCACTTCGTACAACGTGCCATCTCCACCAGCAGCAATAATCATGTCATAGCCGCGTTCAATCGCGAGTTCAGCTTCGCGGGTTGCATCACCTTCGCCCGTTGTTGCATGACATGAAGCTTCAATACCACCTTGATCCAAACGCTGCAAAATATCAGCCAGACGTTTCTTCATTTCTTCCCGGCCTGAGGTCGGATTATATATTAAGCGAGCTTTTTTCATCTCATACGCCACCTATTCCACATTATCCATGAGTCTGAACGACCTCATAATCTTACCTTGCACCCGTCCACAACAGGACATATTTTTTACACAATGATGAACTTCCGTTCATTCTGCTCTAATCTTTCGTCTTACCTATATCTATGCATCAGGAATTCCGTCTCATTCCAAAGCCTTTAACTCCTATCATATCATCAAATGTAAAGATGTCCTAGCCTGTAATCTATAAGTATATTTTTTCATATATGTACCCACTAATCCATCTATAACCCAATAAACATCATGCACCAGTCCTGAATCTTTCCCACTACCTTTTATGTAAAATAGTCTCATTATTCAACCATTCTGCCCGCTTGGGCAGGAATTAGTCTTCGGTTTCGGTACCTTCATCTGATTTTGACATGGATATGCTACAAATTTACAAATCTTAAGATGAAAAGATAAATAATATAAACCTTTTTCCAATATAGTCTTAGTGCACCCTCAACTTAACACCACATCATACCCTTAAAGGAGAATTATGAATGAAAAAAATCGTGTTAATGCTTCTGGTTTTTCTTATGGCATGTATTCCTTGGGTCACCGTTGTTGAAGCAGCAGAAATTAACCATGATCAGGTTATCGGATTTCAGGAAATCTCACCAGTCACCGTAATGCAACAAGCAGCCAAGCGTTTTCAGCCTTTTCTGAAAGTCTATCATGGTTGTGTACCTTTCCCCGCAGTGGATCAACAGGGCAATACCAGTGCTGGCTTGAATACGTCCGGCTCATCGAATGGAAACTGTAGCTCAAGTACAGGGCAGATCTACTCCCGCTCCGCCTGGCACAATGGGGTGTGGGCCATCATGTATTCGTGGTATTTTCCCAAAGACTCCCCTTCCTCCGGACTCGGCCATCGTCATGATTGGGAAGGTATCGTCGTGTGGGTAGATAATCCGGCAGTAGCCAATCCCCAGATCCTCTCCATCGCCTATTCCGGTCACGGACAGTTCACCAACATCACACCAAGCAATACCAATACACAAGGTAACCGTCCGTTGATTTCCTATAATAGTACCTGGCCGCTAAACCATGAGCTTGGCGTTACCAACACTGTTGGGGGAACACAACCTTTAATCGGATGGGACGACCTGACTTCTGCGGCACGAAATGCGCTCAATACTACGGACTTTGGCAGCGCCAACGTACCTTTTAACGATAATAATTTCACGAACAATCTGAACAAGGCTTGGTTTAGGTAAAAAAAAATCCCCTTCAAGTGAACAGTTCACTTGAGGGGGATTTCATGATGAAGTGATCGTGAACCGATAGCTATAGATTTTTCAGTTAAACACTTACCGTTAGAAAGCTCCTCGGAACATCGCCCGTCGAAATCCTTACTCTAAGATCAGGTTGTTTTATTATCGTATCACGCTTCAGCCAACCTCAAAATCCGATTTTTCTGCCTGCGCGCAGCTGTTTGTACCAGAAATATACGGTGCAGCCCACACAATAGCCCACCAGGGCGGCACTTGCAGCTGCAAGAAGCATCACAGCGAATAGATAACCTGCGACCGTCCAACCGAGTGAGAACGAAATGAGTGCCAGAGACAGGAAGAGCACGGCCAGAATATTGTTGAATCGCTGCAGCTCCACCGCCTGCATTTCTGTCCCTTTACCATTCAACACAACTTTCCCAATTTGCACAAACAGATTAAGCTTTCCACCGGAAGCCAGACCAACCACCTGAATACTCCACAGCACGCCCAGAACTACAAGTGGATTGAACACAAACGAAAGTAGAACAAACAATACAATACCGACCTGATTCGCTTTCACATAGCGCATGGGCACTTCTCGCATCAGAATATCACCTTATCCCCATTTTATTAGTTGGTTTTATTGTAGTCGGTATTGGGTTAATGAGCAAGAGTACACTTTATTTAAGGGGAGTAAAATCTCTTTTTAGCACGTCCCAATGGGGTGTCGGGATGCCTGTTGTCTTTTTCCAATCGGTAAATGCCTGATTTAACAGCTCGATCTCTCCAAAAGAACCCGCGACCAGCTTATGAACCGGAAGCATACTATAGATCTTCAACAGAAGGTACAACGTCCGTTGATGCTTACGAATCATTTTAGCCTGAATCTCCGGTATAATCGTTATGCCCATCGCCTCAAGCACGCTGAAGCCCTCATCCATCGCCCTAATCATATGTTGAATTTGCTTTCTGTTCCCGTCCAACTTGATCAACTCACGCTTCTCATTAAAGCTCACTGCATTCAGCATCAGAATGGGCACAATATGGCTTTTCAGCCAGGCATCAATATCGCTCAGATCATTCAACTTGTATTTCACATGTTGGAAAGCTTGATCCAGCAAAGGTTTAAAGTTGATATCACCGTCCAGACTGCCAATCACCATTTGTCCGTTCCCTCCACCAATCGATAACATGCGGTCCTTTTCCCTCTTACCTCCACTCACCTGGAATCCAAACGCGACCTGTTTTGCCACCTTGCTGTTTGCCTCCAAAAAGTTCTGCATGCTTCGTGCATCTGCGTTGTTTCCCACAATCACGATATTGCTGCTCTGATTGTCTGCAAGAATAGGTAACACAGAAGGAAAATCGTTATATTTCATCACAACAAAAATAAGATCATATTGGTCATCCACTTCCAACGTTCTGGTTACCCGAACCGGATCAACTGTCGTTTTGAATTGAAACATATGCCGGATGACGACTCCATCCTTCTCCAACTCCTCTGCTCGCTTCCCTCTAGCCAGAACAGTGACATCATTGCCACCGCGCACCAGTACGTGCGCCAGTTGACTCCCCAGAACCCCCGCACCATACACTAATATTTTCATTGGTTATCCCTCAATTTCATATTTTATAAATAATCGTTGTTTTATCAACATTTGTTGATAAAATAAGAGTAACAAAGCACCTACTGTGCTTCAATCGTTAAAATATCCGCATTTGTTGAATAATCAACGAATGATTCCTTATTGTTGAAAACCATCATAGGAGGGGCCATGGACAGACGAGTACTCAAGACACGAAAGGCGATAATCGAAGCTTTTGTCGGGTTATTGGAGGAACAGGAGTTTGAGCAAATTACGATAAACGATATTGCTGATCGGGCGAATGTAAACCGAGGAACCATCTATTTGCATTACGCTGATAAGTTCGACCTGTTGGATCAATGCATTGAGACTTATTTGCAGCACTTGTTGGAGGCCTGTATGATCGAAAGCCCTACTCCAACATCCGTTACGGCCAAGGATGCACTTCTTCGGACCTTCCGATATCTGGAACAGCATGCCACGACCTATACCACACTTCTAACTAAAAAAGGTATTCCAGCGTTCCGTAGTAAGTTGATGACATTGTTGATCCAAGGAGTACAGGAGCAGATGGATGCTTGTGGCATTCAGGAAGGTATGAAGAAAGAGGTTACCATACAATTTCTTGCTTCCGCTGCAGTCGGTCTCCTGGAGTGGTGGATTATGAATTCCATGCCTTATCCGGCCGAGGAGATTGTTGACCAATTAATAGATCTACTGGAACTACATCTCAGTTTGCACGCTCCCATAAGCGGGTAAACTGTTCCTCGTTCGAGTGTTTGAGTGATCAACAACAAACAAAAAACCACGTCCTTGGACGTGGTTATTTTGTGTTTATGAGCTATGGAATTCAAATCAACTGTTGACGACATTACTGCGAGCGATGCAATTATGCACCTATGTTAAAGCGATCACTTCAAAAAGAAACTTTAACCTCATTACATCTATCCAACAAAATCTGAATCTGGCGCTCCAGCCACTGCCCAAGCAATGGATGTGGCAGCAGCGTCTCACCACTATACTTATAATTCAGTTCCTTCAGCCGGTCCGGGATTACGTTCCTCGTGAAATAACCGGCACTCAAAAACAGCGGCGCCACAATGACTCGTTTCCCCCGCTCTTCGCTCCAGTACTTCACTTTGTCGTACACACTCTCCGGATTCAGCAACGCATAATCCGTATGGGCTACACCACTAACTTCCTGCACAAGCTCTGCAAGGGAAGAAATTCCGGCTTCCCAACGCTCGCGAAAACCATCATGAATACTCCCATGTCCAACAAGCAGAATCGTTTCCTCCTCCGGTTGCTGCGACAGTAATCGGACTTTGTCCCACACCATCACGGCAATATCCGGATCGTTATCCACTGGATAACCGAAGTGAACCCGCGCCTTCACATGGAACGGCTCCAGATCCGTTTCGCGATCAGGTGTTTCCTTCGCACCGATAGCATATTCAATTTCATCCACATGTGTACTCCCGGACGAAACGAACAGAGGTACGACCAGAATATCGGTTACGCCTTGTGCTTCCAGTCGGTCGATACCGTCCTGAATCAGGCGTCCTTCCACTAGTTCAAGAAAACCGGCTTCAACGGGTAATGGAATAGGCAGATTCAACCGGGAGATCGCGTCATCGACAGATTCCACCCAGGTCTGCTCCTGAGAACCGTGACTGATGATGAGTACACCCGGCTTCTTCATGTTAGCGTCCCAGGCGTTCCAGCGTCATTTTATAACCATCATTGCCGTAATTCAGGCAGCGTTTCACACGTGAAATTGTAGCTGTACTTGCACCTGTCTCTGCTTCGATCTGGTTATACGTATTGCCTTTACCCAACATACGAGCCACTTCCAGCCGCTGGGACATGGACTGGATCTCGTTTACTGTGCAGAGGTCATCAAAGAAAACATAACACTCTTCAATATCTTTTAACGTCAAAATAGCCTCAAATAGTTGTTCAATGCTTTTATCATTTAGCTTTTTCAGCTGCATTTCATCATCATCCCCTAGCGGTTACTGTGTACCTACATTGTACTCACACTGAGTTGGTATTTCAAGCGTTACCGATTTCACGCACTACAGAATAAAAATACATGTTACCGCTTACAAAAGGTACTATTGTCCTCCACTCGCGCACATCAGACGAAATTACCGCGCTATTTCCCAGTTTTCACCTGTATATATCCGATTACTTATGTAGGATTATAACCCGCTAAAATGTGACAGTTCTGTGTCTAAACTGCATTTTACTCTTCGGGAACCTGCCATCATGCCATGCGCCCAAATCCGCAAATATCCCGTTTTCCGGGATACCCGCCTACGCCGTCTCTCCGCGAATGACATACAGTATAACAAAAGGGAGTTCCACTACCGTATATGATGTACATCTGTCATGAAACATGTGGAACGCAATTCCGAAATCCAATAGAAGGAACGTGATCGTTCATGCCACAGCATTATTATCACCGCCAGCCAGCACAAGGGCAGCGTCCGTCTTCTCATGCACGTCGGCAGGCACATACTTCCGCCTATATGCCACCCGGTGTGGTTCCGCGGTCTCTAAATGAAACTCAGATTCAACCGATGTACCCTGGAGTAGAACCACATTACCCGGGCTTCGGTGAAGTCGAAGCATCTGCAGTCGTACCCTATGGGCAAGGTGTGGCCGGAGGGAACTTATACGGAGGTGCGGCCCAGGTTGTTGCCCCAGCTCCGGTACCGGCGCCTGCTACGGGCAGTTCCGGTTTTTCATTAGCCAACATCGGTGAGTTAAAAGGAATGATCGACCGCTTCGGCGGTATTGATGGAATCATGAGTGGAATAGGCAAAATGCAGAAGGTCGTCGGTGGTATCCAGCAGATGGCTCCGATGATGAAACTCGTTATGGGCATTCTGCCTTTTGGAAAAGGTAAATCGAATAACAGCGCAGCTGATGCAGATTATGAAGAATATACACCGCCCCGGAGACGGAAACGCAAGCGGACGAATAAACAAACGAGTACTCCACGTCGCCGCAACACGACTCCAGTCCGCCGCAAATCCAATTCCACGAAGCGCCGTCCCAAAAGTCGCAAACGTTAAATTCATCCAGGCACCCCCATACAGAAGGTGGGTGCCTTAACACCGTTCATCAACAAATAAATAAATTTCAGGAACTTATGTTCTTATTTCTGTAATTTGAGGTATACTGGATAGTAACTAAAGGAGGCGGACCATGGAACTTTTCAAAGACAAATACACGCCCGCATTAATCGATCGGACCGGCGAACTATTACATCAATTCTACCCGAAGCTGGATACACAGCAATTTCATGAATTGGTTTTCGCTGAGGGCTGGGAGCAGCTTGAATTCAAAGCACGGATTCGCCGAATCACACTGGCGTTGACCGAAGTGCTGCCCGACAATTATGAGGAAGCATTACATATTATCGAACAAGCCGCTCCGAATATGAGAGGTGTTGAATATCTGTTTGTACCGGATTTTATCGAAGTGAACGGACTTGACCCAGAGGATTACGAGTTATCCATGAAGTATCTGGCCCTCTTCACACCCTATTCCAGCTCCGAGTTCGCGGTACGCCCGTTTATTAAACATTATCCAATCCAAACGATGAAACATATGATGGCATGGGCAGATAGCGACAATGAGCATATCCGCAGACTTGCCAGTGAGGGCAGTCGACCACGTTTGCCATGGGGTGCCAAACTACAGAACTTTATCACTGATCCAACACCTGTACTTCCGATTCTGCATGCATTGAAACAGGACGAGTCCCTCTATGTTCGTAAAAGTGTCGCCAATCATCTGAATGACATCTCCAAGGACCACCCCGAACTGGTTCTGGATCTGGTTACGACCTGGTACGGACAACATGCGCACACAGACTGGATTGTCCGGCATGCCAGCAGATCCTTACTGAAGAAAGGACATAGCAAAGCACTAAGTCTTTTTGGTTATAACGAGCAGGATTCCATTCACATTGAGCAGCTTCAGCTTGTCCAAGATACGATTGCCATTGGCGAGGATCTTCATTTTTCGTTTGATGTGGTCAATGAAAGTGGCGAGTCTCAGATGCTGAGAATCGAATATGAGATGGGTTATATGAAAGCAAACGGCAAACAGGCTCCCAAACGATTCAAATGCTCCGATAAAATGTACGCGACAGGCAGAACCAAGGTTGCCACCAAACAGTCATTCAAAATCATTACAACGAGAAAATACTATGCTGGACTACATACGTTAACGATTGTAGTGAATGGTATAGCGGCAGCAACGACTTCGTTTGTCCTTGAAGTGCAGGAACAGGGATAATTCGCAAGTTATACACAACTCATTCCAACGACAACTTATTCACATGTGGATAGAATATTTCTAGTATATCTAAGCAGCATCAGAAAGGCCACCTGGCAAACATCATCTCCCTACAGTTATTTCTGTCCGAGATCATGGCCAGTGGCCTTTTGCATATGTAGTTCAAACTGCAAGTCCCCTAACACACCCTCACCGCTGTCCAAATGTAACACGTTCTACTTAAACCATCCACGCTTTACAAACCAGGCCACCATACTTCCGCCAAGCACAAACATCAATAGCAGTACCGCCCCATACCCAAACTTCCATTGAAGCTCAGGCATATAGGCAAAGTTCATGCCATAAATACCCGCGATCAGCGTAAGCGGCATAAATACAGTCGTAATCACTGTGAGTGTCTTCATAATCTGATTCATTCGGTTGGAATTCAGGGAAATATAACTATCCCGCAGGTCGGCCGTCATCTCCCGATCGGCTTCGATCATGTCTGTCAGCTTCAATAAATGGTCATAGATATCTGTAAAATAAGCTGTATGTTCGCCTGTTCGCTGCACATGCTGGGAGTTCACCACTCGATAGAGTAGATCCCGCATCGGTACAACCGTTCGTCTGAGCTTCAACAATCGGCTACGCAGGTCAAACACTTGGTTCATCAGGTCTTCAACGGACTCTTGTCCACCCCGGTTCTCCAGTTCAGCCAGTTCATCCTCAATGGCAAATAGAGACGGAAAATAATGATCGACCAGCTTGTCCATCACCGTATAGGCCGCTGCCACTGGACCACGAGCCCAGATCGTACGCTCATGTGCATGGTGCAATAATCGATCCCACGCTTCATCCACTTCCTCCAACACACCATGATGAAAAGACACAAGGAAGTTCGCTCCGAGAAACAAGTCAACCTCCTCGGCTTCCAGTGTGGACGGGTTCAGTGCATGCAGTACAAGAAACTGCAAATGTTCATAATAATCAAGCTTCGGCCGCTGCAACACATGCAGACAGTCCTCAATAGCTAAGGGATGAAAATGAAAATATGTATCCAGCAAACGGCTTTCCTCTTCCGTAGGCTGGTTGAAATCTGCCCATACCCAGGCGTAATCGTTCAGATCTAGCTGTGTAAGCGGTACGTTCACGGAGACTTGATGTTCTCGTGTAATGGCGAGTGTACGAATCATAAATCAGACCACGTCCTTGTCCTGTATCTTTAAGTCATTGTACAACGTTAACCATAGGCTCGTCTCCCACGTGTCCAAAATATCCACAGATGCCTTCAAACTCGACAACAAAAAAAGCCAACCCTGTTGGCTTCTCTCATTTCCCTATCCACAGTTCCCTGTATCCACAGGAATATCTTCTTTTGGTTTATCATTCCACGGATGGCTATCCACATATCCAGCCTGTCCACACGTTCATGCACAGGCGTCTCTTGATTTTGGTTGTATAATTGTCCACATATCCCGATATTCACACAGTTATGAACAGTTTGTCTGGTAACCCCGGATTCGTACGGAATCACTTCTCTTTTTAGAAAATAATCCAGTACAGCAATCCTGCCAGTCCAGCAGTAATTGGAATTGTAATGAACCACGTAATAATGATACGTCCAGCAAGTCCCCATTTCACAGCAGAGAAACGTTTTGCGGAACCCACACCCAGAATAGCTGATGTGATCGCGTGCGTTGTACTAACTGGAAGGTGAAGCAACGTTGCTGTGAAAATAACGGAAGCAGCTGACAGATCGGCGGCAAAACCGTTAATTGGTTCAATTTTAAAGATTTTTGTACCCATTGTTTTGATGATTTTCCAACCACCAATGGATGTACCCAGAGCCATCGCGGTTGCTGCTGAGATTTTAACCCACAGCGGCACTTCCAGATGATCTTGTACACCTGCTGCAACCAAAGCAAACGTAATAATACCCATCGCTTTCTGTGCATCATTCGTACCATGTGTGAAAGCTTGCAGTGCTGCCGTGAAAATCTGTACCGTACGGAAACCTTTATTCACGTTATGCGGACTGCGTTTGGCAAAAATGTATTTGAGAATCGTCATGACCACATAACCGATGGCAAATGCGATTAGAGGTGATAATAGCAAACCTCCGACAATATCAATGAACCCGCTCCACTTCACTTTATCGGAACCTGCGCCAACGAGCACGGCACCAGCAAGGGCTCCAATCAATGCGTGTGATGAAGAAGACGGAATACCAAACCACCATGTAACCAGGTTCCAGATAATCGCAGCGATCAAGGTGACTATGACGACCTCGATCCCGTTATCTAGCGTGGTGGGGTCGGTTACACTCCCCCCAATCGTCTTCGCAACGCCTGTAAACATCATCGCACCGACAAAGTTCATTACCGCTGCCAAAAGGATCGCGCGACGTGGCGTTAGTGCCCGTGTCGATACTGAAGTTGCAATGGCATTGGCCGTGTCGTGAAAACCGTTGATGAAGTCAAACGCCAGTGCAAGGAAGACGACTATACCTAATACCCAAATCGTTGTTTCCATTATTCTCTGGCTCCTTAAGAATTACGCATGATGATGGATTCGAGCACATTTGCTACGTGTTCACAAGCATCCGTTGTTGTCTCAAGACGTTCGTAAATTTCCTTACGTTTGATCAATTCAATCGGATCAGGAACGGTAGCGAAAAGGTTCTTGATACACATGCGCAACACTTCATCACCCTGATTTTCCAGATCATTCAATCGAATCGTGTACTCACGAATCGCCAGCAATTTTTTCTGAGACAGCAAATGAATAGCCTTCTGAATTTCGTAAGCCGATTGGCGCAAAATTTCAGCAAATTGCACGATATATTCGTCAGGATCCGTCAGTTGGTACATATAGAAACGGGAAGCCGTTGCTTCGAGTCCGTCCAATACGTCATCAAGTGTTGTTGTCAGCTCCATAATATCATCGCGTTCGATCGGCGTGATAAACGTTTTGTTGAGTTCCGTAATGATTGTGTGCACATAGTCATCACATTGGGACTCGTACTTCTTCATTTCATTGGCAAAAAGAGTCACATCCTGAAGGTTGGAAACATGCTGGGAGAAATAATCTGCCGCTTGAACAACCGTATCTGCCATGTTCTCCAGTGTCTCAAAAAATATATCCTTCTTCTTCTTAAGCTTCATAGCCCTATCCCCTTTACGGAAAAAATTGCCGATAACCGATGAAACATGAAATGACAACCTTTGATATCTTATCATATTTGTTTCATGGTTTGTACAAAAGGTGTGATCCTTTTTTATATTCTTATCACATTAATCTGAAATGAATCTTAATTATTTGGAATAATGGTAAATTCAAGTCAAGATTTTACACTGCGTTTACAATTCGACATCCAAAGACAGAATCGACACGATTCTATTTTTCACGCCAAGATACAATATAACGCCTTTTCGATAACAAAATGCATACCTGTTTCATTGTATTCTTTCATTACATCCTTCATTGCTGCACAGCCAGCTTCACATGACTGGAGAATTCCGGTTGATTGGGAACAATGCTGATAAAGGTTTTACCCGGCACAAGAGCCACTTCACTGCCATCCTGAACAAACCGGATAATATCTCCCTGTTTCTTCACCCACTGCCCACGAATCATTTTGCCCTTCTGGAACAACATGGCTTCCCCGCCCTGTTCCAAATTGACGGACAACCGACCTACACTATCGAGCACCTTGTGATCTGCACCTGCCACAATGATATTCGCTGCGCCAAGTGCAGTCCCATTATCCAGATCCTGATCTGCCTTACCATTCACCATTCTCATATATCGTCCGCTAACTTCATCATAATCATACGTCACCCGGTAACTATCCAATAAATAATGGATGTCGAATTGCTTCACTGCCTCTCCTGCGGATGTCGCGCCTTCTTCGTTATAGATGTATACGGGAGATTTAAACTCATGGCTATAACCCTTGATGTCTGCCCCTTCTCTTAACTTGTCCGCTGAAGTATACAGATTGTGTGGCGCTTTACGATCCTTGGAACGCCAGAAGTAAGGCCCTCCATTTGAGATTTCATCCATATGCTGTTTCTGCTGCCTTTGCAAAATGGAATATGCCTCCGGACTGCCTCCGGCATGAACAAGCACCCCATCGTAACTCTCGCCAAGCTCAATCAGATATGGACGTATACTGCGAACAGGTCCAACCGTCTCAGCACCGCCTTCACTCTGGAAGATGGCTATAAACCGGGTAATGCCTCCCTCTGCGAGGACTTCAAGAATGATATCGGCGGAACTCAGACCCGATTGGGGCCGAGCCGCTGGTGCATTATTAATCATGACAGCAAGGGGACGACGCGTAATCGCTTCATCTACAGGCAGACCTGTAAGAGGTGCTGTGTAGAGTGAAGCGTTGGACTCCTCCACAGTCTGTTCTTCTTGTACAGGTGCAGGTGTCGGTTCTGGCTGAAGTGGCATCTGAGACGCCTCCTGGTTTTGGCAGGCAACAAGACTCAATGAGAGAATTAACAGGGATGCAGCCGATGCCGCTTTGTTCCATTTAAAAAGCTTCAATATAGGACCTCCTGAACGATATGGCCTGGTTCTAAGTTGTGATATATGTCTCATGTGGGCAACCATTTCACGTATTTCTTTCCATTTAATCACACCCCATCCGATTTGTCTGCGCCCCGAAGGCCTTGATACAGCGTGAAATTCACATTTGAAACAGTGAATAGCGAGAAAAATATGTCCTAAATGTGAACTTCTCAAACCTTACTTAAAATTTGAACTAGATTGTGATTTTAATCACAAACAAAACGACTTTTGGACTATACAATAAAGACATCAAAGGTGATCACTTAGAAAAAACAAAAACAACACACACTAGATTCCATGAAGGAGTGGTTCATATGTTCAGCTTCAACCAATGGCTTAGAGAAAACAAAGTGGCAATGTGGATTTTGACAGTACTTCGGGTGTATATCGGTTACGATTGGATGACTCACGGATGGGGCAAATTGACTGGCGGATTCCAAGCTGGCGGGTTCCTCGCCGGGGCAGTCGGTAAAGCAACGGGTGAAAATCCAACAGTTCAAGCATGGTGGGGAACGTTCCTTGAGAAATTCGCAGTACCAAACGCAGGATTGTTCGACTTTATCATTCCGCTTGGTGAATTCCTTGTAGGTGTAGGACTCATTCTCGGATGCTTCACAACACTGGCTGCGCTGATGGCTCTCGTGATGAACTTCGCGTTCCTCTTCTCGGGTACAGTAAGCACGAACGCTCAACTGGTTCTGATGCAAATCTTCCTGGTAGTTGCTGGTGCAAATGCAGGTAAAATCGGTCTGGATCACTGGGTACTGCCTTACCTTCGCGGATTGATCACTCGTAACAAAGGTAATCACCCAAAAGACACACCAACGATTAGCCCAACTCATAAAACAGCTTAAACAATATTCAACAACGCTGCCGTCCTGCTCTCCATCCCCCGGAGAGCAGGGCTTTTTGCTTTTCAAGATATCCTGAATGTCCTGACTGACTTGCCCATCCACAGAATATCATATTATGATGAACATAAAGTTGAACTTCAAAGGAGTACACGATATGCCGACCCAGCGACGTCTTGAGACCGATGCAGACTTCCAGGAAGCCATGAATATGAAGTATAAGGTTCGAGTTTTTAAAGATAATCACCAGATTGACTCGGGTGGCATTATTATCCGTTTTGACAGCAATACCGTAGTTGTACAATCCAGTGTCAGTGAACTTGCTTTTCATTCGCGTACAGACTGTGAATTGTTCGAAATTCGCAAATAAAGATCCATTGCATGCATAAGTCCTCATATTGAAAAAAGGTTCCTTTAGCCCATCAAGGGTCTAAAGGAACCTTCTTTTATTTATATATTGTAATGGTATACATTAACACATGTTTCCGTACCCAACTGGTTTCTGACACCATATTCAGGCTGTTGTCTGTTCCAAGTTACACGCCGTCTCCAAACTGCCAGCAGTTCAAACTGAGCGTTCCATAAGGGTAAGACTGGAATAGGCGCTTCGCTGATCGGGACATATCCGCTGTACCCATCGCGTAGAACAAAGGCGCAAGGTGTTCTGTCCCATACGACGGCACTGCCGTACGTGCATGAGGGGCTTTTTTCTCATATTGAAACAGTTCTCTTGTGTTCCACTGCTGCAAGCGCTCCCCAATCCAGTTATCAAATTCCACCGCCCACTCCTGCGGTTCATCCGTATCGCCCAGCATACGTAAATTGTGAACCGTTCCACCACTGCCAATGATCAGCACATCATCATGACGCAGCTGTTCCAGCATTCGGCCAATATCATACTGTTCCTGCGGCGTACGCAGCGAGTCTACAGATACAGCGATCACAGGGATATTAGCCTCAGGATACATATGGAGCAACGGTACCCATACGCCATGATCCAACCCTCGGCCTCGAATCGGCTGATGCGCAAGATTGCTGCGGGTGAACAAAGCACATATCTCGTTCGCCAGATCTGGCTGCCCGGATGCAGGGTATTCCATCGTATACATCGTAGAAGGAAATCCATAAAAATCATGCAGGGTCTGATGTGTATCATCCATCGTCACGGACGGTTCAGGACAATCCCAATGCGCCGTAAATACGACAATGGCTTTCGGAGCCGGCAGCCTGTCTCCAAGCTGGTTCAAGAAGTGAGTGTAGTCATTGCTCTCCACCGCCAGAGCGGGAGAACCATGCGCAATGAAAAGTGCGGGTAATGTCATTGCTGCCAACCTCCAGACACGGATAGAATGCTTACTCTTCTATTTTACCCCTAAGAAGGCGCTTTTCCAAGCTGACATCCCCAAACCGTTGCAATCCTGCCATTTATATCATCCAGTGCTGCCAATCCTGCTCGATCTTCTGACGTTCACCCAGCCACTCTCTGGTACGCGTAATTAGCTGTTCCCGCTCTTTACCTGAAGAGAAGGTATGATCGCCCTGGAAGATGATCTCCTTGTCGCAACGCCCTTCCTGACGCATCCAGAATACCTTTTGATACAGGAATGCGTAATCTACAGGAATAATCTCATCTGACGTGCCATGCATGACGAGAACATCACCGCTAAACTTGACTGCTTCCTGGAATGGTTGATGTTCAGCGAGAGATTCGAAGAAGGTAGGTGTGAATTTGTATCCAAGATAATCAGCCGCACCCAATTTCACGCCTTCATCGTAGACTTCCCGTCCCGTAATCTTCACGATATCATTGAATGGATAACCCACGGAGGACCACATCACCAGATTCTTGACACGTTTATCGCGCACAGCTGTTAGTAATGCAACGGCACCACCCAGACTATGACCAATCAGCGTTACGCGTGTAGGATCTACATCACTGCAATTCACCGCGTAATCCAGCACCGAGCGTGTCTGCAGCACCATGGACTCCAGTCCCTCCGCTCCATACTCCCCACTGCTCTCTCCGCAACCGATATAATCGAAACGCAGAACCAGATAACCGTCTTCAGCCAGCTCACGGGCAGTCTTTACAAACAAACGGTCCACACCGATCCGACTACCCACGAAACCGTGGCAGATGACTGCCAAAGGTACGCGCTGCTGACTCTTCTCCTCCTTGATATCTTTCACAACCGGATAGTGAATCGTGGCTGTTAATTCTTCCTGTCCATGACGGATACTGATCTGACGTTCCATACCGATTTCCCCTTTCCATGCTTAGCCTGTTATGTTTCATTTATTAAATATATATAATCCGATAAGTTTAGTGTGTATTAAGATGTTATTCATATATTATCATCCCGTAACCTGCAAGTCAACGTAAGGAAGAACCCTTTCTACGTTGAATGCTAGTCTTCATTTTATCGGATGATAAGCGCAAAAAAATGAGCCATGCTGATGACAGCTGGCCCGGAAATCTTTTATCTTTTTGGAATTCAAACCAAGGGTTGCAGGATCGTTATTCGTAGCTTCTGCGGAACATCTCGTGGGTTTCCACCCGTCCATTCCACTCATGCTCATGACCCGAATCACTGTTGTCCCAGAAACTTCTTCCCCTCAAATTGCCATCTGTCAGTTCTTCTGCATACTCCGTGTCCTCCAGATTCTCCTCAAAGGATACAACCTCGTCCACAACTCCACGGGAGTTGCTGTTCAGTAGCAGCTTACGCGTCAAATCTGTTTGTTTGTCCATAACAAGCACACTCCAATCTTGGATTTCTGTTGGAAATGCTACTATTGTGATGGAATCGGCTGTTCTTTATGCATACTTCACACAATCGTTAGATCTGTGATGCCTGAAGGTATTTTTTCACATGAATGGGGGAAAATAAACGAACAATCATTGGCAGCATATGCCTCGGAATCCTTCTGCCGAAAGGAATGAATTCATGGAACATTTATTGGAATGGATTCAACATCACGGTAAACTGGTACTGTTATGCACCTGTGTCATTCTGGCCTGTGTGGGCATCTGGGCCAACCATGAGCAGCTTTTTAATAAGGAATGACTTTGCGAAACGAGAGCCCTTCCCGTATACTAAAATACCGTCAGGGTCTTCAGATAACGGAAGATCAGAACGTGTGTAGACAGGGGGAGCAATCATTGGGGATTTCCTATAAGAAACTGAAAGAAATACAGAATCGGCAAATAACCGAGATGAGTCGTATGACACCTGAACATGTGAAATTGTATGACGAGATCAGCACCATTGCGCGTCATGCACCAGCGGACGAGAGAACACAGGAAGAATGGATTCTCTCCGCAGGAAAAGCAATCGTGCAGGCTCAGCGGGATAACAAACCCGCACGCGAGCTATACGGACCTGATCTGGAACAAGACATCCATGCACAGCTCGGGATAACAGATACAGCACCGAAGAAGACGGCTGCCACTGAGGTGGGTACATCCACTCCAACCCGTGGTAATAGTCCATCAGCTTCATCGAAAAAGAAAGCCAACGTTGCTGAACCACAGCCAGCGGAGAATGCCGAGCCAGCGAAACGGACACCAAAGTGGTATGCCATGATCGCATGGGCCGCACTGTCTTTTGTCATGCTGATCCAAGGATGTGCAGGATTGTTCGTGGGTTGGACTGGTGGAGACACGGAACCATTCCAACACATCAGTCTGTTCTCTCTGATCGTTGCAGCCGTTGGCGGAATCGCATTGGTAGAGATGCTCCGCCGCCTTGCTGAGCGACCAGACGATGAAGGAGCGGACCGAAATAAGGTACCTAAGCTCAATATTCGGGGGATCGTCATCTACATCGTGGTCGTGGTACTCGTGCTGTTTGTCGGGTATCCGTTACGGGATAAACTTCCGGTATTCGCACTAGCTCCATGGGTGAGTGCGGTAATCGGCATTGTGGGGCTTGCTACGTTACGGCCTTTATTCGGTCAAAAGAAAACAGCATAACACGTTATATCATGGATTAAGGGGCCTCACGAATTCGTGAGGTCTTTTTCCATTTGGAGCTGGTGCCGATGTTTGATTCCTTTGCCTGGTGTTTCTCCAAACTCCCGCTTGAACATCCGGATAAAATAGTTCACTTCCATGCCGATGTTCTCTGCCGCCTCTCGCACGCTTGCACTTGGATGCTTGTTCAACCAGTCCGAAGCCTTCTGCAACCGCAATCGCTGCATATATTGATGTCCTGTCACGCCATAATGATGATGAAACAATCGATTGAGATGCTGCACCGAATAACCCACTGCATCCGCGACATGCCTCAATAACAGGTCATCCTGGTAATGTGTATGCATCAATGCTACGGCTCGGATGAGTGCATCTTTGCCTGTGTCAGACTCCTGATTCGAACGGGTTACTATCTCCTCCTGCACCATGGATGATCCAATATCCACACGACCGACATCCGATGCAATTTTCGATTGTGCTATATCCAAAATGAGCTGGTAGATCAGGGCAGAAGTATTCCACATCTCCGTTACTCCTTGATTCAGTCCCTGCCAGAGATCTGTTAACCGCGACCACATGAATTCAAAACCGGAGATGGGGTACGGCTCGTTCTGAAGCAAACCCGCGCTATGAAGTACCGATCCAGTCGATGCACCGCCAATACCGATATAACCAAGTTCACCTTTGGATTTGGAATGAGGCACATACTCATGCGCAATCCCGGGCTCCACAATGAATAACTGCCCTGCTCCCATCGTCCATGTCCCTTTTCCCGGAATCCTGAACTGCCCTTCACCGCCACGTGACAAAAACAACTGATACACCGGAAATCCATCCGGTCTATGCAGAACTTTCGCTTCCTGCGTGCCCACACAATACAGGTACAGCGGCAACCGGGAATCCGGCAGGCCCGTCAAACGAAACGCAAGCATTCCCTCATTCCTTTCGGCTCATAGGCTTCTAGCTTATTCCTTCTATTATCCATCGACTTGTCCTGCTTCAGCAATGGTCTAAGGAACCTTTTTGGCGACAAGATTTTTATAAAACAGGTGGGGTAGTTGTGCCAAGTTTGGTTAAAAAGCATAATGAAAAACTCCCCTTCCAGAAGGAAAGGGAGTCCGAGTTTATTTCAGTATCAATTTTTACGTTCAGCTCTGTGCAGGTGTTTGCCCCTCACTTGATGCTGGTGGATTGGTAGAAGACGTTTGCTCCTGTGTTGGCGTAGATTGAGCCTTTTCAAGTTTAAATGTATCAGATGGACCTGAAAGCGTATGTTTATTCGTTGTTGTATTTCCAGCAACGGAAAGAATATACACCTTGTACTCGTTTCCTTCCACCAGATCGGCTCCTGTTGAATCTTTAGCTGTTTTAGTCAAGGAAACTTCAACCGCTGAAGGATTTCCAACTTGGTAGCTAGAGTTAGAGCTTGCTGTAGTGACATCCAAACTATCTGTTCCTTTAACAATAAAGAGTCGGTATGCAGAAATTCCAGTTTCAGCAGCTGGTTTAGTAAAGGTAAGCTTATAACTTGCCTCAGTCACAGTACTTGTATTTTGAAGGCCTGTTATAGTGGCAGTTTGAACCGCATTTGCTTGTGCAAAAATATTAAACTCATTGGAAGCAGAAGACAGATTGGAAGCACGTGATGTACTGTCCGAAACAGACAAGACAAACACTCTGTATTTCTGTCCAGCTACAAGTACACTACCATTAATATCTCGATGTCCACCGTTTAGTACTACTGGACTGCCTGCATTGCTCTTATTAATTTCAACAAAGGAACTAATTCCAAGAGCAGAACTTGTATTGAATCCACTCACTTGGTTAGCAGGCACAATCAAGATACGATAATTGGAGATATTCGTCTCGTTAGTTGCCTTATTGAAGGTTATTGTTACATCCGAAGGCGTTCCAGACTGCCCTTGATCTTTAACAGTTACATTCACATTGCTCACCACTGCTACAGCGGAATTTGAAGTAAGCGTAACTAAACCGGAGGCTGACGATATTGCATTCGTTAAAGACGCATTATTATTAACAGCCATTACGTAAACTCGATAGCCTACATCATTACGGAGCGAGTCACCATCCACTGTTCTAGAACCATTAGATAAAGTAATCGTCTGGTTACTTCCGGTTCTACTTACATACGTATAATTGGAGCTATTCACCGCATTGGCTGCATTCAGATTGAAGCTGCCTGCATTCGCATTCTTCACCACAAACACTCGATAGTGATTTACATTTGTCTCATCTGCGGATTTAGTGAACGTCACACGCAGATCACGTCCATCTCCGTTATCACCAATATCCGTTGCACCCACATTGCTCGGAGCCGTTATAGCGGCGTTCTGTGACAACGTAATCTGTGAAGAGTAACCAGACAGAGCATTCTGACTGGAGTTTCCGTTGTTATTCACCGACAGCACGAATACCCGATAAGCAACGTTATTGGTAATGGTATAACCATTGGTATCTACCGCATAGTTTGGAAGCGTAACGGACAGGTTACCACCCGTTTTGTTCACCTGTGTGTAGTTGCTTGACGCATTAGCAGCGCTCAGCGTGAAGCTGCCCACATTAGCGGAACGAACGACATAGACTCGATAGGCAGAGATTCTGGACTCATCCGCAGCTTTGTTGAAAGAAACGCGCAGATCACGCCCATCACCGTAGTCACCAATATCCGCAACAGCAAGGTTGCTAACGACTCCAGCGTTACCGTTCGTTGTAAGTCTCAGCACAGTGGAGGAAGCTGACAGCGCATTGGTGTATCCATTTTGCTGATTGCCCACTGCCATCACGTAGATGCGATAATCTTGCAGATTCGTTACGTTATAACCACTTGTATCCTTCATGGATGAAGGCAATGTCGTGGTAATATTGTTGCCTGTTTTGTTCACCGTATAGTACAGACTGGAGGACAGGTTGCTTGCCGTTGTCAGATTGAAGCTGCTGGCAACGGAGTTGCGCACCACGAAGACGCGATAGTTCGCTACCTTGGACTCATCCGATGAACGATTGAAACTCACTTGAATATCTCGACCATCTCCATAATCCGAGTTGTCTCTCACCTGCGTAATTACCGGAGACGTTGCTGTGTTCACGGACAATGTAAGTGAAGAGGATGCTGCGGACAGCTTGCTGTCTGTTGTTGTATTTGTGCTTACGGACAGGATGTACACTACATATGCTGTACCGCTCTTGATCAATTCGCCGGACGTGTCCCGTGTCGAAGAAGTCAGCTGACTTTTGACCGCAGCGGTGTTGCCTTTGTATATGATCGTGGAGTTTGCACTGGACACTTTGTTCGCTGCAGCCAGATTGAACGCAGAAGAGTCCTTCGCTTTAACAACAAATGCACGATAATACGTAATGTTCGATGTCGTGCTCGGCTGCGTGAAGTTAATCTCCAGATCGCGGCCATCGCCATAGTCACTAATATCTGCGGCACGCAGACTTGTAACTGCCTGTACTGTGGATTTCACAATATTGAGCTTCAAAGCCTGGGAAGACCAGTTCAATGCATTTTTATAATTATTGCTGCTGTTACCAACAGTCAGTACATACAGGCGGTACGTTTCATTGCTGTTGAGCAAATCCCCGTTCACGTCACGCGTCTGTGCATTAAGCGTCAGTTTCGGGTTGCTGCCATTCGGTGTTACAGATGTATAGTTTGCAGAAGGTACGGCAGATGCTGCCGATTCTGTAAAGCTATTCACATCGCGAGATTTCACCAGCATAATCCGGTAAGCAGATACCGCCTTCTCCGAAGTTGGACGTGTGAAGCTCACGGTCAGGTCACGACCATCCCCGTTACTTCCAGATACCGAACCATAGATGTTCCATGCAGCATATTGTGTCTCATCCACTGGTGGCGTTGCCTTTGTCTTGATATCTACACGTTGATTGCGCGAGTTCCAGAATACTTTCTCTCCAAAAGCTTCACTGACAAAACGAATTGGAACCATCGTGTTGCCCTTAATCGTATTTGCAGGTACATCCAAAGAGATCGCTTCCCCGTTGATGTATGCCGTTTTGGAACCAAGTGTCAGAGTAACTTCCTGATCATCACGAGTCGCAACAATCGTTTTGGTTCTGTTCGTGTACTGCACCTTCGCATCCAATCCTTCAAAAATCGACCGAAGCGGAACCAGTACACGTCCACCTTTCATCACAGGTGCCTGAGCAGATGATAACTCTGCATCATTAATATATATGCTGATCCTCGCAGCTGCATCCATAACCGACGTTGGAAGTGCGGACATCAGCATGGCCGATACAGCCAGCGCTGACATAACCTTCTTCACTTGTTTTCCTCCCGCTTTCCTCATATCCCATATCCCCATTCTCGCATTTAGTTAACATCGAAATAGATTCGTTGTTCTTTTCAATAATTCCTGTATTTACCTATGCACAACTAAGACGTTCCGATCAGCTCAAAGGTTTCCAGTTGTACAAAAAATATTTTCGCAGAAATCTTCCTCTATCTTCCACCCTCCAAAAGTTAAAAATAACAGAAGAATTTGTCACTATTCCGCAACCACATCCTGCCCCAATTGCGTTAATGTATAGTGACTAGTGAACAACGCCTATCATTTTCTTAACTACGGGAGGTTCATATCTATGACATCATCGTTCCAATCTGCCAAACGTAAAGGCATACGCACCTTCATTACAGCCACCGCCATTCTCATGCTGCTACAAACGGCTGTCGCTCCATTATCCGGAGTCGCTACTGCCGCTTCTTCCAGTACAGAATCCAAAGTCACGACTGCCAGTTCAACAAAGATATATCACACATTTCAGTCCATGCTCTACAAAAAGAACGGCTTGCCTGCCGCCGATGCTTATCTCGAATCTCATATCAAAAAAGTAACAAAGCATCACGCCACCCTGATGGTGCTTCAATTGGAGAATGCTCGCCTAAAGGCGCTAAGCGCCATGACGGACCGCCTGCTCGTTCCTAACGTTCAGGACAAGATGATCAAGGCTTACAAGTTGAACGATAGCTTCACCAAACTCATGGAGCGTACCCAAGACTCCGATCTGCGTGCACTGCTAAAAGAAGCCCGTGACAGCGGCTACCGCCTCGTCATGCTCGAAGGCTCTCTCTATCCCATAATGAATTATGCGGCATTCGTGAAATATACCTCTGTCATTAAAGAGGATATCTCAAGCTACATCCATATCATGACAAAGGAAACGAAAAACTTGCCTGCGGATGACGGTGCTCTGGTCATTGGCTATCAGGAAATCCTCCTTCGAGCACTCAGTCAGGAAAAATTCCTGGAGCTGCATCCGAAATCGAATCGGGCCAAGCAGGTGCAGGATCTGTTGAACAGTTATACCCTGTATACCTTTTATGGGCTGAACAACACACCGCTGTTTGATTATGATACGAACAAAATGGTGCCAAACGCTCAAAGAGGATACAACGGCGTCTTGCAGCGCCTTGCATCCGTGGACAGTGAGTTCCTCACCAAGCTAGATGCCTTTATGGACGTCGTGAAAGAATCGAAGTATGAGAAAACGGCTGAAGTCGAGAAATGGCTGGAGCAGCATGTGCCGGTCAGCGATTATGCGAATTATTGAGTTAATCTGTTCCTTCCAACATTAACATTGAGGCCTAAATATTTAGGCTACGTTACAACATATCATTACGACAAAAAACCGCCACAGGATCTCTCCTGTGGCGGTTTCTTCTTGGTTTCTTGGTTTCTTGGTTTCTTGCTCTATTGAAGTGGCTTGACCATACGATTATACTCATGTCCTCCGATGACAATGACATCGTCTTTGACATATCCCTGCCGTTCATAGAGCATTAGCGCACGGCCGTTGTCCCGTTCTACAATCAGGGATACCTGTGAGTGACCCAGATCTCTGCCCTGCTTCTCAAAAGCAGCCATCAGTGCCCGGCCGATGCCCTGCCCCTGATAAGCTTCACTTACCGAGAGAGTATCCAGATAATACTCACCCGGGCGGGTTTCTTTAACCAAAGCATACTTCTCATCCCGACTTCGTCCAAGGCGATTCAGAATCGGCTGGTCCAGACGATCCGCTTCACCCCCATCATAGGCTACAAGAATTCCCGCGATCAGTCCATCCTGCTCCATCACTGTCACATGACGATAGCTAATCCGATTGTCTTCCTGTTCATAGAACGCCTGCAAAATCTGCATCGCCTTCTCATGATCCGCCTCACCCGCAAGCGCGTATGCAATGTCTCCTATCGCTTGATACAGCAACGGAATGACCTGATCAGCATCTTCTATCCGCGCAGGTCTGATTAGAGGAGATGTTTCTTGGTGATCTGATTGCATACTTCATTTCACCTCCGACTGCATGTCTGACTGCCTTGTTGAATAATTCATCAGATTAACATGTTGAACAGATTCAAATTTTTGTTCAGCTCGGTATAGGCGATACCTTTGCGATTCATGCGTTCAATCAGGGGATGGTAATCTTCCTTGTACATGAGCTCAATGCCCACCAGGGCAGGGCCATTTTCCTTATCATGCTTTTTTGTATATTCAAACCGGGTGATATCATCATTCTTCCCTAGAACTTCCTCCAGGAATTCACGTAAAGCTCCTGCACGCTGTGGGAAATTAACCATGAAATAATACTTCAGACCTTCGTAGATGAGAGAACGTTCTTTGATCTCCTGCATCCGGTCGATATCGTTGTTCCCGCCACTAATGACGCAGACCACCGTTTTGCCCACAATCTGCTCACGATACTGCTCCAGTGCGGCAACAGCCAAGGAACCGGCAGGCTCGACAACGATCGCATTTTCATTATAGAGCTCCAGAATGGTTGTGCAGGCTTTGCCTTCTGGCACTTTCACAATGTCATCAAGTATACTGCTGCAGATATCATAGGTAAGGTCACCAACCCGTTTCACCGCTGCGCCATCCACGAATTTATCAATATCATCCAGTGTCACAACCTGTTTCCGGAACATCGCCTCACTCATGGAAGCTGCTCCAAGTGGCTCGACACCGATGATGCGTGTCTCCGGACTTACGGTCTTCATGTAGGTTCCCACACCGGCTGCCAGTCCTCCGCCACCAATCGTCACGAACACATAGTCGGCATTCTCATCGAGACTTTCCATGATTTCCATCGCTACCGTACCATTACCTGCAATAATCTTCGGTTGATCAAAAGGATGGATGAACGTCATGCCCTGTTCGTCACATGCACGCATCGCTTCTGCATAGGCATCATCATACGTATCCCCGATCAGCACCACTTCAACGTTACTGCCACCAAAACGTCTTACCTGCTTCACCTTTTGGTTCGGGGTTGTACTCGGCATGAAGATTTTGCCGTTAATCCCAAGGGCATTACAGCTAAAAGCGACACCCTGAGCATGGTTGCCCGCACTTGCACAGACAATACCCTTCTCCATCTCGGCTGGCGTCAGACTGCGAATCATATTATAGGCACCCCGAATTTTGAATGAGCGCACCACCTGAAGGTCTTCCCTTTTCAGATACACATTACAGTTATATTTGGCCGACAATACAGCGTCCCGCTGCAACGGCGTTCTTACAATGACCTCACGCAGCACATGATGTGCGCGCACGATATCTTCCATGCCAACACTGGCACGACCGGGATTTGTGGTTCCCGTTGGTTCTTGTTCAACTGGTTTCATGTTGTCTCCACACTCCGCTTTTATGGTCTATATAAGTTGAACAACGTTTATTTACACTGAAACTACGATGACAGAACAACCCTCCAATCGCTGTTATCCCCAGATTTTTTCGATTCCCTTTTCCAAGGGAAAAATCCGGTGATAGCGTATGCTTCCGATGCAGCTTTCTTTCAGAAAGCTTTTAGGCGAACGCTCCGCTTTTTCAGGTTTTTTCTGTCCTCTTCGTTATCGTGTAAATGACTAATTCAACTTATCTAGCAATGTCGCGCACTGCTTTTCTTTGTATTGTATCACTTTTGTTCTGTTCTTGCGCTTGAGCTTACATCATTTATCATTCGTACAATTTCATCGATAATGACCTGAGGGTCTGTATATATAACCATATGCCCCGATTGATCTGCCCCAATCCATCTTGCATTGGATAGCTTGCTCACCGTCTGGCGATGCGCCATGATGAGAGCAGGTCTGATTTTCCCCTCTCCCTTACCCGGTTTCGTACCCGAGATCACGCTGACTTCCAGATTACCCAGATCCGGCGGATGCTCCAACAATGCTGCCATGTCACTGAGAAATGTTTTGCCTTCTGCAAGCATCGTGCTTGCTGCCCTTACAGTGAAATCCTCCTTGAGATGATCCGTCGCCACATCGGCAGGCTGAATGCTTCCCGCTTTGCTGCCAAGCAACTTATATAAACCCGTACGCGCCATGATTGGAATAAGGAAACCATTGATGGCAAAGCTCTTCTTGGCCGTGTTCGAAAAATACATATCGCAATGCTCGTCTGATGGATCTACCAGAATAATGCCTCGTAATCTACAGGGATTTGCAGACGCCGCAGCCCGTACAATTGGACCACCCCAGCTATGTCCAACCAGAATAAATGGGCCCGGGCCCAGCGCAGTCAGCAGTTCCCCAAGATCCCCTGCAATGCGTTCAAGGCTACGGGCAGCCGCGTCGACATCACTTCGTCCTGCCCCTGCCCTGTCATACACGACGGCGCGTGCATGCTCAGCAATGGCTGGTGCAACTAATCCCCAGTTCGATCTGGAGGCACCCATGCCGGATTCAAATACAACGGTAAGTTCCCCTGTTCCCCTGGACATATAATGTAATTTGCGACCATCGCGGGTCTGAACAAACGCACTTGAGCCAAACGTATGTGAGCTAGGGTTAGGATTCATGTTCCCCTCCTGATTACAAGCATAGTCATCTTTCACCGAATCTAATTGAAAATGATTATCAATTACTCCATTATAGAATACTCTATCCTTTACCACAACCATGTTGCTTCATCAAAGTTACAGCCGTCCTGTCGTTTCTATCGCTTTATGTCACGTGCAAGGATCATCACCCATCCCACCGTTTTCTTCCTCCTTTCTTTTCCCTTATGCAAAAAGAAAACCCGATCCATAATCAGATCGGGTAACTGTACCAACCACTATGCGGCTGGTCCTTACATACACCTTCTTGTTGCTTCGTGTGCAATTCCTGCACGGATTCACAATTGCTTAATTCCAAGGATGGATGAATACTCGCTTTAAGGCTACTGCCCCTTATCCCCGAATACCATGATCCTTCTTGTTTAGCTGCTCCAGAAGCTCGTTCATCGCTTTTTCCGTCATGGCCCCACCGCTAAACGCAACCAGTGCACGCAGCGGCATATATTTCATCATTGCATCCATCATATCCGCATGATCACCAGCATCCTCACCACCGAATCCGCTGGCTTCCTGGAACTGTTGCAAAGCCTGTTCCAATAGCTTCTTATGCGCCGGATCACGCTGGATATCACCTAATGTGCTATTACGCGTATAAGTGGGAAGGAATGTCGCTGTAGACTCTACATTCACACGTGTATGCACATGAATGTCCCGAGAGGAGCTGCCCACCTGAATCTCGAACTCACCTGTCTCCACATGCCAGTCCTTCATATCTACATTGTAATAGGCGAATGAACGCTTGTTTAGCGTAAAACTCACTACTTTTGACTCTCCAGGTTCAAGAGCTACTTTGGCAAAAGCCTTCAGTTCTTTGACCGGACGAATAACTGTGCTCTCTACGTCGCTAACATACAGTTGTACAATCTCCTTGCCCGCTCTGTCTCCGGTATTAGTGACCCTAACTTGCACATTCACCTCATCCTGATCCGTCAGTTCCGTGCGATCTACCTTCAGGTCAGCATATTCAAATGTTGTATAACTCAGTCCATAACCAAACGGGAACAGGGGCTCCAGCTCTTTTTTGTCATAATAGCGGTAACCCACAAAGATACCTTCCCGATAATCGACACGATCCCCTTCGCCCGGGAAGTTCAGATAAGATGGATTATGGCTGAGTTTCGCAGGGAATGTCTCTGCCAGTTTACCGGACGGATTCACCTCTCCGTACAACAGATCAGCTATCGCTCCACCAACCGCCTGTCCACCAAGATACGCTTCGAGCACCGCTTGCACCTTCGGCAGCCAAGGCATCTCCACTGGAGATCCGTTGCTAAGAACCACGACGACACGTGATTGAATCTTCGCAATCTCTTCAATCAGTCGAATATGGTTGTCAGGCAGACGCAAATGGGCACGATCATACCCTTCGGATTCATAACGATCCGGCAATCCAACGAACACTACAGCTGTATCCGCTGATTGCGCTGCCTGAACAGCCTCATGCATTAACGTTTCATCCACATCATCGGCTTCAATCCGATAACCTGGAGCATAGGAGAAGGTTACACCTTCGCCAGCCACCTGTGTCATCTCTTCCACAATATCATCCACTTTGGTCGGATTAATGTGGGAACTGCCGCCACCCTGGAAGCGAGGTTTACGCGCAAATGCCCCGATTATCGCCACATCGCCTTCACGCCCAAGCGGCAGGAGACCTTCTTCATTTTTCAGCAAAACCATACTCTCGGCTGCCACCTTACGCGCAAGTTGGTGATGCTCATCCTTGTTATATGTAGCCCCATCTTGCTTTTGATCAACAGCATTAAAGATCAGCGTAAGCAGACGCTCCACCGCCCGATCCAGCTTGTCCAGCGGCAGTTGTCCGCTCTCTACAGCATCGATCACTTTACGCTCACCAATTCCACCACTTGTGGGCATCTCCAGTTCCAGTCCTGCTGCAAGGGCGTCTGCACGTTCATTGACCGCGCCCCAGTCGGATACCACAAGACCTTCGTGTCCCCATTCGTTTTTCAGGATGTCGGTAAGCAACCATTCATTCTCACCAGCATACGTACCGTTCACCTTATTGTAGGAACACATCACCGTCCACGGCTGTCCATCCTTCACCGCACCTTCGAAGCTCGCCAGATAAATCTCGCGCAGCGTCCGTTCATCTACTACCGCATCAATCGACATGCGCCGTTCTTCCTGATTATTGACTGCAAAGTGCTTGAGAGATGCACCCACACCCTGGCTCTGCACACCCTGAATATGACCCGTAGCCATCTGCGTGGATAACAACGGATCTTCGGAAAAGTATTCAAAATTACGTCCGCCCAGTGGGGAACGTTTAATATTCACACCCGGACCAAGCAACACCCCTACATCCTCGGCCTGACATTCCTCACCCAGGGCCACCCCGACCTGACGCGCCAGCTCCTTGTCCCATGAACTAGCCAGTCCTGCCGCAGACGGGAAACAGGTTGCAGGAACGCTCGACGTCAGACCCAGATGATCTGCACTTCCATCCTGCTTGCGCAGCCCGTGAGGTCCGTCCGTCACCATGATGGATGGAATGCCAAGACGCTCCACCCCTTTCAGATGCCAAAAGTCCAGTCCCGAGCACATACCCGCTTTTTCTTCCAGTGTCATCCGCTGTACCAGTTCCTTGATGTTACGTTCCACATTAACCCCTCCAGTTCATGATGTTGATGCAATTTACACTTCACTCCGATGACAGAACACTTCGTTTCTTCAAGTTTTTTCTGTCTTCTCCGTTATCATGTAAATCTTTCGTTGGATTTAAGTAATATAACAAGAATACATCGTGAACTGTTGCTTATTCAAATGTTTACCCCATTCGTCACGCTTACATAACAGCAGCTCTTCGTTTGCTTCACGAGCCAAAAATAAAATAAAAAACAGCCCGATTTCAATTTCATCAGGGCTGTTTTTTATTGCTTTAGTTTCACAATATTTTGGATTAATCATACCGATCATTTAATAAGGAAACACCAACTTACGCCTGTGTCTTAAACCAAGCTGCCGCAGCTTCTGCCTCGGTACGAGTCAACTGATGACCCTGGCGCTCCCAATGCGTGTTTACATCGGCACCTGCACCGCTGAGCAGCGAAGCAAGTTCCTCGGTTTCACGTCTTGGTACAATCGGATCGTTCTCGCCTGCACCAATGAACACAGGCAGACCTTTCAGATCTGGCAATTCCAGACCGCGCAGCGGTACCATCGGATGATGCAGAATTACACCTTTAAATACATCCGCTTGATGGAAGATCAAGCTTGCCGCAATGTTGGCACCGTTAGAGTAGCCGAGTGCATATACGTTGGACCGATCGAATCCATACTCCACCGCAGCTGCATCTACAAAAGATCCCAGCTCTACCGTACGAGCAATCAGATCTTCTTCATCAAAAATACCTTCGGCCAAGCGGCGGAAGAAACGGGGCATCCCGTTCTCCGATACGTTACCTCGTACTCCAAGTATGCCAGCTCCTGGCGCGATCATCTCCGCAAGACCGATCAGATCGTTCTCGGTTCCCCCTGTGCCATGAAGCAACAGGATTGTTGGGGCATCCGGCTGAGTACCTGCTTTATAGATATGTTTCATTGTATTGGTTGTGGTCATGATTTGGACTCTCCTTTCCATTCACGCACTTCAATTCGTGGCAACAATTGTTCAATCTGTTCGCGCTGTGGTTCATACCATTCAGGCAACATCAGTTTCTCACCCATGCTCTCTGCTGGTTCATCCCGTGCAAATCCCGGAGGATCCGTAGCCAATTCGAACAGTATGCCTCCCGGCTCCCGGAAATACACAGCGTTGAAGTATTGACGGTCAATGACTGGTGTTGGATGATACCCGGATTGTTCAAGATCCTGCTGAATTTGTTCATGCTCCGCGTAGTCTTTAGCACGCCAAGCAATATGGTGAACTGTTCCGGCTCCGCCAATCCCGCGTTGAATGCCTGTAGACTGAATGTCAATGATCTGCCCAATATCACCGCTTGCCTGTAGACGAAGGAGCCCGTTCTCTTCACCGACCTGCTCCAGACCGAGTTTGCTCACCAATACATCCATGGTTTTCTCAGGAACGTGGCTGAACAATACAGCCCCGCCGAATCCTTTGATGGCATGCTCCGGTGTAACTCCGTTGAAACTCCAGCTGCTTGGCTGACCACCTTCGCGCTCAACCAGTTCAAGCAACAGGCCACCTTTATCGAAGAAACGAATGTACTGCTCACCGAATCTGGTTTTATCTTCATACGGAATATCGAAGGAAGTAAGACGTTCTTTCCAGAAAGGCAAGCTTCCTACAGGTACCGCATATACGGTAACTCCAGTTTGACCTGAGCCAATGACACCTCTTCTTGAATTCTGCTGTGGGAAAAAGGTGATGATTGTGCCCGGTGCACCCTGCTCATTACCATAATACAAGTGATACACGTCTGGTGCATCAAAGTTAATTGTTTTTTTCACCAGTCTGAGCGCCAACACGCCTGCGTAAAAATCAACGTTTTTCTGTGCATCGTCTACAAAAGCTGTAATGTGATGAATTCCTGTAGTTCTGAACATAATCTCCACTCCCTTAGGTTTAGTATTTAGTCGTATCATAGGTTGTTTTTGCATCTTTTATTTATTGTATTGATTTTTGTTATTTATCTTTAAGTTAAGATTCTTTAAATTTATATTAATCCATTGGACTGCAATATGCAAGCTTTTATTTTAAAATTAAGATTTAAACCAAAAAACAGGCCCCGAGCACCTCGGGAACCTGCTTATCGTTATAACAATTACGTTGTTTCACTAATCCTGAAATATCTTTGTATCACTGCTTCTTAAACCAATTTCATTCTTTTTGGTGGATTCACCAAATCTTTGTGCTCATACTCGTCCTTGATGTCTCCAACAATCTCTTCAAGGATATCCTCCATTGTAACCATACCCACCGTAGCACCTGCCTCGTTTTTCACGGTTGCAATGTGTACACGGCTTTGCTGCATCTGGATCAGCACATCCTTGATCGGAGAACGCTCGGAGAAACTCGGCGTATTATGGACATATGTCTCCATATTGAAGGCGCGGCCTGCCGCCACACTCGTCAGCATTTCTTTGGTGTTGATGAAACCAACAAAATGCGCCTGATCTCCATTTGCAATAACAGGATATCTCGTGTATTCGTGTCGATTCAGCGTCTCAATGATCTGATCAAGCGGCATTTCTTTATTCAACGTAACGATTTTATCTCTTGGAATCATGATCTCCTGAAGCAAACGCTCATCAAAAGCAAAAATGTTCTTCAGATAATCCAGCTCCGTCTGGTTGATCTCGCCACTCTCATAGCTCTGTGCCATAATCAGCTTCAGCTCTTCTTCCGAGTGAACGGTATCATGCCCGGCAGGTTTTACACCAAATATGCCAAGCAACAGACGAGCAGCTCCATTCAGCGCGTAGATGAAAGGATTCATGATTTTACCGAACCAGTACAGTGGTGGTGCCAGCAACAGCGTCATTCTCTCTGCAAACTGAATCGCCAGTGTTTTCGGTGCCAATTCACCAATAACCACGTGCAGGAACGTAATAATCGCGAGAGCAATACCATAGGAAAGCACGGTAGACAACGCCGCCGGCACTTCCATGCGCTCAAATAACGGGTGCAGCATTTTCTCAACGGTAGGTTCACCCAAGGCCCCCAATACGAGCGCCGTGATGGTAATCCCCAATTGACATGCCGACAGATAATAATCCAGGTTGTGCGCCACTTTTTTGGCCAGTACTGCCTTTTTGTTACCTTCCGAGATCAATTGATCGATTCGGGACATCCGTACTTTAAGAATTGCAAATTCAGCTCCAACGAAAAAGGCTGTCAGACCTATAAATACGGCTACTAAAAATAAATTCAAGGCTATTATTCCGTCCAATGATTTCCCTCAGATTGAGGGATTCACCTCCATTAAAATTTAAAATAAGGTTGCACGAGTGAAGTTCCGGTGACAGCTCGTTCTTCCAATAGCCATTGCCTCCCAATTTCGCTGATTGTTGTTTTCAGTGGTTTAAAATTGGTTTGCAAACGCGAACGCTGCGCTTCTTCAGAATCGATTCCGTCCCCTACACAGCTACGTTGTCAAAAACTATTTGAAGTTTCACAAGATTCTCGGCTAAAATCACGCCAGATCGCTTGCAGCTTCCTCAACTTCAGCGCCGCTCACTCGTTCCAGAAGAACTTGCTTGATGTGATAGTTCTCGGCGTCTACCACGGTCCAGACATAATCCCCGTGTTCTACCGTGTCGCCTTTTTCCACACCTACACCCTTCTGGTACTGAATCCATCCGGCCACCGTATCCATCTCTTCATTTCCTTCAAAGCTAAGCCCGAACTGCCGCTCCACTTCATCCAAAAGTACCCGACCATTAATGAGATATTGATTCTCTCCGGTCTCCTGGATATCAGCCACCTCATCGGCATCGAATTCATCACGAATCTCACCGACCAGCTCCTCCAGAATATCCTCCATCGTAATGATTCCCGAAGTACCGCCGTATTCATCCACAACCACGGCCATGTGTACACGTTCCTGCTGCATTTTAATCATCGCATCCTGGATACGTGTAACTTCGGAAACGAATGGGATCTCGCGAACGAACTCGCTCAGTTGATACGATCTTGCAGCAACCATGTCAGGCAAAATCTTTTTCACATTCACGACGCCGATAATACGGTCCTTGTCCCCGTCCTCAATGACAGGGTAACGTGAATAGTTATGTTCATCCAATATAGGAATAATATCGTCATAGGTCATATCCTGATCTAATGTCACCAGTTCCGTACGTGGTACCATGATGTCTTTGGCATCACGTTCGTCGAATACAAATACATTTTCCAGATATGAAAGCTTGGTCTTGTTGTTCTCGTCACCTTCGTAACTCTGGTTCATGATGATCTTGATCTCGTCCTCCGAGTACGCTTGATCATGTTCGGCAGGCTTCACACCGAATCCACGCAGAATAACTCGTGATGCTCCATTGAGGGCCCAGATGAACGGATACATGATTTTACCAAACCAATATAGAGGCGGCGAGAGCAATAACGTCAGTTTTTCCGAAAACTGAATCGCCAATGTTTTGGGTGCCATCTCACCAACAACCACATGCAAGAATGTGACGAGGATAAAGGCAATTGCATATGAGGCAATGGATGAGATTGAAGCAGGCACATCTAAATAATTGAATACCGGGTATAACAATCTCTCAACCGTCGGTTTTCCGAGTGCTCCCAGTCCCAGAGCGGTGACTGTAATACCGAGCTGACAGGCTGACAGATAATAATCCAGATCCGAGACAACTTTTTTGGCGAGTACAGCCTTTTTATTGCCCTCGGCAACCAGTTGATCCACTCTTGATGTACGAATTTTGACTACAGCGAACTCCGATGCTACGAAAAATGCAGTCAATGCAATCAAGATAATAAGTAAAGCGATATTCAATATGGTAATTATGTCCAATGATTTCCCCGATTCTCAGGGATTCACCTCCAGAGATATTTACAGCGTGATCCGTTAACTGTGTTAACCATTCATCAGCTGTTAGTCTTTCAACACGACGTCTGCCTTATATAAAATCGATTTCAATGATAATTTTTGTATAAGTCTTACGTTTGACCTTGTAAAATTACAAAACAGGAATTCAAGATGAAGTCAATGACTTGCAGAAACTTCTTCATTCAAATCGGGTTACCCCTCATGCTGTCAATTGTTCCTCGCTTAACTCCACCTAGATTCGCCATTTGGACAATTTACAATATCGCCTACCCAATAGATATCCACCTCCCCTCGTACTCATTCCTGTTTCCGAAAAGTATACCATGTTTCCCTCTCAACCATCCAGTTGCACGTTATGGTTTGGAACAAGGTTACAGTATAATGTTCACAAATTAGTCTCTATGTATGTTACGTACTTTATATAATATGATTAATATAGCCTTATAATGTGATATTGTTCACATGTTTAGTATAGTCCAATTTATAAAAATACTACCCTGTACTTTTGCGCACTAAACATACCTGAACCTCCAGATTCACTCCTTGTTTTGTACCTTTCCCGTGTCTTTATCCTAAGGACAAGTCCGCTCGTTTACACAAGATACATCTATATACGCAGCAAAGAGCCCGCAGGATGCAAATACCTTTCCGGTACACATCTTTCGGACTCTTTGTTCATTCTATACCAGTGCTTTAGCAGCAATATCCGTCCGCTGATGTTTGCCATCGAATTGGATACGTTCCGCCTGTGCATAGGCTTTGTTTCTAGCTTCGGCAATATTCGCACCAAGGCCAACTACGCCCAGGATCCGTCCACCATTTGTGACCCAGTCTCCTGCTTCATTACGCGATGTACCTGCGTGGAATACCACCGCATCATCCACCTGATCCAGTCCTTCAATGACTACACCTTTGGCATAAGGACCCGGATAACCTCCTGAAGCAAGTACCACACATACAGCAGCTTCATCGCTCCATTCAATCTCAATGTCAGCCAGCTTGCCATGGACGGTTGCCCAGAAGATATCAAACAAATCACTCTTCAGACGTGGCAGAACCACCTGTGTTTCGGGATCACCGAAACGTGCGTTGAACTCAATCGTTTTGGGTTTACCATCAGGCGAGATCATCAATCCGGCAAACAATACACCCTGGAATGGACGCCCCTCGGACACCATTGCTTTGGCAGTTGGTTTGATGATCGTCTCCACAGCCTCCTCAATAATGGAAGCCGAGATATGTGGCAATGGTGAGTATGTACCCATACCGCCTGTGTTTGGCCCCTGATCATTGTCGAATACAGGCTTGTGATCCTGTGCTGCCGCCATTGGTCGAACGGTCTCTCCATCGACAAAAGCCAGAATGGACATTTCCTGACCTGCGAGGAATTCCTCGATGATCACTTTGGCTCCAGCTTCTCCAAACACTTTATCCACCATGATGCTGCGAAGTGCTTGATCAGCCTCATCACGGGAATAAGCTACCGTTACTCCTTTGCCCGCTGCCAGTCCATCTGCCTTGATGACAACTGGAATTGCTTGTTCATTCAGGTATGCTTGAGCCTGTTCGTAGTTATCGAATTTCTCATAAGCTGCGGTTGGAATGTTGTATTTGTGCAGCAGATCCTTCATGAACGTTTTACTTCCCTCGATCTCTGCTGCATTGCGATGAGGTCCGAATACCGGAATACCAGTGGAGTCAAATGCATCCACGATCCCATCTGCCAGCGGATCATCTGGACCAATAACCACTAATCCTACTTTAAGCTCTACAGCAAGAGCCGTTAGTTTATCGAATTCATTTACCGCAATCGCATGACACTCAGCGAGCTCAGCAATACCTGCATTTCCCGGTGCACAGTGAATCTTGCCTACCTTCGGACTCTTCGCCAGCGCCCAGATGATTGCGTGCTCCCGGCCACCGCCGCCTACTACCAGAATATTCATTCGTTCTGTTCCCCCTCCGTGCATAACTAGATTTGTTACGCTAATGCGTGTTGAAAACCTAAAAAAGAGGGGGTGTACCATAAGTCATAAGTATGACTGGCGACACCCCTTATTAAACCTTTTTCGCTCTAGTGTTTGAAGTGACGAACGCCTGTGAAGACCATGGCAATTCCGTATTCATTGGCTACTTTGATGGATTCTTCATCCTTAATCGAACCGCCAGGTTGAATCACCGCTGTAATTCCGGCTTTTGCTGCCAGTTCCAACGTATCTCCCATTGGGAAGAACGCATCCGATGCCAGAATGGCACCTTTTGCTTGCTCGCCAGCTTGCTCAATCGCAATTTTGGCTGCACCCACACGATTCATTTGTCCAGCGCCCACACCTACCGTCATATCATTCGCAGCAAGTACAATCGCGTTGGATTTCACGTGTTTAACTACTTTCCAGCCAAACAACAGCTGTTTCAGTTCTTCTTCCGATGGTGCGCGATCCGTTACCACGTTCAGTTCGCTCGCTTCAATGGAGTGCACATCGGACTGTTGCACGATCATACCACCGTCGATGGAAGTTACAACGAATTGGCTCTCCCGTTTACGAGCAGCATTCAGTTCACCCGTTTTGAGCAAACGAATGTTTTTCTTCTTCGTCAGGATATCGAGTGCCTCTTGCGTAAAGTCAGGAGCAAGTACGATTTCCAGGAAAATCTCGCTCAATTTGCCCGCTGTATCGCTATCGATAATACGGTTTGCTGCCACAATGCCTCCAAAGATGGACGTTGGATCTGCAGCATATGCCTTGCTGTAAGCTTCATAGATACTTGCGCCAATGCCTACGCCGCATGGATTCATATGTTTAACCGCAACAACCGCCGGTTCTTCAAATTCTTTCACAATCTGCAATGCTGCGTTCGCATCGTTGATGTTATTGTAAGACAACTCTTTGCCATGCAATTGCTCGGCTGTTGTCAACGTATCTTGAGCAGCCAGCGGTTTGCGGTAGAATGCCGCCTGCTGGTGTGGATTTTCGCCGTAACGCAAATCCTGGAGTTTTTCGTAAGTAACCGTCAGACGCTCTGGCAACGGATCACCGTTCAGGTTGGAGAGATAGTCAGAAATAACTGCATCGTAAGCCGCTGTATGGCGGAACACTTTTGCTGCAAGCCGTTTGCGTGTTTCGAGAGTGGTATCTCCATTGCTGCGAACTTCTTCAAGTACCTTGCCGTAATCTGCTGTGTCAACAACGACACTAACATAAGCATGGTTTTTGGCAGCGGAACGAAGCATGGTTGGACCACCGATATCAATGTTCTCGATCGCGTCTTCGTATGTTACGTCCGGCTTGGCGATGGTATCCTGGAAGGGATAAAGGTTTACGACAACGAGGTCGATGTACCCCAGTCCGTTCTCCTCCATCTGACGCTTGTGCTCTTCGCTGTCACGAACAGCCAGCAAACCTCCATGAACTGCCGGATGCAATGTTTTAACACGTCCGTCCATAATTTCCGGAAATCCGGTCACATCCGAAATTCCGATGACAGGTACGCCTTCCTTCGACAATAGGCTGCTTGTACCTCCTGTCGAAATAATCTCCACACCCATTTGCGACAGCTCGCGGCAAAAGTCCACGATGCCTGTTTTATCCCATACGCTGACCAGCGCTCTTTTGATACTCACAATATGCTCCTCCTTTAATGTCCCATGGCTTCGCGTTTCCTGACGAAACACAGCCGATTTATTTCCCGAGAAATATCACAAAATGCGTACCAATTTTCGACTTCTGTTATATAGTTGATAAATGGATTTTCACACTTAAACACTACGAGTTCAGAACAATCTTTCGATCGCTGTTATTCCTAGATTTTTTTGAACAATTTCTCAATGGTAAAAATCCATTAATAAAGGCGAGCGCTTCGCTTCTCCAGCTTATTTCTGCCCTCTCCGTTATTGTGTGAAACAGTTTAAAACTATATCAAACCGGTTTGTTAACAGTGACGTGACGCCCATTCAATTGAACCAAACCTTGAGCGAACCAAGATACCACTTCGGGGTATAACTGCTGTTCGGCCGCATGGATGGAACGGCTGATTGACTCAGGCGTATCCTCTGGCAGAATGGGAACTGGATGCTGGGCAATAATCGGTCCGGTATCCATACCTCCGTCTACAAAATGCACAGTCACGCCTGTCACTTTCACGCCATATTCAAGTGCCTGTCCAATCGCATCCTTGCCTGCAAATGCCGGCAGCAAGGACGGATGAATGTTAATCAACCGCCCTGCGTAACGATCCACCACAACCGAAGTCAACAATCTCATATATCCGGCAAGAACGACCAAGTCGATCTCTTTGGATTCAAGTACTTCCACGATCTCTGCCTCATAGGCTTCACGGGAAGCATAATTTTTCGGAGTAAACAGATGACAATCCACGCCTGCGTCCTGTGCACGCTGCACAACACGTGCAGACGGTTTGTCACATACGAGCAGATCAACGGATGCATTCAGCCCACCGTTCCGTACTGCATCGACCAATGACTGAAAGTTAGTCCCTTCACCCGAGGCAAATACAGCTATGCGGTAGTTCGCCATTAAACATCCGCTCCCGTGAAGGTTACTCGCGCATCTCCTTCAGTAACACGTCCAATGATGTACGCTTCTTCACCAGATGCTTTCAGTTGTTGCAGAGCTTCCGCTGCATCTGCTTCATTAACAACCAGTACAAGTCCAACACCCATGTTAAATGTGGTGAACATGTCACGGTTTGAGACAGATCCCTTTTCCTGCAACAGGTTGAAAATCGGCAGGATCGGCCAAGAGCCGTAGTCAATATCCACATTCACGTTGCTTGGCAACATACGTGGAATATTCTCGATGAAGCCACCACCTGTAATGTGTGCCATGCCTTTTACTTTTACCTTTTCGAGCAGGGACAACAGGGGTTTAACATAAATTTTCGTAGGTTCCAGCAGGGAATCCCCCAGCTTACCACCCAGTTCCGCTACTTCATCATGCAGATCAAGTCCCGCATCTTCCAACAAAAGTCTGCGCACCAGCGAGAATCCGTTACTGTGCACACCGCTGGACGCAAGTCCAATCACTGTGTCTCCTGGGGCGATGGTTGTGCCGTTGATGATCTTCGCTTTGTCCACGATGCCTACCGTGAATCCGGCAATATCGTATTCGCCTTCACTATACATGCCCGGCATCTCTGCCGTCTCGCCACCGATCAGCGCACAACCAGATTGATGACAACCTTCAGCGATACCCGCAACAATAGCTTCGATCTTCTCAGGAATGACTTTGTCACATGCCAGATAGTCGAGGAAGAAGAGTGGTTCTGCACCCTGTACCACAATGTCGTTCACACACATCGCTACCGCGTCGATTCCGATGGTATCGTGACGGTCCATGGCAAATGCAATCTTCAGCTTGGTGCCTACGCCATCCGTACCGGATACAAGTACAGGCTCATCGTATTTATCTTTGTTCAAACCGAACAGGGCACCGAATCCACCCAGATCTGTCATCACTTCCGGACGGAAGGTACGCTTCACGTGTTTTTTCATCCGTTCAACCGCTTCATTACCTGCCGCGATATCGACGCCGGCCTTTTTATATGCTTCGGACACAACCATCACACCCTTCGTATCTTATAAAAATTGAACCAGTGTATTAACACGTACCTCTTCGGTAACTGAACAACCTTTCGATTGCCGTTATCTCTAGATTTTATCGTGTCAATGTTAAGTCCAACCTACCTATCCTTGCTCCATCTCTAACAGATGGTTTTGTACCAATTCAAACCCGGCTACGCCGAGCGTATTAAACTGACTATACTCTTCTATCGGGAGGTTACGAATGTACTCATCACCGCAGTATAAATGTCCAGCACACTGAAACACTCTCAGTTCTTCCTTTTCGGGCGTCAAAGGTGTGTTACCCACGATCCTCCACGATCCATTTCGGATATTGGCCGGAGAAGTGAATATGACGTTGCTTCTACGGTTCCCAAAGGAATAGAAGAGAAAATCGCCATCTTCCACCCTTACGGTTTCGTCACGCTGAATGCTCATCACGCCGAACGAAAATGCCTTTTTGAAACGCCCTTTAAGTGCGCATACCACCTGGCATACCGCAAATCGGCCGTCCTTCATCGGAATCAGGAACACGTCACCTTCGTTATAGCTCTTTCTCATCTGCATGGATTAACAGCTGCAGCCGAATTTTTCTTCGCCACCAAAGTCGAGGCGGGTTGGGTAATCATTATCAAAACATGCGAGGCAAAGCCCGCCCTTGGGATCATCCTGATTATCTCCCTGAATGGATGCAATCAGTCCATCCGGACTGAGGAACGACAGGGAATCCGCATTTATTTCACGGCAGATCTCTTCCACCGATAGCTGTGAAGCGATCAATTCGCGGCTGTCCGGTGTATCGATGCCATAGAAACAAGGATTCTTGAAAGGTGGGGATGTAATGCGCACATGAACTTCCGTTGCTCCTGCATCACGCAGCATGTTCACGATCCGCCGGGAGGTCGTTCCCCGTACAATGGAGTCGTCAATCATAACCACACGTTTGCCTTCGACAACACGACGCACAGCGCTCAGCTTCATCTTCACGCCCTGTTCCCGCAATTCCTGACTTGGCTGGATAAATGTACGTCCGGTGTATTTGTTCTTGATCATACCCATCTCATACGGAATACCCGTTTGCTCCGCATAACCAATGGCCGCTGAGATACTGGAATCTGGTACCCCCGTAACCAAGTCCGCATCTACAAACGACTCAATCGCCATGCGGCTTCCCATCCGTTTACGGGCAGCATGCTGATTCGCACCATTCATATCACTATCCGGACGAGCAAAATATATATATTCCATCGCACATAATGCCTTGCGGTGTTTGTGATGATCGAAGCGATCTTCATGCAGTCCATCTGCATCCAGCACAAGCAGTTCACCGGGTTCAATATCACGAATTAACTCTGCGCCGATTGTTTCCAGCGCACACGTCTCGGAAGCAAACAGATATGCATCCCCGAGCTTACCCATCGTGAGCGGACGAAGTCCGTGTGGATCGGAAGCTACGAGCAGCTTGTCATTGGTCATAATCAGAAAGGCGTAACCGCCAACAATGCGCTGGAATGCCTCTTTGGCCGCTTCCACAAGCCCTTTGGAGGATCGTGCAATCAGATGCGCAATAACCTCGGTATCACTCGTTGTTTGGAAAATGGAACCGCTCTGCTCCAGCTCACGCCGAATCGTTGGTGCATTTACAATGTTACCGTTAGTCGCTACCGCCAGATCGCCATCACGATATTTGAATACCAATGGCTGTGCGTTCGTCAGTTTACTGTCACCGCTTGTTGAATACCGGACATGTCCAATGGAAATATCCCCGGTTAACGTCTGCATCAGGTCTTTGGTGAACACTTCTTTCACCAGACCCATGCCGCGATGATAGTTAAACTGGCTGCCATCACTCACACACATGCCTGCACTTTCTTCGCCCCGATGTTGCAGCGCATGCAGTCCATAATAGGAGAGTGAAGCCGCGTCAGGGTGTCTGAACACCCCGAACACGCCGCATTCTTCCTTCAACTTGTCGAGTCCTTCCTTGCCGGACCCTTCATTATAATAATCGCCTGTCCACAACGGTCCTGTCGTCAGTTCATGAGACATGGAATCGCATCCTCCCAGACCTGAGCCAAACCTCCTACAGGTTCGCTCACGGCTGATGTTCCGTTCAACTCAATCGTCAGGTTACTTCCTTCTACACGGCCAATTACAGCTACAGGTACACCGCGCTCACGTACAAATGCTTCAAGTTTACCCGCTTGCTCTGGCGTAGCCGACAACAAGATACGGGATTGACTCTCACTGAACAGGGCGTGATCTGCACGCAGTGCAGTCTCCACATTCACCTGTGCTCCTACGTTACCGCTAATACAAGACTCTGCGAGTGCTACAGCCAAGCCGCCTTCAGACAAGTCATGTGCCGAGCGAACGAGACCGGATTGAATAGCTTCCAGCACCGTGCTGAGCAACGCTTTTTCCGTCTGCAAGTTCAGTTCTGGCGGACGGCCTTCCGTCTGACCATGAACCGCGTATTGCAGCTCACTGCCGCCCAGTTCAGCTTTGGTCTCACCGAGGAGGATGATCACATCTCCTTCGGATTTGAATGCTTGTGTCGTGATATGATCCGTATCATGAACGAGACCTACCATACCAACCACTGGCGTTGGATAGATGGAGCCTTTGGCGTTTTCATTGTACAGACTTACGTTACCACCGATAACCGGCGTATCCAGCACACGGCAAGCTTCTGCCATACCGTCTACCGCTTTCTCCATCTGCCAGAAAATATCTGGTTTCTCCGGGTTACCGAAGTTCAGATTGTCCGTAATCGCGAGTGGCTCTGCACCGGAACATACGATATTACGCGCTGCTTCACTTACGGCAATACGTCCGCCAACTTCAGGATCAAGATACACATAACGTCCGTTACAGTCCGTTGTCATCGCGAGACCTTTACGTGTGCCACGAATCGTTACAACCGCTGCATCCGAACCTGGACGAACGGCAGTGCTTGTACGCACCATGTAATCATATTGATCATAAACCCATTTTTTACTCGCAACCGTTGGTGAAGCCAGCACTTGTTTCAGCGCTCCGCCGAGATCCGACACTTCGTCGTAACGAAGCGTGTCGATGGAAGCACTTTGCTCATAGTACGCAGGTACAGAAGATGGTTTGTCATACACCGGACATTCGTCAACAAGTGCTGTTACTGGCATATCCCCTACCACTTCGCCATGGTGGATCAATTTCAGACGACCGTCATCCGTTACTTTACCAACTTTGGCACAGATGACACCCCAACGTTCAAAGATTTCCATCGCCTGCGCCTCATCCTTCGGCTCAACGACGAACAACATGCGTTCCTGGGACTCGGACAACATCATCTCGTAAGGTGTCATGCCTTCTTCACGCTGTGGCACCTGATCCAGATACAGTTCCAGACCGTTACCCGCTTTACTTGCCATCTCTGCACTTGAACATGTCAGACCGGCAGCGCCCATATCCTGAATTCCGAGCACGATTCCCGTGTCGATCAATTCCAGACAGGATTCCATCACCAGTTTCTCCATAAACGGATCACCAACCTGAACCGCTGTCCGTTGGGACTCGGATTCTTCTGTCAGCTCAACGGATGCAAACGTTGCACCGTGGATACCGTCACGACCTGTTGGTGGCCCTACATAATAAACTGGGTTACCTACACCTTTGGCTACACCGCGCTGAATCTTGTCATGATCAATCAGACCCACACACATCGCGTTAACCAGCGGATTGCCTTCATAACTCTCATCAAACATGACTTCACCCGCAACGGTAGGAATACCGATACAGTTCCCGTATCCAGCAATACCGGCTACGACATGCTCGAACAAATATTTAACACGATCGCTCTCCAGCTTTCCGAAACGAAGAGAGTTCAGAAGTGCTACCGGTCTTGCACCCATGGAGAAAATATCACGGATAATGCCGCCCACACCTGTTGCCGCGCCTTGATAAGGCTCAACTGCGGAAGGATGGTTATGGCTTTCAATTTTGAATACAACGGCCTGGTTATCACCGATATCCACGATACCGGCACCTTCACCAGGTCCCATCAGGACACGTGGTCCAGTGGTTGGGAAGCGGCGCAGCAATGGCTTGGAGTTTTTATAAGCACAGTGCTCGGACCACATTACACTGAACACACCAATTTCCGTGTAGTTTGGCTTGCGGCCCATGAACTCACAGATCAGCTCATACTCGCTGTCAGACACGCCCATTTGTGCGTAAAGTTTATGTTCTGCGACCTGTTCTGCTGTCGGTTCCTTAGCGGATAGCTGCTGCGTCATGCCGATCCCTCCATGCTTTCAAAATAGATGTAAACATACGTTTGCCGTCTTCCGAACCAAACAGTGAATCCACTGCACGCTCTGGATGCGGCATCATGCCGACCACGTTTCCAGCCTCGTTACAAACTCCTGCAATATCACCCAGGGAACCATTCGGGTTGGTACCATACGTAAATACGATTTGGTTGTTCGCTTGCAGACTCGCGAGCGTCTCCTCGTCGCAATAATAGTTACCTTCACCGTGAGCAATTGGGATGACAATCTCTTCGCCCGGTGCATAATCACGTGTAAATGGTGTATCTGCGTTTGCCACTTTTAATACCGTATCGTGACAACGGAATTTCAGGGAAGTGTTGCGGATCAATGCGCCTGGAAGCAATCCTGCTTCCGTCAGAATCTGGAATCCGTTGCAAATGCCCAAAATATATTTACCTTGTTCAGCAGCTTTCGCTACCTCGTTCATTACCGGTGCAAAGCGGGAAATCGCTCCGCAACGCAGGTAGTCACCATATGAGAAACCACCCGGAACCAAAATACAATCATAAGCCGATAGATCTGTAGCCGTGTGCCATACATAATCAACCTCTTGTCCAATCGCATCTTCCACTGCCTTGTAACAGTCGATGTCGCAGTTGGAGCCAGGGAACACAAGAACTGCAAATTTCATGAGATTAACCCTCCAATTCGTAGCGGTAATCTTCAACAACGGTGTTGGCCAGCAGCTTTTCACACATGACTTTCAATCGTTTCTCCGCTTCCGCACGATCTGTTGTATCCAGGTTGAGTTCCATGACTTTACCGATCCGTACACTTTCCACTTCGTTGAATCCCATGGAATGCAGGGCTCCTTGAACAGCTACGCCTTGCGGGTCGAGTACGCTTTGCTTAATAGTGACATATACGGTTGCTTTGATCATGATCCTTATGTTCCTCCTCAGTAATGAACGGGATAAATGCTTTATGCTGTTAAAAAAGTGACTTTGGAGCTTGCTCCGGGGCGGATTGTTCTTCCGGTCGCTGGTTGTCCCCAGGTTTTTTGGATTGTTTTAGCCCGCTCTGCGGTCAAAACCCGGGGACAAAGGCGAACGCTTCGCTCCTTTAAGAACAATTCCGCCCCTCCGCTAGTCCATGCGACGTTTTTTAAAGGCCTAAACCTTTACGTTGCACGGCGTGTATTGGTCTAGTGCGTGCTCCCAGGCGGATTGTTCTTTCCGGTCGCTGGTTGTCCCCAGGTTTTTTGGATTGTTTTGGCCCGCTCTGCGGTCAAAACCTGGGGACAAAGGCGAACGCTATCACTCCTTTAAGAACAATTCCGCCCCTCCGCTAGTCCATGCGACGTTTTTAAAGGCCTAAACCTTTTACGTTGCACGGTGTGTAATGGTCGAGACTGACCATTATGTGGAAACAGTTAATGGTCTTAGAGTAACTTTAGTAATCAGTGAATTTAGTTCTCGTAATCTTCTTTCAGGCTTCCCCTACCTGTGGGAAGCCATCGCTCTTCATTGCCTCACCCACCAGTTTGAACACTGGCGGAGGGAAAGATTTGAGCTAGAGAAGCGAAGCGTTCGCCTTTGCAACCGGAATGTTTCCTTTTGAAAAAAGGATTCCAATCCAAACATTCCGGGGGCAACAGCGATCGAAAGCCAAACTTTCCCATAGCCTCTCGCTCAAACGTTAGCTTCCTCAAACTTTCCAGTAGCTCGCGCTCAAACGTTACACTTTATTATTTCGTTAAACGGTTATAAATATCGACGTATCTTGCGGTTGTTTCTTCAACTACCTCTTGCGGGAGCGGATCAGGTTTGCTGTTCTTATCCCAATCGGTTCCAGCGAGATAGGTGCGCACTGGCTCTTTATCCATGCTGTCGATCTCGATGTCTAGTTCATAATTCTCTTTGGCCCAGAAGCGTGAAGCATCCGGAGTGAAGATTTCGTCTATCAGGATGACCTTGCCGTCCACGATGCCGAACTCGAATTTGCAGTCTGCCAGAATGATGCCACGCTGATCACAATAATCACGCGCGAATTCGTACAAGCGCAGACTTTTTTCCTGAAGCTCCATTGCAAGTCCGTCTCCCACCAATTCTTTCATGCGATCCATCGAAATGTCCTCGTCATGCCCTACATCATTTTTGGCTGCCGGTGTGAAAATGGGAACTTCGAGCTTGGCGTTTTTGCGAAGTCCATCAGGCAGCTTAATACCATTCACTTCACCGCTTGTCTCATACTGTCTCCAACCACCACCAGTGATGTATCCACGCACGACACACTCAATATCAATGCGTTCTGCTTTGCGTGTTACCATGATGCGGTCTTTGAGCAATTCTGGGTCTGTGATGAGGTCACCCAGTTGATTCAAATCGGTATGAACGACGTGATTCTCCATCATGCTACCTGTCAGTTCAAACCAGAAACTGCTGAGTTTATTCAATACGTTTCCTTTCTCGGGAACCGCCGGGTCCAGCACGTAATCAAATGCCGAGATTCGGTCAGTAACCACGATCAGAAAATGTTCACCCAGATCGTACAATTCACGTACTTTTCCTTTATATAACAGAGGTGCTTTAACGAGATCTGCCGCAGTGGACAGTGCCATGGGCTCACCTTCTTTCAGGAGATGTAAAGTATACGTCCAATTCCCCTCATCACGCAGGGCCACTCCGAATGCAGAAGAACCTTCCGATCGCTGTTATCCCCGGATTTTTTCTGATCCCTTTCTCAAGGGGAAAATCCGGGGATAAAGGCGAGCGCTTTGCTTCTTCAGGTTTTTTCTGCCTTCTCCGTTCCAGCGTGAACACATAATCAACCTATACTTTTAGGGAGTAGAATATAAAAGCTTAATATATTAATCGTTCAAGCCGAGCTTTTTGAAGATCGTATCTACGTGCTTCAAGTGCCATGACGGGTTGAACGCATCTGCGATTTCTTCTTCGTTCAGTACTTCCGTGATTTCCGGTGTGGATTTCACGATATCCTGGAACTGACGTTGTTCTTCCCATGCTTGCATCGCACGTGGTTGAACAGTATCGTATGCTTGCTCGCGGCTGAAGCCTTTGTCGATCAGTTTTGTCATTACGCGGCCGGAGAATGGCACGCCGAAGGTGCGCTCCATGTTGCGTTTCATGTTCTCAGGGAATACCGTCAGGTTCTTCACGATGTTACCAAAACGATTCAGCATATAGTTCAGCAACATCGTTGCATCCGGCAGAATGATACGTTCTACAGAAGAGTGCGAGATGTCGCGCTCATGCCAGAGCGTTACGTTCTCGTATGCCGATACCATATGTCCGCGAATGACGCGGGACAAACCGGAGATGTTTTCACTACCGATCGGGTTACGCTTGTGCGGCATCGCGGAAGATCCTTTTTGACCTTTAGCAAAAGCTTCTTCCACTTCACGGAATTCACTCTTCTGCAGTGCACGTACCTCTGTAGCGAACTTGTCCAGGGAAGTTGCAATCAACGCCAATGTAGCCATATACTCCGCGTGACGGTCACGTTGCAATGTTTGAGTGGAGATTGGCGCAGGTTTCGTGCCCAGCTTCTCGCAGACAAACTCTTCAACAAACGGATCAATGTTGGCGTACGTTCCTACTGCGCCTGAGATTTTGCCGTATTGTACGTTGTCTGCTGCATGACGGAAACGCTCCAGGTTCCGTTTCATCTCTTCATGCCACAACGCCATTTTCAGTCCAAATGTTGTGGGCTCCGCATGTACCCCGTGCGTACGTCCCATCATTGGTGTATGCTGATAGGTCAGTGCTTTTTCACGAAGAATTTCAATGAAATTCACGATATCCTTTTCCAGAATCTCATTCGCTTGACGCAGTACATAACCCAGAGCCGTATCCACGACATCTGTGGAAGTCAGTCCGTAATGCACCCATTTCCGCTCTGCACCCAGACTTTCAGATACCGTACGTGTAAATGCGATAACGTCATGACGTGTTTCCTTTTCAATCTCATAGATGCGGTCGATGTCAAAAGATGCGTTCTGACGAAGCAATGCTGCTTCTTCCTTAGGGATTACACCCAGTTCAGCCCACGCCTCACATGCACATATTTCAACTTCCAGCCACGATTGGAATTTGTTCTCTTCGGTCCAGATGGCTCTCATTTCGGGTCTGCTATAACGTTCAATCATGAATTTGTATTCCTCCAGAGGTTAGTTTGTTCAATCCATTGCAATCCTTCTTCAACATCCTGACAAAGCAGATTCACATGCCCCATCTTACGTCCTGTTTTCGCTTCGGTTTTACCATATATGTGAAGCTTGGGAATCACACCAAGTTCTATCGCTTCTGCATCAGGTTGCCCTGTTCTGGCGATAATGCCTTCCAGATGTTCTCCAAGCACATTGACCATAACGACCGGGCTCAATAACGAAGTGTCCCCAAGTGGTAATCCGCAGATCGCACGGATATGTTGTTCGAACTGAGAAGTCGCACAAGCTTCCATCGTATAGTGACCGGAATTATGTGGTCTTGGCGCCAGTTCGTTGACGTACAGTCTTCCATCCGCCGCTACAAACAGTTCCACAGCTAGCAACCCGACAGCCTTCATTGATTCTGCAACCGCTGCTGCCAGCTTTTGCGCTTCAATCTGGATGTCTGCAGCAACTCTAGCCGGTACAATTGAAGCATGCAAAATGTTATTCACATGAATGTTCTCCGCTGGCGGGAACGTTTTGATCTCTCCGTTGGTACTACGCGCAACAACGACCGAAATCTCGCATTCAAATTTGATGAATTGTTCCAGCACCAGTTCCGCACCTGTAGCTGCAAGCTCTTCGTACGCAGCCACAGCCTCATTCGCTTCCCGAATTACACGCTGGCCTTTGCCATCGTAACCTCCAGTCACCGTCTTCAGTACACATGGCACGCCAAGTTCACTTACAGCAGCAAGCATCGTATCCCCACTCGTGATCTCCCGATAAGGTGCAACTCTTACTCCAGCGGCTTCAATTGCACGTTTTTCACGTAATCGATGTTGTGTGGTGTATAGTAACGCACTTCCTTGCGGAACGTAGGACTCACGTTCGAGCAGTCCAGCGACTTCTGCATCCACATTTTCGAATTCATACGTAATGACATCGCATTGCCGAGCCAGTTCAAGCGCAGCTTTGGCATCGTCATATCCTGCTTCAATCTGACGAGCAACTTGACCACAAGGCGCATCCGAAGCGGGATCAAGGGTAACAAATCGATACCCCATTGCCGTTCCTGCGAGGGTCATCATACGCCCGAGCTGTCCGCCTCCAAGAATGCCGATGGTTGTTTTCCCAGGTAGCAGGACATATTGTAGTTCTCCAGCAGTACCCGATTGATTCCCTATTCTACTCATAGTTCTTTACTGCTTTCGAGTACTTCTTGTTTGATGCGCTCTCTTCGAGCTTCAGAGCGACGTTGGACATCCGGGTCAAAAGCCCCGATCATCTGAGCTGCCAGCAATCCGGCATTCGTTGCCCCCGCCTTGCCAATCGCTACAGTTGCGACGGGAATACCACCAGGCATCTGAACAATGGACAACAAGGAATCGAGACCGTTCAATGCTTTGGATTGCACGGGAACACCAATGACCGGAAGCATCGTTTTGGAAGCGACCATCCCGGGCAGATGTGCTGCCCCGCCTGCGCCTGCAATGATCACCTTGAATCCTCGATCAATTGCTTGCTCTGCGTATTCGAACATTAAATCCGGTGTACGATGGGCTGAGACAACTTTTTTCTCATAACCGATTTCCAGTTCATCCAACACCTCGCACGCATGCTTCATCGTTTCCCAATCCGACTTGCTGCCCATAATTACAGCGACTTGCAGTGACATGAATACATCCAACTCCCGTCTGAGCTTTTTTGATTACATCTGATATGAAGGAACGCTTATTACGTGTGAAATGAAAAAATCCGCTACCCGCGAAAACATCACATTTTCTTCGGACACCGGACTCCAAGAAATACGTATCCCTCATTTGGGCATGCCAAAAGGGGGCTTGCTGTCCGCATCTGGTTGCATGCGACTCTCAGCCGTATCTCCTCGTAGTCCGGAAATTTACGGTTCCCGGGTAGATACTTCCGGGCCCTATTCCCGGCGTTATACGAGCAAATATCTATCAAACTATTTTCGTTCATTTTTGTAATCTCTTATTACACATTTCGTTCCTACTCGACCTTATTCTTACCTGATCGACACATCTAACATTCTAACAATCCCCTACAGCTAATGTCAACTTAAAGACGAACATTTAACATATTGACAAATATAATGTTCGGGAATTGCTTCATTAATTTCGGTTAGCCATCCATTTCATCCCATAAAAGAAAGCCGGCTCCTCTTCAATCTCTCGAAGACAACCGGCTTCCTGCTTTTCAGTGCGTACACACTTCATCCATTATTTTACGATCAGTACTGGAACCTGAGCATGCTGCACCACATTGTGACTGACACTACCCAGGACAAATTCACGAATTCCACCAAGTCCACGGCTACCGATAATAATGATATCAGAATCATTTTCTTTGGCAAAATCAAGCAACACTTCCGCAGCCGCTCCTTGGATCAGATCCACATTGGCCGTTACACCAGCAGCCTGAAGTCGTTCTTTCGCTTCATCTGTTGTCTGCACCGCCAGATTGTAGTAATCATTATTAAGGGAAGGTGGCAGTGGCGCCAGCCCCTCACCGATAAATACACGCGGGAAATCAAAAGCATGAATGACATCCAGTACAGCATTCGGGGACACTTTGGCTAGCTCAATTGCACGATCAAGTGCTTTATTTGAAGCTTTGGAACCATCATAAGCCACTAATATTTTAGAAAATAACATGTGAATCCCGTCCCTTCCTTTATATGTAGAGCACGCGAAGCAAGCTTCGGTCTAACATCCAATAAACTAACATAAGCATATAACTTCTTAAACGTACCGGAGCCACCATGAACCATTTATACGAAAGAATTTACATATGAAACCTGTGAACGATTACGCGTGTGTTTCAAGTGTTCATTGAATAAAATAACCATAGATTACCGCATTCAAGAACAACAACAACGGAATGCCAATGGTGAAGCTGGGATGTTTGGTCTTATGCCTTTTCCGATACATCGCGATCCAGACTCCCAAAGCACCGCCAATAAACGCAAGCAAGAATAACGTCCGTTCGGGTGTACGGTCACGACGCTGTTGTGCACGCCTCTTATCATCCGACATCACCAGATAACCAACTACATTAATAAATAAAAACCACAATATAAGTCCGGTTTGCATATAATTCTAGCGATCCCCCTGTCCCGGGACATCTCCCTGTCTCCATTATAGTCCTCATCAGAGACATGTTCAACGCACCAGGTAGGGAACCGCAATTTTGTGTAAAATGTTACATCGCTCTGACCTAGGACTCCTGTTTTGGAATACCGTTCAGGCTTGGTGCTCTTTTGGCTGCTTTGTCCGGGCGCAAAGCGATACTCTCTTCCCGAATACTGTCTTTGTTTTGCTGGTTATGGATTTTCTCAGGTTTGTTATGCGGCATATAGGTATCACCTCCTTGGCTTACGTTGCCTGAAAAAGGAGGATCTTATACGACTTGGCGTGAACGAGTAGTGAAAAGTCATCATCAGTTCATCTGGAGTTTGTCTACTCTCCTTTTTTCTCCATAGCCGCTTTTAGCAGATCACCCAGATTGGAACCGATGGACTCCTGCTTTGCATACTGCTTAACCAACTTTTGCTGATCGCGTTTGTTCACATGCTGTTTATCCTTATCCAATGTTTCTGTAATTCCACAAGGTAGACATTGTACGTATAGCCCCGCCTTGCCTTCTTTGATTTCCATCTTTTTGTGGCACTGCGCACAGCGACGATTGGACAATCTTTTCTCGGCAGAACGACGATATCCACAGTCCTCTGTAGGACATACCAGAAACTTGCCGCGCTTGCCCTTCTTCTCCAACAATCGCGCATTGCAGTCAGGGCAGTGGCTATTGGACACATTATGCGGCTTGTATTCTGCTTTGCTGCCTTTCACCGTTGACACGAGCTCTTTGGCCATAGAACGGATGCTGTCCAGAAATGGTCCTGGCTGTCCTTGCCCACGAGCGATGCGCTCCAGTTCAGCTTCCCAGCGGGCAGTCAGATCCGGTGTACGCAGCTGCGGAGCAGCCAGTTCAATCAACTGTTTTCCTTTGCCGGTTGGATGCATGCTGTTACCTTGACGATCTATCGTGTCGGAACTGACAAGCTTCTCAATAATATCCGCCCGTGTAGCGGGAGTGCCGAGTCCATGCTTTTCCATCTGGGAAAGCAAAGCGGCTTCGGTATACCGTTTGGGCGGCATTGTCCGTCCACTTTTAATATGGCAACGCTGAACCGTCACGGACTGTCCTTGCTGCACATCTGGTAAAAGCGCACGCTCATGGTCTGCTGCATCATCAGCATGGTCATCGTCATCATCGCTGTAATCGCCGCCGTATACTTCACGCCATCCGCTTTCTTTCACCGTTGTACCTTTGACATGGAAGGAATCATTCCCCACTTGAACCGTGATTGCAACCGAATCGTACTTCGCTGCCGGATAGAACAGGCTGATAAAACGACGTACGATCAGATCGTACAATTTACGTTCCTCCGGGTTCAATTGATTCAGAAGTACCGTTTGTTCCGTGGGGATAATGGCATGGTGATCGGTCACTTTGCTGTCATCCACAATACGTTTGGTGATATTCAGATTTTTGCGCAGCAAAGGACGTGCCAGAGACGCATAAGGTCCAATGGCTACACTGTCCAGACGTTCTTTCAATGTAGCTGTCATGTCGGCAGTCAGATATCGGCTGTCCGTACGTGGGTACGTCACGAGTTTGTGCTGTTCATAGAGTCGTTGCAGGACATTCGATGTTTGCTTTGCCGAAAAACCATATTTCCGGTTGGCATCCCGTTGCAGTTCTGTCAGGTCATATGCCAGTGGATGCGGCTCTACTTTCTCGCTTTTCTTCACCTGGGCAATCGTGCCCTTGCGCCCGTCTACTCGTTTCTTCAATTCTTGTGTTTCTTGAGGGTTGAAAATGCGTGAATCTCCCCCTGCTGCCCGCCATACAGCCTGAAAATCGCCCAAATCTGCCGTTAACGTCTCATACTCCTGCGAGCGGAAACCATTAATTTCATTTTCTCTATCCATAATCATACCCAAGGTTGGAGTTTGGACCCGTCCAGCAGACAACTGCGCATTGAAACGAACGGTTAGTGCACGGGTCACGTTAAGTCCAATCATCCAGTCGGCCTCCGCCCGGCAACGTGCTGATTCATAGAGACGGTCGAACTGACTGCCTGGCTTCAGCGAAGCAAATCCGTCTTTGATCGCCTTATCTGTCTGGGACGAAATCCACAGACGTTTGAATGATTTTTTCCACCCCGCCATCTGCATGATCCAACGGGCCAGTAATTCTCCCTCACGGGCCGCATCCGTGGCAATGACCAGCTCGCCCACATCCTGACGTTTCATCAACTGCTGCACGGCTTTATATTGATGGTTGGTCTCTTTAAGTACCTTCAGTTTCGTACGTTCTGGCAGAATTGGCAGGTCCTCCAGATTCCATGTTGCATACTTCTTGTCGTAATCCTCCGGTTCAGCTAATCCAACCAGATGTCCAAGCGCCCAGGTAACGATATATTTCGGGCCTTCCATATAACTTTTATGTTTATCACGCGCGCCCATAACTCTGGCTATTTCGCGTGCTACAGATGGTTTTTCTGCGAGTACCAATGTCTTCACTTCATATCTCTTCCTCTCTGGTAGAACGTTATGTCTCTTTTATTCCTATCTTTTCATTATATCATTTCACACTGAAGGTATGCTCTGTGATCTCCACTCTCTAATCTTAATCGCATCCTGTACCTAATGTTTAGTCAACATATCGAATTCATGTCATATTTGTTTACATAAGAATAATTAATAGTTTTCCTGTGCTCACGTAAATAGAAGCATGAATAAGATTTTATACTGATTAATATTGATGTATACGTTTTTTTGGATAAATATAAGCATTGTAAGATTACCTGACATAACTATACAATGTGTCAAAAGCATAGAAACAGAATCGCTGTTAACACACATCAATGAGGCACAGGAAGGGAGCGTGGATGCATGACTTATCATGGATCTGTATTGAAAAAAAGTGGGGCTTTGTTACTGGCGGGAGCTGTCGTTGCCACAACATGGGGAGGAACAGTGCCTTCGGCATCAGCAGCAACAGCAACGCCTACAAGTAAAACAACAGTAGCAGCTGTATCCAAAGGAAAAGCGCCTGCTACTCCGGCAACATTTGTTCAGGCTATGGAAGAAGCGGCTACACTTGCAGGTGTTCCTTTTAGCATGGACAAGCTCTCCGGCACAACCGTACAACGTAAAGATGCTGCGGTTGCTTTGCAACAATGGCTCAAGCTGGATTCGGCTACCGAATCATTCAAGGATGTCCCGGATGAATCCACTTTCGCAGGTGCTGTTGGTGCATTGAACACTGCGGGATTGATGAAAGGCTATACGGAATCCCTCTTCCTTCCAAACGCTGTACTTACCGAGAATGACCTCTCCATACTGAAAGACCGCATTTATAACTACATAAAACCGTTTGTCCTGGAGGAAGCAACCATTATGGATCTCCAGGCCGCAATGACGCAAGGAAAACTAACATCAAAAGAACTGGTTCAGAAATATCTGGACCGCATTGAAAAATACGATGATCAAGGTGTAAGCATCAACGCCGTATTAACCCTGAACCCGGATGCGCTCCAAATTGCGGAGCAATTGGATGAAGAACGTACAGCTCAAGGGGCCCGCGGACCTCTGCATGGCGTTCCGATTCTGGTGAAAGACAATTTCGATACCAATGACATGCCGACAACTGCAGGCTGTATCTGTCTGAAAGATTCCATTCCTGCTCACGATGCTGAACAAGTGAAGAAACTCAAAGCAGCTGGCGCCATTATTTTGGGCAAAACGAACCTGCATGAATTCGCATTTGGCATCACAACGTCCAGCTCATTGGGTGGACAAACACTTAATCCTTACGCCCTGGACCACTATCCAGGTGGCTCAAGCGGTGGAACAGGCGCTGCCATTGCATCTAACTTTGCCGCAGCCGGCATGGGTACAGACACTGGCGGTTCAATCCGAATCCCTTCCAGCTTCAACAGCCTTGTAGGTATCCGCCCAACCATCGGACTATCCAGCCGTGAAGGCATTATTCCATTGGCTTTGACTCAGGATGTCGGTGGACCTATGGCTCGTACCGTAAGTGATGCCGCAATCATGCTGGATGCTACAGCCGGCTATGACAAAAAAGATGTCGCTACAGCTTACGCGGTTGGGAAAATCCCTTCCAGCTACACTGATTTCTTGGATGTAAACGGGTTGAAAGGTGCACGCATCGGTGTGGCCACAGAACTCATCCCAAGTACTAAAGCTGAAGAAAAAGCCGTTGCTGACGTGATCAACACAGCTGTGGAAGAATTGAAATCTCTTGGCGCTACCGCAGTTCCAATTTCTATCCCGAACTTGGCCGAGATCAACAAATACCCAAGCCTTAGTGGATATGAATTCAAGTTCCAGTTGAATGACTATCTGGAATCATTGGGTGCAGATGCTCCATATCACAGTCTGTCCGAGATCATCGCTTCCGGAGAGTTTGATAAGTCCCAAGAACAATCCATGAAGACTCGGGATGCACGCCAAACCCTGGAGACTACCGAATATAAGGACATTGTCCTGAAACGTACCCAAGTTACACGTGAATCCTTGCTGAAAGTAATGGCAGATAATAATCTGGATGCCATCATCTATCCTACGTCCACACAAGCCGCTGGAGTTATTGGCGAAGGACAAAACTCCGGTGGTAACAACCGTTTGAGTCCATTCTCCGGCTTCCCGGCGATCACAGTCCCTGCCGGTTTCACAACCGATGGTCTGCCTGTAGGCATGGAATTCCTGGGTCGTGCTTTTGATGAAGGAACTTTGATCAAGCTAGCGTACAGCTACGAACAAGGGACACATCACCGCCAAGCGCCTAAGCTTACGCCGTAAAATATTTATGGGATTAAGTAATCCCGGTTAGCACAAAGTAACATGTAACATAACTTCACTCATATCACTTTATTTAAAAGATTTAACCTACTAAAGAGACCACCCTCTTCATGATGCATGAAGTCTGGGTGGCCTCTTTTATTTCCTCTATTATTTCGGTGTTGCATACAGTCGTATGTTATCCATTATTGAACTTTGTCCGGTACGCCCCACTTCAGCACCAAACCTGCGTAAGTCAGACCACCACCAAAACCAAAGAGAGCCACAGTCTGTCCTTCTTTCAATTTCCCTTCATCCACTGCAAGCTGTAAAGCAAGCGGAATGGAGGCAGCAGATGTGTTCCCACGATACTCGACGCTGGTTAAAGTACGTTCCAAAGGGACCGGGCCACGTTCGCAAACAGCCTCAATCATTCTCATGTTGGCACTATGCGGGACAAACCAATCAATCTGTTCAGGTCTTAACCCAGCTTTTATGATAAGCTTATCCAATTGTTCTGGAATCGTCCGTACAGCCCACTTATAAACCTCTCGTCCATTCTGAACCAAACAACCTCCGCCCTGCAAAGGCATTCCATCCATCTCTGAAGACAGACCAGCCTTATAGAGATGAACACCACCTTCTCCATGCGTACCGGATATGGCTGCCATAAAGTCGCCTTCTCCATGCGCTGATCTCTCCACCAAGAAGGCTCCAGCTCCGTCTCCAAACAGGACACAAGTCGTGCGGTCTGTGTAATCCGTAATTTTGGATAACGTCTCTGCTCCGATAACCAGTACTTTGCGGTACATTCCACTGGTCACCAGACTGTCAGCAAGCTGTAGCCCGTAGGAAAACCCCGCGCATGCAGCATTTAGATCAAGTACACCTGTATGTGGGATCTTAAGATTAGCCTGTACTCTGGATGCGGTACTTGGGAATGCATATTCAGGTGTGCTGGTAGCCACAAGAATCATATCCACATCTTCTACACTTACTTCATAACGAGCTACCATATCTTCTACAGCCTTTGTAGCCAGGTCAGATACATATTGATCATCAGCTGCAATTCGCCGTTCTCTCATACCTGTACGTTGCACAATCCATTCGTCACTAGTCTCCACTAATTTCTCCAGATCAGCATTCGTTAATATTCGATCCGGTACATACGTCCCCATTGCCGTGATGGTTGCCTTTGATTGATGCTCCATACCGGTAGTCACCTCACTTGTTTTTCATCATTATAGCACTAAGTCTTAGCACTTGGTACTAATTTTTTTCTGATCTTTACTCCATTTATATTCAGAGTCAGTAATACTTTTATCCGTGTGACGAGATGGTACTGAACCATTACCCTGTTTACGAGCTTTTTATAGCCAATTTATCCTTATAAAAGAATTACATCCGTCGAAATAAAACTTTCGGATTAAGGTGAACCTCAATATACGGAAGAGTGACATACCTGCTCAATACGTATGAAGAAACGAATACAACATCACATAAAAAAGAGGCTGTCGCTATATCGACAACCTGTTCCATAATTATAATAGCGGGGTTATGAACTTCACTTCCGGAAACCGTCTATCGGGTCCGTTCATTAAGATTCCGCCCTTTTCTTTCAGATACATATCAAAGAAATCCAACATATAGGAATTAATAATGAAATTCGCCCTTTCAGGCGCAATTTCCCCTGTAATACCCAAAATTTTAAAAATCGGAGAAATGAACTGTACATCTGCAAAATTTAAATGCTCCGCATTATCAATGTAGAGGACTTGTCCCCCTGCGGCAACTGTTTGACGCATCCGATCAAGCTCCAACTTTTTGTCTTTGGTTTCTTGATCCACCCACTCTCTTGTATTACCCATAAGCTTAAGTTCGGCGTCCGTGTAGACTCGGTGATCGATCAACATTTTTAATTTGTCGTATCCACTTTCCGAGTTCATGAATAAAATCGGCTTCCGCAGGCCCCCCTTGTCATGCAGACCATAAAGTCCTCCATCAAGATCTATCCCAGCTGTTATTCGTGGATCGTAAGAAGCATCATAGGCGGTCGCTCCTCCAATGGAATGACCGAACACTCCGATATGATCCAGATCCACCTTCCCTTTTAGCTGACTTGGAATTTCCCCCGATTGGATGAGTTCGAATTGGTCCAGTGCAAACACTACATCGTCGGTTAACACCTTTCCCAGCTCGTCACGGGTTTCCCTTTCTGTTCTATAGTCATGCTCGGATGAAAACAAATCGCTGGTTGTACTAGTCGTGATTCGACCGTCCGGAAACTCGGTTGCAAATGTATTATAGGTGTGGTCGATTACTGCTACAATATATCCGTGACTCGCAAGATTTTCGGCTTGTGACGTGTGAAGAAACCTGGAGGAACCAAAGCCGGGATTTGCAAGGATCAGTGGGTATGAGGTCTGAGCCGAAGAGACTTCAGTCCCCAAATAAGCATGACCGGATACATACTTCAGGTGTTGAAAAGTAAACCCCGGAAGGCCATAACTCTCCGCCATATAAGATAAGATTCGGGGATTAGAGATAAATGGAGTATACTTCCCCGTACCCGCTTCAGCCGGATACCATACCTGAACCATTAATTCTCTCATGCCTGACTCTGATTTTCCGAATGTCTCCTCCCGATCTGGATCGACGAAATGAAAGACATGCGTGCCTACTTTTAACTTACCAGTTGGTGCTGGAAGGTCAAAAACCGGAAACACATAGTGGAAACAGACTGTTGCAATCAGCCCAATTACAACAAAAAGGGTACCAAGCACTCTAGGAATTCGGGAGACTGGCCACACGCCTTTCTGCGTCCGAACAACTTTTATAAGGGAAAACATAAACATCAGGGTAGTAAATCCGTATAAGAATACAAGCTGGATCCTGTATCCTTCAACAAGGAAATGTATTACTAAAATAATGCAGCCGACTCCGCTTGTCAGGAGTAAAGCTTTTCTTCGTACACGGTGATTGGGAATGAACAAAAATGCCAATAAACATACACATAAGAAGAATAATAGGATTTCAAATAACCTCACGCCAACTCCCCCTGAAATTCAACCCCATCGATGGATAGGATTAGTATACAGGAGCCACTGAGTTGATCATATTGATCTATCTTGCAATTGCCTTACAATCGTGTAAGTGAAGTGAGAGGGTCATAAGAAACAGCCCAACAAATGTGAGTTGTTCCTCTTTCATAGATCAAATTAAATTAGAGATAAAAACAAAAAAGACACACTCGAAATCATTCAAGTGTGTCTTTCGATTGCTTGGCGGCGTCCTACTCTCCCAGGACCCTGCGGTCCAAGTACCATCGGCGCTAGAGGGCTTAACGGTCGTGTTCGGGATGGGTACGTGTGGAACCCCTCCGCCATCGCCACCAAACGCATAGCTAAGCTTA
>NZ_JBFRHG010000010.1:0-112433 GCF_052115745.1 Paenibacillus sp. 2KB_22
TAAGCTTAGCTATGCGTTTGGTGGCGATGGCGGAGGGGTTCCACACGTACCCATCCCGAACACGACCGTTAAGCCCTCTAGCGCCGATGGTACTTGGACCGCAGGGTCCTGGGAGAGTAGGACGCCGCCAAGCAATCGAAAGACACACTGGATGATATCGAGTGTGTCTTTTTTGTTTTTATTTTACACCGGGAAACAACTAACTTTACAGATCAGAGTGCACCAGGACCTACACTGTATGATTAGACTGACTATTGATTAAAGCTGCTATATGTATTTCATCTATTTGAATTCCAGACTCTCATAGCTTCGTTCAGCAACCTTTCAGTTGAATTTAACGTACGTTTCAGTGGGATGGGGTATAGTGAAGCCATGTAAAAACGAGGAGGACCATAATGAATATATCTTCTGCAGCCAGCTCCACATCATACATATCGACATCTTCGAGTTCGGACAATTCAAGTAGTTTAGAGAAACAAAAGACGAAGCTTGAGGCTCAACTGGAGAAAGTACAGTCCAGCAAGGACGATGAGAAGACTAAGGAGACAAAGACCAAACAGCTTGAACAGCAGATCAAGCAGATTGAGGCGCAGATTGCACAACAAAGCTCTCAAGGATCCGGTACAGCCGTTGCTAAGGAGGCGCCACCTGCCCAACCTTCAGCCAATGGAGGCATAGCTACCCCTAAGGAAATTGCGAACGCAACGACAGACAGCAATGGCCGATTCGATATACGTATCTAATTGCTCACATCTAGTATAGGATAAAACAAAGCCCTGCCCGATCTTTATGGATCGTGCAGGGCTTGTTTATGGTTTTTGTTAGATAATTTATAAAGTCTACCTACAATTTATCAACGTTCCATTTATCGTCTATCTGATACCACTATATTATCTGTTAACGTTATTCAGGCTGCAACGCGTTTATTCGATCCGTAAGGGATCGTTTTCTATAGTATACGGCTATGGTTGCGAGAACGAGCATCTCAGATAACGGTACGGCAAGCCATACACCCGTTACACCAAAGAAGGAAGGGAGGACTGCAATCAGTGCAATCATGATGATCATCTCACGCGCGGCTGTAATCCAGATGGCCATTTTGGCATTACCTACAGATTGGAAATAGGTGCTCATGACAAAGTTAACACCCATAAATACGTAGGCAAATGTAAATATACGTAATCCGTATACGGCATTATCCGTTACGCCGCTACTGAAGTTTCCAAAGATTTGCACGAAATAAGGTGCACCGATTTGAACAACAAGTAGTAACAGTAAACCGCATGCCAGAGCCGTTTTGGTGGCTAAACGTATCGTTTGTTGTACTCGTGTAACCTGACTGGCACCGTGATAATAGCTTATCAGAGGTTGGGCAGCGGATGCCAGACCCAGGAAAGCTAACAAAACAACACCATGAATGTAGTTCAACACGGTGAAGGATGCTACACCATCCGTACCCGCAATGCGGTCCATGGAGATATTGTGAGAGACAGAGAAGACCGACATGCCAAGTTCAGCCAGAAAGCTGGGGAAACCAATAAGTAGAAGGGAAGCCAGCAGTTTATTATTCCATTTGAACCGGGTGAACGTGAGATTATTTGTTTTTTTGAAAAAGTGAGTGAACAGGACAAGTAGCGCAAGAGAAGCCGATACGATGGTACCGATGGCCACACCACGTACACCCCATTCGAGTACATACAATGTTACATAATTAATGACGATATTGGCCACAGCAAAGGTAATCTGAGCGTACATGGATGTGTTGGGATTCCCGTCGTTCCGAACAAAAACAGAGAGTGCATTCTCAATGGTAAAGACAAATCCGAACAACAACATGATATTCATGTAGTCTGAAGCAAACGGGAAGGTCTCGGCGTTAGCACCGAGGGAGTATACCAGCTTGTCTTTGAACGTAAATGCAGTATATCCAATAGCCATCGTAACGAGCATAATGAGCATAATGGATTTGGTAAAAATTTGTTTGGCTGTGTTTTTATCTTTTCTACCCATCGCGTTAGAGTACAAGGTAGCCCCGCCCATGCCAATCCACAGTGACATGGCAACAAAAAGCGTGTAGACAGGAGAGGCAATGCCGATCCCGGCCATCGCGGTAGAGCCCAGTTTGTGTCCAACCATAATGCCGTCGATTATAAAATTAAAAGCAACTACCAGCATCCCCAATACGGAAGGCACAAGGTAGCTTATAAAAGCTCTACCTACAGTTTGCCCTTCCAATGGATGCGTCCAATTCGTATTCATATTGACCTCCGTTAGTAAACTGAATGTTCATTCTGTATAAAACAATACTGAACGTTCGTTCTGTATGATAACACGGCTTGAATTCTCTTGGCAACTTTTGCGTTTGAATATCGTTTATGTGGTAGAGTAGGTTGATATTTATAAGGCGGGAGGAATCTCTTGATGAAACAAAATAAATACGATGAATCCGAATTTTTTGATAACTACAGTAAGATGGCTCGTTCTGTACAAGGGCTGGAGGCAGCCGGAGAGTGGCATGAGCTGCAGACCCTTTTGCCGGATTTGAAAGACAAGCGTGTGCTGGATTTGGGATGTGGTTTTGGTTGGCATTGCCGGTATGCGCGCGAGCAACAAGCGAGTTCAGTTATTGGTGTGGATCTATCTGAAAATATGCTTCAGCGCGCTCGTGAAATGACGGACGATCCACAGATCCAGTACGAGCAGCTGGCGATTGAAGATATTAATTTTGAAACCGGACAATTCGATGTTGTGATTAGTTCACTTGCCTTGCATTATATTGACCGGTTAGACACGGTGTACGCCAAGATCAACGATTGTCTTGTTGAAGGGGGGACATTCGTACTATCCTCCGAACATCCCATCTTCACCGCTCGCGCTGCGCAGGATTGGCATTACGGACCCGGAGGTGAGATCCTGCACTGGCCCGTGGATGATTACCACGATGAAGGGAAGCGTGTGGCGAACTTTCTGAATCAGGATGTGGTTAAATATCATCGTACACTGGCAACACATATGAATGAACTCATTAAGGCCGGGTTTGCCATTCAAAAGGTGGCTGAATCCAAACCATCACCGGAAATGATTGAACAGGTTCCTGGCATGCGAAACGAGAATCGAAGACCTATGTTTCTCATGATTGCTGCGGTTAAAGTTTGAAGGATTAAGGAGAACTTTGAAGGTAACAGCGATCAGAAAGTTGATCGGTCATTCAAATGAAAGAAAATGCTTGAATAAATCAGTGTGTTCAGCGATGTTGAACACACTGTTTTTTATTTTGCTACAATAATAAGAAATAATGTCCAAAACAGGGAACCAAACCACAATAGATTCAGTCATATTAAGTGAGGTGAACAACAGTTGGATTATCAATTTCTGGCACAGGCTCAGACCATCGACAATTACACACTTAGCAGTATGATGGATGACTACGGAAATGACGTGTGGAATTACGCTTATTTTCTGACCAAAAGTGCCGAACAGGCAGATGAATTGTCACAGGAGGTATTTATTCGGGCGTACTCGGGGGTCGCTCATTATCGCGGAGAGTGCTCACTGAAAACATGGCTGTTGACGATTACTAGAAACACCACTTTTACATATCGAAAATCCAGATTCTTTCGTAGCAGTCTGTGGGGAGAGACGTTACCCATGGAGACAAAGCGTGGGGGTTCGAGCCAAAGAGTCATGATTGCAGAGCAGCCTGCACATCCTTCGGCTGAGATGGAAGTGATGCGTAAGGAGCATGTCCATGAAATCTGGGATATTGTTCTGGCGTTGCCGAAGAAGTTCAGGGAGATTCTTTTGCTGAATCTGAAGTATGAGCTTACGACGAGTGAGATTGCAGAAATGTTGAAAATTAGCTCAGGCACAGTAAAATCCAGACTATCCCGAGGTAAGGGCAAGGTACGAAAACAATGGGAGGAGCGAAGCGAATGAAACAAAAGGATGAGCAATGGGAAAAGGAAATCCGGAAGGGACCGTTTGCATTGTCTCCTTTTACAGAGGATCACAAGCAGAATGTGCTTCAACAGCTGGAGTTGATGAAGAAGTCGGAAGAGGGGAGTCTGGGAGATGGCTTGGAGCAAAGTTATGGGTCATCCAGGCCGGTTAGACCGCAAGTAGGCAATACTTCACACAAGCGTCGCCTTAGAAGAAGATCCCTCGTTGCAGGCACGGGTGCTTTGGTTATTGCTGCTGGATTGTTCCTATGGATCTGGGAAGATGGACAGCTGGTGAAGCCTGTAATTGAGCAGGTCTATCCAACAGCAGCGTTACAGTTACCCGAAGGTTTGAACACGAATTTGCTAACCGACAAAATGAAAAGAAATGTTGCGACTACCATGCGAGACGATCTGGGTAAACAGCTGAAGATTACGAAAGTGGAAGACCTGACTGTGTCCGGCAGAATATATGTAGAGGCTGGAAATGAAAGCGAGAAGGAGTATGCGCAAATATGGCTCGATGCAACAACAGGAAATCTGCGTGAAGTGGGAATGAGACGTGAGATGCAGCCGAGCGAGCTGGAGCACCGTTACCTGCGCCAGGTTCCATCGCTTTTGCAAAGTATAGGCAGTACGCCAACGCTTAAACCTGCATCAGTCCAACGTTTTGTAAGTATGAAGCAAGGGGAGTTGGAGCCGATATCGCATACGACATTAGCGTTAGAAAATGAGACTGGTGATGGTTATGGGGAGATTGTATGGCAACAGGATCAGGCTGTATCCATTTCAGGCGATCTTAGTCTTGATCAGGTATCTAATTCTGTATTGGCAGATGCCAAGGATGCTGTGAAGGTAGTATTCGGTGAAACATCTCCAAAACTTAAGGGGGTAAGTCGTACCAAAGATGATGAAATTGGGAGAGATGTAATTAATCTTAGTTTCAATGATCATTATTTAGTTCAAATGATTGTAGGAGAAGAAACTAAAGTTTACTCTGTAATTGGGGAGAATTTATATCGAAGTGATTTTACTAATTGGGACGAAGTAGAAGCGTATCATCAGGAGATTTATGACGTAAAGGAGTCTATCCTCAGGGAGCAGGTAGGGGCGATGATTAAAGAGGTATTTAACGTTAACCTCCAAGGATACACTCTTCATAGGGAAGTTGATAATCCGGGGATTGCCATATTTGAACTAGAGTCGCCGAAAGATGTTATATGGGTTCGCTACAATGAAGATGTAAAAATTACGATGATCACCAGAGGCGAGTTATAGAGCTTGATCTGTATGTTACAATTTACTTCATAGATGGAATGAGCATAAGGAGATAACGATGAAATATTTGGTGAGTTCATGTCTGGCGGGGGTAGCTTGTCGTTACAATGGAACAGCGAGCCTGGATAAGAAAATTCAGGAGCTTGTGGAGAAGGAGCAAGCTAAGATGGTGTGTCCGGAGCTGCTTGGCGGATTCTCCACTCCACGGGAACCGGCTGAAATTATCGGTGGCACGGGCAAGGACGTACTGGCAGGCACTGCAAAAGTGATTGAGAAAAGTGGCAAGGACGTCACAGAGCTGTATATCAAGGGAGCCTATCAGACATTGGATTGGGCGCGAAAATTGGATGTGTCGTGTGTAGTATTGAAGGAGTTCAGTCCGTCCTGTGGTACACAGATGATCTATGATGGGAATTTTGCCAACCACAAGATTGCTGGAGAGGGTGTCACCTCAGCATTGCTGAGACAAGAAGGATATACCGTTATTTCTGAAAATGAATGGATGGAGCAACTGTAAACTTCATGTGTGAAAATATGCCGTCTAGGAGAAGATTTATGATCCAGCAACGGCTATTTTCCTTGTTAGGACATAATAGTTACTTTTAGAAACTGAGGAACAATAATGTGCGTACTTTTCATTTTAGGATATAGATTCTAAACTAATGCTTAAGTAAATCCAAATAACTAGAGACTAACGATTCAACATAAAAAATATAAAAAAGGACGTGGAGCTCCATGGAAGTTACAGCAAAGTCAAAGAAAAAGGAAGACATCTTAAAGGCTTATCATTTCCGGCACGCAACGAAGATATTTGATGATACCCGCAAAATCTCGGATGAGGATTTCCAATTTATATTGGAAACAGGCCGATTATCTCCAAGTTCCATTGGTCTTGAACCGTGGAAGTTTCTGATTGTACAAAATCCGAACCTGCGTAAGCGTCTGTCCGAATTCTCTTCCGGCGCTCAAAAGCAATTGGCTACAGCAAGCCATTTTGTTGTTATTTTGGCCCGGTCCGATGCCAGTTATAATTCTCCCTATGCGGAATACATGTTGAAGGAAACAAAAGGAATGCCGGACGACGTATTTGAGCTAACAAGTCAGGCTTATGGAAAGTTCCAAAATAACCAGAGAATTCTGGACAATCCACGATCATTATTCGACTGGGCATCCAAACAGACGTATATTGCACTTGGTAACATGATGACGGCGGCAGCTCAGATCGAGATTGATTCTTGTCCAATTGAAGGTTTCAGCCGTGAGGATGTCCATCGGATTATGGAAGAAGAAGGTTTGCTGGAAGATGGTGCATGGGACGTCTCGGTGATGGCAGCCTTCGGTTATCGGGTGGAGGAGCCCACGCGTGAGAAGGCTCGACAATCCGTTGAGAAAATCACCCATTGGATTAACTGAATTCAGCAAAATTCAACATGAATCCAGGAACGATGATCTAATATCAAGGTTTAAGATCAAGGTTTAAGATCAAGATCTAACATTATAGAACAGAGGATCAGAAAAACAAAACAGGATCGAAACAGCCCGATAGTTTCCACAGGTACAAGGATGGAAAGGGCTGTTTTGCTTTTTTATAAAAAACACTTGAAAATACATAGATGTCTATGTATAATGAGGTCATGCCAAAATATAACGCCATTGCACTGATTGCAAGAATCAGAGATCATGTCAACAAACGGATTGTACACGAGTTGGAACAGCATGAAGTGACAGGCATTGTACCTTCTCATGGGGATGTGTTGATGTTCTTGTACCGTGAAGAGACGCTGTCGATCAAGATGTTGGCTGAACGTGTTCAACGCACGCAACCCACGGTAACGGTACTGGTCAACAAGCTGGAGAAGCTCGGTTATGTTGAACGTAGCAAGAGTGCCGAAGATAGCCGGGTGACGATGATTCGCCTTACTGAACAGGGGAAGCGGCTCGAACCGATCTTTCATCAGGTATCAGAGCAGATTAATGACATCATCTATAGTGGCCTGTCCGATGAACAGTCGGAGCAATTGGAGAGCTTGCTGTCCATTATTGTCCGAAAGTTATAATGAATGAACTCTTCTGTCTGCAACCCTTCCACATTCGAATGGGTGGAGGCAGAGGAGACAAAATATTTTTTTGACCTAATGCATAGATGTCTATGTATAAAAAACGTATCAATGTAAAGCCATTTTCGCAACCTAACTCAAACCAAACCTGGAGGGATTAACACTATGAAACATCTTATCGTATATGCTCACCCACGCACAGACAGCCTTAATAATGCAATCCTCATTACTACTGTAGAAGCTCTCGAAGCTCAAGGTCATGAAGTGGTTGTTCGTGACTTATATAAGCTTGGATTCCAACCCGTACTGACTGAAGCTGATACAGCTTCCATGCGCGCAGGGCAGACACCACAGGATATCGCAACAGAGCAAAAGTATGTTACGGATGCAGAAGCCATTACATTCATCTATCCGATCTGGTGGACAGGTCTTCCTGCCATTATGAAAGGATATGTGGACCGTGTATTCGCCTATGGTTTTGCATATGCAGCGGGTGAAGCGGGAATTGAGAAATTGCTGACAGGCAAAAAAGGACTCATCATCAACACACATGGTACACCAAGTGAAATTTATGATCAGATTGGCATGACTGCTGGATTGAAAATAACTTCAGACGTAGGTATCTTCGATTTTGTCGGCATTGAGGCTGTAGATCATCTGCTCTTCGGCAGTATTGGATATCTGGATGCACCCGCATATCAAGCCATGTTGGATCAGGTTAAACAAACCGTTACGACCAAATTCTAATATGGTTGTTAGTTCCCATACGAGTTCCATATGATTCCAGACCGACTCGATCATGAGTCGGTTTGTTTGTTCATGTGTTTGCAAAATGCCTGAAAGGGGGTATAATCGTACCCATGGAACCTATACTTATATTCAAAGCTTTATCGAACGAGACACGTAGACAAATCTTGTTGTGGCTCAAAAACCCGGAGCAACACTTTCCACCGCTGGAACTATCTCAGCATCCGGATGGTGGCAAGAACGGAATTTGTGTCGGCACGATTCAATTGAAGGCTGGACTGGCTCAGTCGGTTATATCCAGTTACCTGCTGACCATGCTCAAGGCAGGGTTACTGCTCTCCGAGCGAAGAGGACAATGGACGTATTATCGGCGCAACGAAGAGACGATTCGTCAGTTTGCCGAGTACGTGCAGAACGAGTTATAAGCCGGATGCCGGAACGGAAGCTAGGATGCACATGCAGGCAGGGATTCCGTCCGGATGTAAACGGCTAGTTTATCATCAAATCACCCTATCCAGTTGTGATTTAATTAATCTATATATCTGGATATACAAAAATATAATCATCGAGGAGATTAAACGATAATGACTACAGATAATACGACTTCATCCCATAAAGAACATATTCATGACGTTAAGCTTTCCATCCTGGATTTGGCTCCAGTTGTTGTAGGTGCAACACCAGCCGATGCCTTACGCAACAGTCTGGATCTGGCACAGCATGCTGAGCGTTGGGGATATCACCGTTACTGGGTAGCAGAACATCACAACATGCAGGGTATTGCTTCTTCCGCAACTTCGGTCGTTATTGGATATCTGGCTGGTGGAACCAAAACGATTCGTCTGGGTTCAGGAGGCATCATGTTACCCAACCATGCACCGCTTGTCATCGCTGAGCAGTTCGGTACACTGGAATCCTTGTATCCTGGCAGAATTGACTTGGGGCTGGGTCGTGCACCAGGCAGTGACCGCCGTACATCGCTTGCGTTACGCAAAGATCTGAACAGTGGGGAAGATTTCCCGGAGCTGCTCGCAGAGCTCAGAGCATACTTTGATGCATCGGCGACATCTTATCATGCGCCTGTTCGCGCAGTTCCTGGAGAAGGATTGAATATTCCAATCTACCTGTTGGGGTCCAGTGATTTCAGCGCACGTCTGGCAGGTCAGCTGGGATTGCCGTTTGCTTTTGCCAGCCACTTCTCTCCCGATTACACCCGGATTGCACTGGAAACGTATCGGAACAATTTCCAACCATCTGATCACTTGAAGGAGCCACATGTGATTGTTGGGGTTAATGCTGTTGTTGCAGATACAGATGAGGAAGCAGCATGGCTGGGTACAACGATGCAACAGCAGTTTCTGAACATTATTCGCGGCACAACGGGATTGGTACAGCCTCCTGCAGAGATGGACGGCAAATGGACGGACCGTGAGAAAGCTGGTGTGGAGCAGACGCTGAAGGCGGCTGTTAATGGTTCCCCAGAAACCGTACGTGGACAGCTGGAATCCTTCATTCGGCAGACGCAGGCAGATGAACTGATTATTACGTCGATGATCTATGATCATAAGGCACGTCTGCATTCCTATGAGCTAATCGCGCAATTGGCGGGAAAAGCCTAATCTTAAATTTTCACCATAAAAGCTGGCTTAATAGTAAGCTATAGATCCAAATTTACGGTTCGTCTCCCAGTGAGGCGAGCCGTTTTTGAGTAGGGAAAATTTGCAAATGATTTGTATGGGGCAGAAGATTCATTTTGGGGTAAAATGACTTTACCGGTTTAATTTGAAACGGATAATCAGCACCATACGTATAAATCCAGAGTGTTATACATATGTTGGCTTGTACAAGGTACTTTATTTTTTCATGTAAGGGGCATTTATTAGATTTACAGTTTAGTATTGATTAAGGATACATAAGAGAGGACGACACGCCTATGGAGCAACCTGAGCAACCCCGCGTTTGGCCGGAGCGGTTCAAGCGATTTTTTCTTAACAACAAGTTTGTCCTATTTCTGCTAATTCTGCTGTTAGTGGGACTGAACGTCATGGTTCTAACCAAAGTATCCTTTGTTCTTCATCCGCTCGCAGTACTCATCAAAACCATTGTGTTACCTATTATTCTGTCAGGCATACTCTACTATCTGTTGAATCCGATTGTGGATGTGATGGAAAGGTGGAAAATCAAGCGCGGCTGGTCCATTCTGATATTGTATCTTGCAATTGGAGGCATTCTGACTGTCGTCGTATTGGCGGTCATTCCGGTTGTACGTAACCAGATTGTGGGGCTAATCGAAAATTTCCCAACGTACAGCGAGACGGTAAAACAGCAGTTTGAGGAGCTTACGGGCAGTAAACTGTTCGGTCAGGTCCAGGAGACGGTGAATCTGAATTCTCAGGATTGGTGGGGAACCATCTCCCAGAAGGCTACTGAAATTCTAAACTCGACCTGGACCAAATTGGGCGGATTCCTCGGAGCTTTCACTGAGACTGTGCTGTCCATCGTAACCGTCCCGTTCATCCTGTTCTATCTGCTGAAAGACGGCAAGAAGCTTCCATCCAAAATTCTGTCTTTCCTACCAATCAAGAGTCGTACGGGTGCAATGCATGTGCTGGAAGACATCAATCACCAGATCAGTTCATTCATTCGTGGACAGATTATCGTCAGCTTCTGCATCGGTATTCTGCTCTACATCGGTTATATGGTCATTGGTCTGGATTATGCACTGATTCTTGCAATTATCGCATCGTTTACAAGTGTTGTTCCGTATTTGGGACCTGCAATTGCCATTACACCTGCGTTGATCGTGGCACTCGTCACTTCGCCGGTGATGCTGTTGAAGATGGTCGCCGTATGGACGATCGTACAGTTAATCGAAGGTAAATTCATCTCGCCACAGATCATGGGTAAAACGCTGAAGATTCATCCCATCACAATTATCTTTGTCATCCTGACTTCAGGTAATCTGTTTGGAGTCGTGGGCATTCTGCTCGCTGTTCCAGGATACGCGGTGCTGAAAGTATGTGTATCGCATATCTTCAACTGGTTCAAGGACAGATCCGGCCTGTACGATCCAAACAAGAACAATCTTTTATAACCGAAGTGGCATGCTCTCCAACTGATCGGTAATCAGAAGGAACAGTCACTTTGTATTCTGTACAAAACGGTACCCTTACCAAGAAGAACCCCCGTCCATCGGCATATAGCCGAGAGGCGGGGGTTCTTCTTCATGAACAAGCTTGGCTGCTGCCTAGCTGTGTTTAATATGCTGGAGCGTTTGCAGGAAAATCTGCTCAATATGAGTATCATCCAGAGAGTAATACACGGTCTTGCCTTCCTTGCGCCGCTTGACGATCCGCATGTTGCGGAGTGAACGCAGCTGGTGTGAAATGGCCGACTGTCCCATGTCGAGCAGAACCGTCAGGTCATGAACACATAATTCCTTCTGTAACAGCGCATCAATAATACGTAGACGGGTTGGGTCGCTGAATGCCTTGAACCAATCTGCCATCTCGGAAGAGGTCTCCCGATCTATGAGTGAAGTGCGAATCTTCTCTACATCCGCTTCAGTACCTGAGCAGGCTGCATCACATTCGCTTGGTGCTTTAACCGGTTGTTCCATTTCCTATCACCGCCTATGTTAACAACTGTAATTCTATTATATCCAAAAAACGTCTAAAGCGAAATAATTACTATTAGCATAGTCTGTATAAAAAATCAACAACGATTGTTGACACTCATGTTTAGGCGTGCATATAATAGGGGTAACTAAACATATGAATGAATGCTCATATATTGAATGTAGTTGGGTTTATAACATTGTTTTTGTACTGCAAAGGGGAGAATTCACATGGGAACCGGACAGGAACAGGTGAAAAGGGAACTTCTGCTTGATGGGTTGGACTGTGCGAACTGCGCTTTAAAGATCGAGAATGGCGTCAAAAAAATTAAGGGTATTAACGAATGCTCTGTCAATTTTGTTACCAAAACATTATCGCTACACACCACTTCTGATATGGATGAACAAGTAGTGGAAGAAGCGAAGCGCAAAGTGCTTCGGCTGGAGCCTCATATTCGCATCTCGGAAAAAGGAAAACAGGTAAACGGACATGTACACACCCATACAGGGAGTGCGGCTGATTCACACGAACACGGTCACGACCATGCCGGACATGATCATGGACATTCACATTCACATGGCAATCACTCGCATACGCATGATCATGGAGATTCGGAGGGCCACGCACACGAGCACGGGAGTCATGCTGGACATAGTCATGATCATAGCCATACCCATGATCACGATGCTCATGCAGGCCATTCGCATGAACATGGTGCAGGCCAGACCAAAGTATTGCTTGCTCGTCTTGCTGCCGGTTCTGTATTGCTCGCCGCTGCAATCTGGTCGCCGCTGGAGGGTTGGGCACAGTTTACTCTATATGCACTCGCTTATCTGATTGCCGGGGGAGATATCGTGCTCCAGGCGTCCAAAAACATCATCCGCGGTCAGGTGTTCGATGAATATTTCCTCATGTCCGTCGCTACCTTGGGTGCCTTTGCCATTGAAGAGTATCCGGAAGGGGTAGCGGTCATGCTCTTCTATCAGCTCGGAGAGCTGTTTCAGGGCATGGCGGTTAATCGGTCACGCAAGTCAATTCAGTCACTGATGGACATTCGGCCGGACTACGCGAATATCCTGACGGGTTCGGGTGACGAGACACGGCGTGTATCTCCGGAAGACGTACGGATCGGTGATCGTATTGTCGTGAAGGCAGGAGAGCGAGTACCACTGGATGGTATCGTTCAAGCTGGGCGCTCCATGGTGGACACTTCTGCTCTGACAGGTGAATCGCTACCTCGTGAACTGGAGCCTGGAAGTGATGTACTAAGTGGATTTGTAAACAAAAACGGATTGTTGACCATTGAAGTAACCAAAACATTTGGTGAATCAACGGTATCCAAAATTTTGGATCTGGTGCAGAATGCAAGCAGTCGGAAGGCAAAAACAGAGCATTTTATTAGTAAATTCGCCCGTTATTATACCCCGGTTGTTGTAATCCTTGCAGCCCTGCTTGCATTTGTTCCACCGTTGATACTTAGTGGTGCAACATTTGCCGACTGGATCTATCGTGCATTGGTCTTCCTGGTCATCTCATGCCCCTGTGCGCTGGTGGTCTCTATTCCACTTGGATTCTTCGGTGGTATCGGAGCGGCTTCACGTAACGGGATTCTTGTCAAAGGCAGTAATTATCTTGAAGCATTGAACGATGTGAAAGTCGTCGTTTTTGATAAAACGGGTACACTAACCAAAGGTGTATTCAAAGTAACAGCCATTCATCCCGAAGGCGGACGCACGGAAGAAGAACTAATGAAGCTGGCAGCCATTGCCGAAGCAAATTCCAATCATCCAATTGCCGAATCCATTCGCTCAGCCTGGGACAAAGCGATTCCCACGCAAGGTGTGGAAGGTTATGATGAAGTTGCCGGACATGGGATCAAGGTGAGCGTGGATGGTCGGGAAGTGCTGGCAGGCAACGCTAAATTAATGAAGCAGGCTGGTATATCCTATACCACACCAGAGACGGCTGGAACGATAGTGCACGTTGCTGAAGCTGGCACGTATGTTGGTCATCTGATCATTGCTGATGAAGTGAAGGACGATGCAGCAGCTGCTATTCAGGCGCTGAAGAAGCTTGGCATCCGCAAAACGGTCATGCTGACAGGAGATGCCAAAGCCGTGGGTGAAGCGGTAGGACGCGAGCTGGGTGTGGATGAGGTCTATGCTGAATTGTTGCCACAGGATAAAGTCGAACGACTGGAGCAATTGGAAGCGGCCAAATCTCCGAAGGAAAAAATGGTGTTTGTCGGTGATGGTATCAACGATACACCTGTGCTGGCACGCGCCGACGTGGGCGTGGCAATGGGTGGACTCGGCTCGGATGCCGCGATTGAAGCGGCAGATGTGGTCATCATGACCGATGAACCGTCAAAACTTGCGAGCGCAATCCGCATTGCAAAGCGTACACGAATGATTGTGTGGCAAAATATCGCGTTTGCTCTGGGAGTTAAGGCAATCTTCCTGCTACTTGGTGTGTTCGGCATAGCCACCATGTGGGAAGCGGTATTCTCCGATGTTGGTGTCACAGTGCTTGCTGTCCTGAACGCCATGCGTGTACTTCGTGTGAAGAATATCTAAGTTTACGAAACGATCCAGGCGGCTCTTCGTATATACGTAGAGCCGTTTTTATATTTTTATGTAGATAAGTCTAACTGGACATTTACACGAGAACAGAGAGGACAGACATAACCTGAAAGGTTATTCTGTCATCGAAGTGCCAGTGTAAGCAGGTCGATGGAAGACAACAGAGAAGGGGAGAACGTTTTGACAGGAGCAGTAGTTGGGATCATCATTGGTGTGTGCTATTTCATTCTGGGGTTAATGGTGTTCAAAAAACCACCGAAAATGATTAACGGGATATATGGGTATCGAACCCCGCGTGCAATGAGTAATCCCGAGTTGTGGGACGAAGCGCAAAGTTATAGTGCCAATCTGATGATGCAATTTGGTGTGATTATCACGATATTCGGCATTATCGGTTTCTGGCTTACAGATGTACGAGCTTTGGTGCTGAGTCTGGTTGCTACAGGGTTCTATACGTTCAGACTGTTTACCAGAGTTGAAGGCCGTTTGAAGCAAATGCAGCGTGCACAACAGCAACAAAATGAGCAGAACGGTTAAGGTAAAATGAATGAATAGTGTAGAGAAGAAGACTCGCGAGTGAAGCGGGTCTTTTTTTTTGTTGAAATTGGAGAAGCGAACACGCTGTTAAACTCGCTAAAAACTTCAAGCATGAAATCTAACGTTGACGTTAACGTTAATAGTATATATAATTATATACATAACATTACAGACATATGGGAGAGGTGAGGGAAATGAGTTTATATAAAATCGACGACGTAGCCAAGGAATGCGGTTTGACCAAGCGAACCATTCGGTATTATGAAGAGATTGGTGTCATGCCTTCACCTCAGCGGACAGATGGCGGGACGCGGTTGTACACTCGTGACGATATCAATTTTCTGAAGAAGGTGGTTCGTGCCAAAGAGGTACTTGGATTCTCTCTTCAGGAGCTACATACTTATGTGGCAACAGCAGATGCACTGAACGAACAACGTTTTGACTACCAGCAGACGACCGAAGTGAGAGAGCGTATTGAGAAGCTCAACACGATGGAAACAACACTGGATGGTCAGCTGCAACTGATTGAGCAGAAACTTCAGAGCATACATGCCGTACAGACTGAATTGGAAGAGCTGCGTGAACGCGTTCGGAGCGGTATTCAGAAATTACAGGTACATGATCATGATCCGCAGAGTGATGAAGACGGATAACCCGAATGGCAATCAAAGTTATATACAAAACTGTATATACACATAATCGCTACATGGAGTGAGCACCATAGTACCTGTGGCAATCCTGTACAAACACCGGATGTTCCGATGTCATTTGTGCCGTTTTGTTACCTCTAATTCTGAAAATGAATAGTAATTTTCATTGTTTTTCACAACATTTTCAAATAAAAAGTTTTACCACATAAATGATTCACAGGAGGAATTACGTATGAAAAGAGAGCCATCATTACCGGACGAATTGCCGTCATCCCGTGGAGGCTTGCTGTCTCAACCGAGAGCGGTATGGGCGGTCGCCTTTCCATGTATCATATCCTTTATGGGTCTGGGTCTGGTTGACCCGATCTTGCCCGCAATTGCTGATCAGCTGCATGCTTCCAAAAGCCAGGTGTCGCTGCTATTTACCAGTTATAACGCTGTAACTGGGGTAGCCATGCTGATTACAGGTGTGGTATCCAGCCGAATCGGTGTGAAATGGACGCTGCTTAGCGGCATATTGTTGATTATTATCTTCTCCTTCCTCGGGGGTACCTCAGACACGGTAGGGGCACTGGTCGGTTACCGTGGCGGTTGGGGACTAGGGAATGCCTTGTTCATCGCAACGGCGTTATCCGCTATTGTGGGACTGTCCACTTCAGGGACAGCGAAGGCCATTATTTTGTACGAAGCAGCACTTGGTCTCGGGATTGCGGTTGGTCCGCTGCTTGGTGGTGAGCTGGGTTCCATCTCTTGGCGTGGCCCGTTCTATGGGGTGGCTGTACTAATGGCAATTGCGTTTATCAGCATTACATTTATGTTGCCCAAAATGGCAAAACCAAAAACACGAAGTTCGTTGTCTGATCCGTTCAAAGTATTAAGTTATCCCTCACTGAAAACATTGGCGATTACCGCCTTCCTTTATAACTTTGGATTCTTTACTTTGATGGCCTATTCACCTTATGTCATGAATCTGGATGAGCACGGCTTGGGTTATGTATTCTTTGGCTGGGGATTGATGCTGGCCATTACGTCGGTATTTGTCGCTCCAAGACTGCAACGCCGATTCGGTTCGGTTCCGTCCATGAGTGTTATGCTTACATTGTTCGCGATCGATCTGGTTGTTATGGCCATTGGTACGGTGATGGGGTCACCAACTACCGTTATTGTGGCGGTCATTGTGGCAGGGATCTTCCTTGGGATTAACAACACATTGATTACAACGGCTGTTATGGAAGCTGCACCTGTGGAGCGTTCTGTTGCTTCTGCTGCATACAGCTTCGTTCGCTTCCTGGGTGGTGCACTTGCTCCATGGCTTGCAGGTAAATTGTCCGAGTGGTTCCTGCCAGAAACGCCGTTTTATTTTGGCGCATTAATGGTTCTCATTGGTGTAGTGGTACTGTTAGTACGCCGTCGTCATCTGCGGGATATCGATTCCGCTATTACATCTCATTAATTCATAGGGGGAAATGCAATGCTGAAACGTATATTGGTTGCTGTTGATGGTTCGGATCATGCGCATAAGGCTTTGGAGCAAGCATTGATTCTGGCTGAGGATATGAAACAACCTGCAAGTCTGTTGATCGTGCATGTTAATCCTGCTATCTCTATTAATGAACCTGCATTGGGTGTTGATTTGGAAGCTCGGATTGCTGAAGAAGGGAAACATATCATAGAACCGGTGACCAGACAGTTGTCTGGGCGAGACGTTGCATATGAGACACTGCTGATTGCGGGTGATCCCGTTAATGAGATCTGCCGTGTGGCGCGCGAACGAGATTGTGGAATGATCGTGATAGGTACAGGTGGGAAAGGCATGCTCACAGAGATGATCGTGGGCAGTGTCAGCCATGGCGTATTAAAACATGCAGAGTGCCCTGTCCTGACGGTTAAATAGGTGAGTGGGTTGAGCGCCCCGAAGTAGTGTATAAATAGATAAGGTAATATACCGCCATATTCTTGTAGTCATTATTGGATGGAGGATGCAGCATATGAAAAAACAACATCTGTTTATCGGTGGCAAGTCGACCGAATCCGTAGATTATAAAGCACTTCAAGCACCATACTCCGGGGAAACGCTGACAGAAGTCTCGTCGGCTTCAGCCGAGGAAGCGGAGGCTGCTGTTGCTGCTGCGGTTCAGGCTGGAAAGGCAATGCGCCAGATGCCTGCACATCAGCGTGCGGATATTCTGTACAAGTTGTCCTCCATGCTTGAAGAACGCAAGGAAGAAGCAGCGCAAATCATTGCGCTTGAAGCGGCGAAGCCGATTACCGCAGCACTGGCTGAGGTTGACCGGACAGTAGAAACGTATCGTTTTGCCGCTGAAGAAGCCAAGCGGCTGACCGGTGAGACCGTTCCGATGGATGCAGCCAAAGGGGGAGAAGGGCGTATCGGCTATACGATGCGGCAGCCTCTAGGTGTCATCGGTGCGATTACGCCGTTTAATTTCCCAATGAACCTGGTAGCACATAAGGTAGGCCCAGCGCTTGCGGCAGGTAATACGATTGTTCTCAAACCAGCGGAGCAGACACCCCTGTCATCCTATTACATCGCTAATCTGCTTCAGGAAGCCGGACTGCCGGATGGTGCACTGAACGTGGTGAGTGGTGACGGCAAAACCATTGGGGATGTGCTTGTTGAACACCCTCGTGTTGCCCACATTACGTTTACAGGCAGTCCAGCGGTAGGTACGAGCATTCGTAGCAAAGCAGGACTAAAACGCGTGACATTGGAGCTTGGGTCGAATGCAGCGGTGATCGTGGATAAGGACGCGGATCTGGACAAAGTGGTTCCTCGTTGTGTGACCGGTGCGTTCACGTATCAGGGACAGGTATGTATCTCACTACAGCGAATCTACGTACATCGTGATATCTCGGAAGAATTCATCCGGCGTTTCGCTGAGGCGGCTAATCAAGTGGTGATCGGAGACCCGCTGAGCCCGGATACGGTGGTCTCTGCACTGATTACCTCCAAGGATGTACAGCGTACACTCGACTGGATTGAAGAAGCCAAACAGGCCGGGGCTAAAGTGGCAGCAGGTGGTCAAGCTGAAGGAGGCGTTCTGCGTCCAACGGTGCTGGTTAACGTTCCACGTGATGCCAAGGTATCCTGCCAGGAAGTGTTTGCACCCATCGTTGTTATCAACCCGGTGGATTCCGTTGAAGAGGGTATTGAACATGTTAACGATTCGATATACGGGCTTCAGGCAGGCGTATTTACAAACGATATTCATACCGCCCTCCATGCAGTCGATCAGATCGAAGCAGGCGGAGTTATGATTAATGATATTCCCACGTTCCGAGTCGATCACATGCCCTATGGTGGTGTGAAACAAAGCGGGATTGGGCGTGAAGGTGTAAAATATGCAGTAGAAGAAATGACGGAATTGAAGTTTGTCATGTTTAACAAAGGATGATCCTTTTCCATTCTTTTACTCAATATACCGTATGCTAATGGAAATATAACGAGACGCTCCTGTGCCAGAATAATGGCACAGGATTTTTTTAATTGAAGATCATGGAAAAAGTTTTGAAAATACATACGGATTCTTCACTGACTGCGGGTTCACATCTGATGAGGCGGGTATAACATAGTTAACATACCGTAACTTAAATGACTAAACGCCGCTCATATCACCGAAGCATGATGTACCTATCCAGAGCACGAGCGGAATGAAGCGGTACAGCACTGCCGAAAGTCTTAAATTCTCTCATTATTCAAATAAAATGCAGTATGAAATAATAAGCCTGAACTCTGGAGTTGCAGGACAGGCAGGAGGTGTATTCAAATGGCATATTCCATGGTTGATGTATCGGGAATGTCAGGCGTAAGTCTGAACGAACTGAGCCAGTATGCGGAGACAGGTCTTCTGAATCCGGCCTTTGGGGATTTGGATGAAGCTATCTATTATGAAAAGCAGGAATTACTGAGACTCCAGCAAATCCTTTTCTGTAAGGAAGTGGGTATGGAGGAAAATGAGATTGGCCCTATGCTAAGGGATGATCCTCAGGATGTCATACGCATCATGAAACAGCATCGCATTGAGATTCTGGAGAAGGCACTCCGCTTGCATGGATTGATTCAGACACTGGACAAAACGATCGCGCATTTGCAAGGAGATCAGGAAATTGACGAACATGAGCTGTATATCGGTTTTGTAGATAAGGGGCGTCATCAGTTGTTGAATGAATCGGGTTCTAACCCTGTCAATAATGATGTGAAACGAGTGCAGAAAGAGAGCGTTCAGAAGTCTGACCAGGAGATAAAATCGAAAGAAGATTATCTGGACTCCCAGGCGAAAATTGATCAGGTTCATCTCGACTTGCAACAGGCCATTGAGGATGGATTGGAACCCGGTAGTGCGAAAGTACAACGGATTATCGGCAGGCATCTTGAATGGATCAAAGGTTATTATACACCCACTGCTGAGATCTATCGGGATTTGGCCAATCTGTACGTAGAGCATAAAAATTTCCGCCAGATGTATGATGGTTACCACCCGAGGCTGGCTGAATTCCTGAGGGACGGGATGATGATTAAAGCGGAACACGATTTATCCTAGATGCATAAAGTAACATGGGCGAGCAAGAACATGGGTGTGAAACAACTTGGATAACAAAGAGCGCAGACCTCTAAGAGGACTGCGCTCTTTGTTATTACGGGTTCTTCATCATCGTGTGGTGAGACTCCTCATCATTTCCTAGAGAGTTATGGTTGCTTCCAACTGCTCAGTGAGCAGGCTTACGGCTTTCTCCAGGAAGACACGGTCTTCGTCATCAAAACGATTTTTGAGCGGGCTGTCGATATCCAGCACCCCGTACAGTTCGCCGTTTTTGATAATAGGTACGACAATCTCACTGTTCGATGCTGCATCACAGGCGATATGGCCTGGGAAGGCATGAACATCGTCAACGACCAGGGTACGTTTTTCCGCAGCAGATGTGCCGCATACCCCACGTCCTAGTGGAATTCGGATACAGGCAGGCAGTCCTTGGAATGGTCCGAGGACCAGTTCTTTTCCATCATACAGATAGAAGCCGACCCAATTGGTGTCGGTCATAAATACATTGAGCAGCGCAGCAGCGTTCGCCAGATTGGCAATCGCACTAGGTTCATCGCGGATCAGAGCACTTAACTGTCCCAGGACGGCGGTGTGCTGCTCACTTCGTGTTCCTTCATAGGAAACAGCTTGAAACATGGTAAATCACCCTCCCGAGCATAATGGTACTTATTTTCAAGATAGTGCAGAGTATGCGGTTAGTCAAGCGGAGGATTTCGGAAAGGGAAGGGAATACCAGAAGAATCCTCCTGTTTCTCAGCTTCTCGCGCGGGGTAATTACTTAGCAACCACGGAGGGCTACAACCCGGGAAGGAGCTTGGCTTATGCATGCAGAGGTACAGAATCTATTTGTACGGATTCATCTACTATATTTCGCCCAAAATCAGGATTTGAACGTTAGCGAGGCGCTGCCCCTATTGGAAGAACGGGGATATCGTGTTGGAGAGCGGGAGATCAAGCAGGAGCTTGAACACCTGACACAGGAGAACTTCCTGACCGCCCACGGGGACCAATGGAGCCTAACCGGGACTGGTATTGAAGAATTCAAGGAAATCACCACCGTACTTGGCCGGGTTAGCGATGAATTGCTGGCGAAGGACAAGAAAACGTCCAAAGCTTAAAATTCAATCGGACAAGCATGATGACGTGATTCACGTGATTCATTCAAACTTGAATCGATCCATAAGGACAACAAGACCGGGAGCGACATTGGCCCGGTTTTTTGACGTATGTTCATGACTGAATAGTTGCCATTCGGCGCAGGTTATGATTAGATGACTAATGAATCTTATGGTCTGCGGAGATGGATCGGATCGGAGTGTCTTATATGTATAAATGCAAAGGAAGAATTCCCGAAATGGAGACTGCGCGGCTTCGTCTGCGTAAAATGCGTCGCCGGGATGCGGCCCAGATGTTCGCATGCTGGTCAGATCGCGAGGTGACCCGTTACATGAATCTTGCACCCATGATTGGGACAAGCGAAGCGGCGGACATGATTGGACTGCTCAACCAAATGGCAGGGGAAGAGGATGCAATCCGTTGGGGGATCGAGCTCAAAGAAACGGGCAGGCTCATCGGAAGCTGTGGATTTAACACATGGCAGCTTGAAGGCGCATTCCGGGGGGAAATTGGTTATGAGCTGGGACGTGACTATTGGCGTCACGGTTATATGACAGAGGCTTTCTCTGCATTGCTGCCCTTTGGGTATGAGACCATGGGTCTTAATCGAATTGAAGCGCTGGTTGATCCACGTAATGTGGCTTCCGGCGAGTTCCTGACGAACCGCGGCTTCACACGAGAAGGGCTGCTGCGTCAGGTGCAACATACATCCACCGGATACAAGGATATGGTGATGTATTCGATGTTGTATGATGAGTTTCTTCGCAAGAAAGGTAAATAAAAGAGAAAATATATAATTGTTTTTTTAATTTACACGTAAACGGAGAAACAGAACAAAGCTGGAGAAGCACCAATTATATAGAGAAACGAAGAGAGAAGGGTTTGTGTGAATGCAACTGGAGGTTTGAAGCGCAGTTTCATCTTGACGGGGCTGTTGCTCGCGACATTTCTGTCAGCGATTGAAGGCACCGTAATTGGTCCGGCAGGGCCTACCATTGTCAGTGAGCTGGGGAGTGTACAGCTGCTGAGCTGGATTTTCACCGCATACCTGCTGACGATGGCCGTGAGCACGCCCATTTTTGGAAAAATCAGTGACTTGTATGGACGAAAGCCTGTATTTCTAATTGGCTGTTCCTTATTTTTACTGGGTTCACTCTTGTGCTGTCTGTCGCAGAATATGGAGCAATTGATTATTTTCCGTGCTATTCAGGGGATTGGTGCGGGTGCGGTAGTTCCTGTTACATTTACGATTATTGGGGATATCTACTCCATTGAAGAACGTGGCAAAATCCAGGGCTGGATCAGCTCCGTTTGGGGGATTTCGTCTCTGGCAGGACCGCTGCTTGGCGGTTATTTTGTAGACAATCTTGGCTGGCAGTGGATCTTTGGTTTTAATGTGCCGTTTGGTCTGCTCGCGATGTGGTTTGTATTTCGTTATCTGAAGGAAGATATCTCTCCACGTACAGCCAAAATTGATTATGTCGGTGCGCTGACCTTCACGGTGGGCATTACCGCATTGTTATTTGTCCTGTCGGCGGGTGGGCAGTATTATGCCTGGAGTTCTCTGTTGATTGTAGGACTGAGTGTGGTTGCCGCTCTGTTTATTATTTTATTTTTTGTGGTGGAAAAAAGAGCTCAGGCCCCAATGGTTCCACTACATCTGTTCCGAATTCGGGACATTCGTGTGGCGAATATCGCCGGACTGTTAACCAGTACCCTGATGATCGGTCTGACCAGTTATTTGCCGCTCTGGGTGCAGGGGGTTCGGGGAGGAAATGCGACGGAATCCGGATTGCTACTCGCACCGATGTCGGTCGGTTGGCTCATTGGTAGTGTGCTCGCAGGTCGCCTGCTGATGAAAATTGGATCACGGTTGACCGCATTGATTGGAGTAACCGGCATTGCGATCGGATCGGGTGGACTCTTCCTGGTGGGAGGGACATCCCCGCAAGCTGTGCTATTTATATTGACCTTTATTTATGGTCTCGGCTTCGGATTTGCGTTTACGATCTTTACCATTATTTCGCAGTCTTCCGTAGGATATAAGGAACGTGGTTCCTCTACGGCACTGCATACGTTCATGCGTACATTGGGACAGACGATTGGTGCAGCGGCTTTTGGCACTTGGTTGAACTATCGGATCTCCACATTATCGAGTGAACAGAATCTGGCCGAAGCTGGGATTTCGGAGAGTGATCTGAACGAACTTCTCGCACCACATACGGATGCAGCGCTATCGGATGACAAGTGGGCGCTACTGCGGAGCGTGCTGGAAGGAAGCTTGCATTCTTTGTTTGTCATTATGTTTGTCATTGCACTGGTCTCATGGGTAACGACGCTTGCTCTACGCAAACGTTTAATTGTACCCGAAGATGCAGATGCTCCACCGCAACCTCAAGGCTCGAAGTAAAAAGTGGATATATACGAAAAACCGGATTCGCCGTTGTCAGGCAAATCCGGTTATTTTTGTTGGCACATGTGCAGTGAACTTGAGTGTATCTCCAAACTCAGACAAGTGATACGTTGGGGGATGTCCGGGTCTAAAGCATTTTGAAGTACAGGCTGACTGATCCTGGTGAATCGTCCAGACGAATTTCTAAGGAACTGAGGACGTCTTATTTGACCTTCTGCTGCTCTTTTTGAATTGTAAGGAACATGAGACACGTTATGTCCTGAAATCACCTGAAAAACACGTTGTAAACGGCTGTTTATTCAAAGATAGCGTGTGTCAGATTCCTTAAAATGCTGCGAGCGCTTCGAACCCCTGAATAAGACGTCACAGGTTCGTTAGCGCTCCCGCTCCGGCTTTAGACAGGTTTGAAGATAAGCTCTAGCTATTCGCTGATAAACGGTCTGCAGAATGTGCAAGCCTTCCCAAAAGTTCGGACAGTAAATCCTTGTCTTCCTCACTCAGTCCACTGACAGCACGATCGATCTTCATCGCATAACCTGGATAGATGTCATCCATGGTGCGCTGGCCTTCTTCCGTTAGTTCCACAAAAATGATCCGTCTGTCTTGCGGACAATGTTTGCGGTGCAGCAATCCTTTTTGCTCCAGCTTATCAATTACATAGGTCACATTCCCACTTTGCAGCAGAAGCTGTGCACCAACCTGTTGAATCGGCTGAGCTCCTTTCATATATAACACTTCGAGCACCCCGTATGCGGTGGGGTTGAAGCCATGCACTTTGCTTCCGGATACAGCGTGTTCATTCACGCTCTTGAATGTCTGGGCCAAGGTGCGGTACAGATGAAGTGAACGTTCGGTTCCGATTTCTTGTAATTCCAGCATGCTGATCCCGCCTTTTCAGATTAGTTTTATAAGTTGAAATGATGAAGTTACAACCTACCACTACGAGGACAGAACAACCTTCCAATCACTGTTATCCCCATCGTTATGCTGTTCATGTAAAAGATAATTTCAACTTATATGCGTTGGTTAGTTGGTTAGTTATGTTTGACGATTCAGGTTGTCGCCATGGTTTAATTGTAAACTTCTATTTTTACGAAAAACATGCGATATGTCACAAGATTTGCATTTTTAGCATTTAAAATTTGATCATTCATCATACCGAAAAATCATCCTTGAGGTGCCACTTCTTCTCCGCCTCTGGCAGGAGGTTGAGTCAAGCCCTGCTCTCTTATAATGAGTTCATATCATGAATTCGGAAGGTACTGGAGGAGAAGAAGGATGACAAGTGATTTAACGTTTGGAGGACATCGACCGCTGAAGAATAACCGATCTTTTGTAACATTGATGGTGGCACAGGCCATTTCCAATCTGGGTGATTGGCTGCATCTGCTCGCAATCCTGACCCTCGTAGGTATCCGCTGGAATGCAACGCCATGGGAGATTACATTTGTCACACTATCTGCAGCACTACCCGTTCTGTTGACAGGGCCATTCGCAGGCACGCTTGCAGATCGACTGAACCGAAAATGGCTGATGATTGTAGCTGATGGTGCACGAATCATCATCGTGGGTGCGTTGATTTTTGCTGATCAGATCTGGCATGTCTACATACTGCTTGTCCTCAAATCCCTGTTCGACGTCATTTTTTCTCCTGCGAAGAACGGAAAACTAAAAGAAATTGTACCTCATGAGCAGCTTGCGCAAGCTGTATCCATTAGCTCGATCATTGAACAGATGTCCAAAATCATCGGTCCAGCGCTTGGTGGGCTGCTGGTAGCTGCTTTTGGCATCACCTGGTGTTTTGTTCTCGATTCAGCGTCTTTTCTGATTTCCGGCATCATTTTATTGTGGATTCCGGGAACTCGGGTGATCCAATCTGCAATTCATAACGTAACAGAAGTAGAGGGAGAGACAGCTGGGGGTGTTCGCAACCGCCCTAAAGACTCTTTTTGGAAGGAAACACAGGAGGGCATCCGCATGCTCGCATCTCTCCCTCATGTAGGAACGTCTCTGATCTTGCTTGCTTCAGCTATACTTTTTCTGCAATTTGCCGATTCACAGACCGTGGTGTTATTCAGACAACTTCCCGGAATTTCAAGTGATCTGCTGGGATGGTGTGTGGCGGCCAGTGGTGTAGGTACATTAATTGCAGCGATGAGTGTGCGGAAGTGGAAGCATGCAGGGCATGTTTTGAAAATGGGTCTGGGTACCGTTCTCATGGGTCTGGTTATCGGCGGAGCCGGTGTTATTGTTGGGATTTGGCCGCATGCCGGGCTAGGTGCCAATCTGCTGCTAGCATCCCTCTTTGCCTTGGCAGGTGTTGGAATTGGGTTTGCGATTGTACCCTTTCAAATCCTGTTGCAGGAACAGACACCTGAGCCAATGACAGGCAGGGTATTTGGAACGGTAGGCAGCATTATGACAGCCAGTAATATTATGGGCCCGGTGGTAGGTGGATTCATGGTCACCTCATTCGGTGTAGTGCCAGCTTTTGTCTGTTCAGGCATTTTGCTGACCCTGCTTGGTTTGATTTATTTGATGAAACGCAACAGGGAAAAAGCCGAACTGAATGGCTCCATTGCGGGTAAAACCATGATTGCAGGGGACTAGAAACATGTCGGACCTGTTTAGGTTAGAACCGTTGAAATGAAGGTATAAATTTAACTCAAATTTTAAGTTTTTGATCAAAAAGCGTTTGAGTAAACGCCTTCACGTGTAATGAGGAACAGGCAGAAATCCCTGTATTCTAATTATTCCTAGGGGAAAACTCATATGCCTTGTCCCACCAACGCAGTAGCGGAAAGGGGGTGAAGCAACTTGAATGTAAAGTTACCAAAATCCATAGTACGTCTTGGAAGCATACCACTGGCAATACTTGCCGGGACTTTGATGTTGGGGTTTGGATCGTCACATGTATACGCGGGTGATGCTCAGATATCTTCTGAAAAGCCGTCCAGCGGATTGTCGCTAAACTTGTTCTCACGCGATTCGGATGGCGGGTTTAACCTGACTCCGTCGGTATCGGTATCCACACCATTACTGGATGTTGAAGTTCCGTCGATCAAAGCGAATGAATCCACAGGTAAGCTAAGTGTCTCTGAGCTGAAAGTAGATACACCGCTTGGATCGGCTGGAACATCAGAGATAGGTATTGATGCGAAGAAGGGAACCGTTGAACTGCCGTCTGTACAGGCGGATACGCCGGTGATCAAAGCCGATGTATCAAGCAGTCAGGTGAACCTGAACGAAGGTAGAGCTTCCTTGCCCGGGGTTACCGCAGAGGTACCCGAGGTAATCAAGGCAGAGACGTCTGCTGTGAAAACTAACCTTCGGCAGGGCAAGGTTGAATTACCTTCCGTGAAGGTGGATGTACCCGAGGTTACTTCGGTCAATATCTCTTCATCCCGAGTGGATCTGAGTAAGGGAAATGTCCAGCTACCTTCTGTGAAAGCAGAAGTTCCTGTTGTAGACGTATCCGCTGAACTCAATCCTGATCAGGAGAAGGTGGAGATTCCAAGTGTGAAGCCGGAACGGCCTGTAGTCACTCCGGAACAACAGCCGGTCGTCAAAACACCGAATGTTAAAACTTCCAATACGAGTGCACTCGCAGATCCTGTTTCATCACAGAACAACGTGGAAGGGCAGGACGCAGTTCAGGTTACGGGCAACGTGATTGAGGTCACCCCGGAACCAGGAGTACGTCCAGAACAACCTGTTGTCCCACAGGCACTGCCTGTTGACGGAACCGATCTGACGCAGGATTCCGATGTCAATGCAGATTTGCCTGATAACGAGTTATTCCTCGTGGATCAGAACTCTGCTAAAACATCTGTCACCGAACAAGTGCGGAGTAACCGGGAAGCCAATCTGAAACAAGATGATGATAATGCAGCATCTCCATTGCAGCCTCGCACAGAACGACCAACAAGTTGGTCTGTTGCGGCAACATCTCCCGGAGCAGCGAATGCTTCCGCAGGGACAAGCTCCGGTTCGTCCGGTGTAACTGGAGGTGGAGCAACCGCTCCAGCCGCTGCACTTCCGGGAGCAACAGTGGGTCTGGCTACGCCAGATTACGGTTATGCTTTTCAAATGGAACGACTCGATGGGTTCAGTCAATGGTCACAGGCACCACCGGGACGGCCGCCGCAATATACCTCTTTCTCATAGACAACATTGGCGTTAATTCAACCAAAATTGAGAAGGAGTGTATATAATCATGAAAAAAGTGAATCGTTGGGTAAAATTGTCGGTATTGTCGGGTACGTTGGTGGCTGGATTGCTGGGAGCTTCGCAGGCAACCTACGCGGATAGCTATAGCAATAACAGCAGTGGCAATCTGGATCTGAATGCAGGTTTGCGTCTGGAGTTGGGATCTCTTCTGTCAGGACACCGTGACACAGGTTACGGTAACAATGGAAGTTACGGAGGTTCCTCCAGTGCAAGCGGAGCATTGAATTTGGATCTTGGACTCAATGCCGGCTTATCCTCAGAGAGCACGAACCGATACAATGATCGTTCTTCTGACCACACTGCTCAGCGTAGCAGTTCTGGCAAGCTGGGCCTTGGCTTGAATGCCAATGTGTCGGGAGAAGGTACAACGATGAGCGATTATTCACGAGGCGGCGATGATCGGAACGTAAACAGCAGCTATACGAGCGAAAGCCGTGGTGCGCTGGATCTGGGTCTGAACGTGAATGCGGAAGGTGAGAGTGCAACAATGACTCAAACTGAACGCAACAATAGCGTGAACGACCGTGAGCATAACGTGAGCAGCAGCTACGCGAATGAAAGTCGTGGAAGCTTGGATCTGGGTCTGAACGCAAAAGCGGAAGGTGAGAGTGCAACAATGGCTCAAACTGAACGCAACAATAGCGTGAACGACCGTGAGCATAACGTGAGCAGAAGCTACGCGAATGAAAGTCGTGGAAGCTTGGATCTGGGTCTGAACGCAAAAGCGGAAGGTGAGAGTGCAACAATGGCTCAAACTGAACGCAAGAACAGCGTGAATGATCGTGAGCGTAACGTGAACAGTAACTTCGCGAGCGAAAGCCGTGGAGCACTGGATCTGGGTCTGAACGCAAAAGTAGAAGGTGAGAGTGCAACGATGGCTCAATCCGAACGCAGTAACAGCGTGAAAGACAGCGAGCGTAACGTGAACAGCAGCTATGCGAGCGAAAGCCGTGGAGCACTGGATCTGGGTCTGAACGCAAAAGCGGAAGGTGAGAGTGCAACAATGGCTCAAACTGAACGCAATAACAGCGTGAAAGACAGCGAGCGTAACGTGAGCAGTAACTTCGCGAGCGAAAGCCGTGGAGCACTGGATATGGGTCTGAACGCAAAAGCAGAAGGTGAGAGTGCAACGATGGCTCAATCCGAACGCAGTAACAGTGTGAAAGACAGCGAGCGTAACGTGAACAGCAACTATGCGAGCGAAAGCCGTAGAGCACTGGATCTGGGTCTGAACGCAAAAGCAGAAGGTGAGAGTGCAACGATGGCTCAATCTGAACGCAATAACAGCGTGAACGACCGTGAGCGTAACGCAAGCAGTAACTTCACGAACGAAAGTCGTGGAAGCTTGGATCTGGGTCTGAACGTGGATGCGGATGCAGAGAGTGAAACTACATCTGTGGTGGAGACAAATCGGTAAAGTGAGATTTTCACTGTAATATGAAGAAGCAGGGGCTCCGGAACCCCTGCTTCTTTTTTGTTCCGAAATTCAAAATAATATACAAATAGACTGCATTTTTAGTATAATTGTTATAACAGTTGAATAGTATAACTAGGGGGAGCCATGAATGAATAGGGTGAGTGAGATGGAACGAAAAGTCACGAAATTCGGCAATAGTCTTGGATTGACAATGACAGATGCTTTTAAACAAATTGGTCTTGAGCAAGGCGATATGGTTCAAATCGAGGTAAATCAGTCTAACGGGGAGATTATTATTAAGAAGTCTACAAAAGTTAATTTGCCTAAAGGAATTAGTAGTGATTTTATGGATACATTGGCTGATGTGATGGGTGAATATGATCAAACCTTGAAAGGTCTCAAAGATAGATGAGCATGACCCGGTATTTAAGTATTCAAGAGGTTATCGCGATCAACGTCGCTATGATTAAGCGTTACAGTCCTGGAGAGCAGATTGGAGTAAAAGATTCTGGTCTGCTTGAATCTGCTGTTGTAAGAGCACAATCATCAGCTTTTGGTAACGAAGCATACCCATCTATATATGAAAAATCTGCTGCAATTTTTCAATCTTTGGGCCAAAATCATCCTTTTCATAATGCTAATAAAAGAACTGCTTTTACCGCATTGGTAATATTTCTGCGTTATAATAATGTGTATCTGAAAATGGAACAAACTTTTGCTGAGGAATTTACTGTTGATATGGTGAACCACAAGTACACATTTGAAGAACTAGTCTCGATTATTCGTACATACTGTGTTACTGAAAATGAAATATAATAGTAAGCAATAAGTCATGCATTAATATGATTTATTGCTTTATTTTTTGTGAAAGTAACAACGCTAAAAATAATCATACACGCAGGCCTATACATTTACACGAGAACGTAGAGGGCAGCAAGAACCAGAAGAAGCGGAGCTAAAAGCTTTCTGCAAGAAAGCTACTTCGGAAGCATATGCTTCGCCTTTATCCCCCGATTTCCACCTTTGTGATAATTGATTCAAAAAAATTGGGGGATAACAGCGATCGGAAGGTTGTTCTGTCATCGGAGTGGCAAGTGTGAATAGTCTTTAGTTCAAGCCCCGAATCAGAACAGGAGTGTTCGATATGAAGATCGAGAATGAAGGTACAGCCATACAGGAGTCCATATTGGACGTACATATTACAAAGGCAGGATATGAGCCAGGACAATCGACCATACGCAATATTCGAATGAATGTGGCGCGAGGAGAACTCGTAGGTATTATCGGACCGAATGGTGCGGGCAAAAGTACCACGATCAAAACACTGCTTGGTCTGCTGGAACATGCGAACTATGAAGTGACGATTGGCGGAGATGGTCGCTATGCCTATATCCCGGAGCAACCGGTTTTTTACGAATATATGACCCTATGGGAACATCTTGATCTGGCCGCAGCGGCGTATGAAATGGAGGAAGAGGTCTTTGTCGCCAGAGCGGAGGAGCTGTTGGTTCGCTTCGGCATGGACCACGTTCGGAATGATCTTCCAGCCAGTTTTTCGAAGGGGATGCGGCAGAAAATGATGCTGATGATCGGGTTTCTGTCTTCGCCGGATATCTATATCGTGGACGAGCCGTTCATCGGGCTGGACCCCCGTGCAACCAAGGATTTTCTGAAATTACTTGATGATGAACGCCGCCGCGGTGCGGGTGTGCTCATGTCTACGCATGTACTGGATACCGCTGAACGAATCTGCGACCGATTTATTCTGATTGCTTCGGGCAGATCTGCTGCTGAGGGCACACTGGATGAGATCCGTGAAGCGGCAGGATTGCCGGGAGCCTCTTTGTTTGACTGTTTTGATATACTGACGTCTTAGATAGAGAGAGGGTGAGAGAGGATGGAAACTTCCCGGCGTTATACACCGCTTCGTTTATACAGGCGAAGACGCAAAGAGCATTTCAGGGAGCAGATGAAAAATCTCAGACTGGTCGTGGATTGGACGGTATGGGTATACCTGCTTGTTCCGGGTCTGCTCTATCTGATTGGATGGTACACGAGTCTGTGGACCAAAACGCTGCCTGCTTGGGCGACAGGATTACCGCTTCCCGTACTGACCGGGTTGATTTACGTGGTTATGCTTACCGGGGGTGTGCTGATATTTGTGGAGGAAGCGGATGTATTGTTTCTGAAATCAAGGCCGTTGTGGATGCGCACCTTAATGAGGCAGGGGCTCTACCGGTCCTGTCTGCAACATCTGGGCAAAATGATCTTGGTTACAGCACTGACTGCCCCTCTGTGGTCCCGTGTCTATGAGATGTCTAATCTCCAGATTGCACTTATGGCTGTCTGGTTCGGTGCAGTAGCTTCATTCCAAGCTATAACACTACATATAACGAAGGTTCGACATACGGGATGGCGACGCTGGATTCAGATGATCCCTCTCGTGATTGGCATAGGTTATGTGACCATCCGTGCGACATCATGGATGCATGGACAGACGTGGAAAATTATCTTTGGCATCGTGTTTATCATGCTTCTTCTGATTACCGTTGGACAGATGCGGCTGTTAATGAAGGGAACGTTTGAAGGGGATGTCCGAGAGGATCTGCGGAGCAGGTTGCAGCTTACAGCTCTAATGTTAAGCCGGGCGGTGAGCAAGCCAAAAGCCCCGCGAACACGGTCCATGATCTTCCGCAAACCACGTAAACTGTTACGCAATCGTTCCATCGCGAATCGGACAGCAGAGATTGCATTAAAGGCATTTTTTCGGAATTCGGCCACGATGAAATTATATTTGCAGCTTGGAGGACTATCCATCGCAGCAGTTGCATTACCCCCTTTTCCGGTCAATGTCATCGTGTGTGCGTTATTAATCATCATGTTGACGGTGATGTTTTATCGTTCCTGGGATGTTTTTGCAACGTCGGACTATGTTCAGCTTATAACGTATGACTCGGAGGCGCTGCATCGTGCAGGTTCTATGATGGTTCGGATGTTGTTCGTCCCGATTGGTATTCTTATGGGATTCACGCTGGGATTGGCCTGGCTCGGTTGGATCGTAGGTATTCTGACAGCTGCAGGTGCGGTGGCCTTTGGACTCTGTGTGTTATCTATTGCCGGATGGGTTCGGCTGACCCGAGCTTAAAAGAATTCCTTCCAGGTTAGAGCATATCACGCGCTATAACTGACCATGCTATAGAAGAAGAATCTCATCTATCGATGATGAGAGATTTGCTATAGCAAGGAGGAAGAGCTGATGATGATGGATAATAGCGAACTACAGGTGCATTTCTCAGATGGTTCAGCGTTGAATGCCGCCAAGGCAACCTTGGAGGAATTGGGATATAAGCCATATCAGTCTGGCCCGCTGGAATTGTATATCCCCACAGATCGCCAAGATCCTCAGTCTGCTGTAGAGATTGTACAATCTCATGGGGGAAGTGCCGTATTTGCCTCGCAGACGGAAGAACTGGATCAGTTTCAGAACATATCGATTCCGGCTCATCTCGTGAATGAGGACTGGAATGAGGGGTATGCGAGCGGAAATCAGGGAAGCCAGACGGAGCAAGGCAGACATAACTATAGCGAGGACCCAACTTACGATGATTCGGCTGATGGATTCTCAGGCAGTGTCAAGGCATAGAAGGGATAAAATCAAAGGCTAAGAGTGGTTCGTTCCGTCTTTCTAAAATGGCATAATGCCCAAAAACCCCGATACTCCACAGACAGTGGATATCGGGGTTTTTGATATCTGAAGCAATTTATCATGCGCTTAAAGTGTGTAATACCTATTATTGAACAACCTCTACTATAATGTAGCGTGTTTATACTCTGCCGCATGCATGCCAGCCGTATATCCCGTGGAGAATGCAGCGGTGATATTATATCCGCCGGTGTAGCCGTGAATATCCAACACTTCACCGCAAAAGAATAGTCCAGGCAGCAGCTTGGATTCCATTGTTTTTGGGTATATTTCCTTTAAGTGAATTCCTCCCCCAGTGACGAAGGCTTCTTTGAGCGATCTCGTTCCGTCTGCACGGAAGGTAAAAGCTTTCATTAACCCACACAAGTTGCTTAACATCCCTTTGGGGAAATGGTGGAACGTGAGGTCATCGCTGATCTCTGCCCGTTTCATCATTAATGGAATCATGCGCTCTGGAACCCATGTTTTCAGTATGTTTTTGACAGCCTTGCGGGACTCTTGTTCCAATACCTGTTGAACCTGTGTTTCTAGTGCACCTGCGGACAGCTCTGGGAACAGATCAATGCTCATGATGACCTGTGGGTTTCCAGACTTCATCTGAACTTTGCGAATAAATTGGCTACAACGCAGTGCAACCGGTCCAGACACTCCAAAATGCGTGAAGATCATATCCCCGCGATGGGAGATGACGGTTTTTCCTTTGGCGTCCAATACAGATAAACCGATATCTCTCAATGACAAACCTTGCAGTTCTTTGGATTGAATCCAACTCTCCCCAGACACAATAGGCACTTCGGTTGGATATAACTCCGTAATCGTGTGACCCGCAGCCTCAGCCCAGGGGTAACCATCTCCGGTTGATCCGGTTTGGGGTACGGATTTGCCACCAGTAGCGATAATGACGGAGCGTCCAAGAATGGTTTTACCTGAAATCAATTTAACACCCTGCACTTGCTGACCGTTCTGAATGAGTTCCTTAACCGGTTCTTTGGTACGAATCTCAACGCCGAGGGAGACAATTTTGCCTACCAGCGCATCCACAACTGTTTTTGCTTTATCGGTTACAGGAAACATTCTGCCGTTGTCTTCTTCTTTCAGGGCGATTCCGAGATTCTCGAAGAAACGCATGATTCCCTGGTTGTCCAGATTCTGAAACGAACTATATAAAAAGCGTCCATTACCCGGAATATGTCGGATGAGTTCATCCGTTTCCTTGGCATTGGTTACATTGCATCGACCTCCGCCAGAGATGCCGAGTTTACGACCCAGTTGATCTCCTTTATCCAGCAGAAGCACGGACGCTCCATGCTCGGCAGCTGCAACGCAAGCCATCAGGCCCGCGGATCCACCACCAATTACAATGACATCATACATATGTTATTACCCTCTTTTTTCATTGATTTTGTCTGTTTTACGTAAACTGTGTCTACTCCTGGCTTTTTCTGAAATATAATGGAGTTATGGGTAGTTCTATTGTGGAGTCCTAAGGGATATATTGTAATATACTGTCGCCTATGTTTTAATCAGAAATACATGAGGGAATGTGCAGGCAGAGGAGGAGATGGCATTGTGGTTGCGTTAAAGGACATGCTTTTACAAGTACTGCTGGCAGGGTCGGCGGTATTTCTGATTCCCTTATTCCGTCTGGTACTCTCCAAGCGGGCTATTGCCAGAATGGATCATGCCGGAACCGTTCATACCAGTTTTGCTGTGACAAGTGCCCTGAGCATGCTATTGTGTCTGCTATTTTCACTCTATGCAAGCCCGGTAGCCGTACCCATATCATTAAGTATTGTACCTGTGATACTTGTTATTCTGTATTGTAAATCCGCTATAGGCGTAACGCTGTCCATTCTACATATTCTCTTCTATTTTCTGTTTGCGCATCCCTATGATCTGTACGGATTTCTCCTTCATACGGGCATTCTTCTCTATCCTATTGTATGGTTGTCTGCCAAACGATTCAAGCATAATACACCTTCGCGCAAAATGACGATCCTCTTTATCCTAATTACAATGGAACTGGTTGTAACGAGTCTGTTGTGGATCGCATCCCTCCAGAATGAATCCACGTACTCTGCGACCTACCTGATACTTACAGCACTTGGATATACCGCTGGAGCCATTGTTGCGGGCAGTCTGAGTCTGCTATGGCTGGAACGGATGAAGCACTATCGCGGGCTGGAGCAGCATCTCTCGGAAGTCCACCACCGATACATAACCGAAACGGAGAAACTTCATCAGATTCTGAACGCAGTGCCGCTCTCCATTGCCACCGTAGATAAACAAGGCACAGTGATGTTTGTTAATGAGATGATGGAGCAAACCGCAAGAGAGCAGCTTCCTTGTACGTCCACCCCTGATCTCATTGGACAGCCTGCCAGTCAATTTGTTGAACAAGGTCAGGCGGACAAGATGGATAAAAGCATTCGCAGAGCCGTCGTTCATGGTGAGATTAGTGGATTAACCGTTCGTTACGGTGCGCACGTCTTTCAATCCCGAACCGTTCCGATCTATGCCTTTACAACAGAGACTGCGAGAGAAGTTACAGGAGCCATGCTGATCATTCAGGATATCACGGAGCTTGAGATGTTGCGAAGTGAACTGGATAATGTGGATCGTCTCAGTCTGGTGGGGCAGATGGCTGCAAGCATTACGCATGAGGTGCGTAATCCCATGGCGGTTGTGCGGGGCTTTCTTCAACTCATGCAGGAAAAAAGTCCGGATTCCCTGGATCACTATTACCGGATCGTTCTGGAAGAGCTGGACCGGGCCAACAGTATCATTAATGATTTCTTGTCTCTGGCTCAGAATCGTATTGCCGAGAAAGAGGAATCCCAGCTGCACGATATCATACATGAACTCAGTCCATTGTTATGGGCGGATGCGAACCTGCGTGGTCAGAGTATTGAACTCATGTTGGCCCATAATGTGCCGAAGTTGCATCTCAATTCAAAGGAAATCAAACAGGTAGTGTTGAACCTGGCCCGTAACGGGATGGAAGCCATGAATGAGAAGGGCGTGCTTACGCTGGAGACGCGGATCGTGGATGATAAGGTGGAACTGTGTGTACGTGACACAGGACCTGGTATACCCCGGGTGAAGAAGGAGAAGCTGTTTGAACCTTTTTACACGACAAAAGCCAAGGGAACCGGACTTGGATTGTCGATGTGCCTGAGTATTGTGGAACGACATAATGGAACCATTACTGTGGAATCGGAGGAAGGCCAGGGTACCACCTTCAAAGTGGCATTTGAACGTTAGTCATTCAGCATATTTTGCCAGACATTGAGACATAATATTATTGAAGAAGCCTTTCCGCAGGCGGTTTCTGAATCTTGCTTTCATTGCTTATGGATGTATAATAGGAATAGCACATCATTACATCCATAATGTTCGATATGAATGTAACGTTGTTTTCGAAAGTTATTCGTCTTTAATTCGATCGAGATCATAGAACAACCATTTATAAGGAGTGAAACCGAATGTCAATGTCATTTGATCAATACATGAAAGATATGGTTCAACCCATGCGGGATGAGTTAACTCGTCTAGGAATCCAGGAGTTGCGTACTCCTGAAGAAGTGGAAGCAAGTATTCCAGATGCAAAAGGAACAGCATTGATTGTCATTAACTCTGTCTGCGGATGTGCCGCAGGTCAATGTCGCCCAGGTGTGTCCCAAGCACTTCAGCACGATATTACACCAGATCACCTGTACACTGTATTTGCTGGTCAGGACAAGGAAGCAACTGCAAAAGCACGTGAATTCTTTGCACCGTATCCTCCATCTTCACCGTCCATTGCCCTGATGAAAGACGGAGAACTCGTTCACTTTATCGAGCGTCATCAAGTGGAAGACCGTTCTGCAGAGGAAATTGCGGCTGATCTGACAAGTGCATTTGAACGTTATTGCCGTTAATTCGCTCCATAGAACGCCCCGCCCTTCGGATCACCGATGCCGGGGCGTTTCATTTTGGATAGATAAGGTTATTGAACCATTCGGACCTTTCAAGATGGACATCAAATTTCATTAATTTAGAAACGGGGTGTGTGAACGATGAGTTTGCAACAACAGATCATCGCTGAATTGAAGGTTAAACCAAGCATTAATGAAGAAGAGGAAGTACGCAAGCGTGTTGATTTTCTGAAGACGTATGTTAAAAATGCGGGTGCCAAGGGCCTGCTGATTGCGATCAGCGGCGGTATTGACAGTGCAGTGGCAACGGCGCTTTGTAAAAAAGCGACGGACGAGCTTACGGAAGAGAATAAACAAGAGTACAAAACGCTGGGTGTATTTCAACCGTATGGTGAACAATCCGATATCGACCACAGCTATGCTGTAGCAAAAGCATATGATCTGAAACATGTTGTGGAAACGAATATTGAAGATGCGGTGAACGAGATTGCACTGGAAGTGGAGCAAGGATTCAAATCCTTGGGTAGCCCACGCCATATGACTCACCAAGGCAAAGGTAACGTTAAAGCGAGAACTCGTATGGTTATGCAATATGCGCTTTCGTTTGAAGAAAACCTGCTCGTTGTAGGTACGGATCATGCGTCCGAAGCCATCACGGGATTCTATACCAAATGGGGCGATGGTGCTGTGGATATCACACCACTAAGCACGCTGAATAAACGTCAGGTACGCCAGCTGGCAGCATATCTGAATGTGCCACAGGCTATTTTGGACAAGGCACCCTCTGCAGGGCTATGGGAAGGTCAGACGGACGAAGATGAGCTGGGAATTTCGTATGAAGCGAACAGCGACTATCTCGAAGGCAAACAGATCGATCCGGCTGCACAAGAGCGCCTTGAAGCGTTCTATACGCGGACACATCACAAACGCAATGCCATTCCTGGTATCTAATACGGGTGGATGAGCATGATCGTTATATTAGGGAATGCAAAAAGAGTCACTGCCTGAGCAGCGACTCTTTTTGTTATGTGGAATGAGAACACGTTCAGCTACTCCAGTCTTTGATCTGTTGCAGGGTCTGGGTGATGGCTTGCTCCAGTTGCGGAGTGGTTTCTTTAAATGGATGTACGGTATTAAAAGTGTGGTTTCCCTCATTAATCTGGTGCCATGGGATATCAGGGCGGGCTTGAACAAGTGCAGCAGAACCGTCCCGCAGACGCTGCGGATCTTCTGTTCCCTGAATGAGTGCGACTCGCAAATTTGAAGCACCCAAGCGGTCAATGATAGCGTAACGTTCGTGATGTTTGTCCAGGTCTTCCAGTATAGACACGTCCAGTGGCATCTGCTGACCTGTACGTCCGTTAACGACATGGCTGCGGCCATGTGTACGCATTTCTTCTTTTTGCTCCGCTGTGAAGAGATCCAGATTGGTTACGCCATTCCAGGAGATTACACCTGCTACTTGATCGGGATGATCCAATGCATAGACGAGACTTACGCCTGCACCGCGACTATGGCCAACCAGGTACACAGGAAGTCCGGTGAGTTCAGGTTGTGTAGCCACATGCTCCAGTATTAAGGCCAGATCGGCAAGCTCCCGGCTGTACGTATTCACTGCGAACTTTTCAAGTTCAGAGAATTGCTCCAGATATTCGCCGATACCGTTGTGAGAGAAATTAAAGGTTAGCACATGATGCGTCTGGCTTAGCTGTGCAGCTGCGTAAGGGAACATGCCCCAGTCTTTGAAGCCTTTGTATCCGTGAGACAGAATGATGACGCCTTGAGCGGGTTGTTGTGCAGGGAAAAAGTCCCCGCGAATGATAGCATCTACGTCAGTGGGCAATTCAAAAGTGATGGGCATTGTTCAGACCTCCTAAGAATTTCAGACGATTCCTGATTCATATTTTAGCATATATGGTAATGCGGATAGGTACTCGCTTCTGGGCGCCCCTCCTGCTACAATAGAATACGTGTTCGGAGAGTTACGGATCATGTGATTAAATGGAGATCTTATACAATGCATGTTCAAAAGAGTAGTTATCAGTACCGAGAAGATGATGAAACTTCTGAACAACCTCTTACAGTATAGAAGATTAAGCGGGTGAACGTTGATGATATATGGCATTGGTAATGATGTGCTGGAGATTGGACGTATGCGGAAATTGCTGTCCGGTCGCCATGCGGAAGCTTTTCTGAAACGAATTTTAACACCAGCAGAGCGGGAGATCGCGGTTCGTCGAGGAAAGCGGATGACGGAGTTTGTATCCGGCCGATTTGCAGCCAAAGAAGCGGTGTCCAAGGCATTTGGCTGTGGTATTGGTGGCGTCATGGGCTTTACTGACATTGAAGTGCTTCCTGATGGGACAGGACGTCCAGTGGCCTCGCTGTCCAGTCAAGCCTGGGAGCGTCTGCAGCTGCCATACGATAAGCAATATGACATTCATTTGAGTATTACGCATCAGACGGAATTGGCAGCGGCCTTTGCAATCGTAGAACAGATGGAAAAGTAGCTAGCTTGGCAATAGGAGAGGAAGGGCTTATGGGTTTACAGGAACAGAAACAACACTTTAGCGTGAACTTGCTGGATTGGTATATGATCAACCGACGGGATTTACCGTGGCGTCGCCACAACAATCCGTATTTCACATGGGTATCGGAAATTATGCTTCAGCAGACTCGGGTAGATACGGTAATTCCGTATTTCAATCGTTTTATCGGGAATTTTCCGACCGTGCAGGCACTTGCGGAAGCACCGGAGGAGGATGTCCTGAAAAATTGGGAGGGACTTGGCTATTACTCCCGTGCACGTAATCTTCAGGCAGCCGCGAGACAAGTCATGGAGCTGCACGGAGGCGAGATGCCTCAGGACAAGCAGGCTGTCTTCGCATTAAAAGGGGTTGGCCCCTATACGGCCGGGGCCATTCTCAGCATTGCCTTCAACCAGCCGCAGCCTGCGGTAGATGGCAATGTCATGCGGGTTCTGTCCCGATACTTCCTCATCGATGAGGACATTATGAAGGGCAGCACCCGGGTGTTGATGGAAGAGCTCGCAGGAGAGCTCATTCCGGAAGGGCGAGCGCGTGATTTCAATCAGGCGCTGATGGAACTTGGCGCGCTGGTGTGCACGCCCAAAGCGCCGCACTGCCTGACTTGCCCGGTCATGGAGCAATGTTCCGGCCGCATCGCCGGAAGAGAGCTTACGCTGCCGGTCAAGACCAAGGCGAAGCCGCCGCGCCCTGAGCAGCGGCTGGTCGCGATTGTGGAGGGCCGCGGGGATCACCGCGGCCAAGTGCTTGTGCGCCAGCGCCCAGACACGGGCCTGCTTGCCCGGATGTGGGAGCTGCCGCATGTGCTCGCGGCGCCCGCCGCAGCCAGCAAGAAGGCGGCGCCGCTGGCGGATGAGCCGGCCATGGCATTGCTGGCCGGCAGTCTGTGGGCGGAAGGCTTCGCTGCCCGCCCGGAAGGGCTGGCTACCCATGCGGAGCATGTGTTCAGCCACATTGTTTGGAGCCTGCAGGTGTACAAGTGTACCGAGCAGGACCAGAGCAGTGAGCTTCCGCTGATCGCGGCGGAAGCTAGAGCCGCCTACGACGCACAGGCGGCAACAAGGGAGGGCACAGCCTCATCATCAGCTGCGTCACCTGAGTCAGAGACAACACATTCATCGCAGCCAGGTACGCCTGATGCGCAGAACATCATCTCAACATCGCTTAACGATGGAGAGATGTTGATGTCCCCATCTAATGTTAGTGACCTGGCGCTGAACACTCCGATAATGACAGGGAAAGGCGATGGCTTGACCTACCGCTGGATCGGTCCGGAAGATATGGACAAGATGGCATTTCCGAATATATTTCTGAAGCTGATCAGCAGTTATTTTGCCGGTGCGTATAGTCAAGTGAGTGATTAAATGAGGAGCTAATGAACTCCAGAGGTCTTATCATGTGGATAAACCACAATTATAAATTCTAACGAACCAGAGTGACATTATCTTAGCTAAATTAACCTAAAAGTGCGAATCAATGCCCTTTTTTGGGGAATAGTTACGCTGAGATTCATTAGGTTCGCGATACGATGAAACATGAAGCAATAGCGTGTCCTTGATTTGTTAGAAAAAACATCCATTAACTTATAACTATACCGATTGCGATAGCAAAAAGAGAGCCTGATCACGGTCACGATGACCGAATCAGGCTCTCTTTTATGTTAACTGTTGCATGCAAACAGTCTTATTTTGCAGAAGCGTAACGTTTGTTCACTTCATCCCAGTTGATTACATTCCAGAAAGCTCCGATGTAATCAGGACGTTTGTTTTGATATTTCAGGTAGTAAGCGTGCTCCCATACATCCAGACCCAGAACCGGAGTCAGACCTTCGAAGAGAGGGCTGTCTTGGTTAGGTGTGCTAGTGATGGACAACTTGCCATCTTTGCCAACTACGAGCCAAGCCCAGCCGGAACCGAAGCGAGTTGTAGCTGCTTTAGCGAAATCTTCTTTGAATTTATCAAAGCCACCCAGTTCGCTATCAATAGCTGCAGCGATATCGCCTGTAGGAGCGCCGCCGCCGTTAGGTCCGATGATTTCCCAGAACAAGCTGTGGTTAGCATGTCCACCACCATTGTTGCGAACCGCTGTGCGGATGCCTTCAGGTACGCTGTCAAGGTTAGCAATCAGATCTTCCAAGCTTTTTTCTTGCAGTTCAGGAGCGCTTTCCAGAGCTGCGTTCAAGTTAGTTACATAAGTATTGTGATGGCGATCGTGGTGGATTTCCATCGTTTGTGCATCGATATGTGGTTCCAGTGCGTCGTTAGCGTAAGGAAGTGCCGGTAATTGAAAAGCCATAATGAAATACCTCCTGAGATTTTAGGTTTTTTTTTAATCAGGTACATATGTAATAATACCCTTGCCACTAATATTAAACCGCATTCGGGCTAATTAAGCAACATTTTTGTTTATTAAGTCCCCCGAGGCGTTGATCTAATGATGGGCCAGAGATAACAAACATATTTTACCCTTTATGAATATATTTATGTGATTTTAATAGAAAAAAAAGCAGAAATATGAAGGATCGTATTGTAAACGGTTACAATTAAGCGCTTTCAAAAGAAAATGCGTGTTTTATGGAGTAAAGTATGGTTTAATTGACGAAGAAGCGGTATTTTCTCGTTTTTTGTCATTATATGAACATTGGGTTTTTGGTAAAAAGGAATTCCTTTTTGTAAAAAACCTCATCTAAGCTAACGAAAAGGGAGATTTAAGACATGCACGTTCGTTCCTTTCAGTTGAGTGATGCAAGCCAGATGACGGAGCTTCTCCAGGTTGCACTATCGGAAGAGTGTTATGAGAACACGATGGGCCCGTTTGCCCGTCAATTGTCATGGGATTCTGACCTGATCATGGTTGCGGAAGAAGAGGGAGACCTCGTCGGCGCTTTGATTGGTACGATTGATCAAAACCAGGGTTGCATCTACCGTATTGCGGTACATCCAGACTATCGTCGCCGTGGAGTCGGCAAAACACTTGTCGAGGCTATGGAACAAAGGTTCCAGCAGCGTAAAGTCAGCCAGGTATGGGTGGCGGGTGATGAGCACAACAAAGTAGCCATGCCTCTATATGAAGCTATGGGTTACGGTGCCAATCAGATTATGAGCGCTTTCCAGAATCTTAGTATTTTGTCTAAAGCTTAGTTTGCATGTTTAAAAAGAAATAAAAAAAGATGTTCATTTCATATTAGGCATATCTCTTTAACGTGTAAAAACGTGAGGGATGTGCCTTTCTATTTGTATGAGCGTTCTTTACGTAATATTCCTCTGGTTTTCTCATTCTCTGAACACGCTTCGGTGCCTCCCAATTCGATTAGACCACTGCACCTATCCCGGCTGTATACATGATATCCAAGGTATTGGTGCTCATAACCAATTGTTTCACTCTCCCAAATGGAGTAGACTGAAAAGGAGTATGGTCACCATTTTACAAGTTTAATTCAACTAATTAATAAATGAGGTGTCCCTTTGAATTCCAATAATCATTCAATGGAACATATGGTTTCCGAGGAACGTAATCAACCGCCAAAGCCTGAACAACCGGAGAAATCCTGGGTTGTCGAGCTGTGGGACTGGGTCAAAACGATTGTTGTTGCTTTTGTCATCATGATGCTGCTGAACCTGTTTGTGTTTAATCTGTCGATGGTCAAGGGACAGTCCATGCAGCCGACACTGGTTGAGCGAGATCGTCTTTTCGTGAACAAAATTGTATATCATCTGGATACACCATCCCGATCCGATGTGATTGTACTTCGTGATCCAAGTGAAGGTGTGGAGAAGAAGGATTTTCTGGTGAAACGCATCGTTGGACTTCCGGGAGATACAATTGAAGTCAAGGATCACCATCTATATGTGAACGGCGAGCGACAAGCGGAAACGTACACGGATATCGAAGTGCAGGACCCGGATTTTGGCCCAATAACACTGGAGCCGGATCATTTCTTCGTGATGGGGGATAATCGTCATGAAGGCAAAAGTAAGGATAGCCGAGTGTTTGGCAGTATTACATCCGACCAGATTGTAGGCAAGGCTGAATTTATTTTCTGGCCGTTTTCTGAATTGAAGAAATTGTAAAATGCTGACAGGACAACAACTTCAGACTGCATTTTGCGTTAAACCATATAGACTCGTTCCGTTTTAATTCAAGTAAGCAAGGCATATATAGAAATTAACGCCTGTCCTCTTACCGTGAGGCGGGCGTTCACTATTTACGGAATACGTGTTGGAAGAAGAGAGGGAAGAGAAATGACGAGCGTACAGACCGGGGCAGCACAGGAAGCCTCCGTATGGGAGAAGTTAAAACAGGAGATCAAGGCAGCTGGCCCCGGACTGGGCATTGATGATATCGGATTTGCTTCGGCGGATCCCTTTGTTTCCCTGAAGTCGCTGCTGGAGCAGTCGCGGGATAAGGGGTATGCTTCAGGTTTTGAAGAGCCGGATATTGAAAAAAGAGTACACCCCGCCTTAAAAGATGGCGAGCCGGCTTCACTTATTGCGATAGCCGTGGCATACCCGTCCAAAATGGTGAATCCACCAAAATCGGAGCCTGGTGCGTATCGCGGCATTTTTGCCCGTTCGGCTTGGGGCCAGGACTATCATCAGGTGCTGCGTGCAGCGATGGACAAGTTGGTAAACTTTATACGTGAACGTGTACCTGAAGCCATGATCGAAAGCATGGTAGACACAGGAGCACTGGTGGATCGTGCGGTGTCCCAGCGTGCGGGGATTGGATTTAGCGCCAAGAACTGTGCCATTATATCACCCAAATTCGGTTCATGGATTTTTCTCGGGGAACTGGTGACGAATATTCCTTTTCAACCGGACACTCCTGTGACCGAAGACTGTGGTGAATGTACGAAATGTATCGATGCCTGTCCTACAGGCGCATTGGTGGGGCCGGGACAGTTGAATTCACAGCGTTGTATTTCTTTTGTAACCCAGACGAAAGGGTTCGTGGATGAAGAATTTATGCTGAAAATTGGCAACCGTCTATACGGTTGTGACACATGTCAGATTGTCTGTCCGAAGAACCGGGGCAAGAACTGGGATCACCATCCCGAGTTTCACCCCGATCCAGAGATTGTGAAGCCACTCCTGCTGCCGCTACTGGATATCGGTAATCGGGAATTCAAGGAACGTTTCGGTCAGAGTTCCGCCGCTTGGCGGGGCAAGAAGCCAATTCAACGCAATGCCGTTATTGCCCTGGGCAATTTCAAAGACAAAAGTGCTATACCCAAACTTACAGAAGTACTAAAACGTGATCCGCGCCCCGAGTTGCGGGGAACCGCAGCTTGGGCGTTAAGCAGAATCGGAGGAGAAGACGCCATGAGAGCAATTGGGGAAGCTGCCGCTAACGAACAAGATGGGAACGTACTAAGCATGCTGCAGAAGGCCGAGGAACGACTGAGTTCGTCCGAGACCTTACCCAAACAGCCACAGGCTGGACAAGTGAGTGAGAAGCAGCCAGAGCAACAGAAAGAACAACAGAAAGAGCACAATGCACTACGGGCGTTACAACAGGATTTGAAAATGGAAGCTGGGATTGAACCGGGTAGTGAGCAGCCTGCACAGCCTGCCAAACCGGAAGCCGCAGCGTGGAGGCCTTCTGCAGTTACGGGTCTTCATGGCAAGCCCGTATACTACGATGAGGTACTGACACCGATTGGTACACTTACGTTATGCGCTACAGATGAAGGACTGTGTCACATTGATTTTGGCGCATTTCACGTACGCGAAGCTCATCTGCAACAATGGGCACGTACCTGGATTGGCGAGTATCGATATGAGAAGAATGAAGAGAAGCTCAGCGAAGCTGCAAAGCAGGTACAGCAGTATTTTGCAGGGGAGAGAAAAACGTTCGACTTGCAGCTTAATCGTCTTGGAACACCATTCCAGCTACAAGTATGGCAAGTTCTGTCCGATATATCTTATGGAGAGGCCTCATCACACCAACAGGTTGCGGAAAAGATCGGCAGACCCAAGGCTGTTCGTGCAGTTCTGGACGCCATTAGCAAGAATCCGATTCCGATTATTATTCCCTGTCACCGCATCAGCGGTAAAGACGGTACCCTGGTGGGTTATGTAGGCGGTCTGCAAACCAAGGAGCAATTGCTCGCATTGGAGCAGCAATCGTAAGAGCGGGGGACGTTCATGAAGTATGTAAACGTGGAGAGCGTGGAAGCGGGGGAACTTCTGGGCAAGACGGTATATTCCAGTAACGGTACGGTACTGCTGTCCGCCGGAGTCCAGCTCACCGTATATATGGTCAATACGCTAAAGCGTATTGGCGTGACCATGCTATACATCCAGGATGAAGCGTACAAAGATGTGGATACAGAGGACATTCTGGATGAAACCACGAAACGGGCAATAATTAATGAAATGAGTGTCACACTCGAATCCATTCGCTCCGGGAAAGATTGGAGTCCTAAAAAGGTCGCCCTCAGTATAGAGAAGTTGCTGAATGATGTACTGAACGGACGTGAAATGCTTGTGCAACTCACCGATATTCGTACCAAAGACAATGCACAGTATGTTCATGCGATGAATGTATGTTTGTTATCTTCGGTCATCGGACTGAATATGGGACTCAATTATAATCAATTGAAAGACCTTGCTGTGGGGGCATTATTGCATGATATTGGCAAAGTGGGGGAACCTCCTGGCAGTGGCTCTGTTGCGAATTCTTCGCTGCACCATACATGGCGTGGATTCGAAGTGATTAAGAACAAACGGGAGTTCAGTCTGTTGGTCGCCCATACAGCCCTGCAACATCATGAGCATGTTGATGGTACAGGTATGCCAAGAGGTATTAAAGGGAATGACATCCATCTGTTTGCGAGAATCGTTAGTGTGGCTAATATCTATGATAATCTCATTAATGGGTTATTGAAGGACAGTTTGTTGCCACATGAGGCCTGTGAAGAGATGATGGCGTTGTCTGGTACAAAGCTGGATCGGGATATTCTGATCGAGTTCAACAAGAGTGTATCCGTGTATCCCAATGGTACTGCGGTACGACTGTCTACCAAAGAGACTGGAGTCATTGTGCGTCAGCATCGGGGATTGCCCGGCAGACCTGTAATCCGGGTGGCGCGCGGAAGTACGCGTTATTCTCTGGATGTGGTGGAAATTGATCTGGCTCAGCATACAACCGTTTTCATTGAAGCCGTCATGACGTAGCTTGTGTGCGGTTCAACTGGAAAATCCGTTTGCTCAAGGCGTGCGGAAATGCTATGATACTTTCAGGAAATCCGGTCTGTGTCAGGTTAGCAACATGTGCGCTTAACATCATGAATTGACACGGATTATCAGGCTTTTTAGAATGCATACAGAGGTGTCTAAGAGATGGATATTGTTATACCGATTATCACATTGATTGTTGGTCTGGTCGGGGGATTTTTCATCGGGGTGTTCTACTTGCGTAAACAACTCGAGAAAATGCAAAGCAATCCGGACATGCTTCAGAAAATGGCGAAGCAAATGGGCTACAACCTGAATGGCAAGCAAATGCAGCGTGCCCAGCAGATGATGAAGAATCAGCAACCAGGAGCGAAAATGCCTCAGCCGCAACAGCATCCTGCGCGTAAAAGTTCGGGCCGCCGAAAATAATAGCAGGGAATGGCTGCTTAAAGTGCGTGTTCAAAAAGTTGGGTTTTCAGTACCTGAAGCGGACTTTTTGAACAACCTCTTACAGTAGTGGTTCGAAAGGAGGCGTTCGGCAGTGGCTGGCGTTAAAGATTATATGAATTCAAAAGTATCCGACAATCGGGAAAAGATCGAGTATCATGTAGAGCAGATCCTGAAATTGATCGGAGAAGATAGTACACGTGAAGGGCTGCTTGAAACGCCTGCACGTGTGACCCGAATGTATGAAGAAATTTTTGGTGGATATGAAGTAGATCCGCGCGATGTGCTCGGTGTCACGTTTGACGAGAATCATGAAGAACTGGTTATCGTCAAGGATATCGTCTACTACAGCCAGTGTGAGCACCATATGGCGCCGTTTTTCGGCAAAGTGCACATTGGGTATGTACCAAGCGGCAAGATCGTTGGTTTGAGCAAAATGGCTCGTCTGGTCGAAGCGGTAACACGTCGCCTGCAAGTTCAGGAACGTATTACTTCACAGATCGCTGACATTCTGACAGAAGCTGTCGAGCCTCATGGCGTGATGGTCGTGGTGGAAGGCGAGCACTTGTGCATGTGTTCCCGCGGCGTGAAGAAACCGGGAAGCAAGACGGTAACGTCTGCTGTACGTGGTTCTTTCCGTGAGAATCCGGCACAACGTGCAGAGTTCTTGTCTTTGGTGAAAGATTAAGATCGGGTATGTCCAATTCATGGACAAGCCAGATTAGCTCCTTGTAGCATTGGAAGCAGGAGCTTCTGAGCCGCAGGATGTGATATAAATAAGCCGTGTTCCCAGGGGAACCGGCTTATTTATATATGGCGTTGTCATTCCTATATATACTGAATACATACGAATTCGTTAAGCCGGAGGTAATGAAACGATGAGTGCACCTTCCCATTCAGAACACCCGGTTCAGCCGGAACAGGGACTACAAGCGGATAAACATGCTACATTGCGTCTGCAAATCTGGGAGACACCACTCAAGCGACAAGGCAGTAGTGTACTCGAAGCTTTTGCATGGGAAGAAGTCATGTGCAGGCGGGTTGGGGCAGGGCATCTGCCTGTTGCACATATATGGCGGCATCCAGATGCCTTTGTAGCCGGTCTGCGTGACCGCAGGTTGCCACAGGCTGTAGAAGCGATGGAACGGATAAGAAGCGAAGGGACAGCAGTCTGTGTTCGACCTTCCGGTGGAGCGGCCGTACCCCTGAATCCAGGGGTAGTTAATGTGTCACTGATTCTGCCTAATCCCAGACATGCCATCAATATCCATGATGATTTCCGGGAGATGGCTTCGATTATTGCCGAGTCGCTAACGCCATGGTCGAATCAGGCGCAAACGGGTGAGGTCCAGGGTGCTTTTTGCCCGGGGGATTATGATGTCAGTGTAGGTGGGCTCAAATTCTGTGGTATTGCCCAGCGCAGGCAGGCAAAGGCGTACATAATAACTGCTTTTATCATCGTGGAAGGTCAGGGAGATCAACTGGCAGCAGACGTGCGTCAATTTTATCAACATGCATCAGGTGGGGCGAGTGAAGGATATCCTGATGTTCAGCCTGGCACGATGGCGAGTCTGAAGGAGTTGGCAGGTGTTCCTTCTGCGGCAGCATATACCGCCTCTCTGGTTCGAACTCTACGTAATCGCTATCCGCAGGCGGAAGCCAGCAAGGTGCTTAGCGTTGGCGCTGAAGAAGTACGTCTGACGGCTGAGCAGATGAAGCTGCGCTATGATTGAGTTCTTGATAATCGGACTTGGAATTGGGTAATAGAGATGATATGATGTGATTTCGGAAGGAGAGTGTTAGGATGGAGACGTTGAGATATACGTACTTATATGAGGTTGTATCTACAGGCGAAAAGTCTGAGTTCAGCCAAATGGCAACAAGTAAGGAAGAGGCTGCTGCACTGATCGTTGCTCGTATCGCTGATCTGGAGTTTACAGATGAGGCAGATATCAAGCTGGGCGATCTGATCGCTATTAGCAAACAGGTTGGCGACAACTATGTGGCGTGCGAGGGCTGTGCTTCTTAAGTGAGCTTGAGCATTTTGAAATAGCAAGTCTCTCAAAATATAAGCAAGTCTCTATTATAAGAGGCTTGCTTTTTTGTATACACCAAAAAGAGATATCTTTCAGTCACTCGGCTGGAGATATCTCTTTTTCCTCTAATCCATCTAACCCCAAGCTTAATAAGGTGGCCACAACAACTTGCGTGCCGTTTCGTAACGCTCAGCAACAGCCGGCCAGTAGACGACATTCCACCAGTCTTCAATATACTTTTTGCGTTCATTCTGGTGTTTCAGATAGTAGGCATGTTCCCACACATCCAGTGGCAGGAGCGGTACGATATCCGACTGGGACAGGTTCTGGTGTTTTTCCGCCTGCAAAATCTCCAAACGATGTGCTCTCGGGCTCCAGACAAGCATCGCCCAGCCACTGCCTTCCACTTTGTTCGCAGCTTCCGTGAATTGATTCTTGAACGCTTCATAACTTCCGAAATCCCGCTTGATCTGCTCTGCGAGCATACCGGAAGGTTTACCGCCGCCAGCAGGGTTCATAATTGTCCAGAAGATCGTATGCAGGTAGTGGCCTGCTCCGTTAAAGGCGAGTTCACGTTCCCAGTGCTTGATGAGTTCAAAATTATTCTTTTTTCGCGATTCTGCCAGTTTCTTCTCTGCTACATTTAGTCCGTCCACATAAGATTGATGGTGTTTGTCATGATGGATACGCATCGTCAGTTCATCAATATGTGGCTCCAGCGCATTGTACGCATAGGGAAGGGGTGGCAGTGTGTGTCCTCCAATAGGTACCGGCTTTTCTTTTACGGGAGTTGCTGTAGAGCTGGGCATGGCTTGTGTTGTTTCGGTAGAAGGTGATTGAACGGTTGCGGATTGGATCTGCGCTGAAGCAGCAGGTGCGTTTACATTCCCCTCTGGAGAAGTTGGAGCTTCTGAAGCTTGGCGATGGATGCTATTTGACCCTGACGTATGCAGTGCATTCTCCAGAAAAAGTGACGGCTCCAAATTTGTTTCTCGCATGATGCTAGGTTGGCCAAGCGTATCCAATACGCCCAGAAAATACTCTGATTCGCGGATAAAATGCAGAATAAGTACTTTGGCAAGCGGAACAGCTTGCACCGCAGCACTTTGTTCCAGAAGAACATACAGCTGTTTGATGAACTCTCTCGATTGCTGCCGAGCAGCCGACACAAGTTGATCAATACAACGAACCATGTAGGGAGCAGGTGGATGGGTTGCGGGTAATAGTTGTTTTAACAGCTGATTCGCTACTCGCTCACTGTTCGCAAAGGTAGCCTCCCATTCCTCCAGCAGCTTGACGTATGGGGGCTCCAGATCGGGCACCAGTGCACGAATGACGAGTGTATGTTCTTTCTCCTGCTCTTTCCAGAAACGGATTTCTTCCAAGGTCCGCAGAGGCAGCAAGTGACCATATCCATCCCAGTTCATATATGATGGACCTCCTTCAGTTGAATTTCATCGCATATGTAGACCGTTGCTTCATGCGTCCCAAGAGTATATTCAGCCGGGCTGTTGTCCTATGAGTGCAAAAAAAGAGCCCCTGAGGGGTTCAAAAATCAACGGAAAATCCGAATGATTAGGATTTGATTATTCTCCACTATTGGTGTTTTGAACATCGTCACTGCTTGTTTTCGTTACATGACTCAGGAAAGTCGAGACACGGCGCAGATATTCCTTTGGATGCTCCCGGAAGATCAACTCATGGTGCGCATCCTGGACAATCCATACATCCGAGTACGGATTGGTCTGGTTGGCGGCGAGCTGTTCTGCAATAGGGTAAGGCGCTTTCTCATCTTCCGTACCATGTATGAAGAAAATCGGGAACGGATAATCTTCCTTTTTCACTTCCTGGTATGGAATCTGTTGCAATCCGGTACCATTCAGAACAGGGAACAACAGCTTCATGATCTCCAGTGTAGGCTGACGCGGGAGATCGATCTGGTTATGAATGTTGTGGTACAGCGTATCCGGCTCAAGCAGGAACGTACTGTCCAGAATCATCGCATCCACTTCTTGTGTAATCAGTCCGGTTTGAAGCGCCGTACCGGCACCCATGGAGAAACCCCAGACTACCAGTTCCTGCGCACCGCGCTGCTTGGCGAACTGGATGGCACCCAGCAATTGCTGTGACTCAGCCTTGCCACCTGTGGCTACAGCTTTGTTCACCTGGGAGGCGAAGCCATAATCGAACATGACGACGTTGAACCCAAGTTGATGGGCATAGTGTGCCAGGTCATACATGGGTACCCATGTTTCTTCACGATTGGCACCATAGCCGTGACTGAAAATAATCGTTTTGCTTGCGGCATTGTCAGCAGGTATATACCATCCTTGCATCGTCCGGCTACCGTCTGCTGCCGGGAACGTGATGTCTTCGTACTTCATGTTCTTGGCCTGCATCGGATTGGAGAAGACAGGCGCTACAGTCGGGTTGGATAATACCCATGCGATGTAACCGTGCAGTGCAATAAAACAAAACAGTAGAAAAAATACAACGGAGAGCAGCAACGCTACGATAATATGTTTGAACCGAATCAGCCTCGGTGATAGGGAAGAGGGCATATCGGACACTTTTGTTTGCAGCGGGGCTTCGCTCTGGGATGTTGGATACATGAATGCCCCTCCTTTGAAGTTCGGTTGAAGATAACAACGACATGAAAAGAGAATTGCGTCTATTTCAGAGCCTGCTTCAGAGCGATATCTTAATGTAATATATCTTTATCGTATGTTCCAATATAGTCAAAGTCAATTGATTGAGGGCATTTGTTACGCAATTGTTATATAGTTCTTAAGATATATGGGTAACATTACCTTAGTGTGTAAATTACAGGGGATTAAGTCTTATAAAAAGGAAAAATTTACACGTTGGCCTATTTCAATTTTGGCTCTTTTTGGTTTACAGATGAGACCGTTTCTCATATAATTTATGTAACCAAGTTTCATGTGATGAAACATGAGGAGGGCATTATGCCATGGAAGATCGTAAGTTAACCGTCCGGGCTGTGGAACGGGCGCTGGATATATTATTATGTTTTACCACACGCAGTGATCTGGGGCTCACCGAGATTGCCAGCCAGATCGGCCTGCACAAAAGTACAGTGCACCGTTTGATGGCTACACTGGAGGATCGAGGGTTCGTAATCCGCGATGCAGCAACAGAGAAGTATCGACTTGGCATCCGAATCTGGGAGCTGTCGGCTCATATGTCTCGCAGTGATGATCCCGCTATTCTGCTGCTGCCTGCGATGGAGCGACTGAGAGATCGATTGGGGGAGACGGTAAGTCTGTACTTGCGTGATGGGAGTGAAAGGATACGGATTCAAGCTGTGCAAAGTGATCAGGCGATTCGCCGAGTCGCTCCCGTTGGTGTTAGACTTCCGCTGTCTGTGGGCGCTTCCAGCAAAGTCTTGATGGCGTTTGCCACGGATGAGGATCGTGAGGAACTGATGAACGGGCCGGAATGGCCGGTGTTTATTGATCCGGCGGTGTATTTGGCGCAAATGGGAGATATCCGGGATAACGGATATGCGACGAGTTATGAGGAGCGTGAGCCGGGAGCTGCCGCGGTATCTGTACCTATTATGGATCGTAGAGGCAATATTGCGGCTGCCCTCTCGGTCTCAGGGCCTGTTAGTCGACTCTCGCAGGAGACATTGCATGAATACGCACCGGTGCTAAAGGAAGCTGCTACGCAGATGGGGCTCATGCTATCCTGATGTTGATGTAAGGTTTTTCTCCAATTGAGTTGGTGTTCTGGAATATAAAGGTTGTTTTTATGTTCCGGTTGCGCTACTCTGTAATGGACGGCCCAGCGGGGCCAGCTTTATTGAATATGAACGGCGGCTTATGTATGCCGCAACTTTTAACGTTACTGGGGGAGTCCGAATTGTCCGGACTGAGACGGAATCGCATGAGATTCCGGACCCTTAGCACCTGATCTGGATCATACCAGCGTAGGGAAGTAATCGGCGATATGACCACAACCACCACATGTGTGACTCTTGCAGAACTCCGTTATGGAGCTGCAACCAGGAGCATTATTGGTGATGGACATTAAAGTCGGTTCCTTAGGGGACTGGCTTTTTTTATATACAGTGAACGGGCGAGATAATACACATTCCATGGACTGCTTTTTCAATAACCTGCGAAAGTGGGCTTGGATGAAGAGAGATGCTATCACAGGTTCATGATCTGTGGTACCCTCCGTTCTGTCGTTAACTGTACATGAATAATGTCTCCGCTGGTCTGGTAAAGGATCGCTCTTTCTTCTCTGCGCTCTGCATGATTTGGGATAGGTGTGTAAGCGAGCAATGATGCTACCAACCAAACCAAGCGAACGAACACGGAGGAGGAGACGAGTAAACATGAGTATTGGAAATCAAACGGGACAACAAGCGATGGAACAGGAACATAACGGTCAGCAGGTGGAAAAAGAAACAGGAGCGGCCGGACGGGTTCAGCCCTTTCCGGGCAGCCGCAAAGTCTACATTCAGGGCTCACGGTCGGACATTGCTGTACCGGAACGTGAGATAGCCCTTCATGACACGAATACTCCCCAAGGGGTGGAGCATAACGAACCGCTGCGTGTCTACGATACGAGCGGCCCCATGACCGATCCCGCATTTCATGCGGATATCCGTGCAGGTCTGCCAGCCCTGCGCACCCGTTGGATCACAGAGCGCGGCGATGTTGAAGCTTATCAGGGCCGTACGGTTAAACCGGAGGATAACGGACTAAAACCCGACGGAAAGAGAGCCAGCACCGAAGAGTACCCTGGATTACGTGGCAAACCACTGCGGGCACAGCCAGGACGCTGTGTGACCCAGATGCATTACGCGAGGCAGGGAGTCATTACATCAGAGATGGAGTTCGCCGCCATTCGTGAGGGCGTGGAACCGGAATTTGTACGGCAGGAGCTGGCGAGTGGACGGGCGATTCTGCCATCCAACATCAATCATCCAGAGAGTGAGCCAATGTTGATCGGTCGTCATTTTCACGTGAAGATCAATGCCAACATTGGTAATTCTGCCGTATCCTCTTCCATCGAGGAAGAGGTCGAGAAGATGACTTGGGCGGTACGCTGGGGATCGGATACCGTGATGGATCTGTCCACAGGTAAAAACATTCATACTACCCGGGAATGGATCATCCGCAATTCACCTGTGCCGATTGGCACGGTGCCGCTGTATCAGGCGCTGGAGAAGGTGAATGGCGAGGCTGAAGCGCTGACCTGGGAATTATACCGTGACACGCTCATTGAGCAGGCAGAGCAGGGCGTGGACTACTTTACGATTCATGCAGGCGTGCTGCTGCGTTATATCCCAATGACCGCCAAGCGCATGACAGGCATTGTGTCCCGGGGCGGTTCCATTATGGCAGCATGGTGCCTGGCACATCATCAGGAGAATTTTTTGTACACTCATTTTGAAGAAATCTGCGAGATTATGAAAAGGTATGATGTGGCGTTCTCGCTGGGAGATGGACTACGTCCAGGCAGTATCTACGATGCCAATGACGAAGCACAGATGGCGGAACTGGCTACGCTCGGGGAACTGACGCAGATCGCGTGGAAGCATGATGTGCAGGTAATGATCGAAGGCCCGGGTCATGTACCGATGCACAAGATCAAAGAGAATGTGGACCTACAGATGGAGATATGCCAAGAGGCACCGTTCTACACACTTGGGCCGCTAACGACCGATATTGCCCCGGGATACGATCATATTACGTCCGCCATTGGTGCGGCTATGATTGGCTGGTTTGGCACGTCCATGCTCTGTTACGTCACGCCAAAAGAACATCTGGGCCTGCCCAACAAGGATGATGTACGGGAAGGGGTTATTGCCTACAAGATTGCAGCTCATGCTGCCGATCTGGCGAAAGGTCATCCGCGTGCTCAGCGCCGGGATGATGCATTGTCCAAGGCGCGCTTCGAGTTCCGCTGGAGAGACCAGTTCAACCTGTCACTGGACCCGGAACGGGCTTTATCCTACCATGATGAGACGCTGCCGGCAGAAGGAGCCAAAGAAGCTCATTTCTGCTCGATGTGCGGACCAAAGTTCTGCAGCATGCGCATTACGCAGGACATTCGTGCCTTTGCGGCAGATAAAGGATTGTCCGAGAATGAGGCTGTAGCAGCGGGCATGCAGGAAAAGGCTGAGGAATATCGGACACGGTCCTAGGCGCTGGTTCAGCTTAACCTTGGCAGTCTGACATCGTTTGAAGGGGAGAATACTGCTATCATGTCGTATTTTTCTCTTATTGATCAGCTTCATAATACTTTTTATCAGTATTATGGTTGATTGTCTAGCAGATGTTTAATAAAATGAATGTAAGTAAACACCAATAAGAGTAGCCAGGCCAATGGCTACTCCTGCACAGCATTTGCGGTGGGTATTCCTCCGAGTGCAGCAAGTTCAGATGAAGTGACCCGTCAGGCCGTCAACCTGTGGCGGGTCACTTCTTTTTACGATCGATGTATGTCAGGAGCGCAATAATTAACATCGCGAACACGATTACGTCGTTAAAAGAGAAGTTCATAGGATCACCTCCCACTGGAGGCAAGCCTATTTCCCACCACAAATTGGCTGTACAAAGTGATTATACCATTTGAAATGCTCTTGTTCGAGAGCATTTTTATTTTGCAAAGGAGCCTACATACTGGTTTTCACATGTTTTTAGTGATTGTAATATGTCACTCCAAATCAGCTACTACTGTCGAGCCACGCCCAAATTCCTCTCCAAATACGCCGCAAGCAATGCCAGCGGACTATGGATCGCAATGCCCGTGTCTGCTGTAACCTGAGCAGCTGCGGGAGCCATAGACAGTTGGGCTGCCACTACCGCTTTACCCGGATACTGCTCAGCAATCTGCTGTAATCCCTCACGTACCGCTTCGAGATACCCTTGCTGATCTCCACGCATAATCAACTCAAACGTCCCAGGGATACACACAGCTTCCGTCTGAGATGCCTTGGCAACGTGTGGCTGCCCATTCTCATCCGCTTGCTGTAACGCCTGATTCACCCGTGCCATCGTTCCTTCAATGGTTGCCGGGTTGGTGAACACGATGATGTAATCTCCCGGTACTCGCCGCATCTCCTGCAATAGCGGATCATCTATGCCGATCACAGGCACAGGAACCTGTGTGGATTCCTGCTCCAGTACTGTCGCAAACAGGGTACACGTGACCAGAATGGCATCGGCATGACACTCGGCGATCCATCGGAGCGTCTGGGCTACTTTCTCGTGGATGAAGACATCGGAAAAGTCAGCGTCATGTTTAAGACGATCCAGACCTGGATCGACGTAATGGACCAATTCAACTTCATAAGCAGCAAGCGTCTCTTCAATTAAAGCGATGTTGGAATAATGAGCGTGAAAACAACCGATGGTGATCATGTGCTAAATCCCCTTTTCCAGTTCGTATGTGTCATGGATCTCATAGATATTTAAACCATTATAGAAACATGTCTGAGAACTGTACAGTTGTTCGCTGCTCAACGCCAATAACCGCCCTCCCGCCAAGCTGCGGAAAGACGGTTCATAACCGGACTGGCAATCGTCCGGCTTTCATTTTATCTAAGGGAAGGAGAAGCATTTTTCTTCGCCATTTTTTGCTGTAAAATTTCATGAAAGGATAGACCTTGAGTGTTCTCATTCTCCTTTTTAGGAGCAGTGGTCGCCGTGTTGCGCGGATATTGGTGATGGTACGGGATCATTTGCTGAATAGGCATTTGGATCATCTTGGTTCCTCCTTTGAAACATTTTTTTGAATTATGTATTTCGACTGGTTACCATGCCAGGTGCGCATATAGGTACATGTGACTTGTTAGACGAAATAGAAGAGTTTAAGGCGTAATTCCAATTGGATTGTAGTGATTTTACCCCGTATTCGGGAGATGTAAACGGTTTTAGGGAAATTCAGGAGTAAAGGACCTGATTTGAAAGGTTTTGTGTGGGAGGATAGCAATGGTTGTTATGTGAATAGTCCCAATTTTAAGGAAGTCAATGGTACCCGCTTATGAGGCATATTGTCTGGTTGAATAGGTAGGTTACATGCTAACTAACTTGGTACTATAGACGGTTGTATCATGGGATGAACATCAAAAAAACTGCCGATCGAACTCGGCAGCTTGCATGATATACAGAAGGATGCGATGAAACTTTAATCCTGTCTGAGGTGGTATAGTCTTGGCTTTATCTACTTTGACGAACAGCGATGTATATGTCCACTTGTACACTTTCGGGATTCAGGCTGCGTTCATCATACAATTCAAAATCCCCGGTGAACGTACGATCACTTTGTTTGTCCCATGCCCACACGGCTCCCCATGCTTCGCCAACTACCTCTGCCATTGGCCCTTTTCTGGAAGTGAATACGGCGTAAGTTGCAGGCGGGAGCAGAGTGTCGTCCAATCCTTCAGGTAATGATTCCTCTGAACTGACCTCATGCCCTACCAGTATGGTGTACTCTCCGGTTATGCCATCGGTGTAATCTGTGTAACAGCCATAGCGGGCAGCTTCGGGTGCAGGGAGGTGCTCTGAGGCAAAATAATTGTTCCAGAGTCCCTGAATACAGCCTTTGCCACTAATCTCAATGGCATTGGTTGTGCGGGCGGATATGCCGGCCAGACGTTTGCCTGGGAGTGTGACATAACGAACGGGCTGGGCAGATAACGATTGAGTTGTTGTAACCTGACCCGGTATAGCAGAAGTGGCAGAGTTTTCAGCTGGAGATACTTCGTGTTGATCCGTTGTATTCGTGCGCCAACGTTTCAAAAAAGGAAGCTGATTACGCAGCATCGAACGAGCGGATTCCTCATCCATGCCCTCGTCCTTCAGAATGGCGGTGCACATCTCCGTCATGCCTTCGATTGAAATACCGGGCTGCGCGAACTTCCCATCCTTGTAACAATAGATACAGTACTCACGGGTTGTGCCTCCATCTGCCTCCGTTCCGAATTGGGCAGGGGTGGTGAGTGGCATGCCGCAGCTTTGACATACAGTAACGTTCATCTTTTATTCCTCCTTGGGTATATATGCAACTTCAACCTGAACATATTTGAAGTATACGGGGAGGAACTGGACAGCTGTCTGTCAGGTTTGAGCGGAGGTTTTATAATTTTGAACAATTTGTTCGGCTATACGGCACACATTATCCCGAATATGCAAGGGTTCCAACACCTCAACATCCGCCCCAAAGCCCAAGATGAAGCCGTACAGCCAGTTATCTTCTGGAAAAGCGACCTGGCTGATATAATAGCCGTTCCCGTCAGGCAATACATTTTCAATACCGAACCATTCCTCCGCAAGATGATGGATACGGGCATGGAATCTCAGGGTAATCCCAATCTGGTTGTCTGGCCGGCTCCATTCCTGCTGCCACGGCCGGTCTTGAAGGTTGATGGATTTTCGTTCAAAGTGCTCTGTAGCAAGAGAGACGTCTTTCATACGAACCAGCTTGAACATGCGGAATTCATTTCGTTCATGGCAAAAAGCATACAGATACCACGCGTGCCTCTTCAGTACAAGCGTGTGGGGTTCAACCGTACGATAGGTCTGTGCGCCTTCGGCGCTGCAATAGGCGAAATAAATGCATTGAAGCTGATCGATTCCCTGATCAATAACTTTTAATTTCTGTTGCAGCGCTTCAGGGTGCGTCCACGTTGAATGATCCACGATGAATCGGTGCGTGCTGGCTTGAAAATCTTCATTTTTGGCTTCCGGAACGATACTACTTAGCTTCTCCACCAGCAGTTCACGTGCAGCATTTGTATGTGAGGTGGATATACTGCGCAGGGCGGTGACGATGGAAACAAGATCCTTGTCGGTTAACAGATTGCGATCCAGACGATACCCTTCCGCCAGACCGATGCCTCCGCTTGCTCCCTGATAGGTCACGACGGGAATCCCGGCTTGTCCCAATGTGTCGATATCCCGATAGATCGTCCGGATGGAAACTTCAAACATATCGGCCAGGTCTTTTGCCTGTAATCGCCCCCGGTTGATAAGCAGTACAACGATGGCTAACAAACGCTCCAGTTTCATAGCTACCTCTTCCTTTTTTTATTTGTGTTTATATAAATGGGCTATTTCTTTTACACTTTAACGGAGAGGGCAGAAAAAACCTGAAAAAGCGAAGCGTTCGCCTTTATCACCGGATTTTCCCCTTTGAAAGAGGGAATCAAAAAATCTGGGGATAACAGCGATTGGAAGGTTATTCTGTCATCGGAGTGAACTGTGTAAAACTTTTGTCCAACTTATATAACATTGCTTTCAATTGTTTATCTTGTACTTATCTGTTAGATTCATAGGTGTTATATTGCTCAGCATCCCATATAGGAGTGAAATAAGCAATGAAGCGAATTACGATTCTGATTGCGGACGATGAAGTAGAGATCGCGGATCTGGTGGCTTTACATTTACAAAAAGAAGGCTATCATACCGTCAAGGCATCTGACGGACAGTCGGCACTACAGGCGATTCAGACACATGCCATTGATTTGGCCGTACTGGACATTATGATGCCGGGTATGGACGGGTACGAGGTGACTCGTAAAATACGGGAGCAGCATCATTTTCCGATCATTTTCCTGAGTGCCAAAACCTCGGACATGGATAAAATTACGGGGCTGGTAATGGGTGCCGATGATTATATGACCAAACCGTTTAACCCGATGGAGCTTGTAGCACGCGTGAATTCTCAATTGCGGCGTTCATTGCAATTTAGCCAGTCCACAGCGGCGGTTCAGCGCTCGATTCTGGAAAAGGGCGGACTTGTCATTGTACCGGAGCAGCATAGCGTGACGCTTTACGGTAAACCGCTGGAGTTAACACCGAAGGAATTTGATATTTTAGTGTTGCTCGCGGGCAATCCGAAACAGGTCTTTAGCGCAGAAAGCATTTTTGAAAAGGTATGGGGAGAGGCTTATTTCGAAAGTGGCAATACCGTTATGGTACATATTCGGACGCTGCGCAAGAAGCTCGGAGAAGATGTGGACAAGAACAAGTTTATTAAAACCATCTGGGGCGTGGGGTACACGTTCAATGACTAAACGCAGAAGCTTTCGCACAACGATGATTATGCTGGTCGGTCTGAGCATGCTGTCTTCTGGCGCCGTAACATTTATCGTGTACAGGCTGTTGCAGATGTATTATGCAGGGGTCAGGAGAGAAGATCCGCTGGCGGAATATCGTAATATCATGAGAAGTATTGGCGATCTATATGTCTTTATGCTGCTCTTCATCCCGCTTGCAATTTTGTTTTTCTACTTGTTTACAAGACCCTATGTCACGTATTTCAAAGAGATTTCCGCAGGCATTAATCACTTGGCGAATGGAGACTTTCAGCATCGTGTACAGATTTCTTCGAAGGATGAGTTAGGTACGATTGCGGAGGATGTGAATCTGGCAAGTGAGAAGCTAAGGGAAGCGGTGGAACGAGGTGACTTTGCCGAGAACAGCAAAGACCAGCTCATCGTAAACCTTGCGCATGACCTGCGAACGCCTCTGACCTCTGTGCTTGGATATTTGGACCTGCTCATGAAGGATGATCAACTGACAGAGGAGCAAGTAAGACACTTTACATCGATTGCATTCACCAAATCACAGCGTCTGGAGAAGCTGATTGATGATTTGTTCGAAATTACCCGTATGAATTATGGCATGTTGCCTATAAACAAAACACGGCTGGATCTTAGCGAACTGCTGAAGCAGATGAACGAAGAGCTCTATCCTGTATTTGAAAAGAATCATCTGATTACCCGTTTGAAAATAGACACTGAACTTACCATCTCCGGTGATGGTGAGCTGCTGGCTCGTGTGTTCGAGAATCTGCTGATTAACGCTGCACGGCACGGCAAGGATGGCATGTACGTGGATATTAACGGATATCGTGATGCAGACCGGATCATTATTCAGGTGATTAACTATGGGGGACATATTCGTCCGGAGGAATTGCCGCATATCTTCGATATGTATTACACAGGAGATCGTGCCCGAACCCCTCAAGAGGGTGGGACAGGCCTTGGCCTATTTATTGCCCGCAATATTGTAGAGCAGCATGACGGTACGATTTCGGCCCAGAGCGATGTGGTACGGACGCAATTCGAAGTTCGTTTGCCGGTATTCCAATAAGGTTCAACGTATAATTTAAGAAAAACTTTAAAATTGCCCTGCTTTTTCTTTAACTTGTTTTGTCTATCCTTGATGTATGAGGTAAAAGGAGGAACAAGCATGAAAAAGTGGGGCTTTTTAATATGTATCGTTTTGGTTGGATATATTGTTACACAATCACCGGGATGGCTTCAGCAGAAGAATGAGCTGCCCATCGAGATTCAGAATACGCGTGAAAATCCCGCAGGTTATACGGTATCCGTCACAGGAAATATTCAGGATCAGGTACATAAGGGCAATTTGTTACTGGTTAATAAGCAATACCCCGTTCACGAGGAGGGGGTTAGATCCGATATTGTATATGTGGCGGATGAGGATGATCTGCTTCGTGGATATGGAATAATGGATCGGAAAATCATGTTATCCCGACTGGTGGCGCAGGAGTTTCAGAAGATGGTTGAGGCAGCAGGGGAAGAGGGAGTTCGATATTTTCTCATGAGCAGTGGGTACAGGGACTTTGAGAAGCAGGACGAGCTATATCAGGAAATGGGTTCAGACTATGCACTTCCTGCAGGTCACAGTGAGCATAATCTTGGCTTATCCCTGGATGTCGGTTCAAGTCTGGCTGCCATGAATGAAGCACCGGAGGGTGACTGGCTGGAGAAAAATGCATGGAAATACGGATTTATCTTGCGTTACCCGAAAGATAAAGTAAGCATCACGGGTATTCAATATGAACCATGGCACTTTCGGTATGTGGGGTTGCCCCACAGTGCGATCATGCATAAGAACAATCTGGTACTGGAGGAGTACCTTGATATGTTGAAGGAGAAGGAGAACATCTCTGTTGAAGTAGAGGATGAGACGTATCATATCCGCTATTATCGGGCCACTGGAGATACGACTGTTTACATACCTGAGCACGGCGAAACTGAAATATCGGGTGACAACATGGACGGCGTCATTGTCACCGTAAAGAAATAACAGGGCAACACAAGGGAGGCCAAACAACATGAAACACAACAACCAGAAGAAAAGCAAACATTACATCCTTTGGACTGCCGTGTTCATTATCTATTTATATCTGCTGACGAAGCTGATCCTGTTCAAAGGAAGTGCTGTCGACTTTGGCATCGTGAAGGTTCGACTGATGGCATTCTTGCAACAACCGGATCTGATTCATACGCGAACCGTCAACCTGACGCCATTTCAGGAAATTTCACGAGACTGGAACAGCTTGTCATCACATCGTCCAGGTACAGCAATCCATCTGGTAGGGAATGTTCTGGCTTTTATCCCACTGGGTATCTTCATTCCTGTTCTGACGGGCAACAAATTATTCTCTGGAATAAAGGTATTCCTGCTGTCCCTGCTGCTCAGTCTGGGGTATGAGGTGACACAGTTAGTGACTGGCATGGGCATATTTGATGTGGATGACCTGATGCTTAACACGCTCGGCGGCTTGATTGGATATATCATTTTCACCATGGCCATTGGCCTGAAAAGGGTGTTGGTGGGAGGAGAATCCCGCGAGACGACGAAGTTAACCTCTAAGGAGAGTCACGTGTAAGGAGGGATTACGTTGATTGTCATCGCGATACTGTTCATTAGCGTAGGGCTAATGTTTCTCGTGTATCCACACAAGGTAACGGATGCTTCGGAAAAACAGATTACGGAGCGATTGATCATGTCTAGATGGGTCGGAGGCTCGTTAATTGCTCTGTCGTGTCTGTTTCTGATCATGGGCACGATTCAACTGTTCGATCAAGCCTCACATCACATTGGACATTAGCAGGTGATTGGATTGAAAATTGATTTTAAATATATCCCGATTGTGAAAAGCAAAGCAAAAAAAGCTCCCCATCATCGTGCTGAGTGCACGTAATGGGGAGCTTTTCTGTCTCACTTTATCACATTAATGATTCATGTAATTACGCTTTTTTCATCATTTGACGCAATACGGTTTGCAGGATTCCACCGTTATGGTAGTAATCCACGTCAACCATGCTGTCCAGACGAGCGATAACAGGGAATTCGAACTGTGTACCGTCTTCACGAGTTACGGTAACTTTCAACTCTTGTCCTGGCTTCACATCATTGCTGAGGCCAGTAATGTCATACGTTTCGCGTCCGTTCAGACCAAGGCTGGACCAGCCGTGACCCTCTTGGAATTGCAATGGCATTACGCCCATGCCGACCAGGTTACTACGGTGAATCCGCTCGAAGCTTTCGGCGATAACGGCTTTGACGCCGAGCAGGAATGTTCCTTTTGCCGCCCAGTCACGGGAGCTTCCTGTACCATACTCTTTACCTGCGATGACGATCAGGTTCTGTCCTTCATCCTGATACTTCATGGAAGCATCGTAGATGGACATTTCTTCGTCTGTCGGCAGGTATTTCGTGATACCACCCTCGGTGCCTGGAGCCACCTGGTTACGGATACGAATATTAGCGAACGTACCACGCATCATTACTTCATGGTTACCACGACGTGAACCGTAGGAGTTGAAGTCCTTGCGCTCTACGCCATGTTCTTTCAAGTACAGTCCAGCCGGGCTGGATACTGCAATATTACCAGCTGGCGAGATATGGTCCGTTGTTACGGAATCCGCAAGCAATGCCATAACGCGTGCAGAACGGATATCTGCGATATCGTTCAACTTGTCGCCAAGTTCTTGGAAGAACGGAGGATTCTGAATGTACGTGGAATTTGGATCCCACTCGTACAACTCACCTTCCGGTACAGAGATTGCATTCCAACGCTCATTGGCTGTAAATACGTTCTCGTACTTGTTGCGGAACATCTGAGCGTTCAGGGAACTTGCAATGGTATCCTTGATTTCCTCGGAGCTAGGCCAGAGGTCTTTCAGGAATACAGGCTCATTGTTCGTATCATAACCGATTGGATCGGTTTCAAAGTCAATATTCACAGTACCTGCAAGTGCATATGCCACAACGAGTGGTGGAGATGCCAGGTAGTTGGCTTTAACCTGTGCGTGCACACGGCCTTCAAAGTTACGGTTACCGGACAATACAGCCGCAACGGTCATATCATTCTCAGCAATCGCTTCGCTCACTTCGTCTGGCAGTGGGCCGGAGTTACCGATGCAAGTCGCACAGCCATAGCCGGCAACGTTGAATCCGAGTTGGTCTAGATATGGAATCAGGCCTGCTTTTTCCAGATACTCGGTAACAACAAGGGAACCTGGAGTCAGACTGCTTTTCACATATCCTGGCTTGGTCAGGCCGCGTTCAACTGCTTTTTTCGCCAGCAGTCCCGCTCCAACCATAACACTTGGATTCGAAGTGTTCGTACAACTTGTGATCGCAGCGATCACAACAGCGCCTGCTTTCAGTTCACTGGAGGAACCGTTAGGGTGCTTCACAGGTACCGCTTGCTCAATTTTCTCATCGCTCAGCCCGTAACCACCTTTATCTACAGGTGTACGGATGATGCTATTGAAGCTTTCTTTCATTTGTGTCAGCTCGATGCGATCCTGTGGACGTTTTGGTCCTGCAAGACTTGGTACAACAGAGCCGAGATCCAGTTCAATCACATCTGTGAATTCAGGGTCAACGGTGCTGGAAGTACGGAACATGCCTTGAGCTTTGTAGTAAGCTTCAACCAACTCTACTTGCTCGTCAGGACGGCCAGTGCTGCGCAGATAGTTCAACGTTTCACTATCGACAGGGAAGAAACCGATCGTTGCGCCGTACTCTGGTGCCATGTTGGCTACTGTTGCACGGTCAGCCAGACCGATGTTGGCAAGACCAGGTCCGTAGAACTCTACGAATTTACCAACAACGCCTTTTTTACGAAGCAATTGGGTAACTGTCAGTGCCAGATCCGTTGCTGTTGCGCCTTCACTCAGGCTGCCTGTCAGTTTGAAACCGATAACGTCCGGTGTTACAAAGTAAAGCGGTTGGCCCAGCATACCTGCTTCGGCCTCGATTCCACCAACACCCCAACCAACAACGCCAAGTCCGTTGATCATGGTGGTGTGGGAGTCAGTACCTACGAGGGAATCCGGGAATACAACGGTCTCGCCGTCAACAGTTTTCGTTGCTGCCACGGAAGCCAGATACTCCAGGTTAACCTGGTGAACGATCCCTGTGGATGGTGGAACTGCACGGAAGTTGTTGAATGCCGTCTGCGCCCAACGCAAGAAGCGGTAACGCTCTTCATTACGCTCGAACTCAACTTTGATATTGTAATCAAGTGCATCGTTGGTACCGAAAGCATCAACCATAACAGAGTGGTCGATAACGAGATCGACGGGAACGAGCGGGTTGATCTGTTTCGGGTCGCCGCCTGCTTTTTTTACGGTATCACGCATTGCAGCGAGGTCAACGACAACCGGTACACCGGTGAAATCCTGCAGTACGATACGCGCAGGAATGAATGGGATTTCCTTGTTATTATCACGGCCATCTGCCCAGCCGGTCAGTTGTTTTACATGTTCTTCGGTAATGGCACGTCCGTCGAATTGACGAATTGCTGCTTCAAGCAACACTTTAATGGAGAAAGGAAGCCTGGAAAGATCGCCGTGGCCGTTTTCCTGAAGAGCATCGAGACTGTAGTAGCGGTAAGACTTGCCTCCCACCTCAAGACTGCGAGCGGCGGAGAAATGATTCTTTGCTGACATACATGTACCTCCTTGGGATGTGTCGGTGAGATGAAGAAAACGTTCATTTAGGTGAAGAACAGGCCTTCATCGTTCCGTGTTCTTGTTCGTTAGTTTCATCAGATGAAACGTAATTTCATAATCATGACTTTAGTATTAAGTATACCGTTTTCACCTCCGTACGTAAAGGTCTTTTTGCCTGATCAAGCAAGCATTTGGACCAATGAAGGCGTTTTCGTGAAGCGGGCAGGAATAAGATATCTCGTGTACCTGTATTTGCCGAATTTTGGATCTCCTTCCCGAGCCGTGTACATACAACCGGGGACCCTCTCATATGAATAGTAGGAGTTTATATACGCAATGAAATATTCCGGACAGAACTCATGCCAAAGGGGGACATAGGCTTGGAACGGGAATGGAAGAGTGCCTTATATACTTACGTGAACCAGTACAATCGCTGTGAGATCGACTACCGTCCACAGACCAGCGAACGGATCGTTACCGATCCTGACTTCGTGGTGGAACGGGGAGAGCGTATGGCAAGGCTGGACGAATGGTATCGTAAGCGGCGCGCCGTGCCTCTTCGCAGCGAGACCAGCGCCAAGCTTGTGCGCACGCTTATGGATGGACAGGAAGAAGCGGTGGTGGATGTACAATTGTACAGCAGACTGTTCTATGAGAAGAGCGGTATCACCCACCGGGAGGACCGGATTGAGCGGGAGCGGTTAACCTTTCTGCGGCAGAGTGGTGGATGGATCATTGGACGGGTTGAGCGAGAAGTGCCGGAGCGTCGCCCTGCGGGGGAAGGACGTCCGTTTCAACAAGCCGATTTTGTACAGGCGATGAATCGACCGCTGCTGAATCGGGAAGTGTTGGGTCAGGGAAGAAGCTCAAGGCAACAGTCCTATCGCAGAGATCTGGCGGTTGCCTATGCGGATCGGTGGTGGAATGCGGGGAATCCGGCATTTGAGGAATTTGATGTGGATTGCACCAATTACGTGTCCCAATGTCTCTTTGCAGGGGGCGCACCCATCCACTATACTGGTAGAAGAGAAGCTGGTTGGTGGTATAAGGGGTATGTGAACGGCTCCGAAATGTGGAGTTACAGCTGGGCAGTCTCCAATAGTCTGGAGCGTTATTTGTCAGGTAGCAGCTGGGGTCTGACTGCGACAGAAGTGGAGCGTCCTGAGCAGTTGATGCTCGGTGATGTAATTCTCTACGATTGGGATGGGGATGCACGATTTCAGCACAGCACCGTTGTGACCGCATTTGATGCGGGCGGTATGCCGCTTGTTAACGCACATACGGTTAGCAGCCGTCACCGATTTTGGGATTACCGGGATTCTTACGCCTGGACGGAGCGGACGGTATACCGGCTTTTTCATATTGCAGATGAGTTTTGATGACGAAAGATTTTCGGGATGCGGTGACGCAGACATCCAGTTCCGTGTAAAATAAGACCAGATAACACATACAGAAAAACAAGGGTGCTGAGCATGCAAGCATGACAGCATCAGGCACAGATAATCGGAGGGTACACATGAGTATGGATAAATTAAAAGTAGGCGTCGTGTACGGCGGAAAATCAGGCGAGCATGAGGTGTCGCTGCAAACGGCGTTTGCTGTAACGAACGCATTTGATTACGAGAAGTATGAACTGGTTCCTTTCTATATTTCCAAGCAGGGGACGTGGAAAAAAGGACCTGTCATGCATGCGCCGTTCGCGCAGATTGAAGATTTGAAGCTGGAGCAATCGGCGGGTGGAACACAGGATGCGCTGAACGCGCTGTTTGGCCGTTTGTATGGCGGAGCAGAAGCGCTGGATGTGATGTTCCCTCTGCTGCATGGTACGTTTGGAGAGGATGGCACCATCCAGGGCATGTTCGAGATGGCGGATATGCCATATGTAGGTGCAGGCGTACTGGCTTCGGCTGGCGGCATGGACAAAGTGGTCATGAAAAAGCTGTTCGCACAGGCGGGCATCGACCAATGTGCCTTTACGTATTTTAATGCTACACAATGGAAGCAGACAGAGCACGAAATGATCGTACAGGTCGAAGATCAGCTGGGGTATCCTTGTTTTATCAAACCGGCCAATCTGGGCTCCAGTGTAGGCATCTCCAAAGCGCGTAACCGCGATGAGCTGAAGACAGCTGTTGAATTTGCACTTCGGTATGATACGAAGGTGGTCATTGAGGAGTTCGTTGAAGCGCGTGAAGTTGAGGTCAGCGTGCTCGGCAATGACGAGCCAATGGCTTCCGTTCCAGGCGAGATCGTATCCTCCGGTGAATATTATGACTATGCAGCCAAGTATATTGATGGTCAATCACAGATGCTGATCCCAGCTCCACTGGACCCGGAGGCCGCAGATCGCATTCGCGAGGCAGCTCTGCAGGCGTTCCGTGCGATTGAAGGTAACGGCATTTCACGTGCGGATTTCTTCATTCGGAAAAATGACGGCGCATTGCTTATTAATGAAGTTAACACCATGCCTGGTTTCACACCCTATAGTATGTATCCACTTCTATGGCGTGAGACAGGTGTATCGTATGCCGAATTGCTGGATCGCATGATTGAGCTGGCATTGGAGCGTTACAACCGCAAGCAGGCACTGAATTACGAGAACGGCGTACAGGCGTAGCCTGAGACCACAAGATCAGGAGGGATATACATGGGATTTCAGACTGAATTCAATTCCGTATGCAAGTTCAAGAGTGAGCAGGAGCTGTTCGAACTGCTTGAATACGGACGCGGCAAAATGGTCAAACAGGGCTTCCGGGTATTTCCTACCGGCCAGAAAGTGATTGCATACACACCGGATAACGTGGCTGTAGCCATCGTCAAGATCGTGGTTTCCATTGCAGAGATCAACTTCCAGGGGCAAGAAGTAACCGAAGTGGAGATGCAACTGATCCGCAAACTGACGGAGGAAGAATCACGTATCCAGACCGCGCTTGCCGATGAGATGTTCTTTGGAGAACAAGCGCAGGAATAGTGATTTTGACCGTGAATGCGGGTTGGATGGACTGATTTGCCAGAATACGATTATGGTCACTCTTTTAGGGTAAAACTTGGTTATATACAGTGACGGTACATCCTGACGGCTGAATATGCCGTGCGGGTTCTCCGCCCTAATAGAGAGGAAGAAATTCATGCTCGTACGCTTTGGTTACGTGGCCATGTCCGTGCTTATAGAGAATGCCTCGCCTTCCCGGACCATGACCATGTCGAGTTTTAACAAAATCGATGACAGGGAAGCAGCCATCCGCAAGCTCGAACGGATTGCAGCCGAGAACCTGCATAATACATTACGTTTGCTCAGGCACAACAAGGGCAGCCATATTCATGTATATCGCTTCTCTTCCAAATTGATTCCACTGGCAACACACGAGGACCTGAATGACTGGGACCCGTTCCCGGCTCTGAAGCAGGACTTTGCTGCCATTGGTGATTTTGTGAAGGAAAATCATATGCGTGTATCCTTTCATCCGGATCATTTTACCGTACTTAGTACACCCCGTGAGGGAGTTCTGCGCAACTCGATTCGCGACCTTCGTCATCATGTTCGGATGCTGGATGCCATGGGACTGAATGCCACTGCCAAGAACAATATACATATTGGTGGTGCATACGGGGACAAGCCTTCGGCGGCGCTTCGTTTTGAAGAAAACTTTTTGAAGCTGGATCGGGACATCCAGGAGCGGCTGACACTCGAAAATGATGACAAAACGTTCAACGCGCCCGAGACACTGGCCGTGTGCCAGCGCCTGGGATTACCCATGGTACTGGATATCCATCACCAGTGGGTGAACAACGAAGGAGAACAGCCGTGGGATCTGTGGGCTGATATTCTGAAGACCTGGGAGTCACCACTTGCCCAGGCAGATTCACCGGCTGATCAGCCATTGCCACCCAAAATTCATGTCTCCAGTCCGAAGAGTGAAAAGGATCTGCGAGGTCATGCCGATGGCGTGGAGGTAGAGCCTATGCTCGACTTCTTGCGTCATATCGCAGCAGACACCCCAAGGCTTGACGTGATGATTGAGGCCAAACGCAAGGATGAGGCTCTTGTGCAGCTGATGCAGAAGCTGGCATTCTATCACGAAGAGGGCGTGGAGTGGGTGGACGAGTCTACCGTCATCATTCATCCGTAGAGCCAAAAGGGGCTTGGGCAACGAGAAACTTTACGACCTGCGGGGCGTATACTTTTAACAAGTATTTCAACTTTTCGTAGATTGATATAGAAAGTAGAGTGAACGCTTTGAATGAGAAGGAAAAGATACCTTATGTCGTGACAAGCAAAAGCTATACTGCCGTTGCTATTAATGCAGCTTCCAAAGCTGGAGAATGGATCAAAAGCCGTCTTGGGACGGTAACTGAACCAGGCACCAAATATTCACCCCAGGATCTGGTGACCGAAGTGGATAAGGGAGCGGAGCAGATGATCCGCCGCCTGATTCTCACGCATTTTCCCCACCATGCCATTCTGGGTGAAGAAGGCGTCGAACCGGGACCGGAAGCTTCGGCAAAAGCACTGAAAGAGGCCGAGGAAGAAGAGTTCCTCTGGATTGTTGACCCTGTGGACGGAACGACGAACTTTGTACACGGATTCCCGTTTTATTCGGTGTCCATCGCATTGGCTCACAATGGTGAAGTCATTGTCGGCGTAATATACGACCCTTCCCGTGACGAACTGTTTGTTGCGGAAAAGGGTAAAGGAGCTTACGTCCACGGCAACCGGATGCTTGTATCTGGTGAACAGGAACTGGCGCAGAGCCTGATCGCGGTTGGATTCCCGGCAGACACAACCTTTGCGTTGCCACTGAATATGGCTGCTGTGCAGGCGCTTGCTCCGCAAGTTCGTAACTTGCGTGCAGGTGGATCGGCCGCCCTTCATCTGGCGTATGTTGCCGCAGGACGTCTCAGCGCCTACACCGAAGTCGGATTGAAACCGTGGGATATTGCTGCAGGTGCGCTGCTGGTCGAAGAATCCGGCGGTAAGGTAACGGATACACTCGGAACACCTTATCAACTGTCAGTAAGTCATGTCGTTGCCAGTAATGGCAAAATCCATGATGCACTGACAGATGTGCTGAAGGAAGCGAAGGCTACTGGCTTGGAGTGAGTTTATTCAACCCATCCATGCTTTAACTAACGCATGTATGGCTTTAATTAAAGGAGCGAGAACAATGGATGAATCCAAAGAACTGGAACGACGGCTCAGTGATATGCTGACGGAAGGGGACATGGAAGAGTCCGGCGACACCGATCAGCGTGAACGCCAGCTGATTCCTCCCAAATATGAAGTGCGAATCCAGACAGAACGTGATCCGATTGTCGAGGAAACGTTAAAGTACCGGAAGATGGCACGCGAAGTGGATGATCGTTATGATCGATATCTGGAGCGAGCTACCGGGAACAAACTGGAGAGCGACAAGGGTCATTCGATTGCCGAAGACTCGGATAAGCCGCAATCTTAACTAATCACTGAACGTCATAGCTGTGCCTCACCAGTAACAGACTCCCCATCCGGGAGTCTGTTATTTCATGCGCACTTCCAGTAGAGAGGACAGCGCCTACTTTAAAATGATAGAATAGAGTAACACGAACTTATGTCATTGGTTTGACCGATGTACTATACAATAGTGAGACTGGTCAGAAAGTCTGCTTTTGATTACGAAGGATGCTTAGCTTTATCCCATCTTGTCGGTACTGAAAAGCGCTCTTTTTGAACACGCATATTAGTGTGAATTAAGATAGATTCGCGAAAAGGAGTGTTACCCCGAATGAAGCGTAAACGTATATGGGAAAATACTGCTGCCGGTTTAACGGCGAGCATGTTGGCAGGAATGCTGCTCTTCACATCTTCTGCATTGCCTGCACACGCGGCTGACACCAAAACGGGTGTATTGCCAGCGGGTACAAACGAGGCTTCGCTGACTGCGAAGAAAGATGCAGTAGCCGTTACCAAGGAGTTCCGCATCGTCACGTTGGGAGACTCCATAACGGTAGGTTATGAGCCCAACACGAAAGAATTGCCTTATGGTTATGTAGAACGTCTGCAGGAGCAAGGTTTGCTGCATGGACGTACACAGGTGGACAACTACGGGATTGCCGGATTGAAAACCAGTGGCTTGAAAAACTTCACTACTGCAATTAAGGATGGCCAAACACTGACTTCCGAAGCCATTCAACCAAGTCTTCCTGATCCAAGAGCGGGGCAGATCGGAGCCAATACTGCTGCAATCCGTGAGAGTGTAGCACAGGCCAATCTGGTTGCAATTACCATTGGGGGAAATGATGTATCTGAGCTTCTCGGTACAGCAGACAAACTGAGTGATCAGGAACTGCAAGCGAAGGTAAAAGAATTACTCGCAACTTATACAGCCAACGTTAGTGCAACGATTAATGATATCCATGAAATAAATCCGGCAGCTACAATTGTCATCGCCGACCAGTATCAACCGATGCCAGAAGTAGCAGGCAAGGCACTCTATGCCAAACTGATGGAGGCCTCCCAAGGCTTCACACAGACGATTGATGGAATCGCAGCGCAATTCTCTGCTCAAGGTACTGATGTCAAAGTCGCACACGTGGCCAAGGAGTTTGTTGGCGGTGAGGGCACGATGACTCATATGATCAAAGATCGTGATTTCCACCCGAATCAATTCGGATATGCGGCCATTGCTGAAGTATTTGCCAAAACGATCTGGGGAGATTACACCAAGCTGACTGCACCTGCCACAGGTGAACCCATGAATATTATCGTGAGTGGCAAAACATTGAATACACCATACAAACCGATTATCCGTAACGGCAAAAACTTTGTGGCAATCCAAGATATCGTGAACGCTGTTGGTGCTACTACGGTATGGGATAACAAGACTTCAACTGCAACCATTACATATGGAGAGCGGAAGGTTGCTGTCAAGATTGGTGCCAATGCTGTGAAGGTAAATGGAGCATCGGTTACCGTGGACACACCTGCATTCCTGAATAAGGTAGGCAAAGAGTCTAAAACGTATGTACCCCTTGCCATGGTGGCTGAAGGTCTTGGCTTTGATGTGCAATATGTAGCGAAGCTGAAAACTGTTTTTGTTAATCCGTAATAAGTATTTTGTGCTCTAACATGTTATTCAACAGCCAGAATGCCTTGACCTGATCAAAGCATTCTGGCTGTTTTGTGTTCTTTTAAAATTGCTGACAGAGGTGTATACCTTCTCTAATGACCTGAAATGTTGCATAAATATATCTTGTCAGATGACCAATGGATGTGTAAATATGAAAATAACTTACAATAAAACCACTAACCCATAACACGACAGCAACCCTTCGCAAGGCAAAGGAGCGCTTAGGATGAGTAAAATTAAGAACGCTTTCACAACACTGCCGATTCATCATAAAACAATTCTTCTCATCGGGCTTTTGATGTTAATCAGCTTTACGTTTTATGCGTCCGTACTCCGATATGTGTTCAGTATCTATGACCGTCAGATCTATGAGAAATCCTCGCAAGTCCTCAATATGTCTTCAGTAGGCATTGAGAATCAACTGCGTGAAATTTCCAACCTTTCCTTCAAGGTGATGTCGGACGAGCCGCTTCAGCAATATCTGCTCCAACTGAAAAAGGTCGAAACGGGTTACGAGAAAAATGGATTGCGTAAAAAGATTACCAACAGGTTAGTCGCTTACGCGGGTTCCGAAAAATACGTCTATTCCATGCTATTTATCGATAATGATAATAACGTTATGGCCGCAGGCAATCGGGAGGGAATCTCAGAGTCCACGCAAAAGGAACTGGTTGCACTGGGGCAGCAATATTCGGGCTCCAATGCTTGGCATACCAGCGGGGATAAACAGTCCCGACTCTTGTCGGTCCGACAGGTGAAATCCTTTATTGGCGGAGCATTTACATTGGAGGACCTCGGCACACTGATCATCCGCGTAAGGCTGGACCGAATTGTACAGGATCAGATGCAAGAACCAGCTGAGGACTCCCAATTATTGATTACCGATGGAAGAGAAGTGATCTATCCAACAGAATCAGCAGTCAGTGAAGCCGAGATTGAGTCTGAACTGAAGCGTACCCAGCCCTATGGAATTGCCATGTTGGAGCAAGGGAGACACTTTGTAGCGCGTGCCCATTCTTCCTATACGGATTGGACCTATTTGTACACCACCCCGTATGACCAGATGTTTAAACAGATCCAGTTTGTCAAACAGTTGGTCACGGTGATCTTCATCATGATTTTTCTGGCGGCGCTGATCATTGGAGCGAGATTCTCCCGCAGTATTACCCATCCAATTGCGCAGTTGATCAAAAAGATGCGTAATATCGAAAAAGGCGATTTGGATAAACTGGAGGAGGCTGCCCTCGGCAATGTTCCGATATCTCCACAGAATGAGGTTGGGCTGCTACATCGCACATTCAAGATGATGCTTCAACGGATACGTGAATTGATTGATGAGAACTATGCCAAGCAATTGGTGATTCGTGAGACTGAGTTGAAAGCGCTTCAGGCGCAGATTAATCCACATTTTCTATATAACACGCTGGAATCGATTAACTGGCTGGCTAAAGTGCAGAAGCAACGACAGATCTCGGAAATGGTTGAGGCTCTCGGATTTCTGCTGCGTAGCTCTGTAAATATGTCCGAGAAGTGGATCACGCTGGAAAGAGAGCTGGACATTGTCCGCAGTTACGTCACGATTCAGCGTACTCGTTTTGAGGAGAGACTTGATTTTGACATGGAGATTGCCCCTGAGGTGGGGACGGCCCGAATTCCCAAGTTAACGTTACAGCCACTCGTGGAGAATGCCATCCATTATGCGCTTGAGCCAAGTATTGACCCATGCCGGATACGTATTCGAGCAAGAGCGGATGGTGATCAGGTGATTATCGAAGTTGAAGATGATGGCCCAGGAATGACACCTGAGTTCCTGGAGCAGTTACATGAAGGACGCATACAGACAAGAGGACAGGGCATTGGGTTATCTAACATCCAGGAACGAATCAGGCTGACCTTCGGCGAAGAAGGCGGAATGGTGATAAGCAGCAAGCCTGGATCAGGAACTGTAGTATCGATCAGCATACCTTGGATTAGAGAGGACGATGACGATGTACAAAGTGATGCTCGTGGATGATGAACGTGTCATTCTGGAGGGGATTTCCCAAGTGGTCGATTGGGCCGCAGCAGGTACGGAATTGGTGGGTACGGCGAGGAATGGGATCGAAGCATTGGACAAAATTGGGCAGTCGAGACCTGACATTATTATTACGGATATTTCCATGCCAGGTCTGGATGGTCTCGGACTCATAGAGAAGGCATCCGAAGCATATCCGGGGGTACGTTTCATCATGTTATCCGGCTACAAGGAGTTCGAATATGCCCGCAGAGCGATGCAATATGGTGTGAAGCATTATTTGCTCAAACCATGTAATGAGAATCAGATCCATGATGCGTTAACTGAACTGTTGCAGGAGCATCAGGATGCCCAGGTGAAGGAACATGTTGCTGGTGAGATGAAACAGCGATTGCAGCGTGTCCTTCCGCATGTGAAGGAGCAATTTCTGCTGGAGTTCATGACCAACCGAACCTATGGGCCAGTTGATCTGGAGTATTATCAGGAGCTGTTCGATCTGGAGCTTGAAGAGAACACAGTTCGGTTACTGCTGTTCCGAATCGTAGATGAGCATGATTACAGTCACTTATTTGCGATCAAAAACATTGCCAGTGACCTGCTCCCACATGTCCTGTTAAGCACTACCATTGAAGGCAAACTCCTGATTCTGCTTGCGGATTCAGCTGATCCGGCCGGATTGAAAGAAAGTATTGAAGAGGTTCGGGCTGCATTTACCCGACTATATAAACTGGAAGTGACCGCTGCGCTGAGTGAAGCAGATCGAATGATCCAGTCCCGGCGGTTGTTTCGTGAGGCATTGCAGTACTTGAATCATCGCTTTTTTATTGGTGAAGGCAAGCTGATTACGAAGAGCGATCTTGTTCTGGCCGGAGAATGCGACGGCGTGCATGCTGAGCAGGATGCGGAGCAACTATGTCAGTTGATCAAATCGGGCAATACAGAAGAAACCGCGGCAGAGGTGGATCGTCTGTTTGATCTATTATCGCGTCAGCAGTTGGAGATTGAGGTGACTCGTTCTTATGTAGTGCAGCTGTATTCTGCGATGGTTCATGTTTGTCCGCCCGAGGAGGCAACAGAATTCACCCAGCGTATGGCGGAACTGCCTCATATCGATACGTTATCTGGGTTGAAGTCTTTTGTTGCAAGCAGTGCAGCCCGGCTAACTTCCGGTTATTACAAAAACCATATCAGTCGCCAGTCTTCCGCCGTGGAGAAGATGATGGATATCGTGGATCGTCATTATGGAGAGGCGGATCTCTCTCTTAATGGAGTCGCTCATCAGATGTTATATATGAATCCGGATTATCTGGGCAAGATTTTCAAAAAAGTCACGGGCGAGAACTTCTCCAATTACGTCAATCGTCTGCGCATCGAACGGGCGTGTGATCATATTCGCAGAGGCGGGGATGTAAAAGTATTCGAACTAGCTGAGTTGTTCGGATTCGGCGGTAATTCGCAATATTTCAGTCAGGTGTTCAAAAAGTGGACCGGTATGACACCTACAGAATTCCGCAGGATTGGCATATAACAATGGGCTACCAATCATGTGACTCCTATCTGGGGAGGACGAACAGCGCCGAGAGGAGGCTGTTGTCCTCCTCTGTTTTTTGAACCAACAAGACGGTTTTGTGTATTCAACTCTGGTCGTACATTTGCGAAAATGACATTAACAAGTTTGTGAAAGCGTTATCAGGAACAAAAGGATAACTCGTTCACACAACCATATCAACATAAAAGGGGAGATTGGCATGGTGAAAAAGGCAATATTCCTGATGATGGCTGCGTTGCTCGTTTTTACAGCGGCATGTAGTTCAGGTGGAGGAAGCGAACAGGGGTCTTCGGATGGATCGGTTACTCTGCGGATCGCTTGGTGGGGCTCGGATGCACGGCATGAATATACACAGAAAGTCATTGACCTGTACAAGTCGAAAAATCCGAATGTCAAAATTGACGTGGAATATGCTTCATTTGATGACTACTGGAAAAAGCTCGCACCACAAGCAGCTGCAAATCAATTGCCTGACATCGTTCAGATGGATATTTCCTACATCAGCCAATATGCACAGAATGGTCAGCTTGAGGATCTAGCTCCTTATCTGGGCAACCAGATCAAAGTGGACAATGTGTCCGAGAATGTAATTAGCACAGGTGTAATTAATGGCAAACAATACGGTGTACCTGCCGGTGTTAACGTTCTGGGCTTCCAATATGATCCGGCGTTGCTTAAAAAAGCAGGCGTGGATGCAATCCCTGACAATATGACTTGGGAATCGTACGAAGCACTGGGTAAACAAGCCGCTGAGAAAGGTTTGTATTTGGATGGAGGGGTAGCTCCGGATATCTTCTTCCACTACTTCCTGCGTACCAAAGGGTTGTCGCTATACAATGCGGAAGGTACAGGTCTTGGTTATGATGATGACCAATTGTTTGTTGAATTCTTCGGACTTATGCGCCGCATGATTGAGCAGGGCGCAGCACCTACACCGGATGTAGCCAACCAAACCAAAGGTATTATTGAAGAATCGGATCTCGTGAAGGAAAAAGGAATTGGAGTATGGCAATGGTCCAACCAGTTCGTAGCCTTGCAACAGGTAGCGAACCGTCCGCTCGAAATCGCTCCAATGCCAGGACCGGATATGGAAAAAGGACTTTATATGCAACCAAGTATGTACTGGGGTGTAACGTCCAACTCCAAAGTGAAGGAAGAAGCGGCTAAATTCATTGATTTCTGGGTGAATGACGTGGAAGCCAACAAACTGATCAAAGGGGAGCGCGGTGTGCCTATCTCAGGAGCAATCAAGGAAGCCATCGCACCTGAGCTGAGTGACGCCACGAAACAGGTCTTTGAATTCGTAGCAGCCATGGAGCCTAAGGCTTCACCAATGAGTTCTCCGCCACCGGTGGGTTCACCTGAAGTAATCTCTGCTCTGGCCGATGTGGTTGAAGAGTTGAACTTTGGCAAAATTACACCTCAACAAGCAGCAGAAACATTCCGCAAGAACGCCGAATCTGTACTTGCAAACAATAAATAACAGTTGAATGATAGCTTGCTTGTCCCACTTCAGGGATGGTCGGGAATGGGGCTGCTCGCGAATGCGAGGGCCTTTCCCCGTCCAGATGACCGAAGTAAGGATGAGGGAGTAAGCTGATCCATGAAGGAGGTTCGTTCCATTGAGGCAGTATTCGTCGTTACGTAGAAACTTAACCGGATATGCGTTCATAAGCCCGTTTATTATTGGATTCCTGGGCTTCACACTCATCCCCATGTTTGTGTCCTTATATATGTCGTTCACGAGTTATAACTTGTTCACTTCCCCGCGGTGGATTGGGCTTGATAACTACACCAAAATGTTTTTTGATGACCCGAAATATTGGAATTCGGTCAAAGTTACGTTTCTGTATGTATTCATTGGGGTACCGTTAAGATTGATCTTTGCCCTCTTCGTAGCGATGGTCCTGAACACTGGCTCTCGTATGATTGGAACGTATCGGACGTTGTATTACCTGCCATCCATTATCGGTGGTAGTGTGGCCGTATCCATTATGTGGCGTAACCTCTTCAGTAATGAGGGTGTTATCAACAGCGCTCTGACGGCAATTGGAATTGGGCCTATAAGCTGGTTTGGTGACCCGAATGCGTCCCTGGTTATGCTGATCTCACTGTCTGTGTGGCAGTTCGGTTCGTCCATGCTGATCTTCCTGGCTGGTCTCAAAAATATCTCCCCTGAGATGTACGAGGCAGCAGGCGTGGATGGTGCGAATCCGGTTCGAAAATTTTTCAGCATCACCTTGCCACTTCTTAGCCCAATCGTTCTGTTCAATATGATCATGCAGACGATTGGAGCATTCATGACCTTCGTACCTGCTTACATTATCTCCAAAGGCGAAGGCGGCCCAATGGATGGTACCATGCTGTACTCCCTGTATCTATTCCGTCAGGCATTTATGTTTAACAACATGGGCTATGCTTCGGCAATGGCCTGGATCATGCTCATTATGATTGGAATACTCACGGTAGCTGTGTTCCTGACATCCAAGTACTGGGTATTCTACGAATCTGAAGGAGGGAAGTAACGATGATGGTATGGAAAAATGTGAAATGGCCCGTGTATCACCTGTTCGTTGCAGCTCTTGCCCTCCTGATGCTCTATCCTGTACTCTGGATGCTCTTCAGTTCATTCAAGGAAAGCCGTACGATCTTTGTTACCGCAGACACCCTGTTTCCTACGGAGTGGATCTGGAGTAACTATGTGGATGGTTGGAAAGGCACAGCAGGAAGACCGTTCATGGATTACATTACCAACTCACTTGTAATTGTAGTTATATCTACCATCGGTGCTGTGATATCGTCATCGTTGATCGCTTTTGGTTTTGCCAGACTTAGCTTCAAAGGTCGTAGCTTCTGGTTCTCCATTATGATGTTGACGCTGATGCTGCCACATGACGTGGTATTGGTTCCTCAATATATTATCTTCACGAAGCTGGGTTGGCTGAATACGATTCTGCCAATCGTTGTTCCTACATTCTTCGGAATGCCGTTCTTCATCTTCCTGATGGTACAGTTCATTCGAACGATTCCGAAGGAGCTGGATGAGGCTGCAACCATTGATGGATGTAACAAATTCAGACTGTATATCCAGATTATTATGCCGCTCATCAAGTCTTCTCTGGCAACAGCAGCGATTTTCTCCTTCTACTGGAGATGGGAGGATCTGCTCGGTCCGGTATTGTACCTCAACTCGCCTGAGAAATATACCGTATCGATGGCATTGAAAATGTTCCTGGATAGCGAATCTGCTTCCAACTGGGGCGCCATGTTCGCGATGTCCATCGTCAGTCTGGTTCCGGTTGTAGCTGTGTTCTTCATCTTCCAGAAACAAATTGTTCAAGGGATGAGCACTAGCGGATTGAAAGGATAAGCAGGCTTCACTGTATATCTTCGTATCTTGCCCGATTGAACGTTTACGGAAAGTTAACCAAGGAGGTTATCGCTTTTGAATAAAGCTCAGGATAGTCAGGCTGTTGCCATGGGGGCAGCGGCAGAGGGCCAGGCAATGTCCGTGACCAGCTGGAAGTTTAACTTTGGACCGGACTCGGGAAGAGCAGATGAGACAGGGGATTATCTGAAAGTAACTGCAACAACCGCATATGAGGAACGAGGAGGATACGGATTCGAAGCAGGTTCTCTGGTGTATGAGAAACAACGCATCGGAGTTGATGACGTGCCGAATTCCACGAACCAACATCATAACCATCCGGGGCAGACAACCATGTCTGCCCGATTGCGTTCGGGCTTCTGTATTCCGCTCAAAGCATCCTTCATCGTGGATGTTCCCGATGGAACCTATCAAGTATTACTTGTTGCAGGTGATGAATTGGCTGAGACCGTGACCCGTGTGAAAGCTGGTGAGGGCAGGCTTGTACTGCCAACCATTCGTACACTTCCTGGGCAATTTGCAGAGGTGCGATTCTCGGTCGTTGTTCGTGGCGGCAGACTTCGTCTATCATTCTCCGGTCCCGCGCCAAGAATCAATGCGCTAGAGATTACCCTTGCGAATCAGACCATGACTGTATTTCTTGCCGGGGATTCAACCGTAACGGATCAGCCGGAAAGTGGATATCCGTATTGTGGTTGGGGCCAGCTATTGCCAGCACAGTTCAAACATGATGTGGCAGTGGATAATCATGCCCAGTCAGGGCGCAGTTCCCGCAGCTTTATTAATGAAGGCAGGCTCAGCGCCATTATGGAGCGAATCAAGCCCGAAGATTTTCTGTTTATTCAATTTGGACATAACGATGAGAAGCCGGACCCTGAACGTGGGACCGACCCATTCACAACATATAAGGAATATTTGAAAAAGTATATCGATGCTGCCCGTGAAGCCAAGGCTCGTCCGGTGCTCATAACCCCGGTGCATCGTCGCTATTTTGCGGATGATGGCACATTGACCGATACCCATGGCGATTATATCATCGCCGTGCGTGAGCTGGCGGAACAGGAAGCTGTTCCGCTGATCGATCTGGCAGAGCGTAGCCGTCTTCTGTTCGAGCAGGCGGGTGTGGAAGCCACCAAGGATGACTTTATGTGGGTGCTGCCAGGAGAGTATGTGAACTTCCCTTCAGGCGTGGAGGATAACACGCATTTTCAGGAACGCGGTGCCCGCCGCCTTGCCCAGCAGGTGGCAGAAGCCATCCGCGAGCTGCAATTACAACCGCTGCAGATGTATCTGCGGTAGGCGAGTAATCATCACAGTTGTAAAGGTTCTAATTCTATTGCACTAGTGGATAAGTTCCCGCAGGATTTTAAGTCCTGTTCGTCCGTATTTATGCAAAGCGAGTTAAACGAAGTAACGAGCCAGCAAAAGTTGCCCAGCGAAAGAGCGAAGGCAATAATCTTTTAAATCAGTCCGGCGAGCGTAGCAGCGGAGGAGGGCGGAATCGGGTAGAGGGAGCGAAGCGTCCGCCTTTGGAGCGGGATTTCCCCTGCTGAGGGGGGAATTGAATAGAAATCCCGAGCCAACAGCGGCCCACAGCCCGATCCGCCCGCCGAAGCGGCTGCCCCGCGAGCCCACGGGTTTTAAGAGTTGCCCCCGCGAATGAGCCAAAAGAAATCCCGAGCCAACAGCGGTCTGTAGCCCGATCCGTCCGCCGAAGCGACTGCCCTGTGAGCCGATTTATTTTTAACCTATATTGCACTCGTAAAAAAGAGGAGGATGTATTTCAATGACACCTGACCAGACAGAATCAGGCACATCTGCCCGTAAGAACGTTTCAGCAGCTACAGGTCACACCTACTGGGTCATTCCGGATGGTTACATTCCCCCGGAGAGCCGGGGCACATTGGAGAGTCATGAGAGCATCTGTGTACTGAACACCAGTGCCACGGATGCGGAGCTGCACATCACGATTTACTTTGAAGACAGAGAACCACTCGAAGGTATGGTCGCTGAAGTGCCAGCGAGAAGGACGAAGCATATTCGCACTGCATCGCTACGATCCGGGGAGCAGTCTATTCCGCCGGGCGTGCCTTATGCGATTACGGTTTCGAGCAATATCCCCGTTATCGTCCAGTACAGTCGTTTGGATACGACCCAGCCTGAATTGGCTTTGATGAGTGTCATGGCGTATCCATTAGGATAACTTCCCCAATCGACAGCAGTTGGAGATGGTAAGAAGCCCCGTAACCTTGCATCCAATGCAGGCACGGGGCTTCTTTTTCTTCATTTATTCGCTGTATTTATACGTGCTCGCATTAAGGATATCCACGTGAACCTCCACTTTTCCAAGCTTAAAACGTTGGAGTGGGTCCGCCCGGTTGTAGACTTCCTGTTTCCATAAGGGAAGGTTGTGGCGATATAAGTGTTCCACAAGACCGTATGAATCAATCATGCGTGACTTGGTTTTTTCGAACGTATCTCGGATTTGGGATTCGATTTGTTTCTCCGCTTCTTGTTCCATGGCCTGAGGCGTGCGCGGGGCTCCATGGTCTTCGGTGATGGAACTTTTGACCGAGGTAACCAGATCAAATGTGACGCCATCTCCTTGTTTCCTTGCCTTGATTCTAGTCTTGGGATCACGAAGCATCAGGGTTAAATCAGGAGTCTTTCGACCATTCCCATATACGTATAGTGGGTACTGATGTACGCGCTCATAATTTACGTATCGTGTACCGTCCGCGTCTGCTCCTGCAACTCTACCCTGACTTGTTCCTTTGGAAATAACATAAAATCCATCCATTCTAACAAGGGGGGGAGTTTTATCCCCGTTGAACCAAGTCTCGTTCCTTGTTGAAACCGAGGGTAAAAGAACAACGGAAGCTGGCTCCCGTAGTCCATCAAGAAGCTGATGGAGCCGGATTGGTTCGTAACCGGAATGCTGTTTGTATAGCCTCATGGGCTCAAATAACTCAATGGTCTGGGCGGATTGGTTCAGCAGCGCAGAAGGGGAGAGCACGTCCGGAATGTTATGTTCTGTCGCGTAAATCCAGGGTGTATATCTCAGTTGACCTGAATGCAGCAACGTGTTAAATATATCCTCCAGCTTCCCGTCGAGAGCATTTTTCGATAAAACAATAGCTTTAACATGAGTCCAGAGCGTTTGCTGCTGTGACGTTTCATACAAGTCGTTAATAGCCATACTCAGTGTTGTACCTTCGCCCCGTCCAATCCAGATATCCCTTGTCTCCCGGGAAGTTGGTGTTTCCTGTTTTGCAATACTGGAGAAGTCAATCAGTTGGGCATACGCAATATACTGGTTGTCTACATAATCAATTCCTATCGCCGTAATGAAGTTTATACTTTGCACCTCTTTGGAATCCCAGCACCCCGTTAGCAGGATCAAGCAGCATATAAGAAGGCCGCTTATGGATACCCATCGTTTCACGGACGTTTCCTCCGGCGGGTAGAATCCTGTGTATGAAGTGCTTCTGGGCGCTTGGTTCTTTTCATGGAAGGTGGCATGGATACGGCCTGAGTGAAGTCTCCGGGAATGTAAGGAGATACAGGTGACAGATAGGATACGCCATAACACTCCAACGATACGAGATGCACCAACAGGGCGAATAGTCCGATCATAAAACCGAACAATCCAAGAATGGAAGAGACGAGTAACATCCCGATCCGAACATGGGCAGTAGCCCCGCTTAGCACAGTATTCACGAGAATATAACTAGAGATGACCGAGATCGCAACCGTGACTATTATGGTGGGAGAAGTAATCCCTGCACGAATAGCGGCATCCCCAATAATAAGCCCGCCAACAACGCTGACCGTTTGCCCCAACGCACGTGGTAATCTACGCCCTGCTTCGTTGAATAGCTCAAACATAAAGATCATCAGGAACGCTTCCAGCGTCACCGGCATGGGCAGGCCCATTCGAGTACCAGCAATTGTAGCCAAGAGAGGTAGTGGGATCTGTTCCACATTGAAACTGGTCAGGCCGATATAGAAGGCTGGGAAGAAACAGGCAATCAGCAGTCCGGATATACGCAAAATTCGTTCGAAAGTAACGATGAAAAAGGGTGTACTTTCGTCTTCAGGAGATTTCAATTGATTGAAAAGTGTAGTTGGCGCGATGACCGCTACAGGAGAGCCTTCAATAAGAACGGCAAACCGTCCATTTAACAGGGAATCGACAACAAAATCAGGACGTTCAGTGTTATCCGTGAGCGGAAAGATGCTCCGAACCCCTCCCATGACAGCCCGCTCCATGATCGAGGTTCCCAGAATGCCATCGATCTCAATCTGATCCAGATTGTGTCGTGCTTCTTTTAGAATGTCTGGATTAATAATATCTTTTACATATACAAGTCCAATGGCAGTTTGAGTACGTCCGCCTTTGACATATTTCTCATAACACATCGAAGATGTTTTCATTCGTTTGCGTATAAGGGCCACGTTGGTAGTGAGTTCTTCGGTGAATCCATCGCGCGGGCCTTTAACTGATGTTTCAATGGCTGATTCTTCGGGACTGCGTCCCGGGATATCAGCAATATCTACACTGCAGGACTGTACACCATTACCGAAAATGATCAATAGTTGTCCACTAAATATCAACATATTAAGCTTGTTAGTATCTTTGAGGTCATCCAACGGATTCAATGTTAATCCGAGTTCTTTGGGATGTGATTCCTCAATGATCAGGGAGTGCTGTTCCAGACGGGGAATGATAAATTGGTTGATTTGTTTACCGTCGACGAGACCGTCACAATAAAGCAGAATTACGGGCTGATCAGATTCGTCTTTAACAGGAAAGGTCTGAATAACGACATCTGCACATGGATTGAATTGCTCTTTCAAAGAGGCAAGCAGTGTTTCATGGGACGTGGTGTCAATCGCTTGATGCTCCATGATGTTTCCTCCTCTGATGGCGTGAATGGATAAAGGCAACCGTCGTTGCTATAATCGCAAGTCCGCTCAGATATACGAGATTGAACGGGAATATGTATTCAACCAGAAGCCTTTCGAAGGTCATATCATCCATAGGATACAACATGGTCAGGATAAAGAAGACACCTAACGAGATACAACTGATAAGCCTTTTGGTAGAGCTCTTAATATTCCATATTTCTACTATAATATACATGGCAAGACTAATTCGGGTGAATGCACCTGCGAGCCATTGGTAGATGGAAAAGAAGTCGGTCTGAGCAATGTATTTGCCCAAAGAGGCAATTCGCCATTCTTCAAAGGCGGGATATCTCATTTTGGCAGCCTCAAAAGGATCGAATTCCACAATCGCCCCAATGAGTGGGCCGACAGTCAGTCCGACAAGAATGAGTGCGAGCATCAGATACTGCCATACACGTATACGTTTGGTGAGATGAGGCTGGATATACCAGATGAACAGCAGTTCAAACATGCCTGCAAGACTGTAGACCATGCCTTCAAAAATAGGATGCCAGCCATGTTCAAGAACGGGCAACAGACGACTGTAGTCCTTGTATTGGGTATTTACGATAGCAACATAGAAGCCTAACAAGACAACTAGTGGCAGGACTAAACCTGCGGTAAATGCCAGCGAGCGAATACCTTTATACGCAGCGTAGGCACAGAGAGACATCAGGGCAATACTGGTTACCAACACGGGTGTTTCGGTCAGATAGTTCGTTTTAGCCCAAGCCGTGGTATCATGCAGTGTGAAAAAGATTACGCTTAGAAAAAAGAGGCTGTTGCCAACTCGAAACAATATGCCAATGGGCTTGCCTAGACGGGATGTTAACCAATCATGCAAGGTTTGATGCTGAAGAAAACGAGAGACATAAGCGAGCATTAGCGCAAATATTAGAAATGGTCCGGTCGATAACAGGACGGAAATCCAAGAATCCCTTTTGGCGGCAGCCAAAAGGGCAGGAATAATCAGAACATGGCTGATCAAGCCAACGGACAACATGATCAACATCATCGCTTGTAAAAAAGAAGGCTGTGTTCGTTTCATGCTGAAGAGTCCCCTTTTCCCATTAGACTGTCCTCAGCAGTGTTAACGTGTTTGAAGCCCTTCATACAGGTATTACATTTAGAGATCAAAATAACGGATACCCATGGCTTCCCGTACCTCAAGCATCTTGTTACGTGCGACCTGTCGAGCCTGTCGCGTGCCGGGTGTCCTGGATCAGAACGATGGATGCGGGCAGGATCAGTTTTGGCCTTGGTTGGTCCCACTGACCAGCCTGTGTTTGCGGCCACTCATATTGGTGCCGAGTACACCAGCGATGATTAGCAATGCTCCAATATAGTGATGGCTACCAACGGGTTCGTGCAAGATCCATGCACCGCCTACGATGGAGATGAGTGTGGACAGGTTGCTGAATACGCTCATCTGGGACGCCTCCAGATGTGTCAGGGCATAGCTCGCAAGCAGGGTGGAGATCATGGTGGAGAGGATCGCCAGATAAGCGAGTGCACCCAGATAGGATGCATCACCAAATGGTTTGATGTAATCCATCATGGAGCCGCTGGAAGCATGGCGGATCAGGGAAGCAGCGTTAAACACAATACAGCCAACCATCAGTGTGACCCATGTTAATTCCATCGGTTTATACTTCTGGGTTAATGGTCTTGCAAGCACACCGTAACCTGCAAAACAGACTGTGGATAGCAGCAATAATGCAATACCCTTCAGGTTACCCACTGACATGCCATTTCCTTGCATCATGAAAATAAAAACGACTCCAGCGACAGACAGAAGCAGGAAAAGCTTCTGCGTGGTGGATGTGCGTTCCTTCAGGAAAACTGAAGCGAGAACGAGTGTGAATACTGGGGCCATAGCCTGAATAATACCCGCTTCCGATGAGTTGGAAGATACGAGTCCAAAGGCTTGAAAGGCAAAAAATAGGACGGGAGATAACAGCCCCAGTGGAATAATTCGCCACAGATCACGAAGGCTCAATCGGATTTTGATCCAACCCAAAATGACAGGAATGCTAACAACGATCAGCGACAGCGCGAATCGGTGGGCAAGCACATCAATCGGATGTGCAACAGTGACAGTCATTTTAACAAATAGAAAAGATAGACCGATAATAGCCGCGTACAATACAGCTGCGATATAAGCGTATCCCCGGGTATGTGCTGTGTTCATGAATGCTCCTCCAATACAATGGTCTTAGGGTTTTATCTTTATAATCCTGAACATACCAGGTTCAAGGCATGTTGCTTGCCTTATTCAATATACTGCCGGGTGCATCGTGCTACAATAGATAAAAGGTTAAACTGTAACGGTACAATTGTAGGAGAGGAATGGGTGCGGTGAGAAAATATGAAGTGATTGCCGAAGCATTAAAGCAATGGATTCAGGAACAGATGCAGCGGCAGGATCGTCGCCAGTGGGCAGATAAGGGCATCCGACTTCCAGCTGTTCGAGTTATAGCTGAACAGTATCAATGCAGTGTAAGCACAGCAATTCGTGCATATGAGTGGCTGGAACAGCGGCATTTGGTGTACGCTATCCCTCAATCTGGCTATTATGCCGTACAGAATGGGACAGGTGCTCAGGACATGGACTGGCAGGGAGCAATGGACTTCGCTTCGGCTGCTCCGGATCCGCGGGTGTTCCCTTATGCAGACTTTCGTCATTGTGTGGATCAGGCGATGGAGAAGAAGCAGGCAGAGTTATTCATGTATGGAACGGATCAGGGATTACCTTCGCTAATTCTGCTGTTGCAGAAGCAGTTTGCGGATTATCAGGTGTTTGCGAGAACAGAGCAGTTCTTTATCACATCAGGTGTGCAACAGGCGCTTGCTGTACTTGCATTGATGCCTTTTCCCAATGGAAAGAGAACAGTAATGCTAGAACTACCAACCTATCACAATATGCCTTCCCTCCTGAGTGGATTAAATGTACCTATTGCCGGTGTGAGACGTACCCAAGATGGGCTGGACTGGGCATCGCTTGAACGTCAGTTCGCTGAGGAAGATATCAAGTTTTTTTATGTCATGCCGCGCTTTCACAATCCGATTGGCACATCGTTAACGGTTGCTGAGAAGAAGAGACTGATCCGGCTTGCACAGCGGTACGATGTGTATCTGGTGGAGGATGATTATCTGGCGGATCTGGAGGACAATACGAAACAGGACCCGCTATGGTCCTATGATACGGAAGGCCGGGTCATCTATCTGAAGAGTTACTCCAAAATTTTGTTTCCAGGCTTGCGCATTGGTGTAGCTGTTCTGCCCGCACCACTCATTCAATCTTTTGGGGCTTACAAAAAAATGCTTGATATCGACACTTCCGTCCTGTCTCAAGCTGCTCTGGAGATCTATGTCCATAGTGGTATGTTTGCTCATCACAGGAAAGTGATTCGTAACCGATATGCTGCACGAATGCACACGGTTCATGAGCAACTGGACGCCTATCCAGACTTTGCTCCGTTTATGAACGCTCCTCGAACAGGAGGGGAGCATACGGTGTTACCTTTGGCGGGTGATATGCCACTTCGTGTTCTGTTGTCCCGGCTCCAAAAGCGCGGAGTCATCGTGGATACGACAGAACGGTATTATCCGGAGGGAACCTATCAGGTGCATCAGGATCAGATGCTGCGATTGAACATCTCCAATGTGCCGAAGCAGCGAATCGAAGAAGGGATGCAGGTGATACGGGAGGAAATTCTGAAACTGCAGATCAGTCAGAGATAAGCTAAGTAATGACGTGATCCTAACAGCGAACCATATCAATAAGCTACGCTTGAAGATATTGCATAGCATCTAACCCTAACCCCATGTAGACAATCACCACTGTTTGTAAAAAACACCAAAAGGCGTCCACACAAGTTGAACACTTGTTGGACGCCTCTTTTCGTAGTTGCTCTCTATCAACTATTGTTTGTACGTTACATTTGGGTGGGAATTATTCGGGTTATTCCTGAGCCATCGCCTTGAAGGAAGCTTCTGCGGCTTCCAATGTAGCCTGAACATCCTCGTCTGTATGAGCCGTGGTCAGGAACCAGGCCTCATATTTGGATGGAGCGAGGTTAATGCCACGGTCCAGCATGTGACGGAAGAAGGAAGCGAAGCGTTCTCCGTCTGTGTCTTGGGCATGATCATAGTTCGTCACCGGATGATCACAGAAATGGGTGGAGAATGCACCGCGAATCCGGTTGATTGTCAGTGCAATCCCATGACGGTCAGCAGAAGCTTGCAGACCTGCTGTCAGGTCGATAGCAAGGCGTTCCATCTCTTCGTACACACCCGCCCCTTGCAGGACCTCCAGACATGCGATACCAGCCGAGATGGATGCAGGGTTACCAGCCATCGTTCCCGCTTGATAAGCCGGGCCGAGTGGAGCAACCTGCTCCATAACGTGTTTGCGTCCACCGTAAGCACCGATGGGCAGGCCGCCACCAATAATTTTACCAAGAGCCGTCAGATCCGGTTCAATCTCCGCATGATTATCGAGTCCGGCATACGTCTGTGTAGAACCGTAATGGAAACGGAAAGCCGTAATAACCTCGTCATAGATAACCAGTGAGCCATTGGCGCGTGTCATGGCACAGAGACCTTCCAGGAAGCCAGGTTCCGGCATCACCATACCGAAGTTCCCAACGATCGGTTCAACCATGACCGCGGCAACATCGTCACCCCAGTGCTCCAGTGCGGCTTTCAGGCTATCCAGGTCATTGTAAGGCACGGTGATGACCTCTTGCGCAATACTGGTAGGAATGCCGGCACTATCCGGAATACCCAGCGTGGACGGGCCAGAACCGGCCGCCACAAGCACCAGATCCGAGTGACCATGGTAACATCCCGCGAATTTTACGATCTTGTTGCGTTTGGTGTAGGCACGAGCTACCCGAATTGTGGTCATGACCGCCTCCGTACCGGAGTTAACAAAGCGTACTTTATCCATGGAAGGAATGGCTTCCTTCAGCATTTTGGCAAGCTTGATCTCTAGTTCAGTCGGGGTACCGTACAATACTCCATTGGCTGCTGCTTCCGTAATTGCCTGCGTAATATGAGGGTGGGCATGTCCTGTAACAATTGGACCATAAGCAGCCAGATAATCAATGTAACGGTTGTCATCAACATCCCAGAAGTGGGCGCCCTGGGCTTTTTTCATAAATACAGGTGCACCGCCACCAACGGCTTTAAACGAGCGTGAAGGGCTGTTCACACCTCCTACAATATGTTCAAGTGCTTCTGCGTATAGAAGTTCGGATCGGGAACGTGATGGTTTCATAAGATAACTTCCTTTCGTAATTCAAAATATGATAAAGGTACAAGCCACAGAAAGATATGATGATTCTCTCATAATATTATAACCGGGCACAACGAGAGGGCAGCGTAATGGCTGCCCTCTGCATGTATAGATTACTGAGCCGGTTGCTCTGACTTCTGATCGTCACCACTGGCTGTTTTATCTTCGGTGCTGGTCGTACTGTCATCCGTTGTAGCAGGCGGGTGAATAATATCCTGAATATGCTGCTTCAATTTCTCTTCATTGGTAACCGTCAATACTTGCGCACCGCCTGCTGTACGTTCTTCTTTCAACAGGTTCATCGGTGGAATCTGCTCACTGCCGTTCATGCTGCTCTGGTATCCGAGTCCACCCAGCTTCCACATATCGGATAGTGTCAGATTCGTATCTACGTAAGGATTAACCTGTTCCAGAATGGCAGGCAGTTTGGCAATAGTAGTCGTGGACTGCATTTTCGCCGTAACAGCTTTCAGCAATTCACGCTGACGCTCGGAACGAGCGAAATCCGACATCGCATCATGACGGAAACGAACGTACATGAGAGCTGTCTCGCCATCCAGATGCTGGTACCCTTTTTTGAGATCAATATCGTATTCGTTATTGTCTGCTTTACTTGTATAATGCATGTCTTTCTCCACATTAAAATCAACACCGCCAACGGCATCCACCAATTTGATGAATCCTTGGAAATCCGTATACACATAATATTGTACAGGAATGCCGAGCAGGTCGCCGGCAGCTTGCATTGCTGCATTAGGACCATGGGTGATGGCGGTATTGATCCGCTCCTTGCCATATCCGTCAATATTGACGTAAGTGTCGCGCAGAATGGAGAACAGATTAATTTTTTTGGTAAGTGGGTCGAGCGATACGACCATCATGCTGTCGGAGCGAGGAACTTCACCTTTTTTCAATCCACGTGCATCGACACCCATAACGAGAATATTGACCGTTTCTGTGCCTTCCCATTTGGGCGGGTCAGGAGTATTTACTTTCTCCACATTTTCGATACCAGCGAATGGTGAATCGTCGCCGTCCTTTGCCAAACCGTCCAACTGATTGAGAATAGAACCGAAATAATATGCCGCAGCTCCTCCAATAATTAACACGAAGGCGGCAAGAGAAATCCATATGGTTCTCTTCGTCTTTCTGGTCATGCTAGCTCTCCTTTGTATTTGAGATGAAATAAAAAAACGAGTTCGAGTATTCATGTAAGATGTAGTCGGAGCTTTCCGTACACGTCTTTTCCCATACATAAGGGCAGGACGCGGCTCCAGACTATTTTAAAGCTTGCTGAATTTTGACTGATACCATTATAATTTCTTTTTGGGCTACAAGCAATTTCAACAAAATCCAAGTGAGGTATAATCATGCTGGCGATTGATGTCAAAGATTTGCGCAAGTCGTTTAGCGTCCAGAAAAGCCGAGGTGGGCTGAAGGGCGCGTTCCAGGACCTGTTTGCACGTCAATACCAAGAGGTATTGGCTGTAAATGATATTTCATTTCAGATTCCGCAAGGCGAAATATGCGGATATATCGGGGAGAACGGTGCCGGTAAATCAACAACAATCAAGATGTTGACCGGCATTTTGGTGCCTACTTCAGGGCAAATATCGGTTGGTGGATATGTTCCGTATCAGGAACGGGAGAAGTTTGTACAGAATATTGGTGTTGTTTTTGGTCAGCGCAGTCAATTGTGGTGGGATATTGGCGTTATCGAATCCTTCCATTTATTGCGCAAAGTATATCGTGTAGGAGAGGTCGATTTCCGTAAAAGGCTGGATGAACTGGTTGAGCGATTGCAGCTTCAGGACCTGCTGAGTCGTCCAGTGCGGAAGCTCAGTCTTGGTCAGCGTATGCGCTGCGAGTTAGTGGCAGCATTGTTGCACAACCCGAGTATTGTTTTTCTGGATGAGCCAACCATTGGCTTGGATATTGTCGTGAAGTCGGAAATTCGGGATTTCTTGAAAGACATGAACAAGGAGCATGGAACAACCATTCTGCTCACAACCCATGATTTGCAGGACATTGAGGCCCTATGTTCCAGGGTGATCATGCTTGATGCGGGTAACATCATCTATGATGGAGGTCTGGATCATCTGAAGTCCCAATGGGGCAAGGAACGGGAAATCCGCTTCAAGTTCGGTTCAGCTCACAACATGAGTCAGATGCAGGAATGGACTGCGGCGTTACCTGTACGTTGGACGGTAGAGAATGAATTGTCTGCATCCGTATGGATTCCACTGGAATTGAACGTTTCGGATGTACTCGGACGTGTCGTTGGACAAGCCGATATTACCGATATTCAGATTATCGAGATTAACACGGATGAGATTGTGCGCAGTATTTACCAATCCGGTTCCGCCGAGCGTCCCGAGATTGTGGGAGCAGGGAAAGAAGCGGTGGGTGTATCCTGAGATGAATAGTGCATTTATTGATTTTATGCGCATCCGTTTTCTAACGATGCTGGCATACCGGGTGAATTATTACTCCGGCATTTTGATATATACGCTGAATATCGGCGTGTATTACTTTACCTGGCAAGCCATTTACGGCAGCAGTGGTGAACTTGGCGGCTTCACGGCGGCGCAGATGACTACTTACATCGCTGTATCCTGGATGGCACGTGCCTTTTACTTTAACAACCTGGACCGAGAGATTGCAGCAGATATACGGGATGGTTCCATTGCGATTCAATTCATCAGGCCAATCAATTACGTTATGGTCAAAATGATGCAGGGTCTTGGCGAAGGCATTTTCCGCTTCCTGCTCCTCATGATTCCGGGGATGCTCATTGCCATTCTGCTGTTCCCGGTCGAACTGCCTACGGCCCCATCGGCGTGGATTGGATTTCTCGTCATGCTGTTCTTCAGTTTCCTCATTAATTCCCAGATTAATGTAATCACGGGACTGGCAGCATTCTTTGTGGAAAATAATGAAGGCATGATGCGTATGAAACGCGTCGTGGTTGATTTGTTCTCCGGTCTAATCATCCCGATCAGCCTGTATCCAGGCTGGATGTCCGCGGTGATGAAGGTATTGCCTTTTCAGGCCATTACGTATCTGCCCGGTTCGGTCTTTACTGGAAGAGTGGAAGGTACCGCCATCTGGAATGTACTCGGTATTCAGGTGTTCTGGTTCGCCGTGTTGCTGCTTCCGATGGTACTGATCTGGCGTAAGGCGCGCAAGCGTCTGTTCGTGCAAGGGGGATAACGGAATGTACTATATGGGTCTGATCTGGGAATATTTGAAGAACTATATGAAAACACGACTCACGTACCGTGCTGATTTCTGGGTGGAGATCCTATCGGATCTGCTGTTCCAGGCAACCAACCTGATCTTTATCTTTGTGGTCTTTCGCCATACGGATAACCTGGGCGGCTGGAGTGAGAGTGAAGTGCTCTTTGTTTATGGATATTTTATGGTGCCCTATGGCATCTTCAGTTGTTTTATCAATCTGTGGGGATTCAGTGAACGGTATATCGTCAAAGGCGAGATGGATCGTATCCTAACACGCCCTGCACATAATCTGTTCCAGATCTTGCTTGAAAATGTAGACCCGCCTGCGCTGGTGGGCTCGTTTATCGGCTTGATCATCATGATCTTTAGCGGAGCAGAGATGGGCTTGGTGCTGGAATGGTGGCATATTCCTGCCTTGATTATTCTGGCACTCAGCTCAGTAATGATCTATGCCGGAATCTATACCACACTGACTTCGTTGTCCTTTTATTCGGACGCACCAACAGGTATTCTGCCATTGATGTATAACATCCAAGGGTATGGGCGTTACCCGGTAACGATCTACAACCGTGCCATTCAGGTGCTGTTGACCTGGATCATTCCGTTTGCCTTCGTGGGTATCTATCCGGCTGCCTTGTTCCTGGAGAGGTCCGAGATGCATCGCATGGCGCTGCTTACACCTGTGATGGGACTGGTGTTTGGTTCCATGGGCTTGCTTCTGTGGAATTATGGTGTGAAAAGGTATCGCGGAGCAGGATCATAATAACGCCTATAACATTCATGGGCGAGACTAGGGAGGAACTGACATGACGTTAACTGTAGGCGAATTGGCACCGGATTTTGAGCTTCCGTCCAGTACGGGGGAAACGGTGAAGCTTTCCGATTACCGCGGACAGCGGGTGCTGCTTTATTTTTATCCCAAGGATATGACCTCGTCTTGTACGCAACAGGCTTGTGATTTCCGGGATCGACATGCTGAATTTGAAGGGCTAAACACGGTCATTCTCGGGATCAGTACCGATCCGATGAAACAGCATGACAAGTTTATCGCCAAATATGGACTGCCGTTCACCTTGTTATCAGATGAAGAACACCTTGTAGCCGAGCAATACGGTGTATGGCAGCTGAAGAAAATGTATGGCAAGGAGTACATGGGTGTGGTTCGCTCTACTTTTCTGATTGATGAAGAGGGGAAATTGATCAAGGATTGGTCCAAAGTTCGGGTCAAAGGACATATTGAGGCAGCACTTGAGGCTGTGAAGGCATTGTAATGTAATGACCTGGATATGTATGAGTGAATACATCTTATCCGTTTCATTACCAAAGGCTGTGTTTCGCGGGGTATACCGTGAACACAGCCTTTTTAGGTGGGCAATCGTTTATGATTAGTTGAATTGTTCTTGCTCTTGCCAGAACGAAGCCGATGCACGAGCAGAAGGAATAGCGGAATAATAAAGCTTACAGTGATATCCCAATCCACCCAAGCGGGCATGATCGTATTGGTGTAGAAAATGACATTGGGAGATATCAGTACAGCTAAAGCGAATAATAACATTGCTGATGGCAGGATGAGAGGCTTATATGTCTTTAACTGAAATAGCTGTGCTGTTCCAATGACAAAAGAGAACATGTACAGCAGGCTTTTGAAATAGGTAGCAATCAACCAAGCGGTCGCCATGAACGCCTCAATTCGCTCGAAAAAGTTGCCAATATTAATTTTCTGAGACAGGGTATAGGAGATGTAGATGTCATGTTGGGTCAGAAAGGGGCCAAAGATCATCAAGGAAATGAGCAACAGGGTGGTTAACAATAAGCCTCCACATAAGGTAGCGAGTAACATGTCACGTTTGATATGTGGCCCTGACATAACATAAGGGAGAACCATGGTAATCACAATTAGTTCACCAAAGGAAGTGAAAGCCCCCTTAATGGTAGACTGAATCAGTTGAATCCAGGGGGTGTTCAAGTAAGGCTGTAGATGTGAACTGTTTACTTGGGGTATCAGCCCCATGAATAACAGGATCATAAATGCAACAACAATCGGCGTCAGCAATTCACTGCTTGCACTTATTGTATTCAAGCCATGCATAACTCCCCAGACAAGAGCGCAAATGAGTATAATCAGAATGATCCGGATGGGGGTCTGAAGATAGATCTGTGTGGTCATAAAGTCACCAACTTCACGGATACATATGGCAGCGCCTATGGCGAAATAGAACAGATATGCAGATGACAAAACAGCCCCTGCCCACCGGCCAAGTATTTTTTGGCAGATTTCAATAAGGGACAGATCAGGATGTGTCTGATGAAGTTTGTATAGAACCCATATGATGAGTAAGCCGATCGGCTGACCGATAAGAGAACAGAACCAGGAATCCTGTTTGCCGGAAGCAGTAACCACGGAGGGATAGAGCAGAATCATGTCTCCAACCATGACCAGGAAGGTGAGCAGTGCAAATTGCCTAATGGTGATTTTCTCTTTAATTAACATAGACCGCACTCCTTCCCTAAATTCAGCATGGATGACATTCGTTGATGAATTTCAATTTTTTATCCGTACCAGGCTCCTTCCCGAAAAAAGTATTCATTCCTGTGAGGCGTTGTTATGAGTAACCGATGATTTTCTGTGCGACTTGAGCAATTGTATCAGCAGGAGACAGCCGGGTAGAATGATCCCCAGAGTAGTATCCCAATCTACCCAATAGGGAACAACGGTGATTACGATAAAGGTTATGGTTGGTGAGACAAGATTGGCTAATCCGAAAACGAGTAGCGATGCTGGGAGAACAAGCATCCGATACTGCTTAAGCTTGAACAGTTCCGCACAACCAACAATAAAGGCGTATAAGTATATCATCGCTTTGAAGTAAGTTGAGATCAGCCAGGAAGAGGCCATAATAGCTTCAATACGTTCAAAGAAGCTTCCAATACTAATTTTCTGGGATAAAACAAAAGAAGCGTATATGTTATGTTGCGTGAGAAAGGCACCCAAGACCAGCAGTGATATGGTAACAAGTGTTGCCAATACCAGGTTCCCTAGGCCTGCTGCAATAAGTACGTCCCGTGTTCGATGAGCCTGCTTGGCAACGTAGGGCAGAATCATCATGATGGGGACGACTTCACCAATGGGATATATAATGCTTACCAGAATGCCCTGCAAAATAGAGACAACACTCGTATCACTTACGGGCTTCAAATTGCTGGTATCAATCTGAGGAAGCAGGCAGACTGCAAGGACGACAATAAACAAAATAACGACGGGCATCAGTAGTTCACTACTTCGCCCCATCGCCTCTAATCCGTGAAATACTCCCCAGCCGATCACGATGACAAACATCAGAATGACGATACGAATGGGAGTGTACTGGAAGATTTGAGTCGTCATGAAATCGCCGACTTCTCTCGTATGGGTGGAAGCACCAATAATAAAAAAGAACAGGTAGATGCAGGAAAAGAGAGTACCTGGCCAGAACCCCAGAATACTTCGTGCCATCTGTACCAGATTTTTTTCTGGATGCAAACTGCACAACTTCAGGATCATGGCCATGAGTGCCATTCCCAGAGGAACGCCTATGAAAGCACAGATCCAGGAGTCTTGTTTCGCATAGGATGTGATGACTGAGGGGTAGATCAGCATCATATCCCCGACCACGATCAAAAAAGTGAGAGTGGTCAATTGTCTTGTACCAAGGCGCCCCTGTTCAAGCATAATGGTCCTCTCCTTTTTCTAGGTTCCCGTCAGATGTGCCAAGAATTGATTAACAGGTTCATAGATCCACATGATGATATAGAGCGGACTCGGAAAATCCCAGAGGTTTGCTGCGATCACGCTAAACCCTGTGGCAATGACGAGCATGCCGCTATACACAGCTGTTTCCCTCCATTCCTTGCGACGGATAAGACCCGGCAGATCAAACAAGCCTATAAGGCCCCCTATGACAATGACAGTAATTGTAATCAACATCAGGTCTCACTCCTTCAAATCCTCCTTGAATGAATCATCCAGTGTACCTACACGTTTAATCTGTACATTGGCTTCATACGTAACATCCAGGTTCTCAAAATATTGATCCCAATCCTTCTCAACCTTTTTGAAAAATGCAGGATCAGCATGGTATACTTCCTGACCAAATCCAAAAATATCGACATGGAATTTTCGCCGCACGGAGTTTATCGATTTTTCCATCAGTTCCATCAGCAGTTCCTCACTGTCTTTTTCCAACTCTTTGAGCGTTTTCATCGAACCAATTCGGACACCACACTCTACTGCACCGATGGAAGATACATTTTTTATTTTGATATGAACTACTGGCTGATCTTTGATGATCTTCGCTTTTCGTTTCGTCTTGGTACGAAGGGTTTTGAAAGTCACATTGCCGCCTTTTCGGCAAGGCAAGTGACCAATGGTAGAGACCACATTGTTGCGGATATAGTTGTATCCTTTGGATTCATCTTCAGTTAACCAGCCGATCAGTTTGTCCTTCTTGAAGACACTTAATCCCGTTGAATTGAGACGAGCTGGGGACTTGATTGTCGCGATATTTTCTTTGCTTCCGCTTTTTTGAGAATTGCCAATAATCTCTACACCGGTGATTACAGGTTGTATACCGGGAGCCAGCATATACTCCATTAACTGGTCACCAGTGACAGTCGTTGTGGGTGACCAGGTTTTGGCGGATACATCGAGGGAATTAAATAACTTCTCCGCAGGTAAATTCTCCAATGGAGTAAGTGTATCCAGTACCTTGGAAGCTGTTGTATTTCGAGCAACCATGACGTAATAATCGGGTCTCGCAGTAGGTTCTCTCATTAACGCTTCAATGACATCGTAGATGCCCTCTTTGCGGGCATATTCTTCACCGAACACCAGCACACGAATATGGGCCATGAATATGCGGCGCGGGCTTGTCTCAGTCAGCTTTTGAATCGCTTCAAACAGCGTGGGTGCGGACGCTTCATACTGTGTAACAGGGGTGCCATTTCCTCCGCCCGATTTGGAGGAGACTTCATTCGGCACAACGACCTGAGCGCTCACTTTAATCAAATCGCCATCCTTGTCTACCCCAAGACCCAGCATGATGCCAAGTTCATTCAATTCCTGGCGGTCCCAGCATCCGGTAAGGAGAGGGAGCAGGAATGTCATGCATAGAATTAATCGGAAGCACTTGTTCATACGATGTTCTCCTTACCGAATTAACGCTTCGTTTTTTTGCTGGCTTGTCTGGTTTTGTTCGGTGTACCTGTAGAAAGTGGACGTGTTTTCATATGGGACCAAGGTACACGAAACAGAGTATCCTTCAGATCTTTCTGAATGAAAGGTGCAAAGGGGGACATATAGGGTACGCCAAAAGAACGCAAGCTGCATAGATGGGTAACCGTAATGAGCAGAACAATGAGAATACCGTAGAAACCAAATGCTGCCGCGAGGATCATCAATACAAATCGCAGAATTCGGACAGAGATGGACAGTCCATTCTCTGGAATGACATAACTGGATATGGCCGTAATAGAAACGATAATAACCATTGCAGCGGAGACAACCCCTGCATCAACGGCTGCCTGGCCGATAACCAGCGTCCCGACAATGGAGACGGCCTGACCAACGGTTTTCGGAATCCGTATGCCTGCTTCCCGCAAAATTTCATAGGTCAATTCCATAAGTATAGCTTCAATGAATGCGGGAAAAGGCACGCCTTCACGTTGAGCTGCCAGACTAATAAGCAGATTGGTGGGCAGCATCTCTTGGTGAAAAGTGGTAATAGCAATATAGAAGGATGGGGCCAGCAGAGCGATGAAAAAGGACAGATATCGAATCATACGAATCAATGTGCTGATATCGGCCCGTTGATAGTAATCCTCCGGTGACTGGAAGAAATGCACGAACAATGCCGGGACCAGTAGTACAAAAGGCGTCCCGTCTACGATGATGGCTACTCTTCCCTCAAGCAAGGCAGCACAAACCGTATCCGGACGTTCACTATTGTAAACGGTAGGAAATAGCGTGCCTGTTTCATCCTGTACAAGTTCTTCGATATACCCGCTTTCCAGAATCCCATCAATATCGATCTCATCGAGCCTCCGCCTTAGTTCCTCCACGACACCTGCATCAACGGTATGTTTCAGATATAAGACAGCAACCCTTGTTTTGGTAATACGACCAATCTCTCTTTCTTCGATCCAGAGATGAGGGTCCCGAATCCGTTTGCGGATCAAGGCTGTATTCGTACGCAGATTTTCATTGAATCCTTCCATGGGACCCCGGACAACGGTCTGTGAGATGGGTTCACCCACAGCACGGTCTTCCCAACCGGCGGCAGCTATTTTCAATCCACGCACACAACCTTCGATCAGCAGAATAGCCGATCCTGACAGGAGAGCATTGAGCACATCCTCCATGTCATCCACCAGAATGACATTGCTCGCGGCTAAAATATCATTTTGAATGTAGCTTAGATGCTCTTCATCTGCCGAGAATTCCGGGAGGTCATGTGTCTTTAACAGGGATTCCAGGATGGAATGATTCAGGATCTGCACATCCACTAATCCATCAATGTACAACATGACGGCAGGCCATTTATGTAGACACTGGAGAGTGCGCATCATCAAGTCATTGCTGTTCCCCATGACTTGCTTACAGTAATCCATATTTTCGCTGAGATTCGGTGAGATTTGCCTCTGATCTTGATGCTCCACGTTTGGTTCACTCATATCTTCACCCCCTATACATCCTATATTTGCAAGTTAGTATGACCTGGATGAATTCGGATTATCACAAAAAAGAATGATAGTTCATCATTCCGTTTGAGTAAGTGTTTATTTTGGAGGAGGTGATGAGGTGATTACAGAGTTTAATTGAAAAAAAACGAAAAAAAAAGAGCCGCGATTATTCGCAACTCCTTGCTTACTTATTATAGATGGACGTTTGTCCGAATTTACTTTTGTCTTTGACGAACAGGGGCTGACTTGGATACGGCGGATCTTGATACCCATGCTTTGCGGTAACGGTAAAGCACGGCAACAATAAGCAATAAGCCAATTCCTCCCACGATATATGCTGCATATTGATGAGCCAGATGGAATACGGCATTCCACTGGGGGCCGAATATTTTGCCGATGCCCAGAAACAGTACAACCCAGAACAGCGCGCCCGAATAAGCGTAGAGAGCGAACTTGCGAAAAGGAACAGCAGCTATTCCCGCGAAATATCCGGTGAAATGCCGTACTCCCGGAATGAAATAACCGATGAAGATTAAAGCATTACCATACTTGGCGAACCACTTTTGCGTTTTATCGAGTTTGTCCTGCTTCAGCAGAAACCATTTTCCGTATCGTGTTATAAAGGGCAGTCCTGCTTTGGCTCCAATAAAATAAGTGATGGTCATGCCTATCGTTGTTCCCAGAAAAGCCAGTATGGTGAGGATTCCGAAGTCGAGATGACCCTTGTAGGAGAGAAACCCTGCGTAAGCCATCGTTGTTTCACCAGGAAAGGGAAGTGCGATGAATTCAAGCAACAAGCCAAAAAACAATACGCTGTATCCGTAGGACCCAAACAAATGTTGGATCTTCTCAAGCAATTCCAATAGATTTCACTCTCCTGAAGACGGGGTGGGAGCATGAATCCTCTCCAAGGTGTTTTGAATACGTTCTGCCTGTCCATTATGCTACCTAATCTGAAGCGAAGAATCAATCACACACCATATCAAATTGTGAAAAAATATTAAACAAAAATGCGTCTTTTTTCAATAAAGCCTCCATATAATTCTAACAAATCTGCTGAAGTCTATCAGCAAATTCACTAGAGACGGTGGAGGGCGATTCGTAAATGGTACAGAGACCGGAATTAAGAATCAAGGAAAAAGGGGAAATTCCCGTAACATCCATACATACGTTTTTATCTGGACAATGGTCTGTCATTTTAGTGCGAGTTGCGATATTGCTATGTGTATTCGCTGTATATGCAGGCACGGCGTATGCATCTTCTGCTTCCGGTTCAGGTGATCCGATCAAGGAAGATAAGAATACGCAAGACAATGTCGTCTATCTGAGTTTTGACGACGGACCGGGTAACCATACCCGAGAAGTATTGGATATTTTGCGCAAAGAGCAGGTTTTGGCTACTTTTTTTGTGCTGGGTGAGCAGGCAGAGCGTTATCCCGAGTTAATCCGAGAGCTTGTGGAGGATGGACATGCTCTGGGCAATCATACGTTCAATCATCAATATAAACAGCTGTACAGTGATTTTAAAGTGTTCTGGAAACAGATCAAGCAGACAGAGGAAGTGCTGGAACGTATAACTGGCTTCCGTCCTAATCTGGTGCGAGCGCCAGGAGGTACCTACGGACATTTTGACCAAAGTTATTTTGATTTGCTCCAATTGGGTGGATACACCGTCATGGACTGGAATGTTGACAGTGGGGACTCCAAACGAAAAGGGGTTCCTGCCAAAGAAATCCTTAAAAATTCGACTAAAGTACCTGCGGGAACACGTTCGGTGATTGTCCTGATGCATGACGGTGGTGCGCATGCTGAAACGGTAAAAGCACTTCCGGGTATTATCAAATATTATCGTGATCACGGCTACCGTTTTGACACCATAAAGAGCACGGATCAACCGGTTCAATTCCGAGTTCATCCCGATGCTAAGTATAAGTCCCGCAAGGCTCCGGGAAAGGCATGGATTGCAGAGCATGTAGAAGGGAATGCCGCATTGTGGCTCACAAGCAAGAAGCTGAAGGTAGAGGTGGGACTGGCTGCGGCAACCTTGCAACCTGGAGAGTTCCGAATGGATGGGCAGCGAATCATGGTGCCTTTGCGTACATTTATGAAAAAATTCGGGGGCAGCACTCGGTGGGACCCGGAGACAAGGACAGCCACAGCAGTATGGAAGGAAAGAACGATTCATGCAGACAGTGTGAGCGGAACACTGAGCTCAACAGGGGTAATTGAAACAGGAGCAGTACACAGTCAGGGGGGAACCATCTGGGTTCCGTTACGTGAGTTACTGGAGCAGATGGGGTTAAAAGTAAATTCCTTAACCAGTAATGAGGCAGAGTGGACGGTGAAGGCGGGCTCTTCCAGATCCATTTCAGCAATGAATCTCATATTTAAGTATAAAATGATCTGAAGAAAGTCATTCTTGCAGGACTATTCTCTCTACTTCCGGGCAACACTGAATCATAGATTACTATGGCTCAGGAATGCCGATGGATGGAAGGAGATCAGGAGAAATGTCTTATATCCGAATGGAACATGAACATGCGGTTGAATTGTTAAATAGGGTCATGAAGCGTGTTGAGAGTGTGATTATTGGCAAAAAAAAGGAGATTCGTTATGTTCTCACTGCAATGCTCAGTGGGGGGCATGTGCTTCTGGAAGATGTGCCGGGTACCGGAAAAACCATGCTGGTTCGTGCCGTTGCTTCTGCGCTGGACTGCTCCATGGGCCGGATTCAATTCACGTCCGATGTCATGCCGGCAGATGTTACGGGCACTTCAATCTATCATCCACATACAGCTGAATTCAAGTTTCGCCCCGGACCTGTCATGTCCAACGTTGTCTTGGCGGATGAAATAAATCGCGCTTCACCCCGTACTCAGTCTGCCCTGCTGGAGGCAATGGAGGAACGACGTATTACGGTTGATGGCACAACCTACGCCTTGCCACGCCCGTTCTTTCTGCTGGCGACACAGAATCCGTTACAGTTCGAGGGTACGTACCGTCTGCCTGAAGCGCAGCTGGATCGATTTATCATGAGGATTGGACTAGGGTATCCCGATCCGGAACAGGAATTGGAACTGTTAAGCCGCATGCAAGGTAGAGAAGCGCTTGATGAGCTTCGCCCTGTCCTGCTTGCTGAAGAAGTCGTAGCCATGCAGCGTGAAGTCAAACAGGTACATGTTGACCCGGTCGTCAAACAGTATCTGGTGGCCGTTGCTGTAGCCTCTCGCAGCCTTCCGGCGGTCAGACTGGGCATCAGCCCGCGTGGAACACTGGCCTGGATGGCTGCGGCGCAGTCATTTGCCTACCTTCAAGGACGCAGTTATGTCATTCCCGATGATGTGAAAGAGTTGGCTGTGCCTGTTCTTTCACATCGTATTCAATTGAAGGCTCAGAACAGAGCGGAGGTTTGGGGACAAGTCCAAGTCATTGAGGAAGCATTGTCATCGGTCCCGGTCCCTGTACAAATGGCATCACAGGGAAGGGGACGGAGGCAATGACTGCTCTGGGACAACGGATTTTGAGTGCTGTCTTGGTGGTGGCTTTTGCTTCCTTGTATCAGTGGCATGGGGGCAAAGCGGCGTTGTTTCTATCCATTATGGCTTGCATGATGTTCACAGGAGGTCTGCTTCTCCATTGGTTCAGACCACGGCGTATTCACATCCGTCGGAAAATACATGCGAATCGGATTGAAGCAGGCGAGCGGGTAAGGGTTCTAGTCGAGCTGGAATTCGATTGCCGTATTCCATTGTTATGGATCGTTCTGTGTGAGAATTCACCTGCAGGTGTTCATCGCAAATTGATTTTCCCGGGCACACGGCGACAATTTTCCTATCAATATGAATGTTCCGGTTTACGCAGAGGGGTCTACAGATGGGATACTGGCAGGTTGTACTGGGGTGATATGTTTGGCTGGAATACCCTCTCCGCAGAGACCGCAGGAGGTACACCCTTGATTGTTGTTCCTCACGCAACGGCTTGGGGGAAGGGGGATTCGGTAGAATTCGCAGCGATGATCGAAGGGACTCTGTCTGAGCGAAGAAATAGCCAGGGGAACCGTAGCCCCGAGTTTCGTGAATATCAGCAGGGTGACCCACTGGGACGTGTTCATTGGAAAAGTACAGCCAAAACGGGGCAACTTCAAACCTTTCTGCCCGATACCACGGATCTGGCTTCGCTGGGCATCCTTGTGTATGAAGGCGCGTCGGGTTATGAGGTAAAACAGCCAGAGATCAAGGATGCACCTGCTTTTGAACGAGTGGTTCGTGCAGCAGCCCGCTGGATTCATACCGCTGAGCGGGATGACATTCCTTATCATCTGTGGATGGAAGGTGGAGATAAGAGCCATGATGCACAAGATCAATGGCAAAACGGGTCATTCCTTGCAGATGATGAGAATCATGGACTGGACAGACTAGCGGGGGCACGAATATCCACAGCAGCACAATCTGTGTCTGTTTCACTCCGAACGGAGATGTTGGATGGACTGGCGAGCGGTTCGCGAATTGTGGTTCTCACAGGTAAGATGGATCAGGTTCTGGCTGAATGGATTATAACTGCAATCGGGTCGGGTTATCGTGTAGAGGTGCAATTGACTGAAATGAACCAGGTAGAATCAGTGGATAGATTAATGACTGGATTAGAATATGACAGCTTCAGTTTGGAGCGTCTTCGTCACAGCGGGGTACCGATCCATGCGGTTACAGACGTTGCGTTATCTTCATTGGGAAAGGTGGAGGTAACGGATGTGGGAGCGTAATAGAAACCAGGAACCCAATTCCACTGTGGCGGCTGACAAAGCGTCAACAGCCCGTCTGAGAATAGATTCGGCCCATTCCGTATTTAAAGCTGTGAACCAGACTTCTGTGACGGACATAAAGGATGAGGGAATAGTTGTAATTCCTGTCCTGTATAAAATTTTTATTTCGGCCATTTTACTTATACTGTCTCTGGAGTGGATATATCCTGTTACGTCATCAGATCAGCAGGGCAGTGAACGTTTCTTGTCCGTAATGGCGGGATTAACTGGAGCATTGCTGCTCGCGGGGTTATTTCGCACAGGGTGGATCACCGGAATACTGATCCGATTATTCATTGCACTCGCTGCGTTATGTCTGATGTACGGAGGAAGTGATCCTGTCCGTTGGGCGGTTGCATACCCGGGGATACTTTCAGCGGATATGGACACCTTTGTGAATAGCTGGCGATTCCACTCGATTAGTACAGAAACGAGAGGGCTGCTCATGATGTGCGGCTGGAGCATGCTCATGGCTTCTGTGCAATCCCTTGTATTGCTACGTAGAAGCGTTATGCTATTTGGCAGTGCAACGCTGGTATACTTGCTTCTGCTTGAATCCTTTGCGGGGTTGGATGTATATGCTTCGGTAATACGGTCTGTCTTATGGACTTTTCTAATTCAGGCTCTGCTTCAGCTACTACGCCTCAACGGAGGAGTCACTACTCCGAGTTATCGTGGCAGTCCCTATGGCCGTTGGAGCGTTATAACCATTGTTGCTTCCACAGGTATGGTACTTTTCTCTGCGTTACCTGGTCAGTTCGCTTCCATACCTCAACCGGAACGCATATCCCTGGAGCAGATGGGTGAACGTATAGCTCGCTGGGCAGGTTATACGCAGCACAGTAGTATCCCTGCTGCAACGGCGGTCACGGGATATAGCACAGCAGATGCGCCCATGGGAGCACCTCTGGTGCAGGGGGATTCCATCTTTTTCACAGCGAAGAGTCCGGAAGTGACGTATTGGCGAGGGGAGACTCGTTCATATTATAACGGTAGTACCTGGAGTGACCCTGAGCAAAGCTTTGAAACGGCCAGTCCGTCCGGAATCCTGCGTGCTGATGGTTGGGAGAATCAAGCCTATTGGAAGCGTATTCGCCAAACGGTGACGATGAAACGGGACTGGAAAGGGCCAAATCCGTTATTTACCGGGGGAATCCCGCTGAATGTATCGTTTCAGGATAAGAACAGCAATAATGAGGAGAACATGCGTACTTTGCTATCTAATCGAGATTCCGCAACGTTGTGGATTGCAAGCTCCGGGGATGATAATACGGTTAAAAATTATACGACAGACGTCATGCTTCCTGTGGCATCGCCGGAACAGTTACGTCTGCTAGGGAATGCGAATAAAGGCAAAGATCCCGCATCTATTCGGAGGACATATCTTCAACTGCCCACGTCACTCCCGGGTCGAGTGCAGACGCTAGCCAAGGAAATCATTCAAGGGAGTGAAACTCGGTATGACGCTGTTCAAGCCGTCAAGACGTATCTGGCTGCTCATGCCGAATATACGCTGGATACCCGTATGCCACCGCGTGGAACAGATTTTGTGGACGATTTTCTATTCGTCACACGGCAGGGGTATTGCAATCATTTCTCCACAGCCATGATTGTTTTGCTGCGTGCAGAGGGCATCCCGGCACGCTGGGTTAAAGGCTTCGGGTCTGGAATAGCTGACCCGAATATACCCGGTCAGTATATTATTTCCCAAGGAGATGCACATTCCTGGGTAGAGGTGTATTTTCCGGGTGCAGGCTGGATGCCGTTCGAGGCTACACCGGGCTTCACCATGGCGCAAGGCGCGGGCGAAGATGTCGCAGCGCTCGCCGGGCCGCAGCCTGTTGTGGAGACTCTGCCGTATATGAGCGGCGGATTGGCTAACGCGGGCGCGTGGCTGCTCGCCCGCGCACGGGCCATTGCCGCGGAGCCGTGGCTCGCGGCAGCCCTTGTGGCAGCGGCCCTGCTGGGCGCCGCTGCTCTAATCCGCATGCGGCGGCTACGCCCCGCGCTGCGAATCAGGCTGCTGCTGGCTTGGCCGCGCAGCAGCTTTCCAGACCGCGAGCGGCTGCTGGGTGCCGCCGCTCCGGTCTGGGCCGCGCTCGCGCGCCGGTACGGCCCGCGGCCGCCGGGTATGACGCTGCGGGAATATGCAGCGTCACCGGCATTGGCCGCAGGCGCGGACGGCGCGGACATCGCGCGGTTTGCAGCCGACTGGGAACGGCTGCTGTACGGGCCAGACCGTCCGCTGCGCGCAGACAGTCTGGACTTCCTGCGCCGGGCACTTCGTTTGGCCCGGCGCCTGCAGGCGTTGTAACCCAAGGATGTTACAACATGGATGCCACACAACCTGCCGGTGATTGGACTCTCGCTATCGCTTTCCGATACAGTTTGGCAGGTTGTGGCAGAAGATGATCACCACTGGTGCATCTATTCTATTGTGCATCGGTTGATCATCGTTGTATGTTATACATAAGACGCCTTTCGCGCTACGCTGCGAATGAGGCGTCTTTCCACGATCATACACTTGAACCATCATCTTGCTGCCAGGCTTTCCATTCGAAATTTCATATTTAGAGGCAGTGGGCAACCCTGTTTTGAAATGTCGAAAAAAGGAGTTTCGCCTTTCCTTGACGGTATGTTTTGTCGTTGCGTATAATTAGTTTCATTGAATTGAGGGAGGCACGGTTATGAATAAGCAGAATGAAATTGTAGTTGTCCTTGACTTTGGGGGCCAATACAATCAGTTAATCGCCAGAAGAATCCGGGATCTTGGCGTATACAGCGAGCTTTTGCCGTATAATACACCGGCGGAGAAGATCGCAGAAATGGCACCAAAAGGGATCGTATTTTCAGGTGGTCCGTCCAGCGTATACGCTGAGAATGCTCCACACGTGGACCCGGCTGTCTATGACCTAGGCTTGCCAATCTTCGGGATCTGCTACGGGATGCAGCTTATGGCCCAACAGCTCGAAGGTAAAGTAGAACGTTCCGAGAAGCGTGAGTATGGTAAAGCAGACCTTGAATTTGCTGCTGGATCTACACTCGCAAAAGGCATTGAAGGTGAACATACCGTATGGATGAGTCACGGTGACCACGTGGTTACACTTCCTCCAGGTTTCAAACTGGATGCAGGCACGGAAAGTGCGCCAATCGCTGCCATGAGCGACGATGAGCGTAAATTGTATGCTGTTCAGTTCCATCCGGAGGTACGTCACTCTGTTCGGGGTAACGACATGATTCGCAACTTCCTGTTCGAAATCTGTGGTTGCGAAGGAAACTGGACGATGGAGACATTCATCGATGACACGATCAAAGACATTCGTGAAAAAGTGGGCGACAGTAAAGTACTGTGTGCGCTTAGCGGCGGTGTAGATTCTTCCGTTGTAGCTGCATTGCTTCACAAAGCCATTGGTGATCAATTAACATGTATGTTTATCGACCACGGTCTGCTGCGCAAAGGTGAAGCTGAAAGTGTCATGGAGACGTTTGTTGGCAAATTCGACATGAAAGTTGTCAAAATTGATGCACAGGAGCGCTTTATGTCCAAGCTGGCTGGCGTGGATGATCCAGAACAAAAACGTAAAATTATCGGTAACGAGTTTATTTACGTATTTGACGAAGAGTCCAAGCAGTTCGATGATTTTGCATTCTTGGCGCAAGGTACACTGTACACGGACATCGTGGAAAGTGGTACAGCGACTGCACAGACCATCAAATCCCACCACAACGTGGGCGGTCTGCCTGAGGACATGAACTTCAAACTCATCGAGCCACTGAGCACATTGTTCAAGGATGAAGTACGTAAAGTCGGTACCGAGTGTGGCCTGCCGGACGAAATTGTACACCGTCAGCCGTTCCCTGGTCCGGGTCTTGCGATCCGTGTTCTGGGTGAGGTTACCGAAGAGAAACTTAAAATTGTTCGTGATTCAGACTACATTCTGCGCGAAGAGATTGCCAAAGCCGGTCTTGACCGCGAAATCTGGCAGTACTTCACAGCCCTGCCGAACATGAAGAGTGTTGGCGTTATGGGTGATGCACGTACGTATTCCTACACTGTAGGTATCCGTGCAGTAACGTCCATCGACGGTATGACTGCGGACTGGGCACGTATCCCTTGGGATGTGCTGGAGAAAATCTCCGTACGGATCGTTAACGAAGTTGATAACGTAAACCGTATCGTCTATGACGTAACATCCAAACCACCTGCAACGATCGAGTGGGAATAGGGTATAAACTCTTAACAATAGATTGAAAAATGACTCTCTTTTATCTGCGGTGTTTAGCAAATGGAAGGGAGTCTTTTTTATTGCGTATAGTATGATTAAACGTTTATCAGGGCGTAGTTCTTCTATAATAAACTCTAGAATTTCATCCCATTTTAAAGTTCAATTCATGATTCTTTCAGGTCTAGCCTGTACAATAAGTAGATACTAAGAGCTATATGGCTACTGAAAGGAGATTGAATGTATGCGTAAAACCGACTATATGAGCAAATGGAAGATGGGCATTGGAAGTGCGTTTCTGATGGTGATGCTGGCAGGATGCGGTTCAGGTATGCAAGACCTGGCTTCCGGTTGGGGTGACTTTCCATTTGTGAACTTAGAGGCAACGGATGCTTCTTCCGATCAGACCAGTAACCAGGAGTTATCCTCTGACTTAACAACGAACACGAATCAGGAACAACATGAGGGACAGGATGCTCCACAGACAGAGATTTAACTAACATAGGACTGATCCGGTAAAAAATAGCTCCGGAACATGTCGCCAATTGCTCCATATACCTAATGATAATAGGCCTTCGGAATAAGGGGCATTGTTATTCCTGGAATCACCATTCATCTGATTGCTTTAAATGCATCAGAAACATAAGCTATCCTGATTTAGAGCGCTTCTTGCCCTTTGATCAGGATAGCTTTTTTATATTAAACTGCTGAACGTTCAGTCTGATAGAATGAACATATTCCATTGAGATTTCACCGAAAAAAGCGCATACAATTGGGTTGTAAACCGCTGAACTGGTTCAATCTGTTAAATAATACGAACGATATTATAGGATATCGATATTAACATTCGTTTTTATCATTGACAAAAACATACTGCCCTCCTAAAATAGTGATGGGAAACAAACAAATAGCGCATACTAATTCGTATAATCTCGGGAATTGGCCCGGGAGTCTCTACGAGATCACCCTAATGATCTGGCTACGAAGAGGAGAAGGCTGAGCACAGGAATTCTACATGATTGCGGGACATCACGCACATTAGAATTTTTTTTGTTCTTAGCAAAGGCATCGTGCCACTCCTTGTCAGCTGAACCCTGGGTGAAGAATCTTCATCAGGGTCATTTGTCGTTTTTCAATATGGCTTCAACATCTCTAAGGGGGAGTTAGTTAATTATGGATCGTTTTTTTAAATTAAAAGAAAACGGAACAAACGTTAGAACGGAGATTGTTGCGGGTCTTACTACCTTTATGACAATGGCTTACATTCTTTTTGTGAATACGTTGTTCTTGGGTCAAGCCGGGGCGGGGATGTCGGATAATGCAGTATTCTTTGCAACAGCCGTCGGCGCCGGATTAATGACTATTATTATGGGATTGTTCGTGAATATTCCGATTGCGCTCGCACCAGGTATGGGATTGAATGCTTACTTCATGACTGTCGTTCTAAGCTCCAATGGGGCGATTACATGGCAGGCTGCTCTCGGAGCAGTATTCCTTTCGGGTATCGTGTTCATTATTTTGACCGTGACAAAGATTCGGCAAATGCTGCTTGTTGCAGTTCCGCAGTCGATCAAAATGGCCATTACGGTGGGTATCGGTCTCTTTATTACGATTATCGGTTTCAAACTTGCTAATCTCGTGGCGGTAACTGTTAATGTTGCACCAGACGCAGATCTGAGTCAGCCGATTCCGGGTAGCAGTTTTAACCTGTCATTGGGCAACTTTGTAACACATCATGATGCATTGCTGGCTCTGATTGGTTTGCTCCTGATTGCTATACTGATGGTTATGCGTGTCAAAGGCGCTCTGCTGATCGGGATCATAGCAACAACGCTGATTGGTATTCCAATGGGAGTTACGAATTTGAGTGGTCTTTCAGGCGCAAGCTGGTTGCCTAATTTCAGTGATCTGGCGGTTGGACAACTGGATTTGAAAGGTGCTATCAGTCTGGGGCTGTTCGAGATCATCTTCATCTTTACCTTCGTTGAATTGTTCGACACGTTCGGTACCATGGTAGGTACGGCAACACGTATGGGGATTATGAAGGATAAGAAAAAAGGCGAGAAAACGATCGGTAAAGCGATGCTCGTCGATGCAGTTGGTGTCAGCGCAGGTGCTGCCCTGGGTACAAGTACCATTACAGCATACGTTGAAAGTGCTTCAGGCGTTGAGGCGGGTGGACGTACAGGACTGACTTCGGTAACGACAGGTTTGTTGTTCATCTTGGCTCTGTTTATTGCTCCTCTTGCGCTGGTTGTTCCATCCGCTGCGACGGCTCCGGCATTGATCATCGTGGGTGTGCTTATGATGAGTCAAGTACGTAGCATCGAGTGGGATGATTTCCTGCAAGCTTTCCCTGCGTTCCTAACCATTGTATTGATGCCTTTCACAGGCGGAATCGCGAACGGGATCTCCGCAGGTATCGTATCTTATGTGATTCTGGCGGTGTTCAGTAACTTGGTTACAGAGCGTAAAGTGAAAATTCACTGGCTCATGTGGATCTTGGCGATCATTGTAGTCTGCAGATACGTATTTATTGGCGGGGAGTAAACCTACAATAGTTGTGATGAAAAGAATACTGCATTAAGGATGTAGCCTTATATATGAAAGAAGCGGAAGCCCACGGGATCTATACCCGGAGCTTTCGCTTTTTTTTGTTTTCTATTCTTGAGTAAAATGAATTTCAAAAATATTTCCCTTCTATATAGAAGGAATGAATATAATGTTCTATGATCTGTTGGTTATTTATCCAATGAGATCATACAGTTAGTATGCTTCTATAATATGAAGATTCTATACTATTCTTTCTTTCACAATGAATGATAATAGTGAAGTGAACTTTTCGTGATCTGAATGTAATTAGCACAGTTATTGTAGCATGTACACAAAAGGAGTTTTCTCTATAATAGGATTGGAAATCATACGGTGAGTTTTTTGCGTATGTATCATACGTCCGACAATAAGGAAATGCTTGTTAAAGGACTATGGGATAATATATTTAAAGAAACTAATCTTATTCGAAAAAGACTTGCATTCGATAAGCGTACATGGTATATTCTATTTCCGGCCAAAAAAACACGAGAAACACGGTGCGGCAAGCGAATGAAATAAGCTTCGAAAGAAACTTAAAAAAAAGAGCTTGCAAAGTTGGTTGGAACATGATATTATATAAGAGTTGCTGAAGAGAACGACATTCGGTAGCAAAACAAGTTTGATCTTTGAAAACTGAACAACGAGTGAGTAAACATTCTGCTTGCAGAATGAAACGCGAAAGTTGGAAACAAGCCTTGGCTTGAATCGACTGGAGCACAAATGAGATTTTTAATCTCGTCAGATTCAAAATGAGCTTATCGCTCTTTTCAATACTTTATTGGAGAGTTTGATCCTGGCTCAGGACGAACGCTGGCGGCATG
>NZ_JBFRHG010000011.1:0-69142 GCF_052115745.1 Paenibacillus sp. 2KB_22
GTCCCAGTGTGGCCGATCACCCTCTCAGGTCGGCTACGCATCGTCGCCTTGGTGAGCCGTTACCCCACCAACTAGCTAATGCGCCGCAGGCCCATCCCCAAGTGACAGATTGCTCCGTCTTTCCAGTTTCCTTCAGGCGAAGRAAACAAYTATTCGGTATTAGCTACCGTTTCCGGTAGTTGTCCCAAACTTGAGGGCAGGTTGCCTACGTGTTACTCACCCGTCCGCCGCTAAGTMTCAAGGAAGCAAGCTTCCTATCAACTCCGCTCGACTTGCATGTATTAGGCATGCCGCCAGCGTTCGTCCTGAGCCAGGATCAAACTCTCCAATAAAGTATTGAAAAGAGCGATAAGCTCATTTTGAATCTGACGAGATTAAAMATCTCAATTGTGCTCCAGTCGATTCAAGCCAAGGCTTGTCTCAAACTTTCGCGTTCATTCTGCAAGCAGAATGTTTACTCACTCGTTGTTCAGTTTTCAAAGATCAAACTTGTTTCGCTACCGAATGTCGTTCTCCTCAGCAACTTTTATATCTTATCACATCCGAACCAGATTTGCAAGCTCTTTTTTTAAGTTTCTTTCGAAGCTTAGTTGATTTGCTTGCCGCACCGTGTAAACTGTGTTTTCTTGGCCGGAATTAGAATATACCATGTACAGATTTTGATTGCAAGTCTTTTTTTCAAATATTATCAACCATTAAAACGATACGTTCAGAACGTATATAGGGTATTCTCCCTTTTTAGCAAATTCGTATGCACGTCCATTTGAATTTTATTGTTTAACATTCCTAGCAGGAACTTTTCTTGGCCATAAACTATAGCTAAAGCTTATCAGAAAATCGATTCCGATTATGATTCCCCACATTTTAATCAAGTTATAGAAGACCGCTGTACGTTCGGCATCCCCAATCCACCATATCATGGCGAATAGAAATGCACTACCTATAGCCCAGGCCAAAAGATGTCTAAACCATCCACTACGCTCACGACGTGCATGCTCTCTGCCATATAACTTGTTGCTACGAGGATTCTCTCCGCCTTTTAACCAATATAGGAAGTATCGATCCGCCCAAGCGATCATCTGATGACCATAGGCGATACTTACTCCGATATACACCGCAGCAATACCATGAATCATACTCGCTGTAGCTCCACGCTGAAGATCTATCACAGTGGCCACCAGCAACAACAGATCCACTATTGGTGTTGCCATCAACAAACCGATGCCAAACCTTTTCATGCCAAGAAGATACCGGACACTTAGACCCGCAAACACAAACACCCAAAAGGCAATCTCACATCCTATAATGAAATAACCAATCATCTGTTAACCCTCCTTTTTATAATACAAACGTATTAAATACAATTTAGCACATTTGTATCATAATAATCAACAATGATATAATGTTCATATGCCTAAAATTGTTGATCATGATAAGCAGCGTGTGCTCGTGGCCGAGGCAGCTTGGCGTATTATACGAAGAGATGGCATGGAACAAGCCTCTGTTCGAAATATCGCTGAAGAAGCAGGAATTTCGGTCGGTTCAATGCGTCACTACTTTTCCACTCAGTCAGAACTACTACTATATGCCATGAATCTGGTATCCGAACGGGTATCCAACCGAATCCGACAAATGTCCCTCACCGGATCTCCCGTGGATAATATGAAATGCTTATTACTCGAGTCATTACCAAACACAGATGAAAAACTGGCCGAAATGGAGGTGTGGTACGCTTTTACAGCCAGATCCAAAACCGATTCTACGCTCAAAGAACTTGCCGATACAGTGTATGATGAACTCAGACAGGCTGTAGGCTATGTTATCACTCACCTGATCGAACATGATCTTACCAGACCAGATCTTGATATTAAACTTGAGATTGAAAGATTGTACGCACTCGTGGATGGCTTGGGTATCCATACTGTGCTTAGACCTGATCAGATGAATGCTAAGCTCATGGAGGATGTTCTCACTCTACATCTTGCTTCCTTGTGCCGTTAAACCAAAAAAAAACCGCAGTACATTCGATATGACTAAACCCTGTTACGATAACAGGAGAGTTAGTTCTGAATGTCTGACGGTTTTTCTTTTTATCCGATAATGATCCGGCCCTCCGGATGACGATACAGTTTTTTCTCTTTGCGCGGACGAAGGGCGTACGCGATGGTTAGTGGCCCGATCCGGCCTACAAACATGGTAAAGGTAATAATGATTTTTCCCCAATTGGTCAACTCATCCGTCACTCCCACGGAAAGCCCCACGGTACCGATTGCAGATGCAGCTTCAAACATCAGTGAGAGGAATGGCGCATCCTCGGTCGTAAGTAGAAGCATTACCACCATCATGAATATGATCAGCGAAACCATAATAATGGTCAATGCTCTCATCAGCAGCTCCTTCGGAACACGTTGGCGGAAAAACACGATATCCTTATTCCCCCGAATCATCGCATACACTGCACCAATCATGATCAGGAATGTAGTCGTCTTGATCCCGCCCCCGGTCGATCCCGGGGATGCCCCGATAAACATCAGCAGGATGAAGAAGAATTGGGTAGCCTGCCTCATCTCCGTAATATCAATGGTACTCGTCCCAGACGAACGTGTAGAGACCGACTGGAAGAAGGACGCATAAATCTTCTCGCTCCAGGTGAGCGAAGCCAATGTATGTCCATTGGTAAATTCGAAAACAAACAACACAATCGCTCCTATACCAATCAGCGCTCCCGACACAGACAGCACCAGTTTCGACTGTAGGGATAGACGACGGCGTTTGCGATACTCAAACAGATCATTTAACACAACAAAACCTAGTCCACCAGAGATAACGAGCACGGAAGCAGTCAAGTTGAATATCCAGTCTCCGGTATAGTACTGAAAGCTGTTGCCGAACAGATCAAATCCGCCATTATTAAACAATGAAACGGAATGAAATATCCCATAGTATACAGCCTGACCCAATGGCATCTCTGTTGCCCAACGTAGCGCCAGTATGAAAGCAGCCACCCCTTCAATGGTAAAGGAGAAAATCAGCACCTTGCGGATAATACGTACGATCCCTTCCATACTGTCTGCATTAATGGCCTCTTTGAGTAATAGCCTGTCCTTAAGTGAGATTCGCTTGCCCAAAACTAGCGCAAAGAGAGTAGCCATGGTCATGAAGCCGAGTCCACCGAGCTGCATTAATACCATAATGACAATCTGACCAAACAAATTAAAGGTGGTCCCTACATCCACAACGACAAGTCCTGTCACACATGCGGCAGAGGTTGATGTAAAGAGCGCGTCAATAAACGCCAGATGCTCACCACTTTGGTTGGAGATTGGCAACATGAGAAGCACTGTTCCAATGGCAATGATAAGCAGAAAACCACCGACCAGGATTAACGGGGGAGATAAGAATTTGGCAAAGTGAAGCCTGAACTTCATGAAGGGCACCTCTTTTAACAAAATACGAACAGGTTAGTCTAACTTAAATCAAAGACGCAGTTCCACCATAATGGCGTGCTGAGAACACGGCGTGCTGACAAACTTTATATTAGCGCCTATGTAAACCTAAAGAGGAACTTGCCTCAGCATCATACTGAACGGCAGGTTCCTCTTCTATTATGTGAACGTATGATACGTTCCTTATTTAATCTTGCGTACGAGGACGCATGTGCGGGAAGAGCAGTACGTCACGAATCGAAGGGGAGTTGGTAAGCAGCATGATCAGGCGATCAACCCCGATTCCCAATCCGCCTGTCGGTGGCATACCATATTCAAGCGCACGGATGAAGTCGTCATCCATCTCATGAGCTTCGTCGTTCCCATGTTCTTTCTCCAGCATCTGTGCTTCAAAGCGCTGGCGTTGATCGATTGGATCATTCAGCTCTGTGAACGCATTGGCATGCTCGCGTCCAACGATGAACAATTCGAAGCGATCCGTGAAGCGCGGGTCTACATCGTTTTTCTTCGCCAGTGGTGAGATTTCAAGAGGGTGTCCCGTGATGAATGTCGGTTGAATCAATGTCTCTTCCACAAATTCCTCAAAGAATGCGTTCAGAATATGACCGAATGTCATATGTTTTTCAACCGGAACCTTATGTTCCTTCGCCAAGCTATGTGCTTCCTCATCCGTCATATGTACGGAGAAGTCTACGCCCACAACTTCCTTAACTGCATCCACCATCGTAACACGACGCCACTGCGGCGTAAGATCTACTTCATGGTCTCCATACTGGATCACTTGCGTACCCAGCACTTCCTGTGCAATATGAGCTACCAGGTTCTCCGTCAATTGCATAATATCCTTGTAGTCTGCATATGCCTCATACAATTCAATCATTGTAAATTCTGGATTGTGACGTGTGGACATACCTTCGTTCCGATATACACGGCCGATCTCATATACCTTCTCCAGTCCGCCAACAATCAGACGTTTCAGGTGAAGCTCAATCGCAATCCGCATGTACAATTCCATATCCAGCGCATTGTGATGCGTGATGAACGGACGTGCTGCAGCTCCTCCTGCGATGGTATGCAACGTAGGTGTTTCCACTTCCAAATACCCAAGGGAATCCAGGTAACGACGCATCGATTGAATGATTTTGGAACGTGCGATAAAGGTCTGTTGTACGTCCGGGCTCATAATCAGGTCAACATAACGTTGGCGGTAACGCAGCTCTACGTCGGTGAGACCATGGAATTTGTCCGGAAGCGGATAGAGCGATTTGGACAGCACTTCAAGGTCTTTAACTTTGACAGAAGTTTCACCTGTTTTGGTCTTAAAGATCACGCCAGTTACCCCAACGATATCGCCAAGGTCCAGCAGGCTGAATGCCGCATACTTGTCCTCAGGCACGGTATCCTGACGAACATAGATCTGGATTCTGCCGCTCAGGTCCTGAATATGTGCGAAGCTTGCTTTACCCATTCCCCGCTTCGCCATAATCCGTCCGGCAATACTGACTTCGATGTGCTTCTCTTCCAGCTCTTCCTTGGTCAGTTCTTCATACTTCTTCAGAATGGAGCCGGCTTCTTCGGTACGTACGTATTTTTGGCCAAAAGGGTCGATTCCCAATTTGCGGAGCTCGTCCAATTTGTCACGGCGAATTTGTAAAAGCTCGCTAAGTTCGGTTTCCTGATTCAAGACTTCATCCGTCATGATCTATATTCATCTCCTTATTTACATTGCAGGCATCGCGTGAGGACAATCTTCCTCAAATGTTGAAAAAGCTTCCCTAAGGAAGCTTTTGTTTACCGTGCCCAACTGCTTCGTTACTATAGCTTTTTAATATCTACAATTTTATATTGAATTACGCCAGCAGGCACACTTACATCAACAACTGTACCATTTTTCTTGCCCAAGATCGCTTTACCGACAGGGCTTTCGTTGGAAATCTTGTTCTGAAGCGGGTTTGATTCAGCAGAACCTACAATTGTATATTCTGTGATGTCGCCGAATTCCAAATCTTCCACAGTAACTGTTGCACCTACACTCACGACATCGGTGTCAATCTCATCACTGTTAATAATGCGTGCGTTCCGAAGCATTTTCTCCAAAGTAATAATACGACCTTCAATGAAAGCCTGTTCGTTCTTGGCATCTTCGTATTCAGAGTTCTCACTGATATCTCCATACCCGATGGCTACCTTAATCCGTTCAGCCACTTCGCGGCGCTTCACTGATTTCAATGTTTCCAGTTCTTCTTCCAGCTTCTTAAGTCCCTCTGGTGTAAGGATAACTTCCTTGTCGCTCATCTCAACCGATTCTCCTGTCATGGGAATAATTTGATTGTACGGCAACGGAATCAGTGGTAATTACATAGCTCCGCCCGCATACATCTTCAAAACTATATGAAGTTCTCCAGAGAAATAGAATATTCCTCCTGATGACTAGCCTTTAATTAACGCACATGGCGAATTTATACTGTGAAAGTATAGGGGAACGATCTCGAAAAGTCAATGTTACGTCATCTGTAGCTGTAAACGTTTTAAGCCAGCCTTAATTACGATGCACTTCCGGCAACTACCGGTTCTGACTCCAGATTACCTTCGCTTTTCAGCTGACTCACAAAGTTCTCCAGAATCTGTACCATCTCATCCCGCTTGGTGCCTTCCATAATAACATCCTTGATACGGGCAGATCCTTTCAAGCCTTTCAGATACCAAGCCAGATGTTTACGCATCTCGCGTACGGCAACCGTCTCATTCTTCAATGCAATCAGGCGATCCATATGCAGGATGGCAACACGGATCTTCTCTTCGCCATTCGGGTCTGGAAGCAATTCACCCGTGCTTAAGTATTGAATGGTACGATACAGCATCCATGGGTTACCCAGAGCGGCACGACCAATCATAACTCCGTCACAACCCGTTTCATCCAGCATACGGCGTGCATCCTCTGGTGTATGGACATCACCGTTTCCGATCACTGGAATAGAGACAGCTTCTTTTACATCTTTGATGTGTGACCAATCAGCTGTGCCTGTATAGAGTTGCTCACGCGTACGGCCGTGCACACTTACCGCCTGTCCGCCCGCACGTTCAACCGCGAGCGCATTCTCAACCGCGAAGATATGCTCGTTATCCCAGCCAATACGCATCTTGACCGTCACAGGCTTCTCAACCGCATCGACTACAGCGGATACCATCTCATAGATCTTGTTCGGATCTAGCAACCAACGTGCACCTGCATCACATTTCGTTACCTTTGGCACAGGGCATCCCATGTTAATGTCGATGATGTCTGCATTGGTTTCTTTGTCTACAATTTTGGCTGCTTCTACGAGTGAGTCACGATCACCACCGAAGATCTGAAGGCTCAGCGGTTTCTCACGCTCATCTACAAACAACATCTCCCGTGTACGCTGGTTGCCATGGACAATGGCTTTGCCACTTACCATCTCCGCACATACGAGGCCTGTTCCGAATTCTTTTGCGATTAATCGAAAAGCCGGATTACATACGCCAGCCATCGGCGCAAGTACGACCTGATTTTTCATTTCAATGCCACCAATGTTAAGCACGGTAGTCGTTTCACTCCTTTTACAATTCTATATAAATCAACGATTATGGTTCGATCGATATCTCTATTGTTATAGCATGACAAAACCGAAACGGTCCTAGTTACCCTGCAACTCCTCGATACTGATTGCCAGCACACCAGCAATTCGATCCAGCTCTTGCTGTGATACCTTACGGTTCCCCCGCTCAATAGTTCCCAGAATGGCCAGCGAGATGCCGGTCTCGGCAGCAAGTTCATGTTGTGTTAAACCTTTCAGCTTCCGGAATGCCCGGATTCGATTGGCCAATTGCATGTTTTCCAAAGCTGTATTCCATCCTTTCCATCCAGTACAGACAACGATGAGTGTACAAAGGTATACAAACCTGAAACCTCGTCCTCCGGTACGATATCCGACAGTGGCACCAGTACAAAAGCCCGCTCTCCCATACGGGGATGAGGCAATTGAAGCAATTCGGTATCTCGCGTCTCACCCTGCATCCAGAGCAGATCCAGATCAACGGTGCGCGGTCCCCAGCGAATATCACGAACACGGCCAAGCCGGTTCTCGATATCCAATAATTCCGTAAGCAACTGCTCCGGTGTCAGCATCACCTGTACGGCGACTGCCATATTCAGAAACGCAGGCTGATCTACATACCCTACAGGTTCCGTCTCATATAGCGAAGAACAACGCAGAACGGATATATGAGGGTGTTCATCGAGCAAAGACAACGCCTCAAGCAACGTCTCTTCCCGGTCACCCAAATTGGCCCCTAAAGCAATATAAGCCTCTGAAGATTCAGAGGTCGAATGTGCAATCATGATCGGTTCTCACTTTCTTGTGCGGCGAAGCTCTACCGTTACGCCCTCAAAATGAATATCGAATGGCGGATGTGGCTTCGTCACCTTGACTGTCAATGCATTGATAATAGTATAAGTGTCTAGTAAAGAAGATGCAATATGTTCGCCCAAAGCTTCAATTAACTGGAATGATTTATTCTCTACAATCTGTTTGACCAGCTCATGGATCTCCGCATAATTGATCGTTTTGGTCAGATCATCGTTACGTCCAGCCTCACCGAGGTCCATGTCAATCTCCAGATCAATATAATAACGTGCCCCTAGCTTCCGCTCCTCGGCAAATACACCGTGATATCCGTAATACTCCATTCGATGCATGACCATTCTATCCATACGATCCGCCTGCCCTCTATATATATTGAAATCCTAATCTATTTGAAGTTATCCCTTAGCTTCGCCTTTTGAAAAACGCTGCGCTTCCACTGGACGGGTCACTCTGACCCGCCAGAATTATTTCCTCCGTATACCCGGAGAAGCATATAACATGGCATCACACATGTCTGCCGTCCGCCGAATCGACTTCACATCATGAACCCGAACCATCTGGCATCCTTGGGCGATGCCGAAGGCAACGGTCGCTGCCGTTCCTTCCAGCGCATCATCGGCACCAACATCCAGGGTGTTCTGGATGAATCTTTTGCGTGAAGTGGCTAGCAGAACCGGATAACCCATTTCATTGAGTAAACCGAGCGATGACATGAGAGTCAGATTTTCTGCGAGATCCTTCACAAATCCAATGCCTGGGTCCAGGATAATCTGATTTGCTTTCACACCGGCTCCCAGCGCAATCTGTATGCTCTCCAGCAAATCGCTCACCACATCACCAAGATAATCGGTATAGTTTCGCTCCTGCCGATTATGCATCAGAATAAGGGGACACCCCAGCTCTGCTGCCGTGCGTGCCATATCTGGATCTGCCTTGGCACCCCACACATCATTAATGATATGGGCACCGGCTAGAATAGCTTGACGCGCAACATCGGCCTTATACGTGTCTACCGATATCGGAATGTGCGGGGCTTGCTGATGCAATGCTTCGATAACCGGAATGATCCGGCTCAGCTCTTCATCGGCGCCCACTACCTTTGAACCTGGCCGTGTGGACTCCCCGCCGATATCAATCAGGTCCGCCCCGTCCTCCATCATCTGCATGGCATGAGCAACCGCCCGCTCCACATTCGTATACCGTCCACCATCCGAGAATGAGTCAGGCGTGACGTTGAGAATGCCCATGATCTGTGTTCTTGCACCCAGCTTCAACCCAGCTGGCCCCCATGCATAGTTCCGTTCATAGATGACAGGTGTAAGTGTCATGAAGTATACCCCGCTTTCTGCCGGTACATACCCAGAAGGACTGTTGTAACCGGGCCTATATGTCCGTTGCTGATTATCGTTTCGACTCCGTCCTGATCCCGCAGAGTCGTAACCGGAACCAGTTCGGCAACTGAGCCTGTTAGAAATATTTCATCTGCTTGCAGGAGGTCCTGCCAAGTAGCTAACGTTTCTATGCAAGGAATTCCTTGCTGCGTGGCGATCTCAAGTACCACGGCTCTCGTGATGCCCGGCAGAATGCCGGTTGAGAGTGCTGACGTGTAGAGCACATTTTCCCGTATCCAAAATACATTGCTGACAATACCTTCAGCGACATGCCCATCACGGGTTAATTGTAGACCTTCTGCACCCTGCACATCCTGCCCATACCCGTTCAGCTCCCGTTTCGCCAGAATGCTGTTCATGTAATGCAGTGACTTGAACCGGATTTCACCTTCGGGCGTGTTGCGTGGCGTAGACAACCGTTGAAGCTTTTTGCCACTTTCATATAAAGAGGGAGTGGGTTCAGGTAATGCTTTTGCCAGTAAAATATGATTTGGCTTCGAATAATCACCAGAAGGTAAACCTAGCGGCGCTTCACCTGCGGATACCGTATATCGCACGTACGCATCTTGAAGTCCGTTCGCCTGTATCAAACGTTGAATCCAATCTGTCACCTCTGCCGCGGTCGTTGTAAAAGGGATGCCAAGTTCCTTACACCCCGAGGCCATGCGCTCCAGATGCCGTTCCAAAAGAAATGGGACACCCTGATAGGTGCGAAACGTCTCGAACAATCCAAGTCCGTACAAAAAGCCGTGATCCGTTACAGGAACCACGGCTGCCGCCATATTGACCAACTCTCCATTTATCGCGGCATATTGCATATTATACCTTCACCTGTTGGGACAGGAAGTTGCGAAGCATCTGATGCCCGTGGTCTGTAATAATGGATTCCGGGTGGAATTGAACCCCTTCAATCGCATATTCTTTGTGGCGCAAACCCATAATTTCACCTTCTGCTGTCTCCGCTGTAATCTCCAGGCAGTCAGGCAGGCTGCTGCGCTCTACAATGAGGGAGTGATAACGGGTAGCTGTAAATGGGGATGGCAATCCGGCAAATACGGATGTTCCATTATGGTGCATCTCGGATGTTTTGCCGTGCATCATGCGCTCCGCACGAATGACATTGCCACCAAACGCTTGTCCAATAGACTGATGCCCCAGACAAACACCAAAGATCGGAATGCTTCCCTTGAAATGCTCGATGACTGCCAGGCTAATGCCCGCTTCATTTGGTGTACAAGGACCCGGAGAGATCAGAATATGATCAGGTGCCAGTGCCTCTATGCCTGCCAAATCAATCTCGTCGTTGCGGCGAACTTCCACCGTCTCGCCCAGTTCACCAAGATATTGAACCAGGTTGTACGTGAAGGAATCGTAATTATCGATAACCAGTATCATATGCCTGCTCCTCCTCATCTTCCGTCAATGCAAATGACGGTTGCTTCGTTTTATTTTTTAATCGCTTCTGTTCGCTCCACTTGTTCTTGTTCAATAGCTCTGCTTGCTTCCGCCTCTTCGCTGTAATTCACAGCTCTCATCATCGCTCTTGCCTTGTTGCGGCATTCCTTGTATTCCCGATATGGATCGGAATCAATGACAATCCCTGCACCGGCCTGTACATAACCAATACCATCCTTAATGGCAAGTGTACGAATGACGATGTTCAATTCCATATTTCCACTGTAATCCATCCACCCGATGGAACCCGTATAAGGTCCACGACGCACAGGCTCAAGCTCCTCGATAATCTCCATGGTGCGGACTTTGGGCGCTCCTGTAATCGTTCCACCCGGGAATGTCGCAGCAATCACATCAAATACGGATAACCCTTCTGCCAGTCTGCCTTCCACCTGGGAAACGAGGTGCATGACATGGGAATACTTCTCGATGGTCATCAATTCAGGCACATGAACCGAACCGTAGGCTGCAATCCGTCCGATATCATTACGTTCCAGATCGACGAGCATAATATGCTCCGCCCGTTCCTTCTCACTACCCAGCAGTTCATCCGCCATAGCCTTATCCTCTGCCTCATCACGGCCCCTTCTTCGGGTCCCCGCGATGGGACGTGCACTGACTTTACCGTTCTCCACTTTGACCAGAAGTTCGGGAGATCCGCTTACCAGTTGAAAGTCTGGACTACGAAGCATACCCATATACGGTGATGGATTCACGAGGCGCAACCATTCATAAATATGCTCAGCGCTCGAATGAAGCTGCTTTTCCTGTCTCAAGGACAGATTCACCTGGAACACATCGCCCTGTCTGATATATTCCTGTACTGTGCGTACAGCCTGTTCAAAGTCCTCCTGTGGGAAGGAGGTCGCCCACCCTTCAGATTCCCTTGCCGCATCTTCAGGCTGCGGTGTACGATTGACCTGCTTGTTGCGGCGTTCCAGTGCCTGCATTTGTTCCTCGGCCTGTGCAACCCCCATAATATGAAGCCATCGTTGCTGCATCGCTATCGCCCGCGCCTCGGCTACTGCATATAGACCACGGACATCGGTTTCTTTCAGATTAGGTTCTATATCCAGGTGAACTATGCAGAAAAGTGCCTCTTGCTGATGGTCATATGCCCATATTTCTTCAAAACGCATCCACCAATAATCCGGCAGAGCCGGGTTATCTTCAGCTAAGGCTGGAAGCTTCTCCAACGATCTCGCTACATCATAGCTGAGATAACCTGCGTATCCACCCCCAAAGTCTGGAGCTCCAGTAACTTTAGGCGCACGATAAGGGGCTGTCCATCTCTTCAATACATCAAGCGGCTTGCCGCTGTCCGTCGAGGTGGTTCCTTCCGGTACATCGCGAATAACCGCTTCCTGACCCTTCCCGGAAATAACGGATACGGGGTCTAGTCCCAAAAATGTATATCTTCCGCCTTTGCCATTCTCCAACACAATTGCGTATGGTGACGCCTGTTCCCAGGCTGCCTCCCAAGATAACGGTAAACCGCCATGATACGGCCCCTCATCCGACTTGGTGATATAGGGCAACATGGTCCAGCCTTGTTCAGCCCACTCCATCCAGTCGGCGTATGTTGTCATCAGGTGTGTCATTGCGGTTTGCCGCCCTCCATCTGTCGCTAGTTCTATTGTCTGATAGTATACTAAAGCGCCGCTCCTTTTAAAAGCATTACGCCAAAAATCCTCCATACCCGTCAGCGGGCAAGGAGGATTGATTTTGTCATTTGTAGGCTTAGCCTTCGAAGTTGTAAAGCGGTGTACTGAGGTAACGTTCACCGTTACTTGGCACGATTACAACAACGCGTTTGCCCGCGCCCAATTGTTTCGCAACCTGAAGACCCGCACGGATCGCTGCACCGGAAGAAATACCGGACAGGATGCCCTCTTCCTTCGCTACCTGACGAGCCGTCTCGAATGCATCATCATTCTCAATGTGGATGATCTCATCATAGATTTCTTGGTCGAGGATCTCAGGAATAAAGTTGGCACCAATTCCTTGAATCTTATGAGGTCCTGGTTTGCCGCCTGCGAGAATTGGCGAAGCAGCTGGCTCAACTGCAACAATTTTAATACCAGGGAAAGCTTCTTTCAGCACTTCGCCTGTACCTGTAATTGTTCCGCCTGTACCAATTCCGGCAATGAAAGCATCCAATGTACCGCCCACAGACTGGATTGCGTCAACAATCTCAGGGCCAGTCGTTTCACGGTGGATCTTCACGTTGGCTTTATTTTTAAATTGCTCAGCCATGAAATAGGATGGGTTTTCTTTCAGCAGTTCTTCGGCTTTTTTAACAGCACCGTTCATACCTTCAGCTCCAGGTGTAAGCACAAGCTCAGCACCATACGCACGAAGCAAGTTGCGACGCTCCAAGCTCATCGTCTCAGGCATTACAATAACGGACTTGTAGCCTTTGGCTGCAGCCACCATCGCGAGTCCGATTCCTGTGTTACCACTTGTTGCTTCGATAATGGTATCACCTGGTTTCAGCTTGCCTTCTTTTTCCGCTTCTTCCACAATGCTAATTGCGATACGGTCCTTCACGCTTGAACCTGGATTCTGATACTCCAGCTTCACGAATACTTCAGCACTGCCTTCAGGTACGATACGGTTTAGACGAACAAGCGGAGTACCTCCGATGAGTTCTGTTACGTTATTAACTACTTTAGCCATATGAATGCCCTCCTTAGTGGATGAATAAAACTTGAGTCCTGTTAACCTATACTGTGCGGCCGATAGCCTCTGGGATGTTATAGAAGAACTGCGGAAATCCTGTTGCTCCCATCCCTTACTGCTAAGATTTCTAGACAGGGTGAAGGTTTCCGAAAGTTTCTTTGTTCATAAGTAAAGCTTTTATATCCGAGTAAACGAGTAGGTATTTATTATTTTCATCTTATCAACGTTAACCCTTATTGTCAATATGAGTACTCAAAAAAATACTCTGCCTTCGGCCCTAAGACCGCAGACAGAGTATTTTTATCAAGATGCAGCAGCGTGAGACAATCTTTTCCATTGAAATTAGGAGGCAGGAATCTCGGACAGGATTACGGCTTCATACTTGTTACGCAGCATTTGCTCCACCTGTGGCAAGGGATCTGCCTGACTCAGAGCCAGCTGCATTCGAATCTCCTCACGGACCTCTTCAGCCGATTGCACCTGTTGTTCTTCTTTATCATTGAGTCTGATAATCGCATAGCCTTCTTCCACTCGAACCGGACCGGCAATATCGCCTACATCCAGCCCGGCAGCGAGTTGAAGGAGTTCTTTTGACTGGAATGGATCATTCCGCTCAATCCAGCCCAGCCTGCCACCAGCATCACGAGAGAAGCTGTCTGTCGATTGCTTGCGAGCAGCTTCTTCAAAGTCTTCCCCCTTCTCCAACGCATTGAGTAAGGAATCGGCTTCCTCTTCTTCCTTCACTACGATGATGGACAAGTCATATTTCTCGGGGGAAACGTAATCCTCACGGTGTTCAGTCCAGTAATGCTCAATATCTGCATCCTTGATCTGTATACCGATCGTTGCAATTTTCTCCAGCAGCAGCCTGTAGCCGGCTTCCAATTCAAGTTCCTGTTTTGACAGGCCCAATTGAGACTTCATTTCGTCATAATACGCTTTCTCTGAATCGTACCCATCCATCGCGGCCGCAAGTTCTCTTGCAATCTCTTGGGGAGTGACGATCAACTTGCGTTCAATTGCTTCGGCATATACCGCTTTACGGTTTAACATCTGAAGTAATAACTCACTGCCGTAACGTCGTTTTAGCGCATCAGTCCACTCTTTGTCCGTGATGACTTCTCCGTTGATCGTCGCTACGGTGCTTCCTTCTTCCGTATTGGCATCATGGGATGCATCTGCCTCGTCTTTGCCCTGTCTGAGACCATGCATAGCCATCACCGTACCCATGACCAGCATGCCCAGCGTCAAGACAATGACAGCCGTCCACAACCCTTTTTCTTGTCTTGTCATTCCGCATCCCGTCCCCGCATAGATCAGTTCTTGGCTTGCTCTAGGATGGTCTCAAGTTGTTCTTTGTTAAAGTCATAGGCTTCATTACAGAATTGGCAAACTACTTCAGCTCGGCCCTCTTCTTCAATTAATTGCTCCATCTCCGTTTGGCCCAGACTGATTAGCGTCTTCTCTACCCGCTCACGTGAACACTCACAGCTAAAATGAATATCCAATCCTTCCATCACTTGTACATCTGGCAACAATCGGCGAAGCAACTCTTCCAATTCAAGCCCCTGCTCCAGTAACGTCGTCACTGGCGGCAACGTACTAATGGCGTTTTCGATCGCCGTAATCTCTTGATCTGTCAATCCCGGCAACAGCTGCATAATGAATCCGCCTGCGACAATAACGGAATTATCCGTATCAACGAGCACACCAACACCTACAGCAGAAGGTGTTTGCTCCGATTGAGCAAAGTAGTACGTGAAGTCTTCACCCAGTTCTCCTGAAATAATAGGTACACTGCCACGATATGGCTCTTTCAATCCCAGGTCTTTCGTTATGTTAATGAAACCCTCCGTTCCAACCGCACCGGCAACGTCCAGTTTCCCCACACTGTTGCTTGGCAGATGTACATGCGGATTAGAAACATATCCTCGTACTTCGCCTTTGGCATTGGCATCGGCTACAATCTGTCCGATTGGCCCATCGCCGTTGACTTGTACCGTTAACTTCTCTTCACCTTTGAGCATTGCACCCATAATGGCTGCTGTTGTAACCGTACGCCCCATGGCAGCTGTAGCCGTGGGAAACGTATCATGTCTTCTGCGTAGTTCCTCAACCAGTTCTGTAGTCTGGACAGCAAAGGCTCTTACCTTTCCATTCATTGCTGTACCACGAATTAACCGGTCATGCTTGTTGTTGTTTTCCAAGTCATTCAGCCTCCTTTGGCGTATCGCCATAATAGTCGTAACACAGAAAAAACGGCACAACACTTAAGCTGTAATCTCAGCCCGCTGTATGCCGTCTCTATGCTCACCTTTCCCGGTTCCGCTCATATATAATACGCAGCCCTTCAAGCGTAAGCAGCGGATCAACTTCCTCTATACTACGGGTTTCTTCTGCGATAAGTGTAGCGAGACCACCCGTCGCGATAACTCTGGGCTTCGCACCCATCTCCTCGCGAATACGTTCTACAATACCGTCTACCTGCCCTGCATAGCCAAATATAATACCTGCTTGCATGGCATGAATAGTATTACGGCCAATGACCTTTTTAGGTTTCTCCAGCTCTATACGAGGCAGCTTGGATGCCCGCTCATAGAGGGCTTCAGTGGCGATCTGAATGCCAGGTACAATAGCTCCCCCCAGGTAGTGACCTTTCTCGTCAATACAGTCAAAAGTCGTTGCGGTACCGAAATCGACCACGACGAGAGGGCCGCCATATTTCTCAACGGCTGCCACTGCATTAACAATACGATCTGCACCCACTTCACGAGGGTTCTCGTATCGCAGGTTCAAGCCAGTTTTGATGCCAGGCCCGACGAGTAAAGCTTTTTTGCCTACATATTTCTCACACATCGCTTCGATGACATTCACCAGTGGCGGAACCACAGATGAGATGATGACACCTTCGATGTCACTTGCCCTGATGCCGGACATATGAAATAAATTATAAATCAATACGCCGTATTCATCCACTGTTGACTGACGGGATGTACTCAGACGAAAGTGGTGCAGCAATTCCCGGCCTTGATATACGCCGAGCACCATATTGCTGTTCCCCACGTCTACAACTAGAATCAAAGGGGTTCACCCCTCTTTCTTTTCATTTAAATCCAGGCTGATATCCAGGCTCTCAAAAGAATAGGTTAACCTGCCAACCGAAATTACATCCACACCACTCTCTGCAATACCACGAATGGTCTTAAGCGATACGTTACCGGATGCTTCAACCTTCACATGAGGGGCCTGTTCACGAATAAGCTCAACCGCTCCACGCATCCGCTCTGGATGCATGTTATCCAGCATAATGATATCTGCCCCGGCTTGCAAGGCTTCTCTCACCTGCTCCAGATTTTCAGTCTCCACTTCAATCGTCATCGTATGTGGAATAACTGTTCGCGCACGCTGTACCGCCTCGGTGATTCCGCCTGCACCCTTGATGTGGTTATCCTTGATCATAACAGCATCGTACAGTCCAAATCGATGATTCGCTCCGCCACCCACGCGCACTGCGTATTTCTCAAGTAATCGGTGACCCGGCGTTGTCTTACGTGTATCCACGAGCCTGGTCTCAAGACCATCCAGCACATCTACGTAGGCACGCGTACGCGTAGCAATTCCGGACATACGTTGCAGCAAATTGAGTGCCAAACGTTCCCCCGTAAGCAGTGAATGTGTACTTCCCTCTACCTCGGCCAAAATCGTGCCGTGGGTAACCTTGTCTCCGTCTGTTACCTTGGGTGTAAATACAAGATCTGGATCAACGACCTGAAATACAAGCTCAGCCACAGTCATGCCTGCAATAATACCATTGTCTTTGGCGTGTATAATGGCCTTGGATTGTTTGCCTGCTGGGATCGTCACACTCGTTGTAACGTCACCTGCACCAACATCTTCACGAAGCCAGTTTTTGATTGATTCGATAAGCCCTTCATTATATCCGTTCAGTATCATGACATCAATTCCTCCACAATCGCTTGTTCTCGCTGCTGCAGACTATGCTTCTGCCACACGATATCATCACGTGCCGGGAAATCCTCACGATAGTGAGCCCCCCGACTCTCCTCGCGGTGTAATGCTCCGCTGGTAACTAACCAGGCACAGGTCAGAAGATTGGCATACTCCAGCTCTTCCTTATGCGTGAGTGTCTGATCAAAAAACTGCAATTCCTGTTGCAACTTGTCCATGGCCTTCTGCAGGTCCTCACCTTTCCGGCGCAAGCCTACCTGACGAACCATCATTTTCTGTAATCGTAAGCGTCTTTCGGATACCGGCTTTTGCTCTTCCATAATCTTGTTGATCTTGCTATTCATGGTCGCAGATGAAGTCGCACCCGCTCTTACTTGTAATGAACCAAGCTGAGGAAGAGATTGAATACGATCAACAATTCTCCGCCCAAATACAATCGCTTCTGATAAAGAGTTGCTTGCCAGGCGGTTAGCTCCATGCACTCCTGTAGAAGACACCTCGCCACAAGCAAATAATCGGGAGATGCTGCTCTCTCCACTCAAATCCGTTTTCACGCCACCCATCATGTAATGGGCAGCAGGTGCAACGGGAATCCAGTCGGTTGTCATGTCCAATCCATAACGCATACAAGTCTCATATATGGTAGGGAACCTATGCTTGATCATCTCTGGCTGTTCATGCGTAATGTCCAAATACACAAACGTACTGTTGGTGGACTCCATCTCACTAACAATCGCTCGTGCCACGATATCGCGTGGGGCCAGTTCAAGCTGGGCATGATAACGATCCATGAAGCGTTCGCCCTTCACATTGCGCAGATATGCTCCTTCGCCGCGTACTGCTTCTGACACAAGGAAACGCGGGGCCCCCGGGTAACAAAGAGAGGTGGGATGAAACTGGATAAATTCCATGTCACGCACGATAGCACCAGCCCGGTAGGCCATCGCTACACCATCGGCAGTAGCTACGTCCGGGTTCGTTGTGTATCGGTATAGTTGTCCTGCCCCACCAGAACAAAGAACAGTTGCCTGTGCCTTCACGAATACTTGCGATCCGTCATCCTTCTGAACCAGTGCGCCAATGCATTCCCCTCGCTCTGTAATCAGGTCAACAACAAAATGCTCATCCCATACTTCAATCCCTGGATGCTCATTCACTTCGACAGCAAGTGCACGTACAATCTCATATCCCGTGGCATCCCCGTTGGCATGCAAAATACGGCGGTGGCTATGCGCACCTTCCTGCGTCAATGCCAACTCGCCGTTCTCCAGATCAAACAAAGTACCCAGGCGAATCAGTTCCTTCACTCCGTCTGGACCCTCATTCACCAATACCTCTACCGCCTCGGAGCGGCATAAGCCCGCTCCTGCAACAAGTGTGTCCTGCAAGTGGTATGCAGGTGAATCATCCTCAGCAATAACCGCAGCGATTCCTCCCTGCGCATATCTGGTGTTACTTTCAAGTAATGACTTCTTCGTGATCATTAATACACGTTGTTGCTCACTTGCCTTAATGGCAGTAAACAAACCAGCAATCCCTGAGCCTATAACCAGTACATCCGTCTCTACCATGGGTAGCGTAGACAGATCAAAATCAACTAAATATTGCGGTATCATGTTATTCACCTGTCTTGGAGCAAGAGTAGCGCATCCTATTTTACCAACAACATGCGCTCTAGTGATTCTCTGGCTTTGTCGGCAACAGCCGGTGGCACGTAGATTTGCGGCTTCATCGTTTCCAGGCATTTCACCAGTTTCTTCAAGTTGTTCACCTTCATGTTGGGACATACGAGGAACTTGGTAGCAAAGTGGAACTGTTTATCCGGACTATCTAGACGAAGCTGATATCCTGTACCGTCTTCGGTACCTACGATAAATTCCTTCGCTGATGAATTTTTGCAATACTCCAGAATAGCTGTTGTGCTGCCTACAAAATCACCCATCTCTACAACCTCAGGTCGACACTCTGGATGAACAACAAACTCTGCATTTGGATGCTTGGCTCTCATCTCCACCACATCTTTGACTGTGAGCATATCATGCGTGTTGCAGTAACCTTCCCAGATAATCATTTTCTTATCTGTATGCTGCTGCACATAATGTCCCAGGTTTTTATCAGGTACCCAGATAATTTCGTCGGAATCCACCGATTGAATAACCCGAACCGCATTCGCTGAAGTACAACAGATGTCAGTCTCAGCCTTAATCTCAGCCGAGGAATTGATATAAGTAACAACCTTGGCGTTAGGGTGTTGTGCTTTCAATCTGCGTAGTCCATCCACGTTCACCATATCTGCCATCGGGCAGCCCGCACGTTCATCCGGAATAATAACTGTTTTGTTCGGCGCCAGAATTTTAGCGCTTTCACCCATAAAATGAACACCACAGAAAACAATCACATCTGCATCTGTTTGTGCTGCCTTCTGGGCTAACAGAAACGAATCTCCGCGGAAGTCAGCAACCTCCTGTACTTCATCACGTTGATAATAATGGGCAAGAATAATGGCATTACGTTCCTTCTTCAATTCCATCAGCCGCTCACGCAGCTCGCGGTTCATCTCAGCCTTGCGCTCTAAAGCCAGAGCTTCCACCTGTGATCCTCTCCTTTATCGGGACAGCGTCATGCGCTGTTTCGTAGGGCTACTTAAGTCGTTAACTTCGCTTGAGAAACGAATCACAAGCGGTTTAACAACTAATTTACACAACGTTCACGACTCTGTCAATAAATGAAAAAGGCCCAGTACAGCGCCTTAACCACCTGTTTGCTAACTGGTTCGCCATCTAACTCCCGTTTATCTGTATCTATCCTCTTTTGAAATTATGGATAAAAAAAGAGAGCCCGAGGGCTCTCCTGATTTCACCTGCTATCCTAGCCAGATGTATTATGCATTAAGACGTTGGCTTCGTTCCGCCATCATCCGGGTTATTGTTATTACCCTTTTCCAGATTCGGAGCTTCGTTTGGGATATCTCCGGCTGGTGGCTCAGGCGTTTCATCTTTACCTTGAATACGGACACGCACATCACCGATGTTGTCGATGATTGGCTCTCCGCCTTCAGTTGGTGTGCCTTCACCATCATTGTCGTTCTCTGCTTTTGGAGTTAAGGAACCAGTTTCGATCAATTGCTTGATCTGATCCATTTCCAAAGTCTCTACCTCAAGCAAAGTTTGAGCAATCAAATGCATCTCTTTTGAATGTTTAACAAGCAAGTCCTTACATTTCTCATAACATTCATTGATAAAGCGTTGCATTTCCTGATCAATCTCATAAGCAATGGAATCAGAGTAATTCTGTTCATGACCGATATCCCGACCTAGGAATACCTGTCCTTGTGAACTTCCGAATTGCATAGGTCCCAATTTCTCACTCATACCGTATTCCATAACCATGCTGCGAACAATACCTGTCGCTTGCTGGAAGTCACTGTATGCACCAGTACCAATCTCTCCGATGAACAATTCTTCAGCTACACGACCTCCGAGAAGTCCGGTTACTTTATCCAACAGTTCCTGCTTGGTAACCAGCATACGGTCTTCTTTTGGCAACATGATTACATATCCACCCGCACGTCCACGCGGGATAATGGTCACTTTATGTACCATATCAGCATGTTCCAGGAAGTATCCTACAATGGTATGGCCTGCTTCGTGATAAGCAACGATTCGTTTCTCACGATCACTGATGACACGGCTTTTCTTCTCCGTACCAACGATGACACGGTCAATCGCTTCGTCAACTTCTTTCATGGAAATATCTTTACGATTACGACGTGCTGCTAGCAATGCCGCTTCGTTCAAGAGATTCTCCAAATCTGCACCAGAGAAGCCTGTTGTACGTTTCGCGATAATATCCATCTTCACGTCTTTAGTCAGTGGTTTATTACGGGAATGTACTTTCAGGACAGCTTCACGACCTCTTACATCAGGGCGGTCAACCGTAATTTGACGGTCAAAACGTCCTGGACGCAGCAAGGCAGGGTCCAAAATATCTGCACGGTTCGTTGCAGCTACGATGATAATACCTTCGTTAGCTCCGAAACCGTCCATTTCAACGAGCAACTGGTTGAGTGTTTGCTCACGCTCATCGTGACCACCACCAAGACCAGCACCACGCTGACGTCCTACAGCATCAATCTCATCGATAAAGATGATACATGGCGCATTTTTCTTCGCATTTTCAAACAAATCACGTACACGTGATGCACCGACACCGACAAACATTTCAACGAAGTCGGAACCTGAAATACTGAAGAATGGTACACCCGCTTCACCGGCTACGGCACGAGCGAGCAACGTTTTACCTGTACCTGGAGGACCTACGAGCAATACGCCCTTAGGAATCCGTGCACCTACTGCTGCGAATTTACGAGGGTCCTTGAGGAAGTCTACAACCTCAACAAGTTCCTGTTTCTCTTCGTCAGCACCCGCAACATCTTCAAATGTAACCCGCTTCTTCTCTTCGTTATAGAGACGAGCACGGCTTTTACCAAAGTTCATTACTTTACCGCCGCCGCCTTGAGCCTGATTAAACAGGAAGAAGAACAGCAGGAACATAATGATCAAAGGAATAAAGGAAGTCAGCAACGTCAACCAGATGCTGTCACCTTTCATTGGCTCCTGATGATATTGGAAATTGTTAGTTTCACTTGCAGCTACAAGCTCACTAATTGCCTCATCCGTAGGAGGAATATACGTTGAGAAATTTTCTGATTTGGCGCCATCAGGTGCCTTCTTGTATTGACCGGTCACGAGATACGTTTGACCGTTAAATTGAACCGTCAATTCAGAGACATTGTTGGCTTTGATCGCTGCACGCAACTGATCATATCTAGGATTATCGGTGGCTTCGCCGCCATTGCTGACGAACTGGACTATCCCCACCACAACTAAAAAAAGAATCAAATAAAAACCAGAATTCCGGATGAACCGATTCATCCCCTACCTCCTCTCGAGACACTTTAATTATTTTAACATAGCCCGACATGGCTTCTCAACAGAAGCCAAGAACAGCTCAAGGCTTGGGTCGGGCAGGATATTAGCTACTATAGACTTCTGGCTTCAAAATCCCGATGTAGGGCAGGTTCCGGTACTTCTCCGCAAAATCCAAACCGTAACCAACGATGAACGCGTCAGGAATGTCAAAGCCTGTGTAATGAGCTTCCAACTCAACTTTACGGCCTGAAGGCTTGTCGAACAGCGTAACCACACGCACCGATTCGGCACCGCGGTTTTCTAACAGTTCAATCAGATAGCTGAGTGTAAGTCCGCTGTCGATAATATCTTCGACAATCAGAACTTCCCGTCCTTCAACGGATACATCCAGATCCTTAATGATTTTGACAACACCTGATGACTTGGTGGAAGCGCCGTAACTGGATACCGCCATAAAATCCATTTCAACAGGTACCGTTATGTTTTTAACCAAATCAGCCATAAATATAAACGCACCCTTGAGCACACAAATGACCAAAGGATTGCGGTCTGCATATTCGGCACTTAGTGTTGCGCCTAATTCCTTGACTTTACTCTGAATTTCTTCTTCACTGATCAATACTTCCTGAATGTCGTTCTGCAACTGTGCGAACCTCCTAAGTTATACTATGAAAGCCTTACCTGAACCATAACCACTACCCCTGAATCGCTGAATCGCCTACAGTCATGTACAGGATTGCGGAAGTGCCCTCCCTGACAGGAGCCACATTGGACCGTCGAACACCCGGTAACCAGATGATATGACCTGCTCCATCACATACCACAGGAATACGTGGACGGACAGATGGGGGGATTTTCTCATCGATGAAAATATTTTTCACCTTTTTGCTTCCGTTTAATCCCATTACTTTCATGGTATCTCCAGGTAACCGTGAACGCACAACCAGCGGCATAAGCAGTTGATCCGCATCAAACGCGGCTTGATCCGCCGATTCCGGTACATGATAGTCCTCGGGACTCACCGTCATCAACCGAATATATCGATTAATTGGGGTGAGTGAAAGCTCATAAGTTCCACTCCATTGCGCAAGACGATACTCGTAAGATTGATCCTGTACGTCCGTCCGTATGCCAAAAGAAATCAGATTATACTCCCGAGTGCAGGCGAGTGTCTGTCCTATATCCAGGCTCCAGGTCGTCACATGGGTCTCCATGACCTTGCGTCGAATGGTTTCTATACGGGTAAAGTCGACAAAATCACTGTCCAAAGGCAGATAATTCAATATTAGTTTAATCAACCTTCGTTGTAAAGCGACATGTAACTTCAAGAAGGAAGGCACCTCAAAGGTTTGCCTTCCGCCGTTCACCTGCACTAGACACCTGTATGTGTCATATGCACTCTGCTCCATGAAATCGTCTTCATCACCCACAATTTCGGCAAGCCGATTCAATGACGGCGTGAGTTGTCCATTATACTGCCCCAAAAAAGGAAGCACATCCAAGCGAATGGCATTACGCCGATATTTACGCAAGGCGTTGCTTTCATCATTGAAATACATAAAACCCTGGGTATTACAAGCTTCTACAAGGTCTGTCTTGTTTATACGAAGGCATGGACGAATAAGTTCCACATTTTTTTCTCGCCTTTTAAACTTCATTCCTGAGAGTCCCGACAAGCCGGTTCCACGAAGCAAATGAAGCATGACTGTCTCCGCCTGATCATCCGCATGATGTGCCAAAGCGATGCTTGCCGCATTATATTTGGTAGCTACTTCATGTAGAAAAGCATACCGCTTGTTGCGGGCTGCCTCCTGTGGTCCTTGACCCGTCAGCTCCATATATGAAGGAATATCGGCCTTGGTCCATTCAAATGCAATGCCAAGCTGCTGTGCCAGTTCCATCATTTTCTCCGCTTCATCATCTGATTCGGGACGGAAACCATGATGCACATGCGCACAGATCAATTCAAGCGGGACATGCCGCTTGCTGATCTCGTGCATGATATGCAAAAAAGCCACCGAGTCCGGCCCGCCCGATACTGCGACGACAATCCGATCCCCGGGAACCCATAACTGATGCTCTTCCGCTGCATCCAGCACGTTCTTCACCAGCATGTTCCAGCGTAAAGCCTCCATACCTGTTCCTCATTCCTTGCGTTATGTATATGCACTCTCACAGATCAGAAACGTAGTGCATAGATGAGCACTCCAATAAGTAATATCACAGATACAGCGAATGCGTTCTTAAGCCAGCGCGGTGTTGTACTTTTGGAACGACGGCGAAGAGGCGTGGGGCGTGCCATCATTTCCTTCCACGCTTGTGCCGCATGACCTGCATCACGAAACTGACCTCGTAGTGCCTGAATCGTCCAATTGCGAAAAGGACCCAATCGTTCACTGCGCTCCACCAGCGCTACGAGCTGATTCACACTTCGCAGTTGCGGTAATCCTTCTGTTGCCAGTGCCTTGAGCGCGTCTGCTTCAAGTACATGAATCAACAATAATGCAAATGCAAACACATCATAGGTACCATCTGCTGTACGGCTGCCTGCATTCCAGAAGCCCCGATCATACCATTCGGTGAATTGCTTAACGCTTCGACCAATAGACGTAACTCCACCATAGTCGATTAGTTCCACCTGCCCATAATCGGATACCAGCACATTCTGAGGTTTAAGATCACCAAACACCCATCCTGCCTGATGCAATTGTGCCAGCTTCTGCAAGAGCCTAAGTCCAACCAGAAGTGTCCAGTCTGTCCCCTGACGCCGAATGAAGTGATGAAGAGCCTCACCTCTAACGTAACGCATCACATAAAAGGGAATATCCCGGCCACGAACGGCATAATCATCCACATCTTTAAGATAGGAAGGAATGCCGCTCTGCCGAAGGGCTTCATGATTACGCTGTAGTTGAAAAGATTTGAGCACATTGACTTCCGATTGCAGATCTACCGGATCAAATCCCATTTTTAGCGCATAGTGTTTGCCATTTTCGCCCCGTTGGACAAGAAAAACGATGCCATTGGCTCCTTTGCCCAGTAGCTTCCGAATCGTGTAACGACTGCGATTCCATTTCCCTGTAACCACGGTTCCTGGCGGGAAAGAGGCGTCAGACAACGTTGTCACCGAGCATCCCTTCTCTTTCAATGCGATAGTTCCCTTCTATTTCCTGCTGTTCCTCCAGTGTACCATAACGGTAAAAATCAATCACCTTCTGAATTGCAGGACCTGTCGGAGTTGCGCCCTTCATCTGCAACCTTCCAAACAGGGACCGAACACGGCCTGGATCCGTTGTCCAGTCAATATCCATTACCGCATCTTCTCCACTGTGTCGTCCCGGGAAATGAAATACGGAAAGCTTGCTCTGACCTACACGCGCCTGCAAACTCAACATTAAATCGCGAATGCCTTCTTCTACCGCAGCCAGTTTGGGCTTCATGCTGGCACTGACGTCTATTAGCAATATCACCTGTAAGGCTGTAGTTTCAGCCATGTCATCCATCACTTCCACGACCCGTGCGCGTTGTGCCGGCTCCAAATCGGTTACCGTTTTGGGCTCCTTCTCTCCCAAAATTTGTGTTAACTCTCTATTAACCGCCTGCTGAATAGTCTGAACCACCGTTTTCCTTGTCATCATCTGCATGGTATGGGCAAGCTGCCGTGTACCTACAATTTGGCTGATTCCACCTCCGGCTCTGGCAATATCCTCAATCTCACGGCTGCCCAACTCACCAATGGTTCCATAATCAATCACGCCAACTACATTAACCGTAATGCCCTCTTCCTGTGCTTCGGCCGCTGCCAGCACCGGACTTGGTCCAACATTGGAACAACCGTCGGTGATCAATAAGATTTGCTTCATCCGATATCCCTCCGTTATTCGTTACTCTCCAACTCTATGACTAGCATTACCAGAATGAAGAGACTTCAAACAGAAGAATATGCAATTAGCTGACGGTCCGTGGTCGCTCCATCCGGTTGATGCCAGGCACACGCAGTGTGGCCCATTCAGGACGGAAATGCTCTACTTTTCCAACAACAACGGTCATATCATCCAAAATTTCATGCTGCTGATATCTTATGACACTTTCAAGCAGGCAATCAGCCAAATCTTGTGGATCATCTGTATCAATCTCTTGAATGAGTCGTTTCATCCATAGCTCTTTGTTCACAGCATACCCCGGTGCATCATAGATGCCATCCGTCATCATAATGAGGATATCACCTGGTTGTAGCTGTACCGTCACCAAATCCACTTCAATATCTTTAATAATACCGATTGGCAAATTGCTGGCTGAAACTTGAATAACCTCCTGTCCACGTTTGATAAAGCTTGGCGTCGATCCGATTTTCATAAACGTTGTCTCTGCCGTATATTCATCAATCAGCGCCATATCGACTGTGGCATACATCTCTTCAGGGGAGCGCAGCATCAGAACGGAGTTCACGGATTTGATCGCCAGTTTCTCGTCCATGCCGGACTGTAGCAACTGCTCCAGTATGTTCAACGCTGCGCTACTCTCCATGCGTGCCCGTTCTCCATTGCCCATTCCATCACTGAGTGCGACTGCGAATGTACCGTTTCCTAACTCAACCGTGCTAAAGCTGTCGCCTGACATCACATCTCCCCCTTTGGCAGCAGCGGCAACACCGGTGGTTACCTCGAACGTTTTGGCTGAACCAAACGTAACAGTCGCCAGTCCCTGGCGAGGGTCGGTCATCGTCTCATGCAAGACGGCGATATGTTCGTCCAGTACATCCGAGATCAGCGGAGCGATCATTTTCCGGCACTCATCGAATCCCCGTGTATATGCATGTACTATCTCAATTTCCACATTGCCCGCTTCCAGATTGATGATCTCAATAGAGTGAATGGACAGGCCCAGTGACTCCAGTGCATCCCGAATCTGCTCCTCCTGTTGTACCATCTCCTCACTTTCCCGCTGAATTTCTTTGGCCAGGTCCTCCATGACCTGAGATACACCGGACAATTGCTCTGCAACCAGCTGTCGGCTATCGATAATCTGGCGTTTCCACTGCATGTTATGTTGATGCAACCCGTACTGGGCACGCATGACTTCAAGTACCTCTTCCGGCTTCGCACACACCCTGTTCCATTCCACTGGAATCTGCTTGCCTGAGATCTCCGGATTTGCTTCAATGGTACTCATTACGTCGGTCATGTATTTGTAGGTCTGAATAAACTTGGCATCCCAACATTGCGTACGCTTGAAGCAGCTTGCACATGTGCCTTCGGCAACCGCATTCATGAAATGATCCATTCCACCTTCTTTCTGTACTGGCTCTCCCGCACCGGACATCTGATCAAAGCTGCGTGACAATTGACGGAATACCTGCGAGAAGCGAGTTACCCGTTCTGCCGTGATATCCCTTATCCGTTTGGCATACTCATGCTGGGATTTTGTATGGTCCTGCGTACCTGGTACATATTTGGATATCGCTGTCATCAGGCTCTTAGGTGTCAACATAAACAGTACGATAGCCGCACATGTCTCCCATAATGAATTCATCACATCACCTGGACCACCCAAGTATATGGATAGAATGGACGAACCCAGCAGCATGCCCAGTGCCACCGCCGCACGTTTGCCCTCTCGAAGCATCCCTGCCAGCATCCCGGCAAAAGCAAGCAGGCTCATCTGATACACCGCTGACATGTCAGCCAGACTCAGAATCAAGCCGGTAATGACCCCAACTGAGGCTCCGAGGGGGGCTCCGCCCACCAGCGCAAAGATTAATATGAGATAACGGGAGAGCATATGCTCGACGGATAAGGACTGAATGGTCCACCCTACGGCTCCCGTCATAACGGAAGCTAGCAATATGATCAGGCAGAGGATCTCCTCGTTCTTTAGGCTGAATTTTTTTTTGCGGTAGGTGAAGATCGGTATAGCTTGTATGAAAACAAGGGTGAGCACAAAGCTTAATATGGAATCCATCGTGAGCATCAGCATAGCGTACCAGCTGAAGGATGGCCCGATCACGACCGCGAATAATTTGACCATAAATGTAGTGGTAAACACCATCGTCGGCGCATAAGATAATTCAGCACGATCATATGACTCCAGACCCCGGAAGAGCAGATAAAAGATGGCGATCTCCGATGCAACAATGAGTGGTACGGGAAACGGTGCAAACAGACTACCTGCGAGTAGAGCGGCGCCTACCGGAATGATGTAATCCCTGCGCATGAAAGCAATTACGGCGAAGTACGCAATGGCGAAAGGAGATAACTCATTCAGGATCATTGCCTTTCCGAGCAGAAATCCCATGAACGTAAGCAGCAGTACCCATTTACGGGAAGCTACCATTTGGACAGCCTTGCGGGAGCCAAGCCAATGTTTCAGACGTACAGACAGCTCCTCCCGAGCTTCCGTACCACCTTTACCTGCTTTCATTCCCGGAAATTGAATGACATTCCACTTTTCCATCATCCTCAAGGCACCCCATTCGATTAATTTGAATTTTCGTGTTTCGTTCTCGATGGTTCTGATTATAGATAGAATAGAAGACGTAGTTTGTCAGAATAGGTGGGCAGGGTCCAAAAAGTTTACGACAAAAGAAATGAGTCTGGCGCGGTGGAGCAAAACCCCCGGCCTTATTGTGGTTTCTGTCCTTCTCTTATCTGATTCCGACAAAGGCAATGTCTGATTTTGAACCGGCGATGCTTTGGTCTCGCCATCATTTGAGCAGGATAGCTGTGGAATGCCACGGAAACCTGTCGGTAAAAAATGGTAGACGACAAATGTTCTTATGGTTCCATTTTGTCGTGCAGAAAAACTGGGGATATGGAGATTCACTTTACAAAAAAAGCTATTCCACTACTTATCTGTGAAAAGTCATCTGTGAAAGAAATGCAAAAAAACCGTTAGCCCAGGGGCTAACGGTTTCTCTTATATGTTTAGATCAGGTTGTGACAGATTACACACGCTTGGCTCCGCGGCCTCCACGTTTGCCTTCTGTGTTCTTCTTAAGCGAAGAGATCCGCTCTTCACTATCTTTCAGGAAGCGTGACATTTTATCCTCAAATGAAGGTTTGCCTGCTGCGGGCTTGAAAGAACGGCCTCCGCGGTCACCACGGTTAAATCCACCGCCGCCGCCACCACGACCTTGGCCACCACTTGGGCCTCCGCCGCTGAATCGTTCGCGATCTCCTCCACTGCGTTCCGGTCTAGGAGCTCTCGGGGGTCTGGATTGTGTTTGTTGCTCAACCGGTTTGTCAACAGCTTGCTTAATGGAAAGTCCGATCTTGCCATCCTTGTCAACGTTGATAACCTTCACTGTAACGAGGTCATTCAGCTTCAGGTGGTCGTTGACATCTTTGACATAATTGTCGGCGATTTCCGAGATGTGAACGAGACCCGTGACACCTCCTGACAGATCCACAAATGCTCCAAAATGCGTGATTCCTGTCACCTTGCCCTCTAACTTGGTGCCCACTTCAATTGCCATAGAATAAAATGATCCTCCCTTAAAAATATACAACCCGATTTTTTGAATGCCAAAATCAATGCTGCGCTAATGTAATTATACCTTATGCCGTAAACCAAGGTCAACTGAACACTACCCCATCAGAGAGCCTATTTTTTCCGGTTTAACGGCTTCAGACACACGGATAACAAACCTAGCTCGGTAATGGACCGAATTCCATCAGTTCCCTGACTCTTCAACCTGGATCGGCGTTTCCTCAGGAAGATAATATCCTTTTTTCCGCGCCAGCTGTCCTATGTATTCAGGGTCATTCAACCGGCTGACTTCGTACTTCAACTGTTCCAGCTTCTTCAACGTATCTTCCTTTGAAGCTTGCTGAGTGGCCAGATGAGAACTCTTGTCCGAAATTTGTGCATTCTGCACAAGGAATGTATATCCTGCCCATATTACAAATACAATCATAAACGTCATCCAAAGCATGAGGCGCCTTTTTGCACCGGCAGATTTTCCTTGGTTAGTTGGAGCCTTTGATCTGCCCACAGGTGTTTTACCCATTACGGACCTCCTTAAAACCAGCGTTTCCATATCGCTGCAATTCTTGTACCCACACGGATCATGAAGCGTGGCGTTACCCAATATTTCAGGAGCGGCCTAAACATCCAGCGGAACAACTTGCCGAAAGGTACCAAAAATTGCAGTACCAGCCTGCCCAGGAATAATAGTATCGCAATTACAAAACCGAATAATACGCGAATGAACTTATAAATTCCTTTAACCGGCATAACGATCAGGATGTTAAGGATATGTCCACACCAATGAATCAGCGTTCTTGCGAGTTTAATTAACATTACCACAAAACGCTGGGTTGTAACACTTAAAAGCCAAAAATAGAAGCAAACCCCTATAATCAGCCCCAAAAAGACATAAAACCGCAACTGTCCGTGGTTTCCGGCGTATAGCATCCGAAAAACGAACAGCGCGGAGGCAACCCAGTACAACAGATCGAGCGTGTGAATACTCCATCTCGGAAACCGCAGCTGTCCGGACAGTACCCGGTAACTGTCGTAGGCCATTCCCATCACGACCCCCGAAGTAAGCATCCACATCAATGTGATCCATTGAGTATCCGGACTCATCGGAACATCTTGCCAAACAGGCCTTTACTATTTTTGTTCTGGGAACCGGGGTCCAGATATTGCAGAGAACTGACAGTGCCTTCAATGGATAAGAGGCCTTCCTCAAGGCTCAGGTTTTTGATATGTAAATTGTGCCCCCGGATGGTCAGATGCCCAAGTTCAGTCTGCAGCAAAAATTCCTCACTGTCGAAGCTCTCCACGTTGGTGACACCCGTCAGATCCAGCAGTTTCCGATTCTGCATGCTCAGATGATGCTGTTTGGCCTTACCGTGCTCAACCATGGCATGTACCCCTCCTTCTTACACCTAGCTTATGGATGTGGAGGTTGGAATAGAACCAGCGTTGTTGAACAAATAACCCGGCATCCGGTAAAAACAAAAACGCCCTTCCTTGTTTCAGGAGGACGTTTCGATTCAACTTGCATTGAATGAATATTCAATACCAGATGTACTGTTACCAGTTCATCCCGTTATCCTTGGCGATCGGCTCTTCCTTCACCAAGGTGTAGAGGCTGCTCGCCTCATCCTTCTTGGTACTCTCGGCAATTCGTTCCACCTTCACGGTGACCAGTTTCTGACCGAACTGAACCGTCAACTCATCGCCTACTTTGACATTGGCGCTGGGCTTCGCTTCACGTCCGTTCACCAGAACACGTCCCTGTTCAGAGACGTCCTTGGCCACAGTGCGGCGTTTGATTAGCCGGGAGACCTTCAGGAATTTATCAAGACGCATTATTTTACGGCTTCTTTAAGTTTGTTGCCTGCTTTGAATGCAGGAACAGTGGACTCAGGAATCACGATTTCATTCCCTGTTTGTGGGTTACGTCCGGTACGACCGGAACGTTTGCGGGTCTCAAAAGTGCCAAAGCCGATCAATTGTACTTTGTCTCCGCTGGCAAGTGCATCTGTAATTTCTCCCAAAAAGCCGTTCAATACGGACTCAACGTCTTTTTTAGTCAAACCACTTTTGGTTGAAATGTTGTTAATCAGATCTGTTTTGTTCATTTTTAAAAGCCTCCCAAATTGAAAAAAAAGTATCTGCGATTCCTGACAATACATTGATTGCCGCTGATTCGCGTTAGGTCACTACACATGTATTCTGGCTTGGCATCTGAAATCCTGCCTTGGTCCGCGACTTTTTTTAGCTTTTTGTCGATGGTCCGCAGGGAACAGTCTAAGACCAGTACCCGAAACCATCTGTCGCTAAACACCAACCCCAATTAATTCAGATGAACACATGTTCGTATATCATAACACACTGCATAGCATGATGGAATAAGGCTAATCGGTATTTTCCAGAAAATTGAACCGGTTATAATCCTGCCTTCTTCGCATCCTGCCAGAATTGCTCCATCTCTTCTACATTGCTATCTGCTGGTGTTCTTCCCTGTTCACGAAGACGGTCCTCAATGTACTGGAAACGCCCAATGAATTTGCGGTTCGTCGCAGCAAGTGCCTCTTCCGGGTCCGTATCGATGAATCTTGCAACGTTCGCGGCTGCGAATAATAAATCACCCAGTTCCAGCTTCCGTTCTTCCGCAGACTGGCCTTGTTGCACCGCTTCTTTTAACTCTGCCAGTTCTTCCTCTATCTTGGCAAATACACCTTCAACATCATCCCAATCAAAGCCAACTTTGGCTGCTTTCTTCTGTAACTTGTATCCCTTCATCAATGCAGGCAAGTCACGCGGTATACCATCCAGCACGGAAACCTTCGGCTGATCCTGGCCCTTACGCTTCTTCTCCTCTGCTTTCATCTGTTCCCAGTTCTGAAGAGCTTCATTCGCATCTGCTGCCTGATGTTCGCCAAAAACATGTGGATGGCGGAAGATCAGCTTATCATTCAACCCTTCGATGACATCATACACATTAAATGTGCCCACTTCTTCTTCCATCTGGGAATGCAATAAAATCTGCAGCAACAGATCACCCAGCTCTTCTTTCATATGGTCAGGGTCATCCTCATCGATTGTCTCAATGACTTCATACGTCTCTTCAATCAGGTTTTTGCGAATGGACTGATGCGTCTGCTCCTGATCCCATGGACAGCCACCCGGGCTGCGAAGAATATTAACGATCTCATGCAGACGTGCGAAGGATCGACGACGCAGGGCATCATCGGTGTTCTTCGGTACATAGATCAATGACAGATTGCCGTATCCTTCGATCCGGTCCAGTTCGTGTAGCGGAATTTTGTGAATGATCTCCTGGCCCTGTACACCCAACGCATGACCGACAAATACCGGATAATCATCCGGGTAAACTTCCATCAGGCAAAGTTTCACATCTGAAGCCGTGAACACATCGTAGACTTGTCCGATCAACGTATGTAACTGTGGTTGTACGAGTTCCGTATTCAGGCTGCTGGCATCCAGGAGTTGAAAGCCTTCAATTGGATCGAATCCAAGTCGAATAAAGGCTTCGTCCAGAAAGCTTTCTCCACCCATTACACGCAGTGAAATGCCCATTTGCGGGCAACGTTCTTTGAGCAGTCGCACACTTGCTTCTGCCACCATGGGATGACCGGGTACGGCATACACAATCTCGGTTCCAGCCTCACCCTTGCGAGCGGCCTCGATCAGTTGGTTCGCAATCTCATCATACACCTCTGGGAAAGAGGACTTTGCCTCATAGATGGCATCAAATGAGGTCATCTCCAGTCCCTCTTGCTTCAGATCATTCAATACAGGATGATCCAGGGTACGTACATACAGCGTAGCTGCATATTTCATTTTTTTGATAATACCTACGGTCAGTTGGTCTGCATCTCCTGATCCAAGACCCACTATGGTTAAAGCTGCACTCATTACGTAAACCTCCATCCGGACTATCCTGTCCAGGCTCACTCATTCAGCGTGCCTGAACAGGACTAATTACACGTATTATACCAGAATCATTCGATATCCTATAATTGCATATTGGGTGTGCTGGATGCAGAAGCACTATGAGCATGAAGCTAGCGCAGCACACGCAGTCTGCGCAGCAGCTTGGCGAGGCGAGGCCCCAACTTGGGCACAGCCGCCAGCTCTGCAGCGGTGAGCAGCCCTGTCCGGGCCGCCGCCAGCAGGAACACGGCCGAGCCTGCGGTAATGCCCAGCAGGCTCACGCCCATCGCGGCCAGCCTGCGGTCGGCCGCGATACCCATGCCGCCGAGTACCGCCTCGGCGGCCAAGGCCGTGCCTACCGCCGCCAGACTCATGGCGGCGATCACCAGCGCCGGCTTCGCCAGGACGGCGCCAGGGACAGGGCGCAGGGCGACAAGTCGCGCCAGCAGCGCCACATTCAGGCCAGCCACAAGCATGTAGGCGACTGCGCCTGCCAGGGCCGCGCCGCTGATGCCCAGCGCCGGCACAAGCATGACGTTCAGCAGCGCCTTGACGCCTGCGGCGGCCAGCATGCTGAACGCGGGTGCGCGCACGGCGCCGAGGCCTTGCAGCAGCGCCGCCGCAATAATGCTGACGGTGCTGCCCGCAGCCGTCAGCGCCATGTACCGCAGTGCTTCGGTGCCTGCGGCATCTCCGTACAGCATGCGGTTAATCGGCTCCGCCAGCACCGCGAGACCCGCGGATGCCGCCAGGCCGATCAACCAGAACCAGCGCAGCGCTAGGCCTGCTTGCTGCCGGACGGCTTCTGGCCCGCCCTTTAACCGGGCTTCCGCCATCGCCGGAATAAACAGCACAGACAGTGACGTAGCCAGCATCGTCACCAGTTGAACCAACGGCAAGCCGCGGTTGTAGATGCCGAAGGAAACCATCGACTGGAGTTCATCCTGTCCTTCTCCCCGCAGAAGCCGTGGCACGGTGAAGGTGTCCACCAGATTCATTAGTGGTACGGCAAGCGACCCGAGACAGACCGGAATGGCGTACATGAGCAGCGTCCTGATCCATTCGGCATTGGATCGAGACCGGTCTGCCAGAGCGGGGTTAATCGAACTCGCCGTTTTCATCTGTGGCGTAACCGATCTATTCTCCTGATGCTCTTGACGCTCATGACGATCTGATCCAACCTCTTTGCCGTTACTGCTCCATTCCAAAACAAATGGTCCGGTTCCCACTTCCCTACGTTTCCGCCGATGACGGACCATGTACCCTAACATCGTTAACAGCCCGACCATTCCGCCGGCAACGGAGCCCATCATGGCTCCAGCGGCAATCGTCTCAAGCGAAGCGTCCCGTCTCAGCAACCATAAAAGCAGAACAATCATGACGGTGACACGTATCGTCTGCTCCACCACTTGCGATACCGCTGTTGGGACCATCTGCTGTAACCCCTGAAAATAACCACGCAGCCCTGTCATCACCGGAACGAACAATAACGCCCATGAAGCTGCACGAATCGATGGAACCACATGTCGATTGCCAATCATGTCAGCGATCAGTGGCGCACCTGCATACATCAAGAGCGCCATAATAAGTCCAATTCCTCCAAGCAGCAATGAGGATAACCGAATAATCCTTCTGCTCTCGTCCGGTCTTCCAAGTGCATTCTGCTCTGCTACGAATTTGGATACGGCCAGAGGCAGCCCGGCAGCAGCAAGCGTAACAATGAGCATATATAACGGATACACCGTATTGTAAATGCCAAAAACACCGTCTCCCCCCAGATTCTGCAACGGAATCTTTTGAAAAGCACCAATGATTTTGGAGATAATGGCGGCAAGCCCAAGAACAAATGCACCCTGTAGCAGCCTTGAGCCTGTAGACGGCTGTTTCATAAGTCCCTCCTGCGTAATCCTTTTAAGCATACCTTGTTATTATACCTGCCTGAGGGCATACAGACTAACTCTCCACCATGACACCCGTCTGGATCAACTCCTTTCCCTTAAAACGCAAAAACTCCCGTATGCCCAAATCAGGGCACCAGGAGTCGATTTGCTATCTATTGTTCCATTTGCTTGCCAAGGAAACCAGCAGCTGTCTCGGACATCTTCACTTCCATCTGAGACATCTTCACCGATTCATCCTTATTGAACAGGATAACCGTTCCGATGGGGTCACCACCTGAAATAATCGGCGCAATAACAAATGATGATAACGTCTCGTCATGATCTTTGCTAAGCTCATAAGAACCGTTGTTTGTTTCCAAAATGGTCTTTCTGTTTTCCATACAGCCCTCTAACAGTTGACCTACCTGCTTGTCCAAATACTCTTTCTTGGAGCCTCCTGCCACCGTGATGATGGTATCCCGGTCGGAAATCATCGTTACATGACCCGTACTTTCATACAGGGATTCTGCATATTCTTTGGCAAAATCACCAAGTTCGCCAATTGGCGAATATTTTTTAAGGATAACTTCTCCATCACGATCCACGAAAATTTCCAGCGGATCACCTTCACGAATACGTAACGTACGGCGGATTTCTTTTGGAATGACCACACGACCAAGGTCATCTATACGGCGGACAATACCAGTAGCTTTCATTTCACATGTTGCCCCACTTTCTCGAGAAGATTTTTCAACTACTGTTCCTTAATGGGTAGAGGAAAGTCCCAGAACGTTTAGTGTGATATCTTGACCATAGTATTCATCTGTTCCCATTTCCTTATACATGCTTCGGAGAATATAGTTGTGTAACTTTTGAAGAAGGCGACCATGTACCCATACAGCTTGAATATATACAAGAAGAAGCAAGAAGGAGGTCCTAAGTCCTCCCCTTGCTTCTCTGTATGGTTGTCCATATTAACGTAGTACAAGGCATTCATTCGGGCGGATTTAACCCTGAACGTATGCTAACACAGCATGATTTACTAACTTACTTACTGCTTGTACCTTCATCTGTAGTTGCATCTTTGTCTGTTCCAGTCGTACCTTGGTCAGTCTTGGTATCCGTACCTTTGGAGTCATCCGTTTTTGGTTCGGTTGTTTTCTCTCCTTCAGTTCCTGTACCTGTTGTACCTTCAGTCGTGCCTTCTTCAGCTTTTTCTGTTTTTGGCAGTTTGACTTCTTTTACGATTTTGTCCAATTCATTTTGCATGAACGTATCAATCTCAGCAGCTGCCAATTGGCTCTTCAGACTTTCTTTTTGCTCAGCTGTCAATTTGGTGAAGTCCGCTTCAGTACGAGCTTCCACTTTCATGATGTGGTAACCATACTCCGTCTCAACCGGATCACTGATTTTGTTCAGTGGCAATGTTTTTGCAGCTTCCTTGAATGCCTCTACCCAGCTGCCTACAGGCGTTTCTTCGTACAATCCACCTTTTTCAGCAGAACCTGGATCTTCGGAATATTCTTTTGCAATTTTAGCAAAATCAGCTCCGCCATCCAATTTCGTTTTTACTTCTTTTGCGATTTTCAGTGCATCTTCTTTTTTACGCTCTTTTTGCGTTTTTGGATCTGTGAAGTTAATCAGCACGTGACGAACGGAAGCTGTAGTGAACTGATCTTTGTTTTTCTCAAACTCAGCCTTGACTGCATCTTCCGTAACGCCTGTTTCTTTGTCTTTAATAACTGTCATAATCCGAGTCATGTAGTTTTTAATGTTATCGTCTGTCAGGTTCTGAGCTTTGAGCATTTCTGTCCATTGATCCGCCTGAACAGAAGCTTTCATTTTATCGAATTGCTCGGTTGCCGCTTTGGAACCCGCTGTTTTGGCTTCTTCACTTGCTTTGCCACTCAGATATTCATAAGCAACTTCCTGTTTTACCAGATACTCTTTGAAATCATCCATATCCATCATTTGTGCATACTCCGGATAGAGGAATTTCATGACACGTTGCTCCATGTCGAATTCATTGGCTGTAATGGTACCACCATCATACGTAGCGACTACAGCACTCGTATCTGTCGATTCCGGTGTTTTCGCTTCTTCCTTCTTGCCACATGCAGCAAGCAGTGATAAGGATAGTACTGCGACCATGCTCACAGACAGTACTTTTCCTACTTTTTTATACTTTGGTAACATCTTTTAGTTCCCCCTTTGATTTAAAAGCCGTCTTCATGGACTCCAGAATTTTCTCTACCAGCTCCATTAGTTGCTTATCCCCAAGCCCCTTGCCTTTAGCGTGAATCAGCATATGGGGTCCTTGTTCAAATTGTACACGTCTTTCGAACTGATTTCCAATGTGCGAGATTTTCGAGAGTTCAAAGGCATGTTCACGCCCTTCATAAAACTTCACGGTAATGTCCTCACCACGTTGGGAAATGGACTCAATACCGTAAATTTTGCCGTATACTTTCATCCGCGCAACAGCCAGCAAGTTAATGACAGCTTCCGGAAGATCACCGAACCGGTCAACCAATTCGTCTTCCAACTCCATCGCATCGTCGAAGGATGCAATGACCGCCACTTTTTTGTAGATCTCAATCTTCTGAATACTGTCATAAATATAATCGGACGGCAAGTAGGCATCGATACTGAGATCCAGCGTTGTGTTCCACTGGTCGGAAGGTACCGGCTCTTCGCCAAGCATCGTAACTTTGCGTTTGTTGATCTCCTCCGCAAGCATCTGAGAATACAGATCGAACCCGACGGAAGCGATGAAGCCATGTTGCTCTGCTCCTAGCAGATTTCCTGCACCACGGATCGACAAGTCACGCATGGCAATTTTGAATCCTGAACCCAGTTCGGTAAATTCTTTGATGGATTGCAGACGCTTCTCCGCAACTTCCGTAAGCACTTTATCCCGTTGGTACGTAAAATAGGCATACGCAATACGGTTGGAACGACCCACACGTCCGCGCAGTTGATACAGCTGGGAGAGCCCCATTTTATCCGCATCATGTACGATTAGTGTATTTACGTTCGGAATATCTACCCCGGTCTCGATGATACTTGTGCTCACAAGCACGTCATATTCACCATCCAGGAAGTCCAGAATCGTCTTCTCCAGCTCTGTTTCCGACATCTGACCATGTCCCACACCAACCTTGGCTTCAGGCACAAGTTCAGAAATTTCGGCAGCCATCTCCTGAATTCCCTGAACACGGTTGTAGAGGTAATACACTTGCCCGCCACGAGCAAGCTCACGTTCAATGGCTTCACGAACAAGCGCCTGGCTGTGTTCAACCACATAGGTCTGTACCGGGAAACGATTCTCTGGCGGAGTCTCAATAACGGACAGATCACGCACACCCAGCATGGACATATGAAGCGTACGCGGAATCGGCGTTGCCGTTAGCGTCAGCACGTCCACATTGGTTTTCAGCTTCTTCAGTTTCTCCTTATGGGTTACTCCGAAGCGCTGTTCTTCATCAACAATGAGCAGTCCCAGGTCCTTGAACACCAGATCCTGCGACAGCAATCGATGCGTTCCGATGACAATATCTACTGTGCCTGCCTTAATGCCTTTGGCAGTTTCATTCTGCTCTTTACGGGAGCGGAACCGGCTAAGCACATGAATGTTGAACGGATAACCGGAGAACCGCTCACGGAACGTCTCAAAATGCTGCTGTGCCAAAATGGTTGTCGGAACGAGTACTGCCACCTGCTTGCCTTCAATAGCTGCTTTAAATGCAGCCCGAATAGCCACCTCGGTTTTGCCGTAACCTACATCCCCACACAATAAACGGTCCATTGGACGGTTTTGTTCCATGTCCTTCTTGATTTCTTCGATCGCACGTACCTGATCACGTGTCTCATCGTAAGGGAACATGTCCTCAAACTCCTGCTGCTCTGCAGAATCCTTGTCGAATCCAAAACCTTTGGAGGTCTGACGCTCTGCATACAGCTTGATCAGATCATCAGCAATATCCTGTACGGATGTGCGGACTTTATTTTTAACCCGTGTCCACTCATTGCCGCCCAGCTTGTATATTTTCGGTTCTTTTTCTTCGGAACCCACATATTTCTGAATCAGATCGATCTGCTCAATAGGTACAGACAGTTTGTCTCCACCGGCATAGAGAATATGCATGTAGTCCTTATGAATACCGCCAACCTCGAGGGTGCCGATCCCAAGGTACTTACCAATCCCGTGGTTCTGGTGAACGACATAATCGCCCACTTTTAGCTCGCTGTAGGATTTGATTCGTTCAGCATTGTCTACATTCCGAATCGGTTTGCGTACCTTACGCTGTTTTTGCGAGAACATCTCGCCCTCGGTCACAACAGCCAAATGAATGGACGGCATTTCAAATCCCGTTTGCAGGTTACCGATCATCATCTCTGGCTCTGGAATATCATAGTCCATCAGTACCCGGCGCATCCGCTCGAGTCGCTCCTCACCGTTCGCCAGCATGAGCACTTGAACTCCGGCCTTCTGCCAGCGCTCCATCTCTGCCTTCAGTACGTTCATCTGTCCATGGAAATCCTGCATGCCACGACTGATGAAGTTCAAAATGTTCTGTGGTTGGGTGTGTGGAACTTGGCGCAAGAAGATCGACATAAACAGCGTCTGGAATGGACGCTCATACAAGAGTTCATCACCGTCTGCGGATAATGGAAGATCCGGAAGTGTTTTTCCATTTTGCATCAAATGCAGGTTCCACTCCGATTCATCACGGTCCAGCTGTTTCGATGTCTCCGATAATCTCGCAGGCTCATCAAGGACCAGCAGGGTATCTTCTGGCATATAGTCGTAAATCGTTTTGTTCTCCGGATAGAGCGGAGAAATATATTTATACATTTCGGAGAAATACACGTGCTCCCGCAAAAGCTCGATCTCCCGGTGAATTTCTTCACGAAGGCGCAGCTTCGCCTGCCGGTCCGTCATTTTCTCCAGCTGTTGCTCCAGCAAAAGAGCAGCCGCATCGGCAGCCTTTTCCATTCGTTCACGATCTGCAATTAACTCCTTGCATGGCAAAACCGTAATTTCTTCAATTCGTTCAATTGAACGCTGATCGGCTGGGTCAAATGTCCGAATGGAATCGATTTCGTCATCAAATAACTCCACTCGATATGCGATCGATGAAGTAACCGGATAGAAGTCGATAATACCTCCGCGAACACTCATCTCACCACGAGATTCCACGCGCTCCACACGCTCATATCCGAGCTTTACCATCTCCAGCAGGAAAGAGTCCAGTTGAAGTGTGTTGCCCTGTTTAATCAAAATTCGAGCATTGGCCATCACTTCCGGAAGAGGAACATAACGTCTTACCCCGGAAAATGGAATAACAACAACGCCCCTGAATCCCTGGGCGCAGCGGACCAACACATCAATACGCTGACCCAATGTTTCCGGGCTGGAAACAGCAGCTTCAGCAGCGACAAGTTCGTTGGCAGGATAGATCAACACCTGATCTGGTGAAAGCGCTTCCTGTAAATCTTCTGCAATTTTTTGAGCTGAAAACATATTGTGCGTTACTACGAGCAATGGTCTGTTCATTTCCTGATGCAGAGCTGCCAGCATAATCTGACGCGCCGAGCCGGATAGACCCGAAACCAATTGTTCCTTCATGCCGGACTTGATTCCGGCTGTAATGGACCCGAAGTCCGGATCTTTGGAAAAAGCCTGTATAAGTGCTTGTAACAAAAGGGGCACCTCTCTTATAACTTACTTGATTATCTCACGCATACGCGTAGCATCACTATTAAAATGGATACAAATTCCTTTTTCTCCTGTTTCATCATAAAGGATTACTCGCAACATTGCCACATCTGTTGATGTGGCGGGGCCTGATTTGGATATAGCAGTGGCTTTCATGCCAACTGAAAAGAAGCCTCAGCAGGCTGCCAAGGCTATAAAAGGTGGAGCGTTATTACGCAACCGCCCTCAACTGTCATTCTATCCTGCTACAGCGATGTCTATTGAAGCGGGCTCGCGAGCAGGCTGAGCTCCGGATTGTGCTCCAGGGCTTCCTTACAATAATCACATGTAATCCGAACGGTAATGTCACCACCGGAATTATACGCTATTATATCCCTCCGCTCGTCGGGGGTCAAGAAATGAAAGCCGAGCTCTACTTCCGTTATCCGGGCAGAATCGATTCGTCCGATAAAGGTACGGCAATGCCTACATACGTAATTCACTGACATGTTTATGCCTCCTGAACATGGTTTATACGTCCAGTATGTCCAGTATGGCCGAATCGAACCCGTCTTTTTGATCATTTTACCAGGTTGTTTTACAACATTATCCGTTAAACTTCGCCATTGTTTGTTCAAACGTATGAGTCAAGCTATGCTCCAAAGCATCACATGTTTGCTCAATGGTCTGATCAAGGGCTTCCTTTTCTTTCTTCATGAATGTCGACAGTACATAATCGACAATGGCATGTCCTGGCTCAGGACGGGATATTCCCATGCGTACCCGGTTAAACTGCTGTGTACCGGTATGCTGAATGATGGACTTGATTCCATTGTGCCCGCCTGCACTACCTTGGTAACGCAATCTGACTTTGCCAATCTCAGTATCCATGTCGTCGTACACAACAATCAGATCTTCAAGACTAACTTTATAAAAATCCATATACGCTCGAACTGATTCACCAGATAAATTCATATAAGTCATAGGTTTAATCAGCACGGTTTTCACACCGCCAATATGGCCTTCTCCAATCAGCGCCTTACATTTACTCTGTGTAATGGAGATACTATGACGATCAGCCAACCGATCGAGTGCCATAAAACCGATATTATGACGAGTTTTGGCATAGTTCGAGCCTGGATTTCCAAGTCCGACAATCCACTTCATCTTGTTCCCTCCTTCGGATTAGCCTGAGGTGAGGCATAGACTTCGAATGTTATATTTCATATAATATCAGGAAAGTAAAGTTCCGATTTACTGTAGTGTTCACAGTTAATATTTTATCAACCCAGGAAGGTGAGCGGGTTTTGCGCGAAGACAACGGACAACTGACTCAACATAGCGATTTTATCTATCATCTCGAATATCACGTACCTGTACAGGTATACGACCGCGACACCCATATTGAGATTGGACTCATCACCCGTTTTGATAATCAATTTGTCGAAATTGCCGATACACTTTTTCATCGGCGGCGTTTCCGATTTATCTCCCGCCCCGGCTATTAACCATATAAGATGAACGAACCATTTTACACTGGATCACTGCGCGTGCAGAAACATCTTCTGGTGTAAATGAGTAGTTCAACTTATATGGACTGACCAGGGTCTGTTTCACTCTTAATAAAACGGCACGCCGACAGGGGTTACATTTTCCATTGAACCGGAAAACGTAACCCCTCTACTACTTTATGCAGACATCCTTATTCAATTTCAAACAGCTTGCTGATTGACAATTCCTCATGAACCCGGATAATCGCTTCTCCGAGCAAAGGCGCTACAGACAACACTTTGAGTTTGCTAGTCGGATTAGCATGCGTAATTGGAATGGTATCCGTTACGATGACTTCCTTCAATGGTGCATTCTCCAAACGTTCCATCGCTGGTCCAGACAATACCGGGTGAGTACAGCACGCGTATACTTCTTTTACGCCGCCTTCCATCAGAGCATTCGCTCCCAGTACAATCGTTCCCGCCGTGTCAATAATGTCATCGATCAGAATGGCTGTTTTGCCCTCGATGTTACCGATAATGTTCATCACTTCGCTCACATTTGGCTCAGGACGACGTTTATCGATAATCGCCAGAGGTGCATTCAGGAAATCAGCCAGTTTACGTGCACGCACTACGCCACCGTGGTCAGGCGACACGACAACCGGATTTTCGATCTGTTTCGACCGGAAATATTGAGCCAGAATCGGCACTCCGAGCAAATGGTCGACCGGAATGTCGAAGAATCCCTGAATCTGCATTGCATGCAGGTCCATCGCGATGACACGGGTTGCACCCGCTTTTTCAATCAGGTTAGCAACCAGTTTCGCTGTAATCGGGTCACGCGAACGTGCCTTGCGATCCTGTCTTGCATAGCCGTAGTAAGGTATAACAACGTTAATCGTCTTGGCAGATGCCCGTTTGAGTGCATCAATCATCACGAGCATTTCCATCAGGTTATCATTAACCGGCAAGCAAGTGGACTGCACGATGTAAACGTGACAGCCCCGAACACTCTCGGAGAGTTTCACTTGAATCTCGCCATCACTAAAGCTGGTTGTATGGGATTCACCCATAGGGATCCCGATATAATCAGCAATTTGATGGGCAAGCTTGGGGTTAGAATTGCAAGTAAATATTTTTAATTTCGAATCAAAATAAGTCATAAAATAAAAACCCTCCGTGCTGGTTCATTGGAATCTATAAGCGTCTGCGACATGTCGGCACCTCCCGGATCTTCGGGAGGCAATCTTGTTATCAAAACCCCTTATTGGGGTTTGGCATTTTGTTTCTTGGCTTTGGCACGTCCGCGAATCTTCTCCGCATAACCAGGTTTATTCTCCTGACGTGGACGAGCAATGGCCAGATCATTTTCGGGAACGGAATGGGTAACGGTAGATCCAGCAACCACATAAGCGCCTTTTCCTACCGTAATCGGTGCAATCAGATTGACGTTGCTACCTACAAAAGCATCATCTTCAATCGTCGTCACAGCCTTATTATAACCATCATAATTGACAGTTATTGCCCCGCATCCAACATTTACGTTTTTCCCTACTTTGGCATCCCCAATATAGCTGAGATGAGATACTTTGGAACCTTCGTCAATTGTAGCATTTTTCACTTCAACAAAGTCACCAATTTTTACGTTGCGACCCAATTTAGTCCCTGGACGCAAATTAGCAAATGGACCAACCGTTGCATCAGAACCCACTTCGGCATTGGACAACACCGAGTGTTTAATTGTAACTCCGTCCTGAATAACGCTGTCTTCCACATCTGCCTGAGGACCAATATGACATGCTTCACCGATCGAAGTTGTGCCTTTGAGAATTGTCCCCGGATACAATACTGTATCTGCTCCAATCGTAACATCCGCTCCGATATATGTCGATGACGGATCAATGATTGTTACACCGTTCAACATATGACGTACCGCGAGACGTTCACGCATGAAGGCTTCTGCTTGCGAAAGTGCCAATCGATCGTTAACCCCGATGGATTCCGCGATGTCATCCGACATGTAAGCCTCAACCACATCTCCATCATTACGCAAAATGCCGATTACGTCTGTGAGATAATATTCTCCCTGAGCGTTCTGGTTCGTTACTTTATCTAGCGCAGCGAACAATTTTGCATTATCGAAACAGTATGTGCCTGTGTTAATCTCATTCACAGCATCTTCCTGTTCGTTGCAATCCTTCTGTTCTACGATCCGCTGTACAGAACCATCTTCTCCACGTATTACTCGGCCGTAACCTTTGGGATTGTCCAACTGAGCCGTAAGTACTGTCGCTGCTGCCCCGCGACTCTCATTGTAATTCATCAGACCTTCCAATGTCTCACGAGTCACGAGCGGTGTATCTCCACAGACCACAATTGTGGATCCTGCTTCGCCGCCAAGCAAGGATTTAACCTGCTGTACTGCATGACCTGTGCCCAGCTGTTCCGCCTGGAGTGCATACTCCGCCTTGGAACCTAAAAATGACTGCACCGCTTCGGCACCATGGCCGACGACAACCACACTGCGTTCAACGCCTGCGCTGAGTGCTGCATCCAGCACATGTCCAACCATAGGTTTACCGCATACGGGATGCAGTACTTTGTACAATTTTGATTTCATTCGTTTGCCTTGCCCTGCAGCAAGAACGATTGCCATTCGTTTCAAAATTAACGACCTCCTGTTCTGAAAAACCCATTGAAATGCATTGCTTATCTATATCCAATGAGTATCGTTCAGCCGGCTTCAAGCCGGTCTTGTTCATCGCCTGCTGTCTCTGTAATCACACGTAACAACGCGGACACCAACGAATCGTGACCTATATGTATACGCCGTGTACCTGCGAGCTTAACCGAATCCCAATGATTCCTAAGATGCCGCCCTGCCACCAAGCGCACGATGCGCTTTTTGTTCTCTGCTAATAAACTCAATACTGAATATATCTTATTCCGATCAAAAAGAAAAGAGAGCCATAAGACATGGCTCTCTTTTCCTTCGAACCCCAATAATGTTCTCAGGCACCTTCTTCAATGACTTCTTCCTCAGTTGCTGCACGATCATATTCAGTCAAAACTGCTGCCTGAATCTTCTCACGCGTACCGGAAGAGATCGGGTGGGCGATATCACGGAACTCTCCATCAGGAGTACGCTTGCTCGGCATAGCAACAAACATTCCGTTGTTACCATCAATGACACGAATGTCATGAACGACGAATTCGTTATCGATGGTAATGGATGCGATAGCCTTCATTCTCCCCTCCGAGTTAACACGGCGGAGTCTGACATCCGTAATTTGCATGTGTGTGTTCACCACCTTTTTCCATCAGAACTTGGTGTATAATTYCACACTGCATATACGAACTCCTTCTTTTTATAACCATAAAAATTTCCTAATTTCAGGAATTTTTTTATTTAATACACAATTCGACAACGTTAGTGCCAGGTCGATGGAAAAGACCCTTTAACGACATAACATTCGTCATCTTTCTACAGGTCAAAATAGTTGCCAGGCTTGACGGAAATCTGTCTGCTCTTGGCATCAACTGCTGTCAGCTTCGCCAGAGATACGTAATCGGTTAGCAGCCGTTCTTCTGAATCTACAGAACCAGATTCCACCAGTACCCCTACCCCGGCAACTGTAGCATTAAACTCGGCCAAAAGATCGATCATTCCCTGCACCGTACCCCCAGCCTTCATGAAGTCATCCACAATAAGTACTCTGGAATGCTCACGCATTGCCCTACGAGACAGGGACATGGTATGCAGACTTTTATGGGACCCGGATACATAATTGATACTTACGGCCGATCCTTCTGTAGCCTGATGGTCCCTGCGTACGAGCACGACAGGCAGGTTGAGCTGGGCTCCGGTCGCATAAGCCAGTGGAATTCCTTTGGTTTCTACCGTCATAACCACATCAATATTCATATTGCCAAAGGCCGTTGCAAAGATCTTGCCGGCTTCATTCATCAATGCGGGCTGACCAAGCAAGTCGGACATGTACAGGTATTCTCCAGGCAAGATCCGATCAGGTTGCGCGAGCTGGGTCGAGAGCCGTTCCGCAAATGCCAGTGCCAGTTCTCGGGATACCTTCGGAATCCATCTTACTCCCCCGGCTGCTCCAGCCAGTGTATGCAGTTCTCCTGACCCACCTTCTTCGAACACTTCCTTGATAATCGCCAAATCTTCACTAATTGAAGACTTTGCGGCACCATAGCGTTCGGCAAATGTGGTCAACGGAATAACCGTATGCGGTCTGGACAATAAATATTGCGTCATTTCAACCAGCCTTGCGCTTCGTTTTAACTTCTTCACAGAGATCCATCCTCACGATCACGGAAACATCTAAATCCGAATAATTATTTAAAAATATAACACCTTTATACGTGTTTGTACATTATAAAAGCGAATTTTACGTCAACATGCGTACAGCGTACACTTCTTTACAGAAACCACGCAGGCCATTGTATATCCGGGCAACCTTGGATTCTTTGGAGACAAGTCCAAATACTGTTGGACCACTACCGGACATCAACACACCGTCTGCGCCCAACCGAATCATGGCATCCTTCAGATGCTGAACTTCCGGATACAGCTTCAACGTTACATCTTCAAGCACATTGCCCATCTGGTCACAGACTTCCGTGAATGATTGGTTTCGAATAGCCTGTTCCATTTTAGCCGCACTCGGATGACGAACAATCTTGTCACTGCGGAACCTTCCGTATACATCGGCTGTAGACACATTGATTGGAGGCTTGGCCAGAATTACCCAACATTGCGGCGGATTAGGAATAGGAGTCAACTTCTCACCACGGCCTGTAGCGAGTGCAGTCCCGCCTGTGATACAGAATGGAACATCCGAACCGAGTTCAGCTCCAAGCTCCTGCAGTTCGTGATCCGGTATATTCAATCGCCACAGACGGTTCAATCCACGCAGAGCTGCTGCTGCATCACTGCTGCCTCCGGCAAGTCCGGCTGCAACTGGAATCTTTTTATCCAGATGAATATGGACGCCCGTACGCACGTTATAGCGCTCCTTAATCAGTCTGGCTGCCTGGAAAGCCAGGTTCTTCTCGTCGAGCGGGATATAACCCGCCTGACTGGAGATGAAAATGGTGTCTCGCGGCAGCTCCGACATTTCCAGCCGATCAGCCAGATCGACCATGGTCATGATCATTTCAACTTCATGAAATCCATCGCTTCTTTTATGTAAAACGTCCAGCATCAAATTAATTTTAGCAGGCGCTTTTTCGTAAATTTTCAAGGCGTTCACCCGTCCTCACCTTTTCCCTAAGACAACTTAACATATTATATCAAAATGGGGCTGTCAAGTCATTTCTATTCCGCATCTAAGGGGAAAAAGCGGGGTTGTCCCTGACGGATTTCCCCGCTTTTCAGTCTGCTTGAACCGGATTAAGATTTGCGGGCAGCCTGCTCAGCAAGTTGAATGGCTCTTTTCACCATGTTTCCTGCATCCTTGGCTTTGATTCCACCCCAACCTTCCTGTTGGACCGTATCATAGAAGCCCAAGTCTTTTGCGAGCTCATTCTTCAGATCCTCGGACATGACACTTCTTCTTCTGCGACTCATGAACCATCCTCCTCCAAAGTATCCTTCATAATGTGATGAGTTCGTTCACGTTTTGGACATCTTGTCATAAGGCCAATTGAAGTTCCTGCATTGCATTAGAAACTGTCCCTTCGCCTGTCCATATAGTATGCCGCGACCGTTCCTCACTCATTCCTGTGTATGTATGGTTACCTTAGGAGATAAATTGGTGATTTTATAGAACATAAAAAAGCGATCCACCCGTGGGGCGAATCGCCTGTACAACGATACTTACGTCTCCATATAGGAGCTATGCGTCTGGCTGCCCGGGTCAAAAACCATGACTTCCACCGATTCCGTAAGTATATCCGCATAACTATAAGATACTCGCTTGAAGGTTTCTTGCTCCTCATCAAGCTTAACAATAAAAACAGAAGGGTACGTTTCTTCCAATACACCCGTACGCTCAATGGTCTTACGGCGGCCACCATTAGCCCGCAACATAATTTTCTGACCAATATGTGCATCGAGATTGCGTTTGATATCCAACAGCGTGTTTTTAGCCATTGTCGACGACCACCTCTTTTCTTGTCCATTATACCGGATTTTACAGTCATTGTCAAATCAAAACTAATTATTATATCAGCATCAAAAAGTTGTTGTCAATGAATTTTTTTGCAAAGAAAAAAAGCCCCAAATTGGGACTTTAAATGGCCTACATCAGACTGCCGACGGGTTCACTTTTAGCGTGGATAAATCATTCAGCCCCGGCAGACCTACCCGGTAGCTCCCCCGTGTCTCGACACCACCCACACCTTGGCTACCACTGATTGTGTTATGCAGAACATCACTCATGTTGACCGTATCCCGTACAGATGTGAAGGAGGCCTTAGCTGCCACATAGACCGGATCAAGTGCATGAATGAGTATTCTGCCTGGAGAACTGGCAAAGTTCGCTCCAGCGCGCAGGAGTGCCTCAAAATGGGACTGGCAGGCCCCTGCCACAATAGTGAGTGCATCCAGATGGCGTTCATATTGTCTGGCCACCTGAATGGCGGCCACAAAATTTTGCGAATTCTTATAGCTACCAAGACTATATAAGTCATAGGGCTGACGTGTCTTTAACACCCCATCATGACCCGTAATGACCACGATATCCGGACGTACTTTGGGTAATAGACGGTATAAGGTATCTGCCATTGCCGATTCATGAACATATTGTCCCTCTGCGGGAACACGAAGTTGCTCATAAAGATCCATACTTTTTTTCAAATAGTTCGGATCTCCATCCAAATGAAGCACCTTTCCAGGCATCTCAAAATAAGCCGGTTCCTGCTGAGCAGACCAATCCTGTACCAGACCTTCGCGATTCCGCTCCGCCTGTTCCATACGATTCTGCTGCAGGCGGGACAGGGTCTGATGTGCTTTAACATGCGCCTGTCTGGTCTTGGCGCTTTGCGGTTCATAGGGAACCTGTATCAAATCGTCCACTGGGGAATCGGCAAGCAGCCGGAACTCAGTCCCTTTAATGACCGCAGCATCCAACTGGAGGCCTTCCACCCGAAAAGTCACATCGCCGCCGTATGACTTCCGAACGACCAAGTCTCCGATATTCATCAACGTAATCACCTCTACCCCATCGTATGGGCAGAGACCCGGTTTGGTTCATTCGAATTTTATAACGCTGCGCGTACCCCTGCTTCCCACATTACGGTGCTGAGTGTAGCATACTCCTGCAGACTTAACGTCTCTCCGCGTCGGGATGGTTGAATACCTGCCTGCTCCAGCAGAATGTCTGCCTGTTCCCGGTTCTCCTTTGTGAAGAAACGTGCCTTCAAGTTGTTTGAGATTGTTTTTCTCCGCTGGGCAAAAGAAGCCTGTACCACTTCGAAGTAGTGTGCTTCATCCGGAATCTCAACTGGTGGTTGCTCACGCACTTTCAGCTTAATGACAGCTGATTCCACATTAGGTTGGGGAATGAAGACCGTGGGTGGCACAATACACACAAGCTCCGGCATACTGTAGTACTGAACTGCGATGCTCAGACTGCCGTAGTCTTTCGATCCCGGTGCAGCAGCCATGCGTTCAGCCACTTCTTTTTGGATCATGACAACAATGCTATCTACCGGCAGCTTCTCTTCCAACAGTTTCATCATAATTGGAGTCGTTACATAATAAGGCAGGTTAGCCACAACACTGACTTTGTCCACCGATGCAAAATCCGTTTGGAACAGTTCAGCCAGATCAAGCTTCAGCACATCGCCATGATGCACTCGTACATTGGAATAAGGCTGCATCACTTCTCCCAGGATGGGAATCAAGCGCTGATCAATCTCTACAGCTGTGACAGGACCGGCTACCCGGGCCAGTCGTTCCGTAAGAGCCCCGATACCCGGGCCGATCTCTAAAGCGCCCTTGGACTCGTCCAAATCGGCTGCATTAACAATTTTGTTCAGTATATTTTGATCGATCAGAAAGTTCTGACCTAGACTTTTCTTAAATGAGAATCCGTGTCTTTGAATAATTTCTTTGGTTCGTTTGGGCGTTGCAATTTCTATCGTCTCTTCCATATCCTTCATATGCTCACAATCCTTCACGTTCAATTTGCGCTAATGCTGTAGAGAACTCTTCCCGTGTAATCTGAAATACACTGAGACGTTTGTGGAACTGTTTACCGTTACAATATCCGATACCCAGCAGATTGCCCATCTCCATGCGACGTGCAGCAGCCTGCGGATGCACAATAAGTCCTGCCGCGATCAGGTCCTCCCAATCGATCAGGCTAGGAGCACCTTCGTATGAAGTATGTACACGTGCCAGAGCATGACGGATCGCCTCCGGTGAGGCATTCTCCACCCCAATGTCCCCTTTGCGCGTTGCATCGGCTTCCGGAATGAAAGCATGCTTGCATCCAGGCACCTTATTCGCAATAATTTTACGAATGCGTTCGCCGGCATGATCCGGATCTGTCAGTACAATGACTCCCCGTCTCTCCTGAGCAAGCGCAATCCGCTTCAGAATGCGTTGGTTGATGGCTGATCCGCCTGTTTCTATTGTATCGGCTTCCACGGCCCGACGGATGGCTACCGTATCATCACGGCCTTCCACCACAATGACTTCTTTTATCATGTTCCATTTCTTCCTTTCTAACGCAAAAAGAAGAGGAATATCCTCTTCTCTGCCAAACGGCGGGGGAGACTGAATTCAGACCCCTCCGCCGCATATTCCGCATGAATCATTCATGCAACTATTTTATAGCATTCCCATTTCAAAGTAAAACGATTTTAGTTCGCTTCCGGCTTCACCGGACCGATCACGTAGACCGTCTTGCCTTTCTTGCGTCCAAAATTCAGGGCATGCTTCACACTGTCATAATATACATCAATTTTGTTCCCTTTAATGGCACCGCCTGTATCTTCCGCACGTCGGAAGCCCAGACCTTCGATATATACCCACCAGCCAATTGGAATGACTTTGGGATCAACCGCAATGGTGCGTCCTTCCGTTACACGAGTACCAGAAGCTGTTTTAGTTCCAATGCCAGGCTCTTCGGAAGAGTAGGCCGTCATGGATACGTTTTTAAGTACTTTGGAGTATTTAAAAGAAGTCCCGGATACGGTAATCACTTTGCTGCCCGAGGCAGATGTTTTCTTCGAGTTCGTTGTTGTAGCCTTCTTGGTTGTTGAAGTCTGAGCCGATACGGTCTGAATCTCTGGTTTTTTCACGACCGGTTTTGCTTTGGTGCCGACAGCAATTACTTTATCTACACGATTATTCGCGACAGATTTGCCGACCATTTTTTTGGAGACCAATTCTCCATCCTGAAATACCTTTTCGATGTGCTGTACAAGTTTGCCTTCTTTGCCGTTCACAACGACACGGTTATCCCCTTTGTACAAGCTAGGGTCAGCCGTTTTAATTACTTTGTAAGCGATCGGATGTTCTACATCCACTGTACGCTTTGTTACGCGCACTACACGAATCTTCATATCCGCTTTGATCGAAGTTCCAAGCGCCGGATACACTTTATCATTACTTTCAACTTGAATACCTGATTTTTGAATTGCATCTTCTACCGATGAATCCGTTGTATACAGAGTCTTGGTGTCTCCGTCTGCCGTAATGTTAACTGGAACGGCCCGCTCAATAACAATTCGGTCTCCATCTGTAATCGCCCCGTTCATGGACATGGATACCTTATCGTGAGGGCTGACTGTGATCGACTGCTCCTCCAGCATTTCCTGAAGCATTCCTGTACGAGTCTCTACCACCTGAGCTTTGCCATCAATAACCAGTGAAATTTGTTTCCCGGCCTGACCGTAAACGACTAACAAGATCATGATTGTAAGCGCAATTGAGAAAATCGCGATCAATGCCATTTGACGCATGTTCTCATGCTTCCACCGCAACGCGAAAGACTTACTGGATGATCGTGACTCATGGGTCTCTTCTGGTTGGAATGTGCCCACTTCTCCGTCCTCCTTCATAGCCTCGCCGTCTAAAGTAACGCATGATGTCTTTGACGTGACTATACCAAATTTTCTACAGAACACAGATCGACCAACTGATCGGTTCTGCACCATGAATCAATCTTCGCAACATGATGTCATCCTCCTGAATACCTACCGTATGATGACAACATTTCTTTTATTCAAAAACAAAAAAGCCAAAGAAAGAGTGTAAGAGGAACTCTTTCGTGGCTTCCGAATGATTTTGAATATCGGAAATTCATGCACGAGGTTGCCTCTCTTTTTCCGCTTGCGAGGTTAGCTGTCGGGTTCGGGCGAAAGAGAGCCGCCCTATCTTGGGTCACCCGCTCATGGCGGACGCCCTTGAATTCACCCCGAGACCCAAAGAAGAAATCAAATACGGCTTCGCAGTTCCCTTCGCTGCTTTTGGGTCAGCGAACGTTGCGCATCGGCCAAATACACCGATGTTTAAGCCCTATTGGTTCCCCCGCTCTCCGTTAACGGAGACTCAGCGAGACTGATTCATGAAAGTAATGTTGTTTCATCGGAAAGTGTCCCTTTGTTCATCCCCCGAACATCTGTCCAATTTTCCGCACAACAATTCACTGAAAAGATGATATCCTGTTTTGATGCATGTTGTAAAGCGTTGATCAAGTACGTTTTTCTGAATATTTGGTTAAAATATTGTAATATTCTTGATTTATTTGGATCAAAGAGCAAATTAACTCCGCTTACCTGCCTTTTTCACCTCATTTGCTCGTTTTTTTAACGAATTCCAAATCGTTCCATGGCATTTTTGGTTGTTATTGCAGCAATTTCCTCCACCAAAATGCCTTTAATTTCCGCAGCTGCCTCTGCAACCAGACGTACATGCGCTGTCTCATTTCGTTTCCCACGATAAGGGTGAGGTGTCAAATATGGAGCATCAGTTTCGATGAAAAACCGGTCCATAGGAACCTTCTCCAGCACCTCTTTGGGTTGCTTTGCATTTTTGAATGTGATCGGTCCTCCGAAGGAGAGATGGAAACCCATATCGAGACAACTTTTCGCTGTTTCCCAGCTTCCCGAGAACGAGTGCATCACACCACCAACTTCGCCCGCTTTCTCTTCACGCAAAATTCGTATGATATCCTCATGTGCATCCCGATTATGGATGACAATCGGCATGTTCACTTCACGCGCCAAAGCAATTTGTTGTCGTAATACGCGATGTTGTACTTCCTTCGGAGAAGTATCCCAATGATAATCCAATCCAATCTCACCGATGGCTACCACTTTTTCATGCTTGCATAAAGATGCAATCCACTCCAGATCACTCTCCTGCATCGTGATCGCATCTACGGGATGCCACCCTACAGCTGCATATATAAAGTCATACGTTTCAGCAAGTTTCATTGTGGTTGGAATCGTCTCCCGGTTAAAGCCAATGTTGATCATGCGACCAACTCCTGCATCCACAGCACGCTGAATCATGTCCTCGCGGTCCTCGTCGAATTGTGGTGCATCCAGATGTGTGTGTGTGTCGAACAGCATCATGTTTATTTCTCCCTTCATGTCGAATAACGACTTTCTTCTTTTGAAAATCCAATTTGTGAATCTCAATATTTCATTGACTCATACATAAAACATTTTGAGTCATCTGTGTATTACATCATTACGTTTGTTTCATCACAACTACAATATATAGAAGATATACGGATAATCTGATCTACATATTGCTGAATGTGCCATTTTTACCTACTTGCATTTACAAAATTATGTCGATCTACATATACTCCCCATTAAAGCAGATTACTGTATCATGAAAAATATCTCTTTTAGAAAGTCTTTTGATATCGAAATTCTTCATTGGATTATACCCACACGATTACAAGAAATAGGGGCGTATATGTGACGGTAATTCGTGAATAATCGCATCCACCTTGTTTTGCGGGTAATACAAATGATGTTTCCCTCGGTGAAGCCCGCTGATGGAACGGACAATGTCAGAGACTTCTGACAACTCACGTAAATTGTCCTGTCGATCGAGAAGAAGAATCTGCTTATCCGTGGATTCATCTGGACGAAAAACATCATACGGATTATCCGAAGGAAAATCAATTTCAAGATCATATTCGGGATCGAGGCCTGCCTGTACAAAAGCTTCCCGAATCTCTGCCATCATTGTCAAGTCGACCTGTTCAAGCTCTACATACTTATATAACTTGCGATCCATAAAACGTTCGCATAACTCACTCAGAACAGTATCGTCCTCCTTGCGCCACTGCGTAAATGCCGTCTGAATTAAGGCTTCATCCAACTGCAAATATTCATCTACGGATAATTCTCCTGCAAATAATTGAGGGAGTGGATCAATCATGAAGCGAAATTGAAAACCATGCTGTATGAGTGTTTTTGCTCGCTTGAATATTTGCCGCAATATAATTTCAGAACTACGAGTTACCGGATGGAAGTAAATCTGCCAGTACATCTGGTACCGAGACATTAAGTAATCCTCCACAGCATGCATGCCTGACTCCTTGACTACAATCCGTCCATGATAGGGACGCAGCATTCGAAGGATGCGATCAAGGTCAATCGTGCCGTAATTTACACCTGTAAAATAAGCATCCCTGAGCAAATAGTCCATTCGGTCTGCATCAAGCGGGCTGGTCACCAAGTTCACCACAATCGGCTTTTCGTACGTCTTTTGAATGACAGATGCGACCTTCTCAGGAAAATCAGGAGCATACCGTCTTAAGATCGCCCCTACTTCGGTATCACCTGTAATGATGCGACAAGTCCAATCTTCGTGATTCATGTCAAAAGCTTCCTCGATGGAGTGAGAGAATGGCCCATGCCCGAGATCATGAAGTAGAGCTGCACACAGAGCTACAATCTTTTCTTCCTTCGGCCAATCCGAATAATGACTTCTTTCAAATTGAGAGATGATCTTGCGTGTAATCTCATAAACACCTAGTGAATGTGAGAACCGACTATGCTCTGCTCCGTGAAAGGTAAGGTAAGAAGTACCGAGTTGACGAATCCGGCGTAAACGCTGAAATTCCGGGGTGTTAATTAACTGCCATATAACCGGATCTTGCACGTGGATATAATTATGTACCGGATCTTTGAATACTTTCTCTTCCGTTAAACGTTGTTCCATGTCGACTCACTCCTTTAATTTCTTTTATATTAACGCTTTGAGCTCTACGGTTCATCTAAGATTCGACACGTCATGACGAACTTTGTCGAATAACGTAGTTTTGTCGTTTTCCAAATCGACAAACTTAACATTGTTGTCTAAATGCGAAAAACGGCTGCCAATCCCTTACCACCAGTAACCTTGTGAAAAACAGCCTTAATTTTAAGCTAATTTTAAGGTTGACTGTTTTGGGAATCGTTGGTATGATGAGTATCATAAAACATAAAATAATGTCGAATAATGACAATGATAGTTAGCTGAGAGGAGCACTGATTATAATGATGAAATCAACAGGTATTGTAAGAAAAGTGGACGAACTGGGACGGGTAGTTATTCCAATCGAATTGCGCCGTACGCTCGGTATTGGTGAAAAAGATGCTCTGGAAATCTATGTTGACGGCGAGCGCATCATGTTGAAAAAATATGAGCCTGCTTGTATCTTCTGTGGTAATGCAGAGAACGTTACTTACTTCAAAGGTAAAATTGTTTGTAACGAATGTATTTCCGAAATCCCTGCACCTGTGACAAAATAAGAAAAACCAGGTATACTGGACTTATCTAAATTGTTATTTCTAACCTTTTTAATATTCCTTAATGGCCTTCCCGGTGTGAACCCCACCGCGGAAGGTATTTTTTTGCCCTGTTATGGGTTCCATTATCCAAAAACCACATTAATGTTGAGTATAAGGCTCCTTTCAGGTTTTGTTCCCCATAACAGAAGTTATTGGGTTAGATTAGCTACTCGATTAACGCATTATATACATCCCGCTTCGTCAGACCACGATCCGTTGCCGTTTTTTTCATCGCATCTTTGCGGTTATATCCTTCACCCTCATAATGGCTGACATGATCCGCAAGTGACATCAGCTGCCACCATGCTTCGCGCTCAGCCTTACGCTCCTCTTCCTTAATACCTTCGACTAGCAAACAGTACTCGCCAAGAGGTGGATGCTCTTCAAGCCAGTCTATACATTCCTTCACAGTGCCCCTTGCGAATTCCTCATGACGCTTGGTTAGTTCACGAGCCAGCACAATCGAGCGATCACCCAGAATTTCTTCGAGGTGGACCAATGTTTTTCGAATACGGTGAGGTGATTCATAAAATAACAAAGTCCCGTTGGATTCGTCAAAAGCCTCCAGCACTTTTCGCATGTCCTTTTTCTCCCGCGGCAAAAAACCGCCGAATGTAAAACGCTCCGTCGGTAATCCGGACACGATCAGAGCAGACAATGCAGCATTGGGTCCAGGAATGGGAATGACCGTTATTCCGGCTTCCAGTGCAAGCTGTACAAGGTCGGAACCCGGGTCCGAAATGGCTGGCAGACCGGCATCACTGACGAGTGCCAAATTTTTTCCTTCTATTATATAGCGTATCAGTTCAGGTCCACTCGCCCCCTTGTTATGCTCATGATAACTAAACAGCATCGAAGGTGTAATTTCAAAATGGGTAAGCAGCTTCCGTGTCTGTCGTGTGTCCTCTGCTGCAATGATGTCACAACTCTGCAATGTCTTGATGGCTCGGAAGGTCATATCCTCCAGATTACCAATGGGTGTTCCAACCAGATATAGCTTGCCTGATCCTTCAAGCTGCTCCGCATAGCTTTTCTGAATATGCAAAGTCATCTATAGTCCTCCTTTCGTAGTACGCTCAGCATGTTGCTGGCCATAGTAAATATCCATAATCTCTTCGCAGTATTTCCCCTCTTCATTGTAGACAATGAGTGGAGGAAGCATCCTTACTTCAGGTTTACCATCTTTCATACCTTCAATTAATACCATGTTGGCTTCGAGATGAGCACGGGGATGTACCATCCGAATTCGTTTGGGCTCCAGCTTATACTCACGCATTAGCGAGATAATCTCTGCAAGTCGCTGTGGACGATGAACCATCGATACTTTGCCGCCATTACGTACAAGTCGACTGCAAGCCTGGATCACTTCTTCCAGTGTACACCCGATCTCATGACGTGCCATTGCCTGATGTGTGTTCATTTTGAGGTCACTCCCATTCAAGGGCATATAAGGGGGGTTAACCGTTATTGCATCGTATACAGCATGTCCCGTTTCTTTCACCAGTTCTCGCAAATCACCTTCACGAATCATAATCGATTCATCCAGTGCATTTAATTGTACGCTGCGACGAGCCATATCTGCCAAACGAGGCTGAATTTCGATTCCCTCCAAACTAGCCTGCGTACGCGTTGTAAGCAAAATGGGAACCACTCCGTTACCTGTACACAAATCAAGTACACGACCGCGTTTAGGTACGGAAGCAAATCGGGCTAATAATACCGCATCCATCGAAAAACTGAACACTTCATCACTTTGAATGATTCTTAAATCATGAGAAAGCAGATCATCAATCCGCTCTGACTCATGTAACACGACTTCATTTGCTTTCATATGGTACGCTCATCCTCCGGTACTCTATATCTAATGATCGTTAAATTTAGGTTTGTAACCTTGAAAAAAAACCGTAGGGGATCCCTACGGTCACTTCATTTATTCAAAAAAGACAGGCAGAACAGACAATCGCCTTCCGTCCGCAGATGTCCATAATAGACGTTGCAGATATGGAAGCCTTCGTGATACAACCGAGCCAGGTTATCATACCCTTCACCCACAACGTCTTCACCTGTAGCCGGACCTGCTGGTCTTGCTACGGGAGCGAGTGCTGAGGAGAGTGGCAGATCTGCCGGAGCCTCACGTTTGAGCAGTTTGCGTAACTGCTCATTCTCGATGGTAAGCCGCTGATTATCCTCAAGCAGCTCCTTCACAATCATTTTTAACTCTCCTAAATCACCGTGCAACTGACCCAGTTGGGTTTCCATTTCATGAATGTGCGTAAACAGATTTTTCTTTTCCAAGTTTCCACCCCGAAGCAACCTTTATGGTTTACTTGATAACGACGTCATCCAGCGGAAGTTCTTTGACTTTACTGATGTCGAACAGTTGAACATGGACTGTGCGGCTACCGGCATTAATTCCGACAACTTTTCCTTCACCCAATGAGGTGACGACCAATTTGCCTACAGCTGGCAGTTCTTCTCTCACACTTTCATAGTTATCATGCTCAAATTTCAGACAGCACATGAGTCTTCCGCACAACCCTGAAATTTTCGTCGGATTCAGTGACAGGCTCTGATCTTTAGCCATCTTGATTGATACCGGCTCAAAGTCTCCCAGCCAGGAAGAACAACACAACACACGGCCGCAAGGTCCGATACCGCCAAGCATCTTCGCTTCATCACGTACACCAATCTGTCTCAGCTCGATTCGTGTCCGGAATATGCTTGCCAGATCCTTGACCAGCTCCCGGAAATCGACTCTTCCTTCAGCTGTAAAATAAAATATAATTTTATTGCGATCAAACGTAAATTCCACATCGACCAGCTTCATTTTGAGGCCATGGTCTTTGATTTTATTTAAACAAGTACCGAATGCTTCCTTCGCTGCACGCTTGTTCTCATCAACCACACGGGCATCGGTCTCGCCCGCAACGCGGATGACTTTCTTCAGCGGCAACACCACATCGGACTCGCCCACTTCCTTCTTACCAACGACAACCTTACCGTACTCTACCCCCCGCGCTGTCTCCACGATAACGCAGTTTTCTTTCTCAATGGGAAGGTCCAGGGGATCGAAGTAATAAATTTTGCCCGCTTTTTTGAAACGGACACCCACTACACTGTACAAAAAATTAACCCCCTTGTAAGCCAACCCCACTTCGTCTGAAGCCCCGTCTTCTTAGGGAACCGGCCGAAGTTATAACCGTTTGCATATGATTGGAACTAACTTATCCCTCTCCCAGTCTTATGCCAAACCGATCAAAAATTGCTCCAGACAAAGCTGGCCATTGACGTTAAAACGCAATTTTTTTCTGCATGCTGCGGCCATATCCATATAGGAGACCCACTGCTCTGTGCTGCGGGTATGTGCCAACTGAGATAGCATGTCTAACTGATCTATAAAAACGATATGTTCATGCCTATCGTACTGAACATACAGCATGTCCCTAAACCATAGATGGAACAAACTGAGTAACATGTCCAGGTGTTCAGAGAGTCCGGTTTTAAAAAGCTTCTGCTGTGCAGAGATCAATGATGTACTTCCTCTACCCAGGGACTCCTTCCCTAATTGTAACATTACGTTTCTAATTTCTGCAAACCAATTCTGCTGGAGAATTTCTCTACATGCTTCCAATCCTGACGCTAAATGGACGGCAGAGCGAGCCAGATTGGCAGGGTGCCCTTCCTCAATTAGTGATTGCAGCATCTCTTCTGGATTCAGTGCGCTGAACGGCACCAATTGGGAGCGTGAACGAATCGTAGGCAACATGGCCTGTCCATTATCTGTAATCAGGATGCCAACTGCCGGTACCTGCGGTTCCTCCAGAAATTTCAACAAACTGTTTGCTGCCTGCACCGTCATTTTCTCGGCTTGTTCTATAATATATACTTTGGGATGCCCTGCCTCTGATCGGTATGAAAAGATACGCTGCAGATCCCGGATTTGATCTATTTTAATGTTGTTTCCATCTGGTGCAAGCATGGTTAGATCCGGATGGTTACCATGATCCACCTTACGGCATTCAAGACACTGCCCACACGCGTCATCTTCAAGCTCTGTACAGAATATTGCCTTGGCAAAGGTAATTGCCGTCTTCCGTTGCCCGCTACCAGCTGGACCGCTAAACAAATAAGCGTGGCTTATTGCCTGACGTCTCAAACTGCTTTGTAACATTTGCTTGGCCGCTTGTTGACCCATTATCTGTTGAAAGGACATACTTCCTCCTCAGAAGCTTAAATTAATAAGCATCCCCCGAATTTCGCCTACTTGTTGTAATAGAGAGATTTTTCCTTCTTCTGTATCCAGCAATTCATCTGCCATGGATAACAGAGCGGAGTCAATTTCATCAATCAGCTTATAACGCTTGCCTCTGCCACGACGATCCCAACCCCTTGTCTCTTTCATGGATACACCGCGACGAACGGTCTCTTCCAGGAACCTTTTAACAAGTTGCTTATACGCCTTCAGTTCACGAATCGTCATGGAACGTGCCAGGCGATCGCCCTGAAGCTGGATTTCACTAAACCGGCGATTCAGTTCAGCTTGTGAGGCCCGTTCCCCCTGGTGGTTCATCATATCAGAGAAATTTTTGGATTGAACCGGTTTGGAACCTGAATCAGTAGAACTGATCCCGCTCTGAATCGGTCTGAATCCAGGATTGATTTTCATGGATACGCCCGCTTTCTATCAAAGTTAGCTAATCGCCCATCAGCACAGTGCGCGCTGCGCCTGTGCGTGAGGATGAGGCTTTTATATATGCTGATCACACTCTATATATAATGGTAGATACACATCACCATCAAGGACTTGTTGTTTGTAGTCAACCTCTTTCCGGATGAGCATTCCCCAGCTAGGAAATGCTCATCCGGAAAGAGTGTGCCAATTCTTCTGATTCGTGAAGGGCAGTTCCATAAGTGGCACGCACGAACTTCATTTAAATCTGCTTGCATCCATCGTTTCCAACATGCTATTGATCATGAAAGACCCCCATGGGTTCCATGCAACGTGTAAATTAGAAATGTTCGAAGCGATCTACCGGGAGAACAAATACAGTAGCTCCACCTACTTGAACTTCAACAGGTAGCGGCAGGTAAGAGTCGGTTGTTCCACTCATCGGTGTGACCGGAGTCACGAGCTGTTCACGAACCTTACAGCTGCTGCGAATGACGTTCATTACGGACTCGACTTGACCATCATCGACACCGATCATAAACGTCGTGTTGCCTGCCTTCAAAAATCCACCCGTACTGGCCAACTTCGTTGCCCGAAAGTTTGCTTTGACCAATGCGCTGGATAATCGGTTGCTGTCTTTATCCTGTATAATCGCAACAATCAGTTTCATCCTGCATAACCTCCTTCAGAATAAGCACCTTTATTAAATGCCCTGTCTATATATTAGACAATTACTCGTCAAAATCCTTCAAAATCCCTGTCTCCAGCGACAAAATCATCGCTGCCAAGACATCCTCTTGCTTCATGGAAGCATCGATAACTCTGATTCGTTCCGGGAACTGCTCTTTTAATAGGAAGTAACCCTCTCGCACTTTACGGTGAAACTCCAGATTCTCCAGATCCAGACGGTTCACTTCGCGGCCATCATGAGCGTCGATCCGTGCAAGCCCCAATTCAGGCTCGATGTCCAGATATAAGGTCACATCCGGCATAAGATCACCGATCGCAAAGCGATTAATAGCCCATACATTCTCGATCCCGAGTCCACGGGCATATCCTTGATAGACCAGACTGCTATCGACAAATCGGTCACAGATGACTGCTTTTCCAGCTTTCAGCGCAGGCTCTACCTTCTCCGCCAGATGCTGGCTGCGTGCAGCTGCATACAATAGCGCTTCGGTTCGAGCATCCATTGCCGTATGAAGAGGATCCAGGATAATTGAACGTATTTTCTCCGCAATCTCAATTCCACCAGGCTCTCGCGTAACTACGTAAGGTATACCCCGTTCTTCAAAATAAGAACCTATTCTACCAATCATCGTTGTTTTACCGGAACCCTCTCCCCCTTCCAGCGTAATGAATTTACCTCTGCCCTGCATATGCTTCCCTGCTTTCTATGTCGATAATTGCATCTATTGCTGCTGTAATTGAAAATGCTTAGACCCTCTTGCTACAGGATATGATATACCCCGCCCAGAGGTGTATAGCTACAGCTATATCGGTACGTAATAATAACACCAAGATCATACAAGCTTGTTTCTTTCTATAATACTATAGGTCAGCAGTTACTCCAACATGAACAACAAACTAAAGCGTTCAACCGTAGATGATCCATACCCATAATGGAAGCATAATTGATCCGGCAATGGCACTTACAATCATGGATACTGAACTGAGGGCTACTGCATTCTCTCCATATTCAAAAGACCTTGCCATGCCGAGGGCATGAGATGCTGAACCCAATCCAATTCCGTAGGCATGTTTACTGCGGACTTTGGCCCATTTCAAGAGCATCGGCCCCAGTAATATCCCTGAGAAACCTGCAATCATCACAAACAGCGATGTGAATGAGGCATTCCCTCCAACCTGATTAGCAAGTTGAATAGCAACAGGAGTGGTCACAGATTTTGGCAATAAAGCGATGACCATCTCTTGAGGATACCCAAGAAGAATGGCGATTAAAGCACCTGTGGACACACCTGTAATACTGCCTCCGATCGTTCCGCCCACAATTGGAATGATATTTTGCTTCAGCACATGCAGATGTCTGGACAAGGGAAACGCGAGAGATACAACTGCTGGGCCCAAGAGTTCCTGTATCCATTTGCCACCTAGCATATACGTTTCCAGCTTGATACCGGAAATCACCAAGATCAGGATCAGGATGGCAGTCGTTGTGAGTACAGGCATAAGTATCGGCCATTTCAGCCTTTTATATAGACGAGTGGCTGGAATATATACAGCGATAGTTAGCGCGATCATTCCAATTCCGAGGATGAATGCTGACAAGTGATCGCCTCCTTTTTACCTGAATGAGACGATCTCCATGTCATGAGCCACTCACTTAATTTGGCAGATATCAGACATGTGATTAATGTGCTAACGATTAAACCAAAGACTAATAATAATGTGTTAGCTCTAAAAAAATCAAAATGATTAATGATGCCCACAGTAGGTGGAATGAACAATAATTGCAAATGGGATTGAAGCCACGTTGACCCTTCTTCTCCCCAGCTCATTTTGACCCATCCCAGTTGAATGGCAATGAACAAAACCAGCATACCCACAATACTTCCTGTTAACGGCAGATGTAATAGAGTCTGAATGAAGTTGCCAATCCAATAAAAACCGTACATCAACAAAACTTGCAGGACTATTCCTGTATATTTTTTTAGCGGAATACCCAAAGTGTTCCCTTCTTTCTTATGTCTATCTGTATAAGCTGAACTAAAGCGTGTCTCCATACCTGCCGAAAGCCGGAACGTAACTGAACGTGTCTGGAGCAGAGCATGGAGCGGGAGCCCTAACGACCCTGTGACATCTTATTCAGCAATTTGAAGCGTCCGCAGCAATCTAAGGAATCTGAAACACCTATATTGGAATAATCAGCCGTTTACAGCGTGTTTGTTAGGTGAATTTGGTTAATAACATGTCTCAGGTTCCTTACAAAATAAAAGGAGAACTCGAAGGCTAAATAAGACGTCCTCGGTTCCTTAGAAAATCGTCTGGACAATTCCCAGGATCAGCAATCCTTGACTTCAAGATGTTGGACCCTGACATCCTTCAACGTATTGCATGCCTGAGTTTAAAGATAACTATTAGATTAATGACCAAGAGACCCGCACATGTGTAGGGTCCTGTATCGGTATTGGTCATATAGACTACCTATTGGTGAGTGCATTCAAAGATTTCATATGTTCCTTTCAATCCTTCATGACCTTTAATACTTGTAGCGATGCATCTGATACCCCGTGAAACTTCGCTCCTTCATCACGCAGAAGTTGTATACGTTTCACCATCGATGGACTTAGGCGTTCACCCGGATAGACAAGCGGAATCCCTGGAGGGTAAGGAATAACCATCTCCGCTGATCGACAGCCCGCACTTTCTTCTATCGGAACATTGATCGTATCCGTCTCCACAATTGGTTGCAGTGTGAAGGAGATCGGTTCCGAGTAGCGAGTGTTTTCTTGTAAATTGTTCCACGTGGAAATATAATGCGCAGAATCTTTAGCGAGCTGATGTGATGTCTCTGCATTAGATTGGACCTGCTCATGCTTATCGGCAGAGCTGATATGGTGTAAAGCCTGCAACAGGTGCTGAGCATCTTGCACCGTTGAGCCCAGGCTGAAGAGCAAGACGACGTACCGTTCGTCGCTCATCTCGGGCACACAGCCGCATGCTTCAAGCTGCTGCTGTAGCCCATAACCGCTCAGCACCCCTGCGCCGTCATAGATGACGGCCTTGAATGGGTCCTGAGCGGTATACCCCGCGGCAGATGGCATCGCCGCCGCGGGCAGGCCCTCCCGTGTCTGCTGCGCAGCGGACACGGACATACCAGCCGGCTTCGCTGTTCCGGCTGGCAGTTCTGGCTGCAGCGGCTGTGCAGGCTGCAGCAACTGGAAGCGCGGCAGCTCCGCGAGGCCGCGCTTAAAGGCTTTCACGGCGGCGAGCCCCGCCGTGAACGTATCCGCGCCCTGCACGTGCAGCAGCCGGCGCGCTAGATCGAGCGAAGCCATCACCGGATATGATGGGCTTGAGCTTTGCACCATGGCCAGGCGCTGCCTTAACAGGGACCGGTTTAACCGTGTTCCCTGAATGTGCAGCATGGCACCCATGGTGAAGGCCGTCAGCATCTTATGCGTCGACTGCACGACACCGTCTGCTCCGCATGACAGTGCAGAGACAGGCAGCTCCGGATGCTGCCCATAATGCGCGCCATGCGCTTCATCCACGAGCATTGGCATGCCAGCAGCGTGGCATACCTCGGCTATGGGCGTCAGATCAGCGCCCATGCCGTAGTAATTGGGCAAAGTGACGAGTACGCCCTTTGCCTCAGGATAGGACTGGACAGCAACCTGCACCGTCTCCACCGACGGTATGACCGCAAGTCCAGACGCAGGATCGACCCACGGCTCCAGAAAAACAGCTCTTGCGCCTGCCAGCATTAACCCGTGAATAACGGATTTATGTACATTCCGCTGCACCAGCACAATACTATTCGGCTCATCACACACGGTAAGAAGTAAGGACAGATTACCAGCCGTACTTCCCCCCACAAGGAAGAAACTCTCCTCTGCTCCAAAACAATCTGCCGCAAGCTCCTGTGCTTCTTGGATCACACCTTCCGGATGATGCAAATCATCGGTGCCCGTAATCTCTGTAACATCCATCTCCATCATCTCCAGGAATGAACGATCCGGTACTAATCCTGTCTCCGAATGAGTCGCTTCATCGCTGAGTCGTTCCTCACTCCCTATGTCATCCCCATGTTTCTCCACTGAACTGAATCGCTCTATCCTTCTGTTTACATTTCTTCCCGCTTCGCTCTGAATATCTCCGTTGTGCTGGTGTTTCTCATTAACAATATCCTTAACAGGGGATTGTCCTGCTTCTGTTTGTTTCAGCAAATGTCGGTAGGCTTGTCCATTTTTATGCCCAGGCACATGAAAAGAACGCTGCTTCGAATCACGATACGCAAGCAACGCTTCATATAAAGGGGCTCTACTTGATTTAGTTTTATGATCCATGAAATAACCATCCTGTACATATATAATGTGCGCCCGGTGCGCTCCCAAATACTTTCAAATACTAAGGAACGCCATTCTTCCCCATCACCACACGCGCTGCTGCAAATTTTCTATATCATTATATCAGCATACGCCTTCCTTAAATGGCAGACAAGACTCTCTCTCGTAAAAACAGAAAAAGGCCCAATGGGCCTTTATACACATCAGCATCTTTACAGCGTGATGTTTCGCTTCTACTTCTATTAGCAATATGCATTATGCGTTTTTTTGTACCCAAATTTGCTTCATTTGATGAATAAAATAATTGTACTTGGCATCCTGCGCATCGGTATGAACCATCTCTGCTTCACAAGTGTCACATATGAATTCAGATACAATAAAAATGCCTTCTCTTTTTCTTTGCTCGCAGATAATGCATGTGTGTTCGGCATGTTCTTCCATGAACCATCCCACCTTGTTTTACGTTTACTATCAGTATTGCACAGTTTCTATTATTTTATACATTTTCATAGTGCTTTCTTTCTATAAAATATATATATTCGCCCACCCCCTCTGGGGTGTCTGTACCGAAAAATACATTCATCTTCTGATCAAGAGCATTCATCTACTCCTATCTACACTGTTATCCTGCAACCATCGCATTTCCCTCAAAATCGCGTATCCCTTAGTCTGGCTCAAAACTTATATTCAAATTTCTTAAAAAAACTTCGAATCTCAGCCGATATATAATACATGATAACGATATCAAAGCCTGACAGTCCATGCATTCGAGAGTATACTGAGATAAGCTCAGTCGAATCTCAATATCTTGTACAATCGTCATGGCGTGATAGACAAGGTTCATATATACATACATAATGCATTCCCTTTTACACGTATAAGAAAACGAATACCTATCCCACACAAACGTGAATTTGAAGGAGGATATATAATCGTATGATCGCCGAACCGGAGAATAAAGCAACATTTTATCAATACCGGCTTCTGAAAAAAAAGGCTATCGCCCGCAGTGTCATCTATAGTTATCTGTGCCTGCCGGTCATCATGCTTTTATTCAATCTACTTGCATTCTCTTGGACTGGCCTCTTCTTTTTTGTACTGGCAGGCCCAATCACCATTTGGATTCATTATGTCATCGCCAGAACGATATTACTTCTGGTACGTACCTCTTACGCCAAACGGTGGCGCTGGAATCTGCGTATGCCTTGGTTGGGTTATATCCCTGATCAGCATTTCAGCTTCCGTATGTTTGTCCGGGTACACCTTAACATGAGCTGGATTGGACTATGTATCATTACCGTATGTTTGATATGGTCCCCGTTGTCCTTCACCCTCTCGCTGATCTTCTGGCATTTGTGGTTACTGGGTCCTCGCTTATATGTTGTCATGGTGCTCTCCCGCGAACGCAAAGATGGACTTATTAAATTAAATGAACAAGATGTCTCATACTATCTGCAATAATGCCCTTCGTTCATCCAATAGTACATGTATCTCATTTACCCGTAATACATAATGGCCTGAGCCCCTCGGATATTTGTTAAAAAAGATCTCGTATCGTCCAGCTGACTCAGCCTCATATGATCAAATAAAGGTTATCCACAGTGGATAACCTTTATTTATGTTTCGCTTCTTATTCCTTATCCACAGTATGGGTATAGTTAAATTAGTTATCCCCACGAAAGACTCCGTTCTTCTCCTCTTTACATCTGCTGTTCCATATCTCTTAACTCCAGATATCTCGTTGATTTTACACCTTTGAGCCATCTCTCTACTCTGTCTCTGCTCTATCTCCCTTCCAACCTTGCCTTCCATCAACCATTCCATCTACCCCATACCTTTATATAAATCTACATCTCTTGTCCTCTACCTTAAAGCTCAGCACGCCCCTATAATAGTTCAAGCGCATATACTCGCCTTTCTGTACGATAATATCTACTCCTAATCCTCTGTATCTTTATGGCCTCTCCTGCATTACACCATAGGTGCTCCTATCACGACTAAAGCCTACTTCGTAAAATAACAAAAAGCCCCCAATCAAGTACACGGGAGCTTTACTATATAAGGAACATCACAGCGTTAATTTTCATATCCAATCTTACACGCAACAGTTCAATCGTCTTCAGCCAATGATTTAACTGTCGTTTGAGTAGCATCATTTCTAGGAACCATTAGTGTAAAGGATCCATCATGTACTGCTAAATGCACAGTATGTCCTTCCTTTGCAAATACACGCAAGGTACTGGATTCATTGGATGTACCCTTGGCTTGCCTCTCTGTCCAACCCCAGCTTTTAATCTCGTCTAGATATACCTCAGGCAAACTAGTACTCTCACTAATACCAGACAGCGTATATCGAACATAATCCATATCCGAATTGTTCTCGGACTGGTCAGATTTATTCGCTACTTTAGGCACCGGAAAACTCTTCTCGTTTACCGCACCTTCATATGAAGTCCATACAGATCCTGAAGCTTCACCGCATCCTGCCAGAACAACGGTCAAACAAAGCAACAGAATTGATTGTAGTCCAAGTCTCCGCCAACTTAACACACACACCCTCCTTTTCACAGCTGCACATTCCAGCTCTGTGGTCAGGTACTTTTAGCATATTTAACATAGTCCTATTATACTGGTTTTGCCGCTGTTATCCGTAACAAAAATGTTACCTTCATTTGACGATCATGTTAGAGCTTCCGCCCATCATCTCTAATCCTTATAAACAAATAAAAACCACCACCGAATAACATCGGCAGTGGTTCTTTGCTTGGCGGCATCCTACTCTCCCAGGACCCTGCGGTCCAAGTACCATCGGCGCTAGAGGGCTTAACGGTCGTGTTCGGGATGGGTACGTGTGGAACCCCTCCGCCATCGCCACCAAACGCGATTTGTCGAAGCAAAGCTTCTTGAAATCAGATATGGAAC
>NZ_JBFRHG010000012.1:0-63628 GCF_052115745.1 Paenibacillus sp. 2KB_22
GTTCCATATCTGATTTCAAGAAGCTTTGCTTCGACAAATCGCGTTTGGTGGCGATGGCGGAGGGGTTCCACACGTACCCATCCCGAACACGACCGTTAAGCCCTCTAGCGCCGATGGTACTTGGACCGCAGGGTCCTGGGAGAGTAGGACGCCGCCAAGCGAAGAACCACTGCCGATGTTATTCGGTGGTGGTTTTTATTTATTTATTTTAGGGGATGCGAAAGCATCTCTTATTTGACTTTGTAAGAATCCTCTGACACACTCTAAGGGGTACTTATATCACATATCAGGCCATGATTTGGATTGATAATAACTCTAATGAATGGGGTGTAGGACAACATGGAAATTCAAAAATTGACGGTAGATGATTTTGAACCGGCGATGGCACTCTCCGAATATGCTTTTCAAGCAGTAATGAGTGAAGAACAAAAAGAAAAACGGCGGAGTCAATTTTCGTCACAGGATATATGGGGTGTATATGAGGATGGGCAGCTAGGAGCCAAACTTCACATTATTCCTTTTCAAACCTATATTCATGGTAGATCGTTCGAGATGGGCGGTATTGCGGGTGTAGCCACCTGGCCAGAGTATAGACGCAAAGGCTGGGTAGCGGGTCTACTAAAGCATGCGTTGGAAGAAATGAATCGCAACAAACAAAGTATATCGTTCTTGCATCCATTCTCTTTTGGTTTCTATCGAAAGTATGGATGGGAGACGTATGTTGAATTTAAACGGTATAAAGTACCTACAGCTCATTTGCCTCTGAAAAAAGCGACACCTGGAACAATTCGGCGTGGGGATCCGGGCCTCAGCATATTAAAGGAAGTATACAGTGCTTATGCTGAACGCTATAACGGAACTCTGGTTCGGGATGATGCAAGGTGGGAGAATTCAGTTCTGGTTAATGGAAGCAGCCAGAAGGCTGTATATTACGATGAAGCTAATGCAGCACAAGGTTATCTTTTATATGAGGTTAAGGAAAATAAGTTTACCATTAAAGAGATCATCTATCTGAACGAAGAGGCTAGGCAAGGACTGTGGACCTTCATTGCTAACCATGATTCCATGATCCAGGAAGTTACGTTGCAGGCACCTGCCAGTGATACGCTTGCTTTCCAATTGGATAACCCGCGGATTCAGCAGGAGATCGTACCTTATTTTATGGCGCGTATCGTTAGTGTGGAGCAGTTTATATCCCAGTATCCATTTGCAAGCCAGGACTCACCGGTGCAGATTGTTCTACAGGTAGAGGATTCCCACGCTCCGTGGAATGAAGGAGTATGGCAATTAAACGTAGCAATGAATGGAACAGCGTCCATATGGAAAACTTCGGAGCCAGTTACTGATGATCAGACTATTAAGGTAGATATTCAAGCCCTTACTGCGGTGCTGATGGGATATCGCAGACCAACGGAAATGGCACGAATGGGAAGAATTCACGGACCGAACACAGCAATCAAGGCTTTGGAACAAGCGATTCCTGAACGGGAAACCTATTTACTCGATTTCTTTTGATGACTACTCCCACTGCTCGATTTATCTGGATTAGCTTATATAGAAATACGGCGTGATTGAAAGACAAATGGACTTCTCCAGCAATTTTGGAGAGGTTTTTTTGTGTCTGGGGAATATTTCGTGTAAAATCGTAAAAAATGAATAGTGACCCCACTTGGCAAACCCACAAAATATGCTATAATGTATATAAAGTCAAAGAAAGTCAAAGTCAACTAAAGGTTTAATACTTAAGTAGCTTTCTTTCTACAATCTGATGCATGATCGCCAATATACGGGATTCATTACATCGGAGGATCAAGGGAATATTAAAGGACCTTCGTGCTTCCTTCGCTCTCCTGTTGATACCTGTGGAAGCAAGATTCGCTGTTTTCCTTATTGGTTAAATGGGTAGAGAAGGTGTACTCTGTGGGGGCGTGTGGGTCCTTATTGACTTAACGTTTCAGACAGTGGAGGATGATTGGATGCGTAATATCTCTGATATTATCGAACGATATCTGAAGAGTATTTTGCATGAAAGTCCCGAAGGAATGGTTGAAATTCAGCGTAATGATCTGGCAGATCAATTCTCATGTGTACCTTCCCAGATCAATTATGTCATCAGCACACGTTTTACACTCGAGAAGGGATACCTGGTAGAGAGTAAACGCGGTGGTGGTGGTTATGTTCGCATACAGCGCATTGAATTACCAGCCCATTCAGCTCTGCATAATCATTTGCACCATAGTATTGGTGATGAGATCGGGCAGACAGCTGCCGAAGGTCTGATTTATCAATTGGAAGAAGCACGTTTCTTGAGCAAGCGTGAAGCTGGGTTGATGCGAGCTGCTGTATCTAGAGAGGTTATATTGGTCAAACTTCCTTACCGGGATCAAATTCGTGCCAGAATGTTAAAGGCGATGTTAATATCTTTGCTCGGTAAATGAAAACTATCGGGGTCAAAGGAGGTACATCATTATGCTGTGCCAAGAATGCAATAAACGTCCGGCGACACTACATTTTACGAAGATCGTAAATGGAGAGAAGACGGAATTCCATATTTGTGAGTCATGTGCCCGTGAAAAAGGGGAAATGATTCCTGGAACAGCAGGTGGGTTTTCCATTCACAACTTGTTGTCCGGGTTGCTTGATTTTGATCCAGCCGGCAAAAGTGGATCGGCAGGAACACCACCTGCAAAAGCACTTCAGTGTGAAGAGTGTGGTATGACGTACGCACAATTCAGCAAGATAGGCCGATTTGGCTGCAGTTCATGTTATAAATATTTTGACAGTCGTTTGGACCCTTTGTTCAAGCGGGTTCATGGTAGTACGTCCCATGTAGGTAAAGTACCTGCACGAGCTGGTGGTCGCATTAAGGTGAAACGGCAAATCGCTGATCTGAAGCGTGAGCTCCAGGAGAGCATCGCCCAAGAGGAATTTGAAGAGGCAGCTCAGATCCGTGACCAGATCAGAGGACTTGAAAAAGGAATAGCTCAGGAGTAAAGTTTGTCATGAGTAGGAGGGATGCGTAATGCCTAATCTGCGCTTTACAGAGAAGGCGCTCAGCGACTGGATGCGCAGTGATGCGGCTGATTCCGAAATCGTCATTAGCAGCCGTGTCCGGATTGCGCGCAACCTTCAGCATGTTCCGTTTCCGATGCTGGCTTCTAATGAGCAATCGGAAGAGGTGCTGAATAAGCTGAGCGAAGTACTTCAATACGATGACGTTCATGCCTTTGGGGATTTTCATACTTTGGATCTGATCGATATTGACGAACTCGACAAACGGGTGCTGGTGGAGAAACATCTCATCAGTCCAAGTCTTGCGAATGAATCCAGGAATGGTGCGGTTATTCTCAGTGAGGATGAGTCTGTCAGTATTATGATTAATGAAGAGGATCATCTTCGTATCCAGTGCCTCTATCCGGGGTTCCAGGTGAAAGAAGCCTGGGAGAAAGCTTCCGCAATAGATGATGCTTTTGAAGCGCACGTGGATTATGCTTTTGATGATCGCAGAGGATACTTAACCAGCTGTCCTACTAATGTAGGTACAGGTGTCAGAGCATCTGTCATGATGCACCTGCCTGCCCTGGTGATGACGCAGCAGATTGGCCGTATTTTAACCGCAGTTTCCCAAGTGGGATTGACTGTAAGAGGGATATACGGTGAAGGCAGCGAAGCTATGGGTAACCTGTTCCAGATCTCGAATCAGATTACACTGGGACAGACTGAACAGGAAGTCATTGAGAACCTACATGGTGTGGTGTTACAGATGATTGGTCATGAACGTACAGCCAGAGAACGGTTAATTACCGACTCCAGACTTCGAATTACGGATCGTGTCATGCGTTCTTACGGCATATTGTCTCATGCAGCTATTGTAGATTCCAAGGAAGCTGCACAGCGCTTATCGGATGTACGCCTTGGCGTGGATCTCGGCTTGTTGGATGGACTGTCTATCACGGTAATGAATGAGTTGAATGTGATGACACAGCCGGGATTTTTGCAGAAAACATATGGGGAAGATATGCGCACAGATGAGCGTGACATCTATCGTGCTCAGTTGATTCGTGATACGATCAACGCAGCTAAGCAGTCCTAGCTTGCCTGATATTGTATTGAATTATGGTTTCATGCCGCATTGCGGCTTTTATATAATAAGGCATGTACGAATGCCGAATGACTTTATTCGCAGCACGGCTGCAAACAAAAATGATATGAAGAATACGACGGGGATGGTTTGAAACCCTCGTTTTATCCAAAACCATGGAGGTGCAGGAGATATGATGTTTGGAAGATTTACGGAACGGGCCCAAAAGGTGCTCGCACTCGCGCAGGAAGAAGCTGTCCGTCTCGGTCATAATAACATCGGTACTGAGCATATTTTGCTCGGCCTCATTCGTGAAGGCGAAGGCATCGCAGCCAAAGCACTGATCGGCCTGGGACTCGGATTGGAAAAAATTCAGGATGAAGTAGAAACGCTGATTGGCCGCGGCCAAGAGCAACCTACCAACATTGCATATACGCCACGTGCGAAAAAAGTAATTGAACTGTCTATGGATGAAGCTCGTAAATTGGGCCATACCTATGTAGGTACAGAGCATATCCTGCTCGGATTGATTCGTGAAGGCGAGGGTGTTGCAGCACGTGTGCTCAATAACCTGGGGATCAGCCTGAACAAAGCACGTCAACAAGTGTTACAGTTGCTTGGCAGCAGTGAAGCTGTATCCAGCCATAATGGAACACCTGCCAATGTCAGCACACCAACACTGGACAGTCTGGCACGTGACCTCACGGCATACGCCAGAGAGAATAACCTTGACCCGGTCATTGGGCGTAGCAAAGAAATTGAGCGTGTCATTCAGGTGCTCAGCCGTCGTACCAAGAACAACCCGGTATTGATCGGGGAACCAGGTGTAGGTAAAACAGCGATTGCTGAAGGACTTGCACAAAAAATCATTGCGAATGAGATTCCGGAAACATTGCGCGACAAACGTGTAATGACCCTGGATATGGGTTCAGTAGTCGCTGGAACCAAATATCGTGGTGAGTTTGAAGATCGTCTGAAAAAAATCATGGATGAGATTCGCCAAGCAGGTAACATCGTCCTGTTTATCGACGAATTGCATACCTTGATTGGAGCAGGCGGAGCTGAAGGTGCCATCGATGCTTCTAATATTTTGAAACCGGCTCTGGCCCGTGGAGAATTGCAATGTATCGGTGCGACAACACTAGATGAATATCGCAAATACATCGAGAAGGATGCAGCGCTTGAGCGTCGTTTCCAACCGATTACTGTAGATCAACCTTCTCCGGAAGAAGCAATTCAAATCTTGCACGGCTTGCGTGACCGTTATGAGGCGCATCACCGCGTGAAAATTACGGATGAAGCGATTGTGCAGGCGGTTAAGCTGTCTGACCGTTACATCACAGACCGTTTCCTGCCAGACAAAGCGATTGACCTGATTGACGAGGCGGGTTCCAAAGTAAGATTGAATTCTTACACGATCCCACCAAACCTGAAACAACTGGAAAGCCGTCTGGAAGATATCCGCAAGGAAAAAGACGCTGCAGTTCAAAGCCAGGAATTCGAAAAAGCAGCCGCTCTACGTGATACGGAACAAAAAATCCGTGAAGAGCTGGATGTAACGAAGAATCAATGGAAAGAAAAACAAGGTCGCACGGATTCCGAAGTAACACCAGAGGATATCGCACAAGTGGTAGCCAACTGGACAGGAATTCCGGTAAACAAGCTGAAAGAAGAAGAGACACAGCGCCTGATGAATCTGGAATCGATTCTGCATGAACGTGTCATCGGCCAGGATGAGGCTGTGAAGTCGGTCAGTCGTGCGGTTCGTCGTGCACGTGCTGGATTGAAAGATCCAAAACGTCCGATGGGGTCATTTATCTTCCTCGGTCCTACAGGGGTAGGTAAAACAGAACTTGCTCGTGCTCTGGCTGAAGCGATGTTTGGCGATGAAAATGCAGTAATCCGTATTGATATGTCCGAGTATGGTGAGAAGCATTCGACTTCCCGACTCGTCGGAGCGCCTCCAGGATATGTTGGATATGAAGAAGGTGGCCAGCTGACAGAGAAAGTTCGTCGCAAACCATATTCCGTTGTCCTGCTCGATGAAATCGAGAAAGCACATCCGGAAGTATTCAATATCTTGCTGCAAGTACTTGAGGATGGTCGTCTGACGGATTCCAAAGGTCGCGTCGTTGACTTCCGGAATACGCTGATTATCCTGACATCCAACGTGGGTGCTGAAGCGATCAAACGTAACTCTACACTTGGCTTCACAGCAGTTGTGGATGCAGGTGCGGATTATGATAACATGAAGGGTAAAGTCATGGATGAACTGAAGAAAAGCTTCCGTCCAGAGTTCCTTAACCGGATTGATGAAATTATCGTATTCCACTCTCTGGAACAGAAACACATTGCAGAGATTGTTACCCTCATGAGTGAAGAGCTTCGCAAACGACTGCGTGAATACGAGGTTGACTTCGAACTCACCGACAATGCCAAGGATTTCCTTGCCAAAGCCGGCTTCGATCCAGCTTACGGTGCGCGTCCGCTTCGTCGGGCAATCCAGAAGCATATCGAGGACAAATTGTCTGAAGAGTTGCTTACAGGTAACGTAACCAAGGGCGATTCATTACTCATTGACGAAGAGAACGGAGCACTGTCTGTAACGAAAAAAGAAGTGATTGTTCCTTCTAACGAGGAAATCGAAACCAAATAATATGTAGCAAGCTATGGAGTTGAACTCCAGCTTGTCTTGATTCTTAATCCTTCTCGGCTTCGGCCGGGGAGGATTTTTTGCATTTTGGACAGAAGACGGACATGATTGTGTCAGGAACATGTGTAAAGTTTGCGATAATCCTTTACGAAAAATCTCAAACAATGGTAAACTTTTAGTAACCCTGCACGTCAGGGAGTTTGGGCAAAATTCGTCGAATAATGCAAAATGCTGTTATAAAACTAAATTATAGGAGTGCTGAAGTGGCCAAAGTTAAAACCAAGTTTCAATGTACGGAATGCGGCTATGAAGCCCCCAAGTGGTACGGCAAGTGTCCGGGATGTCAGTCATGGAATTCAATGGTGGAAGAAACAGAGACGGTGGTCAAAACACAAGGGAGAAATTCTCCTCTGTTTGACAGTAAAGATAAACCGCTTCCTATCATAGATATAGATAGCGGTCAGGAACCGCGTGTACAGACTGGAATCGGAGAGTTGAACCGGGTATTGGGTGGCGGAATCGTTCCAGGTTCACTCGTTCTGGTGGGTGGAGATCCAGGTATCGGTAAATCAACGTTGATGTTGCAGACGTCCCATGCTTTGACGCACTCGGGTTTACGTGTGTTATATGTTTCCGGTGAGGAATCAGTCAAGCAAACCAAATTGCGGGCAGATCGTCTCGGGGCACTCTCTGCCGAGTTGTATGTGCTGTGTGAAACCAATATGGAACGTGTAGAGGAAGCGGTGGATCAGATCCAGCCGCATTTTCTTGTCATCGACTCCATTCAGACGGTGTATCTTCCCGAAGTTACCAGTGCGCCGGGTAGTGTAGCACAGGTAAGGGAATGTACGTCAAGGTTCATGCGGATTGCCAAAGGTAGAGGCATTGCAACGGTTCTTGTGGGGCATGTTACCAAAGAAGGTGCCATTGCCGGTCCACGTATGTTAGAACATATGGTGGATTGCGTGCTTTATTTTGAAGGAGAACGCCATCATACGTATCGCCTGCTGCGTGCGGTGAAGAACCGTTTTGGTTCCACCAATGAGATTGGTATTTTTGAAATGGGCGAGGATGGACTTCGTGAGGTGGGCAACCCGTCTGAACTGTTTTTGTCGGAACGCCCACTGGGTGTAGCGGGTTCTACGGTAGTTGCCAGTATGGAGGGCACACGTCCTCTGCTCGTGGAATTGCAGGCGTTGATCTCGACCACTCATTTCCCTTCCCCCCGCCGTATGGCAACAGGGGTAGATCTGCATCGATTAAATCTGATCATTGCAGTGCTGGAGAAGCGGATGGGCATGTTTTTACAAACCCAGGATGCATATCTTAACGTGGCTGGTGGAGTAAGGCTGGATGAACCCGCGGTAGATTTGGCGGTTGCGGTCAGCATTGCATCCAGCTTGAGAGATGTACCGACCAAGCCGGATGACGTCATCTTTGGCGAGATTGGTCTCACAGGTGAAGTTCGGGCCGTATCACGAGCCGAACAACGAGTGAAGGAAGCCGCGAAGCTGGGCTTCAAGCGTGTCATTTTACCAGAAAAAAGCTTAAAGGGCTGGAAACATCCTCGCGGGATACAACTGATCGGTGTGAATACCGTGGCAGATGCACTAGCGGTTGCTTTAGATTAGGGGGCATAACAAGATGAAAGATTCGAGCCAACTGGATAATATGAATGAATTATTAAGGCTGATCGCACCAGGTACACCTTTCCGCGAAGGTCTGGAAAATGTGCTGCGCGCCAAGACGGGCGCACTGCTTGTTGTAGGATACAGCCCTGAAGTCATGGAAGTGGTGGATGGGGGATTCTCGATTAACTGTGATTTCTCCCCCAACTATCTGTACGAACTCGCCAAGATGGATGGAGCCATCATTCTTAGCGAAGATCTGAAGCGTATTCTTTACGCCAATACCCAGTTAATTCCCGATTCCTCGATCTCTTCTTCAGAGACGGGGATTCGTCACCGGACGGCGGAGCGTGTAGCGAAGCAAACGGGTAAATTGGTCGTATCCATATCACAGCGCCGGAATATCATTACCTTGTATCAGGGAACACTTCGTTATTCCCTCAAGGAAATCGGGGTTATTTTGACCAAAGCGAATCAAGCGATTCAAACCCTGGAGAAATACAAAGCTGTATTAACACAGTCCCTTACGAATCTGAGTGCTTCTGAATTTGAGGAACTGGTGACGATTCCTGAAGTGGTTAATGTGATTCAGCGTACCGAAATGGTGATGCGGATCAAAACGGAAATCAAACGATACATTCATGAACTCGGGAATGAGGGACGACTCATTTCCATGCAAATGGAAGAGCTTGTGGGTACAACGGAAGAAGAAGCCTGGTTGTTGTACAAAGACTATGCTCGTGACGACAGTGATGACAAAATCCGTGAAATTATCGTGGGACTGAAAAGATTGTCGGACGATGAATTGCTGGATGCACACCACATTGTCCGTCTGCTCGGTTATCCTTCATCAGCGGCCACGTCAGAGGATTCGGTTGCACCTCGCGGATTCCGGGTATTAAATAAGATCCCCCGCCTGCCCAATGTCATTATCCATAACCTGGTGGATCAATTCGAACAATTGCCTCATGTTATTATGGCTACAATTGAAGAACTGGACGAAGTGGACGGTATTGGTGAAGTTCGTGCCCGGACCATTAAGGAAGGCCTCAAACGTTTGCAGGAGCAGATGTTTATCGACAGACAGATGTAAGGGTTTGCCTATATAAGGCTTGAAATGGATGAGGTGAAACAACGATGCTAACCAGATTCATTCCGAATCTCTTTACCCTGGGTAATCTGTTTCTTGGAATGATGGCAATTTTGCTTGCGATTGATGGAAATTACAGTTTGGCTGCCATTATGGTCATTGTAGCGATGCTGCTGGATGGTCTGGATGGCAGAGTGGCACGTGCACTCAATGCCCAAAGCGAATTCGGCAAAGAACTTGATTCCTTGTCTGATATGGTTTCCTTTGGTGCAGCACCAGCCCTGATCATATTTATGGTGTCGTTTCAAGATTCGATGCCGATTCTCGCCTGGATTGCAACAGCGGCTTTTCCGATCTGTGGAGCCATTCGTCTTGCCCGATTTAATGTCCGTCCGGGAATCCCCGGGTACTTCACAGGTTTGCCGATTCCGGCAGCCGGCGGAGTGCTGGCCACATTGTCTTTGTTTAACAAGGATATCGGTCCGGTCAGCATGATGATTGCTACGTTGCTTTTATCGTATCTGATGGTCAGTTCGCTTAAATATCCCAATTTCAAAAAGGTCGGGTTGCCACGCAAGGCAATCTGGATTGCCCCATGGGTTGTGTTATTTGCCATAGCCGTAGCCGTGATTTTCCCGGAGCAGTTATCCAAATTGATCTTTATTCCGTTGGTGTTATACGCCTTGTATGGAATGAAGCATAACGTGCGAACAGCGGCCTCGCGTAGTCGGGCGAAAAAGCGCAAGGATGAGAAATCTTCCCGTCCTTCCGATCGTTAAGTAGCCTTGGTGACAGACAATATACAAAGAAAGCACGTACTCTCCTGAACTGGAGAATGCGTGCTTTTTGTTTGTTCAGATCTATTTACGGTAAAAGAAACCCTTGCGAACGACATACATATCTTCTTACGACAGATTAAACATCCCTAACGTTGAACACTTCTGTGATTCGTGATTTACGACCTCTTCCATGTTAATGTCCAGCAGATTGCAGAGAGCCGACATGTAGAACAGGTTCCGCCCTAGCTCAGAGCTAATGACCTCTCGGCAGTTCTCACACAACTCACCCTCCACATGCGTTTCCAGCAAACCCTTGGTTTGAGCGATGTCGCTCTCCGGGGCATATTTCTGCTTGGTGGCGTGCAGCTCGATGCAGCCGCATTCGGTAATGGCTTTGGACACGGCACGGTTAACAGACGCTCCGGCTTGTCCCGTTTTGGACAGTACATCAATCAGGCTGCGATGACGCAGCAACAGTTCAGAAACTTGATCCTGGAAAGCCTGTAAACTTAGCGTACTCATTTTGCCACTCACCTCGGGATATGAATTGAATTCATTATATGCCAATAATTTACCTACTTTCAACTGACGATTGCAACATTTCCAAAAAGTTCTTCCGGAAGGGATTAGCAATTCAGGAATTGGATCATACTGGATATCAAGATCAAGATACATTGAAGGAGGTGCAGGGACTAATGTGGAAAAAAGGCATTTTAACTTTTACAGGATTGTGCGGTGCATGGTTCGGCTACACGGCATATCATCTGGCAGGAAAATCGGTCCCATGGATGGCGGAGTGGATTCAGTCCGCAGGATTACTGGGAGCTGGTATATCGACGCTGCTGGGAGCTGTAATGTTTATGGCTGTATGTAATATTGGTGGAACATTGATGGCAGACAGGCTGCATAGTGGAATCGATTCATTGGCAAAAGTACCTATGAACGAACTGGCTGCAGGTGCCGCAGGTACCGTTGCTGGGTTGCTGGTGGCCTTGTTGCTCTACCCTGTTGTGGGATGGATGGGAACGGCAGGAGAAGTGCTGCAAGTGGCGCTGACGGTGATTAGTGCTTATTCCGGCTACACCCTTGCCATGGCGAAGAAAGACGATCTGGGGGCCTTCTGGATGTCTGGGCGATGGGGTCATCCCGAGGTGGACGAAGATAGACGGATGGAAGAACATAAAATTCTGGATACCAGTGTTATTATCGATGGGCGTATCGCTGATATATGCAAAACCGGATTTATTGAAGGTACGATTGTAATCCCGGAATTCGTTCTGGAGGAGCTGCAGCATATTGCCGATTCATCGGATCTGCTCAAGCGGAACAGAGGACGGCGTGGACTGGACATTTTGAACAAAATCCAGAAGGAACTCGATGTAAAAGTCCTCATCTACGAAGGGGATTTTGAGGAAATTTCCGAGGTGGACAGCAAACTGGTTAAACTGGCTAAAGTGCTTCAGGGCAAAGTGGTCACCAATGACTTCAACCTGAACAAAGTGTGCGAACTCCAAGGTGTATCTGTGTTGAACATTAATGATCTCGCCAATGCGGTGAAGCCGGTTGTTCTGCCAGGTGAGGAGATCATGGTGCAGATCATCAAGGATGGCAAGGAGCATGGTCAAGGTGTAGCCTATCTGGATGATGGCACGATGATCGTTGTGGAGGGCGGACGCGAGTATATCGGCATGATGATGGAAGTGCTCGTGACCAGTGTGTTGCAGACTTCAGCGGGACGAATGATTTTTGCCAAGCCTAAACTGTTGGAAAAAGCCCAATAAAGCGGTATGATGGGTAGTGTATCGTTGAATGATATTGTATATCTTTGGACGATAAACTGACAGACAAGGCAGGGATTGCGGCATGGATAAAGGGTGGGGCGTTGTCATTGTGGCAGCAGGTCGCGGAACCCGGATGGGGACGACCGAGAGCAAACAGTTTCTGTTGCTGCAGGACAAGCCCGTTTTCATACATACGCTTGAGGTATTTGCTGCGCTGGACGAGATCCGCGAGATGGTGCTGGTCACAGGAGCTGCAGATGTTGAACGCTGCCAGGATTGGGTAAAAGAATACCAACTGGATTCACGTGTCCGTGTTATCCCCGGAGGGAAAGAGAGACAACATTCTGTCCATAAAGGCCTTGAGGCACTTGGGACGGATTGGGTTCTCGTTCACGACGGGGTACGTCCTTTTGTGAACCATGAGCAGATCAAGGGATGCATGGCGGCTGCCACATCCGGTGGTGGAGCAGCTGTACTGGCGGTTCCCGTGAAGGATACGATCAAACAAGTGAATGCGGAGGGAGTCGTTACGGCGACACCAGATCGCAGCAGTCTGTGGAGCATTCAAACCCCGCAGGCTTTTCGTCTTTCTTCCCTGCTCTCCGCCTACGATTCAGCCGAGCAGGACGGATTTCTGGGAACAGATGACGCTATGCTGGCTGAACGTCAGGGTATGTCGGTCAAGGTTGTGGAAGGCAATTATACCAATATCAAATTAACAACGCCGGAAGATTTGCAATACGCTGCGTTTTTGTTGGGGGGAGAGAAGAAGCGATGATACGTGTAGGACAGGGATTTGATGTACATCAGCTGGTAGAGGGACGCCCGTGTATTATTGGCGGAGTAACGATTCCTTATGAAAAAGGACTGCTGGGTCACTCGGACGCAGACGTGCTGTTGCACGCGATTAGTGATGCCATTTTGGGTGCGCTGGCACTTGGGGATATCGGCAAGCACTTCCCGGATACCGATCCGGAATTCAAGGATGCCGACAGCCTGAAATTGCTGGAGCATGTCTGGCAGCTTGTGAAGGATCGCGGATATAAGCTGGGAAATATCGATTCAACGATTATTGCCCAGAAGCCGAAAATGGCTCCTTACATCCCACAGATGGCTGAGGTTATTGCCAAGGCACTGGAAGCGGATGTAACACAGGTGAACGTGAAAGCAACTACGACAGAGCAACTGGGATTCCCGGGACGGGGAGAGGGCATTGCCGCTCAATCCGTTGTTTGCCTGGTTCGTGTGTGATATCATCAATTAATTCGTGACGGAGGGGATCATATGAGCACGGAAATTCGTGTGCGTTACGCGCCGAGCCCAACAGGACACCTGCATATCGGGAATGCCCGTACGGCGCTGTTTAACTATCTATATGCCAAACATAATAACGGTAAATTCATTATTCGTATTGAAGATACGGACGTAAAACGGAATATTGCCGGTGGTGAAGAAAGCCAGCTGAAATACCTGAAATGGCTCGGAATCGAGTGGGATGAAAGCATTGATGTGGGCGGAGAATACGGACCATACCGTCAAACGGAACGTCTGGACCTCTATCGTAAATATACGCAGGAATTGCTGGATAAAGGTCTGGCGTACCCTTGCTTCTGCACGGAAGAAGAATTGGAGCAAGAGCGCGAGGAGCAGTCAGCACGTGGAGAAACGCCGCGTTATTCGGGCAAACACCGTGACCTGACTCCAGAGCAGATTAGTGCGTTTGAAGCGGAAGGTCGCGTAGCGAGTATTCGTTTCCGTGTGCCGGAAGAACGCATATATACGTTTGACGACATGGTTAAAGGTACAATCTCGTTCAACAGCAAGGAATCCGGTGACTTCGTCATTGTGAAAAAAGACGGCATTCCCACTTACAACTATGCTGTTGCTGTGGATGATCACTTGATGAAGATCTCCCACGTCCTGCGTGGGGAAGATCACATCTCGAACACGCCGCGTCAACTGATGATCTATGAAGCGCTTGGCTGGGAGCCACCGCAATTCGGTCATATGACGCTGATCGTGAATGAAAATCACAAAAAGCTGAGTAAACGGGATGAATCCGTAATTCAGTTTATTGAGCAGTATGATCAGCTCGGCTATTTGCCTGAAGCGATGTTTAACTTCATTTCCCTGCTCGGCTGGTCGCCGGAAGGGGAGGAAGAGATCTTCTCGCAAGAGCAACTGATCTCCATTTTTGATACGAAACGTCTGTCCAAGAGCCCGGCGGTATTTGACACGCACAAGCTGGCTCACTTGAACAACCACTATATCAAAAATGCTGACCCGGAACGGATTGCCGAAATGGCCATTCCGCATCTGCAAAAGGCTGGACTTATTTCTTCCGAGCTGTCTGCTGAACAAAAAGAATGGGCTTATACGCTGATACACCTGTACCAGGAGCAGATGAATTCTGCCTCCGATATTGTCGAATTGTCCGAAGTGTTCTTCCGTTCGGAGATTGAGCTGGAAAGTGAAGGTGCCGCGGTTCTCGCTGAAGAGCAAGTGCCGACCGTACTGAAGGCATTTGCGGATAAAGTGCAGGCAAGTGATGAGTTCACGCCAAGCAAAATGGCTGCATTGATCAAAGAAGTACAGAAAGAAACGGGCTTTAAGGGCAAACAGCTCTTTATGCCAATTCGTGTAGCCTTGACTGGACAGACGCATGGACGGGATCTGAATCAAACGATCGTGCTTCTGGGTCGTGATACGGTGATCGAACGATTGCTCGCGCAAGTAAAATAAGATTATTCGAGGGCATTCCGTTTAATCGGAATCTGAACACAGTCCTATGATGTATGGATTACGTAGGAGGCTGTTGTCAGTCTGAGGCCTTTTCGCTATAATAACAACACAACGAATAATTGATATGATTTATCTAATAGAACAGCAAAGATCGGGAGGAGTAGACTGACCCGGACAGATTCAGAGAGGATGGTCCCGCAGCAAAGAAAGATTTCTTTGGTTGCGGTGGCTGTGAACCATCCACTGTCCATCAGTCGAAATGCGCCCGTGAGCTGCACAGCCGAATCCAGCCCCGCCTTTGTCGATCATGACATGGGAAAACGTTAGGATAGGTTGTGACGATTGGTTTCCGTTACCAAACCGCTTGAGGGCTCATTCTATTTAAGAATGGACCGAGCAGAGTGGGACCGCGATAAACGCCTCTGCAGCTAAATGCTGCAGGGGCGTTTTTTGTTTAGGCGAGTGTGCAGTACACTACCAAGGAACGCGCCGTCCGGTAAGCCGGAGGACGGGAACCTGAACAAGAGGGGAACGAGCATGTTCAAGAAGATCAGATCAGATATCCAGGCGGTGTTTGAAAACGATCCGGCGGCCCGAGGTTGGTTTGAAGTGGTACTAACCTACTCAGGGCTGCATGCGATATGGGCACACCGGATGGCTCATTTTTTATACAAGCGAAGATGGTTCTCGGTGGCCAGGTTCATTTCGCAGGTTAGCCGTTTTATGACAGGGATTGAGATACATCCTGGAGCTACGATCGGGAATCGGTTGTTTATTGACCATGGAATGGGCGTCGTTATTGGAGAAACATGTGAGATTGGCGATGATGTTGTTATCTATCAGGGGGTTACGCTTGGCGGAACAGGGAAAGAAAAAGGAAAGAGACATCCGACCATTGGTAATAATGTGGTTATCTCATCTGGAGCAAAGGTGCTGGGTTCATTTAGCGTGGGGGATCAAAGCAACATTGGAGCGAACTCCGTTGTGCTTAAGGAGGTCCCTTCCAATAGTACCGTGGTAGGTATACCGGGCAGAATTGTTAAACAGGATGGCCGACGGGTAGATCGCCTCAGTCAACAATTACCCGATCCGGTCGTTGACTCCTTGCGTAGTATGCAAAAAGAACTTGAACGATTGCAAGAAGAAGTACGTACACTGCAGAATGCCCGCGCAAATGAGACTGTGGATGATACGTGATACAATAAATAAAGGCAGGCAGTATAGGATGAAAGGATAAGTGACCATGACGCTTCAGATTTATAATACGATGAGTCGTACAAAAGAAGAATTTGTTCCCCAAGAGCCAGGGAAAGTAAAAATGTATGTCTGCGGACCAACGGTATATGACTATATTCATATTGGGAATGCACGCCCGGTTATCTTTTTCGACACGGTACGTGGATACCTGGAACAGACAGGACATGATGTAAACTATGTGGTGAACTTCACGGATGTGGACGATAAGCTGATTCGCAAAGCAGAACAACTTGGAACGGACGTTCCTCATGTCGCGGAGAAGTTTATTGCAGCCTATTATGAAGACCTTGAGGGATTGGGTATTCCTAAGGCAAGCAGCAACCCGAGAGTAACGGAAAACATGCCGCTCATTATTGATTTTATCCGTGAGTTGGTTGAAAAAGGTTTCGCATACGAAAATGGCGGTGATGTCTATTACCGTACAGGCAAATTCAGCGAGTATGGCAAGCTCTCGAAACAAAATTTACAGGAGCTGCAATTCGGAATCCGTGTAGGTGTGGACGAGCGCAAAGAGCATCCCGAAGATTTCGTGCTGTGGAAGGCTGCAAAACCTGGTGAGATCTATTGGTCCAGTCCTTGGGGCGATGGTCGACCAGGCTGGCATATTGAGTGCTCTGCCATGGCTAGGGAGTACCTTGGGGATACACTGGACATTCACGGGGGTGGACAGGATCTGCAGTTCCCGCACCATGAGTGCGAATGCGCCCAATCCGAGGTATTAACAGGTAAACCACTTGCGAACTACTGGATGCATAACGGATTCATCCGGATTGATAACGAGAAGATGTCGAAATCCCTCGGTAATGGTGTTCTTGTTAAAGATTTGCGGAATCAATATAAACGCGAAGCGATTCGTTATTTTATGTTATCTACCCACTATCGTAACCCGTTGAACTTCACGGATGATACGATGGAGCAGGCACAGAACAGTGTGGACCGGATTGCGAATGCTGTAGGTAACCTGAACCATCGTCTGAACGCAGTAACCGTAGATCAGGATATCACAGCAGAGTTTGCGGCAAGACTCGACCAAATTCGTCAGCAGTATCACGAGAAGATGCAGGATGATTTCAATACTCCTGATGCGATTACTGCTATGTTTGAGTGGGCAGGGGAAGCCAACCAACTGTTGCAGCAAGAAGTTGTCAATGCGGCAGACATTCGTGCGCTCCTCGAATTGTTCAGTGAATTGAATGCTGTGCTGCGCATCTACACGGATGCAGAGCCAGAACTTCTGGATGAGGAAGTAGAACATCTGATTGAAGAGCGTGTAGAAGCGCGCAAGTCCAAAAACTGGGCAAGAGCGGATGAAATTCGCGATGAGTTGTCTGCACGTGGCATTCTGCTTGAAGATACGGCGCAGGGCATGAGATGGCGGCGCAAATGAGCGAAGGACATCCAAATACACCAAAACAACAGGATCAGGTCACGGAGGGAGGGTGGTTTCCGTATCCTCCATCCAGACCTGCGAGGTTGATTCCACCTATTGCACTGGCCTATATTGGTGATGCGGTATATGAGGTAGCTGTTCGTCAATATCTATTGTCGAAAGCCAACATGCGTCCCAATCATCTGCACCGTAGTGCAACCGGGTTGGTATCAGCGAAGGCGCAGAGCCGCATACTTACAACGATTGAGGCTGAACTGACAGAGGAAGAACGTGATATCGTCCGGCAAGGGCGGAATGCCAAGTCGGGTAGTGTACCCAAAAATGCAGATGTGTTGGAGTACAGACATGCCACGGCTTTTGAATGTCTCATTGGTTATCTCTACAGCAGTGGTCATCATGATCGCATGATTGAACTGATCGGGCTTGGCATTGAGCATGCGGAACAACAATCGCCATCGCCGACAAAAAAATAGAAATTTCAACAAAACAACGCATTACAGAGAGGATCGAACAACGATGGAAGAAGAATGGATCGCCGGTAAACACTCCGTGACGGAGGCGCTGCGTTCAGGCCGAACCATTAATAAAATATGGATTGCCGATACAGCACAGAAACATCTGACTCAACCTATTATCTCGGAAGCTAAAAAACTAGGTATTGTCATTCAACACGTGGACAAGCGTAAGCTGGATCAAACGGTACCAGGCATTCAGCATCAGGGGGTAGTTGCACAAGCTGCACCTTACGCTTATGTGGAGGTAGAAGACATTCTTGCCGCAGCGAAAGCGAGGAATGAGCATCCTTTCCTGATTCTGCTGGATGAGATCGAAGATCCTCATAACCTAGGCTCAATTTTGCGGACAGCCGACTGCACGGGGGCGCATGGCGTCATTGTACCCAAACGTCGTTCGGCAGCGGTAACTGTAACGGTATCCAAAACGTCAGCAGGCGCCGTGGAGTATGTGCCAGTGGCTCGTGTAAGTAATCTTGGTCAGACCATCGATCGCCTCAAAGAGGAAGGTGTATGGGTTGTAGGGACAGATGTCACGGCTCATGAAGGTGTCTTTGGTAATGGAGTCTTCACTGGCCCTGTGGCATTGGTAATCGGAAATGAGAACAAGGGAATGGGACGACTTATTCGTGAGAAATGCGACGTACTGATCAAATTACCGATGCAAGGTCAGATTAATTCCCTGAATGCTTCCGTGGCAGCGGGTGTTGTCATGTATGAAGTGCTCCGCTCGCGTCAAGCGCAGGAATAGAAGGTATGGCTGATTCCCGTGATGTGCTTCTTGTAGACGGGTACAACATGATTGGCGACTGGCCGGAATTAACCAGACTGGCGGAAAGTGGGCTCGAAGAGGCGCGTAACAGGCTCCTCTTTCGTCTTGCGGACTACCAGGCATTCTCCGGCCGGAGAGTCATTGTTGTGTTTGACGCCTACCTCGTGCCTGGACTCGGTAAATCCTTTACTCAGAGCAAAGTGCAGATTTATTTTACAAAGGAAAAAGAGACGGCAGACGAATGCATTGAGAGACTCGTTCGGGAACTAAGCATGCGAAGACGCCAAATCTATGTGGCTACGAGCGATATGGTAGAGCAACATGTCATTTTCGGACAGGGAGCGCTACGCGTATCTGCAAGGGAATTGCTAATTGAAGTTGAACAGAACGAAAAAGAATTAAAAAAACGACTGGAAGAAGATCAGGCAAAGACCACGCGTAACACACTCGGGGGCAAGTTGAGTCCAGATGTATTGAAAGAGTTTGAGCGGTGGCGCCGGGAATAACAGCTCGGTTTTACAAAAATTAGAATATTGAAACTCTTGACATTTATGTTATTGATGTTCTTTTTTAGGCAGAGCGTGGTTGACGGTGTGAGGTACCATCATATATACTGATCCTATATTTCATAGAGTAGAGTAACGGGGTACCTTGCGTTGCAGCCGGAGGGATTGTCTGTGAGTGTCGACCTCAAAGATATCATGTTATCTAAGTATGATTACCAAAGTGACGAAGACATTGTCGAAGCTTTCCGTGAAGGCGAAAGCGAAGCGTTAGAGTTTTTGATTAACAAATATCGTAACTTTGTACGCGCCAAGGCTAGATCTTATTTTCTGATTGGGGCAGACCGGGAAGATATTATTCAAGAAGGAATGATTGGCCTCTATAAATCCATTCGAGATTTCAAAGGGGACAAGCTGGCTTCGTTTAAGGCTTTTGCTGAACTCTGTATTACAAGACAGATTATCACGGCGATTAAGACAGCAACACGTCAGAAGCATATTCCGCTTAATTCTTATGTATCCCTGGACAAGCCTATTTATGACGAAGAGTCTGATCGTACGTTACTCGATGTGATTTGTGGAACCCAGGTCAGTGATCCGGAAGAATTGATCATCAATCAGGAAGAGTTTGTGGGCCTGGAAGATAAAATGTCCGAGATTCTGAGTGATCTGGAGCGTAAAGTATTGATGTTGTATCTGGACGGGAGATCTTATCAAGAGATTGCAGTTGATTTGGACAGACATGTGAAGTCCATTGATAATGCACTTCAGCGCGTTAAGCGCAAACTTGAAAAGTACCTGGAAGTTCGAGATAATTAAACACATGTTGTCGTTGAAGGAAAAGGCTCGGTGTTTGAGTCTTTTTTTACTGTCTCAAGTTTATAAAATCAAAGAATGTTTATACTAGTAATCGCTCGGTCCATGTAGGAGAAGAGAAAAACAGAGATGCGAAACGAATGTACGTGGTACGGAAGTAATACCCAATGAATGAAAGGCTATTCTTTCATTGACATGGTTATACCCTTGTGATAAAGTGTTTTAGGTAGGCCTAAATTTATGGCTTTTTTTCAGGATCAATTTAGAGACTCTGCTTGAATGTGGAAGTCTTCGGGAGGTGTACATCATGCGGGTAATTATTACTTTGGCTTGTACTAACTGCAAACAAAGAAATTACACTACGACAAAAAACAAGCGTAATCACCCCGACCGCATGGAGATGAAGAAATTTTGCAAGTTTTGTAACGAGCAGACTTCTCATCGCGAAACCAGATAGTTTTTGGAGGTGTCGGCGTGAAACGAAGTTTCAAATCTCTGATTTCCTTTTTCTCAGAAAGCTGGGCTGAACTTAAAAAAGTTCGCTGGCCTAATCGTAAAGAGCTGACCAACTACACATTGATCGTACTTGGTACTGTTGTGGTTATGACGCTGTTTTTTTGGGTCATTGACATTGGCATCTCCTTTGTGATCGAAGCGATTATTTAAGAAGGGTTCCGGTGGCTTGATATGGAAAAAAGATGGTACGTCGTTCATACCTATTCAGGGTATGAGAACAAGGTCAAGGCCAATTTGGAAAAACGCGTCGAGTCTATGGGCATGGAAGACAAGATATTCCGCGTTCTTGTTCCTATGGAAGAAGAAGTGGTAAACAAGGACGGTAAGAAAAAAACCGTTATGCGTAAAGTTTACCCTGGTTATGTCTTGGTGGAAATGGTACAGACGGATGACTCTTGGTATGTTGTTCGCAACACACCAGGTGTTACAGGATTTGTCGGTTCGACAGGTTCTGGGTCCAAACCAACTGCTTTGTTGCCTGAAGAAGTGGAACAAATTCTGAAGCACATGGGTATGGTTGAACCTAAGCCGAAAATTGAGTTCGATATTAAGGAATCCGTACGTATTAAAGTCGGTCCTTTTGCGAATTTCGTAGGCTCCGTGGAAGAAATTTTGGTAGACAAAAGCAAGTTGAAAGTGCACGTGAACATGTTTGGACGGGAAACACCGCTTGAGTTGGAATATACGCAAGTGGAGAAGATATAGTTTCTTCAAGTTTCTTGTGGGAGGGCTGCAAGGCCCGTTAACCACTATTTTGCAAGGAGGTGTCAATCATGGCAAAAAAGGTAATTAAAATGGTAAAACTGCAGATTCCAGCAGGTAAAGCAAATCCAGCGCCACCAGTAGGTCCAGCTTTGGGTCAAGCAGGTGTCAACATCATGGCATTCTGTAAAGAATTCAACGCTCGTACAGCTGATCAAGCAGGATTGATTATTCCAGTTGAAATTTCTGTATTCGAGGACCGTTCCTTTACTTTCATCACTAAAACTCCACCAGCAGCAGTTCTGTTGAAAGTGGCAGCTAAAGTTGAAAAAGGATCCGGCGAACCGAACAAGAAAAAAGTTGCTACTGTTAAACGTGATGCGGTTCGTCAAATCGCAGAAACAAAAATGCCTGACCTGAATGCAGCAGACGTTGAGTCCGCTATGCGTATGGTCGAAGGTACTGCCCGCAGCATGGGTATCACCATCGAAGACTAATTTTCATAAGAAACATGGCTTCGTAAAACCGGTCGATTCGCGACCGGTTGATGTGGGAGGTATATCCGCTAACACCACAAAGGAGGAATAAAACATGGCTAAACACGGTAAAAAATACCTGGAAGCTGCTAAGCTGATTGACAGCGAAGCAACTTACGAGCCTTCAGAAGCTGTAGAGCTTGTGAAAAAGGCAGCTACTGCAAAATTCGATGAAACAATCGAAGCAGCAGTTCGTTTGGGTGTAGACCCTCGTAAGCAAGACCAGGCTGTACGTGGTGTTGTTGTCTTGCCACACGGCACAGGTAAAACACAACGCGTATTGGTATTTGCAAAAGGTGACAAAGCGAAAGAAGCGGAAGCGGCTGGCGCGGACTATGTTGGTGATGCAGACATGATCAACAAAATCCAACAAGGCTGGTTCGAATTCGACGTCTGCGTAGCGACACCAGATATGATGAGTGAAGTAGGTAAATTGGGCCGACTGCTCGGCGGTAAAGGTCTGATGCCTAACCCTAAAGCCGGAACGGTAACTTTCGATGTAACTAAGGCTGTTCAAGAAATTAAAGCCGGTAAAATCGAATATCGTCTGGATCGTGCAGGTCAAATTCATGCACCGATTGGTAAAGCTTCTTTCTCTTCTGAGCAACTTAATGAGAACTTCAAAGCTCTCATGGAAGCTCTGAATCGTGCTAAACCAGCGGCAGCAAAAGGTGTTTATCTGAAGAATGTTAGTCTTTCTTCCACGATGGGCCCTGGCGCACGCGTGAACGCAGCAGCTTTTAGATAATATCTATTGACAGGCTTGTCCTGTTTTGATAAGATATAAAAGTTGTGAGTCCGAGTGACTGACCGTTGACATTTGAATATGCTTGCCGTAGACAGTAGGTGCCATTTGGCTTAATTTCCTGCCGAGGTGTGATTATAGAACTTAGAACGATGCAAATCGGTTGTGAGTATATATCAAGCCTTCGTGATTCTACGGAGGCTTTTCTTAATGGGATAAATTTGATCAGGAGGTGTACAGATTGGCAAACGCAAAAGTGATTCAAGCAAAACAAGAGTCCGTTGATGCAGTAACAGCAAAATTGCGCGAGAGCGTTACAACTGTTGTTGTTGACTATCGCGGATTGAACGTTGCCCAAGTAACTGAGTTGCGTAAGCAACTTCGTGAAGCAGGGATCGAATTCCAAGTGCTGAAAAACTCGTTGCTTCGCCGTGCAGCTGCAGCAGCAGAACTGACAGAACTCGATAGTGTTCTTACAGGTCCTACTGCAATTGCATTCAGCGTAGATGACGTTGTGGCTCCAGCTAAAATTCTGAACGACTTCGCGAAAAAGAACGATGCTCTGGAATTGAAAGGTGCAGTCGTAGAAGGTCGCGTAATCGGAGTAGAAGAAGTTAAGGCATTGGCAGAACTGCCATCCCGCGATGGACTCCTCTCCATGCTCCTCAGCGTGCTTCAAGCGCCAGTGCGCAACTTCGCGCTTGCGGTTAAAGCAGTTGCAGAAAAAGAAGAACAAGGCGCGTAAGCAACTTGATCTGAACGCTGCTTAGGCGGCAATTGAATTAAAAAAAATAATATTATATATGGAGGTTCACTCATGAGTAAAGAGCAAATCTTGGAAGCAATCAAAGGCATGACTGTACTGGAATTGAACGATCTTGTTAAAGCAATCGAAGAAGAATTCGGCGTAACTGCTGCAGCTCCAGTAGCTGCTGCAGGTGCAGTAGCTTCTGCTGAAGCTGAGCAATCCGAGTTCGACGTAATCTTGACTAACGCTGGTGCTTCCAAAATCAACGTTATCAAAGCAGTTCGCGAAATCACAGGTCTTGGCCTGAAAGAAGCAAAAGAACTGGTTGACAACGCTCCAAAAGCATTGAAAGAAAAAGTTGCTAAAGAAGAAGCAGAAGCGGTTAAAGCTAAGCTTGAAGAAGCAGGCGCTACAATCGAAGTTAAATAATTTAGCTTTTATAAGCTAGATGAACAAAACAACAAACCCCTTGACTTATATCAAGGGGTTTGTTGCTGTAATTGTAAATGGAAAGTGAGTGAGGGCATGTCCAATCATTATTATTCGGACAAACCGCAAGTAGCACATGATCGTAGAGCAACTGAAGCGGTTCTTCGCGGTTTCAGTCTGCGATTCGTGACGGACGCCGGTGTGTTTTCCAAAAACGGAATCGATTATGGCAGCAGAGTATTGATTGATGCGATAGAGTTGCCATCAGGGGCTCATGTTCTCGATGTGGGTTGTGGATACGGACCGATGGGTCTTACAGCAGCCAAACTTGTACCGGATGGGCATGTCACCATGATCGATATCAACGAGAGAGCCGTTGAACTTTCCAGGGAAAATGCAAAAGCGAACGGAATTAACAATGTTACCGTACTGCAAAGTAATCTACTGGCTGAAGTAAAAAAGCAAGATTTTGACGTTATCTTAACCAATCCGCCTATACGGGCTGGGAAAGAGACAGTTCATACTATTTTCGAACAGGCACATCGCCATCTGAAAGTAGGCGGTTCGTTGTGGATTGTCATTCAGAAAAAACAAGGGGCCCCATCAGCAAAAGCGAAATTGGAATCTTTGTTTGGAAGAGTGGAAGAAGTGACGAAGGATAAAGGCTACCGGATTTTCAAAGCGATGAAATCGGAAGAGGGTTCTACTAAAAGCTGAATCCGAGTTTGTAAAGTAAGCAGGGGATCATTTTTTTTGCAATAGGACTATTGACTTGAAATTCAGGCCGTGGTATTATTGTAAAATGTCAGTATTAAGATGCCCTACTTGGCTTTAGCTAACTAAAAATGTCAACCTTTTTTTACGCCGAACGGGCTTATTATGCCTACGTTTGGCGTATAATATGTACATTTTGGGCAAACTGGGGATAAGAATGTTTTGGAAAGACATCCGCCGATCAAAGTTGCTCTTTTTTCGAACGACATTTCGAGTAAGGGCTTTTCTTTATTTGTGGATGCATTGCTTTGCTCTGTATGTGTACCATTATAAGGTTACAAACAGAGGTTCGCAACGAAATTTTTAAAGTGAGTAGACATTGAGGGGTGAGTTTAAGTTGGCAGGACATCTTGTTCAATATGGTCGACGCACTCGGCGCAGTTATGCACGAATTAACGAGATACTCGAAGTTCCTAACCTGATTGAAATCCAACAAAAATCTTATGATTGGTTTTTGGAGGAAGGGTTGCGCGAAATGTTCCAGGATATCTCGCCGATCCAGGATTTTACAGGTAACTTGATTTTGGAATTTATCGATTACAGTCTCGGTGAACCGAAGTATACAGTAGACGACGCGAAAGAGCGTGACGTTACTTATGCAGCACCGCTTCGGGTCAAAGTCCGGCTCATTAATAAGGAAACCGGCGAAGTCAAAGAGCAGGAAGTATTCATGGGAGATTTCCCGCTGATGACCAACACGGGCACATTTATTATTAATGGTGCGGAACGGGTTATTGTCAGCCAGTTGGTTCGCTCTCCTAGCGTTTACTTCAGTACCAAAGTAGATAAAAACGCCAAAAAAACGTATACCGCTACAGTTATTCCTAACCGCGGCGCTTGGTTGGAACTGGAGATGGACGCGAAGGATGTTGTTTACGTCCGGATCGACCGTACACGTAAAATACCGGTTACGGTTCTCCTGCGTTCACTTGGTTTTGGCACAGATGCTGAGATTCTGGATCTGCTCGGTAATGACGAATATATCCGCAATACACTGGACAAAGACAACACGGATTCCACGGAGAAAGCACTCATTGAGATCTATGAGCGTCTTCGTCCGGGCGAGCCACCAACGTTGGATAATGCGAAAAGCTTGCTCGTAGCACGTTTCTTTGATCCAAAACGTTATGACCTGGCTAATGTAGGTCGTTACAAAATGAATAAAAAACTTCACATCAAAAACCGTTTGTTTAACCAGCGCTTGGCTGAGTCACTTGTTGACGCTGAAACAGGTGAAATCATTGCTGAAGCAGGTCAAATGGTTGATCGTCGTTTGTTGGATGAAATCATGCCGTATCTGGAGAAAAGCGTTGGATTCCGCACCTATCACGTGGGTAACGGCGTTTTGGATGCCAATGATATCCCTATGCAAACGATTGATGTGTTCTCACCAACTGAAGATGGTAAAGTGGTCAAACTGATTGCCAATGCAAACATTGACAAGTCCGTTAAAAACGTGACACCGGCGGATATCATTTCGTCCATCAGTTACTTCCTTAACCTTCTGCAGGGAATTGGTAGCACGGATGATATCGATCATCTGGGTAACCGTCGTTTGCGTTCAGTGGGTGAACTCCTGCAGAACCAGTTCCGTATCGGATTGTCCCGTATGGAGCGTGTGGTTCGTGAGAGAATGTCCATTCAGGATGCCAACGTCATTACACCACAGGCATTGATCAACATACGTCCTGTTATTGCATCAATTAAAGAGTTCTTTGGTAGCTCTCAGTTGTCACAGTTTATGGATCAAACGAACCCACTGGGTGAGTTGACACATAAACGTCGTTTGTCCGCACTCGGACCCGGTGGTTTGACGCGTGAGCGCGCAGGTATGGAAGTGCGTGACGTCCATCCATCCCACTATGGTCGTATGTGTCCAATCGAGACTCCAGAGGGACCAAACATCGGTTTGATCAACTCCTTGTCTACGTTCGCCCGTGTGAATGAATATGGCTTCATTGAAGCTCCATATCGTTGGGTTGATCCGAAGACAGGTATTGTGACCGAGCAAATTGATTACCTGACAGCGGACGAAGAGGACAACTATGTCATCGCGCAAGCGAATGCGAAGTTGAACGAAGACGGTACATTTGAAGAAGAAGCGATCATTGTACGTTACAACAAACAGTCGGATAACATCCTTACGATGCCGAGTGAACGAGTTGACTACATGGACGTATCTCCTAAACAGGTTGTCTCCGTCGCTACAGCGCTTATCCCGTTCCTTGAGAACGATGACTCCAACCGTGCACTCATGGGATCTAACATGCAGCGGCAGGCGGTTCCACTCTTGATTCCTAAAGCACCACTTGTAGGAACAGGTATGGAGCACAAAGCTGCAAAAGACTCTGGTGTATGTATTGTCTCCGATTATGACGGAATTATTGAACGTTCTTCTGCGAACGAGATTTGGCTCCGTCGTGTTGAAGAAGTGGATGGTCAGGAAGTCAAAGGCGATATCGTTAAATATAAATTACACAAATTTATGCGTTCGAACCAAGGAACATGCATTAACCAGCGTCCGATTGTCAAAAGAGGTGCTGCTGTCAAAGCTGGCGATATCCTCGCTGACGGTCCTTCAACGGAAATGGGTGAATTGGCTCTGGGACGTAACGTCGTTGTTGCCTTCATGACTTGGGAAGGTTACAACTACGAGGATGCGATCTTGCTGAGTGAAAAACTCGTTAAGGAAGATGTATACACATCCATCCATATCGAGGAGTATGAGTCAGAAGCACGTGATACCAAGCTCGGACCTGAAGAGATCACACGTGATATCCCTAACGTTGGGGAAGAAGCGTTGCGTAACTTGGATGAGCGCGGTATTATCCGAATCGGTGCTGAGATCAGTGCTGGCGACATTCTGGTTGGTAAAGTAACACCTAAGGGTGTAACAGAGCTGACAGCAGAAGAACGTCTCTTGCATGCAATCTTTGGTGAGAAAGCACGTGAAGTACGTGATACTTCCTTGCGTGTACCACACGGTACTGACGGTATCGTAGTAGACGTGAAAGTATTTACCCGTGAAAACGGTGATGAACTGCCTCCAGGCGTTAACCAACTCGTTCGTGTATATATCGCTCAAAAACGGAAAATTTCCGAGGGTGATAAAATGGCCGGACGTCACGGTAACAAAGGGGTCGTGGCCCGCATCTTGCCGGAAGAAGATATGCCTTTCCTGCCAGACGGTACACCGGTTCAGATCGTTCTTAACCCACTGGGCGTACCTTCCCGGATGAATATCGGTCAAGTACTTGAGGTTCACTTGGGTATGGCAGCGATGCAACTGGGTATTCACGTAGCAACTCCTGTATTCGACGGAGCGAAGGAGTATGACGTCTTCGATACGATGGAAGAAGCAGGGATGCAACGTAATGGTAAAACTGTTCTGTATGATGGTCGTACAGGTGAAGAGTTCGAACGTGAAGTTACCGTTGGTGTCATGCACATGATCAAATTGGCACACATGGTTGATGATAAAATCCATGCCCGTTCCACGGGTCCTTACTCACTTGTTACGCAACAGCCATTGGGTGGTAAAGCCCAATTTGGTGGACAGCGTTTCGGGGAGATGGAAGTATGGGCGCTTGAGGCGTACGGTGCTGCTTATACGCTGCAAGAAATCTTGACTGTTAAATCCGATGATGTTGTTGGTCGGGTTAAAACATATGAATCCATCGTCAAAGGCGAGAATGTTCCGGAACCAGGTGTTCCTGAATCATTCAAAGTATTGATCAAAGAGCTGCAAAGCTTGGGTATGGACGTTAAGATTTTGAGTGAAGATGAGCAAGAGATTGAAATGAGAGAAATGGACGATGAAGATGACGCTGCGAGCGATAAGCTCAGCCTCAACCTTGAGGGTACAGAGGTCGGAGCGGAATAAACCGCTTCGAGCGCATGATGACCGGCGTTTTTCATCAGGCTCGCGTCTTGCTCCGGCTTCGGCCGGAGAGGGCGTAACCTAGATTACAGGAATTGGTTAAGGAGGGTTGCTCCTTGTTGGACGTCAACAATTTCGAATACATGAAGATCGGGCTTGCTTCCCCAGAGAAAATTCGTTCTTGGTCCCGCGGAGAAGTGAAAAAACCGGAAACGATCAACTATCGTACGTTGAAACCGGAAAAAGAAGGGCTGTTCTGCGAAAAGATTTTTGGCCCTACAAAAGACTGGGAATGTCATTGCGGTAAATACAAACGCGTTCGTTATAAAGGCGTTGTCTGTGATCGTTGTGGCGTTGAAGTAACACGTGCGAAAGTACGTCGCGAACGGATGGGCCATATTGAGCTCGCTGCTCCGGTATCGCATATCTGGTACTTCAAAGGTATTCCGAGCCGTATGGGTCTTGCTCTGGATATGTCTCCAAGATCTCTTGAAGAGATTATTTATTTTGCATCATATGTTGTAACGGATCCAGGAGAAACTCCACTGGAGAAAAAACAGCTGTTGTCCGAGAAGGAATACCGCAGCTACCGTGAAAAATACGGTTATGGTTTCCAGGCTGGCATGGGCGCAGAAGCGGTTAAAAAACTGCTTCAAGATCTTGACATAGACAAAGAGCTCGAGTTCCTGAAAGAAGAGCTCCGGACTGCGCAAGGACAACGTCGTAATCGTGCAATCAAACGTCTGGAAGTTATCGAAGCATTCCGTAACTCTGGCAACAAGCCAGAGTGGATGATCATGGATGTACTTCCTGTTATCCCACCGGAACTTCGTCCAATGGTACAGTTGGACGGTGGACGTTTTGCAACGTCTGACCTGAATGACTTGTATCGCCGTGTAATCAACCGGAATAACCGTCTGAAACGTCTGCTTGATCTGGGCGCGCCAGATATTATCGTGCAAAATGAAAAACGGATGTTGCAGGAAGCTGTTGACGCATTGATCGATAATGGTCGTCGCGGTCGCCCGGTAACGGGTCCTGGTAACCGTCCATTGAAATCCCTCAGCCACATGCTGAAAGGTAAACAAGGACGTTTCCGTCAGAACTTGCTCGGTAAACGGGTTGACTACTCTGGTCGTTCCGTTATCGTTGTTGGACCTTATCTGAAAATGTATCAGTGTGGTCTGCCAAAAGATATGGCACTTGAATTGTTCAAGCCTTTCGTTATGAAAGAGCTTGTAAATAAAGGGCTTGCCCACAACATCAAGAGCGCGAAACGTAAAGTTGAGCGTGTAAGTCCTGAAGTATGGGATGTTCTTGAAGAAGTAATCAAGGAGCATCCGGTTCTGTTGAACCGTGCCCCTACGCTTCACAGACTCGGTATTCAAGCGTTTGAACCGATTCTCGTTGAAGGTAAAGCAATTCGTCTTCACCCACTCGTATGTACGGCCTACAATGCCGACTTTGACGGTGACCAAATGGCCGTGCACGTTCCGTTGTCCGCTGAAGCTCAAGCGGAAGCACGTATTCTGATGCTTGCATCAGGTAACATTTTGAACCCGAAAGACGGTAAACCGGTTGTTACGCCTTCCCAGGATATGGTGCTTGGTTCTTATTACCTCACTATGGACAACAAGGAAGAAAAGGGCACAGGTATGATCCTGCGTACAGTTAACGAAGCTGTATCGGCATACCAACGTGGTACTGCTGGTCTGCATGCTCGTGTAGCTATTCCGGTTAAGGCGCTTGGTAAAACAAGCTTCACGGAAGAGCAACAAGAGGGAATGTTGCTGACAACCATCGGTAAAATTATCTTTAATGAAATTTTCCCAGCAAGCTTCCCGTATATCAATGACGCGACTCGTGCAAACCTGTACCAAGGTACTGCAGATCACTCATTTGTATATGAAAAAGGTGCTGATCTCAGAGAAGCTATCATGAATGCTCCTCTGGCTGGTGGTGTCGGCAAAGAATACCTCGGCTCCATCATCGCACGTTGTTTCGAAATTTATCACACAACGGAAACAGCCGTTATTCTGGATAAAATCAAACAACTTGGATTCACATATTCTACTCGTGCCGGTATCACGGTTGCGGTATCTGATGTTATCGTTCCGCCTGAGAAATTTGAAATTCTTAGACAGTCTGAGGATAAAGCACAAATCGTTACGAATCAGTACCGTCGTGGTCTGATTACGAATGAAGAGCGCTATGACCGTATCATTGATATCTGGTCAAAATCCAAAGATGACATCACTGAGATTCTGATGAAGTCCATGGATCGTTACAACTCGATCATGATGATGGTAGACTCCAAAGCACGGGGTAACAAATCGCAAATCACCCAATTGGGCGGTATGCGTGGTCTGATGGCCAACCCGTCTGGTCGAATCATCGAACTCCCAATCAAATCGAACTTCCGTGAAGGTCTGACAGTACTCGAGTACTTTATCTCCACTCACGGAGCGCGTAAAGGTTTGGCGGATACAGCCCTACGTACAGCCGATTCAGGTTACCTGACTCGTCGTCTCGTAGACGTAGCCCAAGACGTAATCGTGCGTGATGATGATTGTGGTACAGATAAAGGCTTTACGGTAAGTCGTATCCAGGATGGTAAAGAGGTTATCGAAGATCTCTACGACCGTATTGAAGGCAGATACTGCTTCGAGACAGTTCGTCATCCGGAAACCAAAGAGATCATTGCAGGTCGCAATGAATTGATTGACTCCGACAAAGCAGAAGCGATTATCAAAGCGGGAATCACCAAATTGCAAATCCGCTCCGTACTCAGCTGCCGTGCAAGTCATGGTGTCTGCAAGAAGTGTTACGGTCGTAACCTTGCGACAGGTAAACACGTGGAGATTGGTGAAGCAGTTGGTATTATTGCAGCACAATCCATTGGTGAGCCAGGAACACAGCTTACAATGCGTACGTTCCATACCGGCGGTGTAGCCGGAGACGATATTACGCAAGGTTTGCCACGTATCCAAGAGTTGTTTGAAGCCCGTAATCCTAAGGGTCAAGCAACAATCAGTGAGATTGATGGTGTGGTTAAAGAGATTCGCGAAGCGAAAGATCGTCGTGAAATCGAAATTCAAGGTGAAGCGGAGTCAAAAGTGTACTCTGTTACCTACGGTTCCCGTGTGCGCGTAAGCGAAGGCATGGAAATTGAAGCTGGTGACGAGTTGACAGACGGTTCCATCGATCCAAAAGAAATGCTGCGCATTAAAGGCGTACGTGGTGTACAAAACTACATTTTGCAGGAAGTACAGCGCGTATACCGTAACCAAGGCGTAGAAATCAATGACAAACACGTTGAAGTTATGATCCGTCAAATGCTGCGTAAAATCCGCATCGTAGATGCAGGGGATACAACGCTGTTGCCAGGATCGTTCGTTGATACGCATGAGTACGAAAGAGCTAACAAAATTGCGATTCTTAGTGATAAAGAGCCAGCGGTTGCTAAACCAATCCTGCTCGGTATTACAAAAGCATCTCTGGAAACAGACTCGTTCCTCTCAGCGGCTTCGTTCCAAGAAACTACACGTGTACTGACAGATGCAGCGATCAAAGGTAAAGTCGATCAGTTGCTCGGTCTGAAGGAAAATGTAATCATCGGTAAATTGATCCCTGCAGGTACAGGTATGCACCGTTACCGCAGCATCAAGTTTGCTGAGCCAGAAGATGGCCAATCTTCAGTAGAAGAACTCGAGCCAGTTTCAGTTGATTAAATAGATTTCTTCTCATTTTGAGGGGATGAAAGTTTTTGTACGTCAGGAGGCGGACGCTTGTATAGTGCAGGCGGACGAATCCTGATGTACGTAAACTTTTATAAAATCTTTTAGGATTAGCATTGACAATGCTTGCGCTAGATGCTAATATATCAAAGGTGCGTGAGCAGCTGATTGTACATGGTTCTATTCGGAGGAATGCACAATGTCTAATGAAAAAGCCTTGCAAGATGCTCATGTCAAAATAGGTACCAAACAGACCATGCGGATGGTGCAGACAGGTATGGCTTCCGAAGTCTATGTCGCAGAAGATAGTGATCCGCAGCTCACTTCCAAAATCATTGCTTTGTGTGAACAACACAATGTGAAGTGCACGAAAGTGGATACAATGAAAAATCTCGGCAAAGCTTGCGGGATTGGAGTGGGAGCAGCCATGGCTGCTGTCGTAAAATGATAGTGTAAGGAACGTTTTTGTCCGAGAACTTTTAGGGATTCTCCAAGGCAAAAACTTTTCATTTGTCTTTTTATGAACCGCCTGGGTCTGTGGACTTAGCGTAAAGAGGTTTATAAAGAAACATGAATATTTGAGGAAGGGGGTGGCAATCAAATGCCAACTATCAATCAACTGGTTCGTAAAGGACGTCAAGCTAAAGTTGAGAAGTCAAAATCTCCAGCTTTGCAAAAAGGATTCAACGCTTTGAAACGTGAATCTACTAACATCAGTGCCCCACAAAAACGTGGTGTCTGCACTCGTGTAGGTACAATGACTCCACGTAAACCAAACTCTGCACTTCGTAAGTATGCCCGTGTTCGTTTGACGAACCGTCTCGAGGTTACTGCTTATATCCCGGGAATCGGACATAACCTTCAAGAGCACAGTGTGGTATTGATCCGCGGAGGTAAAGTTAAAGACCTTGCAGGGGTTCGTTATCACATCGTTCGTGGAGCTCTCGATACTGCAGGCGTAAACAACCGTATGCAAGCTCGTTCGAAATACGGTGCAAAACGTCCAAAAGCTAAAAAAGCCTAAACCATTATAAGCAGAGAACCTGAAAGCCTTCTGGCTTAGGTCTGGAAGGTACAGGGTCTGCTGAACAAGAAAGAAAGGGGGATATCCATGCCACGCAAAGGTCCAGTTACGAAAAGAGACGTGTTGCCAGATCCGGTATACAACTCCAAGTTGGTTACTCGTTTGATCAATCGCATCATGCTCGACGGAAAACGCGGTGTTGCTCAAAGCATTCTGTATAATGCGTTCAAGTTGATTCAAGAACGTACGGGTAATGACCCGATGGAAGTATTTGAAGCAGCAATCAAGAATATCATGCCAGTCCTGGAAGTTAAAGCTCGCCGTGTCGGCGGTGCCAACTACCAAGTACCAATCGAGGTAAAACCAGAGAGACGTACTGCTCTGGGACTACGTTGGCTCGTGAACTACTCCCGCAACCGCGGTGAGAAAACAATGGAAGAGCGTTTGGCGGCTGAGATCATCGACGCTTCCAACAACACAGGCGCTTCCGTTAAAAAACGTGAAGATACGCACAAAATGGCTGAAGCGAACAAAGCGTTTGCTCACTACCGTTGGTAGGATTCAGTTCACAATAAAAAACTTCTATTTTGAAGGGAGACCCATTTCATGGCTAGAGAGTTCTCCTTAAAAAATACACGTAATATCGGGATCATGGCTCATATTGATGCGGGTAAAACCACGACAACTGAGCGGATCTTGTTCTACACAGGACGTACGCACAAAATCGGTGAAGTACACGAAGGCGCTGCGACAATGGACTGGATGGAACAGGAACAGGAGCGCGGAATTACGATTACTTCCGCTGCGACTACCGCTGCTTGGAAAGGCCACCGCGTTAATATTATTGATACCCCGGGACACGTTGACTTCACTGTTGAAGTTGAACGTTCCCTTCGTGTATTGGACGGAGCAGTTGGTGTATTCAGTGCGAAAGAAGGCGTTGAGCCTCAGTCTGAAACTGTATGGAGACAGGCTGACAAGTACGGCGTACCTCGTATCGCATATGTAAACAAAATGGATATCATCGGTGCTGACTTCCTGAACGTTGTATCCGACATGCGTGATCGCCTTCAAGCGAACGCTGTTGCGATTCAACTTCCAATTGGCGCTGAAAATGATTTCAAAGGTATCATCGATATCGTTGCACAAAGAGCTCATATGTACAAAGATGATCTTGGACAAGATATCGAAGAAACCGACATTCCTGCAGAATTTGCAGATCAAGTTGAAGAACTTCGCAACGAGTTGATTGAGCGCGTTGCTGAATTGGATGAAGATTTGACAATGAAATACCTGGAAGGCGAAGAGATCACTATTGAAGAGATCAAAGGCGCTCTCCGTAAAGGTGTTGTAGATGTTAAGATCTTCCCAGTTATCTGTGGATCCTCATATCGTAACAAAGGTGTTCAACTGATGTTGGATGCTGTTATCGACTACTTGCCAGCTCCAACAGATGTACCATCAATTACGGGTCATCTTGAAGATGGAACTGAAGCAGTTCGTAAGTCCTCTGATGAAGAGCCTTTCTCCGCATTGGCATTCAAAATCATGACTGACCCTTACGTAGGTAAATTGACATTCTTCCGCGTATACTCCGGTGTTCTTCAATCCGGTTCGTATGTATTGAATGCCACTAAAAACAAACGTGAGCGTATCGGTCGTATCCTTCAAATGCATGCGAACAGCCGTCAAGAAATCACTGAAGTTTACTCCGGTGACATTGCAGCTGCCGTAGGTTTGAAAGATACGGGCACAGGTGATACACTATGTGATGAGAAAAATCCGGTTATCCTGGAGTCAATGAACTTCCCTGATCCGGTTATCGAAATCGCCGTTGAACCTAAAACCAAAGCTGACCAAGATAAAATGGGTGTTGCTCTCGGTAAGTTGACTGAAGAGGATCCAACTCTTCGTGCTCATACTGACGAAGAAACAGGTCAAACAATCTTGGCAGGTATGGGTGAGCTTCACCTTGATATCATCATCGACCGTATGCGTCGTGAGTTCAAGGTTGAAACTACTGTGGGTAAACCACAAGTGGCTTACCGTGAAACATTCCGTGCTCCAGCGCGCGTTGAAGGTAAATTCGTACGTCAATCCGGTGGTCGTGGTCAATACGGTCACGTATGGGTTGAATTCGAACCTCTCGAGCCGGGTACAGGCAGCCAGTTCGAAAGTAAGGTTGTCGGTGGTTCCGTTCCAAGAGAATACATTCAACCTGCACTGTCAGGGATTGAAGAGCAAATGAAAAACGGCGTTATCGCGGGCTTCCCGCTTGTTGACGTTAAGGCTACAATCGTAGACGGATCTTACCATGATGTCGATTCCAATGAGATGGCATTTAAAATTGCCGGATCTATGGCGCTTAAAGCGGCTAAAGACAAGTGTAAACCAGTTCTGCTTGAGCCTATCATGAAAGTAGAAGTAACAGTTCCAGAAGAGTACATGGGTGACGTAATGGGTATGTTGAACTCCCGTCGTGGCCGCATCGAAGGTATGGATTCCCGTAGTGGAGCTCAAATCATCCGTGCTAAGGTACCTTTGTCTGAAATGTTTGGTTACTCTACAACTCTTCGTTCCGGTACTCAAGGACGCGGCGTGTTCTCCATGGAACTCTCTCACTATGAAGAAGTTCCTAAGAGCATCGCTGAAGAAATCGTTGCCAAAACAAAAGGCACCGAGTAGTTTTCTCACACTGGATGCAAGTGCATAAGAATTCATTTCGGAGCACTTCATTCAGTGAAAACATAAAATTATAATTTTAAGGAGGCCACGTTCAAATGGCAAAGGCTAAATACGAACGTAATAAACCCCACGTTAACATCGGTACTATCGGTCACGTCGATCATGGTAAAACAACTCTGACTGCTGCAATCACAACTGTATTGTCCAAAACTTACGGTGGTGCTGCTGTAGCATTCGACCAAATCGACAAAGCTCCAGAAGAGCGCGAGCGCGGTATCACTATCTCCACAGCACACGTTGAGTACGAAACTGACACTCGTCACTACGCTCACGTAGATTGCCCAGGTCACGCCGACTATGTTAAAAACATGATCACTGGCGCGGCACAAATGGACGGAGCTATCTTGGTAGTATCCGCAGCTGACGGCCCAATGCCACAAACTCGTGAGCATATCTTGCTCTCCCGTCAAGTAGGCGTACCTTACATTGTTGTATTCCTGAACAAATGTGACATGGTTGAAGACGAAGAGTTGTTGGAATTGGTTGAGATGGAAGTTCGCGACCTTCTTAACGAATATGAGTTCCCAGGTGACGATACTCCAATCACTCGTGGATCTGCTCGTGAAGCACTGGCTAACCCAGATGGCGAATGGGCTCAAAAAATCGTTGAGATGTTCAAAGAGATCGACACTTACATCCCACTGCCTGAGCGTCAAACTGACAAGCCTTTCTTGATGCCTGTCGAGGACGTATTCTCCATCACTGGTCGTGGTACTGTTGCTACTGGCCGTGTAGAGCGTGGTACTGTTAAAGTCGGCGAAGAGATCGAAATCGTTGGTATCACTGAAGAAACTAAAAAATCTGTTGTAACAGGCGTTGAGATGTTCCGCAAATTGCTGGATTCCGCTCAAGCTGGTGACAACATCGGAGCACTTCTTCGTGGTGTTGACCGTAACAACATCGAGCGTGGCCAAGTTTTGGCTAAACCGGGTTCTGTTAAGCCTCACACAGAATTCACAGCTCAAATCTACGTTTTGACTAAAGAAGAGGGCGGACGTCACAAACCATTCTTCACTGGTTACCGTCCACAGTTCTACTTCCGTACAACTGACGTAACAGGCATCATCAACTTGCCTGAAGGTACTGAAATGGTAATGCCTGGTGACAACATCACGGTTACTGTTTCCCTGATCTCCCCAATCGCGATTGAAGAAGGAACTAAGTTCTCCATTCGTGAAGGCGGACGTACAGTAGGTGCCGGTTCCGTAGCATCGATCCAAAAATAATTCGGCTTAACGCTGAATAAAGCATATGCAACAGTGTACTGGAACGAGTAACATTGTATTGTAACGAAGCTTCGGAAGAGTTCTTTATCCGACATCGGATAAAGAACTCTTTTATTATGTGTAAAGTTTCGGAACCTGCGTCATACAAAATGAACATCATTTACGAGTTTAGAAGGATTGGCAAGGCAGCCTGGATATTAAAGATAAACACTGCAATAAACGAAGTCATTTCATTAGAAAAGATAAGTTTAAATGTTTTTCTTAAATATGCTTGCAATACGCCTATCTTTTCTATATAATAATGAATGTTGTTCTGTGACGTTGCGATGATGTGAGAGGTTACTGGCACACCCGGCCCCTTTGCCATGGGGCAGTGGCTAGAAAATTTTCACGGAGTATGTCCGATAAAAAATTGGGCGATAGAAGGAGGGACTAAAATGGCAAAGCAAAAAATTCGTATTCGTTTGAAAGCTTACGACCACAGAATTCTTGATCAATCCGCGGAGAAAATTGTTGAAACAGCAAAACGTTCGGGTGCAGGTGTATCCGGTCCGATTCCGCTTCCTACTGAAAAACAAATCATTACTATTCTTCGTGCGGTGCACAAGTACAAGGATTCTCGGGAACAATTCGAACAACGCACACATAAGCGTTTGATCGACATCGTTAACCCGACTCCACAAACTGTGGATGCCTTGATGCGCTTGGATCTGCCGTCCGGTGTAGATATCGAAATTAAATTGTAATACAAGCTACAACAAAGACCATGTATAGAGGAAAAGAGGTGTCAACATGAAAGCAATCTTAGGAAAAAAACTCGGAATGACTCAAGTATTTACTCCTGAAGGTAACGTTGTTCCAGTAACGGTTATCGAAGCAGGCCCTTGTGTTGTTTTGCAAAAGAAAGACATTGAGAACGATGGCTACGAAGCAATTCAAATCGGTTACTCCGATAAGAAAGAGAAAAATGCTAACAAGCCAGAAGCAGGTCACGCCAAAAAAGCGAACACTGCCCCTAAGCGCTACGTTCGTGAAGTTCGCGGTATCAACATCGCTGAATATGAAGTTGGCCAAGAACTGAAAGCTGACATTTTCGCTGAAGGCGAATTCGTTGACGTAACGGGTGTTTCTAAAGGTAAAGGTTTTGCCGGCGTAATCAAACGTTGGGGACAAAGCACTGGACCTATGTCACACGGTTCGCGTTATCACCGTGGCCCGGGTTCGATGGGTTCGATCCAAGCTAACCGCGTTCCTAAAGGCAAACGCCTGCCAGGACACATGGGACATGATACAGTTACAGTACAACGTCTTGAAGTAGTTAAAGTAGACGCTGAGCGTAACGTGTTGCTCGTGAAAGGTTCCATTCCTGGACCGAAAAACAGTCTCATTAAAGTTAAAGAAACGGTGAAAAAATAACCACTGAAGAAAGGAGGAACACAAAATGCCAAAAGTATCAGTTTACAATGTAGATGGTAGCCAAGTAGGCGAAGTTGAATTGAACGATGCGGTTTTCGGAATTGAGCCGAACCAACACGTTCTGTACGATGCAGTTCTTATGCAACGCGCTTCCCTTCGTCAAGGTACCCACAAAGTAAAAGGACGTTCTGAAGTACGTGGCGGCGGACGTAAGCCTTGGAAACAAAAAGGTACAGGTCGCGCTCGTCAAGGTTCAATTCGTTCACCACAATGGAAAGGCGGCGGTATCGTATTTGGTCCAACACCACGGAGCTATGCGTATAAACTGCCTAAGAAAGTTCGTCGTTTGGCGATCAAATCAGCCCTTTCATCTAAAGTGCTTGACAATGACATTATCGTTTTGGACGCTCTCACATTGAGTGCGCCTAAAACTAAAGAATTCGCAGCCATCTTGAACAACTTGAAAGTTGGACGCAAAGCTTTGATCGTAGCTCCTAGCTATGATGATAATGTAGCTCTTTCCGCACGGAATATTCCAGGCGTGAAATTCGTAGCTGCTGACGGCATTAATGTTCTTGACGTGCTTTCGCACGACAAATTGATCATTACGAAAGAAGCAGTTCAGAAGGTAGAGGAGGTGCTCGCGTAATGAAGGATCCTCGTGATATTGTAAAACGTCCGATTATTACGGAACGTACTGCTGACATGATGAACGACTTGAAATATGTATTTGAAGTCGATATCCGTGCAAACAAAACCGAGATCAAAAAGGCAGTAGAAGCTATTTTCAACGTAAAAGTGAAAAACGTGAACACGCTTCGTGTTCCAGCTAAGCCAAAACGGTACGGACGTTATTCCGGATATACTAGCGAATGGAAAAAAGCGTTTGTAACGCTGACAAAAGACAGCAAAACGCTTGAGTTCTTTGAAACTGTATAATTGAATTTTTGAAGTAAGGAGGGAAACCCAGTGCCAATCAAAAAGTATAAACCAACATCCCCGGCAAGACGGAATATGTCCGTTTCTACATTTGAGGAAATCACCACAAATCAGCCGGAGAAATCGTTGTTGGCCCCGTTGAGCAAACAAGCAGGCCGCAACAACCAAGGTAAAATTACAGTTCGTCACCATGGTGGTGGACACAAACGTAAATACCGTATCATCGACTTCAAACGTACTAAAGATGGAATACCGGGCCGCGTTGCTACGATTGAGTATGACCCGAACCGTACATCTAACATCGCTCTGATTCATTATGCTGATGGTGAGAAACGTTATATCATCGCTCCTAAAGGTTTGAAAGTTGGAGATCAAGTATTCTCCGGACCTGAATCAGACATCAAAATTGGTAACGCACTGCCACTCGAAAACATTCCAGTAGGTACCGTTATCCACAACATCGAGTTGAAACCAGGTAAAGGCGGACAATTGGTTCGTGCTGCTGGTACAGAAGCTCAACTGCTTGGTAAAGAAGAAAAATACGTTTCCGTTCGTCTCTCTTCCGGAGAAGTTCGTCGTATTTTGAAAGTTTGCCGCGCGACAATCGGATCCGTTGGTAACCAAGACCACGAGCTCATCAAAATCGGTAAAGCCGGTCGTAGCCGTTGGTTGGGTAAACGTCCTGAGGTTCGTGGTGTAGTAATGAACCCTAACGATCACCCACACGGTGGTGGTGAAGGTCGTGCTCCAATCGGACGTAAATCGCCAATGTCACCATGGGGTAAACCTACTCTTGGTTACAAAACGCGTAAGAAAAATAAAGCTTCTGATAAATACATCATTCGCCGCCGCACGAAGTAATACACACTGTGCATAACTTCGTGAGGCATCTGCGGATGCATAATAGCTACGTTTGAAGGGAGGATCTCCACATGGGTCGCAGTTTGAAAAAAGGGCCATTCATTGATGGCTACATGCTCAAAAAGGTAGAAGAGATGGAAGCTTCAGGTAAGAAGAACGTTATCAAAACCTGGTCCCGTCGTTCTACAATTTTCCCACAATTCATCGGACACACATTTGGCGTTTACGATGGTCGTAAACACGTGCCAGTGTATGTAACTGAGGACATGGTCGGACACAAACTGGGTGAGTTCGCTCCAACCCGTACGTACAAAGGCCATACTGATGATGATAAGAAAACAAGAAGATAAATGAACATCTTTAATGTTTGAGAGGAGGTTACACAATGGAAGCAAAAGCACATGCTAAGTTTATCCGGATTGCTCCTCGTAAAGTTCAACTCGTTGTTGACTTGATTCGCGGCAAGCAAGTAGGTGAGGCGGTTGCCATTCTCCGTCACACTCCGAAATCCGCTTCTCCTATCGTTGAGAAGTTGCTTAACTCCGCTATTGCGAATGCGGAACATAACTATTCTTTGGATGTTAATAACTTGGTTATCTCGCAAGCTTACGTGAACCAAGGACCGACAATGAAACGTTTCCGCCCTCGTGCAATGGGACGTGCAAGTCGTATTAACAAACGTACTAGCCACATTACTTTGGTGGTATCTGAGAAGTAGAAGGAGGGGAAATGTGTGGGCCAAAAGGTAAATCCAGTCGGACTCCGTGTCGGAATTATCCGTGACTGGGAATCTAAGTGGTATGCAGGCAAAGACTTCGGTGATCTTTTGATGGAAGACGTGAGAATTCGTGAATTCCTGAAAAATAAATTGAAAGACTCCGCTTTATCTCGTGTGGAAATTGAGAGAGCGGCTAACCGCGTAAACGTAACGATTCACACTGCTAAACCAGGTATGGTTATTGGTAAGGGTGGTTCGGAAGTTGAAAATCTTCGTAATCAAATTACGAAAATTGCTGGCGGTAAAAAAGTACACATCAACATTTCTGAAATTAAGAACCAAGACTTGGACGCTATTCTTGTAGCTGAAAGCATTGCACAACAATTGGAACGTCGTGTTTCTTTCCGTCGTGCTCTGAAACAAGCAATTCAAAGAACTATGCGCTCCGGTGCTAAAGGTATCAAAACTCAAGTAGGCGGACGTCTTGGCGGTGCTGAGATCGCACGTTCTGAAGGCTACAGCGAAGGAACTGTTCCACTGCACACACTGCGTGCTGACATTGACTATGGTACAGCAGAGGCTCATACTACTTACGGACGTATCGGCGTAAAAGTATGGATCTATCGTGGAGAGGTTCTTCCTACGGCTAAGAAACAAGCTGCTAAGGAAGGAGGCAACTAATCATGTTGGTACCAAAACGCGTAAAACACCGTAAGCAACAACGTGGACATATGAAAGGCCAAGCTAAAGGCGGAACGACTCTGAACTTTGGCGAATACGGTCTGCAAGCTACGGAACCGGCTTGGATTACGAACCGTCAGATCGAAGCGGCTCGTATTGCGATGACTCGTTACATCAAACGTGGTGGTAAAGTTTGGATCAAAATCTTCCCAGACAAACCAATCACTCAAAAGCCTCTCGAGGTTCGGATGGGTAGCGGTAAAGGTAACGTAGAAAAATGGGTTGCAGTAGTGAAACCAGGTAAGATCATGTTTGAACTTGCTGGTGTACCGGAGGAAATTGCTCGCGAAGCAATGCGTCTTGCCGCTCACAAACTGCCAATCAAAACGAAGTTCGTGAAACGTGAAGAATTGGGTGGTGAAGCAAATGAAAGCTAGTGAATTTCGCAACCTAACCTCTGCTGAAATCGAGCAAAAGATTGCCGGATTTAAAGAAGAACTCTTTAACCTCCGCTTTCAATTAGCTACCGGTCAGCTGGATAACCCGACTCGCATCCGTGATGTGCGGAAAGAAATAGCTCGTGCTAAAACCATTATCCGTGAGAGAGAATTGGGAATCGGTTAATTAGGGATAGGATGTACAGTCCGTCCGTAATCAGGAAGGAGGCCAACAATGAGCGAAGAACGTAACGCACGTAAAGTGCAAACTGGTAAAGTGGTCAGCGATAAAATGGACAAAACGATTGTTGTTGCTGTAGAAACTTACAAAAAACACAACTTGTACCATAAGCGCATTAAGGTTACTAAAAAATTCAAAGCACATGACGAAGAAAACACTGCGAAAATCGGTGACACGGTGAAAATCATGGAGACTCGTCCGCTTTCGAAAGATAAACGCTGGAGACTTACTGAAATCGTAGAAAAAGCGGTTATCATCTAATGCTCAGCAGCACTGCTGAAAGGAGGAATACTAAATGATTCAACCATTTACACGTTTGACTGTGGCTGACAACTCCGGTGCGAAGGAACTGATGTGTATCCGCGTACTCGGCGGTACGGGACGTCGTACAGCTCAAATCGGTGATCTGATCGTTTGTTCTGTTAAACAAGCAACACCAGGCGGCGTTGTCAAAAAAGGTGATGTAGTTAGAGCGGTTGTCGTTCGTACGAAACGTTCTGTACGTCGTAAAGACGGTTCCTACATCGGTTTTGATGAAAATGCAGCGGTTGTTGTAAAAGACGACAGAAGCCCACGTGGAACACGTATTTTCGGACCAGTTGCTCGCGAACTTCGCGATAAAGACTTCATGAAAATCGTTTCCTTGGCTCCAGAAGTTATCTAAAGCTTAATCTCGTGATGTTAGAAACAGGAGGTGTACGAAATGCCAAGAGTGAAAAAAGTTCTGGAATCCCATAACAACAAACTTCACGTTAAAAAGGAAGATACGGTTATGGTGATCAGCGGTAAAGACAAAGGTAAAAAAGGCCGTGTCATCGCTGCTTATCCTCGTGAGAACCGCGTCCTTGTGGAAGGTGTTAACATGGTGAAAAAACACCAGAAGCCTAACCAGCAAAATCCGCAAGGCGGCATTATCGAGAAGGAAGCTCCGATTCACGTTTCCAACGTAATGCACATCGATCCGAAGAGCGGAAAAGTAACCCGTGTAGGTTACAAAGTTTTGGATAACGGAAAGAAAGTGCGCGTTGCTAAACGTTCCGGAGAAATTATCGACTAATTGAACCGAATGAGAAAGGAGGGCTATGATTCATGGCATCAAGAATGAAAGAACGTTACCTGCAAGAAATCGCTCCTGCTTTGATGCAGAAGTTTAACTATACAACGGTAATGCAAGTGCCGAAAATCGAGAAAATCGTTATCAACATGGGTGTGGGCGACGCTGTCCAAAACTCCAAAGTGTTGGATTCCGCAGTAAACGATTTGCAACTGATCGCAGGTCAAAAACCTGTAATCACTCGTGCAAAAAAATCAATCGCAGGATTCAAACTGCGTGAGAATATGCCTATCGGTGTGAAAGTAACATTGCGCGGCGAGCGTATGTACTTCTTCCTCGATAAACTGTTCAACGTTACGCTTCCTCGTGTCCGCGACTTCCGCGGTGTATCGAGCAAAGCTTTCGACGGACGTGGTAACTACACACTGGGTCTGAAAGAGCAATTGATCTTCCCAGAGATCGAGTATGATAAAGTTGATAAAGTCCGCGGTATGGATATTGTCATCGTAACAACGGCGAAAACAGACGAAGAGTCCCGCGAATTGCTCACGCAAATGGGAATGCCTTTCGTTAAGTAATGTTGGCATAACGTTTCCGGGTGTCTGGAAAGACTCCCTTTTCTCCGAAATTATTTAGGAGGTGTCAGGCTAAGTGGCAAAAACTTCGATGAAAGTTAAACAACAACGTACTCCAAAGTTTAAAGTACGTGCATATACACGCTGTGAGCGTTGCGGACGTCCACATTCGGTCCTGCAAAAGTTCAAAATTTGCAGAATTTGCTTCCGTGAATTAGCTTATAAAGGCCAGATCCCTGGCGTGAAAAAAGCAAGCTGGTAAAAAGTCCTGAACGGGAAGGAGGTTAACTCACAATGACTATGTCTGATCCAATTGCAGATATGCTTACTCGTATTCGTAACGCGAACACTGTTCGTCATGAAACGGTAGAAATGCCTGCTTCGACAATGAAAAAACAAATCGCCGATATCCTGAAGCGTGAAGGTTTCATCCGTGACGCTGAAGTTATCGATGATAACAAACAAGGGATTATCCGTGTTTTCCTGAAATACGGTCAAAATAACGAGCGCGTTATCACTGGTCTGAAAAGAATCAGTAAACCTGGTCTTCGTGTTTACACGAAAAGCAACGAAGTACCTCGTGTACTTGGTGGCCTGGGAATCGCGATCATCTCGACATCTAAAGGTATCATGACGGACAAAGAAGCTCGTCAATCGAAATCCGGCGGAGAAGTCGTTTGCTACGTTTGGTAATATAACGTCACAAGATAGGAGGTGCAACATATGTCTCGTATTGGTCGCAAACCAATCACAGTACCAAGTGGTGTAGACATCACCCTGGACAACACCGTTATTACGGTAAAAGGACCAAAAGGAACTTTGACTCGTGAGCTTCATAAAGACATGAAGGTTACAGTTGAAAATAACGAAATCACAGTTGTGCGTCCTTCCGATAACAAAACTCACCGTTCTTTGCACGGCACAACGCGTAGCGTTGTAAACAATATGGTGAGCGGCGTTACTGAAGGATTCGCGAAATCTCTGGAATTGGTTGGGGTCGGATATCGTGCAAGCAAATCCGGAGATAAAATCGTTCTGAACGTTGGTTACTCTCACCCGGTTGAAATTACACCGGAAGCGGGAATCGAATTCGAAGTACCTTCGAATACGAAAATCATCGTTCGCGGAATCGACAAAGAGCGCGTAGGTGCTTACGCTGCTAAAATCCGTTCCGTACGTGAACCTGAGCCGTACAAAGGTAAAGGTATCAAATATGAAGGCGAGCGTATCATCCGTAAGGAAGGTAAAGCCGGTAAGAAGAAATAAGATTTCTCTTACCGCCTTTGCGCGGCTTTCGGCTTGCTTGCTTCGTGTGTTTCTAATATACCCCGTGGCTTCTGCTTTGAAGCCAGCGAGGTAACCTGAAAGGAGTGAATCTTTGAGATGATTACGAAACCAGATAAAAATAAGGCTCGTCTGAAAAGACACCTTCGTGTTCGTAAGAAAATCCAAGGAACGGCAGCACGTCCTCGTTTGAACGTATTCCGTTCTGGTAAACATATGTATGCTCAAATCATCGATGATGTTGCTGGTGTAACAATCGCTTCCGCGTCTACCGTAGACAAAGAATTGAGCACTGACATCAAAAATGGTGCATCTGTTGAATCAGCTCGTAAAGTTGGCGAACTCGTTGCTAAACGTGCGAAAGACAAAGGTGTTTCCAACATCGTATTTGACCGTAGCGGATATCTGTACCATGGTCGTATCGCAGCTTTGGCTGAAGCGGCTCGTGAAGCAGGACTTGAGTTTTAAGATATTTTTCAAAAGGAGGTTAACGACTTGCGTGTAGATCCGAATACTTTGGAACTGACTGAAAGAGTTGTAAATATTAATCGCGTAGCTAAAGTAGTAAAAGGCGGACGCCGTTTCAGCTTTAGCGCACTGGTTGTAGTCGGCGACGGCAACGGCTGGGTTGGAGCTGGTATCGGTAAAGCGGGCGAAGTACCTGATGCAATTCGCAAAGGTATTGAAGACGCTAAGAAAAACCTTGTACACGTTCCACTCGTAGGAACATCGATTCCTCACTTGGTAACAGGTAAGTTCGGCGCAGGACGCGTGCTGTTGAAACCAGCATCTGAAGGTACTGGTGTTATCGCTGGTGGTCCTGTACGTGCGGTTCTCGAACTTGCTGGTGTAGGTGACATTTTGACAAAATCTCTGGGTTCTTCGAATTCCATGAACATGGTCAATGCGACTTTGGAAGGTTTGTCCCGTTTGAAGCGTGCTGAAGACGTGGCTAAACTGCGCGGAAAATCCGTCGAAGAGCTTCTGGGTTAAGGAGGGAATTCTCATGGCTAAATTAGAAATTACCCTCGTCCGCAGTTTGATCGGACGTCCGGAGACGCAAAGAACAACTGTGAAAACATTGGGTTTGCGCAAAATCAATAGCAAAGTGGTTCAAAACGATAATCCTGCCATCCGTGGTATGATTAACAAAGTAAACCACTTGGTTGCTGTTAAAGAAGTAGAAGCTTAAAAACGGGTTAATCCCACAAATCTTTAAGGAGGTGCAACGAACGATGAAGTTACATGAGCTTTCACCATCTCCTGGATCCCGCAAAGAACGTAAACGTGTTGGTCGCGGTCCAAGTAGTGGTACAGGTAAAACATCAGGTCGCGGTCACAAAGGACAAAATTCTCGTTCTGGCGGTGGAGTTCGTCCAGGCTTCGAAGGTGGACAAAATCCATTGTATCGTCGCTTGCCAAAACGTGGTTTTGTAAACCCAACTCGCAAAGAATATGCAGTTGTGAATACTGAAGACCTGAACAGTTTTGCAGCGGGTACTGAAGTAACTCCAGAATTCTTGATGACGAATGGCGTAGTTAAAAACGCTAAATCCGGAATCAAAATCCTGGGTAACGGTGATGTCACTGTGAAGCTGACTGTTAAAGCTAACAAGTTTTCTCAATCTGCTATTGAGAAAATTGAAGCTGCTGGCGGTACAACTGAGGTGATTTAATGTTCAAGACCCTAAAGAATATCTGGCGGGTTGAAGATCTGCGCAAAAGGGTATTATTTACCCTTTTTGTACTGATCATTTACCGCATCGGCTCCTTTGTCCCCGTGCCGGGAGTTAACAAAGATGTGTTCGAAGCGACAAATTCTGCGGGTAAAGAAGTTTTTGGACTTCTCAATACGTTCTCGGGTGGAGCGCTCTTCCAGTTCTCGATATTTGCGCTCGGGATCGTGCCTTACATCACTGCGTCTATCATAGTACAGTTGCTTTCCATGGACGTTATTCCTAAATTAGCGGAATGGGCAAAGCAAGGTGAACAAGGTAAGAAGAAATCTGCACAGTTGACCCGTTATTTAACCATCGGGCTGGCATTGATTCAAGCGTTTGGTACGTCGATCGGATTCAACCGCTTGTACAATACAGAGATGGTGCCTAACGCTACATTTGCAGATTATATCTTGATCGCGATTGTACTTACGGCCGGTACTTCATTCCTGATGTGGCTTGGTGAGCAAATCACCGAGAAGGGCATAGGAAACGGGATTTCGATCTTGATCTTTGCAGGTATCCTATCTACGGTGCCTAACATTATCAAACAAACGATCGAATCTGACTTCATCCAACCTGACCAACTGTTTATGAATATTCTTAAAGGTGTAATCATCGCAATCGTTATTGTGTTGATCATCATAGGGGTCATTTACATTCAGCAGGCGATTCGGAAAATTCCGGTACAGTATGCTAAACGTGTCGTAGGTAACAAAATGTACGGTGGACAGAATACACATATCCCGCTGAAAATTAATGCAGCAGGTGTTATCCCTGTCATCTTTGCTTCATCGCTGTTGATGTTCCCAACGATCATCGCCAACTTCTGGGCAGATCGCCTCTGGGCACAGTGGATCGGACAGAATCTGACTACACACAAACCTCTGGGTATGTTGCTGTATGTCGTGATGATCTTCGGTTTCACATTCTTCTATACTTTCGTACAGATGAATCCACAGCAGATGGCTGATAATATGAAAAAGAACGGCGGTTACATCCCAGGCATTCGCCCGGGTAAAGCAACCGAGAAATATCTGACCCGTGTCATGACTCGTTTGACAATGGCCGGAGCCATCTTCTTGGCAGTCATTTCCGTTCTGCCTGTATTCTTAGGGGCACTTTCTGGTTTGCCTCAATCTGCGCAAATTGGAGGAACATCCCTCCTGATCGTTATCGGTGTTGCGCTGGATACGATGAAGCAAATCGAAAGCCAATTGATCAAACGCCACTACAAAGGTTTTATCAATAAATAGGCAATAGGTACCGGTCGAGTGAAGATTTACTTGCCGGCACCTATTGTGCTGTTTGTTGATGTAGGGTAGTCTTGGAGGGAGTGACATAACGTGAACATCCTATTCATGGGCCCTCCGGGGGCAGGAAAAGGAACGCAAGCAGACGTCATCGTGAAAGAGTTCGGTATTCCCCATATTTCAACAGGCGATGCATTTCGTCTCGCGATCAAACAGGGAACTCCCATTGGCATGAAAGCCAAGGAATATATGGATCAAGGATTGCTTGTACCAGATGATGTAACCATTGGCATCGTTGAAGAACGTTTGCAGCAGCCTGACTGCAGAGAAGGTTTCCTCTTGGACGGATTTCCAAGAACTCTTTCGCAAGCAGAAGCGCTCGATGGCATTCTGGATCGATTGAACTCAGGTCTCGATCATGTAATCAACCTGAAAGTGGATCGCAACAAATTGCTCGCTCGTTTGACGGGTCGTCGAATTTGTAAAAACTGTGGTTCCACTTATCATGTGGTATTCAATCCGCCTAAGCAGGAAGGTATTTGTGATAAATGCGCTGGTGAGTTGTATCAACGCTCTGATGATAATGAAGAGAGTGTAGGTACACGACTGGACGAGTATATCAACAAAACAGCACCACTCCTCACGTTCTATGAGACTAAAGGTCTTCTTCGTCAAATGAACGGAGAACAGGATATCGATCAAGTTTCTCAAGAAATCGTGTCCTTACTGAGAGGTTAATTGATGATCATTGGTAAGTCCGAAACGGAACTGGGCTTGATGAGGGAAGCAGGGAGAATTGTTGCGGAAACGCATCGTCTCTTGGCAGAGCATATCGCTCCCGGTATTACGACTGGAGAACTTGACCATATGGCTGATCAATATATCCGCAGTCAAGGAGCTGTGCCGTCTTTCAAAGGTTATAACGGTTTCCCTGCCAGTGTGTGCGCTTCAGTCAATGAAGAGTTGGTACATGGATTTCCCGGCAAACGCAAGTTGAACGAGGGCGATATCGTTACGTTTGACATTGGCGCGCAGTACCAGGGGTATCATGGAGATTCCGCCTGGACTTATCCGGTCGGCCGTATTTCCGAAGAAGCCCGTCGTCTTCTGGACGTTACTGAGGCTTCGTTATACGCAGGTCTGGCGCTGGTAAAACCGGACGTTCGCTTGTTTACAATATCTCATGCGATTCAGAAATATATTGAAGATGAAGGGTTCTCCGTAGTTCGTGAATATGTCGGTCACGGCATAGGCGCAGATCTGCACGAAGAACCACAGATACCGAACTATGGTCTTCCCGATCGGGGACCACGGCTTAAAGCGGGCATGGTGCTGGCCATAGAGCCGATGGTTAACGTAGGTAGACGGTATGTGAAAACGTTGGAAGATAACTGGACTGTCGTCACGGTTGATGGTAAGTTATGTGCACACTTTGAACACACCGTAGCAGTTACACCAGATGGTATGGAAATTTTCACGAAACTGAATGCGTAGGTGATGAGGCATGAACAGTCAGTCTAATCCGCAGCTCGGTCAACTTGTGAAGATCCGTAAAGGCCGCAATGCGGACCAAGCCGCAGTAATTGTTGCTATAGCGGACGGTAAGTTCGTATATATTGCGGATGGAGACAAACGTAAGTTTGATCAACCCAAGAAGAAGAATCTTCTTCATCTTGAGCTCCAGCCCATGATTAGCAGCGAGGTTGTGAACAGTTTAAACGAGAGTGGTCGGGTGACAAATGGAAAGCTCCGTTACGCGGTTCATTCATTTCTGGAATCCACCAACATTCAAGCTGAAGAGAAAGGAGACTGACTAATGGCCAAGGAAGATGTCATTGAAGTGGAAGGTACGGTTCTTGAACCGCTACCGAATGCAACATTCAAGGTTGAGCTTGAGAACGGTCATCAAATTCTCGCTCACGTTTCCGGAAAACTACGGATGCACTTTATTCGTATCCTGACTGGAGACAAAGTAGTTGTTCAGTTGTCGCCTTATGATTTAACAAAAGGTCGCATAACTTACCGTAAATAGTAGTAGACAGTTGCAATGAACTGTGAAGCTTATGAGCGGGTTTTGCCCGGCAAAACTTGCGAAAGCTTCGAAGCCGGTTTTACAATAGTAGAACAAGGTCAATGCTTACGAAGAGGGTTTTGCTAAGCAAAACTTTGAGGAGGTAATTCACATGAAGGTAAGACCTTCGGTCAAGCCGATTTGCGAAAAATGCAAAGTCATTCGCCGCAAAGGGAATGTTATGGTTATCTGTGAAAATCCGAAACACAAACAAAAACAAGGTTAAAGAAGGGGGTGTAGCGTAAAATGGCACGTATATCTGGTGTGGATTTGCCACGTGATAAGCGCGTTGAGATCGCCTTGACTTATATTTTCGGAATCGGTAAAACGACTTCCCAGAAAATTCTGAGCACAACAGGCATCAATCCGGACACTCGTGTTCGTGATTTGACGGAAGATGAAGTCAGCAAATTGCGTGAAAGTATCGATAAAGAGGTCAAAGTAGAAGGTGACCTGCGTCGAGAAATCTCTTTGAATATTAAACGTTTGACGGAGATCGGTTGTTACCGTGGAGTTCGTCATCGTCGTGGTCTGCCTGTTCGTGGACAACGTACGAAAACGAATGCTCGTACTCGTAAAGGTCCTCGTCGTACAGTAGCGAACAAGAAGAAATAATAAGGGGGGATAAGAGAAAATGGCTAAACCGAAAAAAGTCGTACGTACTAAACGTCGTGACCGTAAGAATATTGAATCTGGCGTGGCGCATATCCGTTCCACTTTCAATAACACTATCGTTACTATTACGGATCCTCACGGAAATGCAATTTCGTGGGCAAGCTCAGGCGGCCTCGGATTCAGAGGTTCCCGTAAATCGACTCCGTTTGCTGCACAAATGGCTGCTGAGACTGCTGCCAAAGCTGCAATGGAACATGGGATGAAAGCCGTTGAGGTTATGGTTAAAGGACCTGGCGCAGGCCGTGAAGCAGCGATCCGCTCTTTGCAAGCTGCTGGTCTTGAAGTTAACCTGATCAAAGACGTAACTCCAGTCCCGCATAACGGATGCCGTCCTCCAAAACGTCGTCGTGTCTAATGAGATTTGCCCCTGCGTGTGGTATATTTCCGGCACAATCTGCTAATAATGGTTGTTTAGGCATACTACTACATGTTTTCGCAAGAGAAGGTAAATGTTTCATAGAGGACCGACGTTTTGAAGGAGGGGTATTGCAGTGATTGAAATCGAAAAGCCGAAAATTGAGACGGTAGACGTCAACGATGATGGCACCTATGGGAAATTCGTAGTAGAACCGCTTGAGCGCGGATACGGTACGACGCTTGGAAACTCGCTTCGCCGAATCTTGCTCTCGTCACTGCCGGGTGCGGCAGTGTCTTCGGTTCAAATCGATGGCGTTCTGCATGAATTTGCTACAGTTCCTGGCGTAATGGAAGATGTTACGGAGGTTATTCTTAACCTGAAAGCTTTGTCGCTTAAGATTCATTCGGATGAGGAGAAAGTGCTCGAGATTGATGCTGAAGGCGAAGGAGCAATTACGGCTGGAGATATCCGTGCTGACTCCGATGTGGAAATCCTTAACCCGGATTTGCACATTGCTACGCTCGGACCAGGTTCGAGACTTCACATGCGTATTTTTGCCAATCGCGGTCGCGGCTACGTCCAGGCAGATCGGAATAAACGCGATGACCAGCCGATCGGCGTCATCCCAGTCGATTCCATCTTCACCCCGATCAGTCGCGTTAACTACGCTGTGGAAAATACGCGTGTCGGTCAAGTGACCAACTATGACAAGCTCACGTTGGAAGTTTGGACTGATGGAAGTATTCGTCCTGAAGAGGCTGTAAGCCTTGGCGCTAAAATTTTGACTGAGCATTTGATGCTCTTCGTGGGTCTTACAGACGAAGCGAAAGATGCAGAGATCATGGTCGAAAAAGAAGAAGACAAAAAAGAAAAAGTACTCGAAATGACGATCGAAGAGCTGGATCTCTCTGTTCGTTCCTACAACTGCCTCAAACGTGCCGGTATTAATACCGTGCAAGAGCTGACTACGAAAACGGAAGAAGACATGATGAAAGTCCGTAACCTCGGACGCAAGTCTTTGGAAGAAGTTCAAGAGAAGCTTGAGGAACTTGGTTTGGGACTCCGTACAGAAGAATAGACAGCCGAGTGCTTGAAGTGAAGGAGGGAAAACAATGGCATACCAAAAGTTGGGCCGTAATTCCAGCGCACGTAAAGCTTTGTTCCGTGACCTGGTAACCGACCTGTTCTTATACGAACGCATTCAGACAACTGAAGCGAAAGCAAAAGAGGTTCGCTCTATTGCTGAAAAACTGATCACTAAAGCGAAAAAGGGAGATCTTCATGCCCGTCGCCAAGTGGCAGCTTATGTTCGCCGCGAATCTATCGATGGTGAGCAAGATGCAATCCAAAAACTGTTTAGCGAATTGTCCGGTCGTTACGCTGAGCGTCCAGGTGGATACACTCGTATCCTGAAACTGGGACCTCGTCGTGGTGACGCAGCGCCAATGGTTTACTTGGAACTGGTAGACCGCGCGTAAAACAGATGAGATGAGGAAAGGGGACAGAATCAACGATTCTGGATTAACCCTTTTTTTCTCTTCATTTCGGAATTCGTGCTGTAATAGAAGCTCCGTAAGGGGCTTCTTTTGCTGTTCGGGATAGGGATATGTATAGTATGGAACAAAGGTGTGGTATTAATGCGGAACTTATGTATGACGTTAACTTATGATGGCACTGCCTATTACGGCTTTCAAGTACAGCCGGGTGGGAATACCATTCAGGATCATCTTGAAGATGCGATTCGTGCTTTAACCGGTGAGAAGGTTAAAATTACAGGTTCAGGCCGAACAGATGCAGGTGTTCACGCTCGCAGACAGATCTTCAATTTTCCTACGGAATCCCAGATCCCGATTGAACGTTGGTGTATTGCGCTCAACTCCAGATTACCCTCCGATATTGTCGTTATTGATGCGATTGAAGTTTCGGCTGATTTTCATTCTCGCTATGCAGCGAAAAAGAAAACATATCGATATACAGTCAATGCGAATCAATTTCCGGATGTATTCAACAGAAGACTGCAGTATCATCATCATGCGAAGCTTGATATTATGGCAATGCAGGAGGGCTTACGGCATTTCATAGGGACGTATGATTTTACCTCTTTTGCTTCACGCAAGTCTCAGAAAGAGAATCATGTCCGTTCGGTATACGAAGCATGGATTGAAGTGGACCGATCAATGTGCAGAGACCATCCGCGTGATCAGGGTGTCATTCACATATATGTGAGTGGTAACGGCTTTTTGCAGCATATGGTTCGTATCATTGTAGGCACACTGCTGGAGATCGGAGAGGGCAAACGGAAAGCCTCTGAGGTACCGAATATGATTGCTGCATGTAATCGATCTGCTGCAGGACCTACTGCAGTTAGCTGCGGTTTAATGCTCTGGGATCTTGAATATACAAAAGATTAAATTTGGTGAGTGAAAAGCTTAATTAACACTTGCGATTTAATCGCCTATCATGTAATATAAAAGTTGTGTTTTCTTAATGGCTTTCCCACAGCCCCAATTAAGAGGTTCACATCAAATTTACAATCCATCAACACCTAAAGTTATAACTTAACGAACGAAGATAAATGAAAATGATGATTTTGAACATTTTAAGGAGGAACTTTTCATGCGTACTACGTACATGGCGAAGCCTAACGAAGTTGAGCGCCAATGGCACATCATTGATGCTGAAGGCAAAACCCTCGGACGTTTGGCGAGCGAAGCAGCTGCTTTGATTCGCGGCAAACACAAGCCACAATTCACTCCACATGTGGACACTGGCGATTTCGTTGTTATCATCAATGCTGAGAAAATCGTATTGACTGGTAAGAAAATGCAAGGTAAAAAATACTACCGTCACTCAATGCACCCAGGTGGTTTGAAAGTAACTACAGCTGAAGAGATGGTTAAAAACAAACCTGAGCGTATGTTGGAATTGGCTGTTCGCGGTATGCTTCCTAAAACTCGCATGGGCGAGAAAATGAAGTTGAGACTTAAAGCGTACAGAGGCACTGAGCATCCACATGCAGCACAAAAACCAGAAGTTTACGAACTTCGCGGTTAATTAAAAGGAGGACAGTTTCATGGCACAAGTACAATACTATGGGACAGGTCGTCGTAAACATTCGGTAGCACGTGTTCGCCTTGTACCGGGTGAAGGACGCATTGTCATCAATAAACGTGATATTAATGAATACTTCGGTTTGGAAACACTCAAACTGATCGTAAAACAACCACTGAACTTGACAGAAACGCTCAACAACTATGACGTTCTTGTTATTGCTCATGGTGGCGGAATTTCCGGTCAAGCCGGCGCAATCCGCCATGGTATCTCCCGCGCTCTGCTCAAAGCAGATCCGGAATACCGTGCATCCCTGAAAAAAGCAGGATTCCTGACTCGTGACCCACGTATGAAAGAGCGTAAAAAATACGGTCTTAAAGCGGCTCGTCGCGCACCTCAGTTCTCCAAACGTTAATATTAAAAGCCTTTGGCCTCGGCCAAAGGCTTTTTTATATATTCATGAAGATTCCGCCTATATATATCCGCTTGTACGATAACTCTTATATCTCTCCGCATGTTTTTACATTGTCGCTTCATATGTGTTAAGTAGCTATGCTCTATGCATGTTAAGTATCCACATTAATGTTCCTCAATAAAGTTTTTCATATGTGTGTTAATACTTCTTAATGAACCTGTTTAGATCGTACATCTGCTCTTTCCCATCGTTTCCCACACGTTCTATAACAACTCCTTATAAAATTATCCATCAGCGCTCACACAAAATTTCTTGAATGTATTCGGTTTACTGTTTTGTACTGATTTCTTTACTGTAAGTCTCATCAGTAATTCTTATGGAAACGATAAAAGTCCCTTACATATCATTTGTTATATGTTGTCACTCTGATCCCATTATAACTTCTTCTTCGCTTTTGTTATTTTTAATCGATGAGTGATTTTTTGATGCTTTTCGTGGCGATATAAACTCTCCAAACCCAGCAGCAGCAAAGCTTTCCGAGGCTAAGATATGTATTTTAACTTGCCCAATGACTTGGACCAACATCATTGTTTTTATCTCATGAAGAGAGATATGGATAAATTAAACCAAATTATTGTGTAAGAGCAATGATCAACGAAGGGCAGAAACTGATTTATTTTACCATATGGAAGGCATTGACATACACAATGAAAGATTTATACTAAACATAATTCATATTAGATTAGTCGGCTTTAGGTTTCATTGAAATGCAGAATGGGGGAAACACAGATGAACTTGTTGGAGAAAGAAGAATTGGCACGGACGAAGGCTGAGGAACTGGAGCATGCTAGTCCAGAGGATATTATTCGGTATGCTATTGAAACATTTCCTAATATCACTTTTGCATGTAGCTTTGGTGCGGAAGATGTTGTACTTGTAGATATGTTGCAGAAGATCAGCCCATCGACAGATATTTTTTATTTGGATACTGATTTCCACTTCAAAGAAACATACGAAACACGTGATAAGATGCAAGAGAACTACAACCTTGAATTTGTACGCGTGTCACCTAAGATTACTCCGGAAGAACAGGCAGCTCAACACGGTGAAGAGTTGTGGAAGTCTGATCCAAATGCGTGCTGTAACATTCGCAAAGTCGAACCGTTAACACGAATTCTTTCTCAGTATGATGCATGGATTACAGGTATTCGTAGAGATCAAGCACCAACTCGTGCAAACTCCAAGAAGGTTGAATATGATTCTAAATTTGGCCTGATGAAGTTTAATCCGATTGCGCATTGGACGACAGAGGATGTATGGCAATATATTCGTGATAATAACGTTGTGTATAATCCTCTTCATGATCAGAACTACCCGAGTATTGGCTGTGAGCATTGCACACGTCAGGTTATGCCTGGTGAGGACCCTCGTGCTGGACGCTGGTCTGGTAATGATAAAACGGAATGTGGCCTTCATAAATAATAGATACACAAGGAACTGACAAGATGACATCGATTCTGTCACATGGAGGTACGCTGGTTCAGCGTATTGTACAAGGAAAAGAACGAGAGCAATTGTTGCAAGACAGTAGAAACTTATCCTGTTTGCTTATTAATACCTGGACGATATATGATTTGGATCTGATTGGTGTTGGTGCGTTCTCACCACTTCAAGGTTTCTTAAATGAGGAAGATTACCTTTCGGTTGTGTCTCGCATGCTTCTCGCTGATGGAACGGTCTGGAGTATACCAATTACACTTGCTGTTGACGATAAACAAGCCGCACCCCTCCAGATTGGTGAACTTGTGAAACTTGTTGGTGATCAATATGGAGTAGCGTATGGACTGCTCGAAGTCTAAAGTATATACCAGGTGGATCAGGGTGAAGAAGCCCAGCGTGTATTCAAAACAGATGATCTTGAGCATCCGGGGGTTAAAAAACTGTTGGAGAGCCCTGCAACATACGTAGGAGGTCCAATTCAAGTTCTGAACCGTCCAAAACCTTCGAAATTCGAGGAGTTCTATTATGATCCTGCAGATACCCGGAAGATTTTTCAGGAGAAGGGTTGGAAGACGGTAGTCGGTTTTCAGATGCGCAATCCGGTCCATCGGGCTCATGAGTACATCCAAAAGAGCGCTATGGAGATTGTAGATGCACTCTTCCTGAATCCGCTCGTTGGAGAGACGAAGTCGGACGATGTTCCTGCAGATGTTCGGATGAAGAGTTATCTGGTATTACTGGAGAACTATTACCCGGCTGATCGTGCGTTCCTTGATGTGTTCCCCGCAGCCATGCGGTATGTCGGCCCGCGAGAAGCTATTTTCCATGCGATGGTCCGCAAAAATTACGGGTGTACCCACTTTATTGTTGGTCGTGACCATGCGGGTGTTGGCGACTATTATGGAACTTATGAAGCACAGGAAATCTTTACTAACTTTACAACAGATGAACTGGGGATCACACCGCTGTTCTTCGAACACAGTTTCTTCTGTACCAAATGTGGAAACATGGCATCCAGCAAAACTTGCCCACATGATAAAGAACACCATATGGCGCTTTCCGGCACCAAAGTACGCGGGTTGCTCCGTGACGGTCAGTGCCCTCCTCCTGAATTTACACGTTCTGAGGTAGCTGAGGTGCTGATTGCAGGAATGGCGGAGCAAGTCCGCTCCTAGCGGTATAATTGTCCATCTTGTCCCATATAGATGATTAGAGTCATTTATAGGGACGAGGTGGTTTTTTTATGCGTAAAAATATGGGGAAACACTTTGTAGTCTGGATCAGGTTAAAAACAATCAAAAGGGTCATGCTGAGCCTCTGTCTGTTGGCCATGTTAGTGGCGGTCATGTCCTATGAGCTGCCTTCCGCAAAGACGTCAGGTTATTGGAGTTTGCCGATGGCAGGTAAAGTCATTGCTATTGATGCAGGACATGGAGGTCCAGATGGAGGAGCGGTAAGTAAACAGGGAGTTATTGAAAAAGATATCAACCTGTCTATCGCCTTGTATGTGAGAGATTATTTGCAACAGGCAGGGGCCTTGGTGGTTATGACACGAGAGATAGACACGGATTTGGCAGAAGCGGACACCAGGGGGTACTCCAAACGCAAGACGGAAGATCTGAAACAAAGAGTACGGCGGATAGAGGATAAGCAAGCAGATCTCTTTATAAGCATTCACATGAACAGTGTCCCATCCAACCGATGGAGTGGAGCGCAGGTTTTCTATACACCTAACCATCCGGATAACGAAGGTTTGGCTAATCTGCTTCAACAAGAAATGGTTCGTAATCTGGAGAATACAGATCGAATCGCCAAAACGGTAAATACAGTTTATCTGTTGCAGGCTCTGAAGATCCCTTCAGCACTGGTAGAAGTGGGCTTCCTTTCTCATCCAGAAGAGGCACGTATGCTTGCCGATGAAGCTTATCAACGCAAGGTAGCTGCATCGATCTATAATGGGATTCTCAGATATTCCTCAGGAGAACGACCTAAAAGTTAGTCAGAATAAGAAAGGTAATGATATAATTGGATCAGCATACCTAATTACATGCCAATAGATAAAGCTGAGGTGCTGTCTGATGTTATCAAAAGAACAGATACTTGAACTATTACAGCCATTACAAGAACCACAATTGGGAGTAAGTCTGACCGAACTGGAATGGGTTCGAGATATTATGGTGAAAGAAAATCATGTGGCTCTGACCATAGTGACACTGGAAAATCGATCTGAGGATTCAACAGCCTTGAGTGATGCAGCGCGTAATCTGTTGTCCCAGCACGGACTGAAGGATGTACATATTCGTGTGCGTGCAGCTTCTGAGCATGATCGTGAGAGTCTGAATATGGGACAACCCAATGAAGAGCCGGATCGGGACGAAGTGCTCGTAAAAGGTCACGCAGCGGGCCTAGATGGACATGAGCTGTTAAGTCCTGAATCAGGTGTTCGTTTTATTGCAGTGGCCAGTGGTAAAGGTGGCGTTGGTAAATCAACGGTGACCGTTAATCTCGCTGCTGCCTTGGCTCGTCAAGGCAAGAAAGTGGGCTTAATTGATGCGGATATCTACGGCTTCAGTGTACCCGACATGATGGGGATTGAAGAATATCCGGTCGTTGAAGATGGCGTTATACAAACGGTTGAACGTTTTGGAGTCAAAGTCATGTCCATGGGCTTCTTTATTCGGGAGAACAATCCAGTGATCTGGCGAGGACCCATGCTCGGTCGGATGCTGCGTCAATTCTTTACTGATGTCCAGTGGGGCGAATTGGATTATATGTTACTGGATTTGCCACCAGGTACGGGAGATGTCGCTTTGGATGTGCATCAATTGTTGCCACAGAGCAAGGAAATTATTGTTACTACGCCACATGCAACAGCAGCTTTTGTCGCAGCACGTGCGGGTGCGATGGCCATTCAGACCGATCATGAGTTACTTGGTGTGATTGAGAACATGGCTTACTATGAATGTGGCAGTTGCGGCGAGAAGGATTATGTCTTTGGTCGTGGAGGCGGGGGAAGACTTGCGGAAAGTCTGCATACAAGCTTGCTTGCCCAAATTCCATTAGGCACGCCGGATAACCATCCTTCTGAGCCTGATTTCTCACCTTCTGTTTACAAAGCAGATTCTCGTATAGGGGCGATCTATGATGAAGTTGCCCGGTCCATTGAATCCAAATTCTAATGGTATGAGTGTATAAATACAAGTAAAGCCTGCGTCCACTTGGATGCAGGCTTTTCAGTATCTGAGGTGTGTATTAACACCTACTGTTTATGATCCTCCGCTGCCCGAATCTCCACTGCTTCCACCATCTCCGCCATCACTACCACCTTGGCCCTGACCGTCTTGCTGTCCGTCTTTCCCTTGCCCTTGTTGTCCGCCGCTTTCTACTTTGGGTTGCAATTCGTCCTGCACAACCTTCTTGAGCAAAGTGAGTACTTCCATGCGGAACAACGGGTTTTGCATCACTTCCTGCATGACAGTCATCGTCTGTTTACGATAATCCGGAGTCTTCGTCATATCCATGAACATCTTGGATACTTCAGGTGACTTCATGATGGATTCAACAGACTTTTGATAGGTGGGATCTTTAATCAATTGCATATGAAGTTGTTTACTTTGTGCGTTGATCACTTTGGCAAATTCACCAGCAAACTGCGGATCGGTCATGATCTTTTCGAATTCCTTCTTATATTCGGGAGCTGTGATGGTATCTTTTACTGCAATACGTATTTGTTCCGAAGATTGCACAGGCATTAACATTTTCATACCAATGGATCCCGAAGCACCACCCGAACCGCCACCTTCTTCCGAACCGCTGCTTCCGTTGGATGAGCTCTGACCTGTAAGAGCTTCCTCCACCGCTTTCTTGCCTTCGTCACTTTTCAAAATATCTACAACCATTGTTTTCATCTCTTTATAACTGCCCTGAGGAGGCGAAGAACTCTGATCTGAACCGCAGCCGGCAAGCATGACGGATAGCCCCAGTACGACACAGCATAGCTGCCACAAAGGCCGTTTCATGTGTACAATCCCTCCTTGATTAGATACTGGATGTAGTATGTGATGGGAAAGGGTGAAATATGTTGAGCAATGATGGTTTTTTGCTGAGAAGGTTGGTAAAATAAACACTCGGGGGTGGAAAACATTTGAATTTACGTAAATGGTTTTTCCTGTTTTGGACAGCCTTGCTTATTGGGGCCGCGGGAGCATTAGGTACAGGATTGATTATGATGCTGGTGAACGGGGAGAAAACAAATGGATTAAATGATTTTCTTCTTTATCTTTTGATCCTATTTGGATCAGGGGTTATGATCAGCGTGTATTCACAAATGGGTTTCTTTGCATATCTGATATTGAATTACATGGGTAAAGGTGTATTTCCTAAGCGTAGTTGGCAGATCGTGCAGATTGTACTAACGGTTCTAGCGCTGCTTGACGTGATGTTTTTACGTCTGTTTGTTGGTGGAGACCGGGAGCGTATGTCGGATATTGTGTTGGGTATCATTATTTTGGCAGCTGCAATTGTTACCGCTTACGTTAAAGTAAAGCTGACTCATCTCTCCGCGCTTGTACCTACACTCTTTTTCATGATTGCCGTCACCATAGTGGAGACGATTGGCGTACTGCGTATTGATGTGAATGCCGCAACCATATTTATTGTGGTTCCCTTGCTCTTATGTAATGCATACCAAATGCTGATATTGCACAGGCTTGTGGATGTATCAACGAAGCGCAGCGTAAGTCGAAAGGCAGAACAGCTGAAAGAAAGTCGAGCATAAATTTCGTTTAGTATAAAACATACCAAAAAGAGCTAACCTGGTTAGCTCTTTTCAACTTTTATGCTCGTAATGAGGCTTTAGATCCAGCAATTTGCCAATTATTGACCACTGGCTTGATCACGAACTTCCTTACCTTCCACACTGGAATGGTTAAGCAATTCAGATACGGTTACGAATTCATAGCCCTGATTTTTTAATTTGTCGATAATGACAGGAAGTGCCTCATGAGTTTGTTTAGACGAATCGCTTGCATGCAGCAGTACGATGTCCCCTGGATGTGCTTTGCTTACTACGCGATCAACAATGGTCTGTACTCCGGGGTTTTTCCAATCCAAAGAGTCGGTATCCCACTGAACAACCTGATAATTCAGACTATTGGCTACCTGAAGCACACGCTTGTCAAAGTCCCCGTTGGGCAGACGCAGTAATTTCGGTTCTTTTCCCGTTAAATCGGTTAAAATGCTATGAGCTGTCGAAATTTCTTTGCGAATTTCTTCCTCGGTCAGGCTGCTGTAGTTCTCATGTCTGTGACCATGGCTGCCAATTTCATATCCTGCCTCTTTGATGGCAGTAACAATTTCGGGGTGTGTCTTACTCCAGGGGGAGGAAAGGAAAAAGGTTGCCTTCTGCACTTTATTCTCCTGAAGAACTTTCAGAATCGGCTCTGTCCGTTTATCTCCCCAGCTAATGTCAAAGGTAAGTGCAATTACCTTCTTCTCGGTTGGAACGCTGTAGACGGCTGATGGTGCTTCCTCCGAGAATACGGAGACATTGCCTCTCTCCAGATAAATAATACCGATCGCAAAGATGGCAGCAACGAGGACAATCAGGTACCGTTTAATCTTTTTGCCGCTAAATACATAGAACGAGTTCATTTCAATAAGCGCCCCTCTCCCATAAGAAATGCTTGTTTACTCTCCAATGTATGCTCGTACTCCCCAGTTATTCGTAACGGCGCCTTGTTTGTCCATCATTTTAGATTCTACAGGAGGTTATTATGTTAAAATTCAGTACATTTCTTAGAGATCTTGGTTCCATCCGCAGTGCATTAATCTGGTCCGTAGTATTGTTTGCTGTTGGAATAGGGGCAGGATGGGTGAGTACAGGGCCACTGGAAGAACTGTTGTTGAATCAAATCGGAGGATTACGGGAAGTCAGTGAACGGCTGGAGCAGGGGGGCAATGTGCAATGGAACTTCTTCCTGTTTATCTTTTTCAATAATGCCATCAAAAGTGTGCTTGTCATCTATGCCGGTATATTTTTCGGTATTCTGCCTGTCATTTTCCTGTTGATCAATGGGATGGTCCTTGGATTTGTAGTGCACACCACCATGAATTATGGCGCAAGTTTCTATGATATTGTGGTTAAAGGCTTGCTTCCGCATGGCATTATTGAGATTCCGGTCATTATTATTGCTTGCGCATTCGGACTGAAGTTTGGTGGTCTGGTTATTAAAAGTCTTGTACAACTTGGAAGTGATAAACGAAACACGTTGGGTACCCGGTGGAAAGCATTCATGAATAGGACGTTAACGGCATCCTTCTGGGTTGTCATCTTGCTTCTTGTTGCAGCAATCATCGAAAGCACACTTACGTATACTCTGGTGAGAGGATAAAATTTTGTCATGTTGGCATTCATAAATTTTCAGAAAGTTGACCATAACAATAAAACGGGTTCCAGCAGCACTCACAAAAAGCGATTGCACGGGGTGCTGCATGGAACTTGTGTAAGTGTGATAAAGAGGCTATGCACAAAAAGGAGAACTCTAATGCTGGGTATGTTGTTTAACGAGAAGGAATGCAAGGAACTAGACTATGTGCTGCGTAAAGAATTAGATGAGATGCTTTTCGATCTAAGTGATAATCGTCTTGACCAAGAGATCAAATATGCTATCGCGAGCCGATATAAGACTGTGTTCCGCATGTATGCACGCTTTGCCCCGCCTAAAGAGTTGTCCAAGTATGCAAGAGGTGGGAAGCTGAAAAAGTCGAAGCCTTAATGCTGAAGCTGGTCATATATTCGATTTACAGTAGTGGAAGTGAGGTGCGGCTCTTAAATAGTGGGTGCTGTACCTCTGAACCATGAAAATGTGAAATTATTGAGGGGTTCATACTTTTTGTCGAAAAAGGGTTGACCTTTCTAAATTCATATGGTAAATTAATTTTCGTTCCATTTTTAGGAGCGGTTCATCAAAACAAGCATGAAAATGAAGCGATTGAAAATAATCGAAAAATAATGCTTGCAAAGAGAACTTCAACATGATATATTATAAAAGTCGCCGCTGAAACGACGACAACATGAAAAACAGCACTAAATTGAATGTTTGATCTTTGAAAACTGAACAACGAGTGAGTAAACATTCTGCTTGCAGAATGAACGCGAAAGTTCGAAACAAGCCTTGGCTTGAATCGACTGGAGCACAATTGAGATTTTTAATCTCGTCAGATTCAAAATGAGCTTATCGCTCTTTTCAATACTTTATTGGAGAGTTTGATCCTGGCTCAGGACGAACGCTGGCGGCATGCCTAATACATGCAA
>NZ_JBFRHG010000013.1:0-49865 GCF_052115745.1 Paenibacillus sp. 2KB_22
CAGTATGTAAGACCCCTTGAAGACGACGAGGTAGATAGGCTGGGGGTGGAAGTGCAGCAATGCATGGAGCTGACCAGTACTAATCGGTCGAGGGCTTATCCAATTTGCAAGTTCAATTCGCACACTTTCGTTTCGAATCTAGTTTTCAGAGAACGATCTCTGAAATGTAAGCTTAGCTATGCGTTTGGTGGCGATGGCGGAGGGGTTCCACACGTACCCATCCCGAACACGACCGTTAAGCCCTCTAGCGCCGATGGTACTTGGACCGCAGGGTCCTGGGAGAGTAGGACGCCGCCAAGCAAAGAACCACTGCCGATGTTATTCGGTGGTGGTTTTTATTTGTATATAAATGAATAGTTGAGGTATAAAAAAAGCCTGAAAGCGGCAACTTTATATCCTGAATGGCTCAATAAAAATAAATATTGGGCTGATTTGAGCAGACGTTTATAGGTTATATTGATTCAACTTGTCCGCTCGAGAAAAACAGTTGTATTCATCAGGCAACACACCTAATATAACCAAGTACTTTTCCTTGACAGTCTAAATATCGCTTTGCTAAGATGGCAATAATAAATTTTTCAGAAAACGTATTTTCGGCGTAAAATACAGCCTGGAATCTTCGGGTTTTGGACCGTAAAGCTGAGCAACCATAAGGAGGAACACTTGCGTGTGGGAAGATAAATTTGGTAAGGAAGGCCTCACCTTTGATGATGTATTGCTAGTGCCACGGAAATCCGAGACACTGCCTAAAGAAGTAGATGTATCTATTCGTTTAAGCGACACTGTGAAGTTAAATATTCCTTTGATTAGTGCAGGAATGGATACGGTAACTGAAGCGACATTGGCTATTGCCATTGCACGCGAAGGCGGTATCGGTATCATTCATAAAAATATGTCTGTTGAACAACAGGCAGAAGAAGTAGATCGGGTTAAACGTTCAGAGAGTGGTGTAATTACGAATCCATTCTCACTCACAGCAGATCATCTGGTATCTGATGCAGAAGAAGTTATGGCGAAATATCGGATCTCCGGCGTACCCATTATTGAAGGAGATCAGAAGCTGGTTGGTATTTTGACCAACCGTGATTTGCGTTTTATCCATGATTACGGCATCAAAATTAGCGAAGTCATGACTCGTGAGAATCTGGTTACCGCTCCTGTAGGGACTACACTGCAAGAAGCTGAAGGTATCCTTCAGAAACACAAGATTGAGAAACTTCCATTAGTTGATGAGACGAACACGTTGAAAGGTCTTATCACTATTAAAGATATCGAGAAAGCCATTCAATTCCCTCATGCAGCCAAAGATGCTCAAGGTCGTTTGTTAGTTGGTGCAGCGATTGGTATCTCCAAAGATACATTTGAACGTGCAGATGCTTTGGTACAAGCTGGTGTCGACTTGATTACGGTAGACTCGGCTCACGGACACCACATTAATATCATTGAAGCGGTACGTCAGCTTCGTGAACGTTTCCCTACCCTGACCATCATTGCAGGTAACGTGGCTACTGGTGAAGCTACTCGTGACCTGATCGAAGCAGGGGCTTCGGTAGTCAAAGTGGGAATTGGTCCAGGTTCGATTTGTACAACACGTGTTATCGCTGGTATTGGTGTACCTCAAGTAACTGCAGTTTACGATTGTGCAACAGTTGCACGTGAATATGGAGTTCCGATTATTGCGGACGGCGGAATTAAGTATTCCGGTGAAATTACGAAGGCACTGGCTGCAGGTGCACACGCGGTTATGCTGGGAAGCTTGTTTGCCGGCACAGCGGAAAGCCCGGGGGAAACTGAGATTTTCCAAGGACGTAGCTACAAAGTTTATCGCGGTATGGGATCAATGGCTGCAATGAAACAAGGTAGTAAAGATCGCTATTTCCAAGATGATGACAAGAAACTGGTTCCAGAAGGAATTGAAGGTCGTGTCGCTTACAAAGGTCCATTGTCCGATACGATTCACCAACTGATTGGTGGTCTGCGTTCCGGTATGGGTTACTGCGGTACAAGCAACCTGGAGCAGCTTCGGAACGATACTGGCTTTATTCGCATTACAGGTGCAGGTCTGCGTGAAAGTCATCCGCATGATGTACAGATCACAAAAGAAGCACCTAACTACTCGTTGTAATCGGAAGAGAGTTAATCATTTCCAGGACAGGCTCGGTGATTTTCACCGGGTCTGTCTTTTTTTGCAGATACCCCTGTGATAGAATAGAACAAGCGGTGACGATCCATGGATGGATTAAGGCGTTGCGGCGGCTATTTGACGTGAATCTATGAATATGGTTTTGAAAAGCAAATGCAGTGCAAGAAAAGGCTGCCAGCTAAACAGAAGCGCGGACGTCCTTTTACATAAGCATTCGCAAAATGCGGACTAAGTGACAATCGATAACGAACTTTAGGAGCAATAATATTGCTCGTTCGATACAGCGCATATAGCACACATCTCACACATCAAACACGCAGGTTAGGGAACAAGAAAATCGCAGTATAAGCTGCACTGAAGCAATTAACAATGCTTTGGATCGAAGGGAGTATTCATCATTGAAAGCCAAACACATGAATAAGAAGAAACGCCAAATGCTCAAAAAGAGCGTAGCCTCGGTAATGCTAATTAACATGCTTTGCATGTCTGCAGTAATGCCAGTCATGGCTGCTGCGAACGACTCTGGGCAGGTCCTGACTGCAGCAGCAACAACAACGAAGACGGAGAAAGCTGTACAGGTTCCTGGGGTAGACTCACTTGGGCTTGAGGTTAGGTCAGCCGTTCTCATGGAGGCATCAACGGGTCAGATTTTGCTCAATGTCGATGCGGATAAAGCCATGCCACCTGCCAGTATGACCAAGATGATGACAGAGTACATCGTTGCAGAACAGGTCAAACAAGGGAAATTCGGCTGGGACGATATTGTAACTGTTAAAAAGAATGCTGCACAAAGTGTCGGATCGCGTATTTTCCTGGCGGAAGGTGACCAGCATACAGTTAAGGATCTCTATATTGCTATGGCTGTTGGCTCTGCCAATGATGCTACGGTTGCTTTGGCTGAGTATGTTGCGGGTTCGGAAGAGGCTTTCGTGAAAATGATGAATGATGAAGCGAAGCGTATGGGCATGAAGGATACGTTTTTCATCAACTCATCAGGTCTGGATCGAGCAGATATGCCTGCCGATTTCCGTCCAGCCGAAGACAAGGAAACAGTCATGTCCGCACTGGATGCTGCAATTCTGTGCAGATATATCATCATGGATCACCCGGACTACAAAGATTTTACAACCATTCAATCTTATAAGTTCCGTCCAAACGATAAAGCGCCAATTATTAATTACAACTGGATGTTGGAAGCGAATAAAAATATAACCAACTTCAAAAGCTATGCCTATGAAGGTCTGGATGGAATGAAAACAGGCCATACCACGAACGCAGGTAATAACTTTACAGGTACAGCGGAACGTAACGGTATGCGTCTAATTAGTGTTGTTATGGGCACAGATTCGGAATCCGCACGTTTCAGAGAAACTAAAAAGGTGTTGGACTTTGGATTTAACAACTTTGAAGTGAAGCAGGCTGTCGCAGGCAAGACCAAAGTGACGGGCTGGGAAGCTGTACCTTTGAAAAAAGGTAAAGAAACAACCGTTCCTGTCGTAACAGATAATGCGGTTAGTTTCGTTGTACCCAAAGGTACTCAGAACCTGGATGTGACGTTCAAAGCCAACGTAACTGAGGCGGACAAGCTGGTAGCACCAATCAAGGCAGGTACGAAGGTTGGTACAGTAACGTACACGTATAAAGCAGATGGAATTGAGCCTCAGGAAAAAACAGTGAACTTGATTACAGCCGAAGAGGCCGATAAAGGCGGATGGTTCCGTCTGTTCTTCCGTGCTGTAAAAGATTTCTTCGTGGATCTCTTTGACGGGATCAAAAACCTGTTTTAGCCTATAGCTTACTTCTTCTAAAAGAGTATGTCATGAATTTGATGATATAAAGTCATATCATTGATAAAATACAAGTTATTCCGACTGGATGGATTGTATATTTACAATTTTTCCGGTAAAATATCAAGTTAGAATTCACGTATAATGAAGCAAAAAACTCCAATGTTTTTTTACCTGGTGGAGCGGGTTAACTGCTCTATCTAAGGCAATGAACGACATATATATTACGGGCCGAAGTGTCCAAGTATCTTGGAGCACCGATGAAGGGCATAGAGATATCCAAACTTGCACCTTCCGAGCGTATGCAAGATCGCGGCTGGTATGAGAAGGGGAATGTGCAAATGAAGATCGGCGTATTAGCACTTCAAGGGGCTGTCACAGAGCATATACGGAGTATTGAACGCGCTGGAGCAGAAGGTTTGGCTATCAAACAGGTTCAGCAATTGGATGATCTGGATGGTCTTATCCTTCCTGGCGGGGAAAGTACAACGATTGGCAAACTGATGCGTAAGTACGGGTTTATGGATGCCATTCGAGCCTTTGCTGCTGAGGGCAAACCGGTATTTGGTACCTGTGCTGGCTTAATCGTTATGGCTAAGCACATCACAGGACAGGAAGAGGCTCATTTGGAGTTAATGGATATGACTGTATCCCGAAATGCATTTGGACGGCAGAGAGAAAGTTTCGAAACAGACTTGCCGGTCAAAGGCATTGAGGAAACGGTGAGAGCTGTGTTTATCCGGGCTCCCTTGATTGAGAGTGTGGGAGACCAGGTAGAGGTTCTCTCTACTTACAATGATGAGATTGTTACAGCTCGTCAGGGACATTTGCTGGCTTGCTCGTATCATCCGGAGTTGACGGATGACTATCGTCTGCATGCTTATTTTGTAGACATGGCCAAGTCCTACAAACATACGGTAGACCTTAAATAGTGTATGATGTACAACCTATGATCTCCCGGTCATCGGATCACTTCCCAGTAGCCTTCTAAGGCCGCTGATTGGCAGTTGCATCTGAACGGATGCCTGATGTTGCCTGTATCTGCTTCACAGCGGGAATCGCAGCTGAGGGTCACACGGGGGACGTAGGTTGTTTTTGCGGTTACAGATTCCGATAAGTATATAGTAAGGTATACACAGTAGAGTTTTGAGATTCGATTTAACATAAGGCTTCACTATGTGGGGTTATTTAGGAGGGGTATATCGTGCTTGATGTGAAAATATTGCGGAATGAGTATGCACGTGTAGAAGAAGCATTGACTAAACGAGGTAAATCGCTGGATCTTATCGCTGGATTTACCGAGATGGATGCCAAGCGTCGGGAATTGCTTCAAGAGAGTGAAACGCTGAAGAGCCGTCGGAATACGGTATCTGCGGAAGTTGCTAGACTGAAGAAGAACCGTGAGAATGCGGATGATCTGATTGTGGAGATGCGTGAAGTGTCTGATCGAATCAAAGCCATGGACGAAGAAGTTCGTGAACTGGAAGTGAAGATCAATGATCTCACCATGGCGATTCCGAACATTCCTAATGAGAGTGTACCTATCGGTGCTTCCGAAGAGGATAATGTTGAGATTCGCCGCTGGGAAGAGCCGAAGTCATTTACTTTTGCACCAAAAGCCCACTGGGAAATTGCTCAGGATCTCGATATCCTGGATTTTGAAGCAGCTGCCAAAGTAACAGGATCTCGTTTTACCTTTTATAAAGGGTTGGGTGCCCGTCTGGAACGTGCATTGATTAACTTTATGATGGATCTGCACAGCGATCAACATGGATATGAAGAGATTCTGCCTCCATACATCGTTAATCGGGATAGCTTGTTTGGAACAGGTCAACTGCCCAAGTTCGAAGAAGATCTGTTCAAGTTGAAAGATACCGAATATTATCTGATTCCTACTGCTGAAGTTCCGGTAACGAACTATCATCGCGAAGAGATTCTGAATGTTGATCAATTGCCTAAGCACTTTGTGGCATACAGCTCTTGTTTCCGTTCTGAAGCCGGTTCGGCTGGGCGGGATACACGCGGACTGATTCGTCAGCATCAGTTTAACAAAGTAGAGCTGCTCAAGCTCTCTACTCCGGAGACTTCGTATGAAGAGTTGGAGCAAATGACTCAAAATGCGGAGCGTGTGCTTCAGTTATTGGGATTGCCGTATCGCGTTCTGACATTATGTACCGCAGATATGGGCTTCACTTCAGCTAAAACGTATGATATCGAAGTATGGTTACCTGAGAGCAACACATATCGTGAGATTTCTTCCTGCTCTAACTGTGAGGACTTCCAGGCACGCCGTGCCAATATCCGTTTCCGCAGAGAACCAAAAGCCAAACCGGAATTTGTGCATACATTGAACGGGTCAGGATTGGCCGTTGGACGGACGGTAGCCGCTATCCTGGAGAACTATCAACAGGAAGATGGTACGGTTGTTATTCCTGAAGCATTGCGTCCTTATATGGGCGGCGCAAGTGTGATTGCACGTCGCTCTTAAGCGAGAGTTAAACATCCTCATCAAAAGGAATACAAATTCAATCCGTCATTTTGGAATGGCGGATTGGAGTGTTTTGTATCACTGAGGCATACGGATTATCAATTTTAATATAAAAAGGTTGCATTATGATGTCGAGATGTGGTATGATACTTTTCGTGGCAAGTTTATAAAAGTTAATTCCCTGGAGAGGTACCGAAGCGGTCATAACGGGGCGGTCTTGAAAACCGTTAGGGGGCAACTCCACGTGGGTTCGAATCCCACCCTCTCCGCCATACTACACTTATAACAAGGATTCGAGCGATCTCGCTCGGGTCCTTTTTTGCGTTGTGGGTTTGTTTAACGTAGTGAGCATACAGGTTGATGACCGGTGTATACGTTGCTCAGTACAACGTTATATTTTGAGTAATTCTAATATGTATAAAAACATCTTTATCGCCGCACTTTATAGGAGTGGAGGTGGTAAGATGAATCGCGAGTTAAACATCGATCAGACAGAGCTTGTAGGGGCTTGGCAAGAGCGTTTGCCTCAAGTCTTGAATGTTGGCGATCAGGCTCAAGTAATGGCGGATGAAGCCGATCAACAGGCCATTCGGATACACATTGCGACAGCAGGTCATGAGATGTACTCTTTTGATTTCAAGTGTGAGTATGTGGATTCCCGTGAAGTCAGTGTACAACTGATTGATGTGGAACGGGATGGACGAACGACAGATGAGCGTACCGAGCCAATTCAGGAACTGGCCCACGATTATACGCGGCACATTCACGAATGCGCCCAGTCGTTACAATCCCAGACGAGACAATAGCCTGAAATCTGAAGGAGTGAACTCAATTGACTAAAGCCAAAGCGGGAGTAGACAAAAACCTGCAAAATGTAGTCGGTGATCTGGAGCAGCCAGCCGTAAACAGTCACCATGCTCAGCAAATTCAGCAAGATATCAATGATCACCGTCATCAAGATGCACTAAATCATGATAAAACGGAAGATAGGGACCCATCCCATTCCTAACATTGATGAGGGGGCAACATTATGAGCAAACCAAAAACAATTCCTGTACCGGAAGCGCAAGCTGCCGAACAGCATCATCATTCATCCAAACGTTCTTCCATGCAGGAACCATTATCCGGTTCCAAAAAAGTGAAAAATCAAAATCATGTGGATCATCTGAATCCTCAAGGTTAACTTAGAAGAAGATTTACGCAAAAGTCCCTTGTTACCTAACAGGGGGCTTTTGCGTATTCATACATATATAAAGACAGGCACATGGTTATTCCCAAACCTCACATAGGTCTTTGTAGCCATTTTAAAGAGGAAAGATCACATTTTTCCCAAATTAGGTTTCAGTATCTGGTGATATGGTATATCATTGATATTGAATTACTTTTTTTGGGGTTATCACGAGAGGAGAGAAACAAATGACTAAACGTATGGGGGCGCTTCTTCTTACGTTGCTGTTGACCGTATCCATGGCCTTGACAGCATGTAGCAGCAAGCAGGAACCAAAAGAGGCATTGAAGACGGCTGCGGCCAATGCTTCCAAATTAACTTCGTATGAAATGAGTTCTAACTTCACTATTAATGAATTGAGCTATAAACCTGGGGATGCATCTCAAACGGATCCGACCATGACTCAGTTTATGAGCATGTTGAAGGATGCTCAGTTGAATGTAACAGGTGTATACCAAAGTGAGCCAATGCAGACAGAGATGACTCTTGGTATTGAACTTAAAGGCGACATGGGTATGACCTTTACCATTCCAATGGTGATGACAGCTGAGAAACTCTATGTGAAAGTGCCGAATATTCCGTTTTTCCCAATTCCGGAGAACGTTGTTGGCAAATTCCTGGAACTTGATCTGAAAGAGCTGGCTGAGCAAGAGGGTACAGAATGGAACCCGGATGCTATGGACGCAGCCAAAACTCAAAAGTTGAGCAACGAAGTCATGGACGCAGTGCTGAGCGAATACGATCAAGCTAAATTCTTCAAAAACCTGGACACCAAAGATGCACAACTTCCTGAAGGTGTAGATGCGAAGCAGGTTGTACAATTCTCGGTGAATAATGACAATGTTAAAGAAGCAGTTACTGTACTGGTAACAAAAGCTATGCCTAAAGTATTGGATATTCTGTCCAAAGAGGAATATCGTGAAATGCTGCAAATGGATCAGGCTGATATCGACAAAGCTAAAGAAGATTTGAAAATCACTGAAGCAGATCAGGCTGAAATGGCTAAAGACTTGGATAAATTGAAAGATGTTCTGACAATTAACCAATTCAACATCGATTTCGCATTAGACAAAAACGACTTCCCTGTATATCAGAAGATGGTCGCTGATGTGCTGATCAAGCCAGAAGATACGAAAGACGAAGTGAAACTGGCATTTACCGGTTCCAATACGTACACCAAGATTAACGAAAAAGCAGCATTCAAAATCAACATCCCTACTGGCGACGACGTAATTACTATGCAAGAGTTCGAAGAACTGATGAGCGCTTCATACGGATACTAATCTCGCTGAGTTCAAACCGTCTGTGATTCAAGTGAAGGATAATCTCCTTCCGCTTGGATACAGGCGGTTTTTTTATGTTAGACAGCGTAAGAGGGGATATCCGCAGAATGATTGATCTTTGATTTTGAATTGTGGCTGGGGACACATACAAATAAAACCGCACTCTCTCCTACATGAATAGGGTGGTGCGGTTAAATATTGAATTTGTATATTGTTGGACTGGGGAGACAAACAGCTTTGTGGTGGAGCTTCTAAATTAATTAATCCGCAAGTTCATCCAAGTCTTCAGCAAGTACAGCATAGATCTGATGATCCTGATATTTGCCGTTGATCTTGAGGTATTTGCGAGCTGTACCTTCAAACTGGAATCCGTTCTTCTCCAATACGCGCTGCGAACCCTTGTTAGACGCCAATACCGCAGCCTGAACCCGATTTAACTTCAGCGCCCGGAAGCCATAGGCTACGGCCAGTTTAACCGCTGCTGTCATTCGTCCGCCGCCCTGATAATCTGGATGGATAAAGTAGCCCATATCAGCATAATTGGCAACGCCTAATACGACATTGTTAAGACTTACTTGTCCGATCAACAGGCCGTCTTTAATGGTATAGATTCCAAATTGATATCCTGTACCTTCTTCTGCTGCCTTGACTCGATCCTCAATCCGTCGAGTCTGAGTGTCCAATGTGTAGAAATCATCTTCTCGCACGGGTTCTACAGACTGGTATGGGATTCGTGTAATCTGAATCAGGTCCAGATAGGATTGTGTATCCTGGGGTGTGAGCAACCGAAGGCTTATGCCATTGGCTGTATCATAGAGTGTTAGAGCCATTACAGCACACTTCCTTTCCAATTGGGATGTTCGTAGTGCTATATGAATTGAACTAAAGAATAGTACACTTGCCACTCCGATGACAGAACAACCTTCCGATCGCTGTTATCCCCCGATTTTTCGATTCTATATTATAGAGGTGGAAATCTGGGGATAAAGGCGAACGCGTTGCTTCTTCAGGTCATTTCTGTCCTCTACGTTCTCGTGTAAATGCTTAGTTTCAATTTATATATTAGTTTATTTTAACTTTTGGCGCAGATTTCTGAAAAATTGAGTTAGCATAGTAGAGCATTCAGGCTGAAGGATATCCGGGATCACCTCGGTGCGATGGTTAAATCGAGGCTCCTGTAGCAAGTTCATCAGTGTACCTGCACAGCCTGCCTTGGGATCAGCCGTACCAAAGATTACGCGGGGGACCCTGGATTGTACAATTGCGCCTGCACACATCGGACAAGGTTCCAGTGTGACGTACAGAGAACAATCCAACAAACGCCAAGCACCGATGGTCTCGCTGGCCTGACGAATAGCCACCATCTCTGCATGGGCGGTAGAATCCAGTGTAGTTTCACGCAGATTGTATCCTCGGCCAATAATTTGGTTATTTTGTACAATTACAGCTCCAATCGGCACTTCCCCAAGGGCCTCGGCTTTGTATGCCTCGGCAATGGCCTCTCGCATCCAATGCTCATGCTGGGCTTCCTCGGATAATTGAGAAAGGTCGGGCTGGAGAGAATGGTCATTCATTACAATATAACTCCTTCCAAAAAGCATTTATTCAGCGAACAAGTATTCGGGTTGTTAACATGTTGTGTATAGAAATGTGGATAACCATGGAGTTGCTCACATAGTTATAAACAAACTATCCACAAGCCTGTGGGTATGTGGACAAATATAGTGATTAATTTCATTGTAGAGTTCGAAAATGCAAAAAACAACGAATTTCGAGCTTTTCCGTCATTCGGTAACTTTTGGACACAGGTCAATTATCCTTTTCAAAAAGACATACAAGCGTTATGATGGAGATAGGTTTTGCCATATATCGCCAGAGGGTACAAGCCGAGAGGTGAACAAAAAAACTTGTCTATTAAAACGAAATTATCCATGATTATGTCCTGCTCAGTGCTCGTTATTTTAGTGTTGAATATCGCACTGAGTTATTATACTACAGAAGAGAATCTGAGGCAGGACAGTGAAACCAAGATGGTACTCACTGCAAAGCAGATTGCAATTGCTGTCGAACAGAATCAATACAGTTCGGATTATGTAAAAAGGCAGATTGGAAACAATCTGTGGCTTGCTGCTGTCATGGCAGCGGAAGAATTGGACCCGGATATTAATAATATCACAAATGAAGAACTTGTTCGCTTGAGTCAAAAGGTAGGCGTCTCGCATATTTCGTTGATGGAACAGACGGATGATGATATTGTGGTTAGCCGCTCTTCAGATCCAAGAGAGATCGGGCTATCCACCAAATCCATGACCTATTGGTATCAGGCGTTTAAACAATTATTTGAAAAACAACAGGTAACGATTCCTCAAGGGCAGAAGCTAGAACATTTCTGGTCCGATGGTTTCGAGTATTCGACATCCAGTCCCTCAGATATTGATATCTGGGGTTACTACCATGATGGAAAGAGAAACTACATAATCAATCCCTTCTATAATAATACGGAAGTTGATGACTATGTGAAAATCTCTAGTCCGGATGAGATTTTGAATAAGATCCGTGAGGTCAATCCCTCCATTCTGGAGATTACAGGCATCAATCCATTGACTTTTGGCAGCCCGAACATGGGTGATGACGGAAGAGATTCGAATTTTAGCAAGTTGAATAATAGACCTATTCGGTTCGGGACGTACCAGTATGGATCTACAGATGAAGATCATCGTGCTGTGGTGCGCGCCATTCGAACAGGACAGAATGTATCTTTTGTCAGTGAAACGCACGAACAGAAGGTACTGAAGAGTTTTATTCCCATTTTCACACCTAATCAGTCTTCGTATGTCATCAGTATTGTCATGGACTATAAGCAGATATCTTCCATGGTGTCTGAGCAACTGGTGAGCCATGCCTCAATATCGTTAGTTTTGTTGGAGATCGTGATCTTTGGCAGCTATCTGCTCGCAGGCTATATTACGCGTCCGATCCAATCCATACTGGGCAAAGTGAATGATGTAGCAGATGGGCACTTTGACTTCCGTCTGAAAGTACGGAGGAAGGATGAACTCGGCCAACTGGCCAATCGGATTAATGCCATGATTCGTAATCTGGGCCATTATACGAGTCGTCTGAAACAGATGTATGAAGAAAATCGCGCGGTAAAAGAGCATCTGGAGTCCATTATCAATCAGACAGCGGATGCCATTCATATTACGGATCTTGAAGGGAAAGTGCTGCGGGTTAACCGGGCATTTGAACAATTATATGGCTTTCGAAGTCGCGAGGTGGAAGGTCGTAATCTGAAGATCATCCCGCCAGAGGCAGAAGAAGAAATGAAACGTCAGCATGCCCAACTCGTTGAGGGAATGTCCATTACGTCCAACGAAACCACCTGGATGAAGAAAGACGGGACCCGGGTAGAGGTCAGTGTCAGTACGGCTCCGGTACGAGACGAGGCTGGAGAGATTACTGCGCTTATAAGTGTCTCCAGGGATATTACAAGCCGTAATCGGATGGAAGAGCTGCTCAGAAGATCTGAGAAGCTTACAACCGTGGGTCAGCTTGCAGCAGGTGTGGCGCATGAGATTCGTAATCCACTGACCACGCTGCGCGGATTCCTGCAGTTACAGCAAGAGAGCAACAAGCTGAATCATCGTCATCTGGATCTGATGTTATCGGAGCTGGATCGCATCAACCTTATTGTTGGTGAATTCCTGATCTTGGCCAAACCGCAGGCGGTTCATTTTCAGAATCGGGATATTCGTTTTATTCTCGGCGATGTCATCTCGTTACTGGATAGTCAGGCGCATCTGCATGGTGTAGAATTTGTACTGCGTGCCTCATCCGATTCGGCTATGGTACACTGTGAAGAGAACCAGTTGAAGCAGGTATTCATCAATTTGCTGAAAAACGGTATGGAGGCCATGCCAAATGGAGGAAGCATTCACATCAAGCTCAAGCATGACGAGCAGTCGAAACGCGTCAGAATTGAGATCAGGGATGAAGGCATTGGTATCCCGGAAGAGATGATGCCCAAGCTTGGGGAGCCTTTCTTTACGAATAAGGAGTCCGGGACAGGGCTTGGTCTGATGGTCAGTCAGCGAATTATTCAATCACATAAGGGCATGATGGATATTAAAAGCGTCATGAACAAGGGGACAACGGTTATCATTGAACTGCCTGCATCCGAGCAACAACCGGAGGTTATTGAGGTAGATCAGGTAACGGATGAACCAATTACAGATGAAGAGAAATAGATGAGGTGAGATTACCTTTTGCGTATTAATAAATTTATTAGTGAAACAGGTTATTGCTCCCGGCGTGAAGCCGACAAGTTGGTGGATCGTGGGCTGGTAACCATTAATGGAGTTAAGGCTGAACTGGGCAGTCAGGCAGAAGAAGGCGACGATGTACGAATTAATGGCAAACCGATCAATGAAAAGAGAAAACATGTATATATTGCGCTGAATAAACCGATTGGAATCACAAGTACAACCGAGCAGCATATTCAGGGGAATATTGTTGATTTTGTAGGACACGATGAACGTATCTTTCCAATTGGACGTCTGGATAAGGACTCGGAAGGTTTGATCTTGATGACCAATGACGGAGATATCGTTAACCGGATTCTTAGAGCAGAAGGACGCCATGAGAAAGAGTATATCGTCACTGTTGATCGAACGGTAACGCCGAGTTTCCTTAGAGGCATGAGTACCGGAGTTAAGATTTTGGGTGAAATGACACTGCCTTGTACAGTGACCCGGATGACGGATCGTGTATTCCGTATTATCTTGACCGAAGGAAAGAACCGTCAAATTCGGCGGATGTGTAGTGCCTTTGGCTACGAGGTTCGTAAGCTGAAGCGAATTCGGATCATGAACATCCATCTTGGAGAAATGGCAACAGGTTCTTGGAGAGAGCTTACGTCTGCTGAAAAAGCGGAGCTGGGCGGACTGTTGGACTATTCACTGGAATAGTCGATTCGACTTTTTTTGACTCAATAGTAGAAATGGTTATGGTGAAGAAAATATAAAATCAAAAGACCGCTCTCTATCGTTAGATGGAGAACGGTCTTTTTTGTCATTGGCGGCCTATTGGCTTTTAATTTCCTTCGCCTACGGCTTTTACATTGGTATTGTTACTTTGATACTTCCGAATGATAGATACCTCTACACGGCGATTCTGTGCCCGTCCGGTATTGGTGTCATTGCTGGCAACCGGGTGATACTCTCCATAACCACTTGGTGTGAATTTGGAAGGGTCCAATTGCGTGTTCAGCAACAGGATTTTCAGGAAGTTGAGCGCACGGTCTGCACTCAGATCCCAGTTATCCTTATATTGGTTGTTCGAAATGGGAATATTATCGGTATGACCGGATACAACCACTTCGTATTCAGGGAACTCTTGCAGCATGCTTGAAATGGCTTTGGCCAGAGACCGTGATTCAGGCTTCACATCTGCTCGGCCTGAGGAGAACAGGGCGTTATCACTGATGGTGATCTTCAATTCAGACTGATTCAACTTAGTGTTCAGCTGGTCCGAAAGGCCGTTCTTCGAGATATACTGGTCAAGCCGTTTCTTGAGCTTCTCCAGATCTTCCTGTTCTTTTTGAGCCATCTGTGCATCCGTAATCTGAGCTGGTGTTTTTTTGGTGATTTCTGTAGGTTCCTGTTTGTTCTTACCCAAGTCAACACCTGGCGTATCCGGATTCATGGACGTATGATCCAGAATACCGGAGCCTCCATTCAATGCACTGCTTAGTGCGGAAGCCATCTGCTCGAACTTGGCCGCATCGAGTGAACTCATGGAGAACAACGTGATAAACAGGGCAAGCAACAAGGTCATCAAGTCAGAATAGGGAAGCAACCAGCTCTCGTCTATATGTTCTTCATGTGGTTCGTGCTTTTTAGCCTTTTTCACCTGATGATCCCTCCTTCTCTTCCAGTTGTTTGCGTTCGGAAGGTGTCAGGAATACGGATAACTTTTGGTTGATGGCAATGGTGGATACACCAGATTGTATGGATAACAATCCTTCAACCATCATCAGCTTGATCTCCATTTCTTGCTTGGACATCCGCTTCAGCTTGTTAGACATCGGGTGCCATAACACGTAACCACTAAATATACCAAGGAGTGTTGCGATAAATGCTGCCGCAATCGCATGGGAGAGTTTCTCCATGTCACTGAGATCGGCAAGTGCTGCGATGAGACCTACAACGGCCCCGAGAACCCCGAGCGTTGGCGCGTACATCCCCGCCTGGGCGAAGATCAAGGCACCGCCGCGGTGGCGCTCCTCTGTAGCATGAATATCTTCCATTAGTACATCACTTACAAATTCCTGATCGTTGCCGTCGATAATCATACGCATACCGCCACGAAGGAACTGATCGTCAATCTCTTCTACTTTTGATTCCAGTGCAAGCAAACCTTCACGACGGGTAGTGGAAGCCCAATCCATAAACGTGCCGATCAGAGACACTCGATCAATAAGTACTTGATTTTTGAAAATAATCCCGAAAAGCTTAGGGATTTTCTTAACTTCTGACATCGGAAATGCAATAAAGATGGTTCCTGCCGTACCAACAAAGATAATAACGTAGGCTGCCGGATTGTTAACCAGGTTGATTAAGGGCGCACCCTTCAGGAACATACCGAGTACAAGGGAGACCAGCCCAAAAACTAGTCCAATAATCGTTGAAATGTTCATCATACACCTCATCCATGAGATAAAATTGAATCCTTTCAAGCGGCTGTATTCGGGCTTCCGGACGAATTTTTGGCCGCAATCCGTTCAATGTTAGGCATTCCTTACGGTTGCTAAAACAGTTCAAACGGTCATATATAGTATTTATCGACCAGAAGGCCTTTTTTTTTAAGGGCTATTTTCAGGTATAATAAGATCAAATCCGCTCCTTAGGGGCCGAATAGGAGTGAAAAGTCAATGGGCGTAAAGCATGGACGGGATTATGAAGGAATTTTGACAGATCTGACAACGGCAATCGGACGCATACCGGATCGGTATGTTTTCTTTGAAATGGACGCGGAAGAGTGGGGGAGACTGGCTACACCGGAGCAACTTGAAGTGGATGAGGCGTTGGCGGAGGATTTGTTCTATGCGCTGGGCGAGGAGTCTGTGATTCCGGTTGGAAGTGGCGTGGTCATCCATGATAAGGAACAGTATCGCATTCATATTTTGATCGGGGAAGAAGAATTAACATTTGTACCTTTAATTTAGTGTGTGTACATGCATTTTCAGGGGTATGAATGGCACTATAATTTTCCTCAAAGCCTTATGGTTAGTGGTTCTATACCCTTTTAAGTTGATTGAATTTTGAAGCTTGTCCGTGGTAAGATGTTAGTCGTGAAATGGGCCAACCGCATGGCGGTGAGCCTGGCCTTTGAGGTTGCTGTCGATAGCGCCGAAGGTGTTGGTGGTTATACGGACGCACGTCTGTAATGTACCATCCTATGGGGAGGAAGATAACGCATGGTTTTTTCGCAAGAGGAAGTCGAAGCTCATCTGGGAAGGCTGGAAGGCTGGGAACTGGAAGAGGGACGGTGGATTGTACGTAAATTCGTGTTCTCCAACTACATGAAAGGGATTGCATTTGTGGATGAGGTCGCTGCGATCTCGGAAGCATTCAATCATCATCCTTTTATTACGATTGACTATACAACGGTTACGCTGCGTCTCACGTCATGGGATGCAGGCGGTATTACATCTGTGGATATTAAGGAAGCAGGGCAATACAACGAAGCTTATGACAAAATGAGGTCGGAATAACGAGGTTGGTTATTATCGCACGCCCGAAAGTGAGTGAACCCATACATGTCAGACTATAATCAGGAACAACCTCTTATTGCTGTCGTAGGCAGTCTCAATATGGATCTCGTGGTGAAGACAGATACGATTCCGGAAGAGGGAGAGACGGTGAGCGGTGAGGAACTGCACTATCTCGCTGGCGGCAAAGGTGCAAATCAAGCTGTCGCTGCTTCACGTCTGGGTGGACAGACCACAATGATTGGTGCGGTGGGATCGGACGTTTTTGGCGAACGTCTGCTGCACAGTCTGACGGAAAGTGGTGCAGATGCCTCGCAGGTTCGCATATTGGAAGACACGGTTACAGGGACAGCTTCCATCTGGCTCTCTCGGGGAGACAACCGGATTATCGTTATTCCTGGTGCGAATGGGCAAGTAGTGCCTGAAATGCTGGAAGAGGCGGATACGGTAAAAAGCCTGACTGCAGCCGCAGCGGTGCTGCTGCAGCTGGAGATCCCGCTGCCAGCGGTTACCCGCGCCGCCCAACTGGCGGCTGAAGGCAGCGCACTGGTGGTGCTCAACCCGGCTCCCGCGGTGCCGGGTCTGCCCCAGGAGCTCCTGCGGTGCGTCGACGTTGTCACGCCGAACCGCAGTGAGCTTGCCGTGCTTACCGGCCGGGATCATCTCCGGCCGGAAGACCTGGATGCGGCGGTCGCAGAGCTCGCCGCATCCCTCGGGGCCGCTGTCGTCACGACGCTCGGCCCCGAGGGGGCTGTGTACGCGGCGGCGCCTGGCGGCCGCGTACAGGCAGGGCGTGCCGGCGCATGCCGTGCGCCCGGCTACGCCGTAAGCGCCGTCGATACGACCGGCGCTGGCGATTGCTTCAACGGCGCGCTGGCGGTAGCCCTCGCGCGCGGTGAGACGTTGGACGCGGCCGTAGGCTTCGCCATGGGTGCGGCCGCGTTATCCGTGACGAAGCTCGGCGCCCAGTCCGGGATGCCGTCCGCACGTGAAGTGCAGGCCTTTCTGGCTGAGCATGCAGCAGAGGCCTAATAAATGGCATAACAAAGAGGCTCTTAAGTTCCCAAAAGGGGATTAAGGGCCTCTTTGTTATGTGCATGCAGAGATTATTTCTTCTCTGACAGCCACATGGCGATATTGGCAATCTCTTCATCCTGCAGTTTGCCCTTGAAGGAAGGCATACCGCCTTTACCTTTGACAATTGTAGTATAGATCTTCTCCAGATCATCCTGGCTACCGATGTTTGCCAGAGCAGGTCCTACGCCACCTTGAAGCTGATCCCCGTGACAGGAGATACAATTGGCTTTGACCAATGCTTCAGCCTGTCCGGCATCCAATGTTACTTCCGGCATGGTGGGCTTGGCTTCTTCAGCCACTTCTTCTTTCCCTGGAAGCGTAAACATTAAAACAATAGCTAAAGCGCATGCTGCAAAAAATACTCCGCTCATGATCCATTTGTGCATCCCTTATGTCCCCTCCAGAATGAAAGATCATCTAACCTGAAACTATCCATATCATTATAACGGAACCTGTACTGACATCATAGCATTTTGTGGGAAATTTTTGAACTAATCACATAACAAGGCGCAAATTAGGTTGTTTTGCAATGGATTTTAATCACGAGGCCCTTCATAAACCATACAGTGAAAGGGCTTTAAGCCGCTCGGGGTCTGTCGTTCGTATGTATCCTGAGTGACAAATCCACTTTTCAGATAGACTTGAATGGCACGAGCATTCCAAGTGAGCACTTCCAGATCAATCTCATTCATCGGATTTCGGCGAATGGCTTCCTGTACAAGGGCCGTGACAAAAGCTGTCCCTTGACCCTGACCACACAGCTCTGGATGCATGCCGAGGCCAATCCGAGTTACCCCTTGAAGTGGGAAGTATTGAGCAAATCCACATATACGATCGTTCTGATCCAGGACGGTCGCATATTGCTCTTGCCGCAACTGCGCATCTCCGAATTCCACTTCCAGTGCTTTCATCTGCTCCCAGGGGAGCCAGCTGTAGATATTATAAGGCGGATCATACTGCCAACTGCAGATGAGCTCCGCATGTTCTTCTCGCATGGGTACAACGTGAAAAGTCACAGGGGCTTCCTTCATACACTTGCATGCTCCTTTCCTTGAAACAGAACTCTTTGTCCACTCTACAAAAGAGCAGTTCATTTAGCAAGTCACCCTTACCAGAAAAAAAATGAAACAAAAGTTCTGTTAATTTCGTTTATATTATAACAGGATGGGTAAAAACATCATAAGGGCACGGACGAACGAACGCAAAATGAGCCTGTTGATGTCGCAGGATAGCCCCGAGGGTAACTTGCAACATGAATCAGGATGGAAGCACAAAAAAACCGCCGGATACATTCCTGCGGAGAATGTACCGGGCGGTTCTGTTATGCTTCTTGCTTCGTTCCAGTATGGTTAATGGTTACAGCATCATGTTGCTCAGCTTGTCCCTAGTCAAGGGCCAGTGATTCATATGCGTCCGTGCTCATAATCCGTTTAGCGCCAACATAACGATTGGCCCAGTAGTTTTCACTCAATGCACTGATCGTAACGCCTTTGGAAGAAGAGGAGTGTGCGAACTTTCCATCCCCTACAAAGATTCCTACATGTGATACGCCTTTACCTGTTGTATTAAAGAATACCAGATCGCCAGCTCTCATTTCCATGCGGGATACGGAATCGCCCATGTCGAATTGGGAACTGGATTGGCGTGCCAAATCAATACCCAATTTGTCGAATACATACCGTGTAAATCCGGAGCAGTCAAAGCCGTTAAGCGTTGTTCCCCCACTTTTGTATGTAGTTCCCATTGCTGAATCAATTACTTTATCCATTTTTGAATCTGCGAATGCGCTACCTGCACCAAGCGATAATGCGAATGTGATGCTAAGTACAGCTGCGGTTAATTTCTTCTTGAACAAGAGATATTCCCCTTCCAACGCCTGCGAGGTTAGCTTAAGGATTCGGTTGAAGGTCCCCTATGATCCCTCTGTAGCAAGATCAATTCACCCATAACTGGTTCCCCCGCTTCCCAGGTGCCAGGAATTTGGCTATGCTAGTTATGCACCTGCGAAATCAAGAAATGACGATTTAATTTTAAGTAGTTACAAATATGAATGTAAAGATTACAAAGTTGTTACTAAAAACTCACTGCGATTATTGTAACAGAGGAGTACGGCTTTGGCAACGTTTAGCAACAAATTTAGCAAAAAAAACCTCGACCTTTGACGGGGAAAGGTTGAGGTTTGCCTATTTATAAGTACATATTAGGCCATGAGTTTAACATGTGATGGTAACAATTTTTAAACTATGTGCTCTCACCTTTGGATATTTTGGACTGCCATAATCGGAAATGGCTGCATATTTTCCACAGATTCAATAGACATCTGGCAAGTGGATACGTCTGTTGTAGTATAAGTCCGGTAAGTCCCGTTAATAACCATGAGGCTGAAGTGAATGCCCCAAAGACGAGCAGGTGGACTCCGCCCAGCAGGAGTGCAATGCCGATAACGGCGATGAGATGACGCAGTGCAATCCAGAGTGCTTTGAGGGTGCCGTGAGCTCCGCCTTCTCCTTCTGGTGCCGACACACCGAACTGCATGTAGAGGATGACATGGTGGATGATCCAACCATATACAATCCAGGCAGCAACATAAGGTATACCAGGCAAAAGTAATTGAAGGGAATGAAATCCGTCCATGAGAATCGAGTAGAGCTTTGGTATGAGCCAGTATGCGGGTAAAAGTATCAATAATGTACGTATGGTGTGCAGCAGCAGCATCGGTTTCCACAGTTTTTTGATTCCCCGGACGAATGGGATGCGCTCTTCTGTAGAATTAAAGTGCTGAAGTGAGTAGAGCAGCCCTGCCTGAATGAGGGGGCTGATCAACATGCGAACCAGCAGCATGCCCCCCAGGATCCATAGATAACGATGAACCTCCGGATGGGTAGACAAGTTAAGTTGACTTTCCATTTTGAACAAAAGTGTACTTAGCTCCCCAGCATCAGAATCTGGATAGCGCAGGAGTAGTGGGACGACTGCCGATTGTACCATTCGATAGAAGAAATATCCCCAAATGAGTTGATAAAGAAATAAGAGTGCGGCAATGAACATATGCTGACGGACGAGAAACCAGCCTTCACGTATTTTCGCTTTCACCTTTTCCACCTCACCATGACAGACCTCCGAATATGGCTTCTATTAGTTTGGTTACACTCATGCTCCAGCGGGATTTTGCCTGCTCATCCAGTCCGGATTTCAGGAAATTGTTCATATGGCGGTTCTCCAGCACGATCGTGTACAGGGGATCGGTCATGGCCCAGGATATGGGGGATGTGTGCGTTAATTTATAGGTAATGCGATCTTCTTTGCCATCCCATTGCTTGGTGAGGATATGTCCGTCTTCAAAAGCAATGCGAACAGGAACGGCGTTGTAATCACTGCCTTTTTTGGCGATCGTCACGGATGACTCGTACAATGTTTGACCGTCTTTCTGTACAGGCGTAACACGAATCTTCTCTACAGCAAAGTCAGCCATTCCGTTACCATAGACGTATTGGTCAAAATAATCAGACCAGGAAGTGCGGGTCACTTGTTCCACAACGTTCTGAAAATCAGCCGAAGTGGGATGTTTGAAGCGGTACTTCTTTACATAGGTAGAGAGAATGCGTTCCATCTTTTTCGCACCGACTTGATGTTCAATACCGAGCAATACAAGCTTGCCACGTGTGTAGACATTGGCTGCATACTCATTCTGTGAATCGAACTTCCAGGATTCTTGTGTTAAGGATGAAGGAGACGTAATCAGTCCCGATTGTACAGGCAGATTCGGAATCAATCCGTATTCCTGCTCCATCAGTTTGTCTTCTGCATAAGAGGTGAACCCCTCATCCAGCCAGGCTTCCTCGAATTCGTTGCTGGCAACCATGCCGTAGAAGTACTGGTGTCCGATCTCGTGGACTACGGTACGTTCCAAGTCATAACCTGGAGTAGTGTCATCAGCTCCAAAGGCCGTAACTAGCGTAGGGTATTCCATACCTCCAGCACCGTTCCCCGCTTTGGGTGGAACAACGATGGATAAGGTAGCGTAAGGATATGGGCCAAACCATTTGCTATAATTGGCTAGTGCGGCCTTTGCGGCGTAGAAATAACGTTCTTTCAGATCCTGATGAGCAGGGTCCAGATATAACTTGATTCGTACACCAGGCACATTGGGTGCAGAGAAGGGTTCCTCGGCGTAGACAAAATCCGGTGAAGCTGCCCAGGCGAAATCATGCACATCATCGGCATAGAATTGATAGACTTTTTCTCCGTTCTTCACCACGGCTTGTTGCGTTGGAAATCCGGTAGCAGCAACTTTGTATGTTTCAGGCACCCGAATACGCACACTATATATACCGAAGTCGGCGTAAAACTCTGAATTGCCATGGTATTGGTGCAGATTCCAGCCTTCCGTTGTCCGTCCGCGCCTGCCCACAGGTTCATAGGCACTTAATTTGGGAAACCATTGACCTGCCATGACAAAATCATCAGCAGTTCCCATCCGGGCAAAAATCTTTGGCAGATTCACTTGGAATCGGGTGTGGAGTGTAATGCTTTCCCCGCCTTTGACGGGTTTGGGTAAGCGTACTTTAATGAGGGTGGTGTCCTTGATATTTCCGTCATCTGGTTGCACATACTGCATCCGGTGCAGCAGAGAGAGCCCGTCCTCCGTTTTCATTTCGGTAATGTTCATGGAGCCATAACCGTTGGTAGGCATGACATCACCCCGAAGCTTTCCACCGGATTCCTTCATAAAGGTGGTGTCAGCAGAAGAGAAGGCGTTGGGATACATATGAAAGTAAAGCTCGTTGACGGTTTTTTTACCTGGATGTGTCCAGGTAATCGTCTGAGTCCCTTCCAGTACGTTCCCTTCGATCAGTTTTACATCCATGTGATATTCCACAACACGGTTGCTGTACACTTCGGCAGTGGGGGTCTGTACACTTTCTGGAGGTGCTGGCGTTGGGGCTTTTGCCTTAGGCTTGCCCGATTCCGGGGCAAGTGTGGGCAAATCGGAATGTGTTGAGTGAGTATAACCCAGAGTGATCCATATCCCTCCGGCCAGCACACACAGGGCCAGGGATGCGGTGAGCCAGCTCTTGGCGCGTCGTGGAATCATCGTTAAATACCTCCCGTTGACAAGCATCTACAGCATGTATATGTTTGCAATGGGCCAATTATTAGTTAAAATATTTGTATCAACCCTTGGAGGTTATAAACATGGACCAAAACGAGCAAAACGGCAAAAAACAGATTGCCTTGAATATCGTTAGTGCAAAAAGCAAGCATAAGGGCTTCGGTGCAGGCTCCATTGATCTGAATAACCTATCTCCGGTCATTATTGACAATGGCGAAGCCAAAATTGATATTGGTGCGATGCATGCGAAGAGTAAAGTGGAGCGCAATATCAAGTTCTCGACGAATCGTGAGGATGTACCCAACGGACGCCAAGTATGGCTGGTGTGGGTAGCTGTAGATCGCACGGAAGAGGGGCAGCTGTATGGTGGAGCAACAGCATGTGAGATGTGGATCGATACAGAAGCGAGACGTGGATGGAAATTGCTGGCTGAACATGTGAATCGCATGGATTATGCCATGAAGCGCCGTTTCATGCTGGATGAGCTGGGGCCGGAAGATCGGGCTGCACTTAAGAAGCTGCTGATCTCACACAACGAAGAATGGTGGAATGCTTCTCCAGATGAATTGAAAGAAGCACTCGCCTAAGGCAAATCATTCAACAGCGTATAAAATTAAAAAAGCAAAAGGACCCTTGACCGTAAAGTTCGGTTAGGGGTCTTTTGCTTGTGCATGAACTGTATTCATTGATCTGAATAATTATGAGTTTTCATCCAAAGTGAATTTCCAAATCCCAATGTAATCAGAGGGACAGGTGACGCAACTAAGTCATCACGCATTTGCGTCATTCTACCCACCAACGTTTAAAATCTCCCCACCAGGAATGTTTCTCTTCCTGTATGCCTTGTTGATTCTGTACCTGACGGGTCTTCTCATTTTCTCCAGAATCCGAATCATCCGCCGTACCATGGCAGACCTCTGTTGGTTCAGTACCATCAATAAAAACTTCCAGTCTTTTCTCTTCACAACCGTTGCCTGCCAGCTTGCCTGATTCCGGGTCGATATAGACACTTACGACATGATCAGGCACGGTGAAAATTTTGGGTGGTACGCTCGCAAGCGCCTGTTCTGTGAATTGGGCAAAGATTGGTGCCGCGCGGCGGCCGTCCGAAGTCGATATGGCTTTGCCTTGGTCGTACCCAACCCATACGGCGGTGGAGAGCTCTGGGGTGAATCCAACGAGCCAGGCATCCGTATTGGTCGTGCCTGTCTTTCCGGCAACCGGGCGTTTGATCGCGGCAGATACCCGGTTACCCGTTCCCCCATTTTCGAATACACTTTCCATTAATCGAGTTAGTACATAAGCTGCCGCAGGTTCCACCACGGTCTCAGCCTTGGTTTGAGGCGATTCATAGAGTACACGTCCTGCTGCATCCGTCACTTGCAGAATGGCGACAGGCGGCGTCCGTTGTCCACCAGCAGCAATGACGGAAAAGGCCGATGCCATCTCCAGCGGGCTGACAGGTGATGTTCCCAGTGCAAGAGAAGGTACGGCGCTCAGGTTGCTTGTAATACCGAGGTTTTTCGCCATACTCACAACCTGCTCAGGACCGATCTGCATAATGGTGTTGACCGCATAGATGTTGTCTGAAGCGGCGATCGCCTGTCTTAGATCAATCTCACCCAGATACTTGTCTCCAAAGTTGCCGGGTTTATAGGTTTTGCGGTCATTGTCGTAGTGAAACAGGGTAGGTTCACTTTTAAACATGGATGCACTAGTGAGCTGCTTGGATTCCAAGGCTGCCAGATACATAATGGGTTTAAACGCCGAACCTGGCTGGCGCGTTGTCGCCAGTACATGGTTAATCTGATTGGTGCGGTAATTCTTGCCGCCCACCATGGCTTTAATGTAGCCCGTCCGAGGGTCAATGGACACCAGAGCTGTCTCCAGCTCGCTTTTGGCATCCATACCCTTCGCTATGGCGTCTTCAGCTGCTTTTTGTACACGCAGATCCAGGGTGGTGTAGATATTCAATCCCCCATGATCCAGCATCGCTTCACTGATTCCCAGTTCTTTGATGGCCAGGTTACGGATATAGTCGCGGAAATACGGGGCACTTTCCACCGTTTTACGTTCACTTTCCGGTTTAAATGCAAGCATTTTCTCATAAGCTTTATCTGCTTCGGCTTGGGTAATCTTGCCGATATCAGCCATGGCATTCAGCACAATCTTCTGCCGATCTTTGGCGTTTTTCATATGGTTATAGGGTGAATAGTAGGTCGGTCCCTTCGGGATTCCTGCCAGCATGGCGCTCTCTGCAAGATCCAGCTGTTTGGCTGATTTGCCAAAATACATTTGCGAAGCTGCTTCGATTCCGTATGCACCATGCCCATAATAGATTTCATTCAGATACATCTGCAAAATTTCATCCTTGCTGTATTTCATCTCCAATTGCGCCGTGTACATGGCTTCTTTTGCTTTGCGAGTCCATGTTTTCTCATGAGATAGATATAGGTTACGCGCCAGCTGTTGGGTCAATGTACTCGCGCCCTGAGACATCTGCATATGCTCCAGGTTAACAAGCACAGCTCGTCCCATCCCTTGAACATCGAAACCGTAGTGATTATAGAATTTGCGGTCCTCTACAGCTAAAGTGGCGTTTACGAGATCCGGAGCGATATCCTCCAGTTGAACGGGAACAGAGTCTTTGCCACCTGCGGAGAAGGTAGCGATCACTTCCCCTTGACTGTCCAGCAATCGTGAATTCCGATCAGAGTCTGCGAGGGGCAGGCTTGTTGCGTATAGGTAGACCAATCCTGCAGCGGTGGCAAGCATAGCGAGCACGGCGAGCAGAGAAAGGCTTTTAATGAATTTACGTACACGGAACCCGCGTTTGCGGGTCTTCTGATTTGGCTTGGTCATGGAACGGGCTCCTCTCTTTTCTTCCAGTATGGGACTTCATTGGCAGGGATATTCAATCGGATGCATAAGCAGACAAAATGTAGCGTTTTCGCCGCAAAAACCGTTTTGCAGTATAAACGTCAATCGCGTATAATGCAAAAGGGTAATGAAAAGGTAAGATTCGGTACAAGATACTAAAGCGCGTAAGGACGAACAGACGAGTGGTCATTGATTCATTGATTAGTCAGACGCTCTGCACGCTCTGGTCAATTTAATCTATATAATGAAGTGAACCGCGGACATTTCCCGCAGGCCAGCAATCATAACGTGATATGGCGCCGAACGCTGGACGTGCTTGAGCGAACCGATTATAGTGTACCGCACTTGGTCGGGTATGGCTGATCATTAACTTTACGGAAAGAAGGTAGAGATTATGGAATTGTGGTTTACGGAGAAACAGACCCCGGTATTCGGGATCACCGCGAAGATTAAGCAGACCTATGTTACAGAGAAAACCGATTTTCAAGATTTGGCCATGGTAGAAACCGAGGAATTCGGTAACATGCTGCTTCTTGATGGCATGGTGATGACTACCGTAAAAGACGAATTCGTATATCACGAAATGGCGGCACATCCTGCGCTGAACTCTCACCCGAATCCGAAAAAAGTTCTGGTTGTCGGTGGCGGTGATGGTGGAGTCATTCGTGAAGTGATTAAGCATGCTGCTGTAGAAAAAGCAGTTCTCGTCGAGATCGACGGTAAAGTCATTGAATACTCCAAAAAATATTTGCCTGAAATCGCCGGCAAGTTGGACGAGCCTAATGTTGAAGTGCTTGTAAACGACGGCTATATGCATATTATTGAACATAAAAATGAGTACGATGTGATCATCGTAGACTCTACAGAGCCTGTAGGTCCGGCTGCTCCATTGTTTGAGCGCGGTTTCTACCAAGGTATCTACGAAGCGTTAAAAGAAGACGGAATCTTCGTTGCTCAAACGGACAACCCGTGGTTTAAGGCGGATCTGATCCAGAAGGTGAACAAAGACGTCAAAGAAATCTTCCCGATCGTACATGTGTACGGCTGTAATATTCCAACATATCCAAGTGGTTTGTGGACATTCACTATGGGCAGCAAGAAACATGACCCGCTTGAAGTGGATGAGACTCAAATCCCGGAGATGGATACCAAGTATTACTCTCCGCGTCTGCATAAAGCAGCATTTGTACTTCCTAAATTCGTGGAAGATTTAACGAAATAAAGGGGAAATCATTAATGAAACTGGATCAAGCTTATTCAGGAAACGTATTTATTTGCAGCTCTGAGGATTATGAGAACTCAAAAGCGGTTATCTATGGTATGCCAATGGATTATACCGTCAGCTTCCGTCCGGGTTCCCGTTTTGGCCCATCTCATATCCGTCAAGCATCGGTTGGACTTGAAGAGTACAGCCCATATCTCGACAAAAGCATCGTAGACATGACGTACTTTGACGCTGGAGACTTGCTACTGCCTTTCGGTAACGCGGGACGTAGCCTTGATGTAATTCATGAATACATCGGCAGTCTGCTCGCTGATGACAAGTTCCCAGTTGGTCTCGGTGGTGAGCATCTGGTTACTTGGCCAGTCATCCAACAAATGTACAAGAAATACCCGGATCTTATCCTGATTCATATTGATGCACACGCAGACCTTCGTGAAAACTATGAAGGCGAGCCATTGTCCCACTCCACGCCAGTGCGTAAAGCAGCTGAGTTGATGGGTGGCCAAAACATCTATCAGTTCGGTATCCGTTCTGGTTCCCGTGAGGAGTTCCAGTATGGTCGCGAGAACATCAACTTCTACCCATTTGAAGTGGCAGCTCCGATGAAGGAAGCTCTTCCGAAGATGGGCAACCGTCCGGTATATGTGACCATCGACATTGATGTGCTTGATCCGTCAGCAGCTCCAGGAACAGGTACAGCAGAAGCGGGCGGCATTACGTCCAAAGAACTGCTGGAAGCCATCCATATGATCGCTGGATCTGATGTAAATGTAGTTGGTTGTGACTTGGTTGAAGTAGCACCAATCTATGATCCTACACAACAGACACAGATTGTAGCTGCGAAGCTGATCCGTGAAATGCTGCTTGGATTCGTGAAATAACATAGAATAATTGATAGAGATAACGCTCTCTGGCTGCGCCGTTTCAAATTAGCGCAGGGAGGGCGTTTTTTTTGTTCACGTTTATTTGTTATCCTCGAACGGACTGGGTGATAGATGTTGAACTATGCTGCCAAACAAAATAACGAAGTAAAATTTAGTTAGGTAGCTTAGCTTAATTTAACTTTTGTTCAGAGCTGTGCTATACTGACTACATAAGTTTTTAGTAGTATATTAATTGATATATTACATTCGTGAAGTATATGGTGATCGGGTTCGGTCATATACTAAAAAGAGCCTTCACCGCTACCAACGGTAAAGACTCTTAGGACCCGAAAGGCTGTGGATTGCCACGGCGCGCATGAACTAAATACTGTTATTCAAGCGAAACCCACCGTCAGGCGTCCAAACCTATGAGGTGGGTTTTCGCTTGCTACGAAACTTTTTGCGCAACCAACGGTAAAGCTTTCGTCCGCTCAGTACAATACTGAGGATCGCAGCAATCCATCGGATCACATCAAGCAACGCCACAAGTTCGACCATCGACGTCACCCCCTCTCGGGAAGCTGCGCCGTGATCTGGAAAACATCCACCGTTATTCAAGAGTCCATAAAATCAATTATAGCACGTATGTTCCTATGTCTCTACCATTTATTGCTTGTGTCAGTATACGCTCGCATACGCAGATATCTTGCCTTGGCATGACTCCATCTTAATATTTATGCCTTTTCTTAAGTATCAGTTTTGTTATCCTTGCTGTTGGGACGTATCCCATTTAACTTAGAGTACACTACGTTTGTTGACGCACCACCTTTGCCTACATGATCCAATCATGGTTGAAGGTGGTTTTTTTCTTGCAAAATTGTCATAGGGGTTCATACGATTGTTACGTTATAATCATCAAATTTGGGTAAAACCATAGAAGGAGGTGTTAAGATGACAACCAAGAGTACAATGACATGGAAACGGATTGGTGCACTCGCATTATCATTAACGCTGGCTTGGGGGATGGGACCGGTACATATGCTTTCAGGCGCTAACGCTGCATCCTCGCAGGCGTGTGGAAAGGGAGATCACGGACTAGCTACTACACTGAAAAAAGGTAGTGGTGTGGAAGAGCAACACCTGCAATTTACAGACATTGATTTTCTTAATGATACGACTGGACGAGCTGGGGGTGAAGGCTTCCTGATCGGGACCTCAAATGCAGGATGTACGTGGCAGTCCATATATACCGGGCAGTGGCAATTCACACAGCTTGATTTTCCGAATAATGTGAATGGATATGCGTTGGCACAAGTGAAAAGTTCACCTGCAACCTATCTGATCCGTACCCACGATGGGGGATCGCACTGGACGCGGATCGATACGCCGGGCATTCAATTCAAGCGAATCGATTTTCGCAATAAAGATGTAGGTTATGGTTACACCTATAATGGTGCATATCAGACGAAGGATGGCGGGGTAACCTGGAGCAAAATGAATACGCCTGCCAACACGCGTGCAGCTGCCTTTGCCACAGAAAAGCAAGGATATGCCGTGGTGGTTGTACCCGGATCGGGATATCATTTGAAGCAAACGAGTGATGGCGGCAAGAACTGGACAACCTCTCTTCGAGTTGTCTCAGACACATGGAGTGGAGCGGATCTCTATGCACATGGTCAGCAAGTGTGGGCCCTTCTGTATGGTGATGCAGGCATGTCCCAACAATCGTACTCCCTCTATGCGAGCGGCAATCAAGGTAAGAACTGGACCCAAGTATTTGCGCAATCCACAGCAGGAGGAGGTCCTGCGCCAGGTACAAACAGTACGGGCAAAGGAACCGGACCTGCCAATCCAGGTGGTCATCCCGGCAACATGGCGTTGATTGGTAATCAGACGGCTTATCTGTCTGCGGGATCACCAGCAGCTGGCAAAGTGGGTATTGGACGTTCTTATGATACAGGTTCCACGTGGAAAAACGTTGACTTGAAAGATCCGGGGTACAGTTCCCGTATCTCTTTCCCATCGGCCAAGACGGGTTGGCTCGTCGTAACAAGTGATAACTCCCCTGCGATCTATCAGACTACAGATGGCGGAACGACGTGGACACAAAAAATGTTGTTGCCTTCAGAGCAGGATTAAATAGCCTGTTAATCTGAAATAACAACGGAGCAAATCCAAATTACAAATGAATGAAAATCAATTTGGTATGTCTCTGCATGGATATCTATAATGAACAAGCCCCTTCCTGGCTTATGATGTGGGAAGGGGCTTATTTGTGTAGAAATAAAAACGGTTGAAACCTGCTTTAAAACAAGTTATTGTAAGCGATAACAATACATTATATGGAGGTTGAAATCATGGTTGATGTTATTTTAAAGGCGGATTCGGATCAAGGATTAATAAATCGCAATATATATGGTCATTTTTCCGAACACTTGGGACGTTGTATTTATGAGGGGCTGTGGGTAGGAGAAGATTCACCTATTCCGAATACGGATGGGATTCGAAATGATGTATTGACGGCCTTGCAGAAGCTTAATATTCCAGTACTTCGCTGGCCGGGTGGTTGTTTTGCCGATGAATATCACTGGAAAGATGGTGTGGGTCCGAAGAGTGAGCGTGCTCGTATGATCAATACGCACTGGGGCGGTGTGGAAGAGAACAATCACTTTGGTACGCATGAATTCTTGAGATTATGTGAATTGCTCGGCACCGAGCCATATATCAGTGGCAACCTGGGTAGCGGTACAGTGCAGGAGATGCAGGAATGGGTGGAGTACATCACATTTGATGGCGAATCCCCGATGGCGAACTGGCGTAAGAGTAACGGTAGGGAAGAACCTTGGAAACTGAAGTATTTTGGCGTGGGAAATGAGAACTGGGGATGCGGCGGAAATATGCGTCCTGAATATTATGCGGATGAATATCGCCGCTATGCTACATATGTACGGAACTATTCCGGGAACGAGATTTATAAAATTGCATGTGGCCCGAACGACAGTAACTATGAGTGGATGGAAGTGTTGATGCGGGAAGCTGCCCGTTTCATGGATGGGATCAGTCTTCATTATTATACAATTCCGACAGGTGTGTGGGAAGACAAGGGGAACGCTACCGGTTTTGGAGAGGCTGAATGGTTTACCACGTTGAAGAAAACGCTGTTTATGGATGAATTGCTTGTGAAGCACTCCGAAATTATGGATAAATATGATCCAGATGGCCGGGTTGGTATCATTGTAGACGAGTGGGGAACGTGGTATAACGTTGAGCCGGGAACCAATCCGGGCTTCCTCTACCAACAAAATACGATGCGGGATGCAGTTCTTGCAGCGGTGAACCTTAACATTTTCAATCAGCATAATAAACGGGTACAGATGGCCAATTTGGCTCAGATCGTCAATGTGCTTCAATCGCTTGTGCTCACGGAAGGGGACAAAATGCTCTTGACACCTACGTATCATGTATTTGATATGTATCAGGTTCATATGGATGCGCAGCGACTGGATTTGAATTATGAAAGCCCTGGGTATACCTTCGGAGAAGACACCATTCCTCAACTCAGCTTATCAGCATCCCGCAATAAAGACGGGGTCATTCATGTGACAGCTTGTAATCTAAGCCACATCGATGAGTTGGAAGTCGTGTGTCAGCTGGACGCAGCTCAAGCGGCTAAAGTATCCGGGCAGATTCTGCACCATACTGATTTTGGTGCATTCAATACCTTTGAACAACCGAATCATGTTCAGCCTGTGGTGTGGGAGGGACTCACACTGGAGAATAACACCTTGCGTTTTGTTCTTCCTCCAGCATCGGTTGGGGTCATCGCTGTAGAGGGCTAATGATGAAAAGGCAGGAACCTTGCAAGGGTTGCAATGATCAGTATGATGTGAAGATTAGCGATGCCAAAATGGCCAGACTTGTTGATATTGCTTCACGCTCGCGTCCCACGGTACAGGATGAGGAATATGAGCGGAGGCTATCCATCTGCTCTGCCTGTCCGGGATTGCAATATGGCACAACTTGTCGGCACTGTGGCTGTCTCGTACAGGTGCGAGCGAAGCTGAGCGAGTCGACATGTCCTTTTCCTTATGAATCACAATGGGCCTGATCGGATGAATGAATCTTATTATAATGAAGCAAAAGGGAGTTGCACTTTACAGGTGTGGCTCTTCTTTTTTGGCTTGATGAGGAAAAAACTCTGAATTTGGATTTGAATTGAGCGAGGGAACTGGATATAGTTATACAGTAGAGTGTAGGATAGCGAGCTATCCGGGAATATGAGCGCGTATAGCGACACAACAATACGGGAAGGGCTGTTCTCACCGGCCGTGCCTGATTTTGCGTCGCCTCGAATATAATGGAGGTTAACATTCATGTCGAACATGCGACCGGTACACATCCGGCTGCACAGCCGTTATGAAGGTGAAGATGTGCTGCAGGAAATGCAGGGTGAAGCCGTGTTGAAAGGGTCTGTTCTTTATGTTCGTTACGAAGAACCGCAGGTTGGACCCGAGGGAGGCACAACTCGTACCACATTGAAGCTGGGTGGACAATCCATCAAGATTATACGTCATGGTGAAGTGGAATCGGAGCAGACTTTTGAATTGAATCGGAAGCTTCCTGGTTTCTACCGATCACCATACATGTCGTTTGCCCTGTCCACGCATACACAGAAGCTGGAACTTTCCATTCAGGGATTGAGCGCACGCGCAGCGTGGAGCTACGACTTTTACCGCTTTGATGAAGAATCCGGACATTTCGCGATTAGTTTGCATATACAGGAGGAACCAATTTCATGACACGTAATCCACTAGATACGATTAACGAACGGGTAAGCACGGCCATCGGCAACGCCATTGTGGCGGCCGGGATTGTTACGCAGGACGAATTGCCAGCTATCACATTGGAAGTGCCGCGTGAGAAGACGCACGGAGACTTGGCGACCAATGCTGCCATGCAGCTGACCAAGATTGCCAAGCGCAATCCGCGTCAGATTGCTGAAGAGATCATTGCCAATCTGAATCTGGCTGAAGCCGGAATCGAGAAGGCTGAGATTGCGGGCCCAGGATTTATTAACTTCAAGTTGGACAAGAGTTACCTTTATCCAGTACTTGCGCTTGTGCAGGAGCAGGGCAAAGACTACGGAAGAATAAGCATCGGAGAAGGACGCAAAGTCGAGATGGAGTTCGTCAGTGCCAACCCGACAGGCAGTCTGCATCTGGGTCATGCCCGTGGAGCAGCTGTAGGTGATGCTCTATGTAACATCCTTGACTACGCTGGATATGAAGTAACCCGTGAATACTACATCAATGATGCAGGTAATCAGGTGTTTAATTTGGCGCGTTCCATTGAAGCTCGTTATCTGCAAGAGCTGGGTCAGGATGCTGAGATGCCTGAGGACGGTTATCACGGTGAGGATATTAAAGGATTCGCCAAGCAGCTTGTTGCTGAAAAGGGTGATGAATTGCTGTCCATGCATCCGGGGGACCGTGCGGCTTATTTCCGTGACTTTGGCCTGGAGAAGGAACTGGACAAGATCAAACGTGACTTGAATCGCTTCCGTGTTAACTTTGACATCTGGTTCAGCGAAACTTCCCTGTATGACAACGGAGAAGTGCTGCGAGTGCTTGATGAATTGCGTGACCGCAATGAGATCTATGAGCAAGATGGGGCAACTTGGCTGAAAACGATGCAATATGGTGACGACAAAGAACGTGTGTTGATCAAGAACGATGGCACGTATACTTACCTGACGCCAGATATTGCTTATCACCGCGACAAATATGCGCGTGGATACGACACGATGATTAACATCTGGGGTGCAGATCACCACGGATATATTCCGCGGATGAAAGCCGCGATGCAAGCACTGGGTAATGACCCTGAGAAACTGGTAGTCTTGATTGCACAGATGGTGAGCTTGTTCCAGAACGGTGAAAAAGTGAAGATGTCCAAGCGTACAGGTAAAGCTGTAACGATGGAAGACCTGATGGATGAAGTCGGCATTGATGCCATTCGTTACTTCTTCACAATGCGCAGCATGGACTCCCATCTGGACTTTGACATGGACCTTGCTATTTCGACATCTAATGAGAATCCGGTATTCTATGTACAATACGCGCATGCACGTGTATGCAGTGTATACCGTCAGGCTGAAGAACAAGGTATTGAACTGCTGCCACTGGCACAGATCGACCTGTCCAAGCTGACTACAGAGCACGAGTATGACCTTCTTCGCAAAATGGGAGAACTGCCTGAAGAAATCTCGGTAGCGGCAACAGGATATGCGCCTCATCGTATCATCCGTTATGTATACGAGCTGGCATCCCTGTTCCACAGCTATTACCGTGCAGAACGTGTTATTACGGAAGATGCGCAGCAAACTCAGGCACGTCTTGCATTGATCGGTGCTGTGCGCACCGTTATCGCAACGGCGCTTCGTCTGGTAGGCGTAACCGCACCAGATAAAATGTAACTTCCAGGCTCGCGGCCTGCTGCCGCTCTGCCTCAAGCCAAAAGTCTCCATGTCCGCGTTGTATCTTCAACGTGGTACATGGAGACTTTTTTTGTTGTGTACCCGGAGCTGAAGAAAACGAATTGCCCTGTATAAGGTACGCTAGCTTGCCCAGGCATCACGGCGGGCGCCACCTGAGGGTTTTGCCGCTACGTCATATCCCTTCGCGCGTACCAGTCAGGGGCGGGTTAATGTAATTCGCCAAGCATCAAGCGAGTTCTGCTGAGGGTGGCGTAGCCGACTCACTCCCCGCCCTCCTGCATTAGCTTCAGGGCGTCAATCTCACCACCACGTATTTTGCTTTTCGCTGTGGTGGTCTTGCGGGCTCGCAGCGGGATCGTAGAACGTTTGACGAGGGTCTTGATTTCGCTGGGGGATAATCCTGGATGTTTTGCAAGCAGCAAGGCGATAGCACCGCTCACATGGGAGGTCGCCATGGAGGTGCCGCTCATCTCGTGATGCTTGCCTTGTACCCAAGAGGAGACAATCTTATCACCGGGTGCATAGACATCCACATATGCGCCACGATTGCTGAAGGACGCGATACGTCTGTTTTTGTCGGTTGCTCCGACGGATATGGTCTGCGGATAACGTGCTGGATAATCAATACTGCGGCGTTTGCCATCATTTCCTGACGAAGCAACAATGACGATTCCGGCGTGGTACGCACGGTTGACAACGTCAAGAAGCGCCTTGCTGCGTGTTTTCATACCAAAGCTCATATTGATGATATCGACCCTGTTACGCACACACCAATCGATGCCAAGCACAATGTCGGATACATAAGCTGATCCGTTGTGATCGAATGCCTTCACGGGATAGATCAGGGCGCGTGGAGCTACACCAATCATGCCTGCGGTGCTGTTGGCTGCGGCGATGGTTCCCGCAATGTGGGTACCGTGTCCGTTATCATCGTGTGGAAGCAGGCTGCGGTTTAACAGATTGATTCCGCGTGCCAGGGAATATCGAAGATCAGGATGGTGGTAATCAGCACCTGTATCAATTACACCGATTTTAATCCGGTGTCCGGTAGACACAGACCATACTTTGGGGGCCCGAATCTGTTTTACTCCCCAGGGTATGCCTTGGGCATTGCTCGGTTTGCTATGGAGTGCGGTGGCATGAAGGGAGATGGGGGTGTCTTCTTCAATCGTAATCTCATCCCCATAGCGGTATAGGTCCTCCGGGCGTTGTACTGTAGCGATAATGGAACGAGCTAGTCGCGAGGAGCGGACGGCCCCAAGGTCGGTAAATTCATTCCGCATTCGGGATAATTCCACGAGGCAGGCCTCGTACTGCTGCGGTTTGGCAAATCGGATCAAATATCGCCCCCCCTGTTCTGGTTCAGGGCGTCGCATTCCGTCAATCAATTGATGCAATAAACCAGTATAGTCCATAATGGGCAGCCCCCTTCGGGATGAACATGCTGAGGTATTCTATGAATGCGCTCATCCCGCCGCATGGGGAACTTGCCCTTTTTTTACAAAAACACATTCACTTCGTGTCAAAACGGGCGCAGGGACATATGATGGATGGAGAGCTAGAGGGCTCTTGCGGGGAACCTGGTGAGGAGCAATCCTTCAAGGGTATACAGTCAAAAGGCGGAGGGGACTCCGTCTTTTTTATTATGGAGTTGTCTCTTTTGCAATGAAGGATACGTATGAGTTTAATGTCGCATTGCGTTGAATATATTGGACGGATTGGAGCTGCTCTCCGCATTTGCGTCACATCCGTACATAAAAACTTGCTTTTTAACGCTAAATAGGTTTTACTTAGGTTTGTTAATGGATATGTTATACGTAACAGTCCAGTTCGTAGGGGTTAAAAAGTGAATTTTGTGTGAGAGGAAGTGTCTGCAGTGAGTACCTCGCTCAATTTGAAAATTGATAAAGAAAAGGTAAAAGAGATCCCTTTGGTGGACCTTGCCTTTATGGTGCTGAAAGCGGCTAATACGCCGTATTACTATCGTGACTTGATGAATGAGGTAGCGAAGCAGCGCGGAATGACTGATGAAGAAATCAACGAGTTTATCGCCCAGCTATATACCGAGATTAATATCGATGGCCGTTTTGCTTGCGTCGGTACAAGTCTGTGGGGCTTGAAGCGCTGGTATCCGGTAGCTGGAACAGAAGATTCCATGACGGGTGCGAAGCGTCCGCGTATCATCAACGATGAAGATGATGATCTGGAAGATGAAGACTTCGGTGAAGAAGAAGATAGCTATAACAGCGATGAAGACTTCGACAGCACGGATAAAGACGAAGATGAAGACGAAGAAGAAGAAGACGAAGACGACATCTTTGATGAAGAAGACAGCGAAGAAGAAGTGCTGGTTGAAGATGACGATCTGGAAGATGAAGACCTCGAAGAAGACGAAGAAGAGTCCGAAAACGAGGATGAATTTGACGACGATTCTGATAATCGGTAGTCATTTTTGACGTCTATAATTTACCCGTTTCCCCGGAATAGTCAGCCTTGACAGCAGACGGGGTAACGGGTAAACTATTGCATGGGCTTATGAATGAGCGACAATATATTTATGTTTTTTATAGAAGGTGCCCCGTCCTGCGGGAGTACTTTTTTTTGTATTTTTAGAGGCATAATTTTGCAAAATGATTTCTTTTCCGTATGCTCCCGGCCAACATTTCGTGGCCCGTTTTTGTATATCAAAAACACAAAATGAAATGTAGGCTACCGGAATATTTGCACCATTTTTTGCTGTAGAACAACGTGTATTTAAACCGTCTTCGCAGAAAGAGCAGTTCGCAGATGCAGGGAATTTCTGCCATTACTCTTTTTAACGATGATTACCTGGGAAACAGGTTACGATAACACCATATATCGCCTGAATTTCTGTACTTATATTAGGAGGGTAATAACAGTGACAAAGTATATTTTCGTGACGGGCGGAGTTGTGTCCTCCCTGGGCAAAGGGATAACGGCTGCTTCGCTGGGCAGATTGCTGAAAAACAGAGGGCTTAAAGTAACGATCCAGAAATTTGATCCATATATCAACATCGACCCAGGGACAATGAGTCCTTATCAGCACGGCGAGGTTTTTGTAACGGATGATGGCGCGGAAACGGATCTGGACCTTGGCCACTATGAACGTTTTATTGATATCAATCTCTCCAAAAACAGCAACGTCACGACTGGTAAAGTATACTCTTCCGTCATCAGCAAAGAGCGACGCGGGGAATATCTGGGCGGAACGGTACAAGTTATTCCACACATTACGAACGAGATCAAAGAGCGTGTATTCCGCGCTGGACGTGAAGCGGGTTCGGATGTGGTTATTACGGAAATTGGCGGAACAGTGGGCGACATCGAGAGTTTGCCTTTCCTGGAAGCCATTCGTCAGATCAAGAGTGATGTAGGTCGCGACAATGTGATGTACATCCACGTAACACTTATTCCTTATATCAAAGCAGCGGGTGAAGTGAAAACAAAGCCAACGCAGCATAGTGTTAAGGAATTGCGCAGCATCGGTATTCAACCGAATGTGATCGTATGTCGTACGGAGTATGAATTGTCTGACGACATGAAAGCCAAGATCGCTCTCTTCTGCGACATTGATGAGAATGCCGTGGTTGAATGTCGCGATGCTGACACCTTGTATCAAGTGCCTTTGAACCTGCGTGAAGAAGGCTTGGATGAGATCGTGGTAAATCACCTGAAACTAACTACTCCTGCACCGGATATGAGCGAGTGGGAAGGGCTGGTTGACCGGATCAACAAGTTGGAGCATACGGTTGAGATCGCTATTGTTGGTAAATATGTAGCGTTGCATGATGCATACCTGAGTGTTGTTGAGTCGTTGTCTCACGCAGGATTTGCATCGAATGCCGATGTCAAAATTCGCTGGGTTCCTTCTGAAGATATTACGGATGAGAATGTGGGCGATCTGTTACATGGTATTGGCGGTATCCTTGTTCCTGGCGGATTCGGAGATCGTGGTATTGAAGGTAAAGTATCGGCAATCCGTTATGCTCGTGAGAAACAAATTCCGTTCTTCGGTATTTGCCTGGGTATGCAGGTTTCCGTTATTGAATATGCACGTTCCATCGTTGGTTTGAATGGTGCGAACAGCTCCGAGATTAATCCGGCTACCGAATTCCCTGTGATTGATCTGTTGCCTGAGCAAAAAGATATCGAAAATCTGGGTGGTACGATGCGTCTGGGTCTGTATCCTTGTAAGCTTCAGGAAGGTTCTTTGGCGATGGCTTGTTATGATGACGAGCTGGTGTATGAGAGACACCGTCACCGGTATGAGTTCAACAACGAATACCGTGAAGCGATCGAAAAAGCAGGACTGGTTATCTCGGGTACATCCCCGGATGGACGTCTGGTTGAGATCGTGGAACTTCCAGGACACCCATGGTTCCTGGCGGTACAATTCCATCCGGAATTCACTTCCCGTCCGAACCGTCCGCAACCATTGTTCCGTGAATTCGTGAAAGCTTCATTGGAGAATGCAAAGAAATAATCATGTTTTAGTGTTGACGTAATAGATATTGGGATGTTCAAGGCAACCTTAGCGGATGCCTTGAACATCCTTTTTTTTTGCGTAAAAAGCAGGCTGAAATGCTTTTTGTCATTTTGTGAAAGTAGCAGGATTTTAATGGAAGAGGTAGAATACTTATCATGACGACTATGGGATAGTTATCCAGATTCGAAGACGTATATGCTTTCCTAATTCTAGGGGGTTACAGAGTGGAAGATAAAAAAGTTTTGATTGTTGATGACCAGAATGGAATCCGAATCCTGTTAATGGAAGTATTCAGCAGTGAAGGGTATAACACCTTTCAAGCACCCAACGGCAAGGTTGCTCTGGAGATTGTAAATAATGACAAGCCTGACCTGGTATTGCTCGATATGAAGATTCCTGGGATGGACGGTCTGGAAATCCTGAAGCATATTAAAGAAATTGATCCGGGCATCAAGGTGATCATGATGACCGCTTATGGTGAACTGGACATGATTAAGGAAGCTACGGATCTCGGAGCGCTCATGCACTTTACGAAACCATTTGATATCGACGAGATGCGGGTGGCTGTTAATATGCAACTTCGCAATGGTACTGCCAATAAATGCAGCTGAATCCTGTTGATACAGGATTTTTTTGCGTGTGGAGAACATAGATGGTACTCGGTGGGAGAAAGGGGTATTTCACTCCTTCATCCGGGGAATATTGGAAATGGGCAAGTTATAAAGCGGTGTCTATGAAAACTGTGCTGCAAAGCACAGCATTTTTGCAAATGCTTGTTTAGTATTTGACATGGGATGTGGTATAATAAGGCCGTATGTGATTTCGGCTAAAAACCATAGACACAACCCAAACCCCTAGGAGGATTGAAACCATGCCATTAGTATCTATGACAGACATGTTGAACAAAGCACTTGAAGGAAAATATGCAGTTGGTCAATACAACATCAATAACCTTGAGTGGACTCAAGCGATTCTTGGTGCTGCTGAAGAAGAGAAATCCCCAGTAATCCTGGGTGTATCCGAAGGCGCAGCACGTCACATGGGCGGCTTCTACACTGTAGTTAAAATGGTAGAAGGACTCATTCACGACATGAAAATCTCCGTACCAGTTGCGATCCACCTGGACCACGGTTCAAGCTTCGACAAGTGTAAAGAAGCGATCGATGCTGGATTTACATCCGTTATGATCGACGGTTCCCACCACTCTATCGATGAAAACATCGAAATGACTAAAAAAGTTGTTGAATATGCACACGCTAAAGGCGTTTCTGTAGAAGCTGAAGTAGGTACTGTAGGCGGACAAGAAGACGACGTTATCGGCGGAATCATGTACGCTGACCTGAACGAGTGTATTCGTATTGTTAAAGAAACAGGTATCGACACATTGGCACCGGCTCTTGGTTCCGTACACGGTCCTTACCATGGCGAGCCTAACCTGGGCTTCAAAGAGATGGAAGAAGTTCGTGACGCGGTACAAGTTCCACTCGTATTGCACGGTGGTACAGGTATTCCTAAACACGACATCGACAAAGCCATTTCCCTGGGTACTTCCAAAATTAACGTAAACACAGAGAACCAAATTGCTTTCTCAAAAGTGGTTCGTGAAGTGCTTGCAGCTAAACCAGATGCTTACGATCCACGTACATTCATCGTACCAGGCCGTGATGCAATCAAAGAAACCGTTAAAGGTAAAATCCGCGAGTTTGGTTCTAACAACAAAGCGTAAATTATCTTTGCCAGTTCCATACTGTGAAATGGAAGAACACCGCCTAGCCGGTGTCTTTCCATTTTCACACCTTATTTCTACATCGGAAGCCATCAGCACGTATTGCCGTTCATCGGCTGCAAAACACGTAGGGGGACATTAAGCTTTATGGAAAAATTGATGATTAGTGGCGGACGTCCGTTACAGGGAACTGTAACTATAAGCGGCGCCAAGAACAGCGCCATTGCGCTTATTCCTGCAGCATTGCTTGCCGAGTCAGAAGTCGTGTTGGACAACCTGCCGCTTTTGAGTGATGTGGCGGTTTATGCAGAAATTTTGGAGGAACTCGGAGCACATGTGACTTGGGAAGGCAGTCAGATGAAAATTGACCCTTCTGATATCAAATCCATTCCTATGCCGAATGGTCCCGTGAAGAAGCTTCGTGCTTCGTATTACATGATGGGTGCATTGCTAGGACGTTTCAAAGAAGCAACCATAGGTTTACCAGGGGGCTGTAATTTTGAGCCTCGTCCAATTGATCAACATATCAAAGGATTTGAAGCGCTTGGCGCAACCGTAACGAACGAACATGGCTCCATTCATTTGCATGCCAAAGAGCTGCGCGGCGCAAAAATTTATCTTGATGTAAGCAGTGTCGGCGCAACCATTAATATCATGCTGGCGGCTACTCGTGCCAAAGGCTCTACAATTATCGAAAACGCGGCTAAAGAGCCTGAGATTATAGATGTAGCAACACTTTTGAATTCCATGGGTGCCAGCATTAAGGGTGCAGGTACCGAAACGATCCGTATTGAAGGGGTCTCGGAGCTTAAAGGCTGCCGTCATTCCATCATTCCGGACCGTATACAAGCGGGAACGTATATGATCGCTGCAGCGGCGACGCGTGGAGATGTTCTGATTGACAATGTGATTCCCAAACATCTGGAAGCTTTAACGGCAAAGCTGTTGGAGATGGGTGTTGGCATTGAAGAATTGGATGAAAGTATACGTGTTATTGGCAAACCGAACTATAATCATGTCGACGTGAAGGCACTTGTGTATCCTGGTTTTCCGACGGATCTACAGTCACCAATGACCAGTGTTTTAACACAGGCAACCGGTGTAAGTGTCCTGAGCGACTTTGTATACAGCAATCGGTTCAAACATGTGCCTGAGTTGGTACGGATGGGCGCAAAGATTCGAGTAGAAGGACGGTCAGCGATTATTGAAGGCAGTGCATTGAACGCGGCCAAAGTAAAAGCATCCGATCTTCGCGCTGGAGCAGCGCTGGTGATTGCAGGTCTCACCGTCAGTGAAGGTGTGACTGAAGTAACTGGGGTCGAATATATCGACCGTGGTTATGATCATCTGGTGACTAACCTACGCTTGCTCGGTGCAGATGTGTGGCGGGAAACGGATTAATGGGAAGCATTATGCGTCATTCAGTCATACACATGTTTATTTTAACTGAACTGCATATCTTTTCGATGATTAGGTAAACCTGTTTTAATAGAGTTCTCAGTCTCTCCGGCATAAGACGAAATGTTACTGTTTCCTTTACCGGAGGGTCTTTTTTTGAATTAAACTTCATATGGCTGTAAGAACATCATTTTTCATCCCCAACCCCCGGTTTTGTTTGAACTGCGCTCCATAGCCGGTCTATCCGGATTGATCGCCTCAATGCATCGTTCACTCAATAGCGGATCTTGCCGAATATTGGGCATCCCACCCGGAAACTTACACTCAAAGACAAGTATTTGCATTATAACGGTTACATTCCGTACAATGGACAGAAGAGATTGTGGCAGATGCTGCGCTCTATAGCCGGAACATCTAGCGAAACTATCCATTTCACACGGACTTATTAATTGAATAGGTGGTTATTATATGGATCTACAAATTTCCGATTTGGAAGAAATGAAACTAACGGACCTCTACAAACTGGCCAAAAAATATCAGATACCTTACTATGGTACGTTAAAAAAGAAAGAATTAATCTTTGCTATACTACGCGCACAAGCTGAACAGAGCGGCCTGATGTTCATGCAAGGCGTACTCGAGATTTTACCTGAAGGTTACGGATTTCTTCGGCCGATTAACTACTTGCCAAGTACGGAAGACATCTACATCTCAGCTTCTCAGATTCGCAAGTTTGACCTAAGAACAGGTGACCTCGTATCAGGTAAGTGTAGAACGCCTAAGGAAAACGAGAGATACTTCGGTTTGTTGCAAGTCAACGCTGTAAATGGTGAGAATCCATCGGCGGCTGCAGAGCGACTTCACTTCCCGGCACTAACCCCACTGTATCCGCAGAAAAAACTGGTTCTCGAAACATCCCCCAACCATTTGTCCACACGAATTATGGATGTGCTCGCCCCGGTAGGATTGGGACAGCGCGGATTGATCGTAGCACCTCCCAAAGCGGGTAAAACGCTTCTCCTCAAAGAAATTGCCAACAGCATCTCAACTAACAATCCTGAAATTGAACTGTTTGTCCTGTTGATTGATGAACGTCCAGAGGAAGTAACGGATATGTCGCGTTCGGTAAAAGGGGAAGTTGTGGCTTCGACATTTGATGAACTGCCTGAGAATCATATTAAAGTGGCGGAATTGGTACTTGAGCGTGCGCTTCGTCTCGTTGAGGCCAAAAAGGATGTTGTTATCTTGCTGGATAGCATTACGCGTCTTGCCCGTGCATATAACCTGGTTATTCCACCATCCGGTCGTACGCTTAGTGGTGGTATTGATCCAGCTGCGTTCCATCGTCCGAAACGTTTCTTCGGTTCTGCCCGGAATGTGGAAGAAGGCGGAAGCTTGACCATCCTGGCAACTGCATTGATTGATACCGGATCACGTATGGATGACGTCATTTATGAAGAATTTAAGGGTACGGGTAATATGGAGCTTCATCTGGACCGCCGTCTGGCGGAGCGCCGCATATTCCCGGCAATCGACATTCGTCGTTCCGGTACCCGCCGTGAAGAAGTGTTGCTCAGCAAGGAAGAGTTGGATACAATCTGGGCAATTCGTAAAAACATGAATGATTCCCATGACTTTGTCGAAGGATTCCTGAAGAAACTTCGTAACAGCAAGACGAATGCAGAGTTTTTGGCGGCATTTGATTCGGCTGGTAATAGCCCGACAAGCAATTCCGGGACAACAACCACCCGTCGCTCACCTAGACAGACAGCTACGTCAGGTACTTCGACGTAAGTGTCGTTCGACTAATCACTTTCTTTTTGCAGCACTGCTGTGAATGTTACAATACACTCGTCGTTAGATTTAACCCATTAGATGTGAGGAGAACATCATGTATTTAGTATACGCAGATGAAAAAGGTAATGTATTTGATCATCCTTCCCTGTACGGGCTTGCCCGCAGTGGAGATATGATCGTGGAGATTATGGAAGACGAACTTATCCCTTTGCCAGAGGGCGCGACGTTAGTTGGACTCCCGAGCACCCGGCCCATTGGTATGGACCCGGACACCGGTGAGATGCTGCCAATGCCAACGGACACACAGGCTGTAGGTGCTTTGCTTCCGCAAGGATTCACTCGTTTGTGTCTCCCCGGATATGTGAAGACGGATAAGGAATATAAGTTGCCGTTGTTCGGTTATTCCGCAGTAGTCTGGAAAGATGGCGGTTTCTATGTCACCGCTTCGAAGTCGGATAGTCCTGATAAATGGAATCCGCTCAACTGTGACCGTGACGATGTGCGTTCCGGGGTTAAACGATTGACAGAGCAATACCCCGAGAACCGTCTCTATACCCATCTATCCAACTGTGCGCTTGGATATGAATGTCTGACTTCATCGAACACGTTCCTGAACCGTTGGGAAGGTGGAGTACCAGTATCCTATTCTTGCAATGCAGGTTGTTTCGGGTGTATTTCCGAGCAACCGGATGATAGCGGCTTTGTTTCCCCGCAGACACGTATGAACTTCCGACCACGTGTGGATGAGATTGTGGAGGTTATGCTGGAACACCTGAAGACGCCGGAGTCCATCATTAGCTTTGGACAAGGTTGTGAAGGGGAGCCTTCTACGCAGGCCAAGCTGATTATTGAAGCGATTCGCGAAGTGCGTTCTGTAACGGACATGGGGTATATCAACATTAATACCAATGCCGGTCTGAACGATCATATTAGAGGTATTGTAGATGCTGGATTGGATCTGATGCGCGTAAGTACAATTAGCGCACTGGATGACCACTATAACGCCTACTATAAACCGCGTGGTTATACCTTAGCCAATGTTGAAAAGTCGATGAAATACGCGGCACAGCAGGGTGTATACACCTCGATTAACTATTTGATCTTCCCGGGTGTAACGGATCGTGAAGAAGAGATTGAGGCGATGATTGAGTTTGCGAGAAGAACCGATCTACGCTTGATTCAGATGCGTAACCTCAATATTGATCCGGAGAGTTATCTGGAATTAATCCCTCCTGCTCAAGGCGATATCTTGGGAATGAAGCAGATGATTGAGATCTTTGAAGATGAGTTGCCTGATGTTGTGATCGGATCGTATACCCATGTTCCACCAGCTGGAATGGCACGTCCAAAACGGTTGATTACCTCTTAACAATAATGGATTGCAACAGGCACAAGGCCGTGTTATAATCTCAGAGTTGTGCCATTTACTCTGGGTCCGCTTGAGGCTCAGGGCGGAAAGAGGTGAAAGGTAATGAAAGAAGCAATTCATCCTAATTACACGATTGGTCAAGTATCTTGCGCTTGCGGGAATACTTTTGAGACAGGTTCGGTTAAAGACGGACTTCGTGTAGAGATTTGCTCCGCGTGCCACCCGTTCTTCACAGGTAAACAGAAGTTTATCGATGCTGGCGGCCGTGTTGATCGTTTCAAGAAGAAATACGGAATCTAATAGGACAATTCTTGGAGTTGTCTGCTAATTGCATCCAACACACCCCTGCTGATCTGGCAGGGGTTTTTATATGTTATATGTAAGCATAGTTGCTTCCGCTTTCCTCTGGTTGCAATTTGGATGACCTTACGTTATACTATTTCTTACCGTGCTAGATGGGGAGGTAGCGGTGCCCTGTAACTCGCAATCCGCTATAGCGAGGTTGAATTCCTGCTAGAGGTTTTGCCGATGTGAGGTTTGGTCCCTAAACGTGGTGTTGACGGTTGGGTCCTCCGCAATGAGTACTCATGAACCTGGTCAGGTCCGGAAGGAAGCAGCCATAAGTGAGATCACTCTTGTGCCGGAGGGTTGCCTAGCCCGAGCTATTGTTCAGGGGTGCCACTTGGATCGCAAATATCGATAGCAGGTGCACGGCTTACCATTTAAATGTAGAGACCTTTGCAGTTGTATGTATGCAGAGGTCTTTTTGATATGTCTTAAAAAACCATGCATGAATGAGTCAGATAAAGTTTGGATTCACCCTGGAATATAGTATAATGGGGGAACGACAAAGGACTCGAATGCGAAGTGGAAGGAAGGTAACGCATCATGGAGCATATCGCGTTATACCGGGCTTGGCGTCCCCAGTCGTTTCAAGATATGGTGGGGCAACAGCATATTATTCAGACCTTGCAGAACGCGATTCGTGAACAGCGGACTTCCCATGCCTACTTATTTAGCGGGCCCAGAGGAACGGGAAAGACAAGTGCCGCCAAGATTTTGGCCAAAGCTGTGAACTGCGAACGTGGGCCTGCGCCTGAACCTTGTAACGAGTGTGAAGCTTGCCGCAGGATTACGACTGGCGCTGTGATGGATGTGCAGGAGATTGACGCTGCATCCAATCGGGGCGTTGAAGAAATCCGTGATCTTCGGGAAAAGGTTAAATATGCGCCAACCGAAGTCCGGCAGAAAGTCTATATTATTGATGAAGTGCACATGCTGACGACGGAGGCATTCAATGCTTTGCTCAAAACATTGGAAGAGCCACCGCCACATGTGATGTTTATTTTGGCAACAACAGAACCGCACCGCCTTCCGGCTACCATTATATCGCGCTGTCAGCGATTTGATTTTCGCCGGGTTTCCCTGGATGAGCAGACAGCAAGACTTACCCTGATCTGTGAACAGGAAGGCATGGAAGCGGACCAGGATGCGCTCCAATACATTGCTCGTTTATCAGACGGTGGAATGAGGGATGCACTTAGTGTGCTGGATCAGATCTCTTCATTTACGGATGGGCGAGTAACGTATCAGCAGGTCATGGACATGACGGGGGGAATTGCTTCAGAGCAATTTGCCAAACTGGCTGCTTCGCTGCTCAAGGGTGATGTTGGTCATATTCTGCAGATGATTGAAGGTTTCATGCATGAAGGAAAGAGTGCAGACAAGTGCATGGAGAATTTGCTGTATTATTTCCGCGATTTGCTTATGATTAAGATGGTACCTGATGCAGATAAACTGACGGACCGGGTACTTAATCCGGAATCTTTCCGTGATATGGCGGAGTCATTCACCAGGGAACAACTGTTCCACATGATTGATACCCTTAATCGGTACCAGAGTGAAATGAAGTATGCAGTACAGCCACAGACATTATTTGAAGTTGCATTGCTTAAACTGTGTAGTATTCCAGCTCAAGGCGAGGCTTCTGTTCAGGTGGGAGCTTCAACTCATGCAGCACCTGCAGATGGGGGAGAGATCAACCGCTTGAAGCAGCAACTTGCTGAGTTGGAGAAGAAGTTGGATCGTGCACTAAAAAGTGGGTTGTCTGGTGGAGAAGGTGCATCGAGCGCTCCATCGCGTCCGGCGACACGAGCTCCTGTATCGAGAGGGAACTCGCCTGCGAAGCTTCCTGCACAGTTGGATCAGTATGTTGCGCGCAAGGGAGCCCCTGAGTTCGCAGAGATCAGCAAAAAATGGAGTCAGATCCTGCAACGGGTGAAGGAAGAGAGGGTTACTGTTCACGCCTGGTTCGTGGATGGTGAGCCGGTATCATTGCTTGAAGACAATGTGTTGGTTGCTTTTAAAAACAACATTCACCGTGAAACAACGGAGAAGCAGGCTAATCGTGAAGTCATTGAGCGGGTGTTGTCCGAACAGCTTGGGCGTCCTGCGCGATTGGTGACGATGATGCTCAAAGATTGGACCGGAGCAACGGAGGGAGCTTCTGAAACGCCAAAGGAGGACTTTAAGCTTGAACCTGAGCATGAAGACGGCGGTTCAAGCAACAAGCAGCCATGGATTGATGAAGCCATCCAGCTCTTTGGTGAGGACCTTGTAGTGATCAAAGAATAATGCGCATAGCGCGATAACCATAACAAAGGAGATGAACAATTATGAACAACATGAACCAAATGATGAAACAAGTGAAGAAAATGCAGGAGCAAATGCTGAAAGCACAAGAGGAATTGGCGGACAAAACAGTCCAAGGTACATCCGGTGGCGGTGTAGTGACGGCTGAAGTTAACGGACACAAGAAATTGCTTGCTATCACGATCAAACCTGAAGCGGTAGATCCGGAAGATGTTGAAATGTTGCAGGATCTCGTTATGACAGCTGTTAATGATGCAATGGCCAAAGCCGATGAGATTGCCAACAAGGATATGGGCAAGTTCACAGGCGGCATGAATATTCCGGGATTATTTTAATTAAATTGATCCTGTCAAAGGAGACACAATCGATTGTATTATCCCCAACCAATAGCCAAGCTAATTGATGCCTTTACCCGATTGCCGGGTGTAGGTCCCAAGACGGCAGCGCGTTTAGCTTTTCATGTGCTCAACATGAAGGAAGATGACGTTATTGATTTTGCCAAAGCACTCGTAAGTGTGAAGCGTAATCTTCATTACTGTTCTGTATGTTGTAATATTACCGATACGGACCCGTGTCGCATCTGTCAGGATAAGTCCAGGGATGTCTCTGTAATCTGTGTAGTTCAGGATTCGAAAGATCTGGTGGCCATGGAGCGCACCAAGGAATTCGATGGATACTATCATGTGTTACAGGGTGCGATTTCACCTATGGAGGGAATCGGACCAGACGATATTCGTTTGAAGGAACTCCTGATTCGATTAAGTGATGAACGTATTAAAGAGATCATCTTGGCGACAAACCCCAATATTGAGGGCGAGGCTACAGCGATGTACATCTCCCGCTTGGTACGTCCGTTTGAGATCAGTGTGACCCGGATTGCGCATGGATTGCCTGTAGGTGGCGATCTTGAGTATGCGGATGAAGTGACCCTTTCCAAAGCGTTAGAAGGGCGCAGGGAGATGCGTTAGTGTTTTCGATTTGTATTATGCAATGCACTTCCTTGGAAACTTCGGATGCTAAATAAGTTTCGATGTGCAAAGAGAGCCCTTGGGCTCTCTTTTTTTGTGGAGAAAATGAATGCTCGAGTTCTAAGTTTGTCCTTTCCCTGATAAGTATGAGAATATGCTTTGCTGATCAGGAGGAGGAGAGATTATGTTTTTGTGGCGAAATACACGGAACTCGATAGAGAAACACAACAGAGTGTTGAAGGAGCTTGAGGAGGATCAGATCTATGCAGATATTCAGATGGCTAAGCAGGAATGGGAACGGGCTATGAGACAGTTTGAAGATGCACAGGGTCAGGATGAAATTGATTATGCCATTTATGTATTGGAGGCAGCTGAGCGGAAGTACCAGATTCATTTGAGGAGAGCAAAGCGAGCCAGAGCTAATGATGATGTTGCATCACAGCGAGGAATGAGTATGTAGAGTCGGGTTTACATTAAACATGGAGGTGTACCATATGAAGAGTATTATATTGGGGAGTGTATTGGTTGTATCGTTACTGGGACTTATCGTGGTTTTATTCAGAAAGCGGTTAGGGTTATCGGTTTTCACGTCATTCGGAATTCATCTGGTGCTTGCTGCAGTTGGGATATACATCGTGAATTATTCCGGCTGGATTATAGGAACCTACATCCCACTGAACCCTGCAACGATAGGGACTGTAGCTGTTTTGGGATTGCCAGGTGTGGGGCTATTATTGGGGTTGAAAATTTCTTTATTTGGATAGTTGACTCACAGGATATTTATATGGTACATTATATCTCGTTGCTTTGCTTGCTTGGTTAGATGCTTAGATGAAATGAAGAAGTTCATTACGAGCTTCAAAAAAGAATTTCAAAAAAACACTTGACCAAAACAAACGAAGTATGATATATTATAAAAGTCGCCGCTGAGAGAAAATGGCGACAAAAAAACAAGTTTGATCTTTGAAAACTGAACAACGAGTGAGTAAACATTCTGCTTGCAGAATGAACGCGAAAGTTGGAAACAAGCCTTGGCTTGAATCGACTGGAGCACAAATGAGATTTTTAATCTCGTCAGATTCAAAATGAGCTTA
>NZ_JBFRHG010000014.1:0-33382 GCF_052115745.1 Paenibacillus sp. 2KB_22
ATCTAACCGCATTCAATTTAAATTCTTCGGTATACGTCTGAAATGTTTGTCCTTTTTTGGCCATAAAAATATCCCCTCCAGGTGTCACTTGAACCCTCATAATAACATGAAGGTTTTTTCAAGTGTCTACTTAAAGGGGATAATACCACTATATCCCGAGGGCTGGCTTTTTTGCTACTTTTTCATATAAGATGAACAAATTGTTTACACGATAACGTAGAGGACAGAAATAACCTGAAGAAGCGGAGCTAAAAGCTTTCTGAAAGAAAGCTACTTCGGAAGCATGCACCTCGCCTTTATCCCCGGATTTTCACTTCTTTAGAAGGGAATCAAAAAATCTGGGGATAACAGCGATCAAAAGGTTGTTCTGTCATCGGAGTGACTGGTGTAACCTCTTGAGGCTCATCTTATTTCTTTGCCATATACTTACGGATGTCAAAAGCCACAGCAGCAACAATGATTAATCCTTTGATAATCAATTGCCAGTACGGACTCACACCGATAAACGTCAGACCATAGTTAATGACCCCGAAGATCAGCACACCCGCCATAACCCCGGGTACCGTTCCAATACCACCCGCTGTTGATACGCCGCCTACCACACATGCGGCAATCGCATCCAGCTCATACATATTACCGTAATTGTTTGTTGCTCCACCTGTTCGGGCTGCCTCAAGCACACCACCCAGGCCATATAATGCACCCGCAATGGCATACAGGGCAACCAGGTTGCGGGCCACATGAATCCCGGATACATGTGCTGCCTGAATGTTACCGCCGATCGCATACATATTTTTGCCGAGACGTGTTTTGTTAAAGATCACCCAGCAAATTAAGGCCACCGCAATAGCGATGAGTACAATATACGGGATGGAATAACCCCCGCCCAGATCAATGTATCCAGAGCCAATGACGGTAAAATCGGGTCTCAATCCTCCGATCGGCTGTGACTGATTGGGTTCCGTATCGAAATAAATGGAGTTCAGTCCATACACGGCAACCATTGTACCCAGCGTTGCAATAAAAGGAGGCACATGTAATTTGGCGACAATTAGTCCATTGACCAATCCCACAAATAAACCCGCAGTAATCCCGACAAGGATCGGCAGACCCACCCATAAGTGGGGCAGATCGGGGAAGAAGCGGTTCGCATACTCATCAATTTGCAGCATCGATGCCGATACAACAGCCGTCAGACCAACCACCCTTCCAGCGGACAGATCGACCCCACCCGTGACAAGGATAAAGGCTGCACCGAGTGCAATAATGGCCCGTGTGGAGGATTGCTGTAAGATGTCCCGCAGTGTAGAGAAGGCAAGAAAATTCGGATCGGCAATAGCTATACCAATGATGAGCAGAATCAATACGATAAAGATGGCGCGTTGTGTTATATAATTTTTCACTTGATTGATCATCTGTGTGTTCATCTGTTTCCCTCCTGACTAAGCCATCCGCTGCTGCGCGGCCAGCCTCATAATATCCTGCTCTGTTGCCTCGGCTCCGTCCACAATTCCGGTTAGACGCCCTTCGCTCATCACCATAATGCGATCCGACATACCGAGCAGTTCGGGCATCTCCGAGCTAATCATGATAATGCTTTTGCCCTGACGAGCCAGTTCCGTAATAATGGTGTAAATCTCGAACTTGGCCCCCACATCGATTCCACGTGTCGGTTCATCCAGCAACAGAATCTCCGGATCGGTCAGCAACCAGCGGGCCAGCAGAACTTTCTGTTGATTACCGCCAGACAGGTTTCGAATCAGCGTGTTAACTGAAGGCGTCTTGGTTCTGAACTTCTGCGTCTGTTCCCGTGCTTCTTCCCGTCCCTTTTTCTCATCCAGCAAGCCCACGCGATTTTGGTAGCGCCCCAAACTGGCAATGATCGTGTTCTCATACACCGACAACACGGGGAATATCCCTGTAACCCTTCGTTCTTCCGTGAGCAACGCAATATTATGACGCTTCGCTGCTGCGGGGGAGTTAATCTTCACCTTGCGCCCATGAATCGAAATCGTACCTGAAGCGAGTCCGCGTAGTCCGAATAAGGATTCCATCAGTTCTGTCCGCTGTGCTCCAACCAAGCCACCAATGCCGAGCACTTCACCTTTTCGCAGCTCAAAGGATACATCACAAAACGATTTGGACTGGTTGGATGTCAGACCCTCGGCCTTTAATATCACTTCACCGGGTACGTTGGTCCGTTCCGGGAAACGTTCATCCAGATCACGACCCACCATGCGCGTAATAATCAGATCTGTCGTTAAATTTGCAGCATCCCAAGTCCCGACAACGAAGCCATCACGCATGATTGTCACTTCATCCGAGATCGTCAGAATCTCTTCCATCTTGTGCGAAATGTAGATAATGGACACACCCCGACTGCGTAGTTCATTAATAATGGCGAAGAGTTGCTCCACTTCCTTGCCTGTCAGGGAGGAGGTGGGTTCATCCATGACAATAACTTTGGAATTGAACGAGACCGCCTTGGCGATTTCCATCGACTGGATCTTGGAGACAGACAATGTTCCGGCTTGAGCCTTCGGATCAATATCCAGATTCAGGTCCTTGAACAGAGCCAGTGTATCGGTATACATCCGTTTCTCGTCCACCAGTATTCCCTTCATTGGAAAACGACCCAGCCAGATATTCTCCATCACCGGACGATGCGGGACCGGATTCAGCTCCTGATGAATCATGGATATGCCTTGCTGAAGTGCCGCTTTGGAATTCGGAATATCTACATCCTTTCCTTCGATGCGTATCGTTCCTTCATCCGGGTGATACATTCCGAACAGACATTTCATAAGTGTGGATTTGCCCGCTCCATTCTCTCCCATCAAGGCGTGAACCGTTCCCGGCTTCACTTTCAATGTGACCTGACTTAGTGCCTGCACACCCGGAAATGCTTTCGAAACTCCATTCATCTCCAGCAGGTAAGGTGACTCCATCTTGGTTCCTCCCTTCCATATGACCGGCAAAAAAGGGACGCTGCCCGAATGTCGGACGTCCCTGTCTCGTGCTGTTATTGGGCGTCGGCAATGTTGTCTTTGGTAATCTTTTTGTATGCAATCCAGACGTATTTACCATCGGTAATATCGTATTTGGTATTTTCCTTCGTTGGTGTTTCACCTTTGGCTAGTACGGAAGCCAGTGCCACCGTAGCTGCACCCTGATTCTTGGCATCATTGAGCACCGTGCCCAGCATCGTTCCATCCTGTAGAGCCTGAATGGCTGGAGCTGTTGCATCCACACCTACAACCGGCATCGATTTGCCATCCTTGAAGTATCCGGCTGCTTTCAATGCCTCAATGGCTCCCAGGGCCATGTCATCATTGTTTGCGAGAACGGCTTCAATCTTGTCGCCATGGGATGCCAGGAACGCCTGCATTTTCTCCTGCCCCTTCACGCGGTCCCACATCGCCGTGTCTTCCGCCAGCGCTTCCACTTCAATACCGGCATCCTGGATCGCCTGAACCGAATATTTGGTCCGAAGCTCTGCATCCTGGTGACCCGGTTCCCCTTTCAGCATGACGTATTGCAGCTTGCCATCGCCGTTTTTGTCTGCTTCCGGATGTGCTTTCCAGTAATCCACAATCAGCTGTCCAGAGATCGTACCGGACTCCTCCGCTTTTGCTCCTACGTAGTACACTTTATCCCACTTGTTCATATCTTCAGCTACGGGCTCACGGTTAAGGAATACCACTGGAATGTTCGCTGCCTTGGCCTTGTCAATGATGACACCTGCCGCGGTCCGGTCCACCGGATTCACGGCCATGGCATTGTATTTCTTGGACACAAACAGATCAACCTTTTCGTTCTGGGTTGGCTGTGCATTCTGGCTATCCACGATATCCAGAGTCGCAATGCCTTCCGCTGCTGCGGTCATCGCATTACGCACACCCGTCATGAAAGTATCATCGAATTTGTAGATGGCGACACCAATCTTGGGCGTTTCCGTCCCGGCTGCTGTTTGGCCTCCTGTATCTGTTCCCGTACTTCCACCTGCGCTGTCTCCACCGCTGCTGCACCCCGCCGCCACAACCATACATGCTGTAATCAACAGTGTCATCCATGTTTTCTTCATATCCTAATGACCTCCCCCAAGTTCATTCGGCTTCACCGATGTCTTTATTATGAAAGGGTTTACATTAAATTCGAATACAATATCTTCACCTGTTCTATCGAAATCTTCCTCAAGTTAAAAAACAGCTTAATTTCTTCATCCACCATTTGTTCCAGCATGCGTTCATTGTACAAAAGGAAACAACAGCTTCTGGTTATCCATCCAGAACATATTGTCTGTACTAACCAGCTTCGTCTCAAGTAGAACTCTCGCTTGCACCTGTTGATTGTTCAGCCGCGCAACGGCTTGATTCAATCCCAGATAACCTGCGCTATATCCATTCTGAACGATGAGTTGATCAAAGACCCCTTCTTGCAATTGCTCCAGTTGCTGTTGTTCACTGCCGAATCCAACAATTCTTACCTTGTCCGCAGAGTTGCGTCGATTCAGTTCATCAGCTGCTCCCAGTGAAGCCGGTTCCTGAAGAGTGATAAAGCCATCCACCTCCTGCTGGTCCAGCAATTGCTTCGCAGTCTGCCAACATCCATCCCGTGTATTACATATCGATTTGGGTTCCACTTGAATATTAGGATACTGCACCAGGACTTCCATAACCCCCTGCTCTCTCTGAATCAGGCCGGAATTAACGGGGTCTGGACCCAATAAAGCTACACGCCCTCGCCCTTCCAACAGCTCTGACATGGCCTGACCCGCCTGTCTGCCTGCCTCGACATTATCCATGGAGATGATACTGGTTATGCCTTTCATGGGAAATTCATCGTTAAGCACAATGACAGGAACAATGGTTCCATCGGAATTCGTTTTCTGTGCCTCCTGAATGATATCGCTTAGTGCCTTCTCACTCAGGGGATCAACCAATAGAGCTGATACCCCCTGCTTCAGAGCCAATGCGGCAGCTTCCACCTGAGCCTGCTCTCGTACACTGCGAGACAACGTTTGGCTGTTCGGATTTGCCTGTTTGACCTTCATCTGACTTCCATCAGCGTCTAGAGTGGCAGGCGTGTACACATGACCATCGGAAGGGTATGCTTCCACGGTAATCAGTTCCGCCCCACTCTCTTTGGCAGCCGCTTCGGCACCAAGCCGGATGGCTTCTGCAAGTTCGCCAGTTCCAGCTGGTGTAATCAGCGCAATACGTGGCGGTGATGCCGCAGCATCGGGACTCGATAAGCCACAGGCGCTGCATATGAGCAGACAGCAGCTTGCAGCTGTCAGGGTTACTAAACGACGTTTCCAAATTCCAGGGAAACTCGCGCCAATCTTTTGCCAAAATATACGGTTATTCAATCCTTTAACTCTATGGGCATCGTTTCTATTAGTCTTGTTGTCCATCATCAGGCTCGCCCTCCTTCTGCTGCGATTGAATGGGGATCCGAATCCAGACCGTGGTGCCTTCTTCCAGCTCACTTGCAAACTCAAGACCGTAGCCCTCCCCATAATAGAGCCGGATTCGGTCATGTACATTGCGTACCGCTACGCCTGAGCCTGCACCGCTTTTGACCACAGGACGGCCACTTAATAATCCCGACATCTGTTCTTCCGTCATGCCAACCCCATTATCTGTAATCCGAAACACCAGCTTGTTGTGCTCCCGATAAACATCGACCTCAATACTTCCTTCGTCCATGTGGTACTCGATGCCATGAACAATGGCGTTCTCAATCAGGGGTTGAAGCACCAGCTTTAATGTCAGGCATTCCAGGAGCGTCTCATCTGCCTTGATGTTAAAGTTGAATTTGCGCTTGAATCTCATCTGTTGAATCGTCAAATAATGCTGCGCATGCTCCAGCTCTTCCCTGACCGTGATAATCGTTTTACCTTGACTGAGACTAATGCGGAACAGGCGCGAAAGAGACGTGATCATCGTGATCACTTCCTCATTACGGCTCATGCCTACCATGCGCACCACGGAATTCAGCGTATTATACAAAAAATGCGGGTTGATCTGGGCCTGCAAGGCTTCCAGCTCCAGACGACGCTTCTGTTCCTGTTCATGGATGATCTCATCCATCAGGGTTCGGATTTTGTTGACCATCAGGTTGAAGCGACGGGATAGACGTTCCACTTCAAGCGGCCCAGTCGCAGGCAACTCCACGTTGAAATCCCCGCGTTCCACAGCCTTCATCTTGCGCTCCATTCGCCGGATCGGACGAGTCAGACTGGAGGAAAGAAACAGCGATACGAGAATGACCAGCACCAGCACAACGATCAATACACGAATGAGATATCCATTGACCTCCTGGCGCGTTGTCATAATCTCATCCAAATAGGCCACACCAACAATTTTCCACCCGATATTGGCAACGGACTTTACAGTATTCAGCCTTTTCTGTCCATCTGCCTCATCTTCATAACTGCCGGAAGCCACCAAAGCCTGTTCGATATTTTCGCTTTTGAGTCCCATATACATCAATTGCTGCTGCGGATGGTAGACGATATTGCCCGCGCTCTCATCAATGATATAGACATATCCCCGTTGCCCCAGACTGACCCGACGGCTCAGTTCATCCATCTGTTTGAAATTGATATCGACCAGCAGGATAACCTGCCGATCCTGACCATTTTGCCGTATCGTTATGCCTTTGCTCATGGAAACGACCCATTTATATGGGCCTGTGTACATGTTCTGAATATGAGGTAACGAGAAACTCAGGTGATCCGGCACACGAAGCGCAGACTGAAACCACCCTTGCTGTGTCACATGGGCACTCGGTTTTAGTTCGGCTGTAGGTCGGTTCTTGAGCAATTTTCCCGTGGAATCGAGCAGAGTAATCGAGATGATATCTTCACGACTGCTGAGCAGTGTGTCGAGTTGTTTGTCCACCAGTTCCCCCTCCCATGTCCCGTCACGCAGCATATGTTCCTCAATGGCACGGTACAGATGAGACATACTGCGCACGTAATCCTCCAGGTTATAACTGACCTGATCCACAATCTGTCTCGTCGTCAGTTCCGCACTTCGCTCGGCAGCCTGCGTGAACTTGTCATGCAGAAGCATCGCCATGATGGTCAGCACCAGAACGATGAAGACGGAGAAGGACCACGTAATAATAAACCGGATACTACTGACCCTGGACGAACGTAGACGAGAGCGCGCATGAACTCCCATGGATTTCACCCATCCGGCAAAAGATCTCATCGGAGTGAACCTTCACTCGCTGCCTGGGAAGCCTGTTTACGATATTCTTTGGGCGATACGCCAATATGTTTTTTGAAACAAAAACTGAAGTAATTGGGTTCAGCAAAACCAACCTGCTCCGCAATCTGAAAGGACTTCAGCTCTGTCGAGCGAAGCAGTTCACGGGCTGCCTCCATCCGGATCTGCATCAGGTACTGCAGGAAGGTAAGTTGCACTTCTTTTTTGAAAATGCCACAAAAATAACCGGAGCTGATATGCAAATGTCCGCACACCTTCTGAATGGACAGGTCCGGGTCGGCGTAATGCTCTTTGGTGAAAACTAACGCCTGCTCAACAATATCCTTGTATACATGCTGGCGACCACTGGCAATGCGATGTTGTACGAGTAGACAGACCTCCCGTACCTTCTTCTGTGCCTCTGTGAGGCCCGGAAGTCGGAACAGATCCGCATACAACTGGAACCCTGCACCAAAGATGTCTTCCATCTCTTCTCCTGATGCCTGTGCTGCCTTCCATACTGTTGTTAATACTTCAATCAGATAGAGCTGAATATCACTTCGCCCATGTTCCACTGTAATTTCCCGGAAAATGATCGCAAGTGCTTCCTCCAGCTCCACTTGTGTACCCGCCTTCAGGCAACGTGTCAGCGTCTGTTGCTTCAACTCGTCGAACCGCAGCTTGCCAGCCGTCTGCCGCTCTACATCCGCGATATATATGATAGAATCCGTTCCGGGCACAAGCCGATAATCCAATGCCAACAGGGCATCTTCATAGGCCTGATTCACCTCCGCAAGTGTATCCACAATCTGACCAGATCCCACTGTAGCGGGGATACGTAAGTAGTGATTGATGCTTCGCATCACATTTTCCAATGCCTTCTGTTGCCGCTTCGCTCCATCTATACCGCCCGAGCGATCCACATAGAGCAGGACAATCGTCTCCTGATGCATAAAGGCATGACCAGCCCCGTGTTCCGCCCAGACCTCTGCCGCAATGTTAAGTGCAGCAAAGCGTTTCAGTTCAGCATCTTCCGATTGACGTAATGAACTTCCGGGAACGAATATTTCAGACTGATGCTGATCCGCTTCCTCAGATGTTGTAAGGTTATGTCGCTGCGTATGCTCGTTGAATGCTCCCTCAGGTTTCTCCTTCTGCACATCTCCTTCCATGTGCAGTGTCAACACGGACACCCCATAGCGTTTTCCTGTCAGATCCAATCCGCATTGTTTGGCTTTACTATGAATATATGTCGAGGATTTCTGCCGATGGAGCAAGGTCGCCATCAGATCTGCCTGCAGTAATGGCAAGCTGGTATGGTAGTGCTCACGCAGTTGCTGCACATCTTCACGCTCGGCCACTTCAGCCGCCATCTGGGCGCGCAGTCTTGTGAGCAGTTCGGTGAGATGTCCTGCCGAGAACGGCTTCAACAGATATTCATCCACACTTAACGAGATGGCTTGCCTCGCATAATCAAATTCATCATATCCAGTCAAAATGACTACCTTCACAAGTGGATTTCGCTTCCTCAATCTTTGCGCGAGTTCCAGACCATTCATGAAGGGCATGCTGATATCGGTCACCACAATATCCGGCTCCACCCGCTCCGCCATCTCCAATGCTTCCCGCCCATTCTCAGCCAAACCGACAATCCGCAGATCGAGCGCTTCCCAATCGACCTCTACAACAAGTCCTTCGCGTACATCTTCTTCATCATCCACCAGCAGTACCCGGTACACGTTCGGATTCCTCCTTTTTATGATGGGCCGTATGCCCTAACAACTGATATATGTGTGACATTGTGAATCATTGGATTTCTTATTGCTCACCGAGTTTATGCCAAAAGCTAAGAGCTCATGTTAATCAGTCCCGAGGGTGCCATCATAATATACAATATTATCAGGGATATGTAATCGCTTTCTTCATTAGAGGGTAAGGCAACCCTGTCGGGCAGTGCCTAAGTGAAATGTGAAGGATAGTATATGAATGCTAAGGGTAGGTTAAAGTAATACAAACACGGGAATTTCGAAGAGCTTCTAATAAGAGGAGTTTTGATTCTAACTATCATTTCGATCCTTCATTCTTGTGTTCAACGATGACTCGTACTTAATGCTTTCACATAAATCATTGTCGTATCTGGATTGGTGTGTCCCATCATCTCCGCCAAACGGTGCAGTGGCGTATGCTCTGCCATGGCGTAGCCAAAACGATGACGCAGGTCGTGTGAACTCAGTCCTTCCAGCCCTGCTGCAATCATTACTTTTTTAATCAGATGGCGTAGTGCTCTCTCTGTTAAACGATCGTTTGTCTTCTCCGAAGGAAAAAGGTAAGCACGATCGATAGCATGATCAGATAAATACTGATTCAACATTACAATACACTGCATATTCAGAGGGATCTTACGCTGCCGGTTGCGTTTATCGGCTCTCACTGTCAGGTAACCACTTCGTCTACCAAGTTCGATATCATGCGGCGTGAGATTGCATACCTCCATCGTTCGCAAGCCTGTGTGAAACATAAGGGTCAGGATGGTCTGATCACGAAGGGAGTTGCCGTACTCCACTGCCGCGAGGAACGCCTCTTCTTCTTCGGATGTCATTCGGCGTGGACTAACTTTGTCTTCCGGAATGAATTTTAATGCTTTGGAAGGGTCATGATTGAGTCTGGATTCCAGGACAGCCCATTTGAAAAAACGCTTCAGCGTAATCAACCTGCGGTTAATGGTGGCTGGTTTCAATAGCATAACCTTGTGTGAATCTTCACGATAATTGACTAAAGTAGATGTATCTATGTCTTCAATTCGCAATGTAACCTTTTCCCCGAGCATAGTGCTTTCCTTGTACCATTCGATAAAGTGTTTCAGATCACTTGCATATTCCTTCACGGTTTTGGGATGCAATTCATCTTCATTGGCAAGCATATGAATGAATTCTTCTATCGTCGGTTCCCGCTGCACCGAAATCCCTGATGACTGATTCATTAGAAATTACCTCCAAATCTTGACTTATATTAGCGGACATGGTATTATAATATTAATCGATACATTAGCGGACATCAAGTCTGTGGTTTAAATGCACCAGGTGAGTGTCAATTTTTAATTATACTCGTCATAATGATCGGCTAAAAAACTTATTTTTTGGAGGAATCACATGCAAACAGGTACAGTGAAATGGTTCAACGCGGATAAAGGATTCGGCTTTATCGAAACTGAAGAAGGAACAGACGTATTCGTTCATTTCAGTGCAATTCAAGGTGAAGGTTACAAATCATTGGACGAAGGACAACGCGTTCAATTTGAAGTAACTCAAGGTAACCGTGGACCACAAGCTGAGAACGTTACTAAACTTTAATTATATGAAAGCTGCCTTATTAATAAGGCAGCTTTTTATTTACTCATAGGTTGTACAGCAAACAATTTCACACCCCAACAATGAAAGCGAGGTATTCCCCATGGATAAAGAACAATTGATCACAGAAGTAGCCAAGGCTGGCGGTTTCTCCAAGAAGAATGCTGAAAAAGCGGTAACCGTTGTACTGGACTCAATTCTTGAAGCTCTCAAAGAAGGTAAAGAAGTTCAACTGGTTGGATTCGGGAAATTTGAAGTACAGAAGCGTGAGGCAAGAACGGGAAGAAGTCGGAGAACAGGCAAAGAAATTCAACTACCTGCAGGTAAAGTTCCTGTATTCACAGCAGGTTTAAGCATGAAAGAAGCTTTAAATTAAACAACGCAACAACCCATTGAAAAGAGGTTTTTATTCAAACACACAATGATAATATGGATTTAAATGTCGTGTTTACTACCGTTGATGATATCATTAACTTTTATTCAGGCAAACAGACAAACACGGATCATGCAGAAGCTCATACTCATTTAAAGCCCCCATCAGTAAAGTCTGATTGTACCCTACGACCACCCACCCGCTAAACTAACATTTCATCTTGGACAACAAGAGGCCCTGATCCGCTCAAAACGGTCCAGGGCCTGATTTGCTTTGGTTAAATACACTTCCTACTGCCCTACTTACTGTTCAAAAGTCCGCGCAATATCTCTAGATCATATGTAGAGACCAGACGATCCAAATGCGTATCCAGCCATTCTTCATCCTGATCCCACCACTTCAATTCCAGCAGCAGTGCAATCGTTTCTTCATCAAAACGCTTTTTAACAGTCTTGGCTGGATTACCACCAACAATGGTATAGGGTTCAATGTCCTTCACAACGGTTGAATTGGAGGCAACGATTGCCCCGTCTCCAATCGTGATACCAGGCATGATCGTCACATTCTGTCCAAGCCATACATCGTTCCCCAGTATCGTATCACCCTTATATGGAAGCTGCTCGAGTGTAGGTGTCACGCGCTCCCATCCTCCACCGAAAATGTTAAAAGGATACGTCGTCATGCCCTCCATCCGATGATTCGCGCCATTCATAATGAATGTCACACCTTCCGCAATTGCACAGAACTTGCCGATAACCAGGCGATCACCAATAAAGTCATAATGATGTTGTATCCGGTTATAGAATTGCTCTGGCGGATTGGTGTTATCGCTATAATACGTATAATCACCGATGTCCACGTTGGAACGTGGCGGCAGGTTTTGAATGTAACATACGGTGCGGATATTCTCATTTGGGAAAAGTTTTGTTTTATCAGGAGCCATAGTGCATTCCCTCCTTTTCCCTATTGTAACAGATAGTGAACTACACACCACCTAAGAGGCGGGGTGCTTCTTGGTCAATAGAGCAACTGCCCCAAGTTTACCCAAGCTTACAGGTGAGTTCCTCACCCAATGTATGCCATTTAGTTGGCGAGTTGCAGTAGATTGAGGGCCGCATTTCGATCTCGATCATGTACGGTCTGGCAGGATGGGCACATCCATTCGCGCAAAGCCAGATTTTTTACCTCCACATTTTTGTAACCACAACTTGAACATAGCTGACTGCTAGCATAGTTCTTAGGTGCAATAATCAACGTTCGCCCATACCAAGCGGCTTTGTATTCGAGCATCGAGCGAAACATGCTCCACGAGACTTCAGATATGGCTTTAGCCAGCTTGTGGTTTTGCATCATATTCTTCACACGCAGGTCCTCCATGACGATCACTTGGTTATCGCGAATCATCCGGGTCGACACGTTGTGCAAAAAGTCCTTTCGCTGGTTTGCTATTTTCTCGTGAAGTCGAACAGCCTTTAGGCGTGCTTTGTCCCGATTTCGGCTACCTTTCTGCTTTCTGGACAGTTCTCTTTGCAGCCTAGCTAAACGTTTTTCCGAACGACGAAGGTGTTTAGGATTGGTAATAACGTCACCCGTCGATGGGATGGCAAAGTCTTTGAGTCCCAGATCGACGCCGATCTTGTTTTGGCTTCGTGGCAAAGGTTCAATCACGGTTTCAACCAACAAGGAAGCGAAGTATTTCCCTGACGCTGTCTTGGAAATGGTGCAGGATTTGATCTTTCCATGGAGGCAACGATGCATCTTCACTTTAATTCGGGTCTTCAGCTTAGGAATTTTAAGCTTCCCTGCTTCAATCGCTATGGTTCCATTTTGGTTATTCGTTGTGAAGCGATCACGTCGATTCTTCTTGCTTTTGAAATGGGGAAAGCCGACGGTTGGATCACGAAAGAAATTCTTATATGCTTTTTCTAAAGAAAGTTGTGTGTTCGCAAGAGCAAGGCTGTCGACTTCTTTCAACCACGAAAACTCTTTTTTATACTGCGCTGGTGTGTTGCGCAGCATCTTTTTCGTTTGTTTGTAATGCTCCATCTTGTCTCCCAGCATCTTGTTGTAGATGAAGCGAACAGAGCCAAAAGCTTTAGCTAGATATTGCTGCTGCTCTGGATTGGGGTATATGCGATATTTGAAGGCTTTTAGCACGTTTTCACCTCACTTCTCCCCTTGAGTTTCAATATACTTTCTTATGATTTCAATGGGTGCTCCACCCGTGGTCATCAGACAATAGCTCCTTGACCAGAAATACTCTTCCCACAGTTGACACCGAATGGAGGGAAACTCTTTTTTGATCAGTCGAGAGGAAGCACTCTTATATGCGTTAAGAAATTTGGAAATATCCGTGTTAGGGTGAGCCTTCATAAGAACGTGAACATGATCCTTGTCATGATTCCATTCTTGTAACGTGATGTTGTAATTGCACTGAATGTATTCGAATATCTCTTTCAACCTATTCGATATTTCATCACTTATTACTTTTCTCCGATACTTTACGACTAGAATAAGATGATAATGAAGCGAGAACACTGAATGATTATTAGAGTCTAATTCCACATATATCACAGCCTTTTTTATATTACGACTGAAAAATTATATTATAGCCTGGGCTAATCCAAAAGGGAAGACCGTTGCCATTCATCCTATCACTTTAGAAGTGAGGGAATTCTGACAACTTAGGGTTAAATTTCAAATGGACTAGGAGCTCTGTCGACACATCGGACAAAATAGCCGCAGATGCCTTGATCTGCTCTACCGACTTGAGCTGTTCATGAACAGCTCATGCCAAAAGCGAGGCCCGACATGGACGAGGCCGGATTTTGTTGTATGTTCGCTCCGTCTAGCCTGAAAATGCAGAGCAAAAAGGGATTCGATCTGACCATCGAATCCCTTCTCTCATTCTCCGTACAACAACGTTGCTCTGCAGGAGGTATTTCTTATTTGGATGTAAGGCTTACTTGTGCAGCGGTTTGATCCCAATCCACGGTCAATCCCAGACCTTCTGAGATGAAGCGAACGGGTACGAGTGTGCGACTGTTTTGGATGATCGCTGGTGCATCAATTTCAATTGTCTCCCCATTTACGGTTGCTGTGCTGCTTCCGATCTTGAGCACCAGAGTCTGATCATTCAGAACGGCTGTTACCGTCTTCGCCGTTTTGTCCCAAGTCACTTCTGCACCAAGTGTTTCAAGGATTGCATTCACAGGTACCATTACTCGGCCACTTTGCTCTAGCGGGTCCTGATCCGGGAATGTGATCGATTTACCATCGAGTGTTACGGTAATGGTTTTGTCACTTGTTCCGGATGAAGTATTCGAACCTGTCTCTTCCGCAGTCTCAGGCAGCGGCGTTACTTCACGCCCAAGTTGCTCTTGCAGATTCGCAAGGCGGTTCAGTGCAAATGTGGTTAGTGACCCAGCTGCCATAGAACCCATACCTCCTCCTCCACCGCCAAAGTTACCGCCAGGACGTGTCTGCGTATTGCCTGTGCTATCTGTTGTTCCTGTTCCCGTATTGCCATTCGGAGGTGTTGCTCCATCTGGAGGTGTCATTCCTTCAAAACCTTCCGGCGGCGTCATGCCTTCCATGCCCTCAGGTGGTGTCATGCCCTCAAATCCTTCTGGTGGTGTACCGCCCATACCACCTGCAACATCTGCATTGGCAGAATAAGCGATGTTGGATTCAAACTGTTCTGTCGTATAGAATTTCGTTGGATCTGCTTCTACATAAGGACGAATAATATCGGCAAGGTCAGTAATACGATTCTGAATGCCTTCCATATAGTCCGTCAGTTCATTGACGTAGCCCAAATATTTTTCCTTATACTCCGGCACAGCAAGCAGGTTGTTAATCATCGGTACATTTTCCATGCTAATGCCTAGTACGGGCTCATCCACAGATACCTTCGTTGCATTCATGTTGGTCGTGGTCGATCCGGTTGCCGTACCTCGTCCACCTCCACCCGAATACCCGTTGAAGGACATGTTGAAGTCCCAAGGCACAACCGTGAACTTGCCATCCGCATCACCGTAGAGCATGTAGTTATGTCCTTTGTCACCGCTATAGCTGTCATAGTTGCCAAAAACCATGTTGCCTGCAATATATTGAAGTGCCGAATCCACGTCCAGCACACTCTCGATATCACCCTTTTCGCCTTCTGGCATCTCGTTCAGCGTTTGGATGAAGGTTTTTAGTTTGGTTTTGTTCTCGTCCGTACCCAAATCTTCCGTGATCGTGCTATAGTCACTGCCTTCAGCATATTGCAAGTAACTCTTCTCATCTGTATCATAGAGCACGCCGTCCTCATAATCCTCACCGTAATTGCGTTCCAAGTAACTGTCATCTACGGCTTCAACCCCGGTGTAGAAACCTACCAGTTCGCCATTAACATACAGATTGACGTAGTTTGTCATCGGTACATCCATGCCAATGCTGCGCAGCGCCTCATAGTGAAGAACTTCACGCATGTACGATGGATCAGCGTAGTTGTTATTCAGCACCATTTTGTCCAGTCCAAGCAAGGTTTGTGTTTTATCGTATTTGTCGAACTTCAGTCTGAAGCTGTATCGATCCGAATCCTCCATTGAGGCTACGGCTTTCAAGGTCAGGTTCCCCTTGGTGGAGAAACCGACGTTGTCCAGCTTGTTGCCGTCCACTTCCACACTCACATTCTTGTAATCCTTATCGAGCGGGCTTTCGAGCATACTCTTCCAGTCTGCTTCATCAATCGTTACATTCACGTCAATGACGTTATCCGTCTGGAACAATGATTCATAAGCTTGCGTCGTCACGCCTGCACTTGTCGTTGTTGCTGTACTTTCTGCGGCAAATGCCGCATTTGGACCTGCCATCAGACCAAAAGATGACGTTACCATAGTCACGGACAATGCCGTTACTGCAACTTTTCGTAATAGTATATTCAAATGATGAATCCTCCCTCTTGGTTTCTGTTAAGCAACTGAGGCTTATGTAACCATGGTAGAGGACGAACCTTTAGTGAAACTTAAATAACGACCATAACAAAAAGTAGCCCATCAGGCTACATAAGTTGAACTATAAATGTTACACCTTATCACTCCGATTGCAGTACCATTTTCCGATCGCTCTTATCCCCAGATTTTCATCATTCCCTTTGTTTAAGGGGAAAATCCGGTGATAAAGGCGAACGCTACGCTTCTTCAAATTGGTTCTGCACTCTCCGTTTAGGTGTAAAATTGAGCTTCAACTTATATAGATACCTGTCAGGCTACTTATTCTGATCCTTTATAACTCGGTAACGGTCACACCTTCTGCTTGGTAGTGGTCCTCATTCACGTTGTTTAGAATGTTAGCCTTTAGCAGAATGCCGACTCCGGCAAACAGTCCGATTCCATTCGCGTTACCTTCGATTCGGTTATTCTCAATCAACACATTCTCGGGGTTCCCTTCGCCAATATTGCCTGCTCCAGCATCGCCTTTGTCGCGCTCAAGCCTTACGCTCCAGTATCCACTGGCAGTATTGTTCCGAATCACATTACCGCGAATTACCGTACCCGGTCCATTCAATACTTTGATCCCAGCCGCATCTGCAATCGTGGTTGTATTCTCGATGAGATTATCCTCAATTAGAGTATCGGGGGTACCCATCGTCACCGAAATACCGATCCGGCTGTTCTTGATTGTGTTGTCATGAATGTAGTTTCCTTTGCCAGACTTGCTGTGGTTGCTGGGCGCTGAACCGCCTGTATTGCCAAGCCCAATCCCTGCACCTGTCAGCACATCCATAATGACATTGCCGGAAATTTCATTCAAATACTCCAGTTCACCATGAAGATCAATGGCATCCAGCTTGGTTCCATTAAATGTATTGCCACGTAACACGTTATTGTGAGCCACAAACTGAATCAGTGCTCCATGTCTGAGATAAGGACCCTCAAATGCACTGTCCTCCACCACATTCCATAACGTATCATTGTCAAAACCGAGTCGATCGGTCTTGGCCGTTCCCTGAATCGAAATTCCGTAACCTGAACCTCCAGGGCCCAGATCTGTTGCATTGCGGAAGGTTGCATGCTTCACAACAACATCGCGGCTGTGCTCAATTCGGATAGCCATTCGTTTGAACTTCTCCACAATTACGCCGTCAATCGTAATGTCATACGATGGTACCTCGCCATAATTGGCGATATGAATCAGACTATCCGGCCCCCCTGCGGAGGGATTATTGGATTGATGATCAGTCGTGTAGCTGCCGGACCAGGATGAAGTTAGGGTCATGTTGGATACGAGAATGCTATGCTGAGCTGATGCCTTCAGAACGGCACTGCCCGTCACCTGATCCAGCGATGTCTGAAGCACAGTTCCTTCACGGCTCTCTCCTCTCAGATTTACCCCCGATTTCAACATCAGGTTGGTGGTTCCCTCCGGCCCGGATAACAAATTGTACACTCCATTGGGTAAGAACACTTCATCACCCACGTCAGCCTCATCAATAGCAGCCTGTATTGCTGGTCGGTCATCACTCGTGTTGTCGACAGGATCTGCTCCATAATCCCGTACATCAATTGTTCGCCCGGTCACGGCATGTGGAGCATGGACAGCATGTGGTGTGCCATCTGTTTCCGTCAGACCTGGGGCGATAAAGGGCATCGTCCCTTCAGGTGGTTGTGGAACGATGTATGGGATCAGAGCCACAGGTGTCCTTCCCCCTGCAAAAGGGGCATACAGATGCACATCGGTCAGACTTGTGTAAATACTTGCATCGGAATTGCCATGCCCGGTGATCCGTACATAACGTACAGAAGTGTCTGGGATATCAAACGCCTGCATTTCGGTTGTATCCCCACTGCTTTCGCCGTTGAATACCTGGGTCCAATGATTACCGTCAACAGACGTTTCCATCTCAAAAAATGTCTTTCGGACATCACCTTTGTAAAAACCAATCCCCACATAACCCACTTGCTGAACCTGACCCAGATCATACGTAATCCATTGCCCCTCTCCGGCAACAGACCAGCGTGTATAGCTGTTATTGTCGAGAGTATTGGTCGCCAGGTTGCCGTCGCTGCCACTTGCCGTGACGGCAGCCATAGGCAGGGACGATACCGGAACCGCAAGGGTGATCATATCGGTTGATAAAGCATTGCTGACATTGCCGGCCTCATCAATTGCCCTCACTTGAAACGTGTAAGATGTTCCAGCTTCAAGTTCGCTGTCACGAAATGACTGTTTACCTTGTTCAGCCAGCAGGACTCCATCTCGATAGATCCGATAGGCAGATACAGCCGTATCATCGCTGGCCGCTGGCCATCTCAGTTCCGCAAAATCAGTCCCCCAGTTGCAAATTTCAAGCTCAGCTCCCTGCTCCCATTCAGGTCATTGCGTGTCACTGCCTTCTTCGATCAAAGCAATGACTGCTAACTGTGGACGCGGATTGCTCGTTCCGTTCGCTTCCTTGGTGTATACGTTCACGGAAACACCCGTTGATTCCGCATCCGCAAGCAAAAATGCAACCTGCCCCGCATCTGGACGACTCTTCACAACATCGGTTACATCCACTTCATAGACGGCCGGGCTTCCATTCCGATCTGCCGTAACCTGGAATGTGCCCAGCAACGAACCTTCGCTCAGACTTTGGACCGGAGCATTCGACCAGGTTAACGATGATTCGCTCCAGTCTGTTTCATTCAAAGCGTACAGAGACAACTTGGTATCGATATTCGATGTGCCTTTCTTGGCGGTAATCCGCAATCGATACCGATCTCCTTCCGGCTCATTTCCAGTCATATCAAATTTGAAGTACACATATTTCTTGGTTGATGAAGTGGAAGAGATGCTCAATAATCCGTTGCTGGAGCCCGTGGCCTGATTGAAATTCAGGTCAGGCTTGCTGCTGTCAATCGCCGCATCGTCGCTTGGCAGCTTACTGGCGATGACCTTTTCAATCAACGGTTTTTCTTCATCCACTTCTTCATCATCAGGCGAAGTGTTTTCAGGATTGCTTTTGAAAATTATTGGCTCCGTAACGATCCGGTTCTTCACATGTTCATCCAGGAAGGCCCATGCCTCTGCATTCGCAGTCTCGGAAGCCACCCCTGTAAATCCATGTCCCTGACCGGGTACGACTTTCATATCCACAATCGGCACACCCGCAGATTGAAGCTGTCCCGCGAAAGTAACGCTGTCGGTATAGGGAATGGTGGCGTCAGCATCACCGTGCCGAATCCAGAACGGTGGATCATCCGGTGAAGCATAGGTGCCTGGCATGGCAAGTCTGGCCTGCTCCGGTACATCGAATGCGCGATGCCCGCCAAGCAGAGCCGTGACCGAGCTATAGTTATTGGCAAATGTCGTCGTAAAATCAGCAGGTCCGTACCAGTCGGCGACCGCCTGCACTTTGTCGGAATACTCAGGCCATCCGCCGGAACCTTCCAGATCAGGTACATCTACCGTCACCCCTATATCAAGCTCTACAGTGTCACCAGCGACCATGTCCCCTGTTGTGCCGAGCAATGCAGCCAGATGTCCGCCCGCCGATGATCCCCAGACACCAATACGGCTTGGGTCCAGATTGTACTGCTCCGCATGAGCTCGCAAGTATCGAATAGCAAGCTTCACATCCTGAATCTGAGCAGGGAAAGGTGCCTCCGGTGTCAGCCGGTAGTCCAGAGATACACCGATGTAACCACGTTTGAGTACATAATTGCATATGGAGTTTAATGCCTGCTTCCGGTCCCCGTGATTCCATCCACCTCCATGGATATAGACCATGACTGGCATCGGTTCAGCTGCCGCTGTCTCGGGAACGGCAATGGATGAATACATCGCCCGCCCACCAGCCGTACCGATCTCCACATCTTCGTACAAAGTCACTCCTTGTGGTGGCGTAAATTCAGTATTCCCCTCTCCAGGTGGCACTGGGGAGGGAGCAGGAGTTATTCCGGGAATAGCCTGACCGTAAATGGCAACATTGTCGATATACATGTTGGCCTGCATCGCATCTCCCGTCCGAAAACGAATTTTAACCGTGCTGTTATTGTTCGCTTCCGAACCCAGCGTCCAGCTTTTTAGCGTATTGCCTTCCTTATTCTTCACGTCTGGAGTGCCTGGAGGAAGTTCAAATGTCTCCAGCGTTGCCCAGGATGTACCACCATCCTTCGACCATTCGATAATCACACTTCCACTTATATAGGAGGAAGCACGCGTGTAGTAGCTCAGCCGAATATTTCCGTATCCGGTCAGATTAAGTGGCAGCGCGAGTGCATCGGTTCCGTCCATCTTGATCATATTGGGCAGCGAGGGAGCAGTGGTGGAAGATGACGTCTTGGCCTTGCTTCCACCTGCCCCTTCCTGCGACCAGGGAGCTCTCAATGCAATTCCGCCTGTAGAGCCAAAATTGTCCGGGTCATCAAAGTTTTCCGCGTAAATCTCCAGCTCCGGGCCCTCCGGATCCGGGACGTTTTCTTTTTCTTGCTGTGTAGTGTTACGAATAGAGCTAGGAACAACATCTTCCATTGCCCGAACTTCATGCATGGGAACGATGGTGCCGTTAATGAGAATCACAGACATGGCAACAAGGACAACGCGTTTTTTCCACGTTTTGAATAAATTATTCACTTGTATCCCCTCCGCACGGTAGTCCAATCTCCTGACGTTATACCCTTGCGATCTGTCCGTTCTCCAGAGCTGCTGCTTCTTGTTGGCTTGTTTCTTCCGCACGGTGAGCAGGACATCCTATTGCTTATGGTAATCATTGCTTATCCAGTACAATTCTAGCGACGCGGTGCCGACACGCCTTCACCATTCTTGAACTTCTCTGTGGCTTCCTTGATGGCCTGATCCCCGCCTTTGGATTTCCATTCCTCAACTACTTTCGGCCAATCGGAGATCGGCTCCTTACCATAAACCATCTTAATCATGTGTGTGAGCAAGACCTGAGGAGGTGTATCCGAATTGGGAGCAATATCGGGATTCTGTACAAAAGCTTCCAAACGCGGATCAAAGTTAATGCCATCCCGACCTTCTTTGGCTAAAACCGTATCGTAAATATTCATCAGCTTTCTGCCTTCTTCTGTCAATGATAGGGAGCCTTTGTTGTATGTCGTGTCCTGTACGAACCATAAGAACGATTGACGGTAACGCTCCTCGTCCACGCCAGCAGAGTCTGTCGGAGCTGTATATGAAATCACACCATTATCCTCTGTATAGGTCTCTCCTTCTGTGCCGTACGTGAAAAACTTCTCCGCTTCATCGGACACCATCCAGTTAAAGAAACGGATAATGGAAGCCGGGTCAGCGGCATCCTTATTAATAAAGTAGGCACGTGTCACCGGACCATACAGATAATAACCGCCCTTTCCGTCCGGGCCGACAGGCGAAGGGATAATCTCGATTTTGGCATCAGGAACCGACGCTTTAATCTGCTTCTCCCATTGAATCAGCTCGTTGGCGTTCATGGACCACATGCCCGCCTTGCCGGAGAGAATCGTATTTTTGAATACGGTGGAGTTGATGGTCGCGAACTCTTTGTTAATTAGCCCTTCCTCGTACATCGTCTTATAAACCGTCAGGGCTTGCTGCATATTCTCGTTATCCATGAACTTAGGTACAATCTGGTCACCCTGCTGCTCCATCATGGACAGGAACTGCTGCACATCATAGGCACCAAAGAAGGTATCCGCATATTTGAAATCCTCACGCCCCATATATGGATTCTCCACGCCAAGCTTTTTAAAGGCGCGCAGTACTTCCATTGTCTCCTCCACCGTGGTAGGCACCGGCAATCCGGTTTGATCCAGCAGATCCTTGCGAATCCAGGTTGCCCGGCGGGAGGGATTGGATAAATATTCGGGGATGGCATAGATCTGGCCGTCATGGGTGACCTGATCCCAGGCTTCCTTCGGCACGGCTTTCAGCAAATCTTGCCCATACTGCTGCAACAACTCATCCAGCGGCTGAAATACTCCAGCTTCGACCGAGCCGGCCATCTCCTTGCCGTTGACGCCGCCGTCACCTTGCACCACATCAGGAATATCATTGGTGGCAAACATTTGGACCATTTTCTGTTCATATTCCTTATGGGGCACCAGGACAATTTTGAGATCGGTATTGGTCAGATCCTCCAGCTTTTTCACCCATTTATCCTGGTTGATGTCGGGCGACTTCTCCACATACGTATACGCCAGCGTTCGCAGTGACATGGAGAACCTCGTCTTGCCGTCTCCCCCATTCTCACCGGATTTCGCCCCGCTTCCAGTGCTGCATCCTGCCATGACGGTTGCCGCCAGCAATAGCGCCATGCCTGTGACCATCCACTTTTTCATGCTACCCCTCTTTTCATCCTGATTTAGATTTAGGTACCACTCCTTGGTGAAGCGCTTTCATATAGATGGTAAAACATCCCCACCGCCTGCAACAATGGGGATGTTTTAGATGAGATTGCGTTTTCTTTAGGTCAGCACTCAGCGTTCAACCACATCCATTCATATAGCACTATATAAATTGAACGTACAAACTTTACACTCAGCCACTGCGATTGCAGTACCCTCTTCCGATCGCTGTTATCCCCAGATTTTTTTGATTCCCTTTTCGGAGGGGAAAATCCGGGGATAAGTGTATGCTTCCGATGTAGCTTTCTTACAGAAAGCTTTTAGCGAACGCTTCGCTTCTTCAGATGGGTTCTGCACTCTTCGTTCTTGTGTAAATATTCAGTTCATCTTAACTAGTACGTCTTGGATACCTCGATCTTCTTCGTAACACCGTCGTTCGTAAAATAGAGATGAATGCCGTGATCTTGGTCATCCATGAAATAGGGAACATACTTCGGCTCCTCAATCTTATATGGCACAAGCAGCGTTACAATGGTATGACTTGTGGCAGGCCGCGTTTCCGCGCTTAGATGATAATGTCTGTCCAGCCCTTCATACTCTGCCGGGTCCACCTCTGCGAATTGATCTGTCTGGCTGAGCGACAGCTCACCGGAGGAAGCATAGACAAATGTCCCTTCAAGCCCTGCCTTATTCCCGTTCAGACGGAAGGTCTGCCCTTTCAGCTGTAACGGGTGTAGTGCATGGAACAGCCATTGAACGCTGTCCGGCTTCTCCAGATCAATGTGGTCCACAATGACGAAGTAGGATGATTGCAGAAAATGTATCTCCCGTACAACACGCTTCACATGCGGTACGGTGCTGGCATAGGCATCGGTCGCCAATGCGCGCACATAGCCATCGCCATCCCGCCAATAGGCATCTTCGATCTTCCCGGTTGCCGCCATATTCAGTACCTTGTTGTTCTCGGCATACTGACCTGCTCCGCCAATCAGCAGGTTGTTTTTGGAACGTGTCTGCCTGCGCCATTCCCGGTGAAAGGAACTTCCATGCGCGATATAATAGCCCGTATCCGCCGCAAGCGGCTCACCGAATGCATGCAGGGTAAAGCTGTTCTGATCCGCATGACTGTGGCTGATGGAGCCGTAACGGCTCGACTTGAGCAGCAGCATGACATGCTCATCTGGATCGTCCATCCGGTGATGCATCGCTACCCAGCCCACATCCCTGAACCACTTAAGCGGCTCAATATCCACTGGCAATGCTTCCTCCACCTGCGGATAATCGTGGCGGTAAACTAAGTCGTCAAAGTTAAAGTCCCACCAGCCGTAGTTATAAAAGGCTCCCTCTGTCCCCGGATCGGATTGGCGTACACGCTCAAAGTACCACTGGTACCAGCGGTTGCCTGTAACACCTGCCAGTTGGCGCACAAGATAGCCTGTTTTCAAATTTACCGGATCACCCAGTGTAGACTGATCCCCAAAGCTGGCGCGCCGTGCATCAGGCGGGTAAACGTAGAACGGAAAATCCCCGGTACGCTGGAAGAATGGTCGATGGAAAAAGTCGATACCCGCATAGTTTCGCAGCAGATTCATCGCTTCGGTCACGTAGGCCATACCTGTTGTCCAGTACATCGGACCTTCAGCCCAACCTCCATCACTTCCTCCCCAGGGGGAGTACAAGCAGGCATAATAATCAATCGCATAATCCAGCCACTGTGCAGCCTGCTGCTCCTCATGCATCATGGCCATACAGCAAGGCACAAGCACGGAAGACAATGAACGAATGGCATGGCTGTCATAGGGCACATGATGAATCTTCGAGCGGACCATCACATGCTGGGCTACCTGTTCTGTCCGCCGCAGTAAACTGCGCCTTACCACATCTTGCTCTTCACTGTTCAACTCATCATGCAGCCAGTCATAACCCCAAGCGAGCGCCGCTGCGACCCGAAAAGCCGCCTCATCATTATAATCGCGGGAGGTCGTTCCCTCGGTATCCCAAGCCGCCACATGCAACAGCCAGGTTTTCGCCGCTTCCAGCAGCCGTTCGTCTCGAAGCACCCGCCCAGCGATACTCAGATGACGAATGGCATATAACACTTCCTGACAGTCAATGTACATTTGTCTCCACAACGTGGCGACACGTTTGTTCTCCGGGTAAGGCAGCGGTTCACGAATTGGCTCACGGTTTGCCCACGGTTCCACGGAATTTGCCATAAACACATCCCAGCCGCAATACGTGGAATCGGACGCAACGCCATCGGCAAGCGCATTCAGTCCACGCTCCCCAAGCCACAGCCGTGGGTGAGACGTGTCTGTGGAAACGTATCGCTGTGCCCGGGAAGGTAGAGGTGTCTCAGGTAGTCCCGCTGGAACCGTAAACCGCCGCACCTCACTCCATGATGACATTTCCTGCTGTTTCTCCTGCACGGCATCCGTTTCGGCTTCGCTTCCTTGCTGCACCGGATGATCCACAAGCAGCGCATATCGCCAATAATACTCTCCAGGTTCAAACACCCGGTCAGGCGTGAAAAAATTATACGGGAGCGGCGTAAAGGTCATCGTCTCTTCTTCCTGAAAAGAAAGGCTCGCCGATACTTGCAGCAGATAGGCATTCTCATCCTCCTGCTGTGCCGCCATCCAGGTAAACCTTGGCGGATTCTCTGCCAGAACGGTATGCTCGTCAGGGGCATAGTCCACATGGAACGGCCCGCTAATGGGTTGGTACAACGGTCTTTCTGCAAGCTTCCGTTTCACTTCCATCGTATCGTTCCCTCCTTATCGCAATGATGTAGGCTCAACGCATGTACATTCCGCCATTGATCTCAATCGTTTCTCCGGTTATAAAAGCACCCAGCTCGGAACACAGGTACAGCGCCGCACCTGCGACATCATCGGGAGTCCCTTCCCGTCCAAGCGGGATGCTGCCTACAGCAGAAGTTCGGCCTTCCGCCGAGGTGAACGTAGCATGGAACGCAGTCTGTCCGATGAAGCCCGGTGAAAGGGCATTGACCGTAATCCCGCCAGGAGCCAGTTCTTTGGCAAGTCCTTTGGTTAATGCAATGACAGCCGCCTTGGATGCTGCGTAAATAGCTGCACCCGGCCCGCCACCATTATGAGCCGCTACCGAGGTCAGATTGATAATTCGTCCTCCGCCAGCCGCCTTCATGCCAGGAATGACCGCTTTGGAGACAAAGACGGCGCTCTTCAGATTGACATCCATGATCCGGCTATACAGCTCCTCGCTCATCGTTTCAATAGGGCTCCGCTCCACCAGATGCCCCGCGTTATTGATCAACAGGTCAATCGGACCGCCGAAACGAAGCGTGATATCTCCAACCATCGATTCTATGGCATCCATATCGGTCACATCGGCCTGAAATGCCGCTGCTTCACCACCAGCATCTCGGATCGCTGCAACGACCTCCTCCGCCCGCTCCATATTATGCAGACCATTCACAGCCACCTTTGCTCCGCAACGAGCCAATGCCCCGGCAATGGCAGCACCAATCCCTCCGCTGGAGCCGGTTACCAATGCAATTTTGTTCTGCAAGTTAATATTCATGTTTGATCTTCCTCCCTGTTATTGGTTTCAATTACTTTAAATCCGCTTGCTGTGCTGATCCGCCGGAAGTGCCATCGTAATGGTCGTTCCCAAGCCTCGCTCACTCTCCATCATCAAGCCATATGTTTCTCCAAATACCAGTTGAATCCGTCGATGGACATTCATAAGACCGATGCCTCCGCGATGGTAGACGTCATCGGAATCTTCTCCTGCCAGACGATTCAGTTCCAGACGGTCACGCAGCTTCTTCAGGCGTTCCTCGTTCATGCCCATGCCGTTATCCTGCACGATGACAAGGAAGCGATCTTCCAGGCGCCGAGCATCGATGCGGATATAATGACCAGGCTCCATGCCTTGCGGAAACGCGTGTTGTAACACATTTTCCACCAGAGGCTGAAGGGTGAGTCGAACCATTTTTTCCAGCAACAGATCCGGTGCAATGATGACCTCCACTTCAAGCTCCCGATCCATGCGATGTTTCATGATGGAAAGGTAGGCCAGCACATGCTTCAGCTCATTGGCAACCGTAATTTCCTCCAGATTGGTCTGAATGGAATAACGGAGCATATGGGCCATCGATTCCACCATCTGTGCAATTTCTTCGGAGTCCTGTACAACGGCGTAACATTTGATCGTCTCCAGCGTGTTGTAGAGAAAATGCGGATTGATCTGCAACTGGAGCGCCTGAAATTCCGCACGGTGTCGTTCCAACGCCTCCTGCTGTAGCTCAATTTCCGACTTCTGGCGGCGCAGCTCCGACTCATATACACTCTCAATCATGTCCGACAAACGGCTGACCATCAGATTATAGCTGCGGATCAGCACACCGATCTCATCGCGCCTTTCCTTCATCTCCACCTTGTTCCAGATTCCCTTCTCCGTCTGTCTCATTCCGTTCATCAGCACCCGAATGGGTTCCACCTGAGAAGCGCCGATCCGATAGGCTACGACCAGTGCCGCGAGCAAGGTCCCTGCACCAACCCATAATGTAGCTGAGCGAATCGTTGCAATCGGCCTTTGAAGCTCCGACAGCGGCACGGAAGCGACAAAGCGCCAGCCCGAATAGGCAGAGAGTTCCGATATAAACAGCCGTTTGGTGCCATCCGTGTTCTGTTCCAGTGATCCTGCCTCCATGTGCATAAGTCTGTCCACGGTGCTGGATGACATCACGGTTTGCGCCTCCTCGACCCCAGGAAGGTAGATGACATTTCCGTTCTGATCCATCACATACTGATATCCCCCTTGACCGAGATCGAGTTCTCCCCAGATGTTGTCCAGCTCAAGCACATTCACTTCCATCGCCAGCACTCCATTTGGTGTATAGGAGGACATCCCCCTGATCCGGCGTGCAATCGTAATGACATTCGAACTCTGTCCACTGCGAATACTGCGGGTGAGCAACGTCGATTCGCCATTCGCAGGGGTTGCAGCGAGCAGCTCCTTATACTGCTGTGCTGCATCGATATCGGGTATGCCCGCTGAATTCTGGTTGTCATCGATGACAACCCGCCCGTTCTCCCCGATAACATACAGGAACTTGATCTGTGGATATAACATAAATACAGGCGGGAACACGTTCCTTTTAATCTGACGGCTGTACTCGTAATAGGCATAACTATCCTCCGAATTCATATCGAGGAAATGCTTCACACTTCCATTTGAGAGGATGGAGTAGGTTGAGCGATCATAATTTTGCAAATACAGGTCGGTCTGGTAGGCCGTATTACGCATCGTTTGGGCGATGTTGTCCGCCAGCTGGTCGTTCATCTCAGTCGAGGCATAGGTGTAGGTAAACAAGCCGATAGCAGACAGGGACAACGTAATCACGATGGCAAAATGAAAGAACAGGCGGATCGACAGGCTTCGCTTCATCATTCAATGCCCAACTTGCTACGGTATTCGGACGGGGTCAGTCCGGTAATCTTCTTGAATGTCTTGGTAAAATGGGGATGATCCGCATACCCCACTTCGTAGGATATATCCGTAATCCGGTTGCCCGGCTGTTCCAGCATGCGTTTGGCCAATTCCATTTTGCTGCGTATCCGGTATTGGATAAAGGTCTGACCCGTGGTCTGCTTAAACAGTTGGCTGAAGTAGGACGGGTTCAGTCCCAACTTGGCGGCAATCTCGTCCAGTGACACTTCCCGGCGCAAATGCTGCTCCAGATAAGCCTTAGCTTCTTCCACCGGATGCTTGCGCTTGCCGCTGCGCTTTTCCTTGATCGTCTTCATTATCGTCTGGATTTCGTTGCCCAGAGCCTTGAAGCACTCTTTCGAGGAAGCGCTTTCATTAATCTGACTGGACGTACTCATCGTTCCGTTTCCCCGTGCATTCATTCTGGCTACAATCAATTCCAGCAATTCCTGAAAAAGTTCCGCTGTCTGTTCAGGCATCAGGGCATATGCCGGATAACGATCTGACCATGCTGCGAGCAACTCCGTCACATCGGATTGCCTAAGCTCCCATATCGCCTCTTCCAGACGCATCGCCCAATCGTTCAGCTCCCTCACGGGTACAAGAGAAACCGTAGGCTTATCCTCTTCGGATGCCAGCAATTTGAGCAGCAGTTCATGAAGCTCCTGTCGTCCCACAGGTTTCAGCAAATATCGCTTTACCCCATAATCCATACAGGCTCTTGCATATTCAAAGTCCGAATAACCGGAGACCACAATAATGCGTATCGTACTGCCTTGCTCGGATAAACGACGGCAGAGCTCAATACCATCCATCGTTGGCATGCGGATATCCGTAAACAGGATGTGCGGCCGAAAGTCCTTCACCACCTGGAGAGCTTCTTCCCCATGTGCAGCCTGCCGAATCTCACAGTCGAACAGTCCCGCTTGTTTGATCATCTTCGCTAGACCCATTCGAATCATCGGTTCATCGTCCGTAATCAAGATTCTGAACATCGCCATTCCCCCGTTTCCGTCAGATCTGTATGCTGCTTGTAGTTAAGATTTGACGGAGCCGACCATGATTCCTTTTACAAAATGCTTTTGCAGGAAAGGGTATATGATAATGATTGGCAAGGTGGCGATGATGATGGTCGCCATTTTGATGCCTTCCGGCGATGTATGTGCAAGGGTGCTATAGACGGCAGAACCCGGATCGACGGAAATATCGTCACTCTCAAATAGCTTCTTGAGTGTTACCTGGATCGGCCACCAGGCCGGATCATTCAGATAATAAAGCGCGGTGGAATACGCATTCCAGTGTCCCACCGCATAGAAAATGCCGAGTGATGCCATGGCCGGTTTGGACAATGGAATAACGATACGCCAGATGATGCCAAACTCCCCACAGCCATCGATGCGGGCGGCATCGATCAATTCACCCGGTAGCTGGGAGAAGAACGAACGCATGACGAAAAAGTTAAAGGCGTTAATCGCTCCTGGCACAATCAGCACCAGTGGATTGTTGACCAGATGCAGCTCCTTCATCAGGATAAAGTTCGGAATGAGCGGCGCCGAGAATACGACGGTCACCAGGACAAACATGACAACAAGAGAGCGACCCTTGTACTCTGGACGGGACACGGGATACGCGAGTGATGCCGTTGCGGCGAGATTGACCAGCGTACCAACTAACGTTACCCCAACTGATACCGCAAAGGCCCGCCAGAAGGCAGCATCGCCGAATACATATTCGTAATTGATCCAGGTAAAAGCTACAGGCCAGAAGCTGACCTTTCCGCCCATGATCGCTTCCGAGCTGCTAAGTGATTGGGCCAGCACATTAATGAAAGGCAGAATCATCGTCAACGAGAGCAGCGTAAGAAAAACGAGATTGCCAATGCGAAATATACGGTAACGGACACTGGGAGTACGCATCCATCTCGCCTCCTAATACAGGCTTTCGCCGGTTGTTTTTTTGCTGAAAAAGTTACCGAGTAGAATAAGCATCAAGCCCACGACCGACTTGAACAATCCGATGGCCGTAGTATAACTGTATTGTTGTGAGAGAAGTCCAGCTTTGTAGATATACGTATCCAGAATTTCACCCGATTCCAGATTGAGCGGATTCAGGAACACAAACACACGCTCAAAACCCAGATCGAGGAACTTTCCGATGTGCAGCAGCAGCAGAATCATAATCGTTGGCAGCAAGGATGGAAGGGTAATCGACCATATTTGCTTCAAACGCCCGGCTCCGTCCACCTCTGCCGCCTCATACAGATCGGGATTGATGCCCGCAATGGCTGCCAGGAAAATAATCGTTCCATACCCAGAGTCACGCCAGATGCCGGAACCAATCAGAATGGAACGAATGTACGAGTCTTCTCCAAGGAAGTAGATTGGTTGCATCCCCAGAAACCCAAGTGCCTTGTTGACCACCCCGGCGTCCATCGAGAAAATGCCCATGAAGATCCCGCTAATAACAACCCAGGATAGAAAGTGAGGCATGTATACAATCGTTTGCAGCAACCGTTTAAACACAATCATCCGTACTTCATTTAGCAGAATGGCCAGTAAGATCGGTACCGGGAATGCAATCACCAGATCATATAGTCCGAGCAGAAGTGTATTATTGAGAATTCGCAAAAAGTCATAATGGCTGAACATCTTCTGGAAATGCTCCAACCCTACCCAATCACTGCCGGTGATGCCTTTGAAAATGTTGTAGTTCTGAAAGGCAATCACTGAACCGAATAAAGGTACATATTTGAAGAGGAAAAAATACAGGATACCCGGTAAGGAGAGCAGATATAGTATCCGGTATCGCCACAGATAACGTCCCGCATCTCCGAGCCGAGTGCCCAGACCAGACGAGTGAAGTCTGGCTGTTCCCCGGCTTGGCGGCGTAATATCCGCCGGCTTCACGTCTTCTCCCCTCCTTGCTTCTGTGATTGCATGGCTTTCAAATTATCAGGAACGTTCTCGTCCCATGGAATTTCATTGAATTCAACGGAAATATAATCCGGCTCACGGTCGATAATACGCGAGAGTTCGCGTGTGAACACCTCCACAATTTCCTGCTTTTGCTCATCCGTCCTGCCTTCATACAGCCTGATCGTAATTTCTGGCATCCGAGTTAAGCTCCCTTCAATACTTAATGTAAACGCTTTTACAACTTTATCTTAGCGCTCCTGTAGAAGGGCAACAATGGACTGTCTTTTCGTTCTCTTGTGTTTTCTTTAGGTCATGGCAAACAAGCCCAAAAGCCCCCCTTTATGAATGGGGAGCCCCGTTTATTTGAAATTACCATCAATCCAAAAGTCTTGTTGTCTCATGTTTCAGTCTTCCTGACCTTGCATTAACAAACGTAATAATAAAGATCGAAAACGAAAAACACGCCCACAGAACCAGTACCTTAGAACCATTTTTGCACGAAAAGCTAATATTAATATGACTTTATAACGATATATTCTACGAAGTAACTTACCTGGGGGTCCTATAAGTGAAGTAGAACTTGTAACAATGCAAGAAGCACACTGCATCATAAGAGAATGTCACGTAACCGAAGTAAAAATCAGAATTATAGAAGTTGTACGATAACAATTTCCCACTAAATATTCGTTAGATTACATAGCGTATAGCATCCCATCCAGGTATAGTGCATTTTCATATTTGTAGAAGGAGTGAACCATCTTGTTTAATAAGCTTCGCTGGAGTACCATGCCTTTCTTTATCAAAAATTTGGTGATTTCATTTGGCAGCATCATGTTGATCGGTGTAATCCTGATTACTGCCGCGTATCAATTGCAAAAAAATATCTTGGTTGAACAGTTGCACGACCAGGCTACCGTCATCACCCAGAAATGGTATGACGATCTCGACACTGCCAAAGTGGCAGAAGCAGCTAAGGAAAAAAGCTACGCCGGTCCTGTACAGCTGGAAATGAAAACTTATCTCGATTCCATCCATGAATTCTATCCAAACATCGCGCAAGCGTACATTTTTGGTTCAGAACTCGAGCAAGGAAACGGAACGTCCATCATCGCGATTCCAACGAACCTGTTGGAACCATTCGAGCAAGACAATCTGCCCGCAGGTGCCATGTACCCACTGCCTCAGAATAACGTTGTGGTGCTGGAACAGATGAAAAAGGACGGAAAGCCGGCCTTCAGTGATTTCTACACCGATGACTACGGAACTTGGACTACTCTGATCTATCCGATTAATAACGCAGATGGCTCCATGTACGCCGCTCTTTACTTCGATGTAGATGCAAGCGCCGTTCCAAAAGGTCTGAACAAACTGCTTACGTACGGTTTGATGTTCCTGATCGGTTTCCTGATCCTGTTTATGGTGTTGCAATTCATTTTGCTGAAAAGAACGTTGCTTCCGATCCGCAATCTGATGAAAGGTATCGAAGAAGTTAGCACGGGTAATCTGGACGTAACCATCGATACCGGGCGAGATGATCTGGGTATCATCAATGAGAAGTTTAATGCGATGATCCATCGCTTCAATACAACCATCTATAAAGTACAGAATACTTCACATCACCTCTCGGAATCTTCCAAGCAATTACTGGGCATTTCCGAGAAAAATAATGTGAACATTCAATCCATCAGCACCAATATTCGGGAGATATCCACCGGACTGGTGTCTCAGGACAAAGCAACGGTAGAGAATGCACGTGCCATGACAGAGATGTCAACGGTCGTACAGACCATCGCCAGCAGTTCAGCTGATGTGGCAGACGAAGCACTCAGCATGGAGCAGCGCTCCAGTACAGGTAATGTGGTGATGCAGCAAGTTATTGAGCAAATGCGCCTGATCTCCGGTGCAGTGCAAAATACGTCAAACTCCATTCAATCGTTGGAAAACAACTCGAACCAGATTAGCAACATTGTTAATCTGATCACGGAGATTGCCGGACAAACCAACTTGCTGGCACTCAACGCTTCGATCGAGGCGGCCCGCGCAGGTGAAGAAGGACGAGGTTTTGCGGTGGTTGCAGGGGAGGTACGTAACCTGGCAGAGCAATCACAGGAATCAGCGAAGCAAATTCGACAGTTGATTGAAGAAATTCAACGGGATATCATGCAATCTTCCGAGGCGATGCAGTTGGGTTCCAAGGAAGTCACCAAAGGCTTGGAAGTTACCCAAGAGACTGGCGTATTCTTCGAGAATATTCTGACTGCTACGAATAAAGTTGCAAACCAGATTCAGGATATCTCCAGTTCTACCGAAGAGATCTCGGCAAGCACACAAGAAATGTCTGCCACGGCCGATGAACTGTCTGCCAATGTCAGCAAGGCAGCAAACAGCAGTAAACAAATTGAGCAGTCCATTGATGAGCAGGAAGCCTCCATGGCAGCCATTGTGAGTGCCTCCGATGAGCTCTCGGTTGTATCCGAGCAACTACAAGAACTGATCTCATTCTTTAAAGTACGCGCAGAATAGAATTAGTAGGATATATATAAAAGTAATAAGACACAGTAAAAAAACCGAGGCTCATGAGTGACTTGGTATTATCCCCTTTAAGTAGACACTTGAAAAAACCTTCATGTTATTATGAGGGTTCAAGTGACACCTGGAGGGGATATTTTTATGGCCAAAAAAGGACAAACATTTCAGACGTATACCGAAGAATTTAAATTGAATGCGGTTAGAT
>NZ_JBFRHG010000015.1:0-30772 GCF_052115745.1 Paenibacillus sp. 2KB_22
CTGACTTGTAATCAGTAGGTTGGGGGTTCAAGTCCTCTCGCCGGCACCATGTAATCCTGGAGGATTAGCGAAGTGGCCAAACGCATCAGACTGTAAATCTGCTCCCGTACGGGTTCGGTGGTTCGAATCCATCATCCTCCACCAGTTTTCTATGAGTCATTAGCTCAGTTGGTAGAGCACCTGACTTTTAATCAGGGTGTCGAAGGTTCGAGCCCTTCATGACTCACCATCATATGCGCGTGTGGCGGAATTGGCAGACGCACTAGACTTAGGATCTAGCGTCTTTGACGTGGGGGTTCAAGTCCCTCCACGCGCATTCTTTATTTGCGGAAGTGGCTCAGCGGTAGAGCATCGCCTTGCCAAGGCGAGGGTCGCGGGTTCGATTCCCGTCTTCCGCTCCAATATTTTGCGCCCTTAGCTCAGCTGGATAGAGCGTTTGACTACGAATCAAAAGGCCGGGAGTTCGAATCTCTCAGGGCGCGCCATTATAACTTCATACTTTGCCGGCGTGGCGGAATGGCAGACGCGCTCGACTCAAAATCGAGTGGGAAACCGTGGAGGTTCGAGTCCTCTCGCCGGTATAGATAACGGGATGTAGCTCAGCTTGGTAGAGCACCTGGTTTGGGACCAGGGGGTCGCATGTTCAAATCGTGTCATCCCGATTGTTGTTATGCGGGTGTAGTTCAATGGTAGAACTTTAGCCTTCCAAGCTAATAGCGTGGGTTCGATTCCCATCACCCGCTTAAATATGGAAAAGAAAGAGATGGTATTCACCGTCTCTTTCTTTTTTTGCATTCACAGGCATATCGATCATGATTGTATACCAAGATCACAGATGATATGGCCAACTAGCATGTACGAGCATGTATCCCAACCTCTTGATACATTCCCCACTCTTTTAGACTTGTTCTTAGTAATTCTTGAAGTATTCCAATGAAGAAGGTCTAGTGCATCTTCGAACACTTGAATATCTTTTCTGTATCACATTTATAAAAACGCTTACAAAAATAACTTGCGTAAATCATTAACCTGTAATACCATATCAATTAAGCGCTTAACCTTTAGGGGTAAGGCGCTTAAACTTAACTTAGATTAAGCGCTTAACCCGTAAAGGAAAGGAAGGCGATCAATTCATGAATACAATTCGACTAACGATGGCTCAGGCACTGCTTCGATATCTGGATCAGCAATATATTTCGGTTGACGGGGTGGAAACCAAGTTTGTGAAGGGAATCATCGGCATTTTTGGACATGGCAACGTAACAGGCATTGGAGAAGCGCTGGAGCGCAGTCCGGGAAGCCTGACGTATATGCAAGGCAAGAATGAACAAGGTATGGTGCATACGGCCGCGGCCTACGCCAAGCAGAAGAACCGCAGACAGATCTATGCATGTACTACATCCATTGGACCTGGTGCTTTGAATATGATTACAGCGGCAGCTACTGCAACGGTGAACCGGATTCCGGTTTTATTGCTTCCTGGAGACAACTTTGCTACGCGGGAACCGGACCCGGTACTACAGCAGTTGGAAGTGAGCAGTGATTATACCATCTCAGCCACTGATCCATTCAAAGCCGTCAGCAAGTACTGGGATCGCATCGTTCGTCCCGAGCAGTTGATGATTGCTGCTACACAGGCCATGCGTGTACTAACCGATCCAGCAGAGACGGGAGCAGTAACGCTCGCACTGCCACAGGACGTGCAGGCAGAAGCGTACGATTACCCGGAATCGTTCTTTGCCCGCAAAGTGCATTATCTGGACCGTCGCCCACCGGTACAAGCAGCCATTGAACGGGCAACGGAGCAGATTGCCCGTGGCAGAAAGCCGCTTCTCGTTGCAGGCGGCGGTGTGTTGTACTCTGAGGCGTCCGTTCAACTCGTGGAGTTCGCCGAGGCATTTGGCATTCCGATCGCCGAGACGCAGGCGGGCAAGAGCGCAGTCTCTTGGGACCACCCACTGAATGTGGGGGCCATCGGGGTTACCGGCTCTCTGGCAGCCAACAGGCTGGCGAGAGAAGCGGATGTGGTGATCGGCGTCGGTACTCGTTTCTCCGATTTTACGACGGCGTCCCGCTCTGCTTTTCAGCATCCGGAAGCTTCATTCATTAACATCAACCTGAACGGTATGGATGCCGCCAAGTTAGGCGGAGAAGCCATTCTGGCAGATGCACGCGAAGGATTGCAGGCTTTACAGAAGGAATTGCAGCAAAGACAATACCGCAGTGCATATGGTGCATCCGAAATCGCTGATCTCCGTACTGAGTGGAATGCAGAAGTAGATCGGCTGTATGGAGCACAGCATGAAGCAGGGCTGGCACAGACAACTGCAGTTGGCATAGTTAATCGGACCATTGATCCATCCTCCGTTATTGTGTGTGCGGCAGGCAGTCTGCCAGGTGACCTGCATCGTCTGTGGCGTGCGGCTGAACCAAAGACGTATCACATGGAGTATGGATTCTCCTGTATGGGGTACGAGGTAAGTGGAGCGTTCGGAGCAGCACTTGCCGAGCCAGATCGTGAAGTGTACGCCATGGTCGGTGATGGCAGTTATCTGATGTTGCATTCAGAGTTTGTGACCAGTCTGCAGGAACAGAAGAAGATGACCGTTCTATTATTCAACAACAATGGATTCCAGTGTATTCATAATTTGCAGCGGGAACATGGTAGTGACGGGTTCGGCAATGAGTTCCGATATCGGGAATCCGAGAGTGGGCGACTGACCGGGGATTACATGCCAATGGATTTCGCTGCACACGCCAGAAGCATGGGAGCCAAATCCTATAGAGCCGAGACAGCAGAACAGCTGGAACAGGCAATCCGAGATGCGAAGAACGAAACGGTGAGTACGTTGATTGAGATTCCGGTCGTGCCTGGAACCAACGCAGGTGGATACGAGTCATGGTGGAATGTGGGTGTGCCCGAAGTATCTGCCGAGGAAAAGGTAGTTCATGCGCATCACACCATGCAAGCCAACCGTGCCAAAGCAAGACTTATTTAATCGGATTTAATAGAGCATTCCTTCTAAAATAAAGCATTATTTGTACACCCTACGGTATATATCGGTGGACGTATTTATCTATATATTGAAACTAAGAGCACTGCATTCCAAGTGAACCATAATGCTGAACGACAAAGGAGACGTGGAGCAATGAGCAAGCTGCCATTCCAGCTTGGGATTCATCCGATCAATTGGGTCGGTGAAGATGTGAAGGAGCATGGTGATGCGACAACGTGTGCGCAGATTCTGGATGACATTCAGCGTCTTGGGCTGACGGGTACAGAGATGGGGCGTAAATATCCAACTGATCCGGCTGTTTTACGTGAGGAATTGAGCAAAAGGAATATCAAGCTGGTCTCCCAGTGGAAATCCGTCCTTTTCTCCGACCCGGCGTATCGTCAGTCGGAGCTGGACAGTTATCGCAGACATGCGGAATTTCTGCAATCCATGGGCAGTAAGGTGATTAGTACGGCAGAGGTAGGTGGGTCACTTCATTTTGATCCAAGACGGACACCGAATGAAAAAGAAGTGCTCAGACTCAGCGAATCTGAATGGCATATCCTTGCTGAAGGGTTGAACGAAGCAGGAGCTATCGCCCGTGAACACGGGTTGAAGCTTACGTATCATCATCATGGAGGCACAGTGGTAGAGCAACCGGATGAGATTGATCGACTGATGGAATTGACGGACCCTTCTCTCGTGTATCTGCTCTATGATACAGGTCATGCCTACTATGGCGGAGCCAATCCACTGGAGCTGCTGCGCAAACATTATGATCGGATCGCCTATATCCATCTGAAAGATATCCGCCCTCATGTGCTGGATGAAGCACGTGCGGAGCAATCCGACTTTGTCGGTTGTATTCGTAGAGGAGTGTTCACCGTACCAGGGGATGGATGCATTGATTTTGCACCAATTCTGCAGGAACTGATCACACGAGGGTACGATGGCTGGGCGATGCTTGAAGGAGAGCAGGACCCTGCAATTCATAACCCGTATGAGTATGCCAAACGCTCTTTGAACTATATGGAGTCCTTATACCAACACAGCTGATACAGACATAGAGATCGGGAGAGGACCATACCCATGAAGTGAAAAGGAAGAAGGCTAGCAAAACTGCAACGTTACGATTGGAAAATAAAACTGACCTTCTCTAGACGTTTACTAATCCTCACGTTGGATTGAGTAACAAGTCTAGATATCCATATGCAACAATTAAATTCCACCTCAGAAAGGGGCTCACATGCAATGACTTACGTATCCTTTCCGGTATCCAGGAAGAAGGATTTCACCGCGATTGGCCGCTTATGTATCGACTTGAACGCCAATGAGATCAATCGCCCGATGGAAGAAACGATGACGTTCACGAAATATGTGGGCGGCTCTCCGGCCAATATTACGATAGGCATGTCCAGACTGGGTATGGAGACGGCTTTTATTGGTAAGATCGCGGGTGACCAGATGGGTCGATTCATCCATAGCTATCTGGAGAAGAACGGCATCGACACATCAAATGTGGTTACAGATGACACCGGAGCGGTGACAGGGCTTGCTTTTACCGAAATCAAGAGCCCAACCGATTGCAGTATCTTAATGTACCGGGACAATGTAGCGGATCTGTTATTACAGGCGCAAGAGGTACAAGAGCAGTTGATTGCTGACTCCAAAGTGCTGCTAATCTCAGGCACGGCCCTCGCGCAGAGCCCATCCCGTGAAGCCGTATTACAGGCACTAACGTATGCGAAAAAACATGGCACAGTTATTGTGTTTGATCTGGACTATCGCCCATACACATGGACATCAGACGAAGAGACAGCGGTCTATTACAACCTTGCAGCCGAGAAATGCGATATCATCCTCGGCACACGTGAAGAGTTCGACATGATGGAGACATTTGACCACAATCCGGATCATAGTGATCAGGTGACTGCACAGAAATGGTTTGATTTTTCAGCCAACATCGTTGTCATTAAACACGGGAAGGAAGGCTCCATTGCTTATACGCGTGAAGGACTTTCTCACCGTGCGGACAGCTATCCGGCAAAAGTAGTCAAAACGTTCGGGGCAGGCGACTCCTACGCAGCTGGGTTCCTGTATGGATTGATGCAGGGTTGGACGATTGAGCGCAGTATGGCGTACGGCAGTGGCGCAGCAAGTATCGTTATTTCGAGCCACAGCTGTTCGGATGCGATGCCAACGGTAGAACAGGTGAATGATTACATCGAACGTTGCAATCGGGGCGAGATTACCGCGCTCTGAAGCAGATTGCAATACTTTGAATAACACGCTCGTACAGATCAACATCAATAATATCAGTTGAACATAAAGGATCACACATAAGCGAAGGGAGACAGGGCTATGGGAAAAGGGATTTCTGAAGCGTCTACAACAGCGACAATGGTACAAAACTGGATCGGGGGTGCCTGGGTGACCCCAGCGGCAACCCGTACCGAGCCGGTTGTGAATCCGGCTACAGAAGAGGTCATTGCACATGTGCCACTATCTGAACAAGCGGACGTGGATCTGGCTGTACAGACAGCACGGGAAGCGTTCAAGTCATGGAGCGGCACACCGGTTCCACGCCGCGCACGTATTCTGTTCCGCTACCAGCAGTTGCTGGTCGAACATTGGGAAGAGCTCGCCCGCCTGGTAACGCTGGAGAACGGAAAAAGCTACGCCGAAGCGTATGGCGAGGTACTGCGTGGCATTGAGTGCGTCGAGTTCGCGGCAGGTGCCCCGAATCTGATGATGGGCAAACAACTGCCTGACATCGCGACAGGACTGGAGTCGGGCATGTACCGCTACCCGATCGGTGTTATTGGGGGAATTACCCCATTCAATTTCCCGATGATGGTACCGTGCTGGATGTTCCCGCTGGCTATTGCGTGTGGTAACACCTTTGTTCTGAAGCCGTCCGAGCGCACACCGCTGCTGGCAGGCCGCCTGGCAGAGCTGTTTAAGGAAGCGGGGCTTCCGGATGGCGTGCTCAACATCGTTCACGGTGCACATGATGTCGTGAACGGTCTGCTGGAACATAGGGATGTTCAAGCGATCTCCTTTGTCGGATCACAACCTGTAGCTGAATACGTCTACACCACTGCATCCAAGCATGGCAAACGGGTACAGGCACTCGCGGGTGCCAAAAACCACTCCATCGTTATGCCGGACGCCGATCTGGATCTAACGGTGAAAGAAATTACGAGTGCAGCCTTTGGCTCAGCAGGGGAACGCTGCATGGCATGTTCAGTTGTTGTGGCTGTGGGTGACGTGGCTGATGAACTGGTACAAAAGCTGGTGGAAGCAGCAGATCGCATTACCATTGGTAACGGTATGGATGAGGGCGTGTTCCTCGGTCCTGTTATCCGTGGACCACATAAAGAGCGTACACTCGGTTACATTGAATCCGGAGAGCAGGAAGGCGCGGCCTTGATCCGGGATGGACGTAAGGATCAGGAAACAGATGGTTCGGGTTATTTTGTAGGGCCAACGGTATTTGACCAAGTGGAGAGTAATATGAAAATTTGGCAGGATGAGATCTTTGCTCCAGTACTCTCGGTGGCAAGAGTATCTACCCTGGAGGAGGCCGTTGAGCTGGCAAACCGTTCCGATTTTGCTAATGGTGCGTGTCTGTTCACCCGCAGCGGGGCAAGTATGCGTCAATTCCGTGAGACAATTGATGCGGGCATGTTGGGTATTAACCTGGGCGTACCTGCACCAATGGCATTTTTCCCGTTTTCCGGTTGGAAAAAGTCCTTCTATGGTGATCTGCATGCCAATGGTACGGATGGTGTTGAATTCTACACTCGCAAGAAGATGGTAACGGCACGCTGGTAACAACCAGAGCATCACTCGGGCTAAGGGGAACACTCAGCCCATATGGACGCACATAGGGAGGATAACGGAATGGGCAAGGACAAAGTGAGAATTGGCATCATCGGTGCTGGACGGATCGGCAAAATTCATGCAGACAATCTCCTGCGCAACCCGCATGCCGAGATTGTGGGAATCAGTGACTTGTTTGCAGGTCCTGAATTGGAGGCATGGGCCTCCACACGTGGCATCCCTGTTGTAACAACGGATAGCAGCCAGTTGATCTCGATGCCTAATGTAGACGCGGTGCTGATCTGTTCTTCAACAGATACACATGTGCCGCTGATCGAACAGGCAGCCAAGGCAGGCAAACATATCTTTTGCGAGAAGCCAGTCAGTATGGATCTAGCACAGACCCAAGCGGCTGTAGCAGCAGTGCAGAAGGCGGGCGTGAAGCTGCAGATCGGATTTAACCGCCGCTTCGATCACAACTTCAGACGGGTACGTGCACATGTGCAGGATGGTACGATTGGTGATCCGCACATTATCAAAATTACGTCTCGCGACCCGTCCCCACCACCTGCGGAGTATATCCGGGTGTCTGGCGGGATCTTCATGGACATGATGATCCACGATTTTGACATGGCCCGCTATCTGTCCGGGAGTGAAGTGGAAGAAGTATACGCCCAAGGCAATGTGCTGATCAATCCGGTCTTTGCAGAACATGGCGATGTGGATACGGCGATTGTAACAATGACGTTTGCCAACGGGGCGATTGGTGTTATTGATAACAGCCGCCAGGCTGTATACGGATACGATCAGCGTGTTGAAGTATTTGGTTCAATGGGCAGTGCTGCAGCGGCGAATGATCATCCGAATACGGCTGAGATCAGTACAGCTTCCGGGCTAATGCGCGACAAACCGTTACACTTTTTCCTGGAACGCTACAATGAAGCGTATGTGCAGGAGACAGCTCTCTTTATCGATGCGATCATCCATGATACACCCGTTATCGTAGATGGCCACGATGCAGTACAGGCAGAACGAATTGCGCTGGCAGCAAAAATGTCCATGGAACGGGGAAGACCTGTGAAGCTGAGTGAAGTCCCTGGGGTGTCACTGGAATCGCAAACGGCAACGCCATAGGTGGATGATTAAAGTCACTTTTTCTAATAGAGCGCATGAATAGTCCAAGTTTTGTTTTTTTATAAGGTTCAGGTTGTTGTGGACGATTACAGAAAGGAGTGGATGGCAAGATGTCAGAACGTATTGTGAAACCCGTGGTCAACCCGGAGGGAGACGGTACACTTATAAACGTAACACCGGAGTCGGCCGGGTGGGAATATGTTGGATTTCAGGTAGCGAAGTTGGCAGAAGGGGAGACGCTAACCCGTGAGAGCGGTGATCAGGAACTCTGTATGGTGCTTCTCAGTGGTTTCGCCAATGTAAGTACCCGCGAGCACACATGGGATAATATCGGAAAAAGAATGAGTGTTTTCGAGAAAATTCCGCCGTATTCAGTCTACGTCTCAACTTCCGATCAAGTGCAGATCACAGCACGTACCGAACTGGAAATCGCTATATGTGTTGCACCCGGTAAAGGCACGTACCCGGCTCGTCTCATTACACCCGAAGATGTAGGGGTAGAGGCACGAGGGTATGGCAATCTGGAGCGCCAGATTCACAACATTTTGCCGGAACAAAAGGAAGCGGACAGTTTGCTCGTTGTTGAGGTGTTCACACCAGATGGGCATTGGTCTAGTTACCCGCCACATAAGCATGACCGAGACGCACTACCGGATGAATCTTTGCTGGAAGAGACGTATTATTTCCGTGTGCAGCCTGAGCAGGGGTTTGCCATTCAGCGCATATACACGGATGATCGCTCTGTGGATGAGACCTTGGCAGTAAAGAATGGCGAAGTGGTGCTTGTTCCGGACGGATATCATCCGGTAGGTGCTCCTCCTGGGTATGAGGTCTACTATCTGAACGTCATGGCTGGCCCAACCCGGACATGGAAATTCCATAACGACCCTGACCATGAGTGGTTGATGAAAAAGTAAAACAGTTCATGCTACGCAGATTTTGCTCACTTCAAGTTGCGTATGCAGACTTCCCCCTGCATAATGAGAAGAGAACAATGATCTATGCGAATCAATTTTATAACTCACTAAAAATGGATTTCTGTAACTTAGCCTTGATTGAAGCAGCTAAAGGTATCATGAAATTGATTCATGTATAACGCAATTTATATATAGCACAAATGGGGAAAAAACAATGAAAGCAACCATATACGATATAGCACGCGAGGCGGGTGTATCCATTGCAACCGTCTCGCAGGTCATTAATGGCAAAGGCAAGATCAGTGAAAAGCGGCGCGCCGAGATTATGGAGATCATGGAACGACTCCACTATCAACCCAGCGCAATCGCAGCTGCACTTACAGGCAAGCAGACGTATACATTGGGGCTGCTCGTACCGGACATCTCAAACCCGTATTTTGCAGAACTCGCCAGAGCGGTGGAGGATCGCAGCCGTCAATTGGGCTACAGCGTGGTCATCTGTAGTACGGATAATAAGGACGAGCGGGTAGAGCGTTACCTGAACCTGCTCCAGCAAAAAAGGGTCGATGGCATGATGATCGGAACCGGGATCGATAATGCCGAAATTTTGTCACCCCTCCTGCAACAGTCGATACCTGTTGCTCTGATTGCCCGTCATATGCCATCCCTGTCGGTACATACGGTCACCATTGACGACATACTCGGCGGGGCACTCGCAGCTGAGCATCTGCTTGAACTTGGGCACACCCGTGTAGCGGTATTGTCGGAACCGTCCAAAGTCAGCAGCAGTCAGGAACGTGTACGCGGATTCCGTGAAGCACTGATTAAGGCAGGATATACGTTGGAACCGACTCAGATCCGAGAATCCGCAGCTGACTTGAGTTCGGCCAAAAAAGAGGCGCTACTGCTGCTCGGTGAGAATGATCACCCAACAGGTTTGTTCTGTTGTAATGACATTCAGGCCATCGGTGCTCTTCAGGCAGCCAAAGAGCTGGGGCTACGCGTGCCAGAGGATGTGTCAATTATCGGGTTTGATAATACCATTCTGGCTTCGGTAACCAGTCCACCGCTTACGACTGTTGCCCAGCCAATTGAAGAACTGGGGCATCGCGCTGTAGATCTGTTGATAGAAGAGTTGAAGGATGAACAAAAAGAGCCACAGAAGATTGTGCTGAAGCCTGAGCTGGTTATCAGAGACTCGGCAGGTCGCGTATTGCGCTGAAAAAAATTAGGTTCCTGATGTAACCTAAAAAGGCGTGAGGCCAAGCTGATATGCGTCATATTCCTGTGAGGAGATACGGATATCGTTTCACCTCACATTCTGAACATGTACGGTAACAAAGTAATAAACAAGCCGCGCTCGCCCTATGGGAGAACGCGGCTTGTTTATTGAAATTTAAATTTAGCTACTAATATTTCTAAAAAAATAACGTGGTATGAAAGTATAAGTATGCTGATAACATGCTTTTTTTGCTACTGTTCAATCATCTCTAGCATTTTACTTTTGGCAAAACGTTATCGTTCGCATAGTAGCAGTGAATAAGAAATAACTATGGAAGAGAAGGAGTAAGATGATATACTGAAAAGTATCATTAATTACCATTTTATATACGTTTTGTGGTGTATGGAGGGGAGCGCTATGATTAAAAGAATTAAAATCATTATGGGTATCGTCATGATTATTGTTGTTGTAGCTATTGCAGTGCGTATGTATACCTCTGGTCAATATACGATGTACATCCCCAGCAAACATACGACGTTACGAGCTGAGGTGATAGATCATATGAGCATGCTGGATAGCTTGGATCGACTGACCATTAAAAAAGTTTCGAGGGCAGATCCGCATAATGATGAGGATGAAGTGACGATCACGGATCCCAACGAGATTAGGGATATGCTGAAGTTATTGAAGGATGTTGAACTTAAAAAAGTACAGGACATCGATACTTCTCAGAGCAGTTCACATTACTATGAGTGGCGACTTTTAATTAATAAAGAGGGTCGATTTTCCGAGGGATTCGGACTTACATTCTATAATGATCATGCCGTTTCAATCTATAGTGAGCACAAGACACGAGACCCATTTCAAGATTACGAAATAACTAATGAGTTAAATATAAACGAGATGGAGCGCCTTTTTGAAAAACTGAAGGAAGAGCAATCATGACCAAGACCAACTATCATATACGTGCAATTGAGGAACAGGATATGATATCCCTTTTCTATGGGAGATGTTATACGCATCCCTGTTGCTGGCAAGACGGAGTAAGCCAAGTGGAACTGAAAAAAAAGAAAAAGGCGCTCCCTCATGGGGAACACCTCTTTCTTTTTGCCAGGTACAGCATCGGTAGCTCTCTTGATACTTAATCCGTAGCACTCAATATTATTTCAACAAAAATGCCAAAGCCTCGTCATACGTTTCCCATTGGAATTCAGTCTGATGCGTCGATTCCTTGGAAATCCGATTCAATTGCATTTTGGCGATCGCACCACCTACAGCGACACTGGCCCGTTTCATACCCCATTCGATCAATAATTTTTGATGTTCCACAATTTTGTCTTTTGTATCCTGGGGGAACGCCTTCATATTTCTCATATCTACTAGCACATCAAACGAATTTCCCAATTGTTCCGCAATTGTCTGGATTTCCGTATTCGCTTGTTCGACATGTTCAGGAGTAACAATACCTTCCCAGATAATTTCAATAATAGGTTTAGTTGAATCCAAACGTCTAACAGACATGTAGGCAACTCCTCGATTATAAAATAATATGTAATATATGAGACTATAAGCCTATTAATTATACCCTGTTATAACGAGAATGAAAACTTAATTCATAATATAGTGGTTCTTATGGACTACTTTTTCCTAGCGAAGTTAAATTCAGGGATTGTTCTCATGTCGTCATTGGGAGGAAGATTGAATAGCTAAAAGCCACCCAGAGGAAGAACTCCAGATGGCTTCAATAATTGTAACATGATAAAGTGAAAATCCTTCGTAAGTTAGAAGCCAATCTTCAAACTGTTACCTTCCGTTGCTACACCTCTGGAAAGGGAAATGTTCAGCTTTTGCTCTGCCGAGAAGCCTAGTGTTTCTCCATCATGCAGTGTGACGTCGTTTTCAACCACATACGTTGTGGTCATGAACATCATCTCAAATACATCGCTTAAGGATTCAGCAGATTGTATAATCTCCATCTCTTCTTTTCCAAAGTTACGTAGTCCGTAAGTATAAGCAGAAGCGCCTTCGGCATTTTGGAATAATCCGATGAAAATCCAGAGCGAGACGGGCAACTCATCGTGTTTGATCCCACGGCTGGTTTCGACATACTGACTGGCTTCAACGACAAGGGGAGCCATGTATATTGCCAGCGCGTGATCCAACTGTAACAAGGCACTCGATGTTTGAGTGAACAGAACATGTCCCTCAATTGCATTTGTTGCGTTCAGAACAGACACAATAATCTGAGACTGGTGCCGTGAGGTAACTTGCTCCGCTTCTCGCCAAAGGATGTTTAGCCTGGCATTCTCCTCAACTTCACGGTCTGGTACAGGCGCTGCAATATGAGCGCATACCACCTGCATTCCATTCACTTCAAAAAAGAGATTGCCCTCCTCTGGGCTTTCCTCAATCTCAATATTCCATTCGTTCCTCATATTTCTGATAAAGAGGTCAAAATCACAATCGTCGCGCTCCAGCAGGACAAAACCCACGATGGTTTCACTGTAATTCGTGGATTCGACAGCACCACCTGCAGGTACCTTTTCCTTTTTGCGTCGCCGAAGCTTATCAAACAATCCCATGACATGTTCTCCTTCCGATCCCAGATTGATTCTGGTCATTGTACACTGCTATCTATTCACTACCTTACCATAACGGAGTTAAGATGAATCGCAGCAATGCACCTATCGACAGGAAATTACAGGAACAGGACCAACAACAATGCAATGATCGCAGGCAATCCTTGTTTGATGATGATTGACCGTGAGGAAGTTGCTCCTCCATAGAGAGCCGCGATAATCACACACGCCAGGAAGAAAATCTGAATATGCTGTCCAACGGCAGCATCCGGATATACGAGTCCCCAGATCAGACCTGCCGCAAGAAATCCATTGTAAAGGCCTTGATTGGCCGCAAGCGATTTGGTGGATTTGGCGAATTCCGGCGTGAGATTGAAGGTTTTCATTGTGCGTGGACGAGTCCACATGAACATCTCCATCACCATGATATAGAAGTGTTCGACAGCTACAAGAGCTACAAAAATGATGCTAATCAATGGAAACACCTTGCTTTCTGATATGTAATTTATTTACTTGTCCATCCTAGTATAAATGTTTGCAACGAGAACGGAAAGAGTAAACTTAATTTGTAACAATTTAATTGTGTATTATTTAAAATATGTATCATTTTCCAAGTGAGTTATAATGTTAAAAATAAAAAAAAGTCGTACAAAGGTAAGCATACGCCGATTGTCGACAATCCATTCATTGGGTAATAATGAACATTAATGAAATGATCATGCTCAGGAAAGGGAGGAGATTACTATGGGGACGGTTCAATTCGTTTTGTTGGCTGATGATCCATCTACATTTTTGACCCGAGTTGTACCTTTTATCGACATTGAGCTTGCAGGAATTCCGGGTGACCGTCATTATGGTCTGCTTCGTCCAGCGGACTCGCGTCAGAAAATCTACAAGCGCGGTACACCGATTGCGAATCGCCGCCAGATCAGTATTGTGTCTGAGGAAGAATGTGCTCTTATAGCTGAGAAAATGAATATTCCTGAAGTGCGTCCAGAGTGGTTGGGTGCCAATCTACTGGTCCAAGGCATTGATCGTTTGACTGAACTGCCTGCTGGAACGCGGCTTTTATTTCCGAACGGGACAGGGTTAATATGTGAAGGGGAGAACCTTCCCTGTGTGCATCCGGGGAAAATGATTGAACAATTCTACGAACAGGACGGTTTGCGTAAAAAATTCGTGCCTGCGGCTCGCAAAAAACGTGGGATTGTGTGCTCGGTTGAACGGGAAGGTGTAATCCATACGGGGGATACCATCGAAGTCATTCGCCTGTCCTGATTTTCAGGACAGGTTTTTAATTCATCAGCCCACGGCGCTCACCATTCGGATGTCTAGCGTGTAAGTACTCCTCTGGTGTACTGCCAATAATAGACTTGAAATCTCGGATGAAATGGGATTGATCATGATATCCAAGGTCCTGAGATAGCTTAATCAGGTCACAGTGAAGACCGCGGTCCATCAATTCCGCAGCATTTTGCAGACGATACAACTTAATTACGGTTTTGGGTCCGATGCCCACATACTGATTGAACAGGCGTTGAAGCTTTCGGGTATGCATATTCCAATAGGAAGAGAGATCATCTACTCTCAGCATCTCCCGGTTCTGTTCAATCTGTTGCACAATATCGTTAACCATTCTTGCTTGAGCATCTTCAGGAGGAAGGTGTGCACATAATAGCTGGTCAATGTAACTGGTTTTATCCGCATCATCCCCCGCCCCAAGTAGCCGGTCTTCCAAGGATTCCGCTGTGACGTCAAGAATATTGGATACATTCATCGGCTGTCCGTACAAGGAAGAGACAGGAACCCGGAGGAAGGGATAAAAGCCTCCTGGCTTGAATTTCACGCCAAATACACGACCTTTCCCGCTCACAAGATAGGAGAATTTACGTCCCGATGGTCCGAAGAAAAACGTATGGTTCCGTTCCACAACCAGATTGACACAGGGGTTAGGCACGACATGTTGAGGATACGGTTCAAGTCCAGTCAGATCCCACGATACGATCCAGTAATGTTTAACAAAAGGGCCAAGTGCTTCGGAAGGAGCATAGCGTGTCAGTTGATATTTATGGTCACCTACATTCAGATTCAGCAGGCCCATACTTGGTCTGTCTCCTTGTTCTACCTGTTTCATTCGAGTCATTCCTCCTACTCATCTGATATTATCTAGGTTCTCTGAACAATAATGCCCGTACAGCAAAACGGGGTAAAATGAGTTGCCTGCGCCATCTTGAAGGTTGACTGAGAAGGCGATAGAGCCATTCCAGGTTAAGCTTCTGCCATATCGCAGGGGCACGTTTGGTTTTGCCGGCGAGGATATCGAGACTGCCTCCAACACCTATGGCTACACGAGCGTTCAACTGGTAGCGATACTTGTTAATCCAGTGTTCCGCATGGGGTGCGCCAAGAGCAACAATAAGAAAATCTGGTTGAGCAGTACGAATCTCTTCTACAATCTGTTGTTCCTCATCTGCCTGGAAAAAACCATGGTGTCTGCCTTTTACGACAACTCCCGGATAACGCTGCGCAATGACTTTCACGGCCTGTTCACTTACGCTTTCCTCTGCTCCCAGCATATAGAATGACCAGCGTTTTTGATCGCCTTCCTCCAATAAACGAAACAGCAGATCACAACCGGTTACCCGTTCAGTCAATTGTCCGCCCCGAAAACGGGATACCATAACAATGCCAGCACCGTCAGCCGTAACCAACCCGGCTTGATCGACGACTTGGCGAAGAGAGGCATTCTTCTGACAGGACATCACAATCTCGGGATTGCCTGTGATGACATGGAATAGTCCATTGCTTTCCTGACCTACGACTTCACCTAGGATTGCAACAGTTTGATTCTTCGTTACATTGGGAAAAGGGATACCCATGATATTCGTTGATTGGCTCATGTTTCAAGTCCTTTCTGATTCCATCCTATTACCTTGAACAACACCTGTTATTTCATTCCAGTTTAGTATATCTGATCTTCTGGAAAAGGACTATATATGGGCGAAACCCATTTGGATAATGATATAAACATTCCGGGAGTCATAAATATCTTTATCGATATGACCTGTTGTCGCGTTTTTACAATACGGCTTTTGGGGTATAACGGTAGGATAGGAGTGCGAGGTGGGTAGATCGCGTGTCCAATACTTAAAGGGAGTGAGTCCATGGAACTGAAATATGAATTCTATATCAATGCAGGACTTGAAGATGTGTGGAATGCTCTAATATCACCAGACGGCATACGGAACAGCTTTTTCGGTAGTGAACTTCGCACTAATTTCCAACCAGGTCAGCCATTTGCTTATGTAGGGCCAGGTAATGATGGTGCGGAGACTGTACATGTGTACGGAGATATATTGGAATTTGAACCATTGTCCAGACTTAGTTATCAGGAGCATCCCGGACCGTCATACCATGCCAATCATGCCGAGCTTCAATCCAGGGTGGTCTTCCAGTTGGAGACGGTAGGGGAATGTACGAAGCTGACACTGATCAATGATCAATTTACAGATAACCATCCTTCCTTTGCGAATGCACAGAGCAGTTGGTGGATGATTCTAAGCAGCATAAAAACATGGGTGGAAACGGGGAAAACATTGAATTTTGGCTGGTAGCTGGTAAGAGGCAGTCATTTGAGATTTATTATCATAAAAAATAAAGACAACTAATATAAGAACCGGTGCTGATTAAGCACTGGTTCTTGTTTTTTTATACAAATTTAAGACCATTGCTCTACATTTAATGTCTGATAATGTCGAAATATATATCATATGAACTAAGAGGAGAAATGAACATGTTTCGTAAACGTACTGAATCTACCAAACCAATTCGTATAGATGCACATCAAAAGTTACTGGAGTATAGTCGTAAACTCGTAGCAAATGCAGAAAAGGGCGACTATAACGCATGGATTGATGATGGCATTGAATTTCAGGAAAATGATGAAATAGCTAGTAACATCAAAAAAGCAGTACATATGATGAAAGCACAAAATGAAGGTGTCGAAATGCGTCTTAGAATGCTGAATCAGGCAATGAATGTAGGATTATGGGAATCTGAAATTGTTGCCGGTGATCCGCTGGATAACAATAATGTCGTGGCATTTTCGAATGAATTCCGCCAAATGTTAGGATTCCATAATACCAAGGATTATCCCGATACATTTGCAAGCTGGGCCAAATCGGTATATCCGGATGACAGACCTCAGCTGGTGCAAGAGATAATGAACCATGTGAATGACACTGGAGCAACGACTGCGTATAACGTTATCAGCCGTATGATTACAAAAAGCGGAGAGATTCGCTGGTTCCGATGCCTTGGACATGTCATCCGAAATCAGGCTGGAGTTCCGATCAAACTTCTGGGCATCATGTTCGATATTCATGAGGACAAGAGCAAGTCGGATGAGCTGGAAGCACTCGTCACCCGATATGATCTTGTTAATCGCGCCTTGGTGGAGGCACCGTGGGATATGACCGTTGTGGCTGGAGATGTGGTGAATCCGAATAACGAATTTTGGTGGTCACCCCAGTTCCGTAGAGAATTAGGGTTTAAAGACGAGCAGGATTTCCCAAATGTGTTCAGCAGCTGGAGCAGCAGACTTCATCCGGAAGATCATGATCGGACGATCAACGAATTCGCCAGACATATGAACGACTACAGTGGTCGTACACCGTACGATCTGGATTATCGTTTGCAGCGCAAAGACGGGGAGTATCGGTGGTATCACGCGGGTGGGGAGACCATTAGGGATCAGGATGGAGTACCGCTCCGTGTAGCTGGAACCATTCGAGATGTAACCCATGAGAAGAATAAGGAACAGATCGTGGAAGCTATGAATCTGAAGACCAAACAATTATCCGAGTCCATTGGCGAGATGGTACGTGGAATCAACTCGATCACCGATCAGGCACAGGATCTGGTTACTGCACAGGAGTTATCTGCCGATGCAGCCATTCAAGTGAAAAGCAGTGCAGATGATACGAAGAATATCACTGTGTTTATACGAGAGATTGCCAGTCAGACCAATCTGCTGGGGTTGAATGCAGCTATTGAAGCTGCACGTGCGGGAGAGCTTGGACTGGGATTTGGCGTCGTTGCGGGTGAAGTCCGGAAACTGGCTGATCACAGTTCAGAGGCCACGGTAAATATCGAAGATAGCATGCAGAAGATGAAAACATTGATTGATCAGATTCTTGAACATATCGGTAATATGTCCACGTTAACGCAAAATCAGGCTGCCCTGACACAGCAGGTGAACGCTTCAATGGATGAGATCAACACCATGTCACAGGATCTGGTTGATTACTCCCGGAATCTATAATTCCGAAGTCATTTGTTGCCACTTTCCGATCATTGCACACATCATCTAACAAAAAATCCACCGGGATGCATTTCTGCTCTCGGTGGATTTTTGTATTTCTATATATAGCTAAGATCTATATTCAGTTTCAGCTATTGAATTAGACTTGTTGAACTTTGATCAGGTTTGTATTACCCGATTGACCGATTGGGACACCTGCGGACAATACAATGATGTCGCCTTTTTCGATGTAACCTGTTTTGATTGCGTTACGAGTAGCAGATTCGAACATTTCATCTGTTGTCGTTACTTTGTCGCCCATAACCGGAATGACACCGGAGAGCAGGCAGATTTTGGCCAATACTTCTTCATGTTGTGTAACTGCGATGATTGGCGCTTTTGGACGATACTTGGAGATCATGCGTGCTGTGAATCCACTCTCAGTCGAAGTGATGATTGCTTTTGCATTCAGTACGAGGGAAGAACTTACAGCGCCCTGACTGATAACTTCAGTAATATCAGCGATCTGTTGAGCCGATTTTTGTGCGAATTGCTCTTTGTAATCGATCATTGTTTCAGCACGGCGAGCAACTGCAGCCATCGTACGCACGGATTGTACCGGATATTTACCAGCAGCCGATTCACCGGACAACATCACTACGTCTGCACCTTGAAGTACAGCGTTAGCTACGTCACTAACTTCGGAACGAGTAGGGCGTGGGTTCACTTGCATGGACTCCAGCATGTGTGTAGCTACGATAACGGGTTTACCCGCGCGGTTACATTTGTCGATCATTTCTTTTTGCATCATTGGCACGTCTTCGATGGGTACTTCAACTCCGAGATCTCCACGAGCTACCATGATGCCATCAGATGCTTCAATGATATCGTCCAGGTTAGTCATACCTTCCTGGTTTTCGATTTTGGAGATGATCTGTACGTGGTCTACACCGCGTTCTTTCAAAATGCCGCGGATTTCACGGATGTCGTCGCCTTTACGAACAAAGGATGCTGCGATAATTTCGATATCGTTTTCGATCCCGAATCCGATGTGCATAACGTCACGCTCGGTTACACCTGGCAATGTCGTTTTGATTCCTGGCAAGTTAACCCCTTTGCGTGGTTTCAGAATACCGCCACTGATGATTTTACAATGGATATCGGATCCTTCCACAGATAGTACAGTCAGATCTACAAGGCCATCATCGATGAGGATACGATCGCCAGGTTTCACAACGAGGTTCAGTTCTGGATAGTTTACCGAGATACGCTCAGCGTCACCGAGAATTTCTTCGGTAGTCAGGATCAGCTCTTTACCTGCTTGCAGATGGCAAGATGCTTCTTTCAGTTTGCCAATACGTACTTCCGGTCCTTTGATGTCCATCATGATAGGTACATAGGTGTTCAGTTCGGTAGCTGCTTTGCGGATATTGTTAATCCGTGTAACGTGATCTTCCAGTTCGCCATGAGCCATGTTCAGACGAGCAACAGTCATACCTTCCTGAATCATTACTTTCAACAATTCGATTGAGTCACAAGCAGGTCCCATGGTACAAATAATTTTTGTTTTTAACATGCTAATTTCCTCCTCATATTTAAGCTTATATGTTTATTGTAGCGTTTTCTGTCGAATCAGGGTATGAACTATAGTACAATGATTAGAGTATAGTCCGATAATGAGGTGTGTTATGTTCACTCCACTTGAAGTACGACATATTAATGGTGTTGGTTGGTACGAAGAAGCTGTGCAATCTCAACAAACTTGGCGGCTTAGCTTGGTTACTTATGGAAAATGTGTATATTGGGTGAACGGTGATAAACAGATCATGGAAAAGGGGGAATTGCTCCTCATTCCAGGTGGTGTCCCATATTACGGCAAGAGTATTCCAACAGTAACGCACACACAGATTGTAATTCAATTGCAACGAAATCATACAGAAACTCTGCCTGCGCTCGAACGGTATGAAGCTTTGCGCCATAAACCTGGATGTTACGAACTGATCCATCAACGCATGAGCGCTATTTATCAACAATGGCAGGAGCGTCCGTCTTATTATGTCATGATGAGCCAAGCCTTATTGATGGAAGTGTTGATTTATATGAACAGGGAGTTAGATCGGGGAGTCATTCCGCCGGAGAGGCATAATCATGTTGAACGGATGAAGCGATATATTGAGCGGCATTATCGGGAGAAAGTAACGAAGGAAGAGCTCGGGGACGAGATCAATAAGACTCCCAATTATGCTGCTGCATTATTCAAAAGCATGACGAATCAGACCATCAGTCAGTATGTCCATGATCAACGGATGAAACGAGCCATATATCTGCTCACGGAGTCACAACTCTCCATCCAGGAAATTGCCGAATTTCTCGGCTACCGGGATCTGTCTTATTTTTACCGCATATTTAAGCGTATAACGGGAAGTCCACCATCCGATCTGCTCCATGAACGCCCGCCTATAGTATGAAACGCATAGCCCAACCCTAATAAGTTCTTCTATATAAGTAGGTTTAATTAAATGAGCACAAAAAAAGAGGGCTTAGGCCCTCTTTTGCTGTATAACAGGATCAACATCCCACCTGTTACCTATATAAATGCAGCTATACATGACTGCTTGGATTCGAAGCTGTGAGTGGTTGCTTGCCTTTTTTTCGTGCCTGCCCAAGACGAAGAGCAAAGACATGTACAGTCCAATACGCGGCCTCCGCAAACAAAATGCCTCCGGCAATGTCCAGCAAGGAATGTTGTTTGACAAACACCGTCGAAGCAATAATCAACCACAGCCATACTGACCAAGAGATGCGTGCCAAAGGTTTAAAATTCAAGTGTCTGTTAATCACAATAAACAGCAAGTAGCTGGTCAGAACGTGAACACTTGGGAAACAATTGAAGGGCGCATCATTTGAATAGATAAACTGTACTAACACGCTGCTCAGATCAGTTCCGCCGATTTCCGGGCGTGGGACATGGGTAGGGAACACCGCAAAACAGACATTGGCAGCCATCACACCAATATTATAGGTAATCAACGTACGCCAGAATAGCGACTTGTTCGTCAGACCCAAATAGAGAAATCCAAAATACAGAATGGGCATCCAGCTAATGTACGGATAAATAAATTCTTTGATAAAAGGAATCTGTGTGTCAATCCAAGCATAATTGTAGAATACATCATTTCCCGTGTTGCTGCCTAGAAATACGTAAATGGAGCCTTGGAGCGGTATGCACAGAATAGCCAGTAAATGCCCCCAGCGCTGAAAGAATGCTTTCATAGTATCCCCCTGATTTCATTATGCATTGTGAAATTATCGTTAATTCATACTTATAGATATATGACGTTGAAGAGTCGCCGCACCCCTGCAGCTTTAAACTCTTGTAATACTATAATGGACAGATGAAGGTATAAGCCATACCTGATTTTAGGGGAAATGCAGTCAGGATAAGTCTCTTTTTTGTTACTTTTATAGTTTTATCCATAATAGGGATATTCAATGTACTGGGGGTGTGATGCAACTATATTGGCATATAAATTCATATGACAACGAAAAAAGTAAATGAAATGAGGTAGGCAAATGTATGGTTAATCCGCAATCCAAGCCAAAACATTCCTTATCTGAGCGCAAACCTGTGCTCACCGTCGTGATTATTGAGCTACTTCTCTTGTTAGCTGTATTTGCGGCAGGAGCCATTGCGACGATAAAACAATTGGACTACACTTCCCCTGTACTTATTTCCTTTACACCCATCGCAATTGTTCTGATGATCTATCTGACGTTCAGGCGCAAGTGGAGAGAGACTGGATTTCGATCCTTGCGAAGTATCCCAGCTGGCTATGCAAAGTATTATATTCCACTACTCCTTGTACTGGGTACACTTGCCTTAAAAGGATTTGGGGAGCTGAGCTTGTCACGGGTCGTCTTTTTCATCTACTTTACCTTGCTCGTAGCTTTTGTTGAGGAAACGATCTACCGAGGACTTATTTTCAAAACATTGCTTCAAAAAAGTGCAGTGGCTGCAGTCGTGACCTCCAGCATCTTGTTTTCAATTACACATCTGCTGAATGCATTGTCAGGTCAAAATATGACGGATACGATCATGCAATTGGTCTATGCGCTGCTTCTGGGAGCGGCACTGGCATTATTAATGCTGAAGAACGGAAATATCGTACCGCTTATTTTGTTTCATTTCATACATAATCTGATTCAATTCCTCGGGAATGATCTGGAGGACACAGGAACACTTCCCTACGATCTTTTTATACTGGTAGTACTGATTGCATACTGTGCCTGGTTAGTGTGGAGCAATCGAACCAATTCGATTATTCCTTCCCATGCAAGTGAGCAGGACAATAACAATACGGTTGTTCATTAAGGGTGTCGCTTGGAAGTAGTTATCTTACAGTTTCCCGTCAGCAGTGGGATCATGGTATACTTCAGTCTGGCGGGAAGACAGATATGTTCATGATACGCGGTCTGCCTATCCGTACATTAGGTTCAGACAGTAGGTGATATAGTGGAGAAGACAGCACAAGGCGTAGCAGAATGGATGGTACAGGAGATTAAATTCACAGGAACACTTCATCAGGAAGCTGCCATAGAATATGTGAAGACCCATTTTGGCGAAGAGTTTGTTTTTGTGAACGAGAACGGTAATACATCATTGTCCAAGGAAGTGAAGAAAGCTTTCCGTAAGCTTCATCGTGGGCAGATCGCCTGGGATCGGGATGCATTTATGTGGGCATGGACATAATGTGTTAAACTGTAGTGAGATGATTCATTGGTTGTGTTGGATATGCATGTCAGAATATTATATAAAAAATGTATAAGATGGATTAGATCTGCATATCCTTTCATAAGACCGTACACAAGCGACCAGGCACATAAGCGTGATAAACCCTGTCCCCACGCGAGTTAATAACATGTATTTCCAAAGCTGTTTGAAAAGAAAATACAAAGATTTGCTTTTTGGCTGAATTGGAGTTATAATAAAAACAAGTTGTAGAGAGTGGAAAACCTAATTCATATATTGTAAAGGGCGATCACTTATAGGTTTATGACTGGTACCTTTTTCAATGTGTGAATTTTTATTTGCTTGCTGCAAAGAACAAAGGAACATGTTAATCTTTATTTGGAGGTGTAATTCACATGCAAAACGGAACAGTAAAATGGTTCAACGCTGATAAAGGCTTCGGTTTCATCGAAGTTGAAGGCGGAGAAGATGTATTCGTACACTTCAGCGCTATTACAGGCGAAGGCTTCAAAACGCTGGACGAAGGTCAACGCGTGCAATTTAAAATTGTACAAGGAAACCGTGGTCCTCAAGCAGAAGAAGTTGTAAAACTGTAATTAAAGCATAGCTGCCTTTAACATGTTATAATGGTAAAGGCAGCTTCTTTTTTTTGATTAGTTATATAAAAGTCGACCCAATAGTTGTCGAGACAGAAGTTCGGTGGTACGTAAAACTTCCGCTAAGTGTTGGCTTCTGTGAAATAACGTCGGTTAGATGTTTTTCCATAACAAAGGGGGTAGAAGTCATGTATAATCGCAAAAAACCGTTGGAAGAGATTCCACAAGCTGATGCGGCAATCTGGGAATGTACGAGTGATACGTGCAAAGGATGGATGCGGGACAATTTTGCGTTTGATAACGTACCTACTTGTCCGATATGTGCTTCTGAGATGGTCAGCACGACTAGGATGCTACCATTGCTTGAGAATTCGAATAGTAATCTGAAAACGATGCCTAAAGGAAATCGGATTTAACATAGCTTACCCGCCTCTAACGAGGTGTTTTTTTTTAAGATCAAACAGACACCCTGTGCGAAGGTAAGGGTATTAAATATGAAGTTCCCGGCATTCGTTTTAGCGAATGCCTTTTTTTGTATCTTTTTTTACAGAAAGTATACTGTAATTGACGGGAATCGTATGAAAAGATAAAGACCCTTTTCGCTATAAGCAAAAAGGGTCTTTGATGTGACTACAATTGTACCACGTCCAGATTGAGTTTAGATGAACAGGAATGGCAGCAGAAACAATGTTGCTACCAGAGCCAGATCGATTCCTGCTCCGTAGCCGTAACCTCCACCGTAACCTCCACCGTATCCTCCAGATCCATATGGACCGTAGGCCGAAGATTTAACTTTCTTTGATGCAACAGCGTTTCTCTTGCTGCTTTTTACCAGCTGCTGTTTGGATTTGACTGAACATAGCCGTGGTCCTTCGAAACATCCGTTCAAATAAACTTTGCCATCACGACATTGACTAAGTGTACCATACATATGCTTACCGTCTTTCATAACAAGACAAACGGAACGTCCAACGTGCGGAGAAACCGTTTCTTCACATACCGGATTAATTCTGTACATGCATATCCTCCTCATTAGATGCGGTTGCCGCTTGAATTCAACGGTTTGTATATCATAGTAAAGAGAAGAGGATTTGGTATGGACGAGTACCCGGTAAATCGAATAGGGAGGAGCCGTTTTTGAATCTGTTCCATACACTGGGAGGAGTGAGGAGGGGATGTCGCGTGGATTATCATGACATGCTGGCTCGTTTGGGGGAGGGAAGTGCCCACCCCGGAGGGTTTTTGGCAACACTGAAGTTATTGGATAGCTTATCTCTGCCTGTGGGTAGTCATATCCTTGAGATAGGATGTGGCACTGGGAGGACTGCTTGTTACCTGGCTAAAAGTGGCTATCAAGTAACAGCCATTGATCTTCATCGCAATATGTTGGATAAGGCAGTTCGGCGAGCAAGACGAGAAGGGGTGGATGTTCGATTTGTTCAGGCGGATGTAGCATCGTTGCCTTTTCCGGAAAATGATTTTGATATGGTATTCGTGGAGTCGGTTACGATCTTCACACCATGGCGGAGTGCACTTAATGAGTATAGAAGAGTGTTGAAGCCCGCTGGACTTTTGGTGGATCGGGAGATGGTTTTATCAGGCCAGAAGACCGAATTGATGTATCGCAGACTAAAGCAATTTTACGGTATACGAACCCTGGTAACGGCGACAGCATGGAAAAAACGCCTAAAACAGTGTGGTTTCAACAAGGTAGAGGTCAAAGAATATTCACGTTCTATAGGAAAATGGGGCGTTGATCATGATCCACATCGTGAGATCGATATGAATTGGTTCGAGGATGAACGTATGCAGCGAATGAGTCAGACCAATGATCGGTTGCTCGCGAAATACGGCAAGAAGTTGGGGTATGCTGTTTTTCAGGCTAGGGCGCCGTTGGAGATCAAAAAGGAAAAATAGGAAAAAGGCAACTCGCACAATAGTTGTGGGTTGCCTTTGGTTTGTTTTGGGCAGAACGTACTACAGCATATCGTTGTCGATAATCCGCCAGTGGTGTTTGAGCAGGGATTCCAGTTGGTTCTTATCCTTGGCTCGAAAAGCGCTTAAAATTTGTCGGTGCTCTTCATTGACTTCAAGCAGTACCTCAGATAGCTTTGGTTTATTATCACTAACATACGACTGCCGGATGAAGCTGTTCTTCAATGTGTTTAACATCTCGATTACTGTGGCGTTACCACATCGCTGAATGTACAGGTTATGGAACTGATATTGGTTCTTGTTGTAGGCAACAAGATCAAGTTGGCTGATATCTTCGTCCATTCGGACAACGAGAGTTTCCATCTCCAAAAGTTCAGATGGCCTGAGATGGTCTGCTGCAAGAGTGGCAGCAAGTGCCTCCAGCACACCGATCGCTTGAGAGAACTCCAGTTTTTTGCCTGCATCAAAAGGAGTGACAATAAATCCCCTGCGTGGGATGTATTGCAGCAGATTGTCTGAAGCCAGCTGGAAAAGGGCCTCCCGAGTAGGGGTGCGACTGATGTCCAGCTTTTTGCATATTTCAGCCTCGTTGATCTTCTGGTTGGGAAGTAGCGTCCCGTCCTGAATCTTCTGGGCAATGTAATCGTATACGTGATCTTTCAAGGACCGGTATTTGGGTACCTCCATACCGAATCCTCCTTTCTATGTATAGTGAATAATTAGATGAGCGTGAGGCGGTACAGCGTGCGCCGTTCAGGAGTTTCAAGTTTTTATCATCTTAACACCGAGGGGGAAGTTGGGCAAGCAAACTTCCTGCTCAAGTCAATGTGAGTGTTGTGTTATATATATCACATTTTATGGAATATGAGCGTATAATTGTTTAAAAAATGATTGTGATAACTCAGAATGTTTGTTAGTATTACTTACATATAAGTCCATATATTGTCTTATGTATATTGTATACAAATTTATTATTAAGCTACTAAGTCCAAAAAAAGAATAGGGGTATGCTGTGTGAGAAAAGTATTGTTGCCAATGATTCTGCTGTTAGTGGTTGTAATCATGTCCGCATGTGGTCAGGAAAAAACGACAGGGAACGGATCAGATGCTACTTCGTCTTCTGGAGGTAGTTCTGCGGAAAAGAAAGTAATTGTACTTGGGACCAGTGCGGACTATGCACCCTATGAGTTTCATAAGAAAATTGATGGTAAAGATACTATCGTAGGTTTTGACATCGAGATTGCCAAAGCAATTGCGGCTGATCTGGGGGCCGAGCTGAAGATTGAGGACATGGACTTTGATGGCCTTCTTATGGCCCTCGGTACAGATAAGGTTGATTTTGTAATATCAGGCTTAACCCCTACCGAAGAAAGAAAGAAGAATGTTGATTTTACGGATATCTACTATTATGCAGAGCAGGCTGTACTTGTTAGAGAAGGGGACGATGCGGCATTAAAGTCAGTGGATGATCTATCGGATAAGCAGGTTGGCGTACAGAAGAGTTCCATTCAGGAAGGGATTGCTCAGGAAATAGAAGGGGCAAAGCTCACTTCTCTGGCTAAAATACCTGAACTGATCCTGGAGTTGCAGACGGGGCGCGTAGATGCGCTCATTTTGGAGAAGCCGGTGGCTGAACAGTATGTGAAGAACCAAGAGGGGCTTGTTGTTGCGGGTGTGGAGATTGAACAAGCTGAAGATGAGGGTGGTTCGGCCATCGCGGTGAAGAAAGGTAATCAGGAGCTGCTGGATCAGATCAACACTACATTGGAAAAGCTCAAAACGAATGGAGATATTGAACGTTTCGTTGTTGAAGCGAATGAGATGCTGAGTGAATAAACCGGACGAGTGAGGGGTATGCCGTGAATTTAGATTTTTCCTTTCTATTAGAACATTGGCAGGATTATGCACAAAGTGCGTGGGTTACGCTTGAACTTTCCTTCTTCGGTGTTCTGTTTGGGACGTTACTAGGTGTGTTCATGGCATTAATGCGAATATCCCGAATATGGCCAATTAAAGTGGTCGCTTCGGCGTATATTGAACTCATTCGAGGAACGCCAATGCTGGTACAGATTCTTATTATTCATTATGGTCTGACGGTTGTAGGTGTGAACTTGCCGGCATTTATGTCGGGGGTGGTAGCTCTGACGATGAATAGCTCGGCTTATATGGCGGAGGTGTTCAGGGCCGGGATTCAAGCGATTGATAAAGGGCAGACAGAGGCTTCGCGCTCCCTTGGCATGACGCATGGTATGACACTTCGCTATATTATACTTCCACAGGCCTTTCGTAACATGCTTCCGGCTATCGGTAATGAATTCATTATTATCATTAAAGATTCTTCGCTTGTTTCCATGATCGGCATAGCTGAGATTATATACACGGCTAGAACGATTCAAGGTGTTACGTTCCAGCCGCTTGCTCCGCTGCTTATTGCCGCCGGCCTCTACTTTATAATCACATTTACACTGGCCAACTTGCTCTCTCGGTTGGAACGTAGACTGTCTACTTCTCGATAACTATTGACAGAGGATTCGGTTAAAAGAAAGGCTTGGAGTAGGCTTCTGTGGAAATCGCGGGATGTAGTCGTAAATGGCGGTGGTATCGCATACATTGATATTGTATTTTGTATACAATATTTTGGGAAGGTGTTGGGTGTGTATGTCAGATTCCAAAATGTTAATGGATTGGTCGGAGCGTTACGCTGCACCTAATTATCATCCGCTCCCTATTGTGATTGAACAGGCGGAAGGGGTATGGGTGGAAGACCCTGAAGGCCATCGTTATATGGATATGTTAAGTGCATACTCTGCATTGAATCATGGTCACAGACATCCTGTAATCATACAGGCGCTCAAGGATCAGGCAGATCAGGTTACGCTGACATCACGGGCATTCCATAGCAGCTCAGCTTCTCTTTTTTATCAGAAACTCTCACAATTCACGGGGAAATCCAAGATTCTTGCCATGAATACAGGAGCGGAAGCGGTGGAGACTGCGGTAAAGGCGGTACGTAGATGGGCTTATCGTTGCAAAGGTGTACCGGAGAATCAAGCCGAAATTATCGTATGCTCTGGTAACTTTCATGGAAGAACTCTAACAGTTACGTCCTTTTCTTCTTCGGCTGAGTATAAAAAAGATTTTGGACCGTTCACACCTGGATTCCGGATTATTCCCTATGGAGATATTGAAGCGCTAAAAAAAGCCATTACGCCAAATACGGCTGGTTTTCTTGTAGAGCCTATTCAGGGGGAAGCTGGAATTGTTATCCCGCCTGATGGATATTTGGCTGAAGCCTTTGCACTGAGTAAGAGCCAGAAGGTGTTGACCGTAGCTGATGAGATCCAGACCGGATTTGGAAGAACGGGGCGCCGTTTTGCTTCCGACTGGGAAGGGGTTGAACCAGACATCTGGATTATGGGCAAAGCGCTGGGGGGAGGAGTCATGCCAATCTCGGCTATCGCTGCTGATGCGGAGATACTTGATTTGTTTGAGCCGGGGTCTCATGGTTCTACGTTTGGGGGTAACCCACTCGCTTGCGCCGTGGCTATAGCGGCACTGAACGTTCTTGAAGATGAGAAGCTTGCGGAGCGATCGGAGCATCTGGGGAACTATTTTATGAAAAAGCTTCGTGATATTCGCAGTTCGGCTATCCGGGACATTCGGGGAAAGGGTTTATTTATTGGTGTTGAACTGCATGAATCAGCGCGTCCTTATTGTGAGCGATTGATGTCTGCGGGATTACTGTGTAAAGAAACCCATGAAACAACCATTCGATTTGCTCCACCGCTGACGATTAAAGAGTCCGAGATTGATTGGGCAATGGAGAGAATTGAGCAGGTTCTGATCAATAATGAAGGAGCTGACCTACATGAAAAATGATGATGATGTCCATGGTGGCATAAAAGATACTTCTATTGTTACGGATAATACGGACCAGAAAACTGCGCGGCGTAATGTAACCATCATTAAGGTTCCTTTTGGACTCGGGGGAGCAAGAGGTGGCGCGGAGTTGGGGCCGGATGAATTGATTACAGCTGGATTGAAGAGGGAGATCGCGAGTCTTGGGCTAGTGCTTTCCAAAGAAGTGAGGATTGATTGTCCTTCTGAGCCCGCTGCCCCTACTGAGCGGAATCGTGTAAAACACTTAAATGAGGTGCGTCAGGTCAGTGAGAAGGTGTGTCATGAAGTATCGACTGCGGTAGAAGAGGGGATATTTCCGCTTGTACTTGGAGGAGATCATAGTGTAGCGATTGGTACTTTGGCCGGGTTAACAGCGCACTATTCCAATTTGGGTGTGATCTGGTTTGATGCGCATGCAGACTTGAATACGGAAGAACGCAGCTTGTCTGGTAATATGCATGGGATGAGTGTGGCTGCTTCCTTGGGTCATACTGCATTCAATCTGTCGCACATTGCTGGAGCAGGCGCGTTTATTGATCCGTCAAAATTGGTTTATATTGGTCTGCGTGATCTGGATGAGTATGAGAAAGAGCAGATTAAGGGACTGGGAATTCGGGCATTTACGATGCATGATATTGACCGTATGGGAATACAACAAGTTATTGAGCAAGCAATAGCTACAGCGGGGAAAGGGACAGATGGTATTCATGTCAGCTTTGACATGGATTGTCTGGATCCGCGGGAAGCCCCGGGTGTAGGCACCCCAGTACTGGGTGGTTTGAATTACCGAGAGGCACATTACGCACTGGAGATACTTGCTTCCACCAATCAAGTTACGTCCATGGAACTGGTTGAGGTGAATCCGTTGTTCGATCATAATAGACATACGGCACGACTTGGTGTGGAACTGATCGCTTCTCTGCTTGGTAAGCGCATATTATAGGTACTGAGAAGTGAAGCGGGGTGTGTAAGCAGTGCCTAAGAAATGACTTTCTTATTTATATAGAAGGAAAGAAAGCTGAGATCTCAAAAAACCAGGGCTGGTCACAATCAATTGTTCACTACAATCGCAGTGAAAGTGGCTTCCCTGGTTATGTTTAATGGATAAGTATATTAGAAGCAGCCTAATGAGGATGCTGAGTGTCATTTCTATAGTACAGGAGCATCAGATTACATATTGTGCCGATTATACGGAAAATTATCATTTTCAAAAAAAGACTTGCAATGTAAAACTGCACATGGTATATTCTAATTCCGGCCAAGAAAACACAAGATAAACGGTGCGGCAAGTGAATGAAATAAGCTTCGAAAGAAACTTAAAAAAAGAGCTTGCAAAGTTGGTTCGGACATGATATTATATAAGAGTTGCTGAAGAGAACGACATTCGGTAGCGAAATAAGTTTGATCTTTGAAAACTGAACAACGAGTGAGTAAACATTCTGCTTGCAGAATGAACGCGAAAGTTCAAAACAAGCCTTGGCTTGAATCGACTGGAGCACAATTGAGATTTTTAATCTCGTCAGATTCAAAATGAGCTTATCGCTCTTTTCAATACTTTATTGGAGAGTTTGATCCTGGCTCAGGACGAACGCTGGCGGCATGCCTAATACATGCAA
>NZ_JBFRHG010000016.1:0-6962 GCF_052115745.1 Paenibacillus sp. 2KB_22
ATCTAACCGCATTCAATTTAAATTCTTCGGTATACGTCTGAAATGTTTGTCCTTTTTTGGCCATAAAAATATCCCCTCCAGGTGTCACTTGAACCCTCATAATAACATGAAGGTTTTTTCAAGTGTCTACTTAAAGGGGATAATACCACCCCAGGCCAGTAGTGCCGGAGGGTTTTTGGTCATATCCATATTTCTTCCAGTTACTCTCCTTGCTCTTTAGGGTACTATCTAACCAAATGCATGAAGAGCGGAAGGTCAGATCAGAAGAGAGGAGTATGTTATGAAACGGAGAAGTCAATTGAACAAAAAGACCCGTTCAGTCCAGGCCAAACCGGTCAGAAATCGGACTCACAAGTTTATCGCGGGATTACTGAGCGCCATTATTCCTGGCCTGGGTCATATTTATCTGAGATTGTACATGAGAGGTTTGACCTTTATGCTGCTTGTTTTGCTTGATCTGTCAGCAGTGTTGTACTTCTCATCTATTGGTATACAGATCAATGTGCCATTGCTCATCTTACTGGCTTTGTGTATCCCGGTTATTTACTTTTACAATGTATATGATGTGTTGCAATCTGCAGATTGGGTCATGATGCGCAGACGTAGAGCAGTGACCCAGGCAACTTCGGACAAGCCGATATCCAATGAACGTTCTACACGAGATGCAATGATGGTCTGGGAGAGAGGCATATCGTTTGGATTACTTCTGATTGTGGGAGGATCTTTGATGGTACTGTTTTTCCGTAAACCACGTTGGTTTCAAGAGCTTCTCGCCATGTACGGCGGATATTCATTTGCGGTTCTCATGATCGTAGGCGGTTTGCTTCTGTTTGGTCGTGAGTTCTGGGTGATGTTGAACAAGAAAAAATTGTAGTGGAAACGATACAAGGAGGGAACGTGATGAACCGTAAAGTCCGGGTTGGCCGCTATACGGCTGCCGCCTTAATCATAGCGGTCGGTGTGCTGTTGATTTTGGATAAACGGTGGGGAACTGACTACGTATATGAGATGGTGGACTGGTGGCCATTTTTGCTCGTTGTTTTAGGTGTTGAATATATTGTGCTGTTCCTGTGGACACGCAGAAGAAACAAGGTGCAATCGGCTAACCCGAGCAATCCTGATGAGCAAATCAAAGTACGTTTCAGACCCGATGCCAAAGGCATTCTAACCTCACTGATTTTGGCAGCTTCCGTATTTATCGTCACCGAGCAGGATCACTACATGCACTTATGGAATAGAGTGAGTCTAAATCTCGGAGCGGCATCCATGGACTACAGTCAAGCGGCAGGGTATATGGAGGATAAGGGCACGATTCGTGTACCTGTTCGCATGGATACGTCAGATCTGGTGGTTGAAGGTGTCAACGGAGATATCTCGGTACAACGCGGAGATACGGATGAGATTGAAGTACGGACAGTGATCTGGGTAGATCAGACGACGGAAGTACAGGCAAAGGCCGTTGCAGCAGCCTCTTTTGTAGAGGCCGATGGTACAAAAGTAATTTATATCAAAGCTACAGGCAAGACGTATGGAGACAATGAAAAAACACAGCCACGGATGAATCTTACCATTACGATCCCGGATGATCGTCGTTTTAATCTGGATATTCGAACTTCCAATGGAGCCATATTATTAAACCGTCCGGAAGCCATTAGTACCATACTGGCCGAAACGGGTAACGGACGTATCCGGATTACCAATGCTGTTGGAGATATCTCCGGGAAAACGTTGAACGGGGATGTCATTGTAGCCAATGCCATTGGTAATGTCGATTTGGACAGTAACCGTGGAGATATGAAGGCTCGCGGTATTTCCGGCGATGTAGATCTTGCTACACAAGTGGGAAGTATCAGTATTGCGGACTCCGTTGGTGAATTCATCGCAGAGACACGCAACGGCAATATTACGCTGGATGGAGCCAATCTGGGAATCAAAGCCCAATCGCTTAATGGCAGTATTAACATCGTATCTACCAAAGTCGGAGGGGACTGGGATGTGTACAGTGCGGTGGGAGCCATTAACGTATTACTTCCTGATCGTGGAGACTACAGTCTTGCGGGTTCCAGCAGTTATGGAGATCTAAGTACGGATCTGCCGTTCAAAGTACAGAACAAAACCATAGAAGGCCAACTCGGTGAGGGCGAGTACAGGGTGAAAATTGAAGGCAACAGTGATCTCACCATTCAGAGTAATCCGGCTGTATCTACGCCTGAAACAGTTACACCTGATTCTGAAGATACGGCTGAGAATCTGGAACAGACTACCGGGGACGGACCAAATTCCCAGTAGGATTCTACAGAGGTTCCTTGACTGCCGCGTTGACAATAAACTTGTAATCGCCGTACAATAAATGTACACTGGCAAGATTACACGGCATGAAAGATGGATTGTCGTTTTTAATGGCCGGGAATCAACTCTGAGCGAGGAGACAGGAACTTACTCTTCACGAGAGAATGAAAGGTAAGGCGGTGGGTTTTATGGCAACACGTGTCCAACATGCGTTGGAGCATCTGAAAACGACCGGTGTCCGTATTACACCCCAGCGTCATGCCATATTGAACTATCTGATGGAATCCATGGGGCATCCGACAGCCGATGAAATTTACCGAGCCCTTGAACCCCAATTTCCCAGTATGAGCGTGGCAACGGTATATAACAATTTGAAGATGTTTCTGGAAGCTGGCATGGTCCGGGAATTGACATACGGAGATAATTCAAGCCGCTTCGATGCCAATGTGACGGATCATTATCATGTTATCTGTGATCAATGCGGCAAGATTGAAGACTTTAGCTATCCTTCACTCAAAAGTGTAGAGCTTCAGGCGGAGTCTAGTACAGGATTTGAAGTACACGGCCACCGATTGGAAGTGTATGGCGTTTGCAAAAGTTGCAGGGATTAAGAGAGTTGAATTACAATATTAACGTGCAGAATTCAGTATGGATTCTTCACGTTTTTTTTTTAGCATTTATGCAAAACACTCATTTTTATAACAACTTATGCGCTCATCCTTATGATTCAGCATAATTAACGGAGGTAGACGTTTGGGTAGAAAAAGCAGATATACACGTCAGAAGCGACGTTCATTTTGGCCCGGTTTTCTAGGGGCTTGTCTGATCGCTGGGGGGGCTTACTGGCTTATAACGAATGTATGGTTGAACCAGTCTCATGAAGACCCCGATTGGGTAGGAAGAAGCCAGCCTATTTTTGTAGATGGGCAACTGATGGATGGAGACGCCTTGGATACAGGAGATCAACTCAAGTTGCCTGTAAAGGTGCTGCAAGACGCAGTTGATGCCGGCATACGTTATGAACCAGAGTCGGGGGATATCATTATTGCCTCCCCTCAGCGAGTTCTTCATATGAAAGAGGACAGTACACAAGCAGAACTTAATCACAAAGATTATCCTATGACTGTTAAGCCTGAGGTTAAGGATGGAGAAGCATACATTCCGCTCAAACCTTTGAAGGAAGTGTACGGCATCGCCATACAGGAAGATTCGGTAACAGGTGCTGTACTTCTGATGCGTGGAGGAGACACGATACAGTATGCAGAGATTGATACGTTGTCATCCAAAGCAGACAAGACTGTGCCGTTATATAAACGTGGGGGAGAATCCTCACCAATCATTGCCGATATGGAAAAGGATGCGCGGGTACGTGTATGGCAGACGGGTGATAAACAGAGTTTTGTTCAACTCGATAATGGATATGCCGGATATGTAGATAATGATCATATTGCACTCACGGAGAAAAAGAAGGTGGACACGCCCAAGTATACGCTGACAGCAGCAGAGAAGAAGTGGCAGAATAAACCGGTAAATCTGGTTTGGGAAGCCGTGTACAATCGTCAGCCTGATGTGGGCTCTATTGGTAAAATGCCTGGTGTGAATGTGGTCAGCCCCACATGGTTTCACATTACGGATGGGCAGGGCACGGTGAAAAGCAAGGGAAACCAAGCTTATGTGAACTGGGCTCACCGTTCGGGTATGGAAGTATGGGGACTTATGGATAACAGCTTTGATCCGGATGTTACCAAAGAAGCTGTAGCTTCTTACGAGACACGCACTCATATTATTGAGCAGATGTTGGAGTATGCAAAGACGTATCAATTGGATGGTATCAATATCGACTTTGAGAACGTGTATACAGATGACGGGCCGAATATTACGCAATTTGTGCGCGAGATCAAGGCGATGGCACGCATACATGGATTGATGTTATCGATCGACGTAACACCGAAATCGAACAGTGAAATGTGGTCCGCCTTTCTGGATCGCCGTGCATTAGGTTCTTTTGCAGACTATGTTATTGTGATGGCTTATGATGAACATTGGGCGGCCAGTCCCAAGGCCGGGTCGGTAGCGTCTCTCCCATGGACTGAGGCTTCCATGAGACGCATACTTGAGGAGGATGAAGTACCTTCTAACAAGTTGATCATGGCGGTTCCGCTCTACACAAGAATCTGGACGGAAGAGAAGAATGATCAAGGGGAGGTTAAAGTGTCTTCCAAAGCGGTAGGCATGAATACCATTGTTGATCTGATCCAAGAAAAGAAACTCAAACCCGAACTGGATCAGGCAAGTGGACAGAACTATGTGGAGTATGAGGAAGACGGAGCTACCAAGAAAATATGGATCGAAGATGCCGTGTCCCTTCAGGCGCGTGTAGATTTGATTGCTTCGTTGAAGCTGGGCGGAGTTGCGGCATGGAATCGGAGTTTTGCTAATGCCTCTGCATGGGAGGTATTGAAGCAGGCCGGTTACCAGAAATAATTTACTCATGCTCCGTGTCCGACGGATGGCTTCTCTTGTTTTCTTTGCAAAGTCGAAGTTGCTCCCGCTCGATACCATCTTACATGTAATCTATCATTTTATTAGCAATAGGAATCATAACTTAACTTCATATCTTAACTTCATATCTTAACTTCATATCTTAGCTGTTGATGACAGCAACAAGGACTTATTTATAAGCCAAGTCCAAAAAGGTCCGGTAGACATACCGGGCCTTTTTTGTTCTTCAATGAAATTAATGCAAAGACATTTAGCGGTTGGAGATTATTTCGTGTTAACTATCAGTGGGGGGAACTGTTGTAGAAGGCGCTTTCAGTTGTTGACTGGTCATATTGGCCTTGTTGGGGTCCAGGGTGAGGATGGTATGACAGAACATACAACGATCCGTTTTGCCCAGCATTTTGGTTAACTTCCCGCATTCAGGACAGTCGACTTGTACCGCGCTGGTGGAGAGCATACCCGCCCAGAAATAAATGGCTAGACTGGCCATCATGGCAATCAGTCCGATGACGAGTCCTACAGCTGCGAATACCTTGCCTGCATGTCCCCAGAAAACAATCCCGGCTGTTCCCAGTATCATTAGGCCCATACCTAGCATGGTCAGTAGTAGTCCCCAAGTGCGAAAAGCATTAATTTTAGCTGATTTAAAAATCATGAAAAATGCTCCTATCGTATGAGTAGTATCGGACCTGGAAAAGAAGGAAACTTTAGTCTGGATGTAGAATTACATTATAACTGACTTGGCGCTTATCTGCCATGAAATGTATGGAGGGAATCGTGGAATTAAAGAACCTTGCTTTTTTGTCCGAACAGTCGGAAGAGACAGGGGCAGTTGGGGCTATCGCTTATTCCCACCCGGGAGAGCGATTCCACGGCTCCCTAATTCAAGATTTCGAATTATTGGTACTTGTTGTTCATAATGATGATCAATTAAAATCGGCGGTGGGACATTACAGATATGGTGATCTTCGTTATCAAATGATGTATGCGAGCCGTCATGAATTAAAGAGTAGTGTAGTTACCGGGAATCACAATAATCTCACCCAGTGTCTGATTGAAGGTGAGATTATCTGGGAAGAGGACAGCGCCTTAAGTGATTTGCGAGAAGAACTGTCCGCCTTTGGGACAGAATTGCGTGAGCAGAAGCTCCTGCATGAATTCACCAGTTTCTTGAGGATGTATGTGGAGGCGAAACGTCATATCCAGGAAGGTCATGTTGTAGACGCCTACTACAATGTATTAGAGGCTCTGGGCAACTGGGCAAGAATTGTATTGATTGAACAGGGGATATACCCGGATCATGCCGTCTGGACACATGTGCAGAATCTGGATCGCGCTTTGTGGAAACTGTACCAAGAGCTTACGGTAAGCTCGGAGACACTGGAGCAGCGAGTAGAGCTTGTACTGCTGGCCTGTGAGTTTTCGGTAATGTCCAAAATGAGTGAATGCTCGGAGCTGCTACTGCGTGTGTTAAGAAGTCGCAAGGAGCCTTGGAGCATAAATGAACTTGTTCATCATCCGCAGTTAAGATTTGTTCGAGAAGATCTACCCTTGGTTATACGCAAGCTGGTCTTTCGTTCTATAGTAAAAGAATCGGCAGGGTGGCCATCAATCGGAGGAGAGGGTCGGGAAATTCGGTATTGGATTGAGACATAACCTTCTCCAAAAGTCTGGCAATAATTGATCGCATCAGGGAGGGGAAACCTTCCTTTTTTGTTTGTTTAATAATTTATAAAAAAATGTTGACTCTGATTCGCGATATATGATACATTATATTTCGTTCCTCAAACGAGATTATCGCCAACAAACGATAAAATCTTCAGAGGAAAAGTGAAGAACTAACGCTTCAAAAAAGAAATTAAAAAAAGTTCTTGACGAAAACAAACGAAATGTGATACATTATTTAAGTCGCCGCCGAAACTTGGTTGAGACGAAAAAGAAGTAAAGCAAATCGTGTTTGATCTTTGAAAACTGAACAACGAGTGAGTAAACATTCTGCTTGCAGAATGAACGCGAAAGTTCGAAACAAGCCTTGGCTTGAATCGACTGGAGCACAAATGAGATTTTTAATCTCGTCAGATTCAAAATGAGCTTATCGCTCTTTTCAATACTTTATTGGAGAGTTTGATCCTGGCTCAGGACGAACGCTGGCGGCATGCCTAATACATGCA
>NZ_JBFRHG010000017.1:0-2748 GCF_052115745.1 Paenibacillus sp. 2KB_22
GCATACCAGGGGAACTGAAACATCTAAGTACCCTGAGGAAGAGAAAACAATAGTGATTCCGTCAGTAGCGGCGAGCGAACGCGGAGAAGCCCAAACCAGAGAGCTTGCTCTTTGGGGTTGTGGGACGTCTCACATGGAGTTACAAAGGARYCRGTTAARCGAAGAGGTCTGGAAAGGCCCGCCAAAGAAGGTAAAAGCCCTGTARTTGAAAGTYKRTTCYCTCCGAGACGGATCCCGAGTAGTGCGGGGCACGTGAAACCCCGTATGAATCCGGCAGGACCATCTGCCAAGGCTAAATACTTCCTAGCGACCGATAGTGAAGCAGTACCGTGAGGGAAAGGTGAAAAGCACCCCGGAAGGGGAGTGAAATAGAACCTGAAACCGTGTGCTTACAAAAAGTCAGAGCCCGTTTTAGGGGTGATGGCGTGCCTTTTGTAGAATGAACCGGCGAGTTACGTTCCCGTGCAAGGTTAAGGTGAAGAGCCGGAGCCGCAGCGAAAGCGAGTCTGAATAGGGCGACATAGTACGTGGACGTAGACCCGAAACCGGGTGATCTACCCCTGTCCAGGGTGAAGGTGCGGTAACACGCACTGGAGGCCCGAACCCACGCACGTTGAAAAGTGCGGGGATGAGGTGGGGGTAGCGGAGAAATTCCAATCGAACTCGGAGATAGCTGGTTCTCCCCGAAATAGCTTTAGGGCTAGCCTCGGAAAACAGAGTCGTGGAGGTAGAGCACTGATTGGGTGCGGGGCCCGCAAGGGTTACCAAGCTCAGTCAAACTCCGAATGCCATAGACTTACTTCCGGGAGTCAGACAGTGAGTGCTAAGATCCATTGTCAAAAGGGAAACAGCCCAGACCATCAGCTAAGGTCCCCAAGTGTGTGTTAAGTGGGAAAGGATGTGGAGTTGCACAGACAACCAGGATGTTGGCTTAGAAGCAGCCACCATTGAAAGAGTGCGTAATAGCTCACTGGTCGAGTGACTCTGCGCCGAAAATGTAACGGGGCTAAACACACCACCGAAGCTATGGCTTGATGCTTTGCATCAGGGGTAGGGGAGCGTTGTATAAGGGTTGAAGGTGTACCGTAAGGAGCGCTGGACATTATACAAGTGAGAATGCCGGTATGAGTAACGAAAAGATCAGTGAGAATCTGATCCGCCGAAAGCCTAAGGGTTCCTGAGGAAGGCTCGTCCGCTCAGGGTAAGTCGGGACCTAAGGCGAGGCCGAAAGGCGTAGTCGAAGGACAACAGGTCGAAATTCCTGTACCACCGTAAGCCGTTATGAGCAATGGGGGGACGCAGTAGGGTAGTGACGCGGACTGATGGATGTCCGTCTAAGCAGTGAGGCTGATGTGTAGGCAAATCCGCACATTGTAAGGCTGAGCTGTGATGGGGAGCGAAAATTRTAGTAGCGAAGGTCATGATCTCACACTGCCAAGAAAAGCCTCTAGCCAGGTGAAGGTGCCCGTACCGCAAACCGACACAGGTAGGCGAGAAGAGTATTCTAAGGCGCGCGGAAGAACTCTCGTTAAGGAACTCGGCAAAATGACCCCGTAACTTCGGGAGAAGGGGTGCCCCGGTAGTGTGAATAGCACGAGGGGGCCGCAGTGAAAAGGCCCAAGCGACTGTTTAGCAAAAACACAGGTCTGTGCGAAGCCGTAAGGCGAAGTATACGGGCTGACGCCTGCCCGGTGCTGGAAGGTTAAGGGGAGTGGTTAGGGAGYAATCCCGAAGCTGTGAACCGAAGCCCCAGTAAACGGCGGCCGTAACTATAACGGTCCTAAGGTAGCGAAATTCCTTGTCAGGTAAATTCTGACCCGCACGAATGGCGTAACGACTTGGGCGCTGTCTCAACGAGAGATCCGGTGAAATTTTAATACCTGTGAAGATGCAGGTTACCCGCGACAAGACGGAAAGACCCCATGGAGCTTTACTGCAGCTTGATATTGAATTTGGGTACGATCTGTACAGGATAGGTGGGAGCCTTTGAAGCGTGAGCGCCAGCTTGCGTGGAGGCAACGTTGGGATACCACCCTGATCGTATCTAGGTTCTAACCTGGTACCGTAATCCGGTGCGGGGACAGTGTCAGGTGGGCAGTTTGACTGGGGCGGTCGCCTCCTAAAGAGTAACGGAGGCGCCCAAAGGTTCCCTCAGAATGGTTGGAAATCATTCGAAGAGTGCAAAGGCATAAGGGAGCTTGACTGCGAGACCTACAAGTCGAGCAGGGACGAAAGTCGGGCTTAGTGATCCGGTGGTACCGCATGGAAGGGCCATCGCTCAACGGATAAAAGCTACCCTGGGGATAACAGGCTTATCTCCCCCAAGAGTCCACATCGACGGGGAGGTTTGGCACCTCGATGTCGGCTCATCGCATCCTGGGGCTGAAGTAGGTCCCAAGGGTTGGGCTGTTCGCCCATTAAAGCGGTACGCGAGCTGGGTTCAGAACGTCGTGAGACAGTTCGGTCCCTATCTGTCGTGGGCGTAGGAAATTTGAGAGGAGCTGTCCTTAGTACGAGAGGACCGGGATGGACGTACCGCTGGTGTACCAGTTGTTCCGCCAGGAGCACCGCTGGGTAGCTATGTACGGACGGGATAAACGCTGAAAGCATCTAAGCGTGAAGCCCCCCTCAAGATGAGATTTCCCAGTATGTAAGACCCCTTGAAGACGACGAGGTAGATAGGCTGGGGGTGGAAGTGCAGCAATGCATGGAGCTGACCAGTACTAATCGGTCGAGGGCTTATCCAAT
>NZ_JBFRHG010000018.1:0-1301 GCF_052115745.1 Paenibacillus sp. 2KB_22
TGGTATTATCCCCTTTAAGTAGACACTTGAAAAAACCTTCATGTTATTATGAGGGTTCAAGTGACACCTGGAGGGGATATTTTTATGGCCAAAAAAGGACAAACATTTCAGACGTATACCGAAGAATTTAAATTGAATGCGGTTAGATCCTATGTCGAAGGTTCTTCAAGTTACAAGGTGGTCGCTGATCGCGAAGGAATTCGAAACTGTTCACAACTGAAGGTGTGGGTAAAAAAATGGAAAAACGGGGAAGCGTTCGATGAGCGAAAAAACAATGTTCCGAATCCACGGAAAGGACGTCCTCGTACTGCCTTTAGCAGTGTAGAAGAAGAACGGGACTACCTTCAAGCACAGGTGGATTATTTAAAAAAGCGGTATCCAAATCTAGTAAAGGAGAAGCGCTGAGCCAACGGGAGAACTACGATATCATAGACGAATTGCGCTGCTCGCATGGCATTACACGCCTATTATCGATTACAGGAATACCCCGTTCCAGTTACTACAAATGGCGAGCGACACAGCCGCAGCGAGACGCAAGACAAGACCGTGAGCGTGAGATCAAAGAACACATGATGGCTATTCACTTTGCAAACCGAGAGTTTGGTTATCCTCGCATGACCACGGCGTTGTGGGAGGCTGGTCTGAACGTTAATCACAAGAAAGTATGGCGAATCATGCGGGAACTATCGATCCAATCGGTAATTCGTAAGAAGCGGAAGAAGTCCAGCTATACGCCATCTGTGATTTATCCGAATCGCCTGAAGCGCAAATTTCATGCCACAGCACCCCAGCAAAAAATGGTGACGGATATTACTTATATTTCAGATGGAAACACATTCGTTTACCTGTCTGTGATTCAAGACTTGTTCAACAACGAAATTGTAGCTTGGCAATTATCTAAACGGAACGATGTTCAGCTCGTATTGGATACGGTGGAACTATGGACACAAAAAAGAGACGTTTCGGAAGCCGTACTCCATTCGGATCAGGGCTTCCAATACACGTCTCAGGCGTACAACACACGATTAGAAGCATTCGGCGTGAAGGGCAGCCACTCTCGCAAAGCAACCTGCCTGGATAACGCATGCATCGAATCCTTCTTTTCGCATCTCAAGACAGAGAAGCTGTACCTTAACCAGTGTAATTCAGAAGTAGAGATTCGACAAGCTGTGGAAGATTATATGTACAATTACAATTACCGACGTTTTCAAGCCAAACTCAAACAGCGCGCACCGATTGAATATCGATGCGCACTGGCAGCATAGCTTTTTTCATCTGTCTGCTTGACAGGGGTAAGACCA
>NZ_JBFRHG010000019.1:0-933 GCF_052115745.1 Paenibacillus sp. 2KB_22
ATGCGTTTGGTGGCGATGGCGGAGGGGTTCCACACGTACCCATCCCGAACACGACCGTTAAGCCCTCTAGCGCCGATGGTACTTGGACCGCAGGGTCCTGGGAGAGTAGGACGCCGCCAAGCGAACTCTTTCATCATACATAGAAAACAGGCTCTGCATGTGGACGTTGTACGATGAATTGCATTTGCCCTGCAAATGCATATTATTCCCTGATAGCTCAGTTGGTAGAGCACTCGACTGTTAATCGAGTTGTCACAGGTTCGAGCCCTGTTCGGGGAGCCATTTGCTCTCATAGCTCAGTAGGTAGAGTGCATCCATGGTAAGGATGAGGTCACCGGTTCGATCCCGGTTGAGAGCTTTGGAAATGGGGCCCGTTGGTCAAGGGGTTAAGACACCTCCCTTTCACGGAGGTAACAGGGGTTCGAATCCCCTACGGGTCATATAGATGGAGGCTTAGCTCAGCTGGGAGAGCATCTGCCTTACAAGCAGAGGGTCGGGGGTTCGATCCCCTCAGCCTCCACCATCTAATTTATTGGGGATTAGCCAAGCGGTAAGGCAACGGACTTTGACTCCGTCATGCATAGGTTCAAATCCTATATCCCCAGCCATTTTATGAGTCATTAGCTCAGTTGGTAGAGCACCTGACTTTTAATCAGGGTGTCGAAGGTTCGAGCCCTTCATGACTCACCATTATATGCGSKYGTGGCGGAATTGGCAGACGCACTAGACTTAGGATCTAGCGTCTTTGACGTGGGGGTTCAAGTCCCTCCACGCGCATCCTTTATTTGCGGAAGTGGCTCAGCGGTAGAGCATCGCCTTGCCAAGGCGAGGGTCGCGGGTTCGATTCCCGTCTTCCGCTCCAATATTTGCGCCCTTAGCTCAGCTGGATAGAGCGTTTGACTACGAATCAAAAGGCCGGGAGTTCGAATCTCT
>NZ_JBFRHG010000020.1:0-907 GCF_052115745.1 Paenibacillus sp. 2KB_22
AGCACTCGACTGTTAATCGAGTTGTCACAGGTTCGAGCCCTGTTCGGGGAGCCATATGGAGAGGTGTCCGAGCTGGCCGAAGGAGCACGATTGGAAATCGTGTAGGCGTCACAAGCGTCTCGAGGGTTCGAATCCCTCTCTCTCCGCCATAATAATAAGGCCCGTTGGTCAAGGGGTTAAGACACCTCCCTTTCACGGAGGTAACAGGGGTTCGAATCCCCTACGGGTCATATTAACTTCAAAAAAAGAAGTTGATTTTTACAACAAGATTATGATATGATCATAAATGTGTTGTTCGGAGGCTTAGCTCAGCTGGGAGAGCATCTGCCTTACAAGCAGAGGGTCGGGGGTTCGATCCCCTCAGCCTCCACCATATAACTTTTATAACGACGCGGGGTGGAGCAGCCCGGTAGCTCGTCGGGCTCATAACCCGAAGGCCGCAGGTTCAAATCCTGCCCCCGCAATTAACTTTCCTTGAGAAAGTATTATGGAACCGTGGTGTAGTTGGCCTAACATGCCTGCCTGTCACGCAGGAGATCGCGGGTTCGAATCCCGTCGGTTCCGCCATTTAATCTTTACATGAGGCAAACTGTTCACTACATCTGCTGTATGGCACTGATGCCCTATATAAAGTGTAAGGAATTAAGATTAGACTTTATTATGGCTCGGTAGCTCAGTCGGTAGAGCAGAGGACTGAAAATCCTCGTGTCGGCGGTTCGATTCCGTCCCGAGCCACCATTTTAAAAAAAAATTAATATGCCGGTGTAGCTCAACTGGTAGAGCAACTGACTTGTAATCAGTAGGTTGGGGGTTCAAGTCCTCTCGCCGGCACCATGTAATCCTGGAGGATTAGCGAAGTGGCCAAACGCATCAGACTGTAAATCTGCTCCCGTACGGGTTCGGTGGT
>NZ_JBFRHG010000021.1:0-878 GCF_052115745.1 Paenibacillus sp. 2KB_22
CCATAGCTCAGCTGGGAGAGCGCCTGCCTTGCAAGCAGGAGGTCAGCGGTTCGATCCCGCTTGGCTCCACCATTCCCTGATAGCTCAGTTGGTAGAGCACTCGACTGTTAATCGAGTTGTCACAGGTTCGAGCCCTGTTCGGGGAGCCAGTAAGGCCCGTTGGTCAAGGGGTTAAGACACCTCCCTTTCACGGAGGTAACAGGGGTTCGAATCCCCTACGGGTCATAGCAATATCTATTGCTTCAACAAGGGATGAGAATCCCAAAGGTTCGTCGGAGGATGTACTTCGTTAGCAACGGCTTCGCAGTCTCGAATGAAGTGAGAGTATCCCCTACGGGTCATATTATGGAGGCTTAGCTCAGCTGGGAGAGCATCTGCCTTACAAGCAGAGGGTCGGGGGTTCGATCCCCTCAGCCTCCACCATAAGACTTTTAATAACGACGCGGGGTGGAGCAGCCCGGTAGCTCGTCGGGCTCATAACCCGAAGGCCGCAGGTTCAAATCCTGCCCCCGCAATTCACTTTCCTTGAGAAAGTACTATGGAACCGTGGTGTAGTTGGCCTAACATGCCTGCCTGTCACGCAGGAGATCGCGGGTTCGAATCCCGTCGGTTCCGCCATTTTTTAATTTAGTAAGGCTCGGTAGCTCAGTCGGTAGAGCAGAGGACTGAAAATCCTCGTGTCGGCGGTTCGATTCCGTCCCGAGCCACCATATATAACACCTGTAATACGCCGGTGTAGCTCAACTGGTAGAGCAACTGACTTGTAATCAGTAGGTTGGGGGTTCAAGTCCTCTCGCCGGCACCATGTAATCCTGGAGGATTAGCGAAGTGGCCAAACGCATCAGACTGTAAATCTGCTCCCGTACGGGTTCGGTGGT
>NZ_JBFRHG010000022.1:0-836 GCF_052115745.1 Paenibacillus sp. 2KB_22
TTTGTAACTCCATGTGAGACGTCCCACAACCCCAAAGAGCAAGCTCTCTGGTTTGGGCTTCTCCGCGTTCGCTCGCCGCTACTGACGGAATCACTATTGTTTTCTCTTCCTCAGGGTACTTAGATGTTTCAGTTCCCCTGGTATGCCTCACACTAACCTATGTATTCAGTTAGGTGTAACTGGAAATTACCCCAGCTGGGTTTCCCCATTCGGACACCCCCGGATCAAAAGCTTGCTTACAGCTCCCCGAGGCAGTTTCGTTGTTCGCCACGTCCTTCATCGGCTCCTAGCGCCTAGGCATCCTCCGTGTGCTCTTAGTAGCTTAACCATTTTGTTCCGGTTTCGGTCGCTCGCTTCCCTTGGTTTGGACTGCGTCCAAATCCAAAAGTCGCTCTCACCCGATACCATCACAAAAGCAATTTAACTACCTTTATACACTTGACTTGTTTGCGCAAGTTCAGCTTAAAGGAATGTTCTAATTCGCATTTACTTTCGTTTCGATATCTAGTTTTCAAAGAACAAGCCAAATAGATGAAATTGTTTGGTGGAGCCAAGCGGGATCGAACCGCTGACCTCCTGCTTGCAAGGCAGGCGCTCTCCCAGCTGAGCTATGGCCCCTCAAATTCCATCAAAACTGAACAAATGGATAAGTAACTGAATTGCTGTGCAGGTTCTAAAGAACCTGCTTATTTGAATGTTTCCACTCGGGAAACGATTCTCCATAGAAAGGAGGTGATCCAGCCGCACCTTCCGATACGGCTACCTTGTTACGACTTCACCCCAATCATCTATCCCACCTTCGGCGGCTGGCTCCTTGCGGTTACCCCACCGACTTC
>NZ_JBFRHG010000026.1:0-571 GCF_052115745.1 Paenibacillus sp. 2KB_22
CACGAGAGTTTATAACACCCGAAGTCGGTGGGGTAACCGCAAGGAGCCAGCCGCCGAAGGTGGGATAGATGATTGGGGTGAAGTCGTAACAAGGTAGCCGTATCGGAAGGTGCGGCTGGATCACCTCCTTTCTATGGAGAATCGTTTCCTGCAACGGAAACATTCAAATACGCAGCTAAGCTGCAAAACACTCACTCGTTGTTCGGTTTTGAGAGCTCAAACTCTCAAAACAGCTTGCTTTTGCATGGAGCTTGTTCTTTGAAAACTAGATATCGAAACGAAAGTAAATGCGAATTAGAACATTCCTTTTTAGCTGAACTTGTGTACAACAAGTTTCAATAAAAACGGTAGATTGCACGTACGATGGTATCGAATGGGAGCGACTTTTGGCTTTGCGCAAGCAAAACAAGGGAAGCGAGCARTCGAAACCGGAGCACGAGGTTAAGCTACTAAGAGCACACGGAGGATGCCTAGGCGCTAGGAGCCGATGAAGGACGTGGCGAACAACGAAACTGCCTCGGGGAGCTGTAAGCAAGCTTTGATCCGGGGGTGTCCGAATGGGGAAACCCAG
>NZ_JBFRHG010000027.1:0-519 GCF_052115745.1 Paenibacillus sp. 2KB_22
GTGGGGTAACCGCAAGGAGCCAGCCGCCGAAGGTGGGATAGATGATTGGGGTGAAGTCGTAACAAGGTAGCCGTATCGGAAGGTGCGGCTGGATCACCTCCTTTCTATGGAGAATCGTTTCCCGWGTGGAAACATTCAAATAYGCAGCTTAGCTGCAAAACACTCACTCGTTGCTCAGTTTTGAGAGCTCRAACTCTCAAACAGCTTGCTTTTGCATGGAGCTTGTTCTTTGAAAACTAGATATCGAAACGAAAGTAAATGCGAATTAGAACATTCCTTTTTAGCTGAACTTGTGTATAACAAGTTTCAATAAAAACGGTAGATTGCATGAGCGAGTGATCGAAATGGAACGACTTTTGGCTTTGGACGTAGTCCAAAACAAGCGGAGTGACAGCTCGAACACGAGCGATATGGTTAAGCTACTAAGAGCACACGGAGGATGCCTAGGCGCTAGGAGCCGATGAAGGACGTGGCGAACAACGAAACTGCCTCGGGGAGCTGTAAGCAAGCTTTGATCCG
>NZ_JBFRHG010000028.1:0-504 GCF_052115745.1 Paenibacillus sp. 2KB_22
GAAGTCGGTGGGGTAACCGCAAGGAGCCAGCCGCCGAAGGTGGGATAGATGATTGGGGTGAAGTCGTAACAAGGTAGCCGTATCGGAAGGTGCGGCTGGATCACCTCCTTTCTATGGAGAATCGTTTCCCGAGTGGAAACATTCAAATATAAAATCTAGCCAGGTCGGCTAGTTACTCACTCGTTGCTCAGTTTTGAGAGCTCAAACTCTCAAACGTTTGGTGGCGATAGCGAAGGGGTTCCACACGTTCCCATCCCGAACACGACCGTTAAGCCCTTCAGCGTCAATGGTACTTGGACCGCAGGGTCCTGGGAGAGTAGAACGCCGCCAAGCGTAACCCATTTTGGGTTCAAAAAGTATATATAATGTGGGCCCTTAGCTCAGTTGGTTAGAGCGCACCTCTGATAAGGGTGAGGCCGGTGGTTCGAGTCCACCAGGGCCCACCATCTATACCTTTAAACTTTATATGGGGCCATAGCTCAGCTGGGAGAGCGCCTGCCTTGC
>NZ_JBFRHG010000029.1:0-503 GCF_052115745.1 Paenibacillus sp. 2KB_22
AAGTCGGTGGGGTAACCGCAAGGAGCCAGCCGCCGAAGGTGGGATAGATGATTGGGGTGAAGTCGTAACAAGGTAGCCGTATCGGAAGGTGCGGCTGGATCACCTCCTTTCTATGGAGAATCGTTTCCCGAGTGGAAACATTCAAATACAAAATCTAGCCAGGTCGGCTAGTTACTCACTCGTTGCTCAGTTTTGAGAGCTCAAGCTCTCAAACGTTTGGTGGCGATAGCGAAGGGGTTCCACACGTTCCCATCCCGAACACGACCGTTAAGCCCTTCAGCGTCAATGGTACTTGGACCGCAGGGTCCTGGGAGAGTAGAACGCCGCCAAGCGTAACCCATTTTGGGTTCAAATAGTATATATAATGTGGGCCCTTAGCTCAGTTGGTTAGAGCGCACCTCTGATAAGGGTGAGGCCGGTGGTTCGAGTCCACCAGGGCCCACCATCTATACCTTTAAACTTTATATGGGGCCATAGCTCAGCTGGGAGAGCGCCTGCCTTGC
>NZ_JBFRHG010000030.1:0-502 GCF_052115745.1 Paenibacillus sp. 2KB_22
CGGATCAAAGCTTGCTTACAGCTCCCCGAGGCAGTTTCGTTGTTCGCCACGTCCTTCATCGGCTCCTAGCGCCTAGGCATCCTCCGTGTGCTCTTAGTAGCTTAACCATATCGCTCGTGTTCGAGCTGTCACTCCGCTTGTTTTGGACTGCGTCCAAAGCCAAAAGTCGTTCCATTTCGATCACTCGCTCATGCAATCTACCGTTTTTATTGAAACTTGTTTACACAAGTTCAGCTAAAAAGGAATGTTCTAATTCGCATTTTACTTTCGTTTCGATATCTAGTTTTCAAAGAACAAACTTGTAAATCATTTTTGGTGGAGCCAAGCGGGATCGAACCGCTGACCTCCTGCTTGCAAGGCAGGCGCTCTCCCAGCTGAGCTATGGCCCCATATAAAGTTTAAAGGTATAGATGGTGGGCCCTGGTGGACTCGAACCACCGGCCTCACCCTTATCAGAGGTGCGCTCTAACCAACTGAGCTAAGGGCCCACATTATATATACT
>NZ_JBFRHG010000031.1:0-481 GCF_052115745.1 Paenibacillus sp. 2KB_22
GAACTGAACGCGCCAGGCCTCCAGCACGATCCCCACTGGTACCGCAAGGCGGTCTTCTACGAGGTCCTGGTGCGCGGGTTCGCGGACGGCAACGGCGACGGCTCAGGCGACTTCCACGGCCTGATCGAGCGGCTGGACTACCTGCAGTGGCTCGGCGTCGACTGCCTGTGGCTCCCGCCGTTCTTCCAGTCCCCGCTGCGCGACGGCGGCTACGACATCTCGGACTACAACTCGGTCCTGGACGAGTTCGGCACCATCAGTGACTTCAAGCGGCTCGTCGCGGAGGCCCACGCCCGCGGCGTCCGGGTGATCATCGACTTGCCCCTGAACCACACCTCGGACMAGCACCCCTGGTTCCAGGAGTCGCGCAAGGACCCCGACGGGCCGTTCGGGGACTTCTATGTCTGGAGCGACACGGACGAGAAGTACCAGGACGCCCGCATCATCTTCGTCGACACCGAGGAATCGAACTGGACCTTCG
>NZ_JBFRHG010000032.1:0-473 GCF_052115745.1 Paenibacillus sp. 2KB_22
GTACCTCGCCGTCCTCGCGGCCGCGCTGGCACTGGTCCTGATACAGCACCACCTCGTCGAACACGCCGCCCAGGATCTGGGTTTGCCGGCGGATGTCCACGTCGCGACGATCGCCCGCGCCGCTGATCACCACCACGCGGCGGTCGCCCTTCATGGATTCCACCGCATTGCACAATGCCTGGATGGCATCCGGATTGTGGCCGTAGTCGGCGATCAGGGTGGCGCCCCGGTAGTCGAACACGTTGAAGCGGCCCGGCGCCGTGGCGGCGTCGTTGACGAAGGTAGCCAGCCCGCGACGGATCACGGCCCAGTCCACGCCCAGCGCCCAGGCGGCGGCGATCGATGACATCGCGTTTTCCACCTGGAAGCCGATGCTGCCGTTGCGCGTCAGCGGGATGTCCGCCAGCGCGATGCGCACCTGGGTCTCGCCCTCGCACGCCACGATCTCGTCGCCCTCGACGAACACCACGCGC
>NZ_JBFRHG010000033.1:0-472 GCF_052115745.1 Paenibacillus sp. 2KB_22
CGGGATAGGTGGTCCAGCGGTAGGACTCCGGCGCGCCGCCCTTCTCGGGCAGGTCGTCGTGCGAGTTCGAGATCGACGGTCCGCCCGCCTCGCCGAGGCCGTCGTTGGTTCCGGTCCACAGGAACAGCCGGTTGGTGTTGGTGCCGGTCTGGGTCGAGCAGTGATAGGCGTCGCAGAGCGTGAAGCCGTCGGCGAGAGCGTGCTGGAACGGGATGTCGGCCCGCGTGAAGAAACCCATCGAATGGGGATGCTTGGCTACCGGCCAGCGGTCCATGCGGCCCTCGTCCCAGGCGTCTTGCGCGTCGGCCCAGCCGTGCGGCGTGCCTTCCACCCGCATGTGGGCGAAGGTCTCCGTGGTGTTCAGCGGGAAGGGCGCGATCAGGTCGGGGCCGCCCGCCTGGCCGCCCGCCTCACCGTAGGCCTGCAGGAACACCGTACCGTCCTTGCGGCCTGGCGCGTCGCGCGCCGGGAT
>NZ_JBFRHG010000034.1:0-457 GCF_052115745.1 Paenibacillus sp. 2KB_22
CGCCAGGCCCGCCTGGAGGTGACCGAACATCGATTCGATCTGCTCGGCCGTGGCGGGCTCCCCAGCATAGCCGATATCACGCGAGGCGTCCGGGCGCGCCTCGGGCGCGGCCAACAGCGCCAGACGCATCTCATAGGTGATCAACTGCACCGCCTGGGCGAGGTTCAGCGAGGCATACGCCGGATTCGCCGGAATGTGGGTCACGGCGGCGCAGCGCTCCACCGCGTCGTTGGGCAGGCCGTAGCGCTCGTTGCCGAACACGAAGGCGATCACGGCATCGGGTGCTGCTGCCAGCACTTCATACCCGCGCGCTGCGGCATCGCGCGGCAGCAGGCGCGGCGGGCCGAACTCGCGTTGGCGGGCGGTCATCGCCACGGTATAGGCCGCGTCAGCCAACGCGGATTCGATATCCGGGACGATTTGTGCATCAACAAGCACATCGCCAGCGCCGCTGGCC
>NZ_JBFRHG010000035.1:0-454 GCF_052115745.1 Paenibacillus sp. 2KB_22
AGGGCTCGAACCTGTGACAACTCGATTAACAGTCGAGTGCTCTACCAACTGAGCTATCAGGGAATGGTGGAGCCAAGCGGGATCGAACCGCTGACCTCCTGCTTGCAAGGCAGGCGCTCTCCCAGCTGAGCTATGGCCCCATACTCTGTTGTATTTCTTGTTGTGGTCTTGCTATGGGCCCTGGTGGACTCGAACCACCGGCCTCACCCTTATCAGAGGTGCGCTCTAACCAACTGAGCTAAGGGCCCTAATATATATCCCTTATTCCTTGGCAAGGGGGGCAAAAAAAATACCCCAAAGGGAAATCGCTTGGCGGCGTCCTACTCTCCCAGGACCCTGCGGTCCAAGTACCATCGGCGCTAGAGGGCTTAACGGTCGTGTTCGGGATGGGTACGTGTGGAACCCCTCCGCCATCGCCACCAAACGCATAGCTAAGCTTACATTTCAGAGTTGT
>NZ_JBFRHG010000036.1:0-421 GCF_052115745.1 Paenibacillus sp. 2KB_22
CACTACAACCTCATCTCGGCCCTGCATAAGTCGGTGCGGGGCTCCGATCCCGACGCGGCCCTCTATTGGCTGGCGCGGATGCTGGAGGGCGGCGAGGACCCGCTGTTCATCGCCCGCCGCCTGGTGCGCATGGCCAGCGAGGACATCGGCGCGGCCGATCCGCTGAGCCTGCTGCTGACCACGGCGGCCAAGGACGCCTACGACTTCCTGGGCAGCCCGGAAGGCGAGCTGGCCCTGGCCCAGGCCGTCGTGCACATGGCCAGCGCGCCCAAGTCCAACGCCGTCTACACCGCCTACAAGGCCGCCCGCCGCGCCGCCAAGGAGACCGGCAGCCTCACCCCGCCGGCCCATATCCTCAACGCGCCGAGCAAGCTGATGAAGACCCTCGGCTATGGCGACGGCTACGCCTACGACCACGATG
>NZ_JBFRHG010000037.1:0-416 GCF_052115745.1 Paenibacillus sp. 2KB_22
AAGCTTAGCTATGCGTTTGGTGGCGATGGCGGAGGGGTTCCACACGTACCCATCCCGAACACGACCGTTAAGCCCTCTAGCGCCGATGGTACTTGGACCGCAGGGTCCTGGGAGAGTAGGACGCCGCCAAGCGAAACCCCACTGGGGTATTTTTTTTCGAAATTCATAAGGGCCCTTAGCTCAGTTGGTTAGAGCGCACCTCTGATAAGGGTGAGGCCGGTGGTTCGAGTCCACCAGGGCCCATAGCAAGACCACAATAAGAAATACACAGAGTATGGGGCCATAGCTCAGCTGGGAGAGCGCCTGCCTTGCAAGCAGGAGGTCAGCGGTTCGATCCCGCTTGGCTCCACCATTCCCTGATAGCTCAGTTGGTAGAGCACTCGACTGTTAATCGAGTTGTCACAGGTTCGAGCCCT
>NZ_JBFRHG010000038.1:0-413 GCF_052115745.1 Paenibacillus sp. 2KB_22
GGCCACGGTCGTGGGGATGATGTGCAGCAGGAAGCCGACGATGGTGGTCTCGTGGGCTTTCGCCGCATAGTCGGCGATCTTGTCGCTGTGCAGGCTGGCCGGGTCGACGTTCATGCCCGCGCCCGGCTGGACCACGTTGGCCACGATCAGGCCGACGATCAGGGCCAGGGTCGAGAAGGTCAGGAAGTAGGCGAAGGCCTTCAAGGCCACGCGGCCGAAGCGTCCCAGGTCGCGCATGCCGGCGATGCCGGTGACCACGGTCAGGAAGATCACCGGGGCGATGACCATCTTCACCAGCTTGATGAAGGCGTCGCCCAGCGGCTTCAGGTCGGCCCCGAACTTGGGCCAGAAATGGCCGATCAGCGCCCCCGCCACGATGGMGACCAGCACCTGCACGTAGAGGTGCGTGTACC
>NZ_JBFRHG010000039.1:0-407 GCF_052115745.1 Paenibacillus sp. 2KB_22
GAGGGAGGAGATGCGCTTCGAAACGGTGTTGACCTCGGTCTTGGTCAGCTCGTTCTTCATCTTGCCCATCTTCTTGGCGACCTGGCTGATCGGCACCTGGCCCTCGCCGCGGCCGCTCTCGATCACGTGGATGGTGACGTTGGGCAKGATGCGCGAGAGGCGCTTGCGTTCGCCGTCGATCAGCGGCTTGACGCGGTGGCTGGGACCTTCGCTGACCAGCACGACGCCGGGACGTCCGACGGCGCGGAACACGGCGTCCTGCGTCCGGGGGTTGACCGCCACGGGCTGGTCTTCCGTGATCCAGCCACGGCGCAGGGTGCCCAGCGCGGCGCCCGAGGCGCCCGGCTGGTTCTCAATCTGGGCGAACGCGGCACGCTCGGCGCGCCGCGACAGGATCAGTGTGGCGC
>NZ_JBFRHG010000040.1:0-389 GCF_052115745.1 Paenibacillus sp. 2KB_22
GCTCAGTTTTGAGAGCTCAAACTCTCAAACAGCTTGCTTTTGCATGGAGCTTGTTCTTTGAAAACTAGATATCGAAACGAAAGTAAATGCGAATTAGAACATTCCTTTTTAGCTGAACTTGTGTAAACAAGTTTCAATAAAAACGGTAGTCAAATTGCTTTTGTGATGGTATCGGGTGAGAGCGACTTTTGGCTTTGCGCAAGCAAAACAAGGGAAGCGAGCGACCGAAACCGGAACAAAATGGTTAAGCTACTAAGAGCACACGGAGGATGCCTAGGCGCTAGGAGCCGATGAAGGACGTGGCGAACAACGAAACTGCCTCGGGGAGCTGTAAGCAAGCTTTGATCCGGGGGTGTCCGAATGGGGAAACCCAGCTGGGGTAATTTCCA
>NZ_JBFRHG010000041.1:0-389 GCF_052115745.1 Paenibacillus sp. 2KB_22
TCCTACTCTCCCAGGACCCTGCGGTCCAAGTACCATCGGCGCTAGAGGGCTTAACGGTCGTGTTCGGGATGGGTACGTGTGGAACCCCTCCGCCATCGCCACCAAACGCGATTTGTCGAAGCAAAGCTTCTTGAAATCAGATATGGAACTGAAAATCATACACACGTTCTGTGATGTACCAATTTTCATTTCAGAGATCGTTCTCTGAAAACTAGATTCGAAACGAAAGTGTGCGAATTGAACTTGCTATTGGATAAGCCCTCGACCGATTAGTACTGGTCAGCTCCATGCATTGCTGCACTTCCACCCCCAGCCTATCTACCTCGTCGTCTTCAAGGGGTCTTACATACTGGGAAATCTCATCTTGAGGGGGGCTTCACGCTTAGATG
>NZ_JBFRHG010000042.1:0-381 GCF_052115745.1 Paenibacillus sp. 2KB_22
GTCCAGGCCAGCTTGCGCTTGGGATCGTCGGAGAACGACACCCACGCCCCCTGCCCCGGCAGGTTCACCCCCAGCATCGCGCCGGAGTTGGGGCAGTGCGCGGTGATCTCGCGCCCGTCGTCCAGCACCAGGTCGACGAAGAAGCGCTTGTAGCGCTGGACGATGCGGCCGTGGGTAAGCGGTTGCGGCAGAAGCATGCGGGGCCTAAGTCGGATAGGTGTCTGAGACAGGGTGTAGGGGACGGCGATCATGACCGCCAGCAAGGATCGGGTGACGGCGGCGGTGCTGATCATCGGCGACGAGATCCTCTCGGGCCGCACCCAGGACGTGAACCTCAACGCCATCGCCAAGTACCTGGCGACCTACGGCGTGGACCTGTGC
>NZ_JBFRHG010000043.1:0-380 GCF_052115745.1 Paenibacillus sp. 2KB_22
CGGGTAAAGGCGACCCGGGAATGATCGTCGACAGCCACATGCAGCGCCAGCACGCCAGGGTGTTGCTTTTTGCCGCGCAAGCGCCCGTCGCCACGTACCACCACCTCTCCGAAGCGGGTCATCCCTTTGATGTCCAGGTGCAGCAGGTCGCCTGGGCGCTCGTGCTCATAGCGAACCACCGGTGGGGACGGCTCCAGATCGCGCCACCGGCTCAGCCGTGCACTCCGCAGCATACGGCTTACGGTTGCTGTACTTAGCCCCATCTGCCGGGCGATCAGCCAGCCAGCACGCCGCCCACGGCGCAGCTCGATCACACGTTCCCGAACTTCCTCCGGGATGCGCCGCGGGCTACGATGAGGACGCGATCTACGGTCCTGCAG
>NZ_JBFRHG010000044.1:0-378 GCF_052115745.1 Paenibacillus sp. 2KB_22
CCTCAGCCCTGCGCCTTGCCGGTGACCAGGCCGACCTGGGCCAGCTCCAGCCGACGCAGCAGATCCAGCACCTCGACCACGCGCGCGTACTGCACCTGCGCATCACCGCGCACGATCACCGGGAAATCCGGCGAGGTTGCCCGTTCGGTACGCAGGCGGTCCTCCAGCTCGGTCATCGTCACCGGGTAGGCATCCAGGAACACCTGGCCACTGGGGTCGATGGTGATCGCCTTGGTCTTGGGCTTCTCCAGTGCGGTGCTGTTGCTGGCCTTCGGCAGGTTGACCTCGATGCCGGGAATGGAGGCGTTGCTGGTCAGGATGAAGATCACCAACACCACCAGCAGCACGTCGACGAAAGGCGTCACGTTGATGCCCTTC
>NZ_JBFRHG010000045.1:0-376 GCF_052115745.1 Paenibacillus sp. 2KB_22
ATCCTGGCCTGCGCCAAGCATTTCGGGGCCTATGGCGCGGCCGCCGGCGGCCGCGACTACGACAGCGCCGAGCTGTCGGACCGCACGCTGAACGAGGTCTACCTGCCGCCTTTTCATGSGGCGGCCAAGGCCGGCGCGGGCACGATGATGACCGCCTTCAACGACCTGAACGGCGCGCCCACCACCGCCAACGCCGCCCTGGTGCGCGGCGTGCTCAAGACCCAATGGGCGTGGCCGGGCCTGGTGGTCAGCGACTGGAACGCCATCCTCGAACTGATCAATCACGGCATCGCCGAGACCCCGGTCCAGGCCGCCGCCCTGGCGCTGAAGGCCGGGATCGACATGGACATGGCCAGCGGCGTCTACGCCGCCCACC
>NZ_JBFRHG010000046.1:0-374 GCF_052115745.1 Paenibacillus sp. 2KB_22
GGCTCGCTGCGCTGGGCGATCGAGACCAGCAACGCCGAGCCCGGCCGCTATCGCATCGAGATCGCCGCCCCGGCCATCGTGCTCCAGTCGGCCCTGCCGCCGATCAAGGGGCCCGTGGCCATCGAGGGTCAGGCCTTCGCCCGGTCCGGCGGTCACAACGTCATCGACGGTTCGGGCTATCTTCCGCGTGACCTGAAGTCGTGCCCCGGCATGGTGCAGGGCCAGTACGGGACCAATGTCCGCACTGCCAGCAATCCCGGCTTTGCTTTGGTCGACACCCGGGGCGTCAGCCTGCGCGGGCTGGAGATCAGGGGCTTCTGCATCGGCGTGCTGGTGCTACGCACCTCCAACGCGGTGATCGCCGACAATCGGAT
>NZ_JBFRHG010000047.1:0-369 GCF_052115745.1 Paenibacillus sp. 2KB_22
GCTCAGTTTTGAGAGCTCRAACTCTCAAACAGCTTGCTTTTGCATGGAGCTTGTTCTTTGAAAACTAGATATCGAAACGAAAGTAAATGCGAATTAGAACATTCCTTTTTAGCTGAACTTGTGTAAACAAGTTTCAATAAAAACGGTAGATTGCACGTACGATGGTWTYGRRTGGGAGYGACTTTTGGCTTTGCGYAAGCAAAACAAGGGAAGCGAGCAGTCRAWACCGGAGCACGAGGTTAAGCTACTAAGAGCACACGGAGGATGCCTAGGCGCTAGGAGCCGATGAAGGACGTGGCGAACAACGAAACTGCCTCGGGGAGCTGTAAGCAAGCTTTGATCCGGGGGTGTCCGAATGGGGAAACCCAG
>NZ_JBFRHG010000048.1:0-356 GCF_052115745.1 Paenibacillus sp. 2KB_22
GGCCGGTGGTTCGAGTCCACCAGGGCCCACCATCTATACCTTTAAACTTTATATGGGGCCATAGCTCAGCTGGGAGAGCGCCTGCCTTGCAAGCAGGAGGTCAGCGGTTCGATCCCGCTTGGCTCCACCAAAAAAGTTTTACAAGTTTGTTCTTTGAAAACTAGATATCGAAACGAAAGTAAATGCGAATTAGAACATTCCTTTTTAGCTGAACTTGTGTTGAACAAGTTTCAATAAAAACGGTAGATTGCATGAGCGAGTGATCGAAATGGAACGACTTTTGGCTTTGGACGCAGTCCAAAACAAGCGGAGTGACAGCTCGAACACGAGCGATATGGTTAAGCTACTAAGAGCAC
>NZ_JBFRHG010000049.1:0-328 GCF_052115745.1 Paenibacillus sp. 2KB_22
GCTTGGCGGCGTCCTACTCTCCCAGGACCCTGCGGTCCAAGTACCATCGGCGCTAGAGGGCTTAACGGTCGTGTTCGGGATGGGTACGTGTGGAACCCCTCCGCCATCGCCACCAAACGCATAGCTAAGCTTACATTTCAGAGTTGTTGTTCTCTGAAAACTAGATTCGAAACGAAAGATGCGAATTGAACTTGCAWATTGGATAAGCCCTCGACCGATTAGTACTGGTCAGCTCCATGCATTGCTGCACTTCCACCCCCAGCCTATCTACCTCGTCGTCTTCAAGGGGTCTTACATACTGGGAAATCTCATCTTGAGGGGGGCTTCA
>NZ_JBFRHG010000050.1:0-327 GCF_052115745.1 Paenibacillus sp. 2KB_22
TTTGTAACTCCATGTGAGACGTCCCACAACCCCAAAGAGCAAGCTCTCTGGTTTGGGCTTCTCCGCGTTCGCTCGCCGCTACTGACGGAATCACTATTGTTTTCTCTTCCTCAGGGTACTTAGATGTTTCAGTTCCCCTGGTATGCCTCTRCAYAACCTATGTATTCAGTTRTGAGTAACTGGAAATTACCCCAGCTGGGTTTCCCCATTCGGACACCCCCGGATCAAAGCTTGCTTACAGCTCCCCGAGGCAGTTTCGTTGTTCGCCACGTCCTTCATCGGCTCCTAGCGCCTAGGCATCCTCCGTGTGCTCTTAGTAGCTTAACC
>NZ_JBFRHG010000051.1:0-321 GCF_052115745.1 Paenibacillus sp. 2KB_22
CTACCGTTTTTATTGAAACTTGTTTACACAAGTTCAGCTAAAAAGGAATGTTCTAATTCGCATTTACTTTCGTTTCGATATCTAGTTTTCAAAGAACAAGCTCCATGCAAAAGCAAGCTGTTTGAGAGTTTGAGCTCTCAAAACTGAGCAACGAGTGAGTGTTTTGCAGCTTAGCTGCRTATTTGAATGTTTCCACTCGGGAAACGATTCTCCATAGAAAGGAGGTGATCCAGCCGCACCTTCCGATACGGCTACCTTGTTACGACTTCACCCCAATCATCTATCCCACCTTCGGCGGCTGGCTCCTTGCGGTTACCCCAC
>NZ_JBFRHG010000052.1:0-301 GCF_052115745.1 Paenibacillus sp. 2KB_22
GCAGGCCCATCCCCAAGTGACAGATTGCTCCGTCTTTCCAGTTTCCTTCAGGCGAAGRAAACAACTATTCGGTATTAGCTACCGTTTCCGGTAGTTGTCCCAAACTTGAGGGCAGGTTGCCTACGTGTTACTCACCCGTCCGCCGCTAACCATCAGAGAAGCAAGCTTCTCTTCAAGTCCGCTCGACTTGCATGTATTAGGCATGCCGCCAGCGTTCGTCCTGAGCCAGGATCAAACTCTCCAATAAAGTATTGAAAAGAGCGATAAGCTCATTTTGAATCTGACGAGATTAAAAATCTCA